>NZ_CP041656.2:4800000-6000000 GCF_007290395.2 Bradyrhizobium cosmicum | reverse complement strand
GATCTTCGCCTTGGCGTGGCTCGCCTTGATGTATTTGGCATAGGCGATGGCCTCGTCGCGATAGGTCGGCTGCCAGCCGACGGTCCACGGAAAATTCTTCGGGTCGTCCCACTTCGCCGCGCCCGAGCCCAGGAACAGCTGCGGCACCTTGCGGTCGTTGAGATATTTGTGCACGGCGCTGTTGGTGGGCGTGCCGACGCCGCCGAAGATCAGCAGCACCTCCTCGCTCTCGACCAGCCGCCGCGTCTGCTCCACTGTCTTCGGCGGGCTGTAGGCGTCGTCGGCGATGATCATCTGGATGCGCCGGCCGTTGACGCCGCCGTCGTCGTTCACCTTGCGAAAATAGGCTTCGGCGGATTTCGCGATCTGGGCGAAGGCCGAGACCGGCCCGCTCAGCGGCGCGGTGGTGCCGATCTTGATGGTCTTGTCGTCGGCGCCGGGATCGTACTTGCTTTGGGCAGAGGCGGTGCTGGCCGCAAGCAGCGGCAACAGGATGCAGGCCGCACCCAGGCGAAGGCGGGCAAAGCGCGCCATGACGTCATCTCCCAAAATTGCTCTCCGCCTCTCGAATGAGCGGAGTTGAAACGCGATAACCTCGCCCTTGCGGGCCGCGACCGTTGCCGCCACACTGGCAAACGAACGATCGTTCGGACGGTTGACTAGCGAACGATCGTTCGTTAGTCAAGCCGTCATGGCTGTCCACACCTCCAGCACGGCGGAAACGGCTGCGCCCACCACCCGCGAGCGCATCCTGAGCGAAGCACTCGATCTGTTCGCGCAGAGCGGCTATGGCGGCGCCTCGATGCGCGAGCTGGCGCGCCGCGTCGGCATCCGCGAGAGCAGCCTCTACAACCATTTCTCCGGCAAGGCCGCTATCTTGGAGGCGATCGTCAGCGAGCACGGCCCGGCGAGTTCGGCGAGCCGGCTGGAAGAGCCGCGCTACAAGCAGCTTGCGCGCCAGCCCGCCGCGTTCTGTCGGCAGTTTGCATTGGACCTCGTCGAGCAATGGTCCGATCCGCGCGAGCACCAGTTCCAGAAGGTGATCACCGCCGAGCGCAACCGCGTGCCCGGCATCCGCGCCAAGTTCGCCGATCATTTCTACGCGCGCGAGCAGAGCATGATGACGGACTATTTCCGCGGCTTTGCGCTCGCTGGCCTCGTCTCGACGCCCGACCCGCGCGAGACCGCGCGGCTGTTCGCCGCCGGCCTGATCTACATCCGCCTCGAACATTACGTGATGGGCGCGGCGCCGTCGCCGCGGGCCAAGGTGATCGAGGCGATCGACCGCTACCTCGCCTTCTTCCTGTCGCTGATCGCGGCGGGCAACGACGAAGCCAACAAGAAAAGAAAACCCAAGGGAGAAACGCGTGGCAAGGCTGCCCCTGATTGATCCGGAGACGACGAGCGGCGACATCCGCGCCTCGTTCGACCGCATGCCGGTCAAGCTCAACATCTTTCGCATGATGGCCCACGCCGAGGCCAACATGATCCCGGCGATGCGGCTCGGCAATTCGATCCTGCACAAGCAGAAGCTCAGCGCGGTCAACCGCGAGCTCTTGATCCTCCAGGCCGCCCAGCTCGAGGGCGGCGCCTATGAATGGCGCCAGCACGTGCCGATCGCGCTCGGTGTCGGCTGCACGCAAGGCCAGGTCGATGCGGTGGAGCGCAGCGAATACGATTCCGCAGCGCTGAGCGAGTCCGAGCGTGCGCTGCTGAAGTTCGGCCGCGAGGTCGTCGAGAACGTCCGCGTGCCCGAAGCGACCTTCGCCGCGGCGCGAAAACATTTCAGCGATCAGGAGATCGTCGAATCCATCGTCGCTCTCGGCTTCTACATGATGATGGCGCGCCTGACTGAAGCGACCGAGACCGATCTCGATCCCGCGGCCGGCATGAAGGTCTATGACGGCGGCAAGAAGTAAGGCGGCTGAGATGACGGACAGCGAGAGCAAGACGGAGCGCTACGTCCGCCCGCCCAGCGCGGAGTCGCTGGGCGAAGCGCCGGGCCGGGGGCGCATGAAGGGACGCCGCATTCTGATCGTCGGCGGTGGCCAGCGCGTGTTCGATCCCGCCACCGATCCGGTCGGCAACGGCCGCGCCATGAGCATCCTGTGTGCCCGCGAGGGCGCGAAGGTTGCGGTCGCCGATCTCAACCGCAGCTCGGCCCAGCAGACCGTCAAGCACATCACCGACGAAGGCGGCGAGGGCTTCGCCATCGCTGCCGACGTGACGAACGAAGCCGACGTCGTCCGCATGATCGAGGAAGCCCACCGCGCCATGGGCGGTCTCGACGGCATGGTGCTGAACATCGGCACCTTCGGCAAGGTTGGGCTCGACAACGTCAGCCCCGAGGAGTGGAACGGGATCTACGACGTCAACGTCCGCGGCCCCATGCTGTGCTGCCGCGCCGCGCTACCGAGATTCGATAATGGCGGTGCCATCGTCTTCATCTCGTCGATCGCCGCGCTGAAGGCGGGATCCCAGATGGCCGTGTACGATTCCTCCAAGGCCGCGCTCGGCGGCCTGATGCGCAACATCGCCCATCTCGGATCGCGCCGCGGCATCCGCGCCAACCTCGTCTATCCCGGCCTCGTCGACACCCCCAACGGCCGCGAAGCCGGCGCCGGCCGTCCCAACCGCGGCAAGGGCCACGTCCCCTTCGGCCGCCAGGCCACAGCGTGGGAGATCGCCTATGCGGTGCTGTTCTTCCTGTCGGACGAAAGTGTCTACGTCACGGCACAGACGCTGGCGGTGGATAGCGGCCTGAGCGGGATGTAAGACGCGAGAATTCGGCAGCGGGAGCGCCAGATCCGCCTCCTTGCCATCGCGACCTTCCCGCGCGATAATGCCACCCATATTAAAGCCTTAAGTTGAGGCTGCGCCGGTGGTCCGGCGATCCGTTTTGTCAGAACCATCTGTTTTCCGGAGCCCCCATGCGCGTGATTTGGGTCGACGGAGAGTCGCACAGCGTGGATGTCGAGGACGACATGCCCCTGTTGTGGGTGCTGCGCGACGAGCTTGGTTGCACCGGTCCGAAATATGGCTGCGGCATCGCGATGTGCGGCGCGTGCACGGTGCATGTCGACGACCGGCCGGTGCGGTCGTGCTCGCTCAGGATCGGCGACCTCGCGAACGAGGCCAAGGTCGTCACGATCGCTGGGCTGGGAACGCCGCATGCGCTGCATGCCGTTCAGGCGGCATGGATCGAGCATCAGGTGGCGCAATGCGGCTATTGCCAGCCGGGGCAGATCATGGCTGCCGCCGCTCTGCTGAATGCCAGGATCAAGGGCAAGCCGCTATCGTCTGACCGACAGCTCGACGATCAGATCGATCGCGTGATGTCGGCAAATCTTTGTCGCTGCGGCACCTACACCCGCATTCGCGCCGCGATCAGGACCGCAGCTCGGAAGCTGCAGGAACAACAGCCGTGAGCCGCCTCGGCATGGTCTCTCGGCGTGCCGTGCTCGTCGGGGCGGGCGCGGTCGCCGGCGGCCTCGTTGTCGGCGTTTATTTTTTCGAGCGATTTCGCGTAAATGCGCGGTTGAAGGACGGTCTGGACAAGGGGCAGCTCATGCTGACGCCCTATGTGCGGATCGGAGAGGACGGTGTCACGATCATCACGCCGCGTGCCGATCTCGGCCAGGGAGCCTATTCCGTGCAGGCGGCACTGGTCGCCGAAGAGCTGGATATCGCGTGGAGCGACATCAAGGTCGATCCGGGGGCGCCGAGCTCGGTCTACTACAACGGCAAGGTTCTCAAGGAGGGGCTTCCGATTGCGGCGACCAGCGTGCTTCTCGGTCCGGTGGCGGAGGCGATCAGCCAGGCCGGCGGCAAGTTCCTCAGTCTTCAATGGACCGGCGGCTCGTCGACGGTGGCCGATGCTTACGACCGGCTGCGCATCGCCGGTGCGACCGCGCGCGAACTGCTGCTTCGCGCGGCGGCGAAGCAGACCGGTATTGCAAGGGCTGATCTCAAGACGCGGGACGGTGCGGTCATCGCGCCGAATGGTCGCGCGCTCAGCTATGCATCGCTGGCCGGGATTGCGGCCACGCTGGAGGTGCCGGCCGACGTCAAGCTCAGGGAACGCAAGGATTGGCGTTATCTCGGCAAGTCCATGCCGCGGCTCGACATGGTCGCCAAGTGCACGGGCACCGCCACCTTCGGCATCGATATCCGCCTGCCCGGCATGGTCTACGCCACGGTCTGCACCAATCCCCATCTCGGCGGCACCCTGCGGAGCTACGACGCTTCCAGGGCTGCGAAGGCGAGGGGCGTCCTCAAGATCGTGCCAGTCAAGGGCGGTGTCGGTATCATCGCCGACAACACCTGGCGCGCCTTCCAGGCGGCGAAGCTCATCGGGTTCGATTGGGGCGAGGCGTCCTATCCAGCGAGCAGCGCGGCGATGTTCGAGGAGGTGAGGGCCTCCTTCATCCCGGAGCGCCGCGACAGTCGCTGCAAGGACGACGGCGACGTCGATGCCGCGCTCGCCGGCGCGAAGGTGATCGAGGCCGAATACTGCGTGCCCTATCTCGCCCATGCGCCGCTCGAGCCGATGAACGCAGTAGTCCAGCTCAAGGACGGTCGCCTCGACATCTGGACGGGGACGCAGGCTCCCGTGTTTCTGGTGAAGATGGCGCGAAAGCTGACCGGGCTTGCCGCCGAGGACATTCATCTTCACGCTTTGCCGAGCGGCGGCAGCTTCGGCCGGCGCCTGGAAAACGACTATGTGCGTCAGGGCGTCGAGCTCGCGATGGCCTATCAGGGCCGGCCGATCAAGATGACGTGGACGCGCGAAGAGGACATGACGCACGATTTCCCGCGTCCGCTCGCTGTCGCCCGCATGCGCGGAGCGGTGAAGGACGGAAAGCTCGACGCCTGCGACCTCGCCATCGCCGCGCCATCGGTGACGTCGTCGCAATTCGGCCGGCTGGGCCTGCACATGCCGGGACCCGACATGGCGATCGTCGCCGGTGCCTGGGATCAGCCGTTCAGGATTCCCAACTACCGGGTCACGGGCTATCGGGTGCCCGAGTTGGTGCGCGTCAGTTCCTGGCGCTCGGTCGGCGCGTCCGGCAACGCCTTCCTGCACGAATGCTGTCTCGACGAGTTGATCCAAATAGCCGGCGCCGATCCGCTCCACGAGCGGCTCCGGCTGTGCTCGCACGCTCCGTCGCGCAGGGTCCTCGACGAGGTCCGCAGGATGTCGTGCTGGGACAGCAAGCCCGGCCCTGGCCGCGCCCGGGGCCTCGCGTTTACGCTCTCGTTCGGTGTGCCCGTCGCCGAAGTGATCGAGGTCGAGAAGATCAATGATGCGATCAGGATTGCGCGTGTCTTCGTCGCGGCCGAGGTCGGGGTGGTGCTCGATCCCGATAATCTGAAAAATCAGGTCGAAGGCGCCGTGGTCTGGGCTCTCGGGCATGCGATGAACGCCGAGCTCACCTTTGCCAACGGCCGTGCGGTTCAGACCAATTATCACGAGTACGAGGGCATGCGCCTCTACCAGGCTCCAGAGATCGAGGTCGTGGCGTTGGAGACCACCGGCGAGACGGGAATCCGCGGCATCGGCGAGCCGGCTGTTCCTCCGGCCGCGCCCGCGCTTGCCAACGCCATCTTTGCCGCGACCGGAATTCGTGCGCGCCAATTGCCGCTGATCAAGACCGAGGGCATCAGGTTCGTCTGAGGGAGGGCCTCGCCGTATGATCCGCTACGCGCTCCTCATCCTGCTGATCGCCTGTCCCGCGCAGGCGGTCGCCGAGGCTCAGCCGCCCGCCCGGGATCCAGCGCCCGGCCTCGCGCTCTGGAGCAGGATCAACGAAGTCTTCTCGCATCCGCGCTGCGCCAATTGTCATGTCGGAGAGGACGGTGTGCCGATGTGGTCCGGCGCTAGTAACGGGCGGGTCGCGCGGCCCCATGGCATGAACATCGTTGCCGGCGACAGCCGCAACGGCGCAACCTATCTCGCCTGCACGGCGTGTCACACGCCGCGAAATTCGGAGATGCCGCATGGCCCGCCCGGCGCGGTGGACTGGAAGCTTCCGGCGCCTGAAAGACAATGGTTCGGCAAGTCCAGCGCCGAGATCTGCAGGCAGTTCAGGGATCCGAGGCTTCGCGGCATGGCCTCGATCGATGACGTGGTCGACCACATCCGGAATGACGGCAAGGTCAGATGGGGATGGAGTCCGGGCCCGGGCAGGGCCGCGCCACCTTATTCTGCCGATCAACTGGCCGCCTTCGTCGCGCAATGGGACAAGAGCGGCGCGCCATGTCCGGAGCAATAGCGCGTCAACGAGCTGGGCACCCGGCTGCAGCGGGATGCGAAGGCGTGAGGCCGTCCATCAAATCGGCTGGCAAATCCGCTCCATCGCACGCATGATGCGTGGGCCATATCGGCCCACATGCGCTTCCCGGACGGCTCCCACCACATGAAAACCACGCTGCTCAAATCCGAACACTACACCCGCTCGCCCTGGAAGAACGGCGGCGGCATTTTCACCGATATCGCGGATGCCCATCGTGAAGGAAGCCCGGCCAGGGACTGGGACAGCCTGCTGTGGCGCTTTGCCTCGACGCCGATCGTCGCACCCGGGCCGTTCTCCTACATGCCCGGCATCGATCGCCTGCAGATGGTCGTGGGTGGGCGCGGCCTGGTATTGAAATCGCCGACGCAGGAGTTCGACGAGCGTGAACCTTTCACGACGGTGCGCTTCACCGGCGAGATGGAGATCGTGACCGCGCTCGAGGCTGGCCCGGTCGAGGTGGTGAACCTGATGGCCCGGCGCGGTGCGGCGGAGATCGAGCTTGCCGCGCTGACGCAGCCCGGCGACCTCCCGCTTCCCGCCGGCACGCATCTGGCTTACGCGGCGCGCGGCGATTGCCGCATCCGCCTCGGCGACGAGGATTTTGCGATATCGCACGAAAATACGCTGAAGATCGATCTGGCCGAGGCGTCAAAGCTCGCGCTCGTTTCGGGCCTGGTCGTGCTGGCATCGATCCGGCTGGTCGGTTAACGACGACCAGTCGCTGCGTACAATCCGGGCAATCGGCCAGGTTGACGCCGCGTCGCCGGCGCACGATATCTGCGGCTATGACCTCCCCCGACAAAAATGCCCCCACGCTGTCCGACGGCGTCGTCGACTGGCTGACCAACGGCACCCGCGACGAGCGCTTCATCGACAACATCTTCGCCCAGATGTGCATCCGGCTGCAGCAGGCCGGCATTCCCCTGCAGCGGTCGACGTTTCACGTCCTGATCCAGCATCCGCAATGGCTGGGGGCCCGCTTCATGTGGGCCGACGGCATGCGCGAGGCGGAGATCGCCCTGGTCGATTTCGACGTACGGGAGCGCTCCGAATACATCGGCAGTCCCGCCAACGAGATCCAGGACGGCGCAGCCGAGTTGCGCGAGAACCTCGAGCGCGACGTCGCGCTCGGCCGCAAGCACGCGCTCTATGACGAGATGCGGGCGAAGGGCCTGACCGACTATGTCGCCTGGCCGCTCTACCACACCCTCGGCAAGCGTCATCTCATCACCTTCGCGACCGATCGCCCCGGCGGTTTCGACGAGGCACATATCGCTGCGCTGAAGCGCGTGCTGCCGGTGCTGGCGCTGGTCAGCGAAATCCGCATCAAGAACCGCCTGGCGCGGACGCTGCTGGAGACCTATGTCGGATCCCATGCCAGCGAGCTGATCCTGGCCGGCGCGACACGGCGCGGCACCGGCACCACGGTGCGCGCCGCGATCATGATCTGCGACTTGCGCGATTTCACCAAGATCTCCGACAACTGGCCGCGCGACGACGTCATCGATCTGCTCAACGATTATTTCGACGCGATGTCGGAGCCGATCGCGAAGCACGGCGGCGAGATCCTGAAATTCGTCGGCGACGGCCTGCTCGCGATCTTCCCGCTTCATGAGCCCGCCGCCTGTGCCAATCTGCTGCGCGCGGTGACCGAGGCGCGTCAGGCCATGGCCGCCCTGAACGAGCGCAACGGCGCGACCGGACGCGCGCCGCTCAACTACGGCATCGGCGTTCACGTCGGCGACGTCATGTACGGCAATATCGGATCATCCACGCGGCTGGACTTCACCGTGATCGGCCCCGCCGTCAACATGGCCTCCCGCCTCGAAGCGCTCACCAAGCAATTGGGACGCAACGTGCTGCTGTCACGCGCGTTCGCCGAACTGGTGGAGCGCGAGTTCGAACTGGAGCATGTCGGCAAACATGAAGTGCGCGGCTTCATCGACCCGATCGAGCTGTTCGCATTTCAGCCATAAGGGCTGTTCGCGCGCGATGTGACGGGCGCTTCGGCCGACAAAGCCTCTGACGACAACGGCTCGCCGCTGGCGACATTCGAAACGACGATATGTTGCTTTGCGGCGCGTCACGCTGTTGGACGGCGCGAGGCGCATGCCTGGCAATTTCTGATGTGTCCTTCGAACTACAGCACGTTCGGGAAAACGCGACTATGAGTCGGTCATCGCCTGAATCGAACTGCTGGGAAGTCGAAACATGAAAAAATTCCTTATTGCATTCGTTGCAACCACCGCTCTGACCTCCGCCGCATCCGCGGCAGACCTCGCGGCGCACTACACCAAGGCTCCCGTGGCCGCGCCGATCACCGACTGGACCGGCGTCTATCTCGGCGTCTCGGCCGGCGGCATGTGGGGTACGAACGAGTGGTCTTCCGACGAAACCAATCCTCTTCGGCCGGGCTCCTACGACAATTCGGGCTGGACGGCGGGCGGCCTGGTCGGCGCCAACATCCAGGTCCGCAACACGGTCATCGGCGTGGAGTTCGACGGCAACTGGGCGGACGTGACCGGTTCGAAGACGATCGGGACGCCCTACAACGGGATCGCCAACAATATTTCGTCGATCAACAACAAGATCGACTGGACGGCGCATGCGCGTGCGCGTCTCGGCTACTCGTTCGGAAACTGGCTGCCGTTCATTGCGGGTGGTGCTGCGATTGCCGGCGTTCAGGACAACCTGAACTTCATCGTGCCTCAGACTTTCAACGGCGCGATCTATCCCGGCTACAGCAACAGTGCGACGCGCGTCGGCTTCACGGTCGGCGGCGGCATCGATTTCAAGGTCACGCCGAACTGGATCGTGCGCGGTGAATATCTATACGACAATTTCGGAACCACGGCCGGCCGGTCGAGCCCGGCCACCTTCAACACGGAACAGTTCACACTCGACACGCACACGGTCCGCGCCGCGGTGATGTACAAGTTCGACTGACGCTGGCGACCCCGAATCCATCGAACGAGCCCGGTCTCCTGCGAGACCGGGCTTTCTTCGTTCACGGGACCTTGTCGATGCGGAAATGCCCGCGAACTGTCACGCCTCAAGTGAACGTGGCGAAGAAGCGGATGACGAAGAACGCTGCTGCGGCGACCGCGGCGGTGGCGCCGATCGCGAACACGACCCTCAGGCTCTCATCCATCGAATGCTGATTCCTTGAGGCGGCCCCGGACTCCGCAGGGGTGGGCTAAGAGCCGGAGCCGCCAAAGTGCCGGTTTTTGTGGGACCCGGCGTTCACCAATCTCCGGCCGATGCGCCGGTTCCTATCTGAATTGAAGGCGGCGGCCCCATCGTGGGCGCGACCAATCTGGTCCGGTGGGACCGCCGGTCGGCTTCGCGCGTGAGGAGGTCCGCTCGCCGACATCCAAGATACGTGCGGCGCGCGCCGGGATTTCCAGGTCGCCACCTTAAATTCCTGTCATGTGAATGGAACGCGCGCGGCTACGACATGCGTCGCCCAAGGTTTCAAACCATTGCCGAGAATGTTTTGCCGCTCGATGGCGCTCGTTAGGAACGAGGCGACTCGATGCGACGTTGCCCCCGCACAAATGACGTTGCCCCCGCACAGATGAAGGAGTTTCCCATGAAGAAGATCATGATCGCGGCCGCCGCCCTCGCCCTGATGTCCGGCTCTGCTTTCGCCCAGAACACCGGTCCGGCGCCGCAGTCCGACAACATGCAGAAGCCCGGCATGCACACCACCGACAAGGGCTCGAAGATGAAGGGCACCACCGGCATGAGCAATGACGGAATGTCCAGGGATGGGATGGCAAAGGGCGGCATGATGAAGCCCGACGCATCCGGCCAGGGTGGTTCCGGCCCGGGTAGCGACCAGGGCGGCACCAAAGCCGGCAACATGAAGTAACCCGGTCGACACAACGCGAGATCAAGGGCTCCGCAAATTGCGGGGCCCTTTTTGCTTGATGGCCATGCGCGTCGCTGATGCCGCGACCGAGTCGCCCGGCGCTGACATCAATGCGGTATATCAAGCATCGGAGAGGCCACGGCGATGATGTCCCAGTTTCTGCAATGGTTCTTTCGAAGCCGGACGACGGGCGAGATCACCATCGCCCAGGCGCCCAATCTCGTGCTCTGGGTCGTCATCGTGGCCGGTGCCCTGCGCTGGGTCTGGCCTTCGCCGGGCACAGTCGCCACGGCTCTGGACATCGTGTTCAGAGGCGGCCTCGTCGTCTGGGCGCTCGACGAGATCTTTCGCGGCGTCAATCCATGGCGGCGCTGTCTCGGGGCGGGCGTCCTGATCTATGAGCTCGCGACCATGCTGTGATCGATCGCCGTAAGGCGTCGTCCTACTGTTTCGATCCGGTCCAGCTTCCGATGCATCCATCGGATCGCTGGAATGTGCCGGAGCCGTTGCGGCCCGAGAACCGGCCGGACATGGTCCAGCTCAGGCTGCCGGCGGCTCCGGTTCCGGACACGGCGCCATTCGGACGGACCTGGCCTGTGCCGTATTTCCCCACCATCGTGCCGCTGGTGACGACCACCGTGTCGGTGGAGCCGTCGCAGGTCTGGCCCACGCTGGTCAGGACCCATGCGCCGTCATAATTGCCGCCGCCGCCGCCGCTCCGTCGCGGCGCGCGGCTCGGCGCATCGTCCGCGGGCCTGCTGCGCCGCGCCGGCTTCGAAGGCTCGGCGGCGCGAGGGCTCTCGCGCGAACCCGACAGCGACTTCTCGTCATTGCCGATGCTGCCGCCGGCGCTGCCCGATTGCGCACGCGCCATGTCGGGCGAGGCGATGATGGCGAGCGTGGCTGACAACAGGGCGGCTTCACAAAAATTGCGAAATGGGTTTTGCATATGGCACGGTTTTCAAATGAACTTGTCATGACGGCGGATCGTATTGCCAATGCCGGAGTGTATCACTACGCTTGACGCTGGGTAGCCCCAAGGTTGCTTTGAAGGCTGCTTTGAAGGTTGCTTTGAAGGTAGCGTCGACTGGCCGCGCGTTCATGCCGAAATTTCTCCGCATCGGAATCCATTGGTCGAACGTCTCCGGATACACGTCGAAGGCGTGGTGCGTCCGGCGCGTCGGCTCGGTGGTTCACCTGAAGTGGGGCGCCGTCGAGGTCCATGGCGCCGGCGACGGCCGCAAGGTCTGCTGGTCGCGCCTGCCGCAGGAGAAGACCATTCGCTGCGGCACCGCGCAGCGCGCCCAGGACTACACCAGGGCCGCGATCGCGCGGCGGCGCAGCCATCGCTATGAGCCGCTGACCGGGCCGATCACGAACCGGCGCCCGTCGGCCGGGCGCAGCCCCGAGCCCAAGCAGGCGCTTGCCACCATCCTGATCGTCGACATCGTCGGCTCCACCGCAAAGGCCGCCAAGCTCGGCGATGCGCGCTGGACCAAGATCATCGGCCATTATTACGCCGCCGTCCGCAAGGAGCTGAAGACCGCGCGCGGCAAGGAGGTGGTGACGACAGGCGACGGCGTGCTGGCGACGTTTAAGGCGCCCGCGGCCGGCATCGCCTGCGCGACCGCGATCCAGAAGGCGATGCGCACGCTCGGCCTCGAGATCAGGGTGGGCCTGCATGCCGGCGAATACACGATGAGCGGCGGCGAGATGGTCGGCCTCGCCTTCCACATCGGCACCCGCGTCGCCGCCAAGGCGCGCGCCGGCGAAGTGCTGGTGTCGAGCGCGGTGAAGGATCTGTTGAAGGCGCAGCCGGCGATCAGCCTGCGGGATCACGGCATGCATCAGCTCAAGGGCGTGCCGGAGCGGTGGCGGCTTTATCGGGTGGAAGGGTGAGGGGACTTCGGTTCGCCCCCGGTATCACGCACCTAACCGGCTGCTGGAATTTGCGCCACGAGCGAGCGAACGGTTTCGAGACAGGTTTCCTTCTCGCGCTCCCATCCAGGCTGGATGTCCAGTTCGGCAAGGTCGGATTTGAGGTAGTCGACACGAATGCCGGCGACGCGGCGAACGAGGTCGTCCTTCCTGGAAGCGATCTTGCCCAGGTTTGCGGTGAGAGAGTCACCGGCGATCTTCATGATGACTGCGATGTCGAAGATGTCGCGAGGCTTCAGCATCGTCGCTCGATGGTACATCTTCTTGAGGGCGATCTCTGCTGGTGGCTCCACCTTGATCGTCGGCGTCCACCCCGCTCGAACTGAGGTCAGGTCGATCTCCTTCTCGGCAGGATCGAGGTCCGAGATTGCGCCGCTGACGATGAAATCAATCTCGCCCTCGGGATATCTGAGTTTGAGGTAATGGGCCGCCTTGTCCCAATCTTCGCAGTTCCATACGTCCGTAGTCTCCGGCGACAAGAAGCCGAGATATTGGGGATCGTCGATGAACGCATCGATGTCCCGGCTAAATCGATGGTTGGCGTAAAGCATCAGGGCGGTGCCACCACCCAGTACCCAGTCAGGCACCGGCTGGCCCAGTTGCTCCAGGCTTGAGAGCCCATCGAGCGTTCGGCCAAGTAGGCTAAGCCAGCCGCTCAAGCGCGCGCTCCAATGCAGGGTTGGTTTCGCCGGTGGCCGACTTCATCGATCGATAGGCGGCGGTCAGATCCCGCGTGGAAATGGCGTGACGCCGGGCGAACTGCAAGACGAGTTCAGGTCGTACTTCCGTGAAGAATGTGACGACATGCGCGATCCAGTTTTGCCAATCTCTCGATGCGATGCGAGCAACGAGATCAGTCGAACTGATCGTCCGGCGATAAGGAGCGTTGGTTGTGCCAAGAACGATTTGATCCACGTTCTTCGGTGCGGAGCCGCGGTTGGAGGCGCTTCCGGCGCTCTTCGATGTCTTCGCCGGGCCTGCGCCATCGCGAGGTGCGACGTTTTCGGCATCCTCCACGAGCGCCTTGAGCGCGGCTTGCCGGGCGTCCATCTGCGACTTCAGCGCCAATACATCCCTGAGCTTCGTGCGGCGATGCTTGCCGACATACCGGAATGGCAAGTCGTGCGAGTCCATCCGCTGCACGACCAGCGGTCGGGAGATGCCGAGTATGTCTGCCGCATCGTTCGGACTGAGTTCCTGATCCTCTGCGAGAACAGCGACGCGCTCTCCCTGGAGAAGACGGCCGAGCGCCGTTTCGATCAGCGCCGCAGCTTTCGGCGGCAACCTGACGACCTGATCTTCACCCGACTTGCGGCGGATCCGGACCTCGACATGATCGCCCTTGCCAGGCTTGGCGAAGTCCTTCGCCGCCTTGCGGTCCCGGTCCGAGAGCTCGACGAATTGCAGCACATGGGTGGTCATGGCGCAGGCCCTTTTCAGGGTTCGAATATAGGGGTTAACCTATCTAACTGCAATATCTGAAACGATGAAGGGGCTCGGTGAAGATGCGTCTCCCCATGTGGTTGCGCAGGCGGGTGGTCTAGCCTTGGTCCTCCAGAGGCCATCACCCTCGACATCACCGCACCCCCGTGCCCTTGCAGCGCTGGCACTTCACCACCTTGTCGCCCTTCTTGAGCAGGCCCTTGCCTTCGCAGTTCTTGCATTTCTGCTTCTTCTTGATGTTCGGGCCTTTTTCACTGGTCATGATGGTCTCCTGGCGCCAGAGGGCGGTCGTAGGCGCACAATGCCGAAAACGCCAGCGGACCGGCGCCTTCCCCGATGGAACGGCGGCATCGCGCCCGCAACCTTCCGTATTCTGCCTGCACGGAGTCAATAAGGCGACGCGCCATTTGACTCGGGGCACCCGGGGTGCACGACGATCCAAAGAAGGTCAAGCTGCGGATTTTTCCGCAGAGGTCGTGCCGGCGCCCGCTGCAAGCTGGCTTGAGGGGAGACATCCCGGATTGGCAGCCCGAGTGCCAATGTTCGCCGATTTTCCAATCGTCACCGGCGAGCACCGGGGAAGCCGGGCAATCCCGTGAGCAGAATCCGGTCGTTACGCCGATAGATCGACGAGACTGCCGGTTTTTTGGCCCTGCTTTTCGAGCTGCTTTTCAATGGCATCTCTGATCTTCTCCTCGACGGCTTTTCGCTGGTCCGGAGACATTTTGGCGAGATCGTCCTCGGTGAGATTCATGCTCTTCAAGATGCCGGCCCGCATACGGTCGAAAGGAGTCATCTTGGCGTACTTCAGGAAGTCCGCCTCGACGCTGCTCTTCTTCGACGCGCTGTCCTCGTTCGCTTGCGCGATCCCGCCATCGTTCGCCGCCGGCGTCTTCGTGCCGCTGGTGGATGAAGCGGCCTTGGTGGCCTGGTAGCCGAGGATTGATGTTCCGCTTCCGACTTGCATGTTCGGTCCTCAAGACGATCCCCGATAAGCAACGTGCATGCCAAAGCGTTTCCCATGATTTCCCGGTGTTTCCGGTACGAGCTGTCCTGACTGGCGAGAAAAAATTGCCGATGCCCCCTCGCGGTGCAGGCAAAGTTTGCCCGGTTGGTTTCGCCATTCGCGGGGCTGGTGCCCGGGCCGTCGAGCTCGTGAATCAAGTGCACCATCACCGATATGCGCCGTCTCACGGCACTCGGTCCATGAGCCTTCGGGGCAAAGCCGCGCAGTGGAAGTCCGCGCCCAGGCTGGCGAAAGTCACATCCGTTGTGACGGGCCGGCGGACGGCGCGGGTGGAGCATTGCCAACGTCGACCATGCGCTGCGCAACGACGCCGTAAACCTTGCGCCAGGCCTGCTCCAGCTCATCGGTCCAATGTGGCCCAAGACCGCGCGCAAGGCTCCAGAGGAGTGCCTCGCCGACCACCGGATAATGCTCGGCCTTCGCGCCATATTTCTGGTGATTGCGGCCGAGAATGTCAGCGCCTCCCAGCAGCCCTGTCGTCGGATCGAGGCTGCCGACCAGCATGGCAAGCTTCGAGATGAAATCCTGCTTCAGAACGCTCAAGTCAGCGGGAAACATCGGCCGGATTTCCGGCGCAAGCTCGAATATGCGGTCGTAAAACGCCGTCATCGTGTCGTTGGCATTGGCGAATACCATGTCGAACGAGGTTCTGACGCGGACGATCTCTTCTGCAGTCAACATGCGTATTTCCGATGGTGCCAAGTTCGACGTTGCCAAGTTCGATCGACGGCGCAACGCGTAGGCCCGGATGCAATGGACCGCGTGCTCGTCAATCATCGGTTCGCCCGGCACCGATCATGATTATCGCACTGACATTACGACGCGCGTCCGGAAATTTCCAGACATCCGGCAATCTCGTTCGGGGGAAGGCTGGGCACGTCGCGCGCCGGGCGAGGGCTGTTGCCGACGGCGCCAAAACAACGGTGCCCATCACTGTCCGCGTAATCTTGTCACAGGACTGACCTGACCGGCGCGGTTCTTCTGTTAGGCAAGGCGGCTCATCTGTTAGGCAAAGCTGAAAACCGTGGATCGGCGACCGCGCCCGCGGCCTTGCCGCCAGCGCTCGCCGCCGAGCAATCGGATCGCCGTGCCCTGTTCTGCGCGCGGCGGGGCCGCATTCTGGTCCCGCACGGGTTCATCAAGAAGACCCGGAAGACGCCGCCCGATGATCCGGCGCTGGCGTACCGCAGAAACCGCGAATTCGAGACATGAAGGAGACCGACAAGGGCAAAAAAGCAGTTGCGAAAAAGAAGAAGGCAGTCCGTTCCGTCGCCAGGTTCACCACGCTCGATGATGTCCTCGGCGAGGAAGGCAAGCGCATAAAGACCTCGCGCAGCCAGATCGGGCGACTGCTCGACCCCAAGGACGGCAACGTCCCGCTGGCAACGCTTCGGCGTGCCGCGCGCATGGTCGGGCGGTCATTGTGGCTGGAACTGGTTTGAGCCGGCAGCGCGCCCTTCACCAGGGCACGTAACTCACTGCGGCGATGGGATACTGAGTTCAGTCCAGTGCTGTCACCGAATGTTGGCGGACATTCCGTGGCTCCCTTGCTCGCCGAACAAGTGGTGTCCGGCCAATATGCTGGTGCCTTCTCGATGGTCTCCCCGTCACGGCTTTGAAAGCACCACGCACGAGGCGAACACGTCTGGTTGTCCAGCTAAACTCTTATTCACGTTGGGAATAAGAGCGCGCCAACGCACGTCTAGGGTGGTGATCGGATCTCTTGCCTCGCGGGGGCAGCCAATCGAAAGGAACCGCTACGATGACGCCATTCAGAAATCCCTCAGTCCTGTCCAGGGCCTTGCTGGCCGGACTGCTCGTCACCACAATCTTCAGCGCGCCGCTCCAGGCGCGTGAGAACCACGCCGGCGATCGAAACACCGAACAGAGCGTGGGGGCGAGCATCCTTCACGCCGAGGGCGCTCGGCCGATCGCTGCGCCGGCCCACAACGCATTTGCGCCGGTGCCCTCGGAGCAGACGGAAGGCGTTTGCGATCACGGGGATAACCCGATGATATGCTGAGGAGCGGAGCCTGCTGGCTCGAATTAAAGTGACGGTGCACTTCATTCACGAGCACTGGAACCGCGAAAGCGCCCAAGCCCATCGAGTGCACCGTCACCGTACCCCGCGGTTTCTCAACACGTCTTGGAGGATCGCGGAGCCAGTTGGGTCACAGAACCTCTGCCATGTTCAGGGTCTGAATAATATCGTTTGAAAATTCACGATACTTGTCGCAAGCCGCCTTCAGCTTAGACCCAATCATTTAACGTTCTCTTGCTCGCCAAAGGGAACCCAAAGACGCGCGATATCTACCGGATAGATTTCTACTTGCCCACTAGATCCGTTGATATAGCGATAAATTTGCCGTTGCCCCTGCGTTGAGAGCAGATAGGCTGCGATGTACCAGGCCAATTTCGGATTCTTCAGCCTCACAATCGTGATGTGCCCGTCAACGACCGCGGGGAATTGTTCGTCGTACACTGCTACTCGGCCGATGGTGCCGTCGCCGGTGGAGTTGATAAGCAAATCTCCAGCAATCACACCGGCTTTAGCCTTTCTCTTTTCGTAGAACGCCCTGCTTATGCCTTTTGAAGCGCAGAGACACAGAACGCTAAGCTGTCATCAGACAGTAGTAGTTCTTCCGCGTCCTCGAAGACTCCTTTCCAGTTCTTTTTCGCGTCGGAAAAGAGCTTCTGAATGCGGCGCTTTGCGTCGGCTGCATTTTCAAATGCGCCAACTCGGAAGACCGCAGGCGAATTGTCGTTCTTTAGATTCTTTCTCTCGTCATAGAGTTTAGCGAAGATCAGCTTGAAAACTTCTTGAAATACGCTCTCGCCCTGATGCGCTTTGATGTAGTTTTCACACTCGCGCATCACACTGAGAAAGTCTTTTACTGGCGTCAGTTCCCCTCGGAGTATTGGCGTGTCGACATCAGCAAGCTCTTGGCTCTTTTTCGGGATGTCTCTCAGCTCTCGCCACGTGGCCTCCTCTTGGGAAGCTGTGGGCTCCATTCGCAGGAGGTAGACGTGCGGAGGGTCGCCATTGCTCCACAAGCCGATACGGCAGCCAGTCGCGTTCATGTACACGCGTAATTGATCTAATCCGTCTTTCCGATTCTGCTTCTTAACCTCTACGAAGATGCGAGCCTGGTTTTTTGTCGCATTCGTATAAACGACAACGTCCGCGGCCTTCTTGGCTTCGGCATGGCCTACCTTTACGGGTACCTCGACTGACATCTGATCGAAGGGGTATCCGTATTGCTCCTTGAGCCGATAGAGCCACCACTGGCGGACTATCTCTTCGGGTTTTCCGTTGACTTTATAGGCGCGATTGCGAACAGGGCAATAGATGTACTCGTCAGTGCCAACTTCATAAACGGTGAAATGGGCTGGAGCTTCTTTTGGACGTTCTGTCGCCTTCGACTTGGAAAATTCCATCTTCGCTCTTGCTTGTTTTTAAACCGCTCGTCATTGCAGCCGCGCCGCACCTTCGGGCGCGCTCTGGTCCTCGTGTCCCGCCCCAGACCAAGGCTGCAATATCTGATTCTTTGAGCTCGGTGCGTCCCTGCACGACCTGGTACTTTTCCAGGTGTTTAGTGCCAATCTGTGATCGAGAATATGCCGAGAAGTCCCTAAGCGCGGCGCTATACTGCAATTCGCTCTGCACTTCCAATACCCGGAACACGCTTTCCTTGCAACGCGCTGATCTGACTACCCTGTCTCGGGATGGTTGGGTAGGAAGATTTCAGCGAGGAAAGGGCTTCGACCGGGCCACGGGGATTTCCCATCTGCCAAATGGGAGATTTGTTTCGATGCTCTTTTGGGGTCGCGCGTCTGCTAAGTTTAGACGTGGCGAACGAAGCGAGATAGAGCCATGCAACCAGCTGGTGGGCCCGGCAGGACTCGAACCTGCAACCAGACCGTTATGAGCGGCCGGCTCTAACCATTGAGCTACAGGCCCCGCCGCGGGACGGCCCGCGGGAACGCGCGGCCGGCAACGGTGCGCGGTTCGTTTACAGGGATGGAGGCGGGGGTGCAATGCTGGCCCGGGCGGAGGGAAACGCCCGGCGCGGCATCGCGGGGGAGTTCCGAATACCCGAAATTTGCGATGATGCCCTTATGCTCCTGTTTTGCCCGACGGGTCAACCGATTTTTGACGGGGCGGGGCGCCTTCGTCGGTAACCCCTTGTAATCATTGGTATCGTCTACTGTGCATGGGGTTGTTTTTGCTTTTTGATCGGAGGGGGTCTTTTGATCCCCTCCGATGTCTCGCCGGTGAGCTGCAGGCGCGGGGCGGGGACGGCCTCAGTCCACCGACACCCCCGCGAACTCCACCACCTTGCGCCACTTGTCGGTCTCATCACTGACCAGCTTGCCGAACTCGGCCGGCGTCATCGGCTTGGGGATGCCGCCGGTCTCGGCGAGGCGCGCCACCAGCTTGGGGTCCTTCAGGGCCTCGTTGACGGCCTTGTTGAGGATCTCGACCACCTCGGGCGGCGTGCCCTTCGGCGCGGAGATGCCGTAGAAGCCGACCGATTCGAAGCCCGGCACGGTCTCGGCGATCGCGGGCACGTCGGGCACGATCGGCCAGCGTTGCGGCGAGGTGACGCCGAGCGCGCGGACATTGCCGCCCTTGGCCTGCTCCAGCGCGCTAGGCAGGTTGTCGAAGATCAGCTGCACCTTGTTGGAGATGATGTCGGGAAAGGCGATCGCCGAGCCGCGATAGGGCACGTGCACCATGTCGCACTTGGTCATCGCCTTGAACAGCTCGGCCGACATGTGCACCGAGGTGCCGTTGCCGGACGAGGCATACGAGATCTTGCCGGGATTGGCCTTGCAGTAGTCGATGAACTCCGCAACCGTCTTCGCCGGCACCGCGTTGGAGACGACCAGCATGTTGGTGAGCTGCATGATGCTGGCGACCGGCACGGTGTCGCGCAGGAAGTCGTAAGGCAGCTTCTTGTAGAGCGAGGTCGAGATCGCGTTGTTGGGCGCGACGAACAGCAGCGTGTAGCCGTCGGGCGGCGAACTGATCGCGGCGGCGGCGGCAATGTTGCCGCCGGAGCCGGCCTTGTTCTCGACGATGAACTGCTGGCCGAACTTGTCCGACAGCCACTGCGCCATGATCCGCGCCACGATGTCGACCGGCCCGCCGGCGGCGAAGCCGATCATCCAGTGCACGGGGCGGTCGGGGTATGCCGCGGAGGCGGGAGCGGCGGCGCCGACAAGACCTGAAAGAAAGACCAGCCCGAAAAAACCGTTACGCAAAATTCGCAACATGAAGCCTCCCATTGTTCTATTGTCGTTGGGGCGCATGCTTTCACAAAATCGGGCCGCTGCCTACATCGCCGCAAGTCGGTGTTGACGCAGCTCCGCCGGGACTCATCAATGAGATTCGCTTCACTCGTCCTTGTCGCCGCGGCGCTGCTCGCCAGCCCCGCCGCCGCCCAAACCGGAGGCAACGCCATTTCGGCCACGACACCCAGCCGTACAATCAGCCTTACGATCAGCCTTGGCACCGCGACGCCTGGCGGCGGCTTTCCGCTTTATGGCAACGCCTTCGCGCAGGCGATGAACGCGGCCGATCCGTCGCTGGCCATCGCCCCGCGCAACACCAAGGGCAGCAACGAGAACATCCCACTGCTGGAGAAGGGCGAGCTCGATCTCGCGCTGGTCGCGGGCGAGCCGGCCTATGAGGCCTTCGCCGGCATCGGCCGCGCGCCGGTGCGGCTGAAGATCCTCACCGCGATCTATTCCAACCCCGGCATGTTCGTGGTGCGGGCCGACAGTCCCTACCGGACCATCCGCGATCTGGTCGGCCAGCCCGTCGCGTTCGGCGCCAAGGGCTCCGGCCTGCCGATCCTGGCGCGCTATGTGCTGGACGGGCTCGGCCTCAAGCAGGACGAGGACTTCAAGGCCATCTATCTCGACCGCGCCGGCGACGGTCCCGCGATGGTCGAGGACGGCCGCGTCGCCGCGCTCTGGGGCGCCGGCATCGGCTGGCCCGGCTTTGCCGCGGTCGCATCCAGCGCGTCAGGCGCGCGCTTCATCGCGCCCAGCGCTGAGGAGATCACGCGCATCCGCGCCAAGCACACGTTCCTGAAACCGCTGCTCGTGCCGGCCGGCTCCTATCCAAAACAGTCCGAACCGATCGCCTCGCTCGGCTCCTGGAGTTTCGTCCTCACCCGCGAGGATCTGCCCGACGATGTCGCCTATCGCCTCGCGAAGACGCTGCACGGCGTCGAGGCGACCTTCTGCAAGCAGCTCGCCCAGGCCTGCGAGACCACGGCGTCGAACACCGTCGCCGCCGCGCCGCGACCGGAGCTGATCCATCCGGGCGTGATGAAGTATTTTCGCGAGATTGGGGTGGTGAAGTAGGACGCGACTGCATCGACATCGTCATGCCCGGGCCTGTCCCGGGCATCCACGTTCTCAGCGCCGCACCAGAGATCGTGGATGGCCGTGACAAGCCCGGCCATGACGACGACCTCTCACTATGCGGTCACTTCTTCACCATCGCGCAGGCCGGGTCCGGCGGCCCAAACGCCTTGTCGCCGGAGATGGTCGTGAGGATCTTGTAATAGTCCCACGGATATTTGCTCTCCTCCGGCGTCTTCACCTGCACCAGCCAGAGGTCGTGCACCATCAGATTGTCCTCGCGAAGCTTGCCGTTGCGGGCGAAGAAATCCTCGACCGGCTTCTCGCGCATCTTGGCGGCCACCTTGAGCGGATCGTCGGTACCGGCCTCCTTGATGGCGTTGAGATAGTGCATCACGCTGGAGTAGACGCCGGCCTGCCACATCGACGGCATCTTGTTCAACTTGGCGAAATAGCGCTTTGACCATGCGCGGGTCTTGTCGTCCATGTCCCAGTAGAACGAGGTCGTCAGCAACAGGCCCTGGGCTGCCTGCAGGCCGAGGCCGTGGATGTCGGTGATCAGCGCCAGCAGCGCCGCCATCTGCTGGCCGCCCTTGAACACGCCGAACTCCGAGCCGGTCTTGATCTCGTTCATGTTGTTGGGCGGGCCCGCCGCAATGCCGATGATCTTGGCCTTGGAGGCCTGCGCCTGCAGCACGAAGGAGGACAGATCCGGCGTCGCCAGCGGCGGCTTCACCGAGCCCAGCACCTTGCCGCCATTGGCGGTGATGACGCTGGAGGCGTCGCGTTCGAGGGAGTGGCCGAAGGCGTAATCGTCGGTGATGAAGAACCAGCTGTCGCCGCCGCGCTTGACGACCGCGTCCGCGGTGCCGACCGCGAGCGCGCGGGTGTCGAACACCCACTGCATGGCGTAAGGCGAGCAGAACTTGCCGTGGAAATCCGCGGTCCCGGTGGAGTGGGTGATGAACAGCCGCTTCTTCTCGTTGGCGATGTTCTGCACCGCGAGCCCGACCGCCGAGACCGGCACGTCGACGATCAGATCGACCTGCTCGACGTCGTACCAGCGCCGCGCCAGCGAGGCGCCGATGTCGGCCTTGAGCTGGTGGTCGCCGACCACGATGCTGATCGGCTTGCCGAGCACGGTGCCGCCGAAATCGTCGATCGCCATCTGCGCCGCCGTCACCGAACCCTGGCCGGTCGGCGCGGAGGCGGGACCGTTCATGTCGGTGAGCACGCCGATCTTGACGATTTCGTCGGAAACCTGCGCCATCGCGGTATCAGGCAGCAGCGATGCCGCCAGGAATGTTGCGGCAAAGCCGGCCGCGACCGGCAGTCCAAATCTCGTTGGATTCACGCTTGTCCTCCCCTGATCCGGCTCGTTGGCCGAAGTTGCTTGTCCCCGGGTATGGCCCGGCTGAATTGGTTTCTTTTGCAACTATTGAGGGGTGGGCGTCAATGTCAGGCCGCGAAGCGGATCTGTCCGGCCGGCGAGGGATCGTAGCCGGTCAGCTCCTCGGCGCGCTGCCGCAGCCGTCTTTCGCTGAGGAACCGGATCAGGGCCTGCATGGCGGGGCGGAAATAGCTGCGCTGCCGCATCGCGAGGTCCAGATTCTCCCAGACCAGCGGCACGAAATCGAGCCCGGCCGAGCGCGCCGCCGCGCGTGTTGCCACGCCGCAATCGGCCTGTCCGGCCCGGACCATTTCGGCGAGATCCGGTCCGGTGAGGGCCGGCGGCTCGATCCGGCGCAGATCGCGCGTCGAGGCGCCGGCGCGCTTCAGCAGCACGTCGAGCAGCATCTGCGCGCCCGTGCCCTGTTGCCGCATCGCCATCCGCGCGCCGATCGCGAGCACGTCGGCGATGCCGCGCAGCCGTTTGGGATTGCCCGGCGGCAGCACGAGGCCCTGCTCGCGGCGCACGAACGCAACCAGCACGGCGTCATGCAGGTCCGGCGCGTCACGCAGCGCCGTCGCGCTGGCGTTGGAGGCAAGATTGCCGTCGGGGTCGAGGCTGTGGAAGTGCACCGCGGCCGCCATCACCTCGTTGCGCTGCAGCCGCTCGAGCCCGCGCGCGCTGCCTTCGCTCATCGATCCCAGGCCCGAGCCGGATTCGCGCAGGCTCCAATCCAGCAGTTCGTCCTGGCTGCCGCCGACGACCGGCGGCGGCTCCGCCGTCAGCATGCCGGCCGGACGCGCGAGTCCTGACAGCACCCAGAGATCGAGTTCGTGCCTTGGAAACAGCCACTTTCCGGTCACCTTCGTGCACGGAATCGCACCGGTGGTCACGAGCTCGTAGAGCTTGCGTTCGCCCAGTCGGAGATAGTCAGCCGCTTCACTCGTCGTCAGGAATTCCATCCTGCATTCCTATGCAAATTCTTGCTTCTTTTTGGACGTTCGTCGCAGGTGGAATTCTGCATTTCAATTTCAGTCCGCGTGGACCATGCCCGATCATCTCGCTGCTTTGCAACACATGCTGATCAGCGATTTCGCATTGGGTTTACAATCTGCAGCGCTCCAATGGTGCGAGCCTTGCGATCGCTCGATATGAGCGCCGGTGCGTTGCCGAACTTTCCCGAGCGCGCACCTCCACGCGATGCGCGGGCCGCCCCGCGAACCTGCCGTTGGTGGTGGTTATGTTTCCACTCTATCTCTTGTTGTCGCGTCGCGCTGCCGGCAGGCAATCCGTCATGAGTGCGGCGTAATCGATCAGCATGATCGCGCCGGATTCAAGGGAACCCGCTCATGGCCGTACGCCGCCTGCTCGTTGCATTGGCGCTTCTCACTGGCCTCGCGGCCGGCATTGCTGTGTCGTCCGCGCAGGACCGCGCGATTGTCCTGGCATCGACCACGTCGACGCAGGAGTCCGGTCTGCTCGATTATCTCCTGCCGATATTTCGCAACAAGACCGGCATCGACGTGAAGGTGATCGCGCGGCGCGCCGACGAGGTGCTTGACGGGGCGCGCAAGGGCGAAGCCGATGTCGTGCTGATGCACGCGCGGCCACAGGAGGAGAAATTCGTCACCGAGGGTTTCGGCGTGAAGCGTCTCGACGTGATGTACAACGACTATGTGCTGATCGGACCGAAGAGCGATCCTGCCGGCGTAAAGGGCAAGGACATCGCGACCGCGCTGAAGGCGATCGAGGCCAAGGGCGCGCCGTTCGTGACGCGCGGCGATCGCTCGGGCACCCATGCCGCGGAGCTCGCGCTCTGGATCGTCGCCGGCATTGACATCGCCGCCGCCAAGGGCGCCTGGTATCGCGACGCCAAGGAGGGCATGGCCGCGGCGCTCGAGGCGGCACGCAAGGCGAATGCCTACGTGCTGTCCGACCGCGGCAGCTGGATCGGCTTCAGGGAGCGCGGCGATCTCGACATCGTCGTCGAAGGCGACAAGCGGCTGCTCAACCAATACGGCGTGATGCTAGTGAACCCGGGAAAATTCGCGAACGTGAAGAAGGAGCTGGGACAGACTTTCGTCGACTGGCTCACCTCGCCGGAGGGGCAGATGGCGATCGCCGGATACAAGGTCGACGGACAGCAATTGTTCTTCCCCAATGCGGGCAAGTCGGGCGGTTGATCTCGGCATCACCTGCGGTTGCCAAACCGGGCGATGCGTGGTCCATCATGGCGCATGACCCAACGCCTGCCGTCCTCGCTCACGCCGCTCGACGCCGCGCTCGCCGCGTTGCTGCGAGACGTTGAACCGGTCGCACCGGAGGAGCTCTCGCTGGCCGAGGCCGCCGGCTGCATTGCTGCAGGCGCGCCGCTGATGGCGGCCTGTCCGCCTCATGACATTGCCGCCGCCGACGGCTGGGCATTGCGCGCCACCGATCTCGTCGGAACCTCCGCCTATTCGCCGCTGGCGCTGGCGGAGGCCCCGGAATGGGTCGAGGCTGGCGACGCCATGCCGGTCGGATGTGATTGTGTCCTTGATGCCGACGCAGTGGATGCGTCGGGGGCGCTGATGCAGGTGCTGGCGGAGGGTGTGCTTGGGCAGGGCGTCAGGCGCGCCGGCAGTGATATCGGCGAAGGGACGTTCGCCGCGGCAGAGGGGCATCCGATCAGTCCGGCCGCTCTGTTGCTCGCACGTGTGGCCGGTGTCGAAAAGCTCAGCGTGCGGCGTCCCCGGCTGCGCATCGTCAACGTGCCGGGGGCGACGGCGGCCATGCATCTGATCGCGGAGACCGCGCGCGCCGCAGGGCTGGACGTGCAGATGCGCGAAGCCGCCGCGCGCGACGTGGCATCGATCGCAGAGGCGCTCGGCGATTCCGCCTGCGATCTCGTCGTGACGATCGGCGGCAGCGGCGTCGGCCGCCGGGACTATGCTGTCACCGCGCTGGCTCAGCACGGCGCTGTGCTCGCCCACGGCCTTGCAATCCTGCCAGGACGCACCGCCGCTGTGGGGCGGGTCGGAGGAGTTCCCGTCGTCGCGTTGCCCGGCTCGCCGGATCATGCGCTCGCGGCCTGGTTTGTGCTCGTGCTTCCGCTCGTCGATCGCCTGTCGGCACGGCACCCGCGCCGGCAAATGACCCTGCCGCTCGCACGAAAAATCGCATCCAGTGTCGGCATCGCCGAAATCGCTCTGCTGGTCAGGGAACATCAGGCATGGCTGCCGCTTGCCGTCGGCGAATGGTCGCTCCAGGCGATCGCCCGTGCGGATGCATGGCTGCTCATTCCCGCCAGCCACGAAGGGTTTGCGGCGGGCGCGCCGGTCGATGCTTATCTCATGCCGGAATGATATGGGTTCCGGCATGACGATGATTCCGCAAACGCCAGACAGCGGCAGGCTCGAGCAGGAGCAGTTCCTCAAGATCCTCTCGCGCGAGGATGCGCTGGCGCGTTTTGAAACTGCGTTGTTCCCGCGCGCGATCCCCCGCGAAGCGCGCAAGCTGGCTGATGCACTCGGCGCAGCGCTCGCCGAAGACATCACAGCGCCGGTGGACGTCCCCCCGTTCGACCGTTCCAATGTCGATGGTTTTGCCGTCCGCTCGGCCGATCTTGCCGCGGCCGGCGAAGGCACGCCGGTGCGTCTCGCAGTGAACGGTGAGACCATCCACTGCGGCATCGCCCCCACGCTGCAGGTCGTGGCAGGAACCGCAACGCCGATCGCCACCGGCGGCCCTTTGCCGCGCGGCGCCGATGCCGTGGTCATGGTCGAGCACACCCAGCCGGCCGGCCCGGATGCGATCGACGTCCGTCGTGCCGCGTCTCCCGGGCAGTTCGTCTCCTATGCAGGCTCCGACATCGCGCGCGGCGAGGCGCTGCTGCGCGCCGGCACGATCATCGGCTCGCGCGAGATCGGCATGCTGGCGGCCTGCGGTATTGCCGAGGTGATTGTCGCGCGCAAGCCGCGGGTTGCGGTGATCTCCACCGGCGACGAATTGGTTCAGCCGGGTCAGCCGCTTGCGCCCGCCGCGATCTACGACACCAACGGTGCGATCGTCGCCGCGGCCATCGATGAGAACGGCGGCGAGGCGATCTTCCTCGGCGCCATTCCCGACGATGAAGCAAAGCTCGAAGCCGCCATGCGGCGTGCATTGTCGGACGCGGACATGCTGGTGCTGTCGGGCGGCACGTCGAAAGGCGCCGGCGACCTGTCCCATCGTATCATCGGCCGGCTAGGCCAGCCCGGCATCATCGCGCATGGCGTTGCGCTCAAGCCCGGCAAGCCGCTGTGCCTTGCTGTGTGCGACGGCAAGCCGGTGGTGATCCTGCCGGGCTTTCCGACCTCGGCGATGTTCACCTTCCACGACATGATCGTGCCGGTGCTGCGCAGGATGGCCGGACTGCCGGTCCGCTCCGATGCCAGGGTGAACGCGACAGTGCCTGTGCGCATTTCTTCCGAACTCGGCCGCACCGAGTTTGTCATGGTCTCGCTGGTGGAAGGTAGGGACGGCCTGATCGCCTATCCCTCCGGCAAGGGCTCTGGCGCGATCACGTCCTTCGCGCAAGCCGACGGCTTTCTGCGCATCGATGCGATGGCCGACCAGATGCCGGCCGGGACCCATGCCGAGGTGACGCTGTTCACGCCGCATGTGCGGGTGCCCGATCTCGTCATCGTCGGCAGCCATTGCACCGGCCTTGATCTCGTCACCGCGCAGCTCGCCCATGCGGGCCTATCCGTGCGCTCGATCGCGGTCGGCAGCCTCGGGGGACTTGCGGCGGCCAAGCGCGGCGAATGCGACCTCGCGCCGATCCATCTGTTCGACGACAAGAGCGAGACCTACAACACGCCCTACCTCGTCGACGGTATCGAGCTCGTCCCGGGCTGGCGGCGGATGCAGGGCATCGTCTTCCGCAAAGGCGACATGCGTTTCGAGGGTCTTGGCGCGAAGGAAGCGGTCGCCGCCGCGCTCGCGGATCCCGCCTGCATCATGGTCAACCGCAACCAGGGCGCCGGCACGCGCATCCTTATCGACCGGCTGCTCGGCGGTGCGCGCCCGGAGGGCTACTGGAACCAGCCGCGTTCGCACAACGCGGTGGCCGCGGCCGTCGCGCAGCATCGCGCCGACTGGGGCATGACCATTGCGCCGGTCGCCGATGCGGTCGGCCTCGGTTTCATTCCGTTCGCGGAAGAGCATTATGATTTTGCGTTTGTGACGGCACGCAAGCAGCGGCCGGCGGTGCAGGCTTTCCTCGATGCGCTGCTTTCGGAGGAGGCCCGTACGGCACTGGAGCGTGCCGGATTTCGTCCGGCCTGGCCGCTCGTGGACTGAGCGGCTGCCTCGCGGCTGCGCTCACGTGCTTCGGCCCGCCGCACGGCGGTGCGGTTGTCCCGTTCCCTATGGTCGCCGTTGACCCTGACCCAGTTCAAACCAGCGTTCCAGTCAATGAACTGACGCAGCTGCCGTTGCGACAAAGGGGCATGAGAAGCCCCACGCCCACTTTGAACTCCATGAATTTTCGCAAAATCGCCGCCTTCGTGGCGGCTACCGGCACGTTGTTCTGGCTCTACACTTTCTATTTCATCGCTCATGTCCCACAGGGCGACGGCAGCGGGTTTCAATGGCTCGCGGTTTTCCCGCTCGGAATGATCTTTGCGTTCTTTTTCCTGCCGGCGTGGCTACTCGTCGCGATCGGGCGGCTGCCGCGATTTACGATGGTGTTCGGCCTCTGCGGCCTCATCGCCTTCGCGATTATTTGGGCGCAGCTCTTGGGCGAATTTCCAAGAGCGCAGCTTCATTGAGAAACCTCATCCAGCGCCGCGAGCCGTTCGGCCTCGGTGATATCCTCGACCGTGTTGGCATTGAAGAACGGATCGAGCGGCTGGGTCGACCACGTCACCGTGGCGAGCGGGTAGCGTGCGGTCCAGCGGTCGATCCTGCGGATGTCCTCGACCACCAGCGCGTGGCGCAGCTCAGTGCGCAAGGCGACGTGCCACAACCCGATCACCGGATGCGCCTGGTCGCCGGATGCGGCGACCGCAAGCTGCGCATTCTCTCGCTCTCGCGCTTTATGCAGGCGCGCAACGAGATCACGCGGCAGGAAAGGGCAGTCGCCGGCGGCACTGAGCACCCATTCGATCTCTGGCCGGTTTGCCGCGGTCCAGTCGAGCGCGGCGAGGATGCCGGCAAGCGGGCCGGGAAAGCCGGGCACGTCGTCGGCGATGACCTGCAAACCGAACGCGGCGAAACGCGCGGGATCGCCATTGGCGTTGAGGATCATTCCGCTGCACTGGGGCGAAAGGCGCGCGATCACGCGCTCAAGGATGGTCCGGCCGCCAATGGTGCGCATTGGCTTGTCGCCGCCGCCCATGCGACGCGCCAGGCCGCCGGCGAGGAGCACGCCAAGAGTCGATGGAATGCTCGTTGCCGGAATGCTAGTCGTCACCACCTTCACCCTTGCGCTTGTGTTTGGCTGACTCCTCCTCGACATAAGCGAGGTTCTGGTCGTAGATGATACGTTCTTCGCCCGCGAGCGCGATGAAGCGCTTGCCGCGCGCGCGGCCGACCAGTGTCAACCCGACTTGCCGCGCCAGATCGACACCCCAGGCGGTGAAGCCGGAGCGCGACAACAGAATCGGAATGCCCATGCGCACCGTCTTGATCACCATCTCGGAGGTGAGGCGCCCCGTGGTGTAGAGGATCTTGTCCGATGGATCGACGCCGTGGCGGTACATCCAGCCCGCGATCTTGTCGACGGCGTTGTGGCGCCCGACATCCTCGGTGTAGCAGAGCGGCTCGCCCTTCTTGCACAGTACGCAGCCATGGATCGCGCCGGCCTCCAGATAGAGCGACGGCATGGTGTTGATGGTCTGTGTCATCTGGTAGAGCCAGGAGGTGCGCAGCTCGGCCTTCGGCAACGCGACGCTCTCGACTGCTTCGAGCAGGTCGCCGAACGCGGTGCCCTGCGCGCAGCCCGAGGTCTGGGTGCGCTTCTTCAGCTTGGCTTCGAAATTGGTGTGGTGCTGGGTGCGCACCACGACCACCTGGAGATCGTCGTCGTATTCGACCTCGGTGACCGCATCGTTATATTTCAGCATGTTCTGGTTCAGCAGATAGCCGAGCGCCAGATATTCGGGATAGTCGCCAATCGTCATCATGGTGACGATCTCCTGGGCGTTCAGGTAAAGCGTCAGCGGGCGCTCCATCGGCACCTTGATCGCGACCCTGGCACCGGACTGGTCGGTCCCGGTCACGCTCTGAGTCAAGCGCGGGTCGTCAGGATTCGGGAGGATCAGGGGCACCGGGGCTTTGTCGATCTTCATCATGGCCGCGACGTTAGCATGACATTCGGGTCAAGCCGATATAAGCATGGCGGGGAATAGGTGAAATGCCTCGTTTCGTCATTGCGAGCGCAGCGAAGCAATCCAGAATTATATCCGCGCTGGCAGTCTGGATTGCTTCGCTGCGCTCGCAATGACGGGGAGGGGATAGCGGTTCCATCGGCCGGCGAGCCGTTGGTGGAGAGTGAACGGTCATGAAAGTCATCGGCCTTGCGGGCTGGAGCGGTGCGGGCAAGACCACCCTGTTGACGCGGCTGATCCCGTATTTCAAGGCGCAAGGCTTGCGCGTCTCCGTCATCAAGCATGCGCATCACCAGTTCGACGTCGACGTGCCCGGCAAGGATTCCTGGCGCCATCGCGAGGCCGGAGCAGCCGAGGTGCTGGTCGCTTCGTCAAACCGATGGGCGCTGATGCACGAATTGCGCGGAGCGGCGGAGCCGCAGCTGCCGGAACTCCTGAGCAAGCTGTCCGCCGTCGATCTCGTCGTGGTCGAAGGTTTCAAGCGCGAGCCGCATCGCAAGATCGAGGTGCATCGCGTCGGCAACGACAAGCCGCTGCTGTTTCCCGACGATCCCGGAATTGTCGGAATCGCGACCGACACCGCCATTGAAACGCGGCTGCCGACGGTCCATCTCGATGACATCGAGGCCGCTGCGGCCTTGCTGCTGCGCGCGGCCATGCCGGTCGAGGAAGCGGTCGCGAAAAGCGACGCACTGCGCTGACGAGGCACCATGGCGCAACTGTCGGACGATTGCTTTGCCTTCGGCGGACCGATGATGTCGGTCGACGAGGCCGTTGGCCTGATCACGGCGCGTGTCAATGCGATCGCCGATATCGAGACCGTGGCGCTTGTCGATGCCGACGGGCGCGTGCTGGCGCGCGATATCGCGGCGCCGCTGCCGCTGCCGCCCTTCACCAACTCCGCTGTCGACGGCTATGCCGTGCGCGACGCGGACCTTCCGCAACAGGAGGAGCGCGCACTCCCGCTCGACGGTCGCATCCAGGCCGGCGGCTCTGCGCAAGCGCCGATCAAGCCCGGTCACACCGCGCGCATCTTCACGGGCGCGCCGATGCCCCCGGAAGCCGGAACCGTCTTCATGCAGGAGGATGTCCGCATCGACGACGCCGGCAACATCGTGCTGCCGGCGGGGCTGAAGCGGGGTGCCAATGTCCGTCCTGCCGGCGAGGACATTCCGGAAGGACGCGTGGCGCTGCGCGCCGGCCAGCGCTTGCTGCCGCAGCATGTTGCGCTCACGGCGGCATTCGGCCTGACCAGGCTCGACGTCATCAGGCGCATCCGCGTTGCGGTGTTCTCGACCGGCGACGAACTGGCGTCGCCCGGCGAGCCGCGCGCGCCGTCCCAGCTCTACGATTCCAACCGCTTCATGCTGATGGCGATGCTGCGCCGGCTCGGCTGCGAGGTGAGCGATCTCGGCATTTTGCGCGACGAGCGGGCCTCGCTTGCGGACGGCTTGAAGCAGGTTGCCGGCAGTCATGACCTGATCCTCACCACCGGCGGCGTCTCGACCGGCGAGGAGGACCACGTCAAGGCGGCGGTGGAGAGCATCGGATCGCTGGTGCTGTGGCGGATGGCGATCAAGCCCGGCCGCCCCGTGGCGATGGGCATCATCGACGGCACGCCGCTGATCGGCCTGCCCGGCAATCCCGTCGCGAGCTTTGTCACCTTCGTCCACGTGGTGCGACCGACCGTGCTGGCGCTTGCGGGTGGTCTGCCCGAGCCGCTGTTGCCGATTCCGATCCGCGCGGCCTTCGCCTACGGCAAGAAGATCGGCCGCCGCGAATATGTCCGCGCCACCTTGCGACGTGGAGAGGACGGCGCCCTGGAAGCGGTCAAGTTCCCGCGCGAGGGGGCCGGGCTGTTGTCATCGCTGGTCGAGACTGATGGCCTTGTCGAGCTCGGCGAAGACATCAAGCGCGTCGAGCCCGGAGAGAGCGTAGGTTTCTTGTCCTATGCGGACCTGCTCTGAAGTTCGTTGCGTTGACGCCATCAACCCAGCCCGCCATGTTGCGCCCATGACTAAGACAACGCTTGATCTTACCGGGCTCAAGTGCCCGCTTCCGGCCTTGAAGACGCGCAAGGCGCTGAAACCATTGCAGCCCGGCGACCAACTCGAAGTGCACTGCACTGATCCCTTGTCGGTGATCGACATTCCGAACCTGATCCGGGAGACGGGCGATACGGTGGAGATCACCGAGCGCAACGAGGCGCGCATCGTGTTCTTGATAGAAAAAGCGAATGACTCGATAGAGCGAGCCAATGGTGCGCTGCATCCGTGAGCGCGTTACCTCGCTGATACCGACCTTTTGTCTATCGACATCGAACACAGCTTCTGCCCAGATTGACTTTCTCTGTGCAGGCGCGGAGGTTGAGTCTTGTCTGCGATACGCGGAACAACGGGCCACGCATGAAGCCTGCACGTCGTATCGGGGCATAGAGCCCCGCTCGAGGGGTTAGTGTTTCGAACGCGCGTGACGATCCTGGCGCGCGTCGGGTGACTGTGCGGAGCAGCAGGGACAACGGCTGCACTGCAAGGGCTGAGGACCAGGATAGTAGCGGCAGGCTGCTCAGAAGGGCGGCTGCAGGGGAGGAATGCATGGCTTCAATTGAGAGCGCTGGAGCACTTTCGGGTGCTGGCGCAGGTTTCCTTGATCGCGAGCGGACCATCGCGACCGCCGGCTTCAACCGCTGGCTGGTGCCGCCGGCGGCGCTGTGTATCCATCTCTGCATCGGCATGGCCTACGGCTTCTCGGTGTTCTGGCTGCCGCTGTCGCGCGCGATCGGTCTGAACGCGCCGAAGGCCTGCGGGGATATTTCGCTATTCCAGGAACTGTTCACGACCAGCTGCGACTGGAAGGTCGCCAGCATGGGCTGGATGTACACGCTGTTCTTCGTCTTGCTCGGTATCGCGGCCGCGGTCTGGGGCGGCTGGCTGGAGCGCGTCGGCCCGCGCAAGGCCGGCTTCGTCTCGGCGCTGTGCTGGTGCGGCGGTCTCTTCCTCGGGGCGATCGGGGTCTACACCCATCAGCTCTGGCTGTTGTGGCTGGGCTCGGGCGTGATCGGCGGCATCGGTCTCGGTCTCGGCTACATCTCGCCGGTGTCGACGCTGGTGAAATGGTTTCCGGATCGCCGCGGCATGGCGACCGGCATGGCCATCATGGGCTTCGGCGGTGGCGCCATGATCGGCGCGCCGCTTGCGAACCTGCTGATGAACTACTTCAAGACCCCGACCTCGGTCGGCGTCTGGGAGACCTTCGTCGCGATGGGCGTCATCTACTTCGTGTTCATGATGATCGGCGCGTTCCGCTATCGCCTGCCGCCGCCCGGCTGGCAGCCCGAGGGCTGGACCCCGCCGAACAAGGCCAACGCGATGATCTCGAAGGCCAACGTCCATCTCAACGACGCGCACAAGACGCCGCAGTTCTGGCTGATCTGGTGGGTGCTCTGCCTGAACGTGTCGGCGGGTATCGGCGTGATCGGCATGGCTTCGCCGATGCTGCAGGAGATCTTCGCCGGCAAGCTGATCGGACTGCCGGACGTCGGCTTCAACGCGCTCGATGCCGGGCAGAAGGCGCAGATCGCGGCGATCGCCGCGGGCTTTGCCGGATTGCTGTCGCTGTTCAACATCTTCGGCCGCTTCGCCTGGGCTTCGCTGTCGGACAAGATCGGGCGCAAGAACACCTACTACACCTTCTTCATCCTCGGCATCGTGCTCTACGCGCTGGCGCCGACCTTTGCGGCGATAGGCTCGAAGCTGCTGTTCGTGCTCGGCTTCGGCATCATCCTGTCGATGTATGGCGGCGGCTTCGCCACGGTGCCGGCCTATCTTGCCGACATGTTCGGGACCCAGTTTGTCGGCGCGATCCACGGAAGGCTGCTGACGGCATGGTCGACCGCAGGCATCATCGGCCCCGTCGTGGTCAACTACATCCGCGAGTTCCAGCTCGCGGCCGGTGTGCCGCGCGACCAGCTCTACAACACCACTATGTACATCCTGTGCGCGATGCTGATCGCAGGCCTGATCTGCAACTATTTGATCAAGCCGGTCGATCCGAAGTGGCACATGAAGGACGCCGATGTCGCCAAGCTGCAGGCGGCGAGCGCCAGCGCCGCTGCGGCGGGACCGCACGGCTCCTACGGCATCGGATTTGGCGGGCTTGACGCCAAGGCCGCTTTGTTCTGGGCCTTCGTCGGCATTCCCCTGCTCTGGGGCGTCTGGAAGACTCTGGAGAGCGCGGTCAAGATATTCTGACTGCAGTCCACATTGCCGCGGGATGTTGATGACCAGCGTCCCGCGGCGTTCGTCTTTCAAAATTGATCAAGAATGGATTGAGGGGGATCTCATGGTTCGCACCCGAATTAGCCTTGCTGCCGTGTTGCTCGTGGCCGGCCTTCATGCCGTCTCGGCGCAAACCGCGGCAACACCGACGGCACCTGCGGCGACGACCGACGCCAAGCCGGGCAAGATGAAGCTGACGATGCAGAAGCTCAAGGACATGAAGGCGAAGTGGTCGGCCAACAAGCCGAAGCTGAAAGCCTGTCGCGCCGACGTGAAGTCCAAGGGCCTCGCCGGCGACGACCGCTGGTTCTACATCGAAGAGTGCATGGGCAAGACCTGAGGCCGGGTTCCGTTTGTTTTTGCGTGAGGGGGCGTGGTGGTACGACCGCCTGCCCCTAAATCACGATAGAGACGTCCTAAATTTTCTTGCATCTGGCATACCAGAGACTAGAGTCGCGTCGATCGAGGGTTGATCTGAGGGACAGAGGCAATGCCGTTCCCGATGATCAAGCTTGGAAGTGCGCCTCGGAAGATGAGGGCGGTTCCGCTGGACTGCATCGGTTTTGAGGAGAACGCGACGTTTCCATGAGCAGCAACGACGACGTTCACAAGGTCAGGGAATTCGAACATCCGGGCGAAGGGCGCCGGCGCGCCAAGGCCACGCCCAAGGGGCGGCAGGTCGACCCGACCGCGGCCCACGAGATCGAGCAGCTGCTCGGCGACAGACCGCGGCGTCGCGACCTGCTGATCGAATATCTGCACCTGATCCAGGACAAGTATCACCAGATTTCGGCCGCGCATCTCGCTGCGCTCGCCGACGAGATGAAGCTCGCTTTCGCCGAGGTGTTCGAGACCGCGACCTTTTACGCGCATTTCGACGTGGTGAAGGAAGGCGAGCCAAGCATCCCGCCGCTGACCATCCGGATTTGCGATTCCCTCACCTGTGCGATGCTGGGCGGCGAACAGCTGCTGCAGGACTTGCAGAGCAGTGCGGGTCCCGGCATTCGCGTGGTGCGCGCGCCCTGCGTCGGACTGTGCGACGCCGCGCCGGTCGCGGAAGTCGGCCACCATTTCGTGCATCAGGCGACAGCCGCCGAAGTGCTGGCCACGGCAGAGCGCGGCGACGTCCATGCGCACCTTCCCGCCTATGTCGACTACGACGCCTATGTGAAGGACGGCGGATACAAGCTGCTGTCGAAGCTTCGCTCGGGGCAGATCACCCGGGACGAGATCCTCAAGCCTCTGGAGGATTCCAGCCTGCGCGGTCTCGGCGGCGCAGGCTTTCCGACAGGACGTAAATGGCGCGCGGTGCTTGGCGAACCCGGTCCACGGCTCATGGCGGTCAACGGCGACGAGGGCGAACCGGGCACCTTCAAGGATCGCCTCTACCTCAACAGCGACCCGCACCGTTTCCTCGAAGGCACCCTGATCGGCGCGCACATCGTGGAGGCGTCCGACGTCTACATCTACATCCGCGACGAATATCCGGCGGCGCGCGCCATCCTCGAGCGCGAGATCGCGAAATTGCCGGCGGGCGGACCGACGCTGCACATGCGTCGCGGCGCCGGCGCCTATATCTGCGGCGAGGAATCCTCGCTGCTCGAAAGCATCGAGGGCAAGCGCGGTCTGCCCAGGCACAAGCCACCTTATCCTTTCCAGTCCGGCCTGTTCGGTCTGCCGACGCTGATCAACAACATCGAGACGCTGTGGTGGGTGCGCGACATCGTCGAGAAGGGCGCCGACTGGTGGAACAGCCACGGTCGCCACGAACGCCACGGCCTGCGCAGCTTTTCGGTGTCGGGGCGCGTGAAAAATCCCGGGATGAAGCTGGCACCCGCCGGCATCACGGTGCGCGAGCTGATCGACGAATATTGCGATGGCATGGCCGACGGCCACCAGTTCTACGCTTACCTGCCGGGCGGCGCGTCAGGGGGCATCCTGCCGGCGTCGATGGACGACATCCCGCTCGATTTCGGCACGCTGGAGAAATACGGCTGCTTCATCGGTTCCGCGGCGATCGTGATCCTGTCGCAAAAGGACAGCGTGCGCGCGGCGGCGCTGAACCTGATGAAGTTCTTCGAAGACGAGAGTTGCGGTCAGTGCACGCCGTGCCGCGTCGGCACCCAGAAGGCGGCGCTGCTGATGCAGAAACCGGTCTGGAACCGCGCGCTTCTGGAAGAATTGAGCCAGGCGATGCGCGACGCCTCGATCTGCGGGCTTGGACAGGCGGCATCGAATCCCCTGGCCACCGTGATCAAATATTTCCCTGACGAGTTCAAGGAAGCGGCCGAATGACCAAGGTTACATTCGAACTCGACGGCAAGCAGGTCGAAGCCAATCCCGGCGAGACGATCTGGCAGGTCGCAATGCGCCAGGGCCGCGAGATCCCGCATCTGTGCTATTCGCCGGCGCCCGACTATCGCCCCGACGGCAATTGCCGCGCCTGCATGGTCGAGATCGAGGGTGAGCGCGTGCTGGCTGCGTCCTGCAAGCGCACGCCGTCGGTCGGCATGAAGGTGAAAACCGAGAGCGCGCGCGCCGTGTCGGCGCAAAAGATGGTGATGGAGCTGCTCGTCGCCGACCAGCCGGCGCGCGAGACCTCGCACGATCCGGACTCGAAATTCTGGCATTGGGCCGAGACGACAGGCGTCACCGAGAGCCGCTTCCCCGCCGCCGAGCGCTGGGCGACCGACGCCAGCCATCCGGCGATGCGCGTCAATCTCGATGCCTGCATCCAGTGCGGCCTGTGCGTGCGCGCCTGCCGCGAGGTTCAGGTCAACGACGTCATTGGCATGGCCTATCGCAACCACGGCTCGAAGATCGTGTTCGACTTCGACGATCCCATGGGCGAGTCCACTTGCGTTGCCTGCGGCGAATGCGTGCAGGCCTGCCCGACCGGCGCGTTGATGCCGGCCGTGATGCTCGACGAGAAGCAAACGCGTGTCACCTATGCCGACCGGAAGGTCGACTCGCTCTGCCCGTTCTGCGGCGTCGGCTGCCAGGTCACCTACGAGGTCAAGGACGAGAAGGTGATCTATGCTGAGGGCCGCGACGGCCCCGCCAATCACAATCGTCTCTGCGTCAAGGGCCGCTTCGGCTTCGACTACATCCACCACCCGCATCGGCTGACAAAGCCGCTGGTGCGGCTGCCGAATGCGAAGAAGGATTCCAACGACCAGGTCGATCCCGCCAATCCCTTCACCCATTTCCGCGAGGCGAGCTGGGAAGAGGCGCTCGACATCGCCGCAAAGGGTTTGGTCAAGATCCGCGACGAGAAGGGCGTGAAAGCGCTGGCCGGTTTCGGCTCGGCCAAGGGCTCCAATGAAGAGGCCTATCTGTTCCAGAAGCTGGTGCGCACCGGCTTCGGCTCCAACAATGTCGACCACTGCACCCGTCTGTGTCACGCCTCATCGGTGGCGGCGCTGTTCGAGGGGCTGAGCTCAGGCGCGGTGTCGGCGCCGTTTGCGGCCGCGATGGACGCCGAGGTCATCATCGTGATCGGCGCCAACCCGACTGTGAACCATCCCGTCGCTGCGACCTTCATCAAGAACGCCGTCAAGCAGAACGGTGCAAAACTGTTCGTGATGGATCCGCGCCGGCAGACGCTGTCGCGGCACGCGACCAGGCATCTGCAGTTCAAGCCGGGCTCCGACGTCGCCATGCTGAACGCCATGATCAACACGATCATCACCGAAGGCCTGACCGACGACCAGTACATCGCCGGCTACACCGAAGGGTTCGAGGACCTCAAGGAGAAGATCAAGGAGTTCACGCCGGAGAAGATGGAAGCGATCTGCGGCATCCCGGCACAGACGCTGCGCGAGGTCGCGCGGATCTATGCGCGCGCAAAGTCGTCGATCATCTTCTGGGGCATGGGCATCAGCCAGCACGTCCACGGCACCGACAATGCGCGCTGCCTGATCGCGCTCGCGCTGATCACCGGCCAGGTTGGCCGTCCCGGCACCGGCCTGCATCCGCTGCGCGGCCAGAACAACGTGCAGGGCGCCTCCGACGCCGGCCTGATCCCGATGTTCCTGCCGGATTATCAGCCCGTCAGCCGCGACGATTTGCGCGGGGCTTTTGAAAAGATGTGGGACCAGGATCTCGATCCCGTCCGCGGTCTCACCGTGGTCGAGATCATGAACGCGATCCATGCCGGCGAGATCAAGGGCATGTATATCGAGGGCGAGAACCCCGCGATGTCGGATCCCGATCTTCAGCATGCGCGGCAGGCGCTCGCCATGCTCGATCATCTCGTGGTGCAGGATCTCTTCGTCACCGAGACCGCGTTCCACGCCGACGTCATCCTGCCGGCCTCTGCCTTCGCGGAGAAGGAGGGCTCGTTCACCAACACGGATCGCCGCGTGCAGCTCGCGCGCCAGGTCGTCAAGCCGCCCGGCGATGCGCGGCAGGATCTCTGGATCATCCAGGAGATCGGCAAGCGCATGGGCCTGCCCTGGAATTATGCCGGTCCGGGCGATGTCTTCACCGAGATGGCAGAACTGATGCCGTCGCTGAAAAACATCACCTGGGAGCGGTTGGTGCGCGAAGGCGCCGTCACCTACCCCGTCGACGGTCCCGACGTGCCCGGCAACGAGATCATCTTCACCACGGGCTTCCCGACCGCCAGCGGTCGCGGCAAGATCGTGCCGGCCAAGGTCATTCCGCCCGACGAGGTGCCGGACGCCGAATATCCGATGGTGCTCTCGACCGGCCGCGTGCTCGAGCATTGGCACACCGGCTCGATGACGCGCCGCGCGCAAGTGCTCGACCAGATCGAGCCGGAGGCGGTCGCCTTCATGTCGCCGAAGGACATGCGAAAGAAGAAGCTCGCGCCGGGCGATTTCATCCGGCTCGAGACCCGCCGCGGCGCCGTCGAGGTCAAGGTCCGCTCCGACCGCGACGTGCCGGAGAACATGGTGTTCATGCCGTTCTGCTACGCGGAGGCGGCGGCGAACCTGCTCACGAACCCGGCGCTCGATCCGTTCGGCAAGATCCCGGAGTTCAAATTCTGCGCGGCGAGAGCCGAGCGGGCCGAGATGCGGGACGCGGCGGAGTAGCACTCCGTCGTCATTGCGAGCGAAGCGAAGCAATCCAGACTGTCTCCGCGGTGGGTTTCTGGATTGCTTCGTCGCTTCGCTCCTCGCAACGACGGTGGTAAACACCGTTCATGTCCAAAGTCACCCCAGCCACGCGCGCGCTCGATGCCGCCGGAGTCTCCTTCTCCGTTCACACATACGACTACGACCCTGATGCCGAGAGCATCGGGCTCCAGGCGGCGGCCGCGCTCGGCGAGGACCCGGCGCGCGTCCTGAAGACGCTGATGGCGCTGGTGGACGGCAAGCCGGTCTGCGTCGTCGTTCCGTCCGACCAGGAAGTCTCGATGAAGAAGCTTGCCGCTGCTGCCGGCGGAAGGTCCGCACAGATGATGAAGCCGCCCGAAGCCGAGCGCGTCACCGGCTACAAGGTTGGCGGCATCAGCCCGTTCGGGCAGCGCAAGCTTGTGCGCACTGTGATCGAGCAGAGCGCGCTCGCGCATGACCAGGTCTTTCTCAACGGTGGCCAGCGCGGCTTGCAGGTGCGGCTCAAGCCCACCGACGTGCGGGATGTCCTGAAAACGGTCGTGGCGGATGTGCTCGCCTGAAGAAGCTTGATGGCGAGTTGCGATTGTCTCGATCGCGCTCTCGGTGCCCGGCGCGGTGAGGGGCTGATTCCTTAGCCAAGTCACTCAGTCGGCAAGCGTGGTTTGATTCCCTCGAACATCGGCCCGTGTCTGGTCGCTGTCGCACCATCCCACAACATCGGTCGGGACTTGAGTTCACGCGCGGGGTCTGTATAGGTCTACGACAGAAATAGAATATCGTTCTATCTAACAGAACAAAAAAGTCCGAGGGACGAAACGATGGAATCCCAACGCGTCCACCCAAACGCTGATCCGCCGGTGACGTACACACAAGAGGCGATCTTCGAAGGCTTCAAGGCGATCCCGGAATTGCTGGCGCGCGATGCCTCGCTGATCGCGCGCGGCCGCTGGCTCGACGTCGATTGCCTGCTCGGGCCGACCACGCAGCCGTTTCATGTCGCGATCCGCGCCGGACAGATTGTCGACATGACGCCTGCGCCGGTCCTGATGCGATCCTGGCGTTTCGCATATCGCGCGACGCCGGCCGCATTCGCCGCCTATTGGCAGGCAATGCCGCCGGCCGGCTGGCATGATTTGCTGGCGTTGACCAAGCGCGGGCAGGCGAGCCTCGAAGGCGATCTGCATCCCTTCATGGCGCATCTTCAATACTTCAAGGATTTGCTCGCCTTGCCCCGCCAAAGCGGCTTTGGGGGCGCGTCATGAGCGGCATCATCGAACCGATCGTCGGCCGTTACGTACACGTCGAGATCGACGGCGAGATCAACCGGATCTATTTCGAGGAGAACGGCAGCGGCATTCCGCTGGTCTGTTTGCACACGGCAGGTTCCGACGCCCGGCAGTGGCGCCATCTGCTCGCGGATGAGGAGTTCACAAAAAACTTCCGCGTCATCGCCTTCGACATGCCTTGGCACGGCAAGTCCAATCCGCCCGATAGCCAATATGGCAGCGAATATCGCCTGACCACCGCGAGTTACACCGCAACCATCCGCGCCTTCTGCAAGGCGCTCAAGCTGGAGCGGCCGGTGGTGATGGGCTGCTCGATCGGTGGCCGCATCGTGCTCAATCTTGCTATCGAACATGCGCGTGAATTTCGCGCGCTGATCGGGCTTGAGTCAGCGGACTTCCAGCAGCCCTGGTACGACACGGCCTGGCTCAACCGCCCTGACATTCACGGCGGCGAGGTCTGCGCGGCGCTGGTCTCCGGGCTGATCGCGCCGAATGGTCCCGATGCCTCACGTAACGAGACGCTGTGGGGCTACAAGCAGGGCGGCCCCGGCATCTTCAAAGGCGACCTCTATTTCTACCGGGTCGATGGCGATCTGCGCGGACGCACCAGCGCTATCGAAGTCGACCAGTGCCCGCTTTATCTCTTGACCGGTGAGTACGATTTTTCCTGCACGCCGGAGGACACGCTACGCACCGCTGCCGGCATCCCCGGTGCCAAGGTGACCGTGATGGACCGGCTCGGCCATTTTCCGATGAGTGAGAACCCGGCGCAGTTCCGTCGCTACATCGGGCCGGTGCTGCAAGAAATCCTAGGCAAGCAAAATTGGTAAAAGGGAGGCGTATGTTATGAAGTTGCGTTGGATGATGGCGGCCGTTCTGGCCGTCCAGACGGGCACCGTGTTTGCGGCGGACAATGTGATCAGGATCGGCGTGCTCAACGACCAGTCCGGCGTGTTCGCCGACAATGGCGGGCGCGGCTCGGTCGCCGCGGCAAAGCTCGCAGCGGAAGACTTTGGCAACGAACTGCTCGGCAAGAAGATCGAGATCATCTCGGCTGATCACCAGAACAAGCCGGACATTGCCTCGGCCACCGCGCGAAAATGGTTCGACAATGAGGGTGTCGACATGATCGCGGACGGCGCGGCCTCCTCGGCAGGTTTTGCCATCCTGGAGGTCGCCAAGCAGAAGAACAGGATCTTTGTGATCTCGGGTCCCGGCTCGTCCGATTTCACCGGAAAGTCCTGCTCGCCCGTCAGCTTTCACTTCAACTACGACACCTACGCGCTGTCGAAGCTGACTAGCGATGCGATCACGCGTGCCGGCGGCAAGACCTGGTATTTCGTCACGGCCGACTACGCATTCGGCCACGCGCTCCAGCGTGACGCCACCAAATTCATCGAAGCGGCGGGCGGCAAGGTGATTGGCTCGGCCGCGCATCCGCTCGGCACCGCCGACTTCGCTTCGTTCCTGTTGCAGGCGCAGGGCTCGAAAGCCGACGTGGTCGGGCTCGCGACCTCGGGCGCGGACGTGCAAACCGCAATCAAGCAGGCCGGCGAGTTCGGCGTCGTCGAGGGCGGCCAGAAGCTCGCCGGTCTCCTCGTCTTCATCACTGACGTGGATTCGCTGGGACTGAAGGTTACCCAGGGCCTGCAGGTGACGACCTCGTTCTATTGGGATCTCAACGAGGAGACCCGCGCCTGGTCGAAGCGCTATGCGGCACTGATGAACGGCAAGGTCGCGAGCATGGTGCAGGCCGGCGTCTATAGCGGCGTCCATCACTATCTCGCCGCCGTTAAGGCCGCGGGCACCACGGATGCGACGGTCGTCGCTGCAAAGATGCACGAGATGAAGGTCAACGACGCCTACAACAAGGACGTTGCGATCCGTCCTGACGGGCGCGTGCTGCACACGATGTATCTGGTGCAGGTGAAGAAGCCGGAGGAGTCCAAATACAAGTACGACTACTACAAGGTCGTCAGTTCCAAGCCGGGCGAAGAGGTGTTCCGGCCGATGAGCGAAGGCGGTTGTCCGCTTGTGAAGTAAACAGAGTCGACCGGACGGGCACTCGTGCCCGTCCGGCGGCGAGATTTTCGAGGAGAATACGGAATGTCTGGTGTGATCGGGTTCATCGGTCTCGGCGTCATGGGCGAGCCGATCTGCCGCAATCTGTTGCGCAAGAGCGGACGGGCGATGGTTGCGTTCGACCTCGCCGCGGAGCCCTTGGCGCGGATCGTGGCCGATGGTGCGACAGCGGCGAAGTCGGTCGAAGATCTGGTCGGCGGCAGCGAAACAATCTTTCTTTGCCTACCCAGCGCCAAACACGTGATGTCGGTATTCTCCGGCATCCTGCCGGCGATCAGGAGCGGCCAGACCGTGATCGATCTCGGCACCTCCGACGTCGGCCTGACGCGGTCCTTCGCCAAGCAGCTCGCGGACAAGGGCGCGCTCTGGATCGATGCGCCGATCGCGCGCACCCGTCAGGCAGCGCAGGACGGCACGCTTAGCGTCATGGTCGGCGCGACACCCGAGCAATTTTCGAAGGTCGAGCCGCTGATCCGGCATTTCGCCACCGACGTCACTCTTTGCGGCGGCACCGGGGCGGGGCAGGTGACGAAGATCCTCAACAACATGGTGCTGTTCGAGACGGTGAACGCGCTGGCCGAGGCCGTCGCGATCGCCAAGCACAGCGGCGTCGAGCCGAAGCTGTTGCTGGAGACGCTGTCCAAGGGCTCGGCGGACAGTTTTGCACTCCGCAACCACGGCTTGAAGGCGATCGTCGCTCAGGAGTTTCCGCTGCGCGCCTTCTCGACCGAATACGCGATGAAGGATCTGTCCTACGCACTGGAGCTGGGTGCCCAAGCCGGGCTGAATTTGCGCGGCGCAACGCTGATGCGCGAGATCTTCGAGGAGACGATCGACAAGGGCATGGGCGATGCGTACTTTCCGATCATCGCCAAACTGATCGATCCCTCCGGATTCCCAGATTAGGAGACTGTATGCCTTCGCCCGGTGTCGCCGCCGTCGACCGTGCCTTGACCATCCTCGCGGCCTTCGAGGATGCGCCGGAGCCGATGACGCTGGCCGAGCTCGCGCGTCGCACCAAGATGTACAAGAGCACGCTGCTGCGGCTGATGACCTCGCTCCAGGAGTTCGGCTATCTCGTTCAGCTCGCCGACGGCCGTTACCATCTCGGCCCGACGCCGTTCCGGCTCGGCGCGATCTACCAACGCAGCAACAGTCTGCATGATCGCGTCATGCCGCTGCTGCGCCAGCTCGTGGCCGACGGGACCGAAAGCCCGTCGTACCATGTGCGGCACGATTCCAGGCGCAGGCTGTGTGTCTTTCGCGTCGATTCCCAGCATTCGACGCTCGACCGGGTCGAGGCGGGCGCTCTGCTGCCACTCGACCGGGGAGCGGCCGGCCGGGTCATTCTGGCCTTCGACGGCGAAAAGGGCGACGCCTATGACGAGATCCGCGAGGGGTGCATTGCCGTGTCGTTCGGTGAGCGCGATCCGGATTGCGCCGGGCTGGCCTGTCCGGTGTTCGGTCCCGGCGGAAAATGCGTTGGGGCGTTGTCGCTCTCGGGCCCGAAGCCGCGCTTCACGGGGGATACCATCAAGACGATGACATCGCTGCTGCTGAAGGCCGCCATCCGCCTGACGCGTGCGCTGGGCGGGCCGACCGACCTGCTCGACGCTGCCCTCGCAGCCTCGGTCGATGATGCGCGTCCTGCGCGGCGGGCGCGGCGATAAGCGGTCTACTGCTTCTGCAGCAGCTTCAGCCGGCAGCGCAGCGCTTCGCGAATATGCGCGCGCGCGAGCTGTTCGGCCTTGTCGCCATCGCGCGCTGCAATGGCCTCGATGATGGCCTCATGCTCGCCGTGGCTTGTCGAGGGGCGTCCCGTCACGGTGAAGGTGGTAGGGCCGAGCAGGGCGATCCAGTCCTGCAATTCGCGAGAGGCGTTATCCAGATAGCGGTTGCGCGCCGCGCGGCAGATGGCCTCGTGGAAGACGCGGTTGAGCCTCGCCATCTCGGCCGCATCGGTCTCGGAGGCCTCGACAAAAGCCTGCTCGATATCCCTGAACGCGTCGATCTCCGTCGCCGAGGCGTGTTCGGCGGCGAGGCGCGCGGAGGCGCCCTCCATGATCTCGCGCATGGCGTAAAGCTCGAGCACCTCGGAAATATCGAGGTTGCGCACGATCACCCCGCGGCCACCGGCGGGCTCAACGAAGCCGCGGGCCGCGAGCCGGCCCAAGGCTTCTCGAACCGGCGTGCGGCTGACCTTCAGCCGCTGCGCGACCTCTTCCTCGCGCAGGCGGTCGCCGGCGCGGTAGCTGCCGGCCTGAAGCGCTTCGCAGAGCGAGCGGAACACCACTTCTCCCAGCGCCACGCCGCCGCCACGTGCGATTGATCCGCCTGCCTTTGCCGGGCGTCTGGCCATGTGTCCTCTTGGGCTGCCAAGCGCATTCTGCCTATGCACAGATTGCTGCTTGCGCCAGATCTGTATATCTTTGTATACAAACGTGCGCAATGGCGGTTCGGTTGACCGGAGCCGTCGGCGGGCAGAATGTCTCTAACTCTTCGTCGCATTGGGCAGACGGCATGAGCAGCAAATACGACGTGCTGGTGATCGGCGGCGGCAACGCGGCGTTGTGCGCGGCGATTTCGGCGCGCCGCGGCGGCGCCTCGGTGCTCGTGCTCGAAGGCGCGCCGAAGTTCTATCGTGGCGGCAACACCCGCCATACTCGCAACATGCGCTGCGCTCACGACGCCGCGACCGAGATCCTGACCGGCCCCTATACCGAAGAGGAGTTTTGGGAGGATCTGCTGCGCGTGACTGGCGGGAAGACCGACGAGGTGCTCGCCCGTCACATGATCCGGGAGTCCAAGGATATCCTGAACTGGATCGTGGAGCAGGGTGTACGCTGGCAACCCTCGCTCGGCGGAACACTGAGCCTCGGCCGCACCAACTCCTTCTTCCTCGGCGGCGGCCGGGCGATGCTGAACGCATTATATTTGACCGCGGAGCGGCTCGGCGTCGACGTCGAGTACGACGCCGAGGTCACCGATCTCGTGATCGAGGACGGCATGTTCCTTGCCGCGCGCCTCAAGCGGCCGATCAACGGCGAGACCGAGATTCGCGCGACGTCGCTGGTCGCCGCGGCCGGCGGGTTCGAGGCCAACATCGAATGGCTGAAGCAATATTGGGGCGAGGCCGCCGACAACTTCCTGATCCGCGGCACGCCCTATAACCGCGGCTCGGTCCTGAAAATGCTGCTCGACAAGGGTGTGCAGGAGGTCGGCGACCCCACGCAGTGTCATGCGGTGGCGATCGACGCCCGCGCGCCGAAATTCGACGGCGGCATCATCACGCGCCATGACTCCGTCGTGTTCGGTATCGTCGTCAACAAGCACTCCCAGCGCTTCTATGACGAGGGCGAGGACATCTGGCCGAAGCGTTACGCGATCTGGGGTCGGCTGGTCGCCGCGCAGCCCGATCAGATCGCCTACATCATCTTCGATTCGACCGTTGTTACGAGCTTCATGCCGACGCTGTTTCCGCCGATTGCGGGGCAGACGGTCGCCGAACTCGCTGGCAAGCTGGAACTCGATCCGGTTGCGCTGGAGAAAACCATCACCGAATTCAACGCTGCGGTGCGCCCCGGTACGTTCGATCACACGGTCCTGGACGATTGCGTCACTGAGGGTATCACGCCGGCCAAGACCCACTGGGCGCGGCGTATCGAGACGCCGCCTTATCTCGCCTATCCGGTCCGGCCCGGCATCACCTTCACCTATCTCGGCACGCGCGTGAACAAGGAATCGCGCATGCTGATGGCTGACGGCAGGCCGTCGGCCAACATGTTCGCGGCCGGAGAGATCATGGCGGGCAATGTGCTCGGCAAGGGCTACGCGGCCGGCATGGGCATGACCATCGGCAGCGTGTTCGGGCGGATCGCAGGACGGGAAGCGGCGAAACATGCACGGAACTAGGATTCTGGACGAAGCCGACCGTCTGATGACGGTCTGCAATTCCTGCCGCTATTGCGAGGGACTCTGCGCGGTGTTCCCGGCCATGGAGATGCGCCGCGCCTTTTCCGACGGCGACCTCAACTATCTCGCCAATCTCTGTCATTCCTGCGGCGCCTGCTACGTCGACTGCCAGTTCTCGCCGCCGCACGAGTTCAACGTCAACGTCCCGCGGACGCTGGCGGTAGCGCGAGCCGAGTCCTACGCGGCCTATGCGTGGCCGCAGGCGCTGTCCGGCGCCTTCACCCGCAACGGTCTCGTCATCAGCATCGTCGCTGCGCTCAGCATGGCGGCCTTCATCCTCGGCTTTGTCGCCTTGAACGACCGCGCCGTGCTGTTCGGCGTGCACACCGGCCCCGGCGCCTTCTACAGGCTGTTGCCGCACAATGCGATGGCCGCCTTGTTCAGCGCCGCCTTCCTCTACGCGATCTTCGCGCTGGTGATGAGCGTGCGCGCGTTCTGGCGCGACATCGGCACGCCGATCGGCGGTCGCGCCGACGGCGGCTCGATCTTTCAAGCGATCCGCGATGCGGGCGAGCTACGCTATCTCCATGGCGGGGGCGTCGGCTGCTACAACGAGGACGAGAAGCCGACCGACCGGCGCAAGCTATATCATCACCTGACGTTCTATGGCTTCCTGCTGTGCTTTGCCGCCACCTCGGTCGCTACGCTGTATCACTATCTGCTCGCCCGCGAAGCGCCGTATCCCTGGTGGGACCTGCCCGTCGTGTTGGGCACGCTCGGCGGCATCGGCCTTATCGTCGGCCCGATCGGTCTGTTCATCGCAAAGTCACGCCGTGCGCCTGAACTGCTCGACGCGCAGCGTTACGGCATGGATGTCGGCTTCATCGCCATGCTGTTCCTGACCGGTCTCACCGGCATGCTGCTTCTGCTCCTGCGCGAGACGGCGGCCATGGGGCCGCTGCTGGCGCTGCATCTCGGCGCCGTGTTCGCGCTGTTCATCACCATGCCCTACGGCAAGTTCGTCCATGGCATCTATCGCTTCGCGGCCCTGGTGCGCTATGCGCAGGAGCGGCGCGGCGAAGCCGGCTCTTGAGGGGCGTGCGGGGCTGACGTATCTCTTGGGCCATTCGCGCGATGCGCGAATCGCTTGGGGAGCCCGCGCTCATGTACATGTTTCTGCCGTTTCTGTTGGCGCTTGCAGCCTGTAGCTGCGTCTGGCGTTCGCGCGCGGGGCTGAGCTACGCGCTCTGGAGCGCAACGACCGTCGTTACGGTCGCATGGTTCTTCCACCACGCGACCGATCCGCTGAAGTTTTCGTTCTGACGAGATGAGCACTTCACAGATGAGCGAACAACGATCGGTCGGGGCGAGCCTGAACATGCTGGGGCTGCTCGGGATCTCGCTGATCCTGACTGTCGCGTTCTATTATCAGCTTGCGCTGGGCGAGTTGCCCTGTCCGCTTTGCCTGCTGCAACGGGCCGGCTTCGCCGCGATCGGCATGGGTTTCTTGTTCAACTTGCGCCTCGGCGAGCGCGGCTCGCACTACGCGATGATCCTCATCGCCAGTCTCGTCACCGGATTCATCGCGATCCGGCAGGTGTCGCTGCATCTTGCGCCCGGAGATCCCGGGTACGGCACGATGCTGCTGGGGCTGCATTTCTATACTTGGGCGTTGATTGCGGCGATCGGGGTCGTCTGCTACGTCGCGCTTGTCCTTGTGATAAAGGATGTCACCGGCGCGCGAGATGGCGATACTGCCTTCAACGGGCTTGCATCGAATGCGACATTCGCGATCTTCGTGCTGCTGGTTGCCTTAAATCTCCTGTCGACCGTACTTGAGTGTGGCGCGGGTCAATGCGACGACAACCCGGTCCGTTATCTCCTGCTCAGGTAGCCGAAACTGCGCGAAAGTGGCCATCGCGCAGGAAAGCGATCGTCTGTTCGATCGCAACAGCGTGACGTGGAAGTCCGGTATGGGAGGCTTTCACGACGATGTGGTCGGTCATGCCGGCAAGCATCGCACTTTGTACGGATACTCGTCCGTCGTTCGGCTTCGGGAGAACGAAGAGGCCGGCGATGGGGTCAATGAAACGGTTTCCTGCGATCACGCCGACGGGATAGTCCACGGCGGTCGCGGCGTTAGATCGGCTTGCGGTCGTGAGTTCGCACCCGGCAGGTCCGTAGAATGAACCATAGGGCCAAGATCCGCTCAGAAGATCGGCGACCTCGCTGCCGCCGTTCGGCGTGCCGAGCATCACGACGCGGGCAAGCCTGCCTGGCCGGTATTTCGCGATATAGGCGCGCGTCACCAGACCACCCATAGAATGGGCCACGAAATGCAGCGGCGCACCACGTTCGGCGAATCGGGCGATCGCCGGGTGGATATCGTCCGCAAGGGCCGCGATCGGTTTGGTGCGACTGGCGTAGTCGATGTTGAGCGTGGCGAAGCCACTCGCCTGGAGCGACCGCTCGAGGCCTTTCAGGGATGCCGAGGTGCGCGCGATGCCGTGGAGCAGAACCACGCCAGGGCATCGCGCGCCAACCGAATTCGGCGCCTCGCGCATCGTACTTACGCCACCTCGCGCTCCGGTGCCGAAGCCTGCTCGCGGGCCATCGTGGTCGCGGTGACGTAGTCGGTCTTGCCGGTGCCGAGCAGCGGCACCTTGTCGACCACCAGGATCGCCGCGGGAACGGTGAGCTCGGACGCACCGATCGTCTTGGCCTGGCCCTGCATCGCGCTGCGCTCGGCGTTCTTCTCCGTCGTCAGCAACACGATGCGCTCGCCCTTGCGCTGGTCGGGGATCGACACGGCGACAGATGCGGCCTGCGGCCACAGCGAAGTCGCGATTGCCTCAACCGCCGACAGCGAGACCATTTCGCCCGCGATCTTGGCAAAGCGCTTGGCGCGGCCCTTGATGGTGATGAAGCCGGCGGCGTCGATCGCGACGATGTCGCCGGTGTCGTGCCAGCCCTCGGGAAGCACCTCGAGCACGCCGGGATTCTCAGCCCTGAGGTAGCCGAGCATCACGTTCGGACCGCGCACCGACAGGCGGCCACCTTCCTCGATGCCGGGGACCGGATCGAGCTTGCTTTCCATCAGCGGCGAGAGGCGGCCGACGGTGCCGGGGCGGTTGGCCATCGGCGTGTTCATCGCCAGCACCGGCGCGGTCTCGGTGACGCCATAGCCTTCGAGGATGCGGATGCCGTAGCGCTCCATGAACACCTGGCGTGTCCGATCCTTCACCGCCTCCGCGCCGGCGATCACCAGGCGCAGGGTGCGGAAGTCGTAGGCATGCGCCGAGCGTGCGTAGCCGGAGAGAAACGTGTCGGTGCCGAACAGGATGGTTGCGCCGGTCTGGTAGATCAGCTCGGGCACGATCCGGTAGTGCAACGGCGAGGGATACATGTAGATCGGAATGCCCGCGAGCATCGGCATCATCATTCCGCCCGTCAGGCCGAAGGAGTGGAACACCGGCAGCACGTTGAACACCTTGTCATTGGCGTTGGCATCGACCCGCGCCAGTGCCTGGGCCGCGTTGGCGAGGATGTTGCGGTGGGAGAGCACGACGCCCTTCGGCGTGCCTTCCGAGCCTGACGTGAACAGCACGACGGCCGGATCGTTGGGCTGGCGGACGACGCGCGGCGTCGTGCCGGCAAGCAGCCCCTTGATCTTGTCGGCCGTGCCGATCGAGGCGCGGACATCCTCGAGATAGACGACGCGGGATTCAGCGGAGATCGCGGCCATCAGCTTGTCGAGCTTCCCCTTCTCGATGAAGGCTTTCGACGTCAACACGGTCTTGACCTGCGCGGCCTTCATGGCGGCGAGCACGTTGACCGGGCCGGCCGAGAAATTGAGCATCGCCGGGACGCGGCCGATGTTCTGCAGCGCCATGAAGACCACGGCGACGCCAGCGGAATTCGGCAGCAGCACGCCGATATTCTCGCCGATGGCGGTTCCGGTTTCGATCTTGCGGCTCAGAACCTGCGCGCCGAGAATCAGCTTGCGATAGGTCAGCTTGGTGCCGAGCGCGTCCTCGATGATGACCTTGCCGGTATCGCGGTCGCGATAGGCATGGCCCAGCGCTTCGAACAGGGTGTGATCGAGCATGGCGTTCTTGACCATCGCATCGATCATGACGTCCTGGAGCGCGGCGCCCGCGGCATTGCGGCGCGCCTTGCCCTTCAGCGCCGGATCGACCGGCAGCTTGATCGGCGGCAGGATGGTGACCGTCACCCGCGGAAACCACGATCGCTTGATCTGGCTGGAGTTGAGGTAGCTGAGATGCGAGCGCTGGGCGCCTTCGATACGAACGGGCACGACCACCGCGTCGGCCTTGTCCGCGATCATCGCGGTGCCGTCATAGACCTTCATCAGCGAGCCGGAGACAGTGATGCGTCCTTCCGGGAAGATCACCACGGGCTCGCCCGCGGCGACAAGCTTGATCAGGTCGCGCGCGGCCAGCGGCTTGGTCGGGTCCATGGTGTAATGCTTGACCACGCGCAGGAATGGCCTGGCCCACCAGGCCTTGGCGATGCCGGTATCCACCGCGAAGCTGGCATCGATCGGCAGCACGGCGTGCAGCAGCGGGCCGTCGATCAGGCTGACATGGTTGGGCGCGATCAGCATGCGCGTGCCCGGAGGCGGCAGGTTTTCCAGGCCGCGAACCTCGGTGCGGAACAGCGCGCGGAACAGCAGTCCGCCGAAATCGCGCACGCCTTCCTTGCCCCACTTCGTCAGTACGAACCACACCGCGCCGAAGCTGGCGACGCCGAGGCCGAAGAAGATCCAGCCGATGTGAAGGCCGGTTGCCTGCAACAGCGCCACGAACAGCGAGCCGACGACCATGAAGGCGGCCTGCAGCACGTTGCCGGCGGCGATGATGCGGGCGCGCTCGGACGGTTCCGACCAGGCCTGCACGGCGGCGAAAGAGGGAACGACGAACAAGCCGCCGCCGAACGCGAAGGCGACGAAGTCGATCAGCATGCGCAGGCCGGCGAACGAGGTTGCGAAGTCGACCGCAGCGATGTCCTGGCCCTTGGCGGTCACACCGATGGCCCAGGCGAGATCAAGGCCCGCAAACCCCATGATGATGGCGCCGATCGGCACCAGCGCGAGGTTCGGGCGAACGTGACTGAGGCTGGCCGCGAACAGCGAGCCGATGGCGATGCCGATCGCGAAGATCGCAAGACACAGCGTGACGACGCCCTCGGTGCCGCCGACGACGTCCTTGACCAGCGCCGGCAGCAGCGACAGCACGACGGCGCCGACCAGCCAGAACCACGACACGATCACGGTGCCGTCCCACAGCCGGTGGTCTGCATGCAGAGTCTTCAACAGGCCGAGCGTTGAGGTCCAGGGATTGGCGTTGACGGGCAGATCGGGGGCGGACGGCGTCGTCTGCGGAATACGGGACGCGAAGGCCCAGGACATCAGGGCCAGCACGACCACGGCCGATGCGACCCAGCCCATGTGCGCGGATCCGGCCACGAACTGGCCGCCGGCGACGGTGCCGAGCAGGATCGCCATGAAGGTCGCACCTTCGACCAGTGCGTTGCCGGTTGCGAGCTCACCGAGCTCGAGCTGGTCCGGCAGCATGGCGTATTTCACGGGGCCGAACAGAGCGGCGATGACGCCGAACAGCGCCAGCGCTGTGAACAGCAGCGGCACTGAGTGCAGGAAGAAGCCGGCGGCAGCAAAACCCGCGGCGAAAATCTCGGCGAATTTGAGTCGCCGCGCGACGACGGATTTGACGTATTTGTCGGCGAGCTGCCCGCCGAGCCCGGACAGGATGAAATAGGGGAAGATGAAAACGGCGCCTGCCACCGTCACCAGGGCATCGCCGTGGCCGGTCGCGGCACTGTAAAGCAGGATGATGACGAGTGCGTTCTTGAGCACGTTGTCATTGAGCGCCGAGAAGAATTGCGCCCAGAACAGCGGCGCGAAGCGGCGTGACGACATCAATTCCCTGATCATGACGAGTCCTGTTTTGGAAAAACGGCCTGAAGTGCTTGTGCTGTCGGTGCGACGTCACGACCGGATTTGCGTAGGGCGAACGATGGCGGGGCGGGACGCCCGCCGGTCTGCTCTGTCCCTTCGATCCTTCCGATCCTGTTGGTCTCCAAGTGGTCTCGTTAGGTTCGCAAATATCTGGTCGCAGCTGTGGTTAGGCGCGGAAGCGCCGCACCTGCCGGGATACCGCGCCGGGCGATGAAGAAAGGTTGAGCCTCATTGCGAAGAGCCGCAAAATCGGCTGCCGATGCCGGGACATGGTAAGCCCTTCGTTGCAACCAGATATTGTGTTTGATCTGATCGGAACGCGCCGGGTGAGCCCGCCTTACGTGAGATGGGCGAGGTGCCGAAAGGGCGAGAGGCGGCCGAGCAGGCTGAACCGGCCGCCCTCGCGACGGGCACGGGCACGGTTGGCCCGCCACATCCGGAAGGTCGCGCGGCGCTCAGTGAGCACGCCGGCAATATCGCAGGCATTGGCAATGCGATCGACCGGGGTCATGGCGAACCGCCAGATGGTTCGGCCCAATCCGGTCACGAGAGCCGCCGCGTCATCGACGAAGGTGGTGGCAATATCAACAGCGAGCGTTTGCATTTTGCAGTCCTCCGGGTTAATTTGAACAATGTTCAAGTGAGTAGCTTGAAAATGAACAATGTTCAAGAAGAATCGCCGCGCGACCATAAAAAATTTCGGAGGCGGCTCCAGATCCTGGAGATCGCCCGGAGCATTATTGCGGCTAAAGGACTGAAATCGTTGAAGGTTCGGGACGTTGCGGAGGCCGCCGGCTGCTCGGTTGGTAGCGTCTATAACGAGTTCGGAGACTTCGACGGGGTGATCCTGACGGTCAACCGGGAGACGGTGCAGGCTCTGACGGTACGGCTAAGCGGGGTTCCGGCAGAGGATCCTGTTCGCCAGCTCTATGGGCTTGCGGCGACATATCTAGAATTCTTCTCCGAGCACGCCAATTTACTGCGCTCGCTGTTCGAGCATCGGATGGAGGACGATCGTCCTTACCCCGATGACATCCTTCAGATGGTGATGGATGCCTTCGCGCTGATGCATCCGCCTCTGCTACGACTGTTACCGGATGCGGATGACGTGAAGATCGCGCTGCTGTCGCGCACCCTGTTTTCCGCGGTGCACGGCATCATCTCGCTCGGTCTCGAGGAGCGCATGATCGCCGTGCCGCCGCAAATGTTGCGCCAGCAGCTCGACCAGTTTCTCGACGCGCATCTGGCAGGTCTCGGGATCATACCGGCCCGCTGACAGGGCAGGCAACGTTACGCGCGTGCAGCTTCGCGATGTCGCGAGGCAACAAGAACGCCGTCCGGCCGTGTACTTTCGACCTGAACCCGGTTGCGCCCTTTCTCCTTGGCGCGATAGCAGGCGGCATCCGCCCGCCGCATCGCCTCCTCAAGCGTGGTGTCCCGTTCGGCGATGCAGGCAATGCCGATGCTGGCGGTCACCGCAAAGCAACGATCGTCCCAGGGGAAGCTGAACAATTCGAGTGACCGGCGCAGACGTTCAGCGATATCGACCGTGTCGACGGGCGAACGCTGCGGCAGGATCAGGCCGAATTCGTCGCCCCCGAGCCGGGCCACCAGATCATGCGGCTGGCGGTCCTGCCGCAACAGCTCGGCGACGCGGCAGAGCAGGCGATCGCCCGCGAGATGGCCGCAGGTGTCGTTGACGTTCTTGAATTGGTCGAGATCGAGCAGGACCAAGCCCAGCGAACCGGCTGCAATACTTTCCAGCTCGCTTTGCAGACGCGCCTCGAAAGCGCGGCGATTGGCAAGCCCGGTGAGCTGGTCATGCGAGGCCTGAAAGGCCAGTCGCTCCTTCTCAGCGTGCAATGCATCCTCGAACGCCTGCCGCTGAAGCACCAGACGTCGCGTGTGCCAGACCAGGAGCAGGATCAACGTCATAGCGGTGACGATGTTGATGCAGGTCAAGATCACCTTGATCGCGCGGGAACCCTCGCCAAGCACAGTCGAGAACCGCTCGGCATGCCACGTGAATTGCCTATTCAGCTCCGAGAGCCGCGACGAGAGAAATTGCAGGCGGCCCCTATCCTGGATGGGGCCGCTCTTCAGCTCGTTCCGGATGACCTCGCCGAAGACGCTGAGCTCGAGCAACATCGGATCGGTCGCGGCCCACTCCCGGATCGCCTCCCTGAGGAAGCTGACCTGATTGAAATAGCGAAACAGCCAGATCAGGCCGGGGACGTCGTCGGGATGGTTGCCACCTTGCAGGAATCCGACTCGGGCGGTCTCGACGTCTACTGGATCGCGTTCGAGCGCCCATCTTGCATATTCATCGCCGATGGGGATGGCGAGCGAAGACTGGTATTGTACAAACTGGCTCGCTTCGCCCGAATGCAGATAGAGGTTGAGGAAATAGACGGCGTTCTTCTGCGAGCGCGACCACAGCGCTTCGCCCGCGACATAGGCGCGGACCGATGACATCACCTCGAGGCTCAAGCCCGCAATCGTCGCCTGAAGGACGACGACCATGACAAAAGGCGAGACGAGCTTGATGACGTGAAGGAAGCTGTGCCCCTTCGTTGAGGGCGCTGTTCTACGAACCACCGTCAGTTCCCCAAATCGATCAACGATCCCAGCCAGCGGAGCGTTGCGCCTGCAACGCCAAGTAGAGGAGATGGTTGCTTAACTCGACCTGAAAGTGTCGGGGGACTGTATCGCAGGGTGAAGGCGTCGTGACAGGAATGCGCGCGAATCGTTGCAAATGACGACAAACCGGAACCAGCGAGGCATTGACGAGCCAATGCTTCGCAATCGTCCTGCGCGGTTTACTCGATCGATAGAGTTGGGGCGTGGCCCTAGACCAGCACCGGTTTGCGCACGCGGCCGGCGTCGCCGAAAACGCGTAGATAGCGTTCGATCTCGGAGGGAAGGCCGGTTGCCTTTTCAGGATTGTCCGAGAGCTTGACGGCCGGGTGGCCGTCAACCGACGTCACCTTGCAGACAATCGAGATGGGATCGAGATTGATCGAGCCGTCAGGCGGACAGCCGACGAAATCATTGGTGAGATTGGTGCCCCAACCGAACGAGAGGCGCGAGCGGCCGGCGAAGTGATGATAGGTCTCCTCGATCGAGCCGACGTCCATCGCGTCGGAGAACACGAGCAGCTTGTCCCTGGGGTTGCGGCCTTTCTTCTCCCACCAGGCGATGATCTCCTCGCCGGCCTGGATCGGCGGCGCGCTGTCGGGACGGAAGCCGGTCCAGTCGGCCACCCATTCCGGCGCATCGCGCAGAAAGGCTTTCGTACCGAAGGCGTCGGGCAGCGCGATCAGGAGGTTGCCGCCATAGGTCTGCCGCCACTGGTCGAGAATCCGATAGGGCGCCCAGCGCAATTCCTCGTCGTCCCTGGCGAGCGCGGCCGCCACCATCGGCAGCTCATGCGCGTTGGTGCCGATGGCCTCGAGGTCGTTGTCCATCGCAAGCAGTACGTTCGAGGTGCCGATGAAGGACGAACCCAAGCCTTCCTTCACGGCCTCGACGCACCAGCGCTGCCACAGGAAGCCGTGGCGGCGGCGCGTGCCGAAGTCGGAAAGCCTCAGATTCTCGAGCTTGCGCAGACGCTCGACCTTGGTCCACAGCTTGGCCTTGGCGCGGGCATAGAGCACGTCGAGTTCGAACCGGCCACGGCCCTTCATTGCAGCGCGTGAGCGCAGCTCGTTGAGGATGGCGAGCGCCGGAATCTCCCACATGGTGGTGTGGCTCCACGGCCCGTGGAAATGCAATTCATACTGCCCCTCGACCTTGCGAAGCTCGTATTCGGGCAGACGGAATTCGGCGAGCCAGCGGATGAAGTCCGCCGAGAACATATGGGTCTTGCCGTAGAAGGTGTTACCGGCGAGCCAGATCAGCTCCTTCTTGGCGAAGCGGATGGTGCGGGCGTGGTCAAGCTGGGCGCGTAACTCGTCCTCGTCGATGATCTCGGCGAGCCGCACATGGCGCGAGCGGTTGATGACCGAAAAAGTCACCTGCTGGGCAGGGTACGATTCCCGAATCATCTGCAACATCAATAACTTGTAGAAATCGGTATCAAGCAGGCTGCGGATGATCGGATCCAGCCGCCAGCTGTGATTGTAGGTCCGGCTCGCAATGTCGGTCACTGTCATGGGGCAACTCTAGCGTGACCGACCCTGCGCAACCAGTGGGTTTGGCGGGGATCAGGTTTTCGCGGGGCCGGGCCCGTCGCTCAGGCGGCAGCCGTCGCCGCCACGGTCTCGAGCTGCGCTCGGATCCAGCGATGCGCCGGATCTTTCTGGTAGCGCTGGTGCCAGACCATGAACATCGGCAGCTCGGCCAGCGTGCGGGTGCGCGAGGCCAGCGGAATGCGGGTTTGCGAGAAGCCGCGCATGACGCCCGATGCGAGCAGGCTCGGCATGCTCGCGAGCATCTGCGAGCCGCGCAGGAATGACGGGACACCGGAGAAGCTCGGCACGGAGATTGCGATGTCGCGGTGAAAGCCGTTTGCCGCCAGCCGCCTATCGAAGTCGAGCCGCTCGTTGTCCGTGTAGACCACGGTGACGTGGCGCGCCGCGAGATAGGCGCTGCGGCCGGATGGTGCCGCACGCGCCTTGGGATCGAAGTAGCAGACGTAGTGATCGCTGAGCAGGCGCTTCTGCACGATGTCAACGCCGGACGGCGGCAGCGGCGTGATCAGGAGATCGCAGCGGTCTTCGCGCAGCATCGCCGGCGAGGGCGACTGCGAGGGGATCACCCGCAGGTTCAGGCTCTTTACCTGTGTGGCGACATGCGCGAAGAACCGTGGCAGCAAGAGATCGCGTTGGAAGTCATTGGCGGCGATCGTGAGCGAGAGCTGCGCTCCGGCCGGCTCGAACGTGACGCCGCCGGCAAAGCTCCGCATCTCGTCGATCAGCGCGCGCGCTTTCGCGGCCAGTGCGTGGGCATGGGCGGTTGCGACGATGCCGCGGCCGGACTTGGCGAACAGCGGGTCGCCGGAGATCCGCCGCAGCTTGTTCAGCCCGTGGCTGACGGCCGATTGCGTCAGGCCGAGCCGCGTTGCGGCCGCCGTGACCGAGCCTTCCTCCAGCACGGCCAGGAACAGCTCCAGCGCGTGACCGTCGAGAGCCAAATGATCGATTTTTTTCATGCAATATATTATAATCAATCTATTTATCTGTGGAATAGGCCGGCCCATGATCTCCCGATAAGCCGCGCGCCCGGACCAGGCGCCAAGGGAGAGACAACGCCGATGAACGCTCAGGCGCCAGCCTTGCAGGATCCCCGCCTCAACCGCCCCGAGCCCCTCACGCCGCCGCTCGGTGATGGTGGCTTCTTTCAGCGCGACCGCTCCATCCATCCGCCGGCGCATGCGCCGGGTTACAAATCCTCGGTCCTGCGGTCGCCACGCCAGTCGCTGTTGTCGCTGGAGAACTCGGTCTCGGAAATCACCGGTCCGGTGTTCGGCCACAACGATCTCGGCCCGCTCGACAACGACCTGATCCGCAACTACGCCAAGGACGGCGATCCCGTCGGCGAGCGCATCATCGTCCATGGCCGTGTGCTGGACGAGACCGGCCGCGGCGTGCCGAACACGCTGGTCGAGTTCTGGCAGGCCAATGCCGGCGGTCGTTACCGGCACAAGAAGGATACGTATCTGGCGCCGATCGACCCGAATTTCGGCGGCTGTGGCCGCGCGCTGACCGACGACACCGGCTACTATTACTTCCGCACGGTGAAGCCGGGACCCTATCCCTGGCGCAACTTCGTCAATAGCTGGCGTCCCGCCCATATCCACTTCTCGGTGTTCGGCTCGGGCTTTGCGCAGCGCCTGATCACGCAGATGTATTTCGAGGGCGATCCCCTGATTCCGGTCTGCCCGATCCTGACGACGATCCCGGACAAGGACGCGCTCGACCGTCTCGTCGCGCCGCTCGACCTCAACGCATCGACGCCGTTCGACTCGCTCGCCTATCGCTTCGACATCGTGCTGCGCGGCCAGCGCTCCACCTATTTTGAAAATCGCACCGCGGGGAACTAAGTCCATGCCGCAGCCGCTCAACTACCTCAAGGAAACCGCTTCGCAGACCGCCGGACCCTATGTCCACATCGGCCTGATCCCGGCCATGGCCGGATTCGACATCTTCGAGAAGAACTTTTCCAACGTGCTGGTGACGCCGAGCACGCAAGGCGAGCGCATCACGCTGGAAGGCAAGGTGCTCGACGGAACCGGCTCGCCGCTGCGCGACGTGCTGCTCGAAATCTGGCAGGCCAATGCGAGCGGCCGCTACAACCATCCGGCCGATCGTTCGGCCGGCACGCTGGACGGGGATTTCCGCGGCTGGGGCCGCGCGGGATCGGATTTCGACAGCGGTCTCGTCACCTTCGACACCATCAAGCCCGGCGCGATCGCGGACAAGGCAGGCCGCAAATGCGCGCCGCATGTCAACGTCTGGATCGTCGCGCGCGGCATCAACATCGGTCTCAACACGCGGCTCTACTTCTCGGATGAGGAGGCCGCAAACGCCGCAGATCCCGTGCTCAACCTCGTCGAACCGGCGGTGCGTCGCAAGACCCTGATCGCAACCCGCGGCGATCGTGCCGGGAAGGTCGTGTATTCCTTCACGATCAATTTGCAGGGAGCGGACGAGACGGTGTTCTTCGACGTCTAAGCCCCGCGATCGGCCTCACCGAAAGATGAGGCCGATCCTGTCGTCGCGACCAGGCGGATGTCGCAGGCTAGAATCCCGTTGGGCCCACGGCCCCGATCCAGTGCCTGACCTTGGCGGGATCCCTTTCGTCCATATAGAAGAAATGGACCATTGTCGGCCGCACGGGCGCAACGTTGGGATCGTCGAAACGCATCGAGACCTCGCCGCGAAAGATCTTGAGCATTGGGCTGTCCCAGTACTCGATGACATCGTGGAGCGCGGTGAAGCCGCGGTCGACGAACTGCCGCAGATTGTTGCGGATCGTCTCACGGCCGTGCCAGTCCGCGACGCCGAGATTGCAGATCGCATCCTCGGCGAAGCAGTCGAAACCCTTGCCGAAGGTCTTGTCGTCGATCTCTCTCCACATCGCGAGTAGCCAGCCCGGCGGCGGGGTCCGTGTGAATGTCCTCGTGCTCATCGTCTCCTCCTTCGGATGTGAGGCCTTGCGGACTAACCTTTGGCGGCGTCGATCCCGAGCCGTCCGGCCACACGCCGGGCCGTTGCCTCGCGCCGTGCGGTGATGTCGGCCACTGCGCGCCTTGCCTGGTCGAGGATGGCGCCCGGCGCACGCTCCGGTGTGCCGCTATCGAACGGCGGCTCCGGCGCATATTGCATGTAGAGCTGGATCGCGCGCGCGACGTCATCTCCGCGCAGCTCGGCCGCGAGTCGTAGCGCGCCGTCAATTCCGGCGGTGACGCCGGCGGCGAAGACCCAGCTGCCATCGACGACGACGCGCTCGTTGACGGCCGTGGCGCCGAATAACGGCAGCAGGTGAAACGAAGCCCAGTGCGTCGTGGCCCGCCGTCCCCTCAAAAGTCCGGCCGCGCCAAGCAGCAATGCGCCGGTGCAGACGGAGAAGACGCTGCCCGCACCTGCGGCCTGTTGCTGGAGCCAGCCCAGAACCTCTTCGTCGTCCATCAGGGCCTCCTGACCAAAACCGCCCGGTACATGCAGGACGTCGAGCTGCGGCGCCTCGGCAAGCGTCGCATCCGGGGTCAATTTCAGGCCTTTGACGTCGCGCACAGGGTCGGTCGTCTTGGCGTAGACGCGATAGGTCGCGTTCGGAATGCGCGACAGCACTTCGAACGGGCCCGTCAGATCGATCTGGTCAAGACCGTCAAACAATAGGGATCCGATCTGAAGGTGGGTCTCTGGCGGGATCATAGGGTCACTCCCAATTCGAAGCTGGACAGTAACAATTTAGCGGGGCACGCTGTGGCTGAGATGCCAAAGTCCCCTCGTTTCCCGCCAAGCTCGCGTTCGCGTGCCGTGCGCTTCGCCGGGGCCCACGCCCCCCGCGTCATCGAAGTGCTGGCCTATCCGGCGGTGCAGCTGCTCGACGTGACAGGGCCGCTCCAGGTGTTCGCCACCGCCAACGAGCAGGTCGTGCAGGCCGGCGGAACCGCGCCTTACGTCCTGCGGGTCGTGGCAAAGGATCGCTCGCGCGTGGCGGCTTCGTCGGGGCTGGAAATCGTCACCGATGCGCTGCCACGCAGCGCCGCCGCGCTGGACACGCTCGTGGTCGCGGGCGGCCCGGGCGTTGACCTCGCTGCTGCCGATCCGGCGTTGCTGGCTTGGCTGCGCCAGCGCCTCAGGAAGGCGCGCCGTGTGGCGTCAGTCTGCACCGGAGCATTCCTGCTCGGCGCATCGGGTGCGCTCGACGGACGGCGCGCGGTGACGCATTGGTCATACTGCACCGAGCTCGCGCGACGCTTCCCCGCCGTGCGCGTCGAGTCCGATCCGATCTTTGTGCGCGACGGCGGGATCTGGACGTCGGCAGGCGTGACGGCCGGCATCGATCTGGCGCTGGCCCTGGTGGAGGAGGATCTGGGTCGCACGACGGCGCTGGCAGTGGCGCGCTATCTCGTCGTCTTCCTCAAGCGTCCGGGCGGGCAGGCGCAGTTCAGCGAGACACTGTCTCTGCAGTCGGCCGAGGACGAATTCGGCGCGCTGCACGACTGGATCGTCAAGCATCTCGCCGGCGATCTTTCGCTGTCCAGACTGGCCAGTCAGGCCGGCATGAGTGAGCGCAGTTTCAGCCGGCATTATGCCAGAGCCACTGGACAGACGCCGTTGCGCGCCATCGAACGGCTGAGGGTGGAAGCCGCCCGACGGATGCTTTCGGAGACGCGCCTGCCGGTGAAGCGGATATTCCAGCGCTGCGGCTTCGGGTCGGAAGAGACCATGCGCCGTAGTTTCCTGCGCGTGCTGGCCACCGCGCCGCAGGACTATCGCCGCCGGTTCGGCGCCTGAGCCGATCGGTCGAGGCTTCTATTTGCGGCCGTGGAGCTGTGCGCGGAAGGCGCGCGGCGATAGCCCCGTGGCCGCGGCATAGACCCGGCTGAAATAGGCGGGGTCCTCGAAGCCGAGCGTGTAGGCGATGGTCGAAACAGGCAGGTTGGTATAGACGAGGTTGCGGCGCGCCTCGCGGATCAACCGGTTGAGGATCAGGTGCGAGGCGGTGTCGCCGGTCGCCGTACGCGTGATCCGGTTGAGATGGGTCGGTGTGATCGACAGCGCGCTTGCGTAGTCGGCAACGCTCCAGCGTTGCAGGTGATGCTGTTCGAGCAGCGCTTCGAAGCGGCGAAACAGTCCGCTTTCCGCCGTGCCGTTGCCGCTGCTCTCGCCGGTGAGCGCACGCGCCACCAGCCCGATCATGGCCGCCGACAAGGCGCGCAGCACGTGCGCGCGGCCAAAATCGCGCGCGGCATGCTCGGCAAAGATCTGCTTCATGGTGGTGCGGATCTGCGGCGTGCCGCGCACCACGGCCGATCGCGACAGGGTCCCGCGCAGCCCTTCCGAGGCAAGCAGCGCCTCGTCCAGGATTTCCGCGGCCATGGTCAGCACCCAGCCCTGTGTGTCAGGCACAAAACGGAAGCCGTGGACGTGACCGACCGGCACGTTGACGATCTGCATCGGCCTCAGCGGCACCACGCGTCCGTCGAGCGTTGTCTCGCCGCCGCCGCGCTCGATCAGCAGCACCTGGTGCAGCCGCGCATGGCGGTGCACCGCCAGCGTCCAGTCGTGCAGCACCGAGCGCGCCGCGATCGTCTCGCAATGCACGACGTCGGGCAGGTCGCCGGACTCGCCGAACAGGTTGTAGACCCGGATCGCCGGGGCGGAAGCTGCGGTTCTCATGTTCGAATTGTACAAGATAATGGCGAAAGCCTCCATCGGTTTGCGGCGCTCCGTCTGCAAAAAGTACCAGTGGGAGGACGCAAAAATGAAAGTTCAGGTCTGCATCATCGGCGGTGGACCGTCCGGGTTGTTACTGTCGCAGCTCCTGCACCTGAAGGGCATCGACACTGTCGTGCTGGAGAAATACAGCCGCGACCACGTACTGGCCCGCATCCGCGCCGGCGTGCTCGAGCACGGTTTTGCCAAGCTGATGCGCGAGGCGCAGTGCGGCGAGCGGATGGACCGCGAAGGCGAGATCCACAACGGATTCGAGATAGCTCATGACGGCGTGCTGTCCCACATCGATCTGCACAGGCATTCCAGCGGCAACTCGGTTCTGGTCTACGGCCAGACCGAGCTGACGCGCGACCTCTACGAGGCGCGGGACCGGTTCGGCGGCAAGGTCGTGCACAACGCGGAAGACGTGACGCCGCATGATCTGACGTCGGACCGGCCGTATGTAACTTATCGCTCCAACGGGGAAGCCATCCGCGTCGATTGCGACTACATCGTCGGCGCCGACGGCTTTCACGGCGTCAGCCGCAGGTCGATCCCGAAGGACGTGCTGCGCGAATACGAGAAGGTCTATCCGTTCGGCTGGCTCGGCGTGCTGTCGCGCACAAAACCGGTTTCGCCGGAACTGATCTACGTGAAGCACGAGCGCGGTTTTGCGCTGTGTTCACTGCGTTCGCAGGTGTTGAGCCGCTACTACGTCCAGGTGTCGCTGACCGACAAGGTGGAGGACTGGAGCGACGATGCGTTCTGGGCCGAGCTGAAGCTACGCCTGCCGGAGGAGGTCGCCGGCCGCCTGGTCACGGGACCGTCGATCGAGAAGAGCATCGCGCCCCTGCGCAGCTTCGTCGCCGAGCCGATGAGCTATGGTCGCCTGTTCCTCGCCGGCGATGCCGCCCACATCGTGCCGCCGACCGGCGCGCGCGGGCTGAACAGCGCTGCGTCCGACATCTACTATCTCTATCACGCCATGCTCGCGCACTACCAGAGCGGCGACGATTCCGGCCTTCAGGGCTATTCCGCCAAGGCGCTCGCCCGCATCTGGAAGGCACAGCGTTTCTCCTGGTGGATGACGATGCTGCTGCACCGCTTCCCCGACCGCTCCGAGTATGAGGACAGGCTTCAGCAGACCGAGCTGGGCTATCTGCTCTCGTCCGAGACAGCGCAGCGGCTGCTCGCGGAGAATTACGTGGGGCTGCCGTTCTAGCGCGAGAGGAAAGGGACGCTACTTGCCTTCGAGCGTGTTGACCGGCGTCCAATCCGGCGGTGGCGGGTCGATGGAATACGCCTTGGCGCGTCTGGCGAACAGACTTGACGCCGGATCGTTCATTGCCGCGCCTTCAAACGCATCGACCGCCTTCGCAAACTCCCGCGCGCGCCAGCATGCCAGTCCTTCCGCATATGTTGCGGCCACGGTCTTCTGCTCCGCTTTCTCCGCGCCCTTCTCGGCGAGCGGCTCGAATACCTTGATCGCCTCGCCGCGCCCCAAAACCCTGATCGCGTCGAGCTCGCGCCATGCGAAGCTGTCGCCAGTCTGCGCGACCGTCGCCGCCGAGGCCATGATCGCTGTGCCGTAATATTTGTTGGCACCCTCCAGCCGCGAGGCGACGTTCACGGTATCGCTCATGACGGTGTAATTGAAGCGGCGGCGCGAGCCGATATTGCCGACAACGGCCTCGCCGCTGTTGAGCCCGATGCGATGTGACAGGCCGTGGCCGACGAAGGCGGGATTGTTGGCATTCAGCTCTGCGAGCTTCTCGTGGCACTTCAGCGCCGCGCGGACCGCGCTACGCGCGTGCGCGGGATCGTCAGCCGGCGCGCCGAACATGGCGACGATGGAATCGCCGATATATTTGTCCACATAGCCGCCATGGCCTTCGATGATATCGGTCATCGCCGAGAGATATTCGTTCATCAGGGTCACCAGTTCGCCCGGTGTCATCGTCTCCGCGATGGAGGAGAAGCCGCTGAGGTCGGAAAAGAACATGGTGACGTTGCGCATTTCGCCGCCGAGCGCCGGCATCTTGCCCGAGGCCACCATGGTGTCGATCACTTCCGGGGCGAGATAGAAGGCAAAGCTCCTGCGCAGGAAACGTTCGTCGCGATCGGCCAGCACGAAACGGTAGCCGATCATCATCGCGAGCGCAGCTAGGCTCGCGAGTGCAGGCTCAGTGAGCGGCAGCGCGAGGGCTTGAACGAAGGCGCCGACGGCCATGGCGGTGTACGCGGCAGTGAGGGCGAACCAGGCGATCAGTGCGCCGCCAGGGGCGAGCATGCAGCCCGCAACGGCGATGATCGCCGCAAACACGATCGTGAAAATGGCCCGCATGGGAAAGCCGAGTTCGGTCACGACGTCGCGCTCGATCAGGTTTCGCACCGCGGTGGCGTGCACGAATACGCCGGCGATGTCGCTGCGGACCTTCGGCGCGGCGCTCGCCGGGGCGGGCAAGACGCATCGTGCGGCTGGTGTTCCGTCGTAACCGCCTGCAAGGCGCATCGACGTGAGCTTGCGATCCTCGAAGTTCAGCACGCTGCCGAGCAGCACCACTTTGCCGGCGAAGGTGCGGCGGAAGAAGTCGCGGTCGCCCTTCTCGACGCAGGCCCGCAGGTCGGCAAAGGAAAAGGTCGGAACGTCGCGGCCAAGCCCTCGAAAATTGAGCGTCAACGTGTTCGGCACCGCGCTCGGAATCGCATATCCAGAGAGCTTGGCCGCACCGGACGGCGCGATCTCGGGCGTTGCGTCGAGCGCGCGTGCGGCGAGCTCGACGGCCATGGCGGGCACCGGCTTGCCGTCGATGGAGAAACCGAGTGGCATCCGCCGGATGACGTCGTCCGCATCAGTATGGACATTGAGCGCACGGATGTTGGTTCGCACCGCCAGTTGCTGCGCGCGGTAGGGCCTGTCGGGGTGGTCGTTGCTGAGGATTTCGCCGAGCACCAGTTTGCCGCTGTCGGAGATCTGACGCAGCGCGATCAGATAGTCCCGGTCGAATCCTCTCATGCGGCTGCCGAGCGGCGCGTCTCCAAAGGGGATTTCCGACTGTTCGATCGAGCTCGGAAAGATGACGTCGAAGCCGATCGCCTTGGCGCCGCCGTCGGTGATGCCAGTGAGCACCCGGCCGATCTCGCGCGTCCAGGTCAGCGTCGGCGATCCCTTGAAGGGCGGCGTGTCGTAGGTCTCCCCGTCGATCGCCACCACGACGACCGGCGACGTCGCGGGATCGCGGCGGTCGCCGACTAGCTTGCCGCGCAGCGCCGTGAGGATGTCGAGCGAGAGGCCCTGCAGCACCTGCAGCGGCGGAGACGTGAAGACGGCGCCCGCCAGGAGCGCAATCAGCATCGCCGCAACGATGTCCCGCCTGCCGATCCGCCGCATCGCCCCGTCGCTGGCCGCCTATTCGAGTCGCAGCAGCCGGCCGACGATCGGCGTCGGCGATGACGTGGCGCTGGCGTCGACCTGAAAGGCGTAGCGCTTGGCGCCGAGGATCGCCAGATAGCTGCCGCCGGGGGTCAGCGCCTTCCCGGCCTTGGCGAAGTCGTAGAACTTGCCTGCGATCATGACGTCATTCCTGAGCGGGATGCTGATCGTCGGCTCCTTGCCGTCGGTGCGCTCGATCACCAGCGTGCTGCCGCTCTTGGCTTGCACCAGCGGTGCGACGCCGTAGAGCGTCGGCAGCTTGGCCGGCGCGCCCTTGGCGTCCGATCGCATCGTGCGGAACGTCGTCGCGGCGCTCTGGTTCGCCTCGCGCTCCGACAGTTTCGCTGCGTTGGTATCGCAGGGCACCTTTTCCCGTTTGACTTCGCCGAGTTGCACCGTGCTCTGCTCCGTGCCGACCAGGACGACGCCTTCGCTGATGGTCTCGCGCTGGCAGGATTTGAGATAGCTAAGCGTGATGCTGGCCTTCGGCCCGAGCTTGATGATCTTGCCCGGCGCCACGTAATCCATGAACGCGATGCCGTCGACCTTGCCCTGGACGTCCTCGACGATCGCGGCCGGGGTCTCCGCCAGGGCAGGGGCGGCAAGACAGAACGCGCCGACAACGGTGCCGATCAGGCTTTTCATGGGAGTTCTCATCCAATTCGACCGATGCTCTGCCGGTCCCCGTCCTGGTTCGACGCTTAGCAGCGGATCGCCCAGGCAAGTGTGACCGGAATCACTCTTAGATATTGGTGCACTCTATCAGGAACAGGTTCAAACCGGCGACCGGAGAAAGCAGAGCTACGGCAAGCTGTTGCGCGGATGGGCCATATCAGGTGGCTGGGACCGGCTCAGGCGAGCGGTCCACGGCCGGACGGCTCTCAGCCGCACTCTCTATAGTAGGAGCCAGAGCAGCTTCGGTCTTGTGATATGGCGTCGCCTGCTGTCCGGCGGCGATCTCCACGACCTCGTCCCAGCGAGACAGGAAGGCCTCGACGCAGGTCGGGTCGAATTGCCGGCCCTGGTTCTCGATCAGATAGTTGCGCGCCATGTCCAACGGCATCGGCTCTTTATATGGCCGCCGCGTGGTCAGGGCATCGAAGACATCGGCGACGGCGACCACGCGCGCTGCGACCGGGATTTCGTCCGCCTTGAGGCCGTTCGGATAGCCTGCGCCGTCCCAGCGCTCGTGATGGCCTGCCGCAATCTGCGCACCGAGCTGGATCAGCTCGCAACCGGAGTCCGCCAGGATTTTCTCGCCGATCGCGGCATGGGTGCGGATCACCGCCATCTCCTCGTCGGTCAGCTTGCCGGGCTTGAGCAGGATGTTGTCGGGGATGGCGACCTTGCCGACGTCGTGCAGGGGGGCGGCAAGATAGATGTCACGGCAGAGCCGGGCCGGCAGGCCGAGCTGCTCGGCAATGATACGGCTGTAGCGGGCGACCCGCAGCGTGTGCTCGCCGGTGTCGTTGTCGCGGTACTCGACGGCCAGCGCGAGCCGCAGGATGATCTCCTCCTCGCGCTCGCCGAGTTTCTGGGTCGCGGCGGCAACTGCGCTCGCCAGGTCGGCAGCCCGGTCGTTCTGCTTGCGCACGGCTGCACCCAGCCGCACCAAATTGCGCAAGCGGACATTCATCTCGAGGCTTTGTGCTTGTTTAGGTAAGAAATCGGTTGCACCAGCCTGCAGCGCTTCCATCTTGACGTCATCGGTCTGTCGCGAGGTGATCATCGCGATCGGGACGTCGGCGCAGCCGGGCAGGGCGCGGAAGGCGCGGATGAAGCTGATGCCGTCCATATGGGGCATCTCGTAGTCGACAAGTACGATGTCGAAGACACGCTCGCGCGCGCAAGCGAGCGCCTCGACGGGATCGAGGAACGTCGTAGCCTCGACCTGTCCCTCGGCCTCGATGTGCCGTTGCAGGAATTTCAGGACAGAGCGGCTGTCGTCAACCAGAAGCGCTTGGGTCAGCATCGGCGGCTGGGCTCGTTCGGACGGCGAGGCATGACCTCAACCAGTAGCCTTTGCGGTTTAACGTGGAGCAAACGTCCAGCCGCGCCGAACTGCCCGAACACTGCGCGCAACGCATGAGAATTGGGCGGGCCATGCATGACTGCATGCAAACGCGAAGTTATTCGGTATGTGACCCGTAGTTGTACGGGGATGCCCATTAGGGGTTTGCATACTCTCCGTTGCGAATAGTCATCGTGCGGGATTCGCGCCATGCGTGCAGCGAATCCCGAGGGAATTTGGGGGACGAATGTCGTCAGATGTGACTGAGCCGAAGTGGTCCCTGCGGCTGCCGGCGGATTGCAGCATCGCCGCGATCCGCAGCGTCTATGACCTGATCCGGGAAGCTTTCGGCCGGCAGGACCGGCTGGAGATCGATTGTTCGAGCGTCGACAAGGCCGACGTGACGTCGATCCAGCTTCTGCTGTCGACCGCCAAGACAGGCGAGGCCCAGGGCCGCCCGGTGGTGCTCACCTCATTCTCCCAGTCTCTGCGCAACACCCTTCGCCGCGCCGGCTTCGCCAGCGATGCGATGATCGATCAGCATTTCCCGCAAAAGAAAGATGGCACCTAATGGCCACGATTCTCACGGTGGACGATTCCCCCAGCATCCGGCAGATGATCAAGGTTGTGCTCGAGCCGGCCGGTCACAACGTGATCGAGGCGGGCGACGGCGCACAGGGGCTCGCAAAGGCGCAGGCCGGCAAGCTCGACCTCGTCATCACCGACCTCAATATGCCCGTCATGAACGGGTTGGAGCTCATCCGGGCGCTGCGCAAGCTGCCGAGCGCGGTCGGCATGCCCATCGTGTTTCTGACCACCGAGTCCAGCGATACGGTGAAGCAGGAAGCCAAGAGCGCCGGCGCCACCGGCTGGATCACCAAGCCCTTCAAGCCCGAGCAGCTGCTCGCTGTCGTCGGCAAGCTGGTGCGTGCATGAGTACAATGGACCCGACCGAGGTCTTTCGTCAGGAAGCCAGCGAGCTGTTCGAGGTCCTCGAAGGGGCCCTGCTTGATCTCGGCCAGCGTCCCGACGACCGCGAGCTGGTCGATTCCGCCTTCCGCGCCCTGCACACGATCAAGGGCTCCGGCGCCATGTTCGGCTTCGACAAGGTCGCCTCCTTTACCCATGAATTCGAAACCGCGTTCGACCGCGTCCGCAAGGGCGAGATCAAGCCGACGCAGGAGTTGATCTCCGTCGCGCTTGCGGCCAAGGATTACATTCGCGCGCTGATCGAGGATCCGCAATCGACCGACGACGTCATCGGCGACGCCATCCTCGCCGATCTCAAGCGCTTCGTGTTTCCCGACCAGCCTGCCACTCCGGTCGCGGAGATCACCGATGCGCCTTCGCTGGTCCCTAGCGAGAACAAGCAGGCCGGCTGGCACCTCTATCTGGAATTCGAATCGCACATCCTGCGCAACGGCTCGAACCCGCTCGACCTGCTGGAAGATCTCTGCAAGCTCGGCCCGTGCTTCGTCGTGCCTGTGACCGACGGCATCCCGTTCCTCGACGAGATGGAGCCGGAAGACTGCTATCTGAAGTGGGACGTCAAGCTGCATGCGGCCTGTGACAAGGACGCGATCGACGACGTCTTCATGTTCGTCCAGGACGAGATGAAGCTGACGCTCTCGCCGCTGGAGCAAGTCGAGGCGCCCGCGCCGATGCCGCTGTTCCCGCTTCTCGACGAGGAGCCTGCCGCCGTGGCCGAGATGACCGCGCCGGTGGTCGAGGTTGCTGCCGCACCGGTCGCCGCGCAGCCCGCCGCGAAGGTGGAACCCAAACCCGACGCGAAGCCGGAGCCGAAGCCTGACGCCAAGCGCGACGATCGCGGCATCGCCACCGTCCGCGTTCAGGCCGAGCGCCTCGACGAATTGATGGACCGTGTCGGCGAACTCGTCATTGCGCAGGCGCGTCTGACTCAGCTCGCATCCTCCGGCTCCGACCTCTCAATCAAGATGATCGCCGAGGAGATCGAGCGTCTCGCCTCCAGCCTGCGCGACACCACGATGGGTGCCCGCATGGTGCCGATCGGTTCGCTGTTCGGCCGCTTCCGCCGCTTGATCCATGACCTGTCGCGGGACTTGTCGAAGCCCGTCGAATTCGTCACCACGGGCGAGGACACCGAACTCGACAAGACCATGATCGAGTGCTTGGCCGATCCGCTGGTACACTTGATCCGCAACGCGATCGACCACGGCATCGAGGACACCGCCTCGCGCGCCGCCGCCGGCAAGACCGAGCAGGGCCGGATCGAGCTCGCCGCCGTCCATTCCGGTGCGCAAGTGCTCGTCACCGTGAAGGACAATGGCGGCGGACTCAACACCGCGCGCATTCGTGCAAAGGCGGAAGAGCAGGGGCTGATCGCGGCCGGCGCCGTGCTGACCGACCACGAGATCCATCAGTTCCTGTTCCACCCGGGCTTCTCGACCGCGCAGACCATCTCGGCATTGTCCGGCCGCGGCGTCGGCATGGACGTGGTCAAGCGCACCATCGAGAACATGCGCGGCACGATCGACCTGTCGACCAAGCCGGGCCAGGGCACCACGGTGACGCTGCGCCTGCCGCTGACGCTCGCTATCATCGAAGGCCTCCTGATCCGGGTGGGCGAAGGCCGCTACATCATTCCGCTGTCTGCGGTGGAGGAGTGCATCGAACTGACGGCAGAGGACGAGCGTTCGCGTGGCCGAAACTTCCTCAACGTGCGCGGCAACCTCGTGCCCTTCCTCAGGCTGCGCGAGGTCATGGCCGCGTCGGGCACGCCCGACCGGCACCAGAAGACGATCATCATCTCGACCGGCGAGACTCACGTCGGCCTCGTCGCCGACCAGATCATCGGCAACCACCAGACCGTGATCAAGTCGCTCTCCAAGCTGCACTCCGACGTCACGATCTTCTCCGGCGCGACGATCCTGGGCGACGGCACGGCGGCGCTGATCCTCGACGTCGCGCAGCTCGTCGCGCTGGCGCAGTCGAAGGTCGAGAAGCAGCATATCAGCGAGGCGGCGTGATGAACGAAGGTTTTACTGATGGGCATCAGGCCGGCGCAATGCAGGTCGTGATGATCGGTCTCGGCGAGGAGAAATTCGCGCTCGACGCCGGCCTCGTGCGTGAGATCATCGATCCCGTGCCGGTGACCAAGGTCGCTGGCGCGCGGGCCTTCGTTCCCAGCGTGATCAACGTGCGCGGCAACGTCATTCCGCTCGCGGACCTGCGCATCCGTTTCGGCATGCCGCAGCCCGACAACTCGGCCGACACGCGCGTCGTCGTCATCGAGCTCGAGCTCGACGGCGAACCGGTTCTGGTCGGCGTCACCGCCGACAAGGTCTACGAGGTCACGGAGATCTCGCAGACCGACGTGCAGCAGACGCCGCGCGTCGGTATGCACTGGAAGCCGGAGTTCATTCGTTTCATCGCCAAATGGCGTGAAGAGTTCGTCATCGTTCCCAACATGGAACGCATCCTGAATTGAAATGGGGTCTCGGGCGGGACCTGGGCTTTAGGGGCTGAAGATGAGATTTACGGTCAAGGCAAAGCTTGCCATCGCGTTCGGTGTGGTCCTGTTGCTCTCGATGGCGGCGGGTGGTCTCGCTTACGTCAAGCTGAGCGATATGATCGACACCGCGGATAGCCTGGTTTCGCGCGCCGGCCGGATGGACCGGGCGGCGGAAATCGAGAAGGGCATCCTGCTCCAGGTTCGCGCGGAGAAGAACCTCCTTCTCGCGCCCGAGAGCGAAGCGGACCGTTTCCTCGCCGACATCGCCAAGCAGCGGGAAGCGCTTCTGAAGCTGAAGGAAGAGATTCACGCGGTGGCCTCTCCCGAGGGCAAGAAGCTCATCGAGAGTTTTGGCGCCGCCTATGCACGGATGAATGCCGTTCAGGATGACGCCCTCAAGACTGCGCGTACCGACAAGGCAAAAGGTGCCGAACGCTCCATGACGGAGGTCCGCAAGGCCGTCGGCGAGGCGATGGAAGCCGCCAATACTTATGTCACCAACGTCAAGAAGAACATGGCCGACCAGGCCGCCATGGCTCATGAGGACGGCAATCGGGCCCACATGATGCTGATTGCGGCCGTGATGGCGTCGCTCGTGATCGGCCTGATCGCCGCGATCTGGATTTCCATCAGCATTGCCCGTGGTCTCGGCCGAGCGGTCGGCCTTGCCGGTGCGGTGGCGGGCGGCGACCTCACCCAGACGATCAGCATCTCCAGCAATGACGAGATCGGCGACCTCGTCAAATCGTTGAACATGATGGTCGAAAAGCTTCGGCAAGTCGTCGAGGAGGCTCTCACCGCGTCACACAACGTCTCCGCCGGAAGCCAGGAGCTCTCCGCCAGTGCCGAACAGCTGTCGCAGGGCGCGACTGAGCAAGCTTCCTCTGCCGAAGAAGCCTCCTCCTCGATGGAGGAAATGGCCTCGAACGTGAAGCAGAACGCCGATAACGCCAACCAGACCGAGAAGATCGCGGCGCAGTCCGCCAAGGACGCCGAAGCCAGCGGCATCGCCGTGGGCCGTGCTGTCAACGCGATGCAGACCATCGCCGAGAAGATCACGATCGTGCAGGAGATCGCGCGCCAGACCGACCTGCTTGCGCTCAACGCCGCGGTCGAGGCCGCCCGTGCCGGTGAGCACGGCAAGGGCTTTGCGGTGGTTGCCTCCGAAGTGCGGAAGCTCGCCGAGCGCAGCCAGGCCGCGGCCGCCGACATCGGCACGCTGTCGACGGAAACCGTCAAGGTCGCGCAGGAAGCCGGCGACATGCTGTCCAAGCTGGTGCCCGACATCAAGAAGACCGCCGAGCTGGTCCAGGAAATCACCGCCGCCTGCCGCGAGCAGGACGTCGGCTCGGCCCAGATCAACCAAGCGATCCAGCAGCTCGACAAGGTCGGCCAGCAGAACGCCAGCGCGTCCGAGCAGGTGTCCTCGACCTCCGAGGAACTCGCCTCGCAGGCCGAACAGCTTCAGTCGACCATCTCGTTCTTCCGCATCGAGCATTCCGGCCGCGGCGAGAGCGGCGCACCCGCACCTATCGATCGCGCCGTCACCCAGCTCCGGGCCAAGGCCGCCCACATGGCCGCGGCGGACCGGGGCACGAAAAAGCCCACGCCTGTCCGCAAGCCGGCCCGCGCGATGAAGGTCGCCAATGGCGGCGGCTTCGCTTTCGACATGCATGACGGCGAAGACGACCGCGACGCCGACTTCCAGCGCTGACACCGATTTGAAACCGATCTGACCCGGATCTCACCCTGGACTTCATCATGGCCGCAACCTCGCAATATCTGACGCTCGGGCTCGCCGGCGAGACGTTCGGCATCAGTATCCGCAATGTCCGTGAGATCCTGGACATGAGGCCGATCTCGCGGCTTCCGCACGCGCCGAGCTTCCTGCTGGGCATGATCGACGTGCGCGGCAGCGGCTATCCGATCGTCGATCTCAGGACCAAGCTCGGCCTTCCGGCCGTGGCGGCGACCGAAGCGACCCGCATCATCATTCTCGACGTGCCGATGAAGGACCGTCTGGTCGGTGTCGGCTTCGTCGCCGATTGCGTGTTCGAGGTGACCGACATCGACGAGCAGGCGATCGAGCCCATCCCTGAAGTCGGCGGCAAATGGCAGTCGGACTATGCGGCCGGCATCGGCCGCAAGGGCGAGAAATTCGTCGTAATCTTCGACCTCGCCAAGCTGATGGCGCATGACGAGATTCCGGAGGGACGTAACGCGGTCGCGGATACGTCCCGCGCCGCCTGAGTTTGTACGTGCGTGGTCAAGCGTAAGCACCCCAATTCGAACAACGAGACTGACATGAGATTCACCGTCAAAGCCAAGCTTGCCAGCGCCTTCGGCGTCGTCATCCTGCTGTCCATGATCGCCGGTGCGGTCGGTTATATGAAACTGTCCGACATGGTCGGCACCGCCGAGCTTCTCGTCGCGCGTGCAGGCCGAATGGAGAAGGCCGCAGAACTCAAGGAGGGTATCCTGTTTCTTGTGCGGGCCGAGAAGAACTCGATCCTCGCAGCGTCCGATGCGGAATACGATCAGTTCGTGGCCGACCTTGCCAAGAACCGTGAGGCGGTCACCAAGTCCAAGGACGAGATTCACGCGGCGGCCAGCGAAAGCGGCAAGAAGCTGATGGATGGTTTTTCCGCAGCGTTTGCCAAGATGACCGCCTATCAGGACGAGACGGTCAGACTTGCGAAGGTCGACAAGCCGAAGGCGCTCGACCGTTCCATGCGCGACGGCCGCAAGGTCGTCGCGGACGCGCTGGAAGCGGCCGACGGCTATATCAAGAACACCAAGAAGAACATGACCGATCAGGCCGATCAGGCGAAGCAGGACGGCGCGCGCGCCGAGATCCTGCTGCTCAGCCTGGTCATCGCCTCGCTCCTGATTGCCGCAGTTGCGGCGACCTGGATCGCGATGAGCATCAGCCGCGCGCTGGCGCAGGCGGTGGGCCTCGCGGACGCGGTGGCGATCGGCGACCTCAGTCACAAGATCGAATCTTCCAGCAATGACGAGATCGGAGATCTCATCAAGTCGCTGAACGCGATGACGGTCAACCTGAACGCGACTGCAGCGCTAGCCAATAAGATCGCGCAGGGCGATCTCACGGTCGAAGCCAAACCGTTGTCGGACAAGGATACGCTCGGTCTCGCGCTCGAGCGGATGGTCGAAAAGCTCCGGCAGATCGTGTCCGAAGCGCTGACGGCCGCTCAGAACGTCTCCGCCGGCAGCCAGGAGCTCTCCGCGAGCGCCGAGCAGCTGTCGCAGGGCGCGACCGAGCAGGCTTCGTCGGCCGAGGAAGCCTCATCCTCGATGGAGGAGATGGCCTCGAACGTGAAGCAGAACGCCGACAACGCCAACCAGACCGAGAAGATCGCCGCGCAGTCGGCGAAGGACGCCGAAGCCAGTGGCGCCGCGGTCGGCCGCGCCGTCAATGCGATGCAGACCATCGCCGAGAAGATCACGATCGTGCAGGAGATCGCGCGGCAGACCGACCTGCTTGCACTCAACGCGGCGGTCGAGGCCGCGCGCGCCGGTGAGCATGGCAAGGGCTTTGCGGTGGTGGCGTCCGAAGTGCGCAAGCTCGCCGAACGCAGCCAGGCGGCCGCTGCCGAGATCGGCACGCTGTCGACCGAAACCGTCAAGGTCGCGCAAGAAGCAGGCAATATGCTTTCCAAGCTCGTCCCTGACATCAAGAGGACCGCAGAGCTTGTCGAGGAAATCACCGCCGCCTGCCGCGAGCAGGACGTCGGCTCTGCCCAGATCAACCAGGCGATCCAGCAGCTCGACAAGGTCGGCCAGCAGAATGCCAGTGCGTCCGAGCAAGTGTCCTCGACCTCCGAGGAACTTGCGTCCCAGGCCGAGCAGCTTCAATCGACCATCGCCTATTTCCGGATAGAGCAGGGACGCAGCCAGGCACCCGCGCCGATCGACCGGGCGGTGAACCAGCTTCGCGCCAAGGCTGCCACGATGGCCGCCGTCGAGCGTCCGGCCAAGAAACCGCAGACCAAGCCGACGCGCGCGATGAAGGTCGCCGGCGGCGGCGGCTTCGCTTTCGACATGAACGACGGCGAGGACGATCGAGACGCCGAGTTCCAGCGCTAGGACTCATCGAAGGACCGGCCCATCCTTTCACCGGTGGGCCGGTCCGTCTTCAGTAACTGGCGTAAACGCGTGGGATTCAAGATGGCCCGTTCGGCCCGACATTCAGTGCAGGCGGCCATCGCGGAACGGGGCATTCAGCCATGATGCCCGCCGTGCAGGATACGGCTGTCCATTTGTCCGACCGCCACTTCCGGACCATTGCTGAGTTGATCGAGGGGCAGGTCGGCATCAAGCTGCCGCAAGGCAAGCGGCTGATGCTGGAGGGCCGGCTGCACAAGCGCGTGCGCGCGCTGAACTTCTCCGATCTCAACGAATATGTCGACAACCTGTTCGAGGCCGAACATTTCGACAACGAACTCACCCATCTCATCGATGTGGTGACGACGAACAAGACCGACTTTTTTCGCGAGCCGCAGCACTTCGCCTTCATGCGTGACGTCGCCATTCCTGCCTTGCTGCGATCGCGCGGCCGGAAGAACGCGAACCTCAAGATCTGGAGCTCAGCGAGTTCCACGGGCATGGAAGCCTACACCATTGCCATGGTGCTGGACGACATGGTCCGCAACGGCTCGCGTTTCCAGTACCGCATTCTCGGCACCGACATCTCGACCGCGGTGCTGCGTCTCGCCAAGACCGCGATCTACACCCGGGATGTCCTGGGGCCGGTGCCCGAGAACTTCGTGAAACGATATTTCCTGTCATCACGGGAGAAGTCGAGCGGGGAGGTGCGAGTCGTGCCCGAGCTTCGGCGCCTGACGCACTTCATGCGAATGAACCTCATGGACAAGTCCTACCCCGTCGACCGCGACGTCGACATTATTTTCTGCCGCAATGTCCTGATCTATTTTGAACGGGAGACGCAGCGCAAGGTGGTGGAGCAATTGTGCAGCCATTTGCGGCCCGGCGGCTATCTGCTGGTTGGGCATTCGGAATCGATGATCCACAGTGCAGTACCCGGTCTGAAGCAAGTTCAGCCAACCATTTTCCAAATCTAGCCGGAGCGCCGCCTAAAATGCCGAAGCAGAAAGTTCGCGTGCTGATCGTGGACGATTCGGCGTCGGTGCGCCAAATCCTTCTGACGATCCTGTCCGAAGACCCCGATATCGAGGTGATGGGAACGGCCTCGGATCCGTTCGTGGCAGCGAAGCGTCTCCAGGACGAGATTCCCGACGTCATGGTCCTCGACCTCGAAATGCCGCGCATGGACGGCATGACGTTCCTGCGCAAGATCATGGCGCAGCGCCCGATCCCGGTGATCATCTGCTCCTCGCTGACCGAAGAGGGCTCGAACGTGATGTTCGAGGCGTTCGAGGCCGGCGCGGTCGACATCGTGCCGAAGCCGAAGATCGACACACGCCAGGCACTGCTCGAATGCTCGACGCGGCTGCGCGAGGCGGTGAAGTCGGCTGCGCGCGCGCGGGTACGGCCGCGTGCGGAACGCCGGGCTATCGAGAAGAAGCTGACTGCCGATGCCATCATCCCGCCGCCGGTGCAGGGCAAGGTCCGGCCGACGACGGAGCGTATCGTGTGCATCGGTGCCTCGACGGGCGGTACCGAGGCGCTCAACGACGTCCTCGAGATGCTGCCTGCGAATTGTCCGCCGATCGTCATCGTCCAGCACATGCCGGCAGGCTTCACCGCGGCCTTTGCCAAGCGTCTCGACGGCGTCTGCCAGATTCGGGTCAAGGAAGCCGAGGACGGCGAACCGGTGCTGCCGGGCTGCGCCTATATCGCGCCCGGGGCCCGGCACATGCTGCTTCAGCGCATTGGTCTGCGCTACCAGATCGCGATCAAGGACGGTCCGCCGGTGTCGCGGCATCGCCCCTCCGTCGATGTGTTGTTCCGCTCGGCGGCCCAGCATGCCGGCGCCAACGCGCTCGGCGTCATCATGACGGGCATGGGCGATGACGGCGCGCGCGGGATGCTGGAAATGCGCAAGCTCGGCGCTTCAACGCGGGCGCAGGACGAAGAGAGCTGCGTGGTGTTCGGCATGCCCAAGGAAGCCATCGCCCACGGCGGAGTCGAGAAGGTGGTTTCGCTGCATCACATTCCACGAGAGATCATGCTCTGGTATCAGGCCGGGCACGCCGCGGTGGCAGGCTGATGGCCATGTCGCCCGTTCCGGCCAACACGCTCACCGAGGCAACCGCCGCGATCGAGGACGTTTCCTCGCGCATCGAGGACGTCTTCGCGCGGGTCGGCCACGAACTCGGACGCGGCCACCTCATCTTCAAGGAGCTGAACCAGGGCCTCGCGACGCTTTCCGGTGAGCTCTCCGGCGCCGAGATCGAAGGCGCAGCAACGGCGCTGCAGGAGATCGCCGCGCGGCTGAGCGAGCTGGCGCGGGCGCTGCCGGCGGAGAGCGCGCTGCTGGAAACGATCGGCAAGAGCACGGCGGAGGCGTCCTCGCTGCTCAAGCCGTTGTTCAAGCATATCGGGATGATCACCATCATCGCGCGCAGCGCGCGGATCGAGGCGGCCTCGCTCGAGGGCGACCGCGAGGGCTTTCTCGCTTTCACGCAGGAGGCCTACGATCTCGGCAAGGCCGTGCAGGGCTCGATCGAGGGCTGCGCGCGGGACCAGCAGCGCCTGTCGGAAGCGGTGGCTACCGCATCCGGCCGGCAGAAGGAGTTCGAGAGCCGTTACCGGAATAAGCTGGTGTCGGAGAGCGCCGAGCTCGGTGAAGCCTATTCAGGCCTGCACGACCAGCGCCGCAGCGGCAGCCAGCTCGCCGACCTCGCGGGTGACAGCACCAGGAAGATCGCCGAAGCGGTCGGCAGCGCGATCATTGCGCTGCAGGCCGGCGACAGCACGCGCCAGCGCCTCGAGCATGTCTGTCACGGCCTCGGCCTTGCCTCGGGATCTTCGCCGAGCCTCGTTCCAGAGCCGGTCGCGAGCGACGATGGCGCGCGCGCGATCTGTCAGTTGCAGGCGGCGCTGCTCAGGGATGCCCAGCGCGAATTCGGCGGCGACATCGGCCAGATCGTTCGCGCGCTGACCGCCATTCTTCACGATGCCGGCAATGTCGTCGGCCAAGGCCGCACGCTGTTCGGCGGCGGGGACGGCGGCTCGTCCTCGTTCCTGTCGCGCATCAAGCAGACGCTGGCGCATGCCTCGACCCTGATCGCCAGCTGCGAGAGCGCGGGCCGCTCCGTCGACGAGGCGCTCGCGATCGTCGAGGATACGCTGACGAAATTCCGCCTGGCGATTGCAGGGCTCGCTGAGGCGTCCGTCGACATCACGCTGATCGGCATGAATGCGGGCCTCAAGGCAAGTCATCTCGGTAGCCGAGGCAGCGCTTTCGTCGTGATCGCCAACGAGCTCAAGGCGACCGCCGACCAGGTCTCGGCAGGCGCGGGACGCTTGCGGCCCGTGCTCGACGGCATCGAGCGGTCGGCCAACGAACTGAAGGAACTCCGCGTGCAGGGCGATCCTACGCAGCTCGCCAAGCTCGAGCCGCAGATCCTTCAGGCGCTGCGCGAGGTCGAGGTCGGCAATGAGCGGCTCGGCAAACTGATGAGCCGGCTCGTCGACGAAGGCGCGGAGTTCGAGGGCCTGATGAATTCGGCCCAGGGCCTGATGAACTCGCTCGGTGAAAGCTCCGCTGCCTTGCCCGCGGTCGCCGCGCGTCTCGAGACCGCGAGTGGCGGCGCTCAGCGGCCGCAACCTGAGCCACAAGATCAGGCGATGCTCGACGGTCTCTTCACGCGCTACACGATGGAGCGCGAGCGGGAGGTTCACCGGGAATTTTTGCAAACGCTTGGCCTCGCTTCGATTGCCGCCGCGCGCCGCGTCGAGGCGATCGAGACTGCGGATGACGGCATAGAGTTATTTTGACTCTTTCGTCGCCGGCGTCATGCGTTGGCGGCAATTCGATGGATTGGGTTTTCGGGGCGTTAACCTTGCCCAAAGGGTTGGCAGGTCGGTCATTGTCGCGCCCCAGAGTTGGTCGCAAATACAAGTCAATTTCCGCGTCGAGAAATGCTCCATGTTGAAGGACGGCAAATACGCTGCCTGGTTCAGGACCCCGCGTGGTCAAGGCACGGGCATGGTGGATCTGATCGAGGGGCGGATCTCGGGCAACGACAGCTTCTTTACTTATGGTGGCTCCTACCGTGTTGATGAACAGCATTTCTCTGCTGTCCTGACCGTAAATCGGCACGCTGATGGTCCGCCGAGTGTGTTTGGGCCGGACGAGGTCGAGGTCAGACTCACGGGGGTGTGCAACGGCCTGGTGGCGAACTGTTCGGGCACGGCCAGGGAAGTTCCCGACGTCAAGTTCGAGGCGACGCTGATCTACAGCCAGGACGACGCGCCGGCCGCCGACGCCCGGTGCGCGGTCGTGAAGCTCAATGTCGACAGGCTGCCCAAGGGCCTCGACGGCCGTTCCCGGCCGCGCCATCCCTTCACGCCGCCCAAAGCCCCGATGCCTTAGCGTTGCATTGACGCTGTTGTCGCCAAAACGCGCCGCACGCGCACCGCGGCAAGAGTGCGTTTAGACGTGAAATCTAGGTTGAGGCCCATAACAAAAAGGCGGACAGGGACATGCCTCAGATCTGGATGACATATGACGAACTCGCGGCACTCAGCGGCTGTAGCGCTGCAGAGGCCAGGATGCAGGCGCTGCATCTTTCGCTTGATCGCCGCAAGAGCCGTGACGGAAACACCCGCGTCAAGTTGAACCTCGCCTTGATGGCCCGGTTCTTCGAGACCATTCGTGAAGCCGAGTTCGACCTCGACGATGCGATCACGGCATTGCGCGATGCCCATCGGCAGATGTCCAGAGTTCTCTCGACGGATGAGCCCGGATCGCGGCGCGGAGTTGCGTGATCTGGCCGTGTCGTCGGCCGTCTCAGGACGGTGGCCTCGGCAGGAAAGCCAGGATGGTTTGGGCCAGAAGGACGCCGACGGTGCCGCCGGCGGCCTTTTGCAGGACATCGATGAACTCTGGATGACGATCCGGCGTCATCGTCTGCAAAACCTCTAACCCGACTGCGACGGCGACCACGAACGCGCAAGCCAGTTTGAACCGCCCCGGTAGCAGGAAGGACAGCAGGAAACCCAACAGGCCGTAGGCGCTGAAGCGTTCAATGACGACGACCCAATAGGCCTCTGCATGGCCCATCAGCGCCGGCCTGCCCGCGAGCTTGGCGAGCGTGGCGTAAATGATGAGCGCGAGGCAGATCCCCGCAGCTGCGATGAGATGGTTGTGGCGCATGGCGCCAGCATAAACGGTCGACCGGCCTGTCACTCTCGAAAGCCAATAACATCGTTAAGGTTCATGAACCTTCGAGGGCATGAACCTGGGAACACATGGCGTGTCGCGGATCGGTCGCGATGACCCATGCGCGAGGGTTCCACTTCCAGGGAGCGGGCAGACGATCGTTCCTGCCCAAATTCCTGGCATCAAGGAACCATGCCGGCGCATTCAGGCGCGATGCCGCGCGCCTGATGGCTTCACAAATCCGTTTGCCGGGTTCGACGATCAACGGCGATTGTACGACCAGCCCTTGTCGACATTGGTCGGGTAGTGAGCCGCGAAGTACGGATTCTTAAGACAATTTCGTGCGGGGTCGAAGATCCAGTCCGCGCATTCCCGGTAATTCAGGAAGCGGCAGTCGAAACCAAAAGCGCACCATGGTGCGCCGTTCGGAAATCCAAACCGCACAGGGACTTGCGCCGCCGCCACCGAGGGCAGAGCCACGGAAGGCAGAGCCAGAAGCAAAGCTACGGCGAGTGCGCGGGACAACATGGTGCATTTCTCCAACAACCATCGAGCGGAGACCGAAGCCGGTCCGGCGGCCGTTCTCCGTCGAAAAGGGATCTTCATCGTTGGATAGTCTAACATCCGGACGCGGAGAGATCGAGAGCGCTGAAGGCTTTCGGACTGTGTCGATCGGCGTCTTCCATTGATCGATTAAGAGGAAGGCGCGCCCGTCCATGAAAAAGTCGTGCACAACCAGCAACGGATGCTAGGTCTTCTTGGATCCCTTGGATTTCAGCGTCAGGCCGAGGCGCAAGGCCATGCGCTTGACCGCATCGGGCGAGCGCCCGAGGGTTTTCGCCGCCTCTTCCAGCGAAGCCGAGGACTTGGCCAACTCCATCAGCCGGCGGTCTTCCTTGAACGACCAGGGCCTGCGCGCCATGACTGAATTCATCCTCTCGTCGACACAACGGCAAGCCGCCAAGCGGACCCACGTTCGCTCGACGGCTTTGCCTGGGTGGGACCGGGCCTGGGGAGCCCGGTGAGGGGATGGATATGCGATCTCGCGACGTTCGCAACAGACAACGCGGATTAAGCTAACTGCTCAACCTTACCGGGACAAAATAGCTGCGCGGCGCTCCGTAGTACCACGGGGTTTCGCCAGCCAAGACCGATGCGTGCGCTCCGATGGCCGCGATCGAGCATGTTCCGATGCCACGTCCGGTTGCCGCAGAACCAGCGCGCGGTCGCGCAATCCTGGCGTGCGGCTTCTCCGATGGACCATGCACGTCCGGTTGCATCAAGTTCGACCACGCATGTTGCTCGGAGTGTTGACGGAATATCCGAACATCCTGGCCGGGTGCCGCCTGCGGTGGCCTCGCTCGGTATCTCCGGCTGTCTGTTGCCGCAAGAGATGTTGTCGCCGAGCAGCGACGGCTGATGCGGGGGCGCGGCGCGAATTCGGAGATCAACTTGAATTGAGTTGCGGCGCTGCTTGATCGCAGAGACTTCGAACGAGAATGGACCCAACGCAATGCATGCGTGCACCGTCGATTCCGACGAGCACCATTGCGCGTCTCTGAGACAACGCGTCACGAGATCGTCGAATTTGTTCGGCTATGGTCGCGCATACGGCCACAAAAAAATCAGAAGACCGAGATGCTTCACAAGGCGCGCGCGGCACTTCCTCTCACGAAGATCAGAGAGCGGGCGTTGGAAGGCGCCTTTTTCAGCGTTGCGCTGATCGCGATGGCGGGCTGGGTGTATTTCATCACGCTGTTGCTGGTGAGGTTGTTCTTCTGGTTGTTCGGTTGAAGCGCGTCGGTCACTTCTCGTGCAAGGTGCTGCCCAAAAAATCCCTGGCATGACGAGAAAATCAGCGGCGCTCTTCATGATCTCGACACAACTCGAAGATGAGATTGTCGCGGCATGAGACAACACGCTCGGTCACTGGGTCGAATCCCGAATGATGCTGGTTGCGATCCTGATTTCGCTCGTCGCCGCGGCGTGCATTTTAATGGGTTGCAACCGGAGTGTCGGCGTTCCGTTGCGGCGAGAATGACGGTAGAGGGGAGCGGATCATGACGAGGCTGCGGGCAGGCACCATGACGAGCCCGACGAACAACGCGCCGCGACGGTATTTCGTCGATGGGGGAGGCCGCCGCGTCCTGATCGGCCTCACGCCCGAGGAGACGTTCGAATTCGAGCGGCTCGATAGTGAGCAGGTGTCCGACCAGGGGCAGGCTGCCACCGACAGCCGCGATGTGTGGCCGAATGCCGGCGAGCAGCGCCGGCAGGAGCTTTATGAGAAGCACGAGGGCGCCTGGAAGTCCTGGATGGCGCAAAGCCGCACCGGGCGGCGCGAAGGATTCAACCTTTATTAACCATCCCGGGCCCATTTTCCGGTCTGGCGCCTCGAACCGGAAAACGCACGCATGTTTCAGCTCTTCCTGCGGGCCCGCACCCATAATTTCCTGAAGGACCGTTTCGGGGGAGAACAGACGTTCCGCGCGCGCTCGCCCGAGCGCGACGCTGAAACCGATCGCGCGCGCATCGAAGCCATCATGATCGCGATCGATGACGCCCTGCATGCGGCGGAGCGCGAGCAGTCGGGCTTGAACCGCCGGGTCGAGGACGTGCTGGCGCGTGCGGCCGTGACCTTCGGCAACGGCGACGACGAATATCTGGAGCGCGAGGCGCTCGACAATCACCACCAGGATCTGTTCGACAAGGAAATCCTGAACGGCCAGCGCCGGCTCAAGGAGCTCGGCGCTTCGATCGCGCATTTCAAGTTCTTGAAGGCGGCGATGCTGAGTCGCTTTCCGGAATTCCGGCCTCCGGCAAGCTCCACCAATTAGCAAGCTCCCCCAATTGGAAGGTCGGCGCGGCGCGTGAGCGCGGCGGCTAGATCGCCAGCATGCTGTTGCCCTGAATGGAGAGCAGCGTCAGATTGCCGGTGGCATAGGCCCCCGTATCGATGTTGGCGCGGTTTTCCAGCAACTCGGCCTGCCGAACCGGCGTATGGCCGTGCACGACATATTTGCCGAAGCGCCGCTTGCTCTGGAGGAATTCGTCCCTGATCCACAGCAGGTCCTGCTCGCTCTGTTCGGAGAGCGGAATTCCCGGACGCACCCCCGCATGGACGAAGAAGAAGTCCCCGCATGTGAAGGTCGGCCGCAACTGGCGCAGGAACGCGATGTGCTCCGGAGGCATCGCGGATGAGAGCTCGCGCACCAGGCCGGACAACTCGTCCTTGCCGAGACCAGGCGCGGCCGACACGCCGTACGACATCAGGGTTTGGAGCCCGCCGAACTGAAGCCATTCGGCGGCGCGGGAGGGATCTTCCAGCACCGAGGTCAAATAGGCCTCATGATTGCCCTTGAGAAAGACCGTGTTGCGGCGGCGGCTGCGTTCGATCAGGAGATCCAGGGTTCGACGCGAATCAGGTCCACGATCGATGTAATCGCCAAGAAAGACCTCGATCGCGCGATACGGCCGGCTGTTCGCCATGTCGGCATCGATGACCGCGAACATCTGCTCGAGCAGATGCGCGCAGCCGTGGATGTCGCTCATCGCGTAGATGCGCACGCCGTTCGGTAGCTTCGGCCGGGGCGAATTTTGGGGCGCGATCATTGGCATGGGGTCCAAACTCTTTCAGGGAGCTTCGCCCGTGATGTCAATATGCTATCGGCGAAATCGGGGCGCCATGAGTGGCTTTTTTCCCACCCGGCCGACAGACGCCCATTTGCGTGCCCGGCCGATCATCGGCTCTGCGAATCACGGGTTTCCGCGTTTGCCGCCCCGTTAGCCGAAGCTTTGGCTGTCGAAGGATTGCGCGGCCTTGCCGCGAAAGGCCGATGCGCGCACGCGGACCAGAACCGCGCCGCAGAAATAGCCGAGCTGGAGCACCGATGCGAACACGAGGATCGTAACAACGATGTGAGCTGACGTCTGCCCTTGCCAGGCGGAGATCGCGCCGAGGATTGCGGCGCCGAGAACGATGAAGGGCGGCAGGATGAAGATCCGGAAGCGCCCTCCCAGCAACGATCCGATCAGCAGACTGAAAATGGCAACCGTACTCACGACACAACTCCCCGAGTTGGTCACGAGTGTTAACGGCTGCGGCCTAATACCGGCTTAAGCGGCATGGTTGAACAGCCGTTCAAATGCGCGCGAAATTGCTGTGCGAATTTGACGCGATTTGGTGCGAAACGCGGCGCAATGCCCGCATAATTGTCACGTGTGTGACAGTAGCTTGAGCATTCATTTGCGACGAAGCTGCGTTGCATAAAAATCGATTTGATTTTTTCGCTGCACTGCCGCAATGTCGCTTTGTTTAGTTAAGATATACTTCGACGCACGTCGAAAATTTGGATCGATTTGCTCGCAATTCTTTATTGCGAATTGAGCGGCGAGGCAGCGAGGTTCGGATGGCTGTAGCAACTTACGGTTCGGAAAATTACTATTCGGCAGTATCGAACCGGCGCGGTGCCCTCCAACGGCCTCTCCAGGTCGCCTTGATCGCCGCAGACTTCGTTGCGGTTCTGCTCAGCTATTTCGTGGCGAGCGGTCTGTATCGTGTGCTCGTGGCCGAGCAGGATTCCTCCGTCGGAGCGGGGCTCGTCGTCGGCGCTGTGTTCGTGACGATCGCGTATTTCCAGGGCGTGTACGACCACCACCGCCTGTTGAGCACGGTCTGGCAGCTGCGCAAGGTGCTGGCGGTCTGGCTGATCTCGCTGACGATCCTCGCGGTCGAGGCTTTTCTACTCAAGTCATCCGCGGATCTGTCGCGCGGAACCACGCTGCTTTTTGCCGCGACCGGCGGCGTCGCGCTGGGCGGGCTGCGCGTGGTGTGGCGCATGGCCCTGACTTCAAGCTATGCGAAGGGCCGGCTGGTCGACCGCAAGGTCGTGCTGCTCAGCCTCAAGCCGCTAGATTTCACCTCCACTCGCTTCAAGGACCTGCGCAAGCACGGCTTCAACGTCGTCCGGCATTTCGTGCTCGAACCGTCCGAAGAGGGCGCCAACTGGGATCGCGAGATCCGCGACATCACCCGCCAGGCGCGGGCAGCTGACGTGGAAGAATATCTCCTGGTGATCGACTGGGATGAAATGCCCCTTCTCCAGAAGTTGAGCCAGCAACTGCGCGTGGTTCCTCAGCCGATTCGCCTGCTTCCGGACTTCCCGATTGCCGATCTGGTCTCGCGTCCGTTCCAGCCTGTCAGCGGCACGGTCGCGATCGAGATCCAGCGCGCACCATTGAATGCATTCGAGCGGGCGCAGAAGCGCTGCCTCGACATCGGGCTGGCATCGTTTGCGCTTCTGTTGCTGGCGCCGCTGCTGGTAACGGCCGCGATCATGATCAAGCTCGATTCAAAGGGCAAAGTGATCTTCAGGCAGTCGCGGCGCGGCTTCAACGGCAAGCAGTTCGAGATCTGGAAGTTCCGCTCCATGACGGTGGCAGAGAACGGTCACACCGTCACGCAGGCGACAAAGAGCGATGCGCGGGTGACGCGCGTAGGCCGTGTGCTGCGGCGGACCAGCATCGACGAACTGCCGCAGCTCTGGAATGTGCTTCGCGGCGAGATGTCGCTGGTCGGGCCGCGCCCGCATGCGCTGGCGCATGACAACTATTACGACCAGATCATCAGCAATTACGTGTACCGTCATCACATGAAGCCAGGCCTGACCGGTTGGGCCCAGGTCAACGGCTTCCGCGGCGAGACTCCGACCATCGATCTGATGGAAAAGCGGGTCGAGTACGATGTCTGGTACGTCAGCAACTGGAGCATATGGCTCGACATCAGGATCATCCTGAAGACCGCGCTGGCGCTGCTTCATCAGGAAGCGTACTGAGCGTCTCCCTGAATCGCCTCCTGAATGCGTCGGTCGTTCTACGCTGGCGGTACTGGAATTTTCTCCTATTCACGGCAGCAAGTTCTTAATCCTTCAGATATGCAGGCCGTTCGTCATTCTGGTAACAGGGATGGCGGAGCTGCAGTCCCTTGTCCGTGACATAACGCTGAAATAGTCGCCGGTCAGCTTCCGGGGCGGCACAAGTCCGGTCAAGAAGATCAGCGCGGGCGCCCGCGGCGGCTGCTTGATAGAAGGCGGCAGCGCTCGGAAAAAGCCGCGCCTTGAAGATGTCCGCGAAGTCCTCGACCGCATTGGTCTTCAGTTCTGGCGGCAGCGCGCGGTAGACCCGAAGGGCTAGCGGTGCACGAATAAGTTGGAGCCAGGCTTCATGAGGTGCGAGCTGGTAGGAAAGGCCGAGGAAGGCCGACGTTCGCGGTCCGAAGCCTTCCTGACGGATTGCCGCCCAATAACTGCCAAGCCAGCCGAGGCCTTCGGACGGAGCGCAGAGCAGAAGTGCGCGGCTGGAGGAGGCAACGGCCTCGATATCGGTGTCAGCCTGCTTCAGGTTGCTGCTGCGTATCGACTCATCTGCGATAGCAAGTTGCAGCAACAGAAGTTCTCGCATGGTCTTGGCGCCGCATTGGCGTCGCGCAGACGGCAGATTCTCCGCAATGATCTGTCTCAACTGATCCGGATCGTATCGCTCGCCACGCGAGATCCGCCCGGCGACCTGTGGGATCGCTGGGGAGGTTAGATTGGGCGCAGTATATGAGACCCACGCCAGCGCACAGACTGCAAAAGCGACGTTTGAACCGAGCAGGATGCGGCGGTGAGCTCGATCCGAACGCTGTCGCGCATTCGGCCCGCTAGGTTCCTTCGACATAGTAGCTGCCGTAGTGCGAACCCTTGTAGGCCTCGATCCGCTTCAGCATCTTCGGATTGGCACGATTGAGCACGGCGCCTAGCACCTTCTTCTGGATGCCTTCGGAGCTTGCCATCGACTCCTGCAGCGCATTACGGCTGGTGCGTCCCCACTCGATCACGTAGACCATCGCGTCGACGAGGTGGCTGACGGCCTTGGCGTCCGACACCGGCATCACCGGCGCCAAATCTATGATGATGTATTCGTATTCTTCGCGCACCACTGCGAGAAGGTCCGCCATCGACTTGGATGCGATCACGTCCGCCGAGTTCACCATTCGTGATGCGACGAAGGACGGCAGGAAGTCCAACCCGCTCTCCTTGCTGCGCTGGATATGATACCCAAAAGAGCGGGGATCCTTGAGAGCTTCGACCAGACCGGACTTGGCGTGCGGCGCGAGTTCTCGCGTGAGCGAGCGGGTATGGAGGTCGCCATCGATGAGTAGCGTGCGGTGGCCGGTCAACGCGGTCAGATGGCCGAAATTGGCTGCGACCGTCGTCTTTCCCTCCTTTGGCAAGGACGACAGGATTCCGATCACCTTGACATCACGCGACAGCCGCGCCACGTCGATCGAAACCTTGATATTTCGAAGCGTCTCGGCAAATCGCGAGAAGGGATGGTCCACGACATAGCTGGAAACCGCAACATTCGCGGCATCGCCGCCTGCCGTTCTCAGCGATTGGCCTGCGTCCCGAATATCGGGAAGGACGCCAAGGCATTTCACACCGAGCAGGTCCTCGACGTCGCTAGGAGACCTAAGTACGTCGCTCAGTAATTCCCTTGCGAAGGCAGCGCCGAAGCCGAAGCACAACCCGCCGAACAGGCCGCCGATCAACGCAAGCATCGACTTGGGCGAGCTCTTCTTGTCGGGCTTGACGGCGGTGCCGATGATGCGGGATTCGCTGATTGGGAAGCTCTGGTTCTGCGTGGCATTCTGTAGCTTCTCGAGGAAGCTGTTGTAGAGATTGCGATAGGCGTCGGCTGCACTCTCGAGGTCGCGCAGCTTGACCTGGGCCTGACTCGTGCTGCCGGCCTGGGATACGAGATTGTTAAGGTTCTCCTCGAGCGATTTCTCGCGGCTCTTGGCGATCTCGTATTCGCTGCGATACGCATCAGCGATGCGACGCACCTCGTCGGCCATCGCCTTGCGCAACTCGTCCATGCGATTCGCCAGATTAATCGCCGCCTGGTGAGTCTTGCCGTAGCGGTTCGACCAGTCGGCATATTGAGCCGCCAGATCGAGATACTGCGCCCGCAGACGCGTGATCACGGTATTGTTGAGAGCGTCGGTCACAGTCGGCTGGACCAGATCCTTATCGAGCACCCCTTCGATGCGGTCCAGGCGAGCCTTTGCCTCTGCGGTCGAGGCACGCGCCTGGATGAGCTGTGTGTTGACGTCGGTCAGCTGCTGCTCGCTCATCAGGCCGCGGCTGGTGCCGACGATGTTGTTTTGGGCCTTGAATGTCTGCACGGCACGATCGCTAGCGGTCGCCTGCTCGCGCAGCTCGGCGCTGCGCTGCTGCAGCCATTCGCCGGCGCGCTTGGTCGACTGGTACTTGGCCTCGAGCGCTCCGACGATATAGGCGTCCGAGATCGCGTTGGCGACGAGGGCGGCCTTGTCGGGATTCGCCGAACGGAAGGAGACCGAAAGCACATAGGTGGTCAGAACGCGCTCGACCTTGAGGTTCTTCTGAACGCCCTCGACAACGCCGTGTTCGATCCGCTCCTTCGACGGAGGACCGTCGGACCCGAACAGCGACATGACCCTGCCGATGACCATGGCGAGCATGCCCGGGTTGGAGCCGTTAAAGTCCGGGTCTTCAGTGAGCTTCAGACGGCGGACGACCGAAAGAATCAAGTCGTCGGATTGCAGGATCTCGACCTGGCTGTCGACGAAACCGGTGTCGATCAGGGCATTCGACATGCCGCTATCCTTGTCGAGCACCTGGGTCTGCCGAGTGTCCATCAGGATGCGGGCGTTGGCCGTGAAGATCGGGGTCGCCACCAGAAGGTAGATCACGACGCCTGCCAGCGCGGTTCCCGTGCTCGCGACGATCAACGGCCACTGGCGGCGCAGAATGTCGATGACCCGGTCGACACTCAGAGTCGTGCCGCCGAGCTCAATGGCGTATTTCGCGCGGGGCTGGAATTGATCGCGAGGTTGGAACATTGTGTCGGTGCGCTCGAATGGCTATTCGGGAAGCGGCATGCTTGCGAAGGGGTCGGCAACGTCGGTCTTGTACTCGCCGGACATCAGGCCCGTGCCGGACCTGGTGGGCATGTTGGCCTTGATCGGCGGCGGAGCCGGCACGTCGTCCGGCTCGGACGAATATCCGGCGACGACGGCGCTGTCATGCAATTTGCCGACGAAGTCGCTGATCTTCTGCGCAACCTCCGGCTTGGTCGAGCGACAGAGGATTTCGGCCCGGTGCAGCGCAGTCCCGATCGACGTTCGGTCGGCCTGAGTCGCCGCTCGTGTCAGGCTCTGCACCGCTTTGAGGACCGAAACGTCGGTGACGATATAGCCCTGAAGCCGCCCCGCCAGCTTCTCGCGCTCGTTGCGCAACTGGACCAGGAGCGAGGACGGCTCAGCGACGAAGGCATCGAGCGCGATCTGCGGCACGCGCTCCGAACGCGCGACGCACTGTGCCTGTGCAATGCCGTTTAGTCCGCAAAACATCGTGACTGACACGACAATGCGAACGATCCACCAGCGGCCAGCTTCGATCATGTTCAACTGATGCAAGTTATCTTCCATCTCGCTTACGACAACCGACTATGCTGGAAGGACTTAACTAGAAACCCTTGATGAACATAAAGTATGTCAAATTTTTGTGCGGTGCAAAAATAGCTGGAAACAATGCGCGCCGCCAGTCATTTTTCGATGAACTGCAATCCCTTAAGCGGTATGCAACGCTAGGGTCCGTACTCAACAAGGTCTGGCGGCGGAGCTGAGTTGCTGATTCAAGGATTCCGGAAGGAGCCTTGAAGATGGCGAAGCAGGTTCGGTGGCTTAGCGATGAGGAGTGGGCTCGGATCGAGCCGCTGCTGCCGCGAGGGCGCAAAGGCGCGCATCGGGTGGACGACCGCCGAGTGATCTCCGGGATCGTGCACATGTTGAAGAGCGGGGTGCGATGGCGCGATTGCACCCCGGAGTTTGGGCCTTACACGACGGTCTATAATCGCTTCAACCGCTGGAGCCGGCAGGGTCTGTGGCTGCAGATGTTCGAAGCTCTGACAGGGCATAACGGCATCTTTGACGGGGCGGCGATCGACGCCACCCACGTCAAAGCCCACCGCTCCGCCGCCGGCGCAAAAGGGGGGCCTTCGCCCAAGCGATAGGCCGCTCGCGTGGCGGCCGGACGACCAAGATTCACGGCCAGGTCGATGATCGCGGCAGGCCTCGCGTCCTTCTGCTCAGCGCCGGAAACATCAACGACATCAGCATGGCTGAGGCCCTCATCAAAGCCGCAGGCCCTTTCCGAAGGCTGCTGGCCGACAAGGGGTATGACGCAAATCACCTGCGTCGCCGCCTCGCCGAACGCGGCACCGAGGCCGTCATCCCCTCAACAACATCGCGCCGCACCCCAATCCCCTACGACACCATCGCATATAAGGATCGCAATCGTGTCGAGCGCATGTGGTGCAGGCTTAAGGACTTCAGACGCGTCGCAACCCGATACGACAAGCTCGCCGCAAACTACCTCTCAGGCGTCTTGATCGCAGCAGCTTGCGCTTACTGGCTCAATTGAGTCCGGACCCTAGGGCAGCAATCTCAAGGCAGGCCTCTTAACAGAGCAGCAAAATCTGCGCCACACCTAGCGTACGCAGATGACAGAATTTCGAAAGCCTGGTTGTTTTCTCGGCGCGCACGTCCGCAGGCTGCGTTGAACGAGCGTGCACCATGCCTTCCAACGAATTGATCGGCCCCGATGGGAATCGGGACCGATCAGCGACGTGTTGGAGCTTGCGCTTTAGGAGGGCGTCCGCAGCGAGGCGAGGCGGCTGGCACGTAGATGCTGGCCATGCTCGCCAACAGCCACCCAATAGCGCGGGTTGCTGCCGGACTGCATCGAGATCCACTGATAACCGGCGGCGTTCCAGGGGCGAACGGCGGAGGCTAGGTTGTCGAGCACCATGTCTCCATCGCTCAACCGGGCCACCAGCACGAGATGGCCTTGTCCTCCGCCCGCGAGGACAACTGCAAGTCGCAATGCCGACTTCGGCCAGCCCATTTCGATCAGGCGATGCCGCTTGGTCACCGCGTAGTCGTTGCAGTCGCCGGCGTCGGGCGACACCGTCCAGCGCGCGAGCAGCGGGCTGGTCGATTTCTGCATCGGGGTGATGGCATCGTTCACTGCGCGATTGACCTCGCGAAGCATGTCCCGCGCCTGCTCGCCCGAGGGCAGCGCGTGCTGCTCCGAGGCAGCCTCGGGGTCGCACTCGGTGCGGTAGTTCATGCAGAATTTGACAAACTGCAGCGGCGCGAGCGCGTTATCGTATTCGCTGATGAAGGAGCCCGCCACAACCGTGGAGGGGGCCTCGACGATCGTGTCGGCCTTGGCAGCACCAGCGGCGCAGGCGATCCCGGCCGCCAGGAAAGATCTAAAAATCCAGCTCATAGTTGTCCCCATTATTCGCCATTCTTCTTGACGCTAGGGGTACAACGAACCCATTAGGTTCGGGTTTTGCAGGCAGTTACAATTTTAGCAACTCCCGGGAACCGGTTCCCGGAACAGCCGCTTTTGGTTAAAAATTCCGACTCGGAGCGCCTTAGCGGGACGGGCTGACCGAAGTCAGCGTCGTTGTCGTGGCGGCGGCCGCGAACAGCGTCTGGGTCTGCGACGCGGCGCCGGGCCCAGCGGTATTGACAACGGTCGGGTTGGTGTTCGACGCCGCACCGCCGCGCTCGGGCGCGGCTGTATTGGCTCCGCCGCCGCCGGTGCTCGTCTCGCCGGTGGGATCAGCGCCGTTGGTGGCTTCGGTCTTGATGTCGCCAGTGATGCTGGTGAAGGACTCGATCAAGGGCGCATTTTCGGTTTTCAACACCGCTTCCTGAATGCGCTGGGCCACGTCCGGCTGCGACAGCACGCAGACGGAAGCCGCGGTTCCGAGACCCGAACCAATGGCACGGCTCTGCGCCTCGCTGCTGGCCCTCGCCAGTGAAACGATACCATCGACGGTTTCCGGCCGCGACGTCAGAAAGTCTCGAATCTGCGAGGCGAGCCCACCCTGGCCTTCCTTGAATTGATCAAGCAGGGCTTCAGGGTTCGAGAGAAAGGCGTTCGCAGTCTCCGCCGACACCAGATTGGCATTGGCTCCGCAGGGCGAGCTGTTTCCCGTGGCCGCGAATAGTGGAGAAGCAGTGCCAAGCAACGCGGTCGCGCCGAGGATAACTGGCAAAGATTTTCGAAAATGCATAATGACCACCGGACTTTCTTACCTCTTATAGTTCATTCTATTCAAACTTGCCATGTTCTTTCCGCAGTTCGGACGTAAGCGACTGGGCAAGCCCGCAACCAGCAATAGCAGCAAAAAAGACCCCGAAGCCGGGTATCTGCAACGAAAAATCGATGCAGCTATGGACCAGCCCGAGCGCCGCCACGCTGACGCCGACAATCGGTATGTAGCGATCACGCTTTCGCCGCAAGCTGCTTCTTAACAATAGGTAAACATACCAGAGGCAGCATAACACGATGAGGCTTGCAGCAGGCAGGCCAAGCTCCACCGCGAGCTCCAAGGGGGTCGAATGGGCGCGATCCCACACACCGAGACTGCCGAGCTCCGCGGTCCGATAGGCCGGGAACGCCGTTTCGAAGTTGCCCCAGCCGACACCGAGCAGTGGATGGTCGCGGATGATAGCAAAGCTTACTCGATAAGCGCTGAACCTTTGCTCGTCGATTAGGCCATAAGTGCCTATTCGTCCGGCAACGGCGCCCCCAACAGTCTGGAGGATCAGCAGCGCCGCGACAGCTGTGGCTCCGACAAGCCCCCATCTCCGCATTTTGCCGAGCGGCAATGGCGCAAGATAAAGCCAGCAGGCCTGCAGGAGCGCAAAGATCGACAGCAATAGCCCTGCGCGAGAGCCGGTCATAGCAGTCGCGATCAGGCAGATGACAAAACCGGCGCCGAGCGCTGTCGGCGAGGACGAATAATGTAGGACGCGATCCGCGAATCGAGGCGATGGCGGCTTGTCAGGACGGTCACGGCGGTGCGCCATACGCAGCAACGGGACCAGAAACAGCACGGCACTGCTGCCCCAGAACACCGCGGCCGTATTGCGGTTGACGAATGTGCCGGTAGCATAGCCGAGATACGCTTCCTTGCGTCTCGACAACAGTCCATTGGGGTCGCTGACTTCAGCCAGGGCTCCGTAGATGGCGTAGGCACACCCGGCCCAGGCGAGGATCAGGAGGAGACGGCGAGCACTGCTCGCGTCGGTTGAGATCAGGAACGCGCGAATGAAGACCGTCGCGAGGAGGAGCGGATAGCCCGCTGCAAGCCATGGGCCGTTGACCGTCGTTGATATGCGATGGGAAGCCTGCGATCCGAGCCATTTCGAAGAGATTTGCCAGACCGGATTGCCAGGTGCAAAAGGCTGGTCCCGCCATTGCTGGACGATGATGATCGCTGCAACCACCGCGAGCGTTCCGAGCAGCGGCGTCAATAGTCGCACATCCTCACGGACGACGCCGTCGAGATTCGCCGTGACGAGGCTTGCCGCGATCAGCGCGGACCAGACGCAGATCCAGATCTGGTCGGTGGACCCAAGCGGCAGGGGCGCCAACACGAAGACTGCAAGCGCCATCATCTTGGAGACGGTGTTCAGTTGGCATTCCCCAATGGTATCGACGTCGCCGCCGGAACGGCTTGTCGCAACAACGCTCGATAAAGCATCAATTCGGCGGTTCCGGAAGTGGCTGGACCAGGAAAAATGTACTGATCGCAGACTCGATTTTGTCAACAAAGCGCCTTTGAAACTTCGGGTGACACGCGCCTCTGCGTTTGAATCCGCTGCAGCCGATAACGTTATTTTGGGATGGGACTGCGTGTGGAGCAGTTTGCGCGGAAACCGCACAGGCACCGTCGACTTTCGGCGTTGTCAACCCGAGTAATGCCAATTAGAAACAAATGCTGCAGCGCAAGAGGCTCCGAGGTCGATTTGGCGAGAGAAGTTCACCAAGAAAAAGAACATGTGCTGTCGCTGGATAGCGTCCGCGGTATAGCTGCGGTCACCGTCGTTGTGCACCACGTGATACTCATGCCTACCTTTCTCGCCGCTTTCAGTTCGCCTTCGTGGGTCGACTGCTCTTTTTTCAGGAGCGGCGGGTTTCTCGTCGATCTCTTTTTCGTTCTCAGCGGCATGGTGATGTCGATGAGCTACGTGCAATCGGATTTTGGGCGGTTCTCCCTCCGCGAATTCATGGTGCGTCGGTTTGCCCGCATCTATCCACTTCACTTTGTCATGCTGATCGCTCTGCTTCTCTTCCGTTTGTTGCGAATTGGCCTCTTGAGTCTCGGCGTCATCGCTGCCGTGCCGGTCGCGTTCGAGGTCAACAATGCCTATTCCTTCATTCTGAACGTATTCTTGCTGCACTCCCTCGGCTTCCTCGACTACCTGAACTGGAATGCGCCGAGCTGGAGCATCAGCGTGGAGTTTTACACGTATCTGGTGTTCGGGTTGATTGTGCTCGGTGCGCAGCGACTTGGTTCGCTACGATGGTTGTATGTCTCGGCGGCCGTGTTTGCTGTCGTGAGTTGGTTGACGCTGGCGGCGTGGATCCGTTTGAAGGAAATAGACACTCAGGCCGATTTTGGCTTGCTGCGCTGCTTCACAAGTTTCTTTCTCGGCGTATTGACTGTGAAGGCGGTGTCTTACGTGCCGCGCACAATGAGTTCGATGGCTAAAGGCGCGTTCCAATTCGCCGCGTTGCTTGTCGTTGTCGTGAACGTCTGCGTCATCGAGTCTTGGCCTTGGCTCAGCTATCTTGTGCCGTTGACATTTGCGGTGTTCCTGGGAGCTCTTCTGGCGTTTCCAGACGCCGCCGTCTTGCCTCGGCTGCTAGCGACGAAGACTCTGGTATGGGCCGGCAAACGTTCCTATTCGATCTACATGGTGCATGCTTTTGTCATCTTGCTGGCTGAATATGGCATCAGGGCACTTGGACATCGGCCGATCAACTGGCTCGACACGATCTATCCCGGTCTTGCTGCTACGCTAAATCTTGTGGTCCTGATTGCGGCCGTCCTTGCGCTGTCTGACCTGACCTATCGCTGGGTCGAGATTCCCGGCGGCAAGCTGATCAAGCGCTGGCTGCAAGACGATCGTTCTTTCGCCGTTGCGCCGGCAACAGTTCCAGCCGAGGTCAACGCCAGTCCTCGCCTGGAAGCGCGGTAGTCCATTGACTTGTTTTCGAGTGAATTCTCTCGAGTTCTAGAGTGAGCGCGGGACTCGAAGAAGGGACGAATTTTGTCGGGATCTCGATCAACGTTACGGTCGCTTCAGTGCGGGCGCGGCCTGGCGGCGCTGATGGTCGTGATCTATCACACGTCCGTCATCTTCCGTGTGCCGACTTATTGGGGATCAACTCCTTTTGGAGATGTGCCGAGGTTCCTCGATTCGGGCGTGGACTTTTTCTTCGTCCTGAGCGGGTTCATCATTTTGAACGCGCATTCCGGCGATATTGGCGCACCCACGTGCCTGGCAAATTTCATATGGCGGCGATTTGTACGCATCTACCCGCTCTATTGGGCGGTTTTCTGCGCGGTTCTGGTTCCCCTCCTGATGACCAAGTCCAGTATCGGCTTCGAGCGTATCGTGCGCGAATTCTTCCTGCTTCCGACTTCGGGAATGGTGACCGATCCAAAGATCGTTGTGGTCTCGTGGACGCTTTGCTTTGAGATCGCCTTTTATGCGGTATTCGGTCTTGCAATCTACAATCGAACCCTTGGCATCGTGATCGGCTCGCTATGGGGCCTGGCAGCAATCTATTCCCTTGGCGAGTTGAATCCTTTCCGATGGACGATTCTCAGCTCGCCTTATCCTTTTCTTTTCCTGATCGGGATGCTTGTCCAGCGTGTCTGGAGTTCCGGCAAGTTCGGCCTGCCGCTGTTGCCGACGTTCCTCCTTGGCGTATTTGTTTTTGCCGTCGCTGCGGTCAATCGGGTTAATTTACTCGGGTTGCCGCCCGCACTGATGCAGTGGTTGTATGGAGCCGGAGCGGGGCTGATGATACTTGCGGCGGTGGAGACGGAGCGTCAGGGGAAGCTCGGGTTTCCGCAGTGGCTGACGCGCCTTGGCGACGCCTCCTACAGCCTCTATCTGGTTCATTTCACGATACTGTCGATGCTGGCGAAACTGATTGTGGCAACCGGTTTCCTGAAGGGATTGCCGTTGCAGGTCATCTTCTTCGCAATGGTTGTCGCGACCGTTGCCGTCGGATTGGCCGTGCATGCGTTCGTTGAGAAGCCGCTGCTCAAATGGTGCACCGGGTCTCGCAAGCCGATGCGAACGGAGAACCCCCCCGGTCATGGATCGCGAATACAACCGTGAGAATGTGAAGGGTCAGCTATCTTCCTCGGAGTAGTGGACGGCTTGATTTCGCAAAGGCAGGGCGAGACGGAACAGGACGCCACAGACCGATGAACGGACGAACATTCAGCGTTGAAATGAACGGAATTTGCAAGTATGCTGCATTGCAGCAAGTAACGCAACGTCTTGCGGCGCGCGTCAATTCGACAAGATTTCGTTCCACTTGGCGTCTCTCCCTTGCGGCAGTTCTTCGCAAAACCCCCCAGATCAGGCGGCGACCGGCGTGACATTTAGCGAACGAGATAGAACGATTTCCGTGGGGATTTCGCTCGAGGCTGTCGGGTTCTGCCTCTACGTCATCCGAGACGCGTTCGCCGGCGCGATGAAGTTCTACTTTGCCTCGTTTCATCTCGACGTGTTGTGGTTTTCTCCGGACTTCGTTGCAATTGCCTGCATCGTGCTTTTCCTCAAGCGATCCATTGTCGACAATGGAAGCATGCTGGGGCTGCTTGTCTTCGCCCAGATCTGCATCTCGCTCGCAATTGGATTTTTCTTCCTCGATAGCGCGACGGCGCTGGCATCGTCGATCAAGATGATCTTCCCGCTCTTCGTCGGCTTCTGTTTCGCCGATCGAAACCTTGCCGACTATCCCAAGTCGCTGGCGGTGGTTACCGGCACGCTGTATTTGACTTTGTTCGGGATTTTTCTCTCCAAATACTGGTCGATGCCGTGGGTCGGCTTCAAGTACGAGTCGTTTGGAGCGACCCGTGAGGCGCAACGATTGTGGTGGTCCTTTGCCGAGCAGCGTCTGGCCGGCTTCGCCGCTGATAGTACGATGGCGGCCTATTTCATTCTCGTCGCCTTCGTTATGACGTCTATCCGCAGGAGCATCCCCTGGTGCCTGGTCGTCGGAGGGATGTCGATCTATGCGATCCGGCTCACAACCAACAAGACGGCCATGGGTGTGCTGGTGATCTACGTGGTTGCATTGCTATTCGTCCGGGCTCTTCCGGATGAGAAACGTCTGAATACGCTGCGCAGGCTGACCATCTGGTCCTTCGCATCGATCCTGGTTCCGATCGCGCTCATCCTGCTGCTCACCGGCGTCGACCTCGCTCCGGGACAGAGGGGCTTTTTCTTTAGTATTCAGGATCGTATCAACAACAGCTGGCAGATGCCGTTCGTATATCTCAGCCAGCTCATGCCGATTGGAATAGTTACGGGATGCGGGGTGGGCTGCTTCAATTACCCTCAACAGCTGTTCTCGAATCTGAGGGACTTGTGGGTTCCGGTCGATAATTTCTACATCGGTACCTACGTGATGTTTGGTTTCCCCTTCGTCATCTTCATGTGGATGGTGTTCAGGTCGATGCTCATCGTCACCGACGTCTACAAGCTGTCGCTGGTCTTCGTGACGAACATCTTCACGATCACCGTGCTCAGCTATGGTCCGGCGACGGGTCTGCTCGTGATTGCGCTCGGCTTCAGCGAGGTTTTCTCGAAGAGGGCGACCGCTCTATTCCAGACTGGAAAGCGCGAGGGGGTCGTTCCATCCGAGACGCGATTGTCCACCGGATGAGCGGAGGGCACACGTGCATCGGCCGCGCAGCTGGTAACGGCATGTGGCGCCCGTGGAATTCGGCAATGGCCTGATGGCGGCGAGACTGGCAAAGCATGCACAAACGCCTTGCGTTCATTGACACGTTGCGCGGGATTGCCGTTCTCTGTGTGCTGATCCAGCACGTGCTGGAGCAGATCGTGCTCACGGGGCAGACCGGCGCCTATGAGGGCGTGCTGCACGGCTTGATCGGGTACTATTTCAACTTCGGTCGCTATGGCGTCGTGCTCTTCTTCTTCGTCAGCGGCTTCGTCGTGCCCTATAGCTTTCCCAACAGCACCGCGCCGGTGCGGGATTTCGCGGTGAGCCGCTTCTTCCGGCTCTATCCCATGTATTGGCTGTCCATCGTCCTTGCGCTCGCGATCCTGCCCAGGACGGAGGCGAAGGTCTTTCCGGCATGGCAGGTGCTGGTCAATCTGACGATGTTCCAAAATCTGCTTGGGTTGCCCAACATGGTGGTGGCGCACTGGACGCTCGCGATCGAGTTGATCTTCTATATCGGTTGCGTCGTGCTTTTCGCCGCGGGCCTGCTCCGTCGCAGCACAGCCGTTTTCGGGATCGTGGTCCTGATCTCGTGTGCCGGCATCCTTCTGCCGATGCTGTTCGAGCAGCGGATCGTGTCGCGCTTGCTGGAGGTCGCGCTAAATATCGATGCGATGCTGATCGGCAAGATCACCCGTGACACGTTGATTGGGCGGAAGCTGCGGTGGTGGCACGTGGCGGTGTCTCTCGGCCTCTACTGCGTGTTTGCGATGGTGATTTTCAAGCGCCTGTACGGCGGAGATTACGAAGGCAATTTCTTCCACAGCTATTCGATCGCATCGGCCTATATCCTGGCGGGATTCACCTTCGTCGTTTTTGCGAGCTACGGTGATCGGCTTGCATCGCGTAGCCTCACCTTCGTCGGGATGATCAGTTATTCGGTGTATCTGATGCAGGTCTACGTGCTGACCCTGGCGGAGCACTATCTGGGTGTCGGTGGCAACCTGCCGCATTGGATGGTCTTTGCGGCCGTTGTCTTCTCGGTCACGCTCCTGGTCTCCTGGGTCAGTTATTACGCCATCGAGAAGCCCGCCGTCGCTTATGGTCGAAGCTATCGCTCGCGACGAAACGCCGACGTCGAGGTCATGTCGGTGCCGGAGCGGGGTACTGCATGACCGGAGCAGCGATACCGGGTGCGGCAGGCGCCGCGCGCGCGGGCTTCTTTCCGCCGATTCAGGGCTTCCGGGGTCTTGCGGCGCTGACGGTGGTCTTCGCGCATCTCTATGCGATGCCGATGCTTGCCGGATTCCTGCCGGCGCTACCTGGATGGCTGCACAAGGTGTTCGACACCGGCGGTCACGGCGTCGAGCTGTTCTTCATGATCAGCGGCTTCCTGATTCCGGCAAGCCTGGTTCGGCACGGCAAGGTGTCGACCTTCATGTACGACCGTTGCCTTCGGATTCTGCCGGTCTTCGTCGCGCTTCACCTTGTCGTGTTCACGCTCGGTCCGATCGCCGGATACAAGTTCTTCAACGGCATCAACGTCGGAACCTATATCCAGCTGTTCCTCGTCAACTTGTTTTTCCTTCCCGATGCGCTCGGCCTTCCGATCGCCCAGCAGAATGCTTGGACGCTGAGTTACGAATGGGCCTTCTACATCTGGTTTGCCGCGATCTTCGTCGCCTATCGCGCGCAGAGCTGGTGGGCCATGGTCGTGTTCGGATTGGTCGCGCTAGCTGCGGTCGGCTATCGTCCGAACACCGCCTTTTTCGGCATCGGGATTATCTTCGGTCTGCTGTCGGTCCGCTTGCCGGTGAAGGGCTGGTTGGGATTAATCATGGCGATCGCCTGCTTTGCGCTGATGTTCGGCCTGCTCGATTCTGTCGGCGCGTGGGCCGCGCTCCTTCCGGGGTTTCTCCTGTTCGCGGCCGTCCTGACGCCGGAGTCCGGGTTTGCGAGGGCGCTGAGCGTCTCCGCCCTGCAGTTCGTCGGCAAGATCAGCTACAGCATGTATCTCGTTCATCCCTTCGTGCTCTACCCCCTGCAGATGGTCGGCAGGAAGCTCGCCGAGCACGGCGTGAATTCCTGGCTGCTGTGGGGCGGATTTGTCTTATCGGGTCTCACGCTGACCCTGATTGCATCCTCATTGAGCTTTGAGATTATCGAGGTCCGCCTTCGCTCTGCCATCGATCGCTTCCTGAAACGTCGCGCAGAGCGAAGTCAGCGATGCACCGCAGCCACGCTGGTTAAATGTCGGGCAGATCAAGAGTTCTCACGCCCGGTCATGGTGCAGGAAGTCGCCGAACCACACGATGATCAACGTGATCACTGCCGCGATAACGATCTTGCCGACGAGCCACGCCGACGGTTCGGACGGCGATGCTGCAAGGCCCCCGATGACAGCGGCTCCGACCGTCGTTAACAGTACGAGGCCGGGACGCGGATAGGCGCCAAATCGTATCGTTGGCCCAGAGGTTGCTAAGATCACCAGCGCGGTTGCGAGAGCGGCGCTGGCCAGCGCCTTCGTTGGCGTCAGGCTCGCAAGGCTGCTGGCCAGAACGAGACCGGAGATAAGAGCCAATTGACCTACGGCGATCAGGATGAGGCGCAGCGCCGCCTTCTGAAGGTGCGGGACGAGCGCCAGCGTCGCCTGAAGATGCGTATGCAGAAAATAGAAAGTCGCCACGCTCGGCGTTGCGGCGAGGAAGCTTGCGGCTAGCGCGGGCGGAACGAAGAACGTCGCAGCGTCGGGGATGAATGCGATCAATCCACCGAGCATAAGCGCGGTGGAGCAGAATGCCAGCTCGAACAGGCCGGCTGCGGCTTGCTGGGCGTCTCGCCTCGTCCCTGTATCGTAGCGCAGCACCACTTCGGGATAGCTGATGGTGTGAATGGCCGACAGCAGTACGGAGAACGGTCGCTGCAGCAGGTCGATTGCCATGGAGAAGCCGGCGCTTGCGCTCGATCCGATTCCGAAACGATCGACGATCATGAAGCGCATCATGATCGGGACGGACAGGTGGACCACCGACGCCCCCGAGGCCAGCATCCCGTAGCGGGCAAAGGCGGACAGGTCCGACTTCCTGGCGATTCGGGGAGACCAGTGCAGCAAGGTGCGGTCGATCAGCGAGCCGAGAACCAGGCCAAGGGCGTGCCCGACGAGGATGCCGGCAAGCGCGGCTTCCGCTGTCCCGTGGAGCTTCGCACCGGCGATAGCGCCCACGAGGAGAAACGTGGCGCGGAAGATCATCAGCATCGAGGCCGAGGGCAATCTGCCCGAGACCCGGATCATCATGTAATGCAGGTCAACGGTCCCCTGCGCGATCGTGACTGCGAGCCCTGTTGCGATCAGGGGCAGCGTAATCCGGCCGGACAGCAAGGCAAGCCCTGCGGCCGCGATCAGGGCGGCAATGCTGAGTGCGAGTGCGGTGATCAGGGATGATTGGAGTCGCGGCGTCTCGTCTCCCTGGCTCGATGAGAGGAAGCGCTGCCCTGCTAGTTGCAGCCATTCAAAGGCAACCACGGCGGCTAGCTGGCTCACGGCTACGGTCAGCGAATACGTCGTGTAAGACGCGGGCTCCAGCACATGGCTGAGGGCAAGAATGAGAAGGATCGCGACCAGGCTTTGGTAGAAATAGCTGCCAAGAGCGAGGAGGCGAAACATGACGCGTCCGGTCTTTTCCGGTTTGCCCGGATACCGTCTGATACGACACCGCCGGCGCTGACTATTGGCCATGTGGATAGGCCAGCTATCTTAGAACATGTGAAACATCGGGACGCAACGACTTTGCGGCGGTAACCGCTCCGACGCGGAGGCATCATCTTGCCGTGGCGTATTGCAACCGGGAAGACGGGCTGCGCGTTGCAGCCCGTCTTCCCGGTTGACAGCTCGTGGAGCCTGCCGACTTACGCGAACAGGAAGTTGCCGTGGTCGAGGTTCTGGATGTTGATCCCCTGCAGTACGATCGAGTCGGTCGCCGAAATCTGGATGACGGCGTTCGAGCCGCTCTGCGTCATTTGCAGGTGAGCGTAGTCTGCAACCAAGGCCTTCGAGATCTCGATCACATCGTGGTTCGCCGCCGTTCCTGCGTGGAAACCGATGACCGTGTCCTTACCGTGATCGTAGACGACCGTGGTCGATCCGGGCGATATCTGGAACTGGTCGTTGTTGGCGGATCCTTGGACCGTCTGGCCGGCGGTCACAGCTGTGACGGTGTGAGTTCCGTCGGCGTTCTGCATGTCGATCTTGAGCAGCGTGCCGCTGGCGTCGCGGCTGTCGTGCTCGATCGCGCCTGGCTTGCCCGTCACGGCGAAGTTGAACAGGTCGGCGTTACCGTCCGCATACTTGATCACCTCCGACGTCTTCACGCCGGTGCTGTCGTACACGTCGGTGGTCTTGGTGCCGGCGCTATTGGTCACCTGGGTGTAGTCGAACGTGCCGTCGGCATGCAGCCTGATGTCCGAAAGCACCGTTCCGGCCGCATTGGTGTGCTGATACTCGGTGACGTAGCTCTTGCCGGTGATGTTGAAGAACGAGTTGTCGTGAGTGCCGTCGGCGTTGGTGACGTAGCTTGCGGTCTTGACGCCGGCCGAATACACCGACGACGACGTCGAGCCGTCCGTGTTGTAGACGGTGTCGTTGGTGAGCTTGCCGCTGGAGTCGAACAGCTTAGTTTCCTTCCAGCCGTCGGTGTGAGTGATGTACATCGACGTCGGGTTGCCGCCCGAATAGTTCGTCGTCGACGCGTCGCCGTTGGCAAATTTGGTCACTTCCTGCGTGAGGGCACCCGACGTGTTGTAGAGGTCGGTCACGGTCGAACCGTCGGCGTTGTTTTTCACCTCGCTAAGCTTGTGACCGGTGCTGTCGTACACGTCGGTGATCTTGCTGCCATCGCTGTTGATCACCTGCTTGTAGTCGAGAGAGCCGTCGGCATGGGTTCGGACGACCTGGGTCACGGCCCCGGAGGCGGTGCTGTGCTGCGCTTCCGTGACGTACGATTTCCCGGTGATGTTGTAGAAGGTGCTGTCATGGCTGCCGTCGGCATTGGTGACATAGAGAGCAGACTTGACCCCGGCGGTATAGGCGGTGGTTGACAACGATCCGTCCGTGTTGATCAGGGCATCGGTCGCGAGCTTGCCGGCGCTATCGTAGAGCTTGGTTTCCTTCGAGCCGTTGGCATTGACGATATAGACCGATACGAGCAGCGCTCCGTTGTAATTCGTGGTGGTCACCGAGCCGTCGGTCTTCTGAACGACTTCCTTCGTGAGCACGCCCGAGGTGTTGAAGCTGTCGGTCGTCGTGACCGTCGATGTCGTTGCGATCGAGGTCGTCTTGCGTCCGGCGGAGTCATACAGCACCGTGACCTTGCTGCCGTCGCTGTTGGTCACCTGGGTGTAGTCGAGCGTGCCGTCGGCGTGCTTGCGGGTGTCCGAGGTCACCTTGCCGGAGGCGTCGATATGGAACGTCTCCGTGACATAGCTCTTGCCGGCGATGTTGTAATAGGTGTTGTCGTGGCTGCCGTCCTTGTTGTTGACGTACATCACGGTCTTCACGCCGGCGGTATAAAGGGTCGTCGACGTCGAGCTGTCGGTGTTGTAGACGGTATCGTTGGCAAGCTTTCCGGCCGCGTCGTAGAGCTTGGTTTCCTTCGATCCGTTGGCGTTGACGATGTACACCGACGTCAAAAGCGGGCCATTGTAGTTCGAGGTCGTGACGGCCCCGTCGGTCTTCTGAACGATTTCCTTCGTGAGCGTGCCCGAGGTGTTGAAGCTGTCGGTCGTCGTGGCCGTCGAGGTCGCCGTGATCGAAGTGGTCTTGCGGCCTGCGGAATCGTACAGCACCGTGACCTTGCTGCCGTCGCTGTTGGTCACCTGGGTGGAGTCGATCGTGCCGTCGGCGTGCTTGCGGATGTCCGATGTAACCTTGCCCGCGGCGTCGACGTGCGTCGTTTGGGTGACGTAGGACTTTCCGGTGATGCCGTAGAATGTGTTGTCGTGGCTGCCGTCGGCGTTGTTGACATAGAGCGCGGTCTTGACCCCGGTGGTATAGACGGTCGTCGAGGTCGATCCGTTGGTGTTGTAGACGGTGTCGTTGGCGAGTTTCCCGGCCGCGTCGTAGAGTTTGGTTTCCTTCGATCCGTTGGCGTTGACAATGTACACCGACGTCAGCAGCGCGCCATTGTAGTTCGTGGTCGTGACGGACCCGTCGGATTTCTGCACGACCTCCTTGGTGAGCGTTCCGGAGTTGTTGAAGCTGTCGGTCGTCGTGACGGTCGAGGTCGCTGTGATCGAAGTGGTCTTACGGCCTGCGGAATCGTACAGCACCATGACCTTGCTGCCGTCGCTGTTGATAACCTGGGTCGAGTCGAACGTGCCGTCGGCGTGCTTGCGGATGTCCGATGTCACCTTGCCCGCGGCGTTGACGTGCGTCGTTTGGGTGACGTAGGACTTTCCGGTGATGCCGTAGAACGTGTTGTCGTGGCTTCCGTCGGCATTGTTGACGTAGGAAGCCGTCTTGACTCCATTGGTATAGAGCGTGGTCGAGGAGGACCCGTCCTTGTTCTGGACCGTGTCGTTAGTCAGACCGCCGGTTCCGAAAGTCTTCGTTTCCTTGGAGCCATCGGTCTTGACGATGACCTCTTGGAGGACGACGCCGGCCTTGTAGCTGATGCTGTCAGTCGATCCGTCAGCGTTGACCGTGACCTTGCTGGTGGCAACGCCATTGCTGAAATTGGTCGTCGTGGTCGAGGTCAGGGTGCCTGAGGAATTGAAGACCTTGGTCAGACTCCAGGTGCTGCTCGAGGTCGTGACGGAGAACGAATAGCCGCCCTGGATTGCCGCCAGCGCCTTCGCATAGTGCGAGATGATGTAGGTCATCGTCGATTCGGAGGCGACGGGAAGAACGTGCGTGTCCGTCAGGGTGATCGTCTTGAGCGTGGTCGAGGCGTTGAGATCGGACAGCTGATCGACGATGTCGGCCGCGGTGTCACTGACACTGACGACTCCCTGGGAAGGAGCCGAGACCTTCGCGGGTGCATCGATCTCGATGATCAGCGGATGATCGCTGAGCGGCAGGACGATCTGGCTGACATCGGTGTAGGTTGCGATCGGCGCCGTGCCGCTCATTGGATCGTAGACGACGACGGAATGATGCAGGCCGCCGAGGTTCACCGTGACCGATTGGGTCGCGACTGCGACCTCGCTGTCGGTAGCATCGTCCCAGATCTTCGGTTCCGCCCAGACCACGAGGTCATAGGCACCATTGCTTTTGGTGAGGACCATGCTGCTGCCCGTGGTGGGCAGACCGGACAGCGAGTAACCGAGTTGCGCGGTCGGCGTGTGACCGCCGGTACCGTCGTCGGCGAGGATGGTCGTCAGATTGTGGATCGCGGTTGCCGCCAGCTTGGGGGTGCCGTCGGCGTTGAACAAGCCCATCTGGGAGCTGGAGTCGCTGCCGTGATCGAGCAGCTCGTAGAGATAGGTGGTGGCGACGCCGCCCTTGAAGGCATCCACCAGCGTATTGAGGATCGACTTCGCCTGCACGGTCTGATCGACGCCGAGATAGGGGGTGCTGCTCAGGGTGCTGTAGCCGGTCTCGGTGATGACGATCGGCTTTCCGGAAGCGACCGAGCCTGCTTCACTGAGATATCCGGTGAGCGCGGCTGCGGTTGTGGTGCCGGTTCCGACATAGGCGTGCGAGTTCGCGTAGTCGGTGTAAGCGGACAGATTCCCGAGCTTGGCGTAGTCGCTGGTGTCGGTGTAGCCGAGCGAGAGGTTGTAGACCTGCACGCCCGCCAGCGTCGCGTCGCCCTTGATCGCAGTGTAGAGCGTCGCCTGGAACTGGGCTGCGGCCGAGATGTCGGCACTGCCGTTGTACGAGAACGGCTGCATGTTGGCTTCGTTCAGGCCTTCGACGGCGATCACGCTGCCCGGATGGGCTTTCACGAAGCTGTCGAGCGTCGCCAGATACTGCGCGAGGCCTGCCGAACCGCTCGCGGGCAAACTCGACGATACGATCAGGTCGAACTTGTAGCCGTCTGCCGCAAGTCCGTTCATCACCGGCTGGCTGTTGGGCGACGTCGAGAGTCCATCGCGCAGCTTTGTCACGCCGAGATATTTGAGGTCTTCTTCCAGCAGAGCGAGGTTGCTGTAGCCACCCCAGGAGTAGGCCACGTGAGTGTTGACACCGATGGATCCCGTGAAGGAACTTGCCGAGAGGAGAGTCTGATCGACAGGAGACGTGGTCATCTGTTGCTCTGCATGTGAGTTCAATTGCGTCGAGCAGTAGCTCCGACGTTTGTGTTTCAGGTTTTTTATTCAGATAAAAGTCGACACATCGCTCACGCTGCGCGCGAAGCGCTTCGTCGACTCGCTTGAGCAAATGTAGTGGCTGTCGATGTCAGCCGTGTGCGTGAACGATGTCACGACGGAGGCGCGATGCTGTTCCGCGCAACGTTTGTTGTGCAGGTTGCATGCGGCGTAGGCAACGTCCCGCAGTTCCACGGAGATTGCGTGAGTTTGTTAGGAGGTTGCAAACCAGCGTCGTCACCATCGCGCCCGCGATGGTTGATCGACACCGGATCGTCAATCTTCTGTCATACCGATCGTCGGCTCTCGACGATGCCTGCAAACAGGGCACGGTATTCGTCGACGACGCTTGTGAAAGTATATTCGTTCTTTTGCAGCGACAGTTGCTTAACCATCGCCGCGATTTCGTCCGGCTTCGACAGCAATTGGCGGATGCTGGCGGCGAGGGATTCCGGATCCGGTTCGGTAAGCCAGCCCTTCGCGCCGCGGGCTACGGCCTCGGGGATGCCGCCGAACTTCGTTCCAAGGAACGGCTTTCCGGCGGCCCGCGCGTCGGCAACGACGATGGGACCTGGTTCTTCCCAAATCGGCGGAATGACGACGACGTCGATCTGCTCGTAGAATTTCTCCGGCGCGACGAAGCCGAGGAACTCGATCGTCGCGCGAGGAGCCAGATCTCGAAGCTCCTGCTTAATTTCATCGCTGGCGTGTCCGGCAATGACAAGCCGGACGGAACTGGGCGGCAGCACTTCGATGGCCTTGACGAGGTTGTAGATACCCTTCTCCTCGGTCAGCCTGCCGATGAAGCCCAGTCTCAGCGTGCTCGAGGGAGGCGTAGCGATGGGAGCGATCGGTCCGAGTGCCGAAGCATGCCGGATAACTTTCCGCGTCGCGTTCGCAAACAGCCCAAGTTCGGTGTGGATGTCCAGGATCCGCTGGCTCACGCCGACGACTGCACTGAGATGCCTGGTCGCGCTACGGCGGCTGAGGGTTAACAAGTTGCAGCTGAGGCACGTATGCTTGCAGGCGCGGCCGTTGGAGAATCGTGAGCAACGGGGACAGGTCAGATAATAGTCGTGCAGGGTGTGGATGACCGGAATGCCTCGGTCGAACGCGGCCTTCCAGACGGCCGTCGTCAGGCCTGAAAGGTTGTTGGAATGCAGCAGGTCGGGTTTGAACGCGTCGATGCGCGCGCCCACGACATCCGCCGTCCGCTGCCAATCCTCGATCGCATGCCAGATGCCGCGCACGGGCGCGCTGCGCTGCTCGGTAAACGGCAGGTATATATTTCGGTTGGGCGCGGAATAGACGTCGACGTCGTTGTGTCGCTCGGCTCGCTGGTCCGGCAGGGAGGCGGCTCGGACGACCTCAATCGCATCACCGCGCGCGACGAGACTCTCGACCAGTCGGCGCACGAATATTTCGGCGCCGCCGACAACTTTCGGCGCGCCCGGCGTCGGATAGAGCGAAGAGGTGACGAGGACCTTCATTAAGAATGTGTCTCAATATCCATTGTAGCATTGTTACTGAAGCTTTGCGCCCTTTATTCTTGTGAAGAGGTCCCGGTCTCGCCAGCGTACATCTCCAGGATTTGCCGCGTAATCGTCTCGGGGGTGAATTTCTCCGCAAAATCTGGTCGTGCCGGTGCGCTCATTTTCCATCGGGCGGTTTGGCGAATTGCCTCCTGCATCAGTTCGGCGAGCCCCCGATGGTCGTGCGGCTCGTACTTCCCTACTAAATTAGAAAACTCTGATATCTCCGGTATTCCACCTGCTGTGGAACAAATTGTGGCCTTGCCGGCCCCGATCCCCTCGATCAGCGTCCGCGGCAACGGCTCCGGCCAGACGGAGCTGATCAGGCAGACGTCGATGCCGGCGTAGAAGTCGGCGGACTTGGCGAATCCCAGCCATTGCACGCGGTCGTTTGGCGTAGCTGCCTTCAAATCGTGCACATAGGCTTCGAGGCCTCTGCCGGCAATTTTGAGCTGCCAGCCGGCATCCGGCAGCAGCTCCGCCGCCTTGAGGACGACGTCGATGCCCTTTTCAGGCTCCAGGCGTCCGATGAAGCCGAAGACCAGGTCGCTACTGGCAGGCCCCGGGGTCGCGGCCAGGTTGGTCGTATCGGCGATATTGAAGATGACGCGGCGAGGAATGTCCGTGAAATAGCCTGGTGAGAGGTGGCGTTCCAGCACATACTGGCTGTTGGACGTCACGGCATCGACCATGCGCGAGGCGCGGCGATACGGCGCGGTCATGGTGGCGCAGGCCGCACAACGCTTCATGCAGGTCGCGCCTGCCCGAAAGAGCGTCGATCGTTTGCAGATCAGCGAATAGTCACGCAAGGTGTGCACGATCCGGATGTTGCGACGCTTGGCTTCCGACCACAGCGAGACTGAAAAACCCGTAAGATTATTTGTGTGGACCACATCGGGCTTTTCGATGTCGAGAATCTCGCCGAAACGTGCGGCGGCCTTGCGATTCCAGGTATCCTGCAAATGCCACTTCAGGCGCTGCACCGACGAGGGCTTGGCGTCGCGGCCGAACGGCCAATAGTCGTTGTCCAGCGGCATGCGATAGACGCGCACGCCGTTGCGGTCGCCGACCGACCGCTCTCCCTTGTCCTGAAGGCAGACGACGGACACCCCGTGGCCACGCTGAGCCAGTGCTTCGGCGAGCAGCGATACCGATACTTCGGCGCCACCGATGATTTCCGGCGGATAGAGGGTGTTGACGATGAGGATTCTCAAGCAGTGCCTCGATTAGCGGCCCGTGGCTTGGCTGACGGCCTCAGTTGGCCGGCCTGATCTCAAAATCGAGCGCCGCGCTTCCTTTCGCCGTGACCAGCACCGGCGTAGTTGATAATTCGGTCCAGGCGCCGGGCGCGGGGCTGGGCCCCTGCTGGCATACATGGCTGACCACAGCATTTGATTCTGCGCCTTTCAGTCTAACTTCAAACCGTTTGGTCGGACTCTCTGACCAGAGCGCGGCCTTGGTTTCTGAGCCGTTCTGGCTGCGGATAAGGACAACGCCTGGAACGGGTTTTGTTCGCTCCGCCTTCTGGCTCGTACGAATGAATGCCCAGCTTTCCCGGACAAAGCATACAGCGGGCTTCGGCGTGTTGTCGAAATGGTAGAGGCCGAAATTGTGCTCGAGCTCGTCTAGCTTGGTGCCGCTGTCCTTGAGTTCATAGAGCCATATTCCCTTGAGCCACGGTCCGGCGGTCGACGACCACAATATAATCTGCGCCATATTGTCGGCGGAAAGCTGCTCGTTGACGCTGCACTTGGCCTCGCCGGTCGGCCAGCCGGTCTCCGTTAGGTAGACGGGATAGTTGGGATCGCCGGTTGCCTGGGCCACCCGTTGTTGAAACGTCTCGAGGCGCTGGATAGCTTCGGCTGCGATGCGCCCGGAGGGCGCGGCACAATGGTTGTAGATATGGATCGATATGCCGTCGGCGATCTTGAGCAGGTCGGACTTGAGCAGGGCGTCGGTCCATTTGAACCCCGGATCGTCGCCGAGCACGCCGACCACGAACGGCGCCGTGGGCACCGCGCGCTTGACGGCCGGTTGAACCGCCTTGGCGAGCGCGACGTAGTTCTCGATATTAAAGTCCGGATTTCTGCGCGCGCTGAGGTTGTACTCGTTCCACATTTCAAAGATCGGGCGCTGAGGCGCCACTGACAGTGCAGCTGCGGTCGCATAGTTGACGAACCGACGCCGCGCCTCGTCCGTCGTCGGCGGATCGGAATTCGGCACGAGGTGGTGACCAAACCCGAGAATCAGCACGGGCCGCCCGACGCCGGACTTGACCTGCGCCTCGAGACGGGCGAGCTGCGGATTGAAACCGAACGCGCGGCCGGGAATCTCGAAATCCGACCAGGGAAAATCATCGCGGAAAGAGGTGACGCCCAGGTCCTTTATCTGCTTCACGGCGATGGAGGGCACGTAGCCACGCCCACCGATGGGACCGCCGAGACCCTGGTGCGTGCCCACGCCCAGCAGAATGCGCTGGTCCAGCGGCTGTGCGGTTTGCGCATCGGAAGGCGATGAAGAAGCGCCGATCGCCGCGGTCAGCGCAACGGCAAGCACTCTTAACCTGCACGGGATGGATGTGGTCGGTTCGGTCACTCTCGTGCTCCAGTTTGCCCTTGCTGACCGAACGATTAACTTCCCCTTATGGTTCAAATCGGGCGAAGCTGCCGCTGCTGGTCCGCGCGCGGCAACTCACTCATAGACCGCCGTCACTTCGAATTCACAACGACTGAGCTGATATTGGCGGCGTTTGTCGACGCCGAATTCAACGGATTCATGACCTTGATGAATTCGGTCGACGGCGATTCCGCGACCGAGATCACGTCGTGATCGCGCATCTTGAAGGTGTCTGCCTGGAACCAGCCGTCAGGCTTGCTCATGTCGAACTTGTAGACGGCCGGAACGGTCTTGGTCGGAAACTGAGACACGTCCACGCCGATTTGCTGGAGCAGCGGCTTCGGCTCGAAGCGATAGACGAAGATCGACTTTGAATCGGCGCGGTTGCTGTCGAGGCCACCAGCCTTCGCCAGCGCCTCGGCCAGCGACATGTTGTCGTTCTCAAACGTGAAGCGGCGATTGTTGGTGCCGCCAATCGAGCCCGGTGACGGCGTCGATCCGAACGCCATGTACACCCTGGGAATGCGCGTAAGGAAGACGACGTCGCCAGGAGCGAGCAAGACGTCCTCGCTGGGGCGATGCACCACCGTCGACATAGACTCGTTGTAGGTGCGGCCCTCGCGCTTGATCGTGACCGTGCTCTCGTATGAGGGGTACTTGGGACCGCCCGCGCGCGCGATGGCGCCCATCAGGCGGATGCCGCCCGGGTCGACCGGGAAGCGCTGCGGCGAGTTGACCTCGCCAAGCACGCTGATCTGGTTGCCGCGTTGCTCGGTCACGCTGACGACGGCCTGCGGGTCGATGGCGCGGTCCTTGAGGCGCTCGCGGATGATGTTGGACACCGCGCGCGGCGTCAGCCCGGCGACCTTGATCGATCCAGCGTAAGGAATGTTGATGTTGCCGGACTGATCCACCTGCTGCCGCGGAATGTCGACATAGTTGCCCGGCCGGACGCCGGCCTCGCGCGGAATGAACAGGCCGCCTGCCTGCGCCTCGTAGACGGTCACGGTGACGACGTCGCCGACGCTGATCGTGACGTCGCGGTAGTTGCCGCCAGGGAGGCGCGAGAACACGATATCGGAGGACTCGGTGAATCCGTTGGTCGCCTGGAGGATCGCCGGATTGACCGGCATCAGGGCATAGGCGAGCGGCACGGTCGACTCGGTGATGAGCGCTGCATTTGTTTGCGTTGAGACCGCATCCGGAGCGTCTAAGGGAATGAAGCCTGCGCAACCCGCCAAGGATGCACCGATCGCAGCGACAGCCAAGATTCGGCTAATCCCGAAATCAAAATTCAATCGTTCGGTTTTAGCCACCACTATTCCCTCGTACTCATCTAAAATCGGAATCACCGTACAAATCCCAGTGTGCGGAGTCACTGCTGCCTCTTCGAGTTTATGGTAAAGCACTTATGGCTGTGACCTTATTGCAACTTGTGAACCTCGATATACGCCCAAATCGCTGTTTAATTTTTGTGCGGAGCGTCCTCTTTAACAAGCAGTTCGCAAACTGGACATACACGTGACAGATCGATGTCACGATTGAGGCTGAGGTTGAACTCGTGAGCGGTGTGCGATGATGGACCTGACATGCGACGGCATCGTCGCGAGATGAGATCGCTGTAGACTTCCAGTATCGGATTCGATTTTGGCCGACCTTGCGTTGTGTTTTCGCCGTCCTGCGGCAGGCATGACGCCCAAGCGGACGTTCTCGCAGGGGCATCGGACTAATTTTCCGCGACGGGATTCCACCTCCATTAACGCTTAGATTTGGAAGCTGGCGTCGCGCTGGTGCCCGTAAGGTCTTCCTAATCCTGATCCGGCTAGTGGTCGGTCAAGCAAAAAGGGAAGGCGAAGACGATGTTGCACACCGGATCACTGCTGTTCGCGGCCGGTTTTCTCGTCTGCACGATGATCGTCATGTTCGCAATCGCGTGGTCATTCTCGGACAAGCGCGTCATCGACGCCGAATTCGCGCCAGACGAGGCTCGTCGGCTGGCCTGATCGGCCGGTCGCTACGATCGCAGATTGTTCGGAAGGTCGGATTGCAGCTTCGTCCGCTGCCCGGATTCGCTGACCCGAACATGCAGCACGTCGGAATAGACCTGGCTCAGGGTACGGTGGGTCTGCTCGATGTCGTAGAGGCGGGTAAAGCGCTCATATCCGGCCCGGCCGACCGCGGGCAGGTCAAGCCTGGTTGCGCGCTGAAAACCCTCAACCAGTTTTTCGGCCGAAACCTCGTCGCACAGCACGCCGGTCGCATTGTCTTCGATGATCTCCGGCAGCGCGCCGATGCGGAAGGCGATGATCGGCTTGGCCGCGCGCATCGCCTCGATCGCGACGAGGCCGAATGCCTCCCAGCGCGAGGGAATGGCGACCATGTCGGCCTGCGCGAGCTCGGCCTCGATCTGGTTGCGGCTCATCCAGCCCAGAAACGTTATGTTGGCCGGCAGGTCGCTTCCGCGGAATTTGCTGACGACGGAGGCGCCGATCAGGCGCACGTCGAGCTTGTCGCCGAGCGCGCGCGCCGCCTCGATCAGCAGATCATACCCCTTCTGGCGGTCGAGCCGGCCGATGAAGAGAACCTTGATCTTGTCAGACCGCCACGGCGCCGCGCCCTTGTCGTCGAGCGCCGGGCGCTGCTTGGAAATCCCATTGTGCACAAGAACCAGGCGATTGTCCGCGATTCCGACCTGTTTTGCATCCGTCAGCTCGCTTTCGGAGATGCAGACGATGCGATGGGTGAGTTTCGACAGCACGAGCTCGGTGAACTTGGTGACTTCGCGGCTGAGGCGACCGGTCTCGCGGCCGAACGCCCATCCGTGCGGGCAATAGACGATGCGCGAACGCCGATAGGTGAGCCAGAGCACCGGGCGCACCACGAGCCCGGCGAACGACGAGTGAAGGTGGATGATGTCAGGCCGCAACTGCCTGACCGCGCGCATGGTCGCAAACAGCATGCGGAACAGGCCGATCGCGTTGCGGCCGTCGCGCGGGAACGTGGTGACGGCATCATCCTCGATGTTCACCAGATCGCCGCGATGGTCGGATGGAACGACATAATTGACGTTTCCACGTCCGAAGCTCGCGCTCTGATGCGGATGCAGCTCGTTGAGGTAGGTGGCGATGCCGCCCCTGACCGTTTCGGCGACATGCAGAACTTTCAGGCCGCTGGACAACGGTTAGTCCTTCCTTCTTGCAGACAGCGCGTGTAACGCCTCTAAGCAGCAATATTTGGGCCGCGTCATCGTGCCGTGCGGCCGGATGCGGTGTGGGAAGCGGGTCTGGCAAGGAATTCGAGCATCGCTGCGGCGGACTTGGCCCAGGAATATGTCGACAGTCGCTGTCGCTGCTTCTCCTGTTCCGCCGGCGAAATCCTGCCGAGTTCAATTCTTTCGCGCATCCGGGCCGATAGCTCATCCGCGCTGAGCGGATCGAAATAGACGGCAGCATCGTCGCAGGTCTCGCGCACGGCATCGGCGGAACTCGCAATGACCGGGCAGGCGAAGAACATCGCTTCCAGGGGGGGCACCCCGAAGCCCTCATAGAGGCTCGGAAACACGAACGCAGTTGCCCGGGAGAACAGCGCCGCGATCTCCTCGTCCTTCAGGCGGCCCGCAATGACGATTCCGGCTTTCTGCGCGGCGGCGCTGCCTCCAAATACCTTGCTGTTGTCGCCGCCGACGACGACCAGCGGAAAATCGGGGCGGCCGAGCCGCTCGGCCGCTCGAATGGCAGTGTCGACGTTCTTGTTCTTCGTCATCGAGCCGACGAAGAGGAAGAACTGATGGGGTACAAGATGCAGTCGATCGATGATCGAGACGTCGGGCTCGACGGTCGCGAAATGTTCTGCGCTGTTCGCAATGACGGGAATCGAAGCGGGATCGAGCGACAGCATGTCGGCAAGTTCGTTGCGCGAAAACGTCGAAACTGTTGCGATCGTTGCCGTGCGCGCCAGTAAATGGCCGAGCGTCCGATGCAAAGCGAGGTAGCGCCAGCTGAAGAAGTCCGGCCGCCTGAAAACCTGCGCATCGTGGATCACGACGAGATGGTCGCGGTGGAGGACCGGTCCGGAGTTGGCGAGGCTGACGAGGCGCGTCCCGGCGGCCGCACGCGCCAGATCGACCTGGTCCCACGCGTGTCCCTGCAGCGATCCGACCTGCTTGATTTGAATACGGCTAAGACCGGCGAGCGTCTGCGCATTCTTGGGCGCAAGGATCTGCCATTCTGCATCCAGCAGTTGCTGCGGGGCCTCTCCGCTCGCGAGCAAGCGGTCCATCGCTTTGACGATTTCGGCAGCGTAGCGTTGCACGCCCGTGAGCGATTGTGACAGGAACCTGCCGTTGATGGAGAGTTTCAAAGCCGATCTTTTTCTTCGTGGGTGTCTTGTTCTTCGCAGGTGTCCTACGCGAGCATTGCCTCAAGACTAAGCATTCGCGCCGAATATACGATCTATGACGTGTAGCACATGTGGCGCTATCGTCCGAGCATCCTCGCAGGCGGATAGCATGCGAGGATGCATGACGCCATCATGTTTCCTACACATTTCGATGCGCTTAGATGGGCCGCCTGATTTGATGATTTTCGCAATCGTCCAAACCTTGCCTCTCATGTCCTGGTCTGGCATTGCTTCGCGGAATGAACGAGATGACAACTTTGCGGCCAGTGATCGTTACCGGTGCTGCCGGCTTTATCGGAATGCACGTTTGTGAACGGCTGTTGGCACGTGGAGAGCAGGTCGTCGGCATCGATGCGATCACGCCCTATTACGATCCCGCGCTGAAGCGCGCGCGCCTCGCAACGCTCGAGCACCGTCCTGGGTTCAGATTCTACGAGATCGATCTCGCAGACTTTGCCGCGGTGACGCGCGTTTTCGACGAGGTCTCGCCCGACCGGGTCGTGCACCTGGCGGCGCAGCCCGGCGTGCGCGCGTCGATCGACGATCCCATTACCAGCATCCGCGCCAATTGTGACGGCTTCGTCACCGTGCTCGAGGCCGGCAGGCGTCATGGTCTGGCACATCTCGTGTACGCCTCGTCGAGCTCCGTGTATGGCGCCAACCGCACCTTGCCATATTCGACTGAGCATTCGGTGAACCATCCCGTCAGCCTTTATGCGGCCAGCAAGAAGGCCAACGAACTGATGGCGCACACGTTCGCGCATGTTCACAAGCTGCCGGTGACTGGCCTTCGCTTCTTCACCGTCTACGGCCCGTGGGGTCGGCCCGACATGGCTGCTTGGCTGTTTACGCGTGCGATCTTCGCCAATGAGCCGATCAAGATCTTCAATAATGGCGAAATGTGGCGCGACTTCACCTATGTCGATGACATCGTCGAAGGCGTGATCCGCACGCTCGATCGTCCCGCGACGCCGAATCTCGAGTGGAACGCCGAGCTGCCGGAAAATTCGTCGAGCTATGCGCCGTATCGCGTCTACAACATCGGCAACAACCGCTCGGTCAATCTGATCGAGTTCGTCGAAACGCTGGAGAAACTCATCGGCAAGCCCGCGATCCGCAAGCTGTTGCCGATGCAGGCAGGCGACGTCCTGGAGACGCGCGCCGACATTTCCGCGCTCCAGCGCGACGTCGGTTTCGCGCCTTCGACATCACTCGCAGATGGCCTCGGCCGCTTCGTCGAATGGTATCGGACGTATCATTGTGTGTGATCCATTGATAGGAGTGTCCTCGCTTCTGGGGCTCAGCGCATCTGTGTCGTTGGCACGCGCGGGATATGACGAAATTTCTCAATTTCGGAACGACGACGGTGCGCTCTATTGCGCTGCACAAGAAAAGATTCTAACTAGGAATTGAAGCTTCACTGCAGAGAGAGGCGTATGAGCGGTCACTACCTAATCATCGGTGCGGGATTTGCCGGAGCCGTGTGCGCGGAACGCCTCGCAGCGTGCGGCAACCGTGTTCTGATAGCAGACAAGCGGCCTCACATTGCCGGCAATGCCTACGATGAATACGACTCGAATGGCATCCTGATCCATCCATACGGACCGCACATCTTCCACACCAACTCGAAGCGCATTTTCGAGTACCTTAGTCAATTCACTCACTGGCGCTTCTACGAGCATCGAGTGTTGGCGAGGGTGAATGGTGCTGAGCTGCCGATACCCATCAATCGAACCACCATCAACAAATTGTACGATCTCGATCTCAGCGAGGCCGATGCGAAGGCTTACATCGAGAACGTTCGGGTCAAATTGGACCGCGTCGCGACGAGCGAGGACGTGGTGCTGTCGAGCGTCGGGCACGATCTCTGTGAAAAGTTCTTTCGCGGCTACACACTGAAGCAGTGGGGTCTGGATCTTTCGCAATTGTCCGCAGGAGTAGCCGCGCGCATTCCTACCCGGTCGAACGATGACGATCGCTATTTCGGCGACACCATGCAGTTCATGCCCGCGGACGGCTACACGTCCATGTTCAAGAAGATGCTGGCAAACCCGAATATCGAGGTTCGTCTGGACACTGACGGGCTCGAGTTGAAGCGTAAGGGCGACTTCTCACATGTGATATATACGGGGCCGCTCGATGCCTATTTCGACTACCGGCTCGGTCGTCTTCCCTACCGTTCCCTTCGCTTCGAGCATGAGCACTTGCCCACAACGGAGCGCCTTCAAAAGGTCGGCACCGTCAACTACCCCAACGACGAGCAGTTTACCCGGATTACCGAATTCAAGCACCTGACGGGCCAGAGCCATCCCGGAACGTCGATCGTCAGGGAATATCCGCAGGCCGACGGCGACCCGTTCTATCCAATCCCGCGGCCGGAAAACGAAGCCAAGTTCCAGGAGTACAAGGCGATGGCGGATACCGAGCAGGGCGTCACGTTCGTCGGCCGGCTCGCGCAATACCGCTACTACAATATGGATCAAGTCGTCGGAGCTGCGCTCGTGGTCGCTGATGAGCTGACAGGCGAAAAATGACCCGGATCGCCGCTGTCGTCGTCACCTTCAATCGCTCGGAGCTTCTTCTCGGCTGTCTCCGCGCCCTGAATGAGCAGACTAGGCGCCTGGATGCGATCTACGTGGTCGATAACGCCAGCACGGATTCGACGGAGGACACTGTCTCTCGATTCTCCCGAGAGGCCGCGATCCCAGTGCTCTACCGACGGCTGGAGAAAAATCTGGGCGGCGCCGGCGGCTTTTCGTTCGGAACCAGATTGGGCATGCAGGAGGGATTCGACTGGCTCTGGTTGATGGACGACGACGGCGTGCCCGCTGCAACGGCGCTCGCCGAGATCATGGCCGTCGGGAGCGAGATGGGGGTGGTGAACTCTCTGGTTGCCGACATCAAGGGTGACAATGATCTCGCGTTCCCGCTTGAAAATTTTCCCGGGATTCAGAGCGTCCAGCAGGCGCAAGCGGCCGGTCCGGTCATTCAGGGGTCTGCCAGTCCCTTCAACGGGACGCTGGTCAGCGCGAAGGTTTTCGGCAAGATCGGATATCCGTCCCGCGGGTTCTTTATCTGGGGCGACGAGGTGGATTTTCTACAGCGTGCCAAGCGCGCTGGATTTGCGGTGGGGACAGCCACCCATGCGTTGCACCGTCATCCCAAGAACAAGAAATCGCAAAAATCGCTTCTCGGCGTTGCGAATGTTCAATACGTGGCCGACAACGGCAGGCTGGCGATATTTATCCGGAACTACGTCTATATCATGCGGCAGTACGAAGGCGTCCTGAACTGCGTGAAGTTCATCGCCAAGCAATTTGCGCTCGAGCTGATCTCTGTCCGCGACGTCGCTCGGTCGTGGATTGTCCTGAAATCCGCGTTTACGGGGCTGGTTTACTTTCCTGAAACGGTGCGGGTTCAGCGAACCGATTCATTCGTCCCGGACATTGCGAAGTCGACCGATTTCTCTCCCGCTCCTGCCAAGTGACTTGCGATCTCGGTTGGGTTGCGTCGGGCTCGCTTGGGCTGATGCAGTTGTGAGGTGGCCGGGATCAAATTTGGTCAACGTCCCCGCAGTCTTCTGGCTGCAAGAACGATAAGCTCATTGGTAAAAAACTGAACAGCAGTGCGTTTGCTCAGCAGGCTCCGCGTCGCTCCCATGAAGTGCCGCTTCCTGAGTTCGCCCATGGCGCGCTCGAACGCCTGCATTCCTTGCGCTTCTCTCGCGCGCCTGTGCAGCAGCCGGAGCTCGCCTGGCTTCAGGGAATTGCCTCGCCTCAGGATGAGCTCGTTGACCGCCTTGACGATCAGCGAACGGTCTCGAGGCGTTCTTGCCAAGTCGGAATTTTCGCGGGAGATTTCGCCAAAACCCTGGGTGTAGACGTACATTGGTGAGTTGTAGAATGCAGCCCTGGCCCCGGCAATGAGACATTCGGAATAGAATATGAAGTCCTCATTGTCGCGATATTCCTTGTCGTAACGTAAGTTGGCCTGTTCGACGAATGATCTGCGGAAACAAAACTTCAACAGCGCGAATTGAGTGAGTTGTCTGCGTGATCGGCTAAAGATCGGCGGAAGGTAGAGGCTATTCTTCAGAAATAGCTCCAGTGTCAACGGCGTGAGTTCTGTTTCGAACGGCACGGTTGCCGGCCTGACGTCCTTGCCGGCGCGGATGTCATGATAGACGATGTTATCGCAGATCATGTCGAGCTTGTGCTCGGTCGCGAGGCGGATCAAGGTCGATACGCGATCTCCGCGGTAGGCATCGTCCGCGTCGAGGATAAGTATCCATTCGCCACGCGCAGCAGAAAAACCAAGGTTCCGCGCCGTCGATGGGCCGCCATTCTGGGGCGACGTTATGAGACGTATCCGAACATCGAGCTGAGCTGCCCGCTCCACGATCGATACGGTTTCATCCGTTGAGCAGTCGTCGACGACGATGATCTCGAGGTTCTTCTCGCTTTGGTCGTCAATCGACTTCAAGGCACGCTGTATGCAATCGGCGGCGTTGTATGCAGGAATGACGATGGAAGCCAATGGTGTGGAGTCGACGCCGGCCATACAGATACCTACGAGCTTTGCAGTGCGCCGATCTATCGCATTGAAGTTCAATCTGTTCAACCAGATCGCAATGGCGGTGGAACAGGAGATTCCGCTCGCCCGATCGTGATGCAATCCGCTCGGAGCGCTTCAAGCGACGTGTGCCGCGGTTGGGTTTCTGCGAAGCTTGACCCGCTTGTTCGCACTTGCAATAAGTGTTCCCACCATCAGGGAAAACAGGAAGTACCGGAGTATGAGCAGCGCGCATATTCGCACCTTGGATGGGCTGCGCGGCGTTGCTGCACTGGCCGTCGTATTTTTCCATCTTGGGCTATGGGCAAAAATGCCGTTGCTCTTTTCCCACGGATATCTTGCCGTTGACTTTTTCTTCTGTCTCAGCGGTTTCGTTATTGCTTACGCATTCAAGAAGCGCTTCGAGCAAGGGCTTGGGTTCTGGGAGTTCGTGGCGCTTCGAATGATCAGGCTGTATCCGATCATCGCAATCGGCATGGTTCTCGGTCTTTTGTATACCGGCGTCGTTTCGCTGGTATTTCGCAACCAGCCTTTTGCCATCCGTGACGTGATTTCCGCGTTCAGTTTGAATATTTTCCTGATTCCATATCTGGGTTTTGAAAGCAAAGTTGGCGGCGCGATCTATCCTCTTAATTCGCCGTTCTGGTCGATCTTCTACGAGATCTTGATCAATTTCGCCTGGGCCCTCTTCCTGCGCCGAATTCCCGCTTGGGTATTTTTCCTGGCATCCGTCATTGCGGCACTGATTTTCTTCCCTCTGTTGCCCGACTTTGAAGTTGGAGGAGGGTGGGATCAGTTTTACTGGGGGCTCTTGCGAGTGTGCCTGGGGTTCGGCGCGGGGCTTTGGGTCTTCGAGCTTTACAGCAAGGGCATACGCCTGCCCGCCGTGAACTCAGTTTACATATTGGGCGTCTTGACGATTATTCTGGCCGTCCCTGAGTGGCACAATGTGTGGTTCGATCTTGCGGTCGTTATTGTCGCCTGTCCGCTCTTGACGCTTTTTGGAATCACCGCCGTTGCGGGCAATACGTCTCTCCGCTTCATGACGTTTGTCGGAGAGATATCGTATCCGATCTATGGCATTCATCGTCCCATATGCTTGGGTCTCACCAGCGTGGGAACGAAAGCTGCACTAGGCGTGTTCGCCATGAGCGGGATCATTGCTTTTGCTTTCGTCGCCTCCATTGTGGTGGCTGTCGTCGTGAGCCGATGGTTTGACGAGCCGGCGCGCAAGTATTTATTGGCGCGGTTCAGGGGTTTCATGACTTCAAAGGTCGAGGCTCGTTCTCGACCTTAGAAGCCCGGGAAAGTCCGGCTTCCTGGCGCGCTAGATCCTGATGCGACGACATGTCCGTCGTCTGCGCATTCTTGTCGGAAGCTTCCGCTAGCGTCTTACAAAGCGCTTTATGTCCGTCAGGATGGTCCTATCGAGGAGGAGCATGACGATGGCGTAAATCATCGCGCCTGCAAAGACTTTGAATATGAGTCCGACGTAGATCAGTTTTGGAGCTTGAAAGGCGACGCCAAGGCCGAGGATCGCCGAGAACATGGCAACGGACGCGGTGGTCGGGGGAAGCGTGACCCGGATGGTTTCCCAGATCGAAACGCCGAGTAGCCTTTGCAGGTAGATCAATATGAACGGCGTGGCGATCGCGGTTCGTACGACGTTGCCAATCGCTGCGCTGACAAGGCCGAAAGGCGAGAAAATGGCCACGACGACAACGCTCAGGAGAAATTCGACGGAGTTGACGATGATCACGTGCCGAAACTGCCCGCTCGCAATCAATATATTGCTCTTGAACCATATGAGCGGAACAAGAAAGCCGACCAGCGCCAAGTATGACAGAAGCTTGGCGCTTTGATTCCATTGCGGTCCGAACATGATCTCCACGAGTTCGACGGATATCGCCGCGCATCCGATGAAGACGGGAATGATGAATATCGCGCCATAGCGGATGGTGGAGACGTATGCCTTCGCGAGGTCGCCGCCGTCTTGCTTGGTCCTGGCAAGCGTCGTCAGCGTGACGTTGGCGAAGGGGCGCACCACAAGTTCGTTCAGGAGATCGAGAATGCGCCAGGCTATTCTGAGATAGCCAAGCGCCGTCGCACCTAGAAAGTATCCAATGATGAGGTCAATCAGACGCTGGTTTCCTGCGCCGAGCAGCGCGGAGATCGATATCGAGAATCCATCTTTGAGTTGTTTGACGATGTCATCGAATTCGAGATCGAGTCTGGGCATCCATCTCGCCGCAACCACCATTGCCATCAGGCCCCAGGCCGTGGATATCAAGCGCTGCGCAATGAGAGCGTAGATGCCAAAGCCGGTCAGCGCCATCACAAGCGCCACGCTCCCGCTCACGAGCGTGGCGGTGACATTGCGTACGGCGAGTTGCTTGAACTGGTAGTCCCTTCGCAATTTTGCTTCATAAACGGCGCCGGCCGAAAATAGAAGGCAAGTCGGGGCGAGGATCAATACGACTTCATAGAGATCGCTGATACCGAAGGCGTACGAAACATACTTGGATGAGAATATCATGCTGGCGGTCATCAATAATCCGAGGATGACACTGGCAAAGAATGTGGCGTTAAGTGTTCGTTCGCTGACAGTCTGCCGCTGAACGACAACTTCGACCAATCCGCCTCGACCGATGAGATTGAGGATGTCGATCATCGCGGTCGCAATGGCGACAATACCAAAAATCTCGGGTGTCAGCGTCCTGGCGAGTGCTACGAAAATCGCGAGCTGGAAAACTGTCTGCCCCGCGGTTCCGCCCATGCTCCAAAGGACGGCACCTATCGTTTTGTCGTTCGGCGATTTGAGCAAAGTGTTCTTCCGAGGCTGCCAAATACAATCAGCGATAGCGGCGCTTATGCGGTTTGCCGCAGCATTTCATACGGTTATCGATGTTGCATGGGCTCGTCAAATGAAGTTCGTGTTCGCCCGGTCGCTGACTGTAGCGTCTGCTGAAGGAGCGATTGGGAGTTCCCGAGTGCGTCATCGAGTGTTGAATTCGTCCGCGTTGTCCACGCGGTCGTCGGTACTGCGCAGGGCGGGATTCGATACCTCGCGGCTCGACGACGCCCACCACAGTCTGAGAGGCGTCCGCAACGCCTATCATCTGCAGTGGCTAGGTGTCGAACAACCGTCTTCAGCGGAAAGAGTATTCATACGGAATTCGACGATCGGTGTGGGATCGGCATCCAGGGCCCGCTTTGCGGACTTCGGCCCACAGCGTCACCCGCGTCGACGACGAGAAGATCGTGACGCTCCGTCGCGGCGAGACTCCACCCTACGGGGGTCGCTCTCGACGAGCTGCTCGCGACAACTTCAGGGCCAGGTGACAAGCTCGACGATTTCGTGCTCACCAAGGGCGACACGCGCTCGGTGCGCGCGCTGGTCGAGCTGTCCTTGGCGCCTGTCGGCCGCCGTGTCGAACGGCGTGGCAAGGGCGTCGACGAGACCGGTATCGGCACGGAGATTGGCGAGGCCGTTTCGACACCTAGCAACGTGGAAAGCAGGCGGCGGCAGAGAGGCAAGAGAATGCTGCGGCAAGTCGCCCAACGCGTAGTTCGCCGCAGACCGTGCAGGGCACGTTTTGTAGTTAGGTTTGCGCCTTCTGCATAGAACCCATGTCTCGGCAACGCTCTCACATCGCACCCGAGCGCGCTGCGTCAGAGTTCCATCATCTTGAGGACTTGCGCGGATAAGCGAGGCCCCATGGGCCCTTTCTTGGGCAAACACCTTTCGATACGCTTGCATGAGTTGCCTGATTTGATGATTGTCGCAACCGTTCAAACTTTACCTCTCATGTCCTGGTCTGGCATTGCTTTGCGGAATGAACGAGATGACAACTTTGGGGCCTGTGATCGTTACCAGTGCTGCCGGCTTTTTCGGAATGCAAGTTTGCGAACGGCTGTCGGTGCCTTGCGTGCAGGTCATTGGTATCGACGCAATCACGCCGTATTGCGATCTCACACCGAGACTTGTATGCCTCGCAACTCTCGAGCGCCGTCCTGGGTTCAGCTTCTACGAGATCGATCTTGCAGACTTCGCCCGGGCGACGCGCGTTTTCGACGAGGTCGCGATCGACCGGGTCGTGCATCGGGCGGCGCGGCCTGGCGTCTGCGCGTCGATCGACGATCCCAATGCCAGCATGGCCGCCTGCCCGTTCACGCGCGCGATCTTCGCCAGCGAGCCGATCAAGAGTTTAATTAATGGCGTGGAACGCCTTGCAGCCGGAAAATTCGTCGAGTTACGCGTATCGCGTCTACAATATCGGCGACAATCGCTCGGTCAATCTGATGGAGTTCGTCGAAAAAGTGGAGAAGATCCTCGGCAAGCCCGCGATTCGCAGGCTGCTGCCAATGCAGGCCAGCGACGTCCTGGAGACGCGCGCGGACATTTCCGCGCTCCAGCGCGACGTTGGTTTCTCGCCTTCGACGTCGGATGGGCTCGGCCACCTCGTCGAATGGTATCGAAAGTACCAAGGCGTCTGATCGCGTGATCGGCGGCACTTGCATGCCGTCTGGCTCGTCTGCCTTTGGTCACGCAGCAATCTGCCCTAAAGTTGGGCGCGCGGTCGAATAGAGAAATCGTCTAGGGTGTTCGGTGGAACATCCGCCTTCAACGGAAAGAGTTTTTCATGCGCATCGCGATGATCGGAACGGGTTATGTGGGACTGGTGTCCGGAGCCTGCTTTGCGGATTTCGGTCACGACGTCACCTGCGTCGACAAGGACGAGAAGAAGATCGCGGCGCTTCATCGCGGCGAGATCCCGATCTACGAGCCCGGCCTCGACGAGCTGGTCGCGACCAACGTCAAGGCCAAGCGCCTGGACTTCACCACCGACCTGTCGAAGCCGGTGGCGGATGCCGACGCCGTATTCATCGCGGTCGGTACGCCCTCGCGCCGCGGCGATGGTCACGCCGATCTGTCCTATGTCTACGCCGCGGCGAAAGAGATCGCGCAGTCGCTGTCCGGATTCACCGTGGTGGTGACGAAATCGACCGTGCCGGTCGGCACCGGCGACGAGGTCGAGCGCATCATCCGCGAGACCAATCCCAAGGCCGACGTCGTCGTCGCCTCCAACCCTGAGTTCCTGCGCGAAGGCGCTGCGATCCGCGACTTCAAGTTTCCCGACCGCGTCGTGGTCGGCACCTCCGACGAGCGCGGCCGCAAGGTGATGGGCGACATCTATCGCCCGCTGTCGCTGAACCAGGCGCCGCTGATGTTCACGGAGCGCCGTACTGCCGAGATGATCAAATACGCCGCGAACGCGTTCCTTGCGACCAAGATCACTTTCATCAACGAGATCGCGGACCTCTCCGAGAAAGTCGGCGCCAACGTCCAGGAGGTCGCACGCGGCATTGGCCTGGACAACCGCATCGGCACCAAGTTCCTGCACGCCGGTCCGGGCTTCGGCGGCTCGTGCTTCCCGAAGGACACCAAGGCGCTGATCAAGATCGCGCAGGACTACGACGTCTCCTTGCGCATCGTCGAATCGGTGCTGGCGGTCAACGAGAACCGCAAGCGCGCGATGGCGCGCAAGGTCAGCCAGGCGCTCGGCGGTAGCTTGCGCGGCAAGACCATCGCCGTGCTCGGCCTCACCTTCAAGCCCGACACCGACGACATGCGCGATGCGCCGTCGATCCCGCTCGTCACCGGCCTGATCGACATGGGCGCGAAGGTCAGGGCGTTCGACCCCGTCGGCATGGAGCAGGCCAAGGGTGAACTCCCCAGCATTACCTATTGCGAGGATGCCTATTCCTGCGCGCAGGGCGCCGACGCGATCGTCATTGTCACCGAGTGGGTCCAGTTCCGCGCGCTCGATCTCGACCGCTTGAAGGCGACCATGGCTCAACCCGTCGTCGTCGATCTCCGCAACATCTACCGCCCCGAAGAGATGGCTGCGGCTGGCTTCGTCTACGAGAGCGTCGGGCGCAGGAGCGCACGCCGCTGAGCGCCAAACGCGCATCAAAAAGCTCAGTTGCGCTTAGCGCACGCCATTGCCTTGGATCGGTGCTATGTACGCTAGACCAATAAGGTTTGTCATACTCCATGGTTGCGCAGCTGTTGATGATATATTCCGGCACAAAGCCGCCGTAAATTAGAACTCTACGACCAGAAATCATGGGGCGCGCGAGTTTCACGTGATTCGGCCGGAGGCTTTGCCGGTAGTGTTAAAGCAGCTTGTGCGCGATGCCTGATGTCGGGTTTGGTAAGTGCGGTTTGTGGCCCAGCCAACGCCGCCGCGATTGCGTCAGTCCGCTAACTGGACTGTCTTAAGCACACTCCGAGGAATTACTTTGGCATCATTCCGTTGACAACTGCCTCCTTGGCATCTTCCGGGGCATACGTCTTCAATCTAGATCTCGCGAGTTCCTTCTGCCCGTTAGCCTAGCGGTCCCAGAAGTTGCCGACATCTTGGCCCGAGAGCCATCGAATTGTCGGAGAACTCATATTTCTGGGCCCATAATGTCTCGATTCGGCTCCACGGTATCGACGCAACGGCAGATCGTCTCCGTCGTTTGGAGCTGTTAGTACGGCAGATCGGCGTGTCCGATGACTGGTGTACTCCCGAAAATGGAACTCGTCATGCCGCCGCCTCTCACCCATCGTCGATTGGCCCGAGCACGGTTTGACCGCCACTGCCGCTATCTTCTTCTGACTGCATCCGAGCAGGTCAGCGCGATCCGGGCTCTTAGAGCCAGCGCTATTCGTGCTTCCGCCGAATCATCAGTGGTCACGTTCTGCTTACTGGATTTTAGGGAGGCAAGTTTGCTGAGCTGTCATCATCACTCCGTCGCCGCTGCTTCTCCCCAGAACTGGAATGCCGCTTCTAAATCTATCTCGATCCTACGATTGCGAATTTGTCACTCAGGGTAATTGCCTTATCCCTTTTGACCTCATCAACACGAGATCGCTCCAGACTCTGGGAGCCTGACGATGAAGTTTGCGGCCGGTAGCCCGAGCGTGAAATTAGCCAATACGAGCAGCGCAGGAAATCCCAAAAAAGCACTCGCAACAATTCGCGAGGTTGGTCTTTCGTCTGTGAGGGAATGGCGCTCGCTCATACGACAAAGCTGCGTCCAAAAACATACTTGCTGATGATGACGTTGCTTTCCAAGAGCCAATGAACGCACACAGGAGCAATCAATGCGACAATCGCAAGCAAATACCGATTTCCTATAAGGGCCGCTCCATGAACAAGGAACAATGCGTGTAAGAACATGATCGTGATGGATGCGCGCCCAATAGCGGCAAGTGCGTACCCCACATAGGCCACTCTATCGAGGTGGTAGCTCACGCCCAACCAGCAAGCGCTCAGAGAAAACGCAGCAACGATGTTAGCCAAGTTACCCACCGCGGACATCTTCATGTCGAATGCGCCAACGAATGGCAGACTAAGAATTGATAAAATCGCACAAATAGCGAGATCAAATGCCTCCGATGTCGTTGCTCCGCCAAAACGCGTCCACTCCACAAAAACACAACGGCAATTGGAACGCTGGCGATTCCCTGTGGAGACAGTAGTCCCGGATGCTCGATCATCGCAATCGCAATAAATCCAACAATTATTATCGCTGCTGACCAGCTGGTGGGTTTCCAGATACTACCTATAGAATTCAGCACGACTAACGAAATCCATAGGCAGCCAACAAACCAGAACGCAGCGTATGCCCCGTAGAGACTTGGACCTCCATAAAAAAACGAAGGATGATCTGACGTGGGTCAGCCAAATTCAATGATGGAGCAACGCCGCTCACCTGAACGAGCGTTGTCGAATAGCAGTACCACAGCAAAGAAAACCAAATACGGGAGCATCAACGATCTGGTGCGACCCATCGAATATGACCACGGGGAGCGTGGTTTGAACAAAATGCCACTCACGATAAAAAATAGCGGCATGTGAAATAGGTAGATCTAGAACTTCGCCGCGGCGAACTGAGGCATGTGTCCAACTACGACAAGGAGCATTCCGCCGCCCCGTGCAGTATCTAGATCGCGAAATCGGGCGATCGCGTCAGGGCCTTTGACATCAGTCATTAGTAGAATTCCCACGCTACCAAGTATCCATCATCACGCTCGCCGATTAGCTCAGAACCTCTGTGGCGTATAGACCATCGTTATTAGGCTTCTTGAGTAAGTCTGACGCGAGGGCGCGACGGGCAACGAACACGGTCTTGCCTTGCGGCATCATCTGAGGGGTAAGAGAGTCGAGCCAAGTGCAGCCTGGACGCGCCACCCGAGCAGACGTCGATATGCGAGAGGCGACTTCGCCGAAGGGGAGCAAAAGATATATCAGCCTGCCCGTGGCTCGGTTTTGGGTCGTCAAGAAAGTCCTCCGTCAACTCGGTGGCGCCGATTGTAGTACCGACGCGAAGTGAAGCTTGCGAATAAAGCGGTGCCGCCGATGGTAGAGGTAGGTCGCCGGCAACATTGGCAAGATACGGCACCCGGGCAAGACCCACGAGCTGCCGCAGCACGTCTTGGCGCGTCACATCCGCTATGAGTGGGTGAGCACGGCCAGTTCGCAGAACAGCAGCATTTGTTATAACTTAGCAACAGGGGTGGTTAGGCGCGGATATGTCTGCTGGCTTGCGATGATTGCGGCGTCGATCATCTTGAATAACGAGGAAGGCATAGTGATGAGCGAGCAAACGTGTGATGTGGCGGACATGTCGTCATGGCCAAGCAGGAATCACGTCCGGGCCTTCTACTCGGGCCACAGCCTCAGCGAGGGGGTTCCGGAGGTTGTCGCGCAGATTGCGGGCTCACTGGGCTATCAACTTGATTTCGAGACGCAAGTCCTGGGTTACTCGCTGTTGCGTCAGCGTACAAAAGGGGAGGTGCCTTCGGCTTCCGACTGGCCGGGCTATCGATCCGGTCAGAACCGCGAAGGCGCTGGACTGGATGTCGCCGAAGAGTTGCGCCAGCCGCGGCGACTCGCACCGGGCGATACCTACGACGTCCTCGTCGTCACCGAGCGTCACGATCTGCCCGCCGTCGCGCGCAAGGAGCGGACAGTTTTCTATCTGACCGACATGGCGAAACACCTTTTAGCGGGCAATCCCGAGGCGGAGGTGTTCCTTTATCAATCCTGGCTTCCTGTGAATCTCGAAGTACCGCTACGCTGGATCGACTACGAGCGGGCGGTCTCGCCGATGTGGGAATGCATCGCCAGTCGCGCGAATCTGGAGCTGCAACCGCGCGGCGATGCGCCGCGCGTTCGCCTGCTGCCAGGTGGAAGTGCTCTAGCCGAGCTCGCTGCTGCGCTGTGGGAAGGCAGCGTGCCAGGCGTTGCGAGCGCTTCTCCCGCTGGGCGCGTGCGCCTGCTGTTTTCAGACAATGTGCACATGAGCGATTTCGGCCGCTACTTCATCGGGCTGGTGAACTATGTGGTCCTGTTCGGCGACCGTCCTGACGGCGCGGTAATCCCGACAGGATTATCGCAGGCGACAGGTCGGCACCTTCAAGCGTTGGCATGGCAATTTGCCGTCTCCTACGGCAAGCGGGCGAATGCCGTCGCGGGTCGAGATATGGCAGCTTGCCGAGCTCTGATGCAGAAGCAAATCTGTCCGGCCTATGCAGCCTTTCGGTACGGCAACGGTATGCCGATGCTCGCCACGCTCAAGCGCTTGGTCAAAACTTATTCTTGCCGGCGGGACTACGCTAATGCGCGCGATCACGAAAATCCCTTTGCTTCGCTCGAGGACGAATGAAGCGTTTTGGCGCATGCCATCAGCGGGTCTGCCTTGTCGAGGGCTTCGTTCAATGGACCCATCAACACCTTCGCGTTGGCGCCAAGCAGCAACGTGTCATGATTGCCGGGAATCATGACCGTCTTCAATCCACCTGTGATCACGCTGTCCCATCCGTAGTAGGGCCCTCCGCCGCCATAGATGTAAGGGACATTCTCGGCCCGGAAGAGAATCGCTTTTCCATGCCATGGCTGAGGTCGGTAGCACGCTGCGGCATGGCCAAAATTGTCGGTAAGCTGACGGTCTCGCAGCGCGTGTGGAACGGGCTTGTTTCCGCGGACGTACAACCTGATTTGTAACCGCTCGCGCGCCACATGAGCATGCTCGCGTCTTTTGCGGACGATCTCTTTGATGTAGCCGAGGCCTTCGTTGCGCAAACGTAGGAGCATCCGGTCCAACGAGACCGTTCGCACCGGCATCTGAGGGTGGAAAGTGTCAAAGAATACAAGGAGCGGAACTTCTTCACCTAAGGCTGTCAGTTGTTGCGCCATCTCGAAAGCAACGACACCGCCACCCGAGTAGCCGGCTAACAGGTAGGGACCGTGTGGACGCAACTCGCGGATCTCCGCAATATAGGCGCGGGCCATTTCCTCAATCGACTTATGCGGGCTGCACTTGCCATCGACGCCACGGGCCTGCAGCGCGAAGAACGGTTGGTCATGGTGAAGTCCCCAGGACAGGTCGCGAAAATTAAGAACATTGCCTCCGGCGCCATGAACGCAAAACAACGGCGTCCGATCGCCACCGCGCGCGATTTCGACCAATGATCGAGGCACTGTCGGAAGCCCCTCGGAATGTATATCCTGTGTTGGCCGAGCTTCGGGGGCCTCAAGATCGATGGTCGCCGACGCGACATGGGACAAGGGCAGGTCCTGGCCGCTCCGCTGCGGGAGCACACTGGTACTATCTGCTGAACGATCGATCGCGGCCAAGCCCTTGGCCTCACGCAACAGCGCCGCGGTCGCAGCAATGGTCGGCGCTTGGAACAGCACCGAAAGTGGCAGTTCGACTCCATGCTCTTTGCGAATCCGGTTGAAAAGCCGCATCGCGATCAGCGACTGCCCGCCCAGTTCAAAGAAGTCATCTTCAATCGAGACCCGCTGAACGCCGAGCATGTCCTGCCAGATAGACGCCAGGTCGCGCTCGATTGCATCTCGGGGGGCTCTAAAGCCGACATCGCCACCGGGGCGCACGAGGCCCGGAGTTCCAATGGACCAATTGGCCTCCTCCGCCGGTGTTCCGCGGCCGCCGTGGTCCAACCGGTCGAGCCAGAGGTCGAGGTCGAGGGTGGAGGCGGCGATCTGCGGCGAGAGGTCGTAGGCGAGAATGCGATCAAGCGCTTCAAGACCTTCCGCAGTGGTCATACCCTCGCGCAGGAAGCTTTCCTCGGCTGTCTCGGGGCCATCCGGCCGTGATGGCTTGGGGGAGGCCGGTATGGCAGCAAATGCCTTGACCCGGCGCATGGTGAACCGTTCGATCGAGACCAGTTCGTTGCCGTTTTCGTCGAGCAGGGTGACATCGAAGATTGCGCTTTTGCCGTCCGCGGCCTGCAGACGCACATGACTGGAGAACGTCGCCGGCACCGGTTGCCTCACCAGCACGCGGCCATAAGAGAATGGCACGTAGAAATCATCATCGCTTGCAAATCCCGGGATTAGCTTTTGGGCTGCACCGGTCGCCATATCGAGCAGCGCCGGGTGCAGCGCATAGGTTGCAAGATCGGAGGCGAAGGCGGCCGGCAACGCGAGATCGATCAGCGCTTCGCCCTCGCCGAGATTGATCGCCCGGAGGTTAGCCCAGCGCGGGCCGAAATCCATGAAGTTCTGGACCAACCGTCCGTTTATTACCTCGACATGCTCGCGGCAGCGTCCGCGAATTGTTGATAGGGAGTGCCTTGGAGCCGATGGGGGATCGGCATAGGCGACACGCGCCGTGACGTATGGCTGCTCGTCGGACTCGCCGTAGATTACGAGGCTATGATCGCCTGCGCGATTCAATCTGATATTGAGCGTGCGCACCTCGCTAGGCCCGACGGCGCAAGGCTGGAGGAAGATGAGGTCGCTAATATCGATGGGCCGGTTTTCGGGCCGGTAGGCAAGCGCCGCGCGAGCAAGCTCCAGGAAGCCTGTACCTGGAATGACCGCTTGGGCGTTCCTAACGACATGCTCTCCCAACGGCCAATGTGTTTTGGGATGCAGCAAGGAATGAAACACTGTCTGCTCGACATCGTCACGGACGCAGTCGCCAAGGAGAGAGCCGGCGCAGGCGAGATCGCCACCAGTCGTGCCGTGACGCTCGCGGACCAAGGTCGCAAGCATGCCTACCTCTTTCCAGGCATTCCAATTAATGCTGACGATACGTGTACGGCTGCCCCGAGCCGTGCGGGCCTTCGCCACCGCGTCCAGAACAGCGTTGGCGGCTGTATAGTCGACCTGTCCGGCCAGTCCGAGAATCGAACTAACCGAAGAGAAATTGATCAGGACATCCAAGTCGCCATCGCGGAACAGTGATTGCAGGACCAGGGCACCCTTGGCCTTGACCGAAAGCACGGCCGATTGGGTCTCGGGCGAGCGAAGCGCGATCAATTGATCTTTGAGGACGCCCGCGCAATGGAAGACACCGTTGATACGGCCGAAGCGTCGCGTTGCCTGGGTGACCACATCGGCCATCGCAATCCGGTCGGTGACGTCGGCGGCGGCCAGCATCACCTCGGCGCCGAGCGCCCGCAATGCCCATATCTTCTCGATTTTCCGCGAGGTGCTGTCGTTCGCGCCATGGTCTTGGACCCAGCGCTCCCACGCCGATTCCTCGGGCATCGCCGACCTGCCGACGCACACAAGACGGGCTTTGGCGTGCAGCGCCAGATGCTGCATCAGTTCGAGACCTATGCCGCCCAGTCCGCCGGTGACGAGGTAAACCCCGCTGGGCCGCAGCCAAGTGCGCGCGCCCGGTGCGGGATCCAGCACCAGCCGATCGAAACGCTGCACCCATCGCCCACCGTCGCGCAGGATCACAAGTGGATCGCGCTTGCTGCCGTAGAGCTCGTCGACCAGGCGATCGGCCAGGAGCGCTTCCTCGTTGGATCTGGCCCGCGGCATGACCACGTCGACGACCGAACATGATGCGCCTGGCATCTCGCGGGGCAACACGCGGCAGACGCCCCACAAGGTGGACTTTTCGGGATGTAGCTCGTGCTCGCCGGGAAGCGCCTCGATTGCAGTTCCGATCGCAGTCAGCCGGATCTGATCGACCTCGAAGGTCAAGGCTTGCGCCAAAAACAGCAGGCTGTAGAAATTGCGAACCGCACCGTTGTCCCAAGCAGCAAGGTCGCCATCAGCGGACGACCCGAAGAAACGCATTGGCCTTGGAGCGAGTGCCCAGAGGTGGACAATATGCCCCGGCAGCGCGTCCAGCCTTCTTAGCCGCTCTAGCAGTCTGGAGTAATCGGCGGCGCTTTCTGGATCGATCGTGAAGCTGAGTGCGCCGCGCTCTGCAAACTGGGGCGCGGCTGTGACCGTGGCAACCCGTGCGCCGGATGCGCGCAGGCGTTTGACGATTGCGGTAGCCAGCGGTGAATTGTCGGTGATAACAAGCCACGGCTTGCGAAGCTCTTCTTCCGGAAGCTGCGCGGAGGGCGCGGAACGCACGAACGAGGGCGCCGAGAACCATCGGCCCAGATCGGGCTGCCGCGTCAGCGAGGTGCTGTGTGGGGCCTGTACGCCCTTATCGATCCAGTACCGCTGCCTTTCGAAGGGATAGGTTGGCAGCGGCACTCGGCGTTGTGAAGTCCGCGCGAAGAAACTGGAGGGATCGATCTCGATGCCGGCGACCCAGAGTCGGCCTATCGCCTCCTTCAGGAAGGCAACGTCCGACGCCGCTTCGTTGGGATGACGTAGCGAGGTCGTAACCACCGCGGCTTTGCTGGGCTGCTGCCTGCAAAGGCTGGCAAGCGTGCGGCCAGGTCCGACTTCCAACAGCGCTCGACTGCCGCTCCCCAGCACCATCCGGGCGCCCTGGTCGAACCGAACAGTGTTTCGCAGATGACGGACCCAATAGGCCGGGTCCATCGCTTCGGCGTCGGTGATCCAGGTCCCTGTCAAGTTCGAAACGAACGGGATCGCCGGCTTCTGGAACCGAATAGTTCGGCAGAAGCGCTCGAACTCCGACAGGACCGGCTCAAGCATCGATGAGTGTGCGGCGACGTTGATGTGAATGCGAGTATGTTCGATCTGCTCCGCAGCAAGCTCGGCCTCAAGCTGCGTGATCGCGTCTATCGGGCCTGATGCGACGCAAAGCGAAGGTCCGTTCACAGCAGCCAGCGAAAGGTCGTTTCCAAGTCGCGACCGTACCTGCTCCTCGGATAATGCGACCGACAGCATCGCGCCGCGAGGTAGCGTCTCGAATAACTTACCGCGCAGCGCAACCAGCGCCATCGCATCCGGCATCGTGAGCACGCCCGACGCACAGGCGGCGGCGTACTCGCCGGCGCTGTGGCCGATCAGAGCAGCGGGGATCAGGCCCCATGATCGCAGCAGCATCGCCAGGGCGTACTCGACGGCCAACAGTGCAGGAAGCGCCAGAGAGGGAGCCTCCAGCTGCTTGTCCGCCACGGCCACAGCCTCGGGAGGTGGAAACATCAAGCTGCGCAGATCGACAGTGAGGCGGGGTTGAACGACCGCAAGGCAGGCATCCAATGCGTCGCGGAAAACCGGTTCCTTCTCATAGAGCTCGGCGCTCATGCCGGCGTATTGTGCTCCACCGCCGGGGAAGAGGAATACCGTCGAAGTGTGTTCGCGCGCGGCCTTACCCGTGAAGACGCGCTGCGGATCGCAGGCCTCCAATTGATCTGCCGCCGAGGCCGCGTCGCGCGCCACCAAAGAGCGACGAACCTCGAAGGCCTCGCGACCGGCCATCAGCGTGAATGCGACCTCATCGAGCGGCTGTCTCGGGTTCGTCCGCAGATGGTTGGCCAGATTCCGGGTCGCAGCGTCGAGGGCCGCGTTGGTTCGCGACGACACAAGAAGCAATTGCGGTCCGGCATCCCTAGGCGTGTGCAGTGGCCTGGGCGGGGCCTCTTCCAGGATGAGGTGGGCGTTGGTGCCGCCCGCGCCGAGGCTCGTGACACCTGCAATCCGCGTCCGGCCAGGAGCCGCCGGCCACGGCCGCAGGCTGGCGTTGACGAAGAATGGCGAGTCGGAAAAACCGGCCTGCGGATTGGGCGTTTGATAGTGCAGCGTTGCCGGCAATTCGCGCTGCTCGAGCGCGCAAACGGTCTTGATCAGGCTGCACATGCCTGCGGCCTCGCCGGCATGGCCGATGTTGGATTTGACCGAACCGATCGCGCATGACTGGCGTTGGACGTTGGGGCCGAAAGCCTGTACTAGCGCCGTGATCTCGATAGGGTCGCCGATCATCGTGCCTGTGCCGTGCGCCTCAATATAGGACACCTCTTCGGGCGCGACACCGGCGAGATCAAGCGCCTCGGAAATGACCCGAGCCTGCCCGCTGATGCTGGGGGCAAGGTATCCCACCTTGTCAGAGCCATCATTGTTGATTGCTGAGCCGCGGATCACCGCACGGATACAGTCCTCATCGCGCAGGGCATCCGAGAGCCGTTTGAGAACGACACAGCCGACGGCGGATGCCATTACCGTGCCGCCGGCCTGGGCATCGAATGGACGACAGTGTCCGTCGGGAGAGAGGATTTCTCCCGGCCTGTACAAGTAGCCTTTCTGCTCTGGGTAAATGGTGGAGGCGCCGGCCAGCGCCACGTCGCATTCGCCGTTGAGCAGACTTTGGCAGGCGAGATGAACCGCAACGAGCGATGAAGAGCAGGCCGTTTGCACATTCATGCTCGGACCGACCAGGTCGAGTTCGTAAGATACACGCGTTGCGAGGAAATTCGGATCGTTGCCGGTGTGTCGCAGTAGCCAGGCGCCGATTGAGCGCAGGATCTCTTCATTGGTCGTGAGGTTGTAGCTAAAATATTCGCTTGCGCCTGATGCGGCAAAGACGGCGACCGGGCCGCCGATCTTTCCGCCGACATAGCCAGCATCCTCGAAAGCTTCAGATGAGCATTCTAGAAAAAGGCGATGCTGCGGGTCGAACACGGCGGCGTCGCGGGGGGAGATGCCGAAAAATGATGCATCAAATTGATCGATGCCATCTAGATAGCCGCACGCCTTGACGTAGGACGGATCGCGCAGCACTTCGGGGCGCTCGCCGACGGCAAGTAGCTCCTGCTCGGTGAAGACACGAACGCTTTCACGACTCTCGCGAATGTTCTCCCAGAATTTTGTCACGCTGGGTGCGCCGGGGAATCGTCCGGCCATGCCAATGATCGCGATTGAAGACACTTCGCTGTCGCTTTTGCCTCCAGCTGACATCACTTGATCATGCACTGGGCTCGCTCCGAAGGGGGCTTAAATCAGCTGCAAATGTTTGAATAGTTTAAGATGAAATACGGATTGACTGGCGAGGTGCCATGCAATGCCGGCCGGTTGCAATCGTTATGCATTTGTCACACTCCGTCCATGGGACGCGATTAATAAACTCGATATTTTTTCAAACGGCGGAAAGTAAGGTAAATTCGCCGACGACGTTTTTGCCCCCGGCGTACGGACCGTAAATCAAGCTCGTTTTAATTGCTTGCGGCCATGTCGGCTATAATGGATATATTGGGGCTGATTTAATGTTATTTCTGGCAATTAATATACCCCGCTGACGCTGCGCTCTCTTTTATTCGCGATCCAGGCGGCCGGCGGCGGTGATCTCTTGGGAGTACCATGCCTCAGGACAGTTATCCTCTCTCGCCGCTCCAGCAGGGTATGCTGTTCCATCACCTCGAGGCGCGTACTCCGGGCGTGGACGTCGAACAGCTTGAGATATGGCTCGACGAGCCGATCGACGACAACCTCTTCCCCGAAGCTTGGGCCATGGTCGCGAAACGACACCCGATCCTGCGGACTCGGTTCCGTTGGGAAGGCATGAAGGTTCCGCAACAAGAGGTCGTGGGCGAGGTCGCGGTGCGGTTCGAGACGCGTGACTTGTCGGGGATGACGGCCGGGCAGCAGGAAGAGGCGCTAAGAAGTTTCCTGGCCGAGGATCGATCGCGGGCCTTCGCTCTCGACGTTGCGCCGCTCTGGCGCGTGACGGTGCTGCATCTCGCCGCCGATCGCCGCCGACTAGTTTTCACATATTCGCACGCCATCCTGGACTCCTGCTACGCCTTCGTCGTGAAGGAGGTGTTTGACGTTTATGCAGCGATGGCGCGCGGCGCGCAGCCGTCGTTCGAGCAGCGTCTGGCTTACCGCGAGCATATCGCCTGGCTTCAGCGGCACCTTGCAACGAACGCATCGGCCGCCGAGGCGTACTGGCGCAGCTTTCTGGCCGGCTTCCGCACTCCGACCAATCTCGAAACGCTGCGGATTGCTACTTCGGATGCGCGGGCCGCCGCAAGTCACGCCACGCTGGAATTCGCGCTATCGCTTGCCGACACTGGGAAACTGCATGATCTCTCCGCGCGGGCCTCACTGCGGACGTCCGTCCTTGTCGAGGTCGCCTGGTCGCTCGTGCTTTCGGCGTTTTCGGCCCAGGAGGATGTCGTTTATGGACTGACCAGGGCCGGCCGCCGGTCGTCTATGGAAGGCGCAGATCGTGCTATTGGGCTGTTCATCAATACCGTGCCGATCCGGGTCAAATTGCCCTCCGAACTGCCGGTGCTGGAGTTATGCTGCCAACTGCGTGAGCAGCACCTCGAACTGCGCCAGTTTGAACACACGCCGCTCGTCGATATCCTTCGCTTCAGCGAGGTGCCTCGCGGACAGTCGCTTTTTGACACCATAATCGTCTTCAATTCGCAAACGGACGATGCGCGCCTGAAGTCGTTCGGTCCGGAATGGCGGCGTCGGGACTTCGCCCTGCACGACCAAACCAATTTTCCGCTCAACGTGATGGCCTATGACGGCCCTCAACTGACCTTCAAATTGTCATACGACACGAACTCTTTTGAGCCGGTCGCCGCTGAGCGCATCGGCGATCTGTTTCAGGCGATCCTTATCGCTATTGCCGATCAGCCGGAGGCCAGGCTCGGCGACCTGCCGCGGCTGCCGTCGCAGGACGTCGGTTCGATATTCGGGATCTGGAACAATACCGAGAGACCGCTGCCGGAGCCCCACTGTGTGCATGAGGCGTTTGAAGCGCAGGTTGATCGTACACCTGACAAGGTGGCGCTGGTTGACGGTTCCCGCTCGCTGACCTACCGCGAACTTGATCTGCGCGCAAACCATGTCGCCCAAGCACTGATCGCTAATGGTGCGAAACCGGACCAGATGATCGGAATCTACGTCGAGCGATCAGCCGAAATGATGATCGGTATGCTTGGCGTCCTAAAGGCCGGTGCAGCCTATGTGCCGATGGATCCTTCGTACCCCGGTGAGCGGATCGCGCTCATGATCGAGGACTCCCGCGCTGACGTGGTGGTCACGACGGCGAACCTGGTCAGCGCGCTGCCGCCGCACACCCGCGCTCTGTGCGTTGACGCGGGCAGGGAGGCGGGGGAGGCGGATCGGCCGCACGTGGCGGTGTCAGGCGAAAATCTTGCCTATGTCATCTTCACATCCGGCTCCACCGGACGTCCCAAGGGGGTGATGCTCGAGCACCGCAACGTCACCAATTTCTTTGAAGCCATGGACCAGGCATTGGGGACGGAGCCGGGCGTGTGGCTCGCGACCACCAGCATCTCGTTCGACATTTCGGTATTGGAGCTGTTCTGGACGCTGGCGCGCGGCTTTAAAGTGGTCATCCAGCATGAGCCCGAGCGGCTCGCGCGCGGGGCGGCAAGCACGGCATCGAGCGCCAGACCGATCGATTTCAGCCTGTTCTACTTCGCCGCCGATGCGGCCGAGGGTGGCGGCGGCAAGTACCACCTGTTGCTCGAAGGCGCCAAGTATGCCGATGAGCATGGCTTCTCCGCCGTGTGGACGCCGGAACGCCACTTCCATCCCTTCGGCGGCCTGTATCCGAATGCCGCGCTGACCGGCGCAGCAGTCGCAGCTATTACCCGGCGCATAGGCATCCGGGCCGGGAGCGTGGTGTTGCCGCTGCACAACCCGATCCGTGTCGCGGAAGAATGGTCCGTCGTCGACAACCTTTCCAACGGCCGCGTCGGACTTAGCTTCGCGTCCGGATGGCACGCCCGCGACTTCGTGCTGTATCCGGAGAATTACAAAAACCGCCGCGAACTGCTGGCCAGCGGCATTGAGACCGTGAAAGCGCTCTGGCGCGGCGAGGCGGTCAAGGCGGTTGGTGGCGACGGCCAGATTGTCGAAATAAAGACTTTTCCGCCTCCGGTGCAGCGCGAGCCCAAAATGTGGGTGACCGCGAGCTCGCATCCGGACACTTTCGCGCTGGCCGGACGGTTAGGCGCCAACGTGCTGACAAACCTACTGGTGATGAAGTCAGAGGAACTCGTCGAGAATATCGCGGTCTATCGCAAGGCTTGGATCGACGCCGGCCACGACGGAGCAGGGGTCGTTACCCTCATGCTGCACACCTTTGTAGGTCCCGACGCGGCAGCGGTCCGCAGCAAGGTGCGAGGTCCGTTCCTGGAATACCTCAAGACCTCGACCGACCTCATCTCCAAGATGCGATGGGAGTTAACGGCATTTGCGAAGGGCGATGATCGGCAAGCAACGGCCGCGCAACCGATGAACCTCGCGGAACTCGACGCCGAGGAACTCAATGTCATCATGGAGCACGCGTTCGAGCGATACTTCAAGACCGCGGGCCTGTTTGGATCACCGAGCTCGTGCCTGGCGATGATCGATAAGCTGAAACAGTTCGGCGTCGACGAGATCGCCTGCCTGATCGATTTCGGTGTTTCGGCCGACGATGTGCTGGCGAGCCTTCCCTATCTGGATGAGTTGCGTCGCCTGGCCAATCCGTCCGTCACAGAGATCCCAACCGAGCCCGATCAGGATATTGTTTCGCAGATTCGTCGCCATGGCGTTTCTCACCTTCAGGCCACGCCGTCGCTCGCGAGCATGCTGGTATCTGACGACGCTTCGCTCGACGCGCTGAGCTCGCTGCGCATGCTGCTCCTGGGCGGCGAGCCGCTGCCGCAGACATTGGTCGAGCGATTGAGACAACGCTATCAGGGCGAAATCCGTAATATGTACGGCCCCACGGAGACATGTATCTGGTCAACGATCAGTCCAGTGAGGGATGCCGGTGACGCCATTACGATCGGAAGACCGATTGCGAATACCAGGGTGTATGTCGTCGATCGAGCCTTGCGATCGCTGCCAGTCGGCGTCCCAGGTGAGATCGTGATTGGCGGCGCAGGTTTGGCCAGGGGCTATCTCGAACAACCGCAGCTGACCAAAGAGCGCTTCGTCCCTGATCCTTACAGCGATTCTGGAGCTCGTCTATACCGAACCGGGGATCTCGGGCAGTGGTTGCCCGACGGCACGCTTGCGCACCTCGGACGTCTCGACCATCAGGTTAAGATCCGCGGCCACCGAATCGAGCCGGGCGAGATCGAGGCCGCATTGAACCGCCATCCCTCGGTGCGACAGAGTGCGGTAGTGGCCAGACCCGACGCGACTGGCGTGCTGCAGCTCGTCGCTTACATCGTCGCGTCCACTCAGGGCGGTGCTCCAACAACTGGTCACTGGGGAACGATCTGGGATGAGACCTACCAGTATGGCGGCGACTCCGAGACCGCCGGGTGGCGGAGTAGCTATACTGGCGACCTGATTCCCGAAGCGCAGATGCGCGAATGGATTGAGTGCACGACCGGGAGGATCCTGCAGCTGCAGCCCCGCCGGGTATTGGAGGTCGGCTGTGGGACGGGGATGATTCTCTTCCGTGTCGCGCCGAACTGCGAGCTTTATTACGGCATCGATCTGTCTGCCGCAGCCTTGGCGCGAGTAAAGGCCGAAGTTGGGCGGCGAGGTCTGGCCGACGTGGTTTTGGAGCAACGGGCCGGCGACACGCTGGCTGCCGTCGAGGGCGGCCCCTTCGACACGATCGTCATCAATTCGGTCGCCCAATATTTTCCGAACGTGGCGTATCTCATGGACGTGCTGGCGGCCGCCCTGAAAAAGCTGAGTCCAGGCGGCGCGATTTTTGTCGGCGATGTGCGCCACCGCGCGCTGCTGGAGGTGATGCTCTGCGAGATCGAATTGCAGAAGACCACGGCCGACGCTTCGGCAGGCGAGCTTCAGGCCCGGCTGCGCAAACGGCTCGAGGAGGAGCCCGAACTGGTGTTGGATCCCCAACTGTTCTCGTCCCTTCGACACTGGCTTCCTGACATCGAGACCGTGCAGGTCGAGCTCAAGCACGGCCGCGAGCCGAGCGAGATGACTCGCTTCCGCTATGACGTGGTGATCAGAAAGCGCGGCGGGATACCGCGAAGGCCAATAGTCACGGGCAGCCGGAAGGCGCCCGAGCCGTGCACGCTGGAGAGCTTGAGGACGATGGTGCAGTCCGAGGCGACCGCGCTGCGCATCATCGGTATCCCCAACGCCCGGGTCGCACCGCCGCTGGCCGCGTTGCGCGCGCTGCAGGCGCACCTCCCCTCCAATCGCCTAGGAGCGATCAGCCCGTCATCGGGCATCGATCCAGAGGACGTGCGCGTGCTCGATGCGAATTATGAGGTGGCCATCGAGTGGTCTGCCGCAGGACCGGGATATTTCGATGCCATCTTCAGACCCGCACAAGTAACAGGAGAGATCGGCGCGGCAGCAGAAATTGCGGTGACGGACGATGCTCCCGCCGCGGCTGACGTGTCCGCCTACGCAAATCGCCCCGCGCTCCGCGTCGCCTCTGGGACGAATGTTCTGCCCTCGCTGCGACAACATTTGCGCAGCATGTTGCCGGAGTACATGATTCCTTCGGCATTCGTGCTGCTAGAGATGCTGCCACTGACTCCTAATGGCAAACTGGACCGCCAAGCCTTACCAGAACCCGATGGTGTGCGTCATGAGACCGCCACGCCGTTCATTCCGCCTGCGACAGACGTGGAGCGCAAGCTTGCAGCCATCTTTCAGGACCTGCTGAGCGTCAATGAGATTGGAATCGACGACAACTTCTTCGAGATGGGAGCGAATTCCCTGATGATGGTGCGAGTGGTTGAAAAGATCCGCGCGGAGTTGGGATTGAAGATGTCGGTGGTTAGTGTGTTCCAGTATCCAACGTTGGGCAGCTTAGCTGCTGCCATCGCCAGTTCCGGGACCGATCCCGGTCTCGTTGCGGGGTCGCCGGAGCAGAGCCGGGGACAGCTTCGGAGAGACATGATGCAGCGCAGACGCGAAACACGTGGCAGCTCCAAGGCCATCCAGAGACTTGAACATCATTGATGCGCAGCATCCGATGCCGTGGTGGCCGAAGCCCCGCCAGAACCAGCCGAGTTGCGGAAAGGCAATTCGAGTCGTGGAACAACGATACCCATTGCAATCCATGCCGTCGATCGTGCGGGCGAGCTGCCTACAGACTACAATGCGCACAAGGGGCTTATTTCGATGTCAGCGGTTGGCGCTAAGGTCGCACCGCGAGACGACACAGGCCAAAGATTGAACCGGGTTTGCCGGAGGCCATTTGGTCCAAGTTGTGCCCGCCATGGCGGGTTGTTCATGCTCGCTGCGTGATCAAGAACCACCTGAACCGCACGGGCGCAGACCTCGGCGAGAACTTGTTCGTCGTCTTGCTTGTCGTGGCCCCACCTTCTCAAGTGGATCCTCGGGCAATCCCGTGGCGGTCGTGCGGCGCATGATCGTGACTTACGCCGAAGAGCAACTGCAGAAGCAGCAGATGAAGCCGACCGAATCGCCGCCGCAAGATTCGGCTTAACTCGTGAGCAGGCCTTCGGGCGCTAGTAGCCGCACAAAGGCGCCGGTTTCGTGCAGCTCGAGCCAGTCTTTCTCGATCGCGTACTTGATGCCTGCGCCAACCCTGGCCCGGTGGCCTTGAACAGAAACGAGGCATTGATTTTCTCGATGTGGACACGGTCATCCTGGACCAGGCACCATCCCGGGCTTGGATAGGTGCGGATCCCGAGGTCAGCGCCGGTCGTTTCCGGCACATTTTCGCCAAATTCGCATTAACAACTTCGTTCGGGGCAGGCTCATCAAGGAGCACTGCATGTTTAGAAGAGTAGCTGTTGCGTCGATTTTCATTGGACTTAGTTGTTTTGGTTCGGAAGCCCGCCCAAGCCAGACCGTTCACCCGCGCGAATGCAATGTGACGATGCCTTGCGACTTCTCGTCGTCACCACGCCAGGAGACGGGCATCGGGCGCCCTCGGCTTGTGCAAAGGACCGCTGTCATGCGCAGCTCTTTCGCTAGTGCTGACGCCGCGGAAGCTCAAATCGTAGGAGGCCGTCCCACCGGATGTCCGCGCTCTTTCTGCGGCTGCGGCGCTGCAATTCGCGTGTTCGGCCGCATAGTTCCAGAGCTGAACCTCGCCTCAAACTGGCTTCGCTTTCCACGCACGTCACCGGCCCCTGGAATGGTCGCGGCCCGGCATGGGCATGTCTTCGTCCTGGAAAAGCACGTCGAAGGAGACCTGTGGATGGCATACGATGCCAATTCCGGCGGCCACGCGACGAGAATTCACGCCCGCTCACTACGGGGGTATACCGTCGTCAATCCTCACGCAGCGTAACTCGCTCAGCGAGTGGCGGAGCGTCGCTCTGCCGCTCGCTGATGGTTACTTTACGTGCATCTTCTCGACGATCGCGTAGAGCAGCACAAAGATCGGCAGGAATACGAAGAACCAAATCGCCGTTTGATCCGTTCGGGCAAATTCGCGGTTTGGGTTGCTGTCGGTCGCGTGAGGCGTTGTCGAATGCCCCCGAACGGGCCGCCGCCGTCTCGCGAACCCACCTAGCAGGCGGCGAACCGCCACTTCCGGGGGAGGCTTGTCCATAGCTACGCTTAAAGCGCTAGCATCAGCGGAAATATGCGCACGAGCTCGAGGTCGACGTAGCCGGTGCTATTGATCCATTCGCGCGGACAGAACGCGAGCGAGGCGGCATCGATCTCCAGGCCATCACCTCTAATAGCGTCGCGCGTGCCCATGCGGCCAGCGCCTTCCTTGTCACCGCTAGTTGGATCGACGCGAAGGGCGTCATACACGGCTGTATCGTTCGTCAAGGCAATCCCTCAAGATGAATTAAACGGACTTCGTCAATGCGAGAACATTATCGGAAGACCGACTTTGAGCAATGAGGATCGTTGCTGCGGGTGCGAACACCAAACCGGTTTTTCCAGTCCGCTGTGCGCGTGCTGTTGTCCGCGCTTCTCTCAGCGGCGCCGAGCAGCGGCAGCGAGAGCTGCAGGTCGAACGCGGCACCACTCTGTCGGTCTCCAACGCCTCTCGTACATAGGCCCGCTCCCTCAGGCGGGAGCCCCGGCCGACCTGTGAGATCGAAATTATGCACCCAGCCTGCTGGCGACCGACGGTCTGTTCGCGCGAGTTCGATGAAACCATACCGCTTGCCCGACGGGAAGCCGCTGCAAGACCCTCGTACACTCGTCTTAGGACTGTTTTCGCCAGAAAGTGTTACAGGGCGGAAGCGCTGCCTTGGCAAAATAGGCAAAACCTCCTACCTTCCGACAATTATTGTCCCGCTGCCCCATTTTGCAGAACTGCATCTGCGGGAAATTATCGGAAATTTCTTGAATCTCTGTTTTCTGCTCAGCCGAATTTCAGGAGCCGAAGATGCAGGATTTTCTGCACCAGCTTTCGCACCTAATATCTTGGAAGATTACGTTAGTAGGCATCGCGCTCTTCTTAATTCGGGTGGTCATATTGACCGCTTTGGAAAACTTGAATCCAGCCCACGTTGTCGAGTATCGTAAAGTACTCCCCCGAGACTTCCTTGTTGCGCTCGTATTTTTCTTTTTTGTCTTACCAGCTGCGGATTTTCTCGATCGGCGGATCGTCTACCAGCCATCTCTGCCTGAATGGATATCCGAATGGCCGTTAGCGCTCCGAATCCTTCTGTACCTTGTTCTGGCGGACTTTGGACACTATTGGGTTCACCGATGGCTGCACACACCGATGTTATGGCCATCTCATCGGTGGCATCACTCACCGACGTACATGTATTGGCTGGCCGGTACACGGGGCTCCGTCATCCAGCAAGCCTTGGTCAATATCCCATACATTGTATCAGCTGCTTTCGTTGAAGTGGCCCCGTGGTGGCTTGCATGGGCAATTCTATTAAAGAACGTGGCCCAGAACGACTTCATGCATATTAACTTGTGGTGGGGTCATCGGTGGCTGGAGTGGATTATTGTGACGCCCCGCTATCATCACATTCATCATAGCGTCGACCCAGCTCATTTCCGCGGAAATCTGGCAGCACTGTTTCCAGTCTGGGACCACTTGTTTGGCACGTTCATTGATCCCGACAAAGTTTCGAGAAACCTCGTTTTCGGCACCGGTGAGTCAATTGCACCAATCCGCCTTGCTATCGGAATATAGATGGGGTTGCGAACGGCGTACTGAACTCTCCTGCCTATTGCGCTTACAGACGGGAGCACTTCAGGCGATGCGTCGCATCGACGCCGAAGTTGTTTGCGCTAATTCATCCCGTCGAACCGGACAACGCGCCGAGGTCCACGCCAAAGCTCAACCCAAAAATGCACTTCCTGGCTCGGCGCGCTGCTGCTTCGACAACTTTTGAACCGTCTTCGAGCGCGGCGATAACAGAAGAGGGTTGGTTATGCTCACTCCTTTCAGGGGCAGTGCGTTCCCCCCCCCCTGAATTATGGACATCTTGTCGTCCGAACATCCAGAGCGAGCCAGTGATGACAAGCCCGATGAACGGTCGCAAGTCTGGGTTTGGGCGCCAGCCAGATTCACCGGTTAGCAGCGCTGGAAATGGCACAGGCCCAATCACAGTTGCTGCGGGTTGCGGCTGTGCGGAAAGACTTGCTCGCAAAGTTGGATCTGGAGTCTCTGTCCCTTGAACAAGTAAAACGGTTAGCGGCATTGGAACGCTACGAATCTCGCGCCAACAGCCAACGCCGTCGAGCAATAGGCCGGCTTCGCGACGGAACCGATAGATGACGGAGCAAAGGGAGCATGCGCGAAATTTGGCAAAACGAACCCAATTTGAGCGACCAGCGGCACTGATAAAGAGTAAGTTGCCTCATCAAGGGCGCCGGAGTGACGAGTTAGGGATGTCTGGAGATTGATTGTCATGACAGACGACACGCACACGATCCGCAGCGCCGGCCTCACCGCGACGATCAAGGCGCACGGCGCCGAGCTATGCTCGTTGAAGGATGGCAGCGGCACCGAGTTCATCTGGCAAGCTGGCCCCGCCTGGCCGCGCCACGCACCGTTGCTGTTTCCGATTGTCGGGCGCCTCGCCAATGACGAGATGCGGCACCTCGGCAAGACCTACCGGATGACCCAGCACGGCTTTGCGCGTGACAGCCGCTTTGCGTGGGTGGAGCGCGGCGAGAACCGTTGCACGCTGGCGCTCGAGGACAGCGAGACGACACGCGCGCTCTATCCGTTCGCGTTCCGCCTGACGGCCAGCTATGCGATCGACGATCAAGGTCTCGATCTCTCACTCTCGGTCATCAACACCGGCGGTGAGACATTGCCGGTGTCGCTCGGTGGTCATCCCGCTTTCAACTGGCCGCTTCAGGCTGGCGTGCCGAAGGAGAGCTACGCGTTGACGTTCACGACCGAGGAGCCGTCTCCGGTCCGCCGGGTGGAGGGCGGCCTCCTGCTCGCGGCAACGGATCCGAGCCCTGTCCAAGGCACGGTGCTTCCCCTGTCGGAATCCCTGTTCATCAACGATGCGGTGATCCTTGATCCCGTCAACAGCCATGCGGTCCGCTATGCGGCGGGGACGGGCGCTGGTCCATGGCTGAAGATGTCATGGCGCGGCTTTCGCGAACTCGGCGTCTGGTCGAAACCGACAGGCGCGCCGTTCCTCTGCATCGAGCCGTGGCGCGGCTATGCCAGCCCCAAGGACTTCGACGGTGAGTTCAGCGACAAGCCGGGCCTGATGCATATCGCGACCGGCGCCAAGGAAGAGCTGTCGTACCGGATCGAGGTGGGATCGTCCTGAGATGGTCCTCAGACCTCGATCCGCGTCAGGTCTTCGCCGAGCACGACGGGGCCCGAATAGTCTCGTCGCACGTCCGCGAGCAGTGCGTTCAGCATGGAATCGTCGGTGCGTGGCCGGTGGTGGGTCAGCGCGAGCTTCTTGACGCCGGCCCTGGCCGCGACCTTGCCGACCGTATCGCCGCAGGCGATCGTGAATTTCGCAAGCCGGCGGAGGTGCTCGTTGTTGATTTCCGGTGTCGCGAGAAAACAGCACTGGACCAGCAGGTCGGCTCCCTGTGCCAGCCGCTCGAGACCGGGGCAGGGGACTGTGTCGCCCGAAATCGCGATGACCTTGCCGTCCGCTTCGAAGCGGAAGCCGAGACACATCCAGCGCGCAAGGAACGCCGGGGCCATGTCGAGGCCGTCGCCATGCGAGACAATCTCGGCGTTGATCTTCCAGCGGCCGGTGTCGAGTACGGGGCCGGGAACGATGTCGGTTGCGACGACCGGTTTCCAGCCGCCGAAGGTCGGCTCGCCCTGATCGCGCCAGGCGATGTCCTTGTCGTAGACCTGCGTGACCAGCGTGTTGACCAGCCGCTCGGTATCGGGCGGACCGTAGATGCGCAAAGCGTCCTTGCGCCCGTGCATCCACGAATTCAGCATCACATCATAGAGGTCGCCGATGTGGTCGAAATGGTGATGCGTAAGAAAGACCGTGTTAATGGCGCCGAGCGCCACGCCGGCCTTGTGGAGTTGCACCATGACGCCGCGGCCGGCGTCGAACAGGATGTTCTCCTCGCCGAGCCTGATCAACGTGGTCGTCGCCATGCGGCGCGGGTCCGAGCGTGGGCCTCCGGTGCCGAGCAGGATGACGTCCATGTGCCTACTCCGGTGTGAAGAGTCGAAGAGTAGATTCCAAGCTGGCGGCGAGGCAAGCCGCATCGGGCCTGCGGTCAGGACGTGCCCGTCGCAGTGGCGGCGGTGTTCGGCCGGAGGGGCGAGCGGTCTGGTGCGGCGGAGGTCAGGCGATGCGCGAGATCCTGCGCGTGCCGCTCGACCAGGTGCCATGTCGCGCGCGCCACGAGATAGCTGAGCGCCGTCGTGACGGCATAGACGATCAGCAGCGAGACCAGTCCGTCGGCGAGCGGCCAGATCTGGCGCAGGCCAAGGATCACCGCGAAGTGCGACAGATACATCGAATAGGAATTGCGGCCGAGCGCCTCGATCGGCTGCCAGCGGATCGCGAAGCGGATGCAGCCGGCCACACCCGCGCCGAGCGCGAGGTTGATCATCAGATAGTTGAATTCATGCGCGCCGGACGCGCGATTGGCCATGAAGGACAGCGCCATGAAGGCGGCGTAGATCGCGGCGTCCGACTTCGCAACGCCGTCGCGCAGCGAGAAGAACAGCGCGCAGCCGACGAGGAAGACCGGCAACTGGTTCAGGAAGCTGATGTGCAGCGTGCCCCAGACGAAGGATTCGTTGCCCGGTCCGTAATAGGCCGAGAACAGCTCGAAAGCCCACGGCTTGAACAGGTCGACATTGACGAGATGCAGCGCGATCGCCAGCGCAAGATAGAGATGGCGGCGCGATCCGAATGCCGTGATCACGAAGGGGAAGACGAGATAGAAAGTCATCTCCGCGGCGATCGACCAATCGCCCGGCACGACGCTGTTGACGCTGTCAGGCCAGAAGCCGTGCAGGAAAGTCGCGGTGAGGATCACCTGCAGCGGGCCGATGCCGTTGGGAGCGTTGGCACTGGGCCCCGTGCCGTTGACGACGAGGTAGAGCGGGATTGCGAGCCAGAACAGCGGCGCGATCCGCAAGACACGGCGGATGTAGAACTTGCGCGTGGGGTTCGCCTCAACGCGCCGCGTCCACATCAGGCACATCGTGATGGCGCTGACGAAATAGAACACGTTGACGCCGGTCCAGCCGCACATGAAGGCGTAGTCGACGGCGTGGATGCTCGAAGGAAAAGACTGCAAAACGTGGATCGCCACCACGCCGAGGATGGCGAGACCGCGCAGGAAGTCGAGGCTGTGGGAACGACTGAGGCGCGTTGCACCGTCCTCGATTTGACCGGCGGCCAACCGGGCCTGCCCCTGCATCACGCCTGCTCCTGATTTCGGGCCTGCCGGGACAATAGGGGTGCGGCCTGCTTTTCCGAAGCCAAACGCGTTCTTTACGTTAACCGTCGGTTGCGTCCGGGGTCGAATGTACGGAATTGGCGGTTTGGGTAGTTCGACGGCGCTGGCGCGAGCCAAGCCTGCACGATGATGCGCGGGATGAGAATTGTGGGGCAACTCATACTTAATGCGCGCAAGCCATGCCCAATATTGTTTGGCCAGCACAACCCGCCTAGTATTCTGGCAGGCAATTTCGGGGGCTCGAATAAGTCGTGAATGTTCGTTCACAGGACAGCGCGCTGCGCGGCGACTTGAATTTTCAGGCCGGGTCGCAAGCACACAGGACATCCAACAACGTGACTGATTCCGCACTTCAGGAATTGCGTCCCGCTGGCCGCGAGCGGCTGATCGTCGTCGAAGACGATCCAGTGACGCGCACGATGCTGGTCGGTTATTTCAGCGAGAACAATTTCGACGTGGTCGGTGCCGGCTCATGCGCGGAATGCCGCCAGGCGCTGCGTGCGCGCACCGATCTCGTCTTCCTCGACGTGCAGTTGCCCGACGGCGACGGCTTCGAGCTCGCCAAGGAGATCCAGGCGACCAGCAACGCGGGCATCATCTTCGTGACCCGCCGCGACACAGACGTCGATCGCATCCTCGGCCTCGAGATCGCCGGCGACCATTACGTCACCAAGCCGATCAATCTGCGCGACCTGCTCGCGCGCGCACGCAGTGTGCTGCGGCGCCGCTCGATCGACCGCAAGGCGGCGCGCAATCACAATTCGATCGCCTTCGGCGACTGGATTATCGACCTGACGCGGCGCGAGCTGCTCGGCAGCGACGGCAAGCCGGTGGCGCTGACGCGCGCCGAATTCGACCTGCTGGCCGCGCTGGTCGGTGCCGACGGCAGGCCGCTCAGCCGCGACTATTTGATCGAGGTCGTCAGTAACCGCCAGGCCGAGGTCGACATCCGCACCGTGGATGCGCTGGTGGCGCGGTTGCGCCGCAAGCTCGTCGGCAGCGGCACGCCCGTGATCGCGACCGTCACCGGCGTCGGCTACAAGCTCGCGCTCAGCGAGCGGCTCTAGCGTCACCCATTGAAAGACTGGATCGCACTCGCGCCTATCGCGCGCGAGCGCTCTGGTCCGTCGACGTCCTCTGCGCAGCCCCTGCGAGTCGGTCGTCGACCGCGTAGAGCGTGCAGGTGGGCGACCATTTCATGCAGGCGTTCAGCGAATCCCGTTGCGCGTCCTCGGCCGTGGTTCGGCCCGAACGCCAGCCGTAGCCGCCATTGGGCGACACGGCGAAAGCCTTGTGCGGCATCGTGCTGGCGAGATAGCGCGAGAATTCGGCGCGCGCGGCCGCATTGAGCTGGCCCGGCGGCGGCAGCGAATCGGGCAGACTCAGGATGTCATGGCTGAGTTCGCTCTCGCGCAGGAAGGCGTCGAGATACGGGGTCCATTGCGGCCGCCCCACCACCGAATAGAGATAATGGCCGTCGTCGCCGTAAGGCGGCGCCGCAATGAATTTTGCGTGACCGCCGCTGCCGCGAAACCCGTCATAGAGACGGCGTGCGAGATCGGGTCCGAAGAACGAATCGTTGCTCGCATAGACCCACAGCGTCGGCACGCGCGATGTTTTTCCGAACGTGGCGAAGGCTTGCACCAGTCCGTCCGGATTGCAGACATCGTCATCGTCCCGCGAGCCGCGGCCGCCGGCAAAGTTGATCGCCGCAACGAGGCCGGGCGGCGCCTGCGCCGTCAGCGCGACGGTGGCGAGCCCTCCGGCGGAATGGCCGGCCGCGATCATGCCCGTCGTCGTCACGTCCGACCTGCGCCCCATCGCATCGATCGCGGCGCGCAAATCCGCGACCGCAACGGCGGCTGCAGGCAAATAAGCCGCATGGGCACAGCCGCCGACGCTGTCGACGCGCCCGCCCGGCGAGGTGCCGTAGCCGCGACGCATCACGATCAGCGCGGCAAAGCCGCGCCGGGCATATTCGAGCGCGATGCCGTAATATTTGTGTGCCGACATGGCCGCGCGGTCGTCGAAGCTGCGCGGCGAGCCGTGGCTGAGCAGCGCCAGCGGATAGCGCTTCGCGCCTACGGGGCGGACCAGGAACGCCTCCAGCCCCTGCGGCCCGGCCTCCGCCATCGGAATGCGAAGGTCTTCGGTGTAGAACTCCGCGGCGCCCGCCGGCATGCCCGCCACGACGAGGCCGGCGACCAGCAGAAGCAGTTTTCGCGGGAGGATCATGGGACGATTCGAAGGGCCTCGATGGTCGCGAAGCATAGCATGATCGCCGGACTTGTTCTCGCCACTCTCTCAAGGAACGCCGTCCCATCACCGATGTTGTGCCCTTGGCGGTGGCCCGGCCAATGCTATGCTGCTGCGCAATCTCTGTAGGCAGGACGAGGATATTTCAGTGGCTGATGTTCATCCCGAAGCGGGCAAGCTGGTCTCGCCGGACGCGCTCACCAACGTTCCGCGGCTGGTGACCGCCTATTTCGCCGGCAAGCCTGACGTCGCGGATCCCGCGCAGCGGGTCGCGTTCGGCACCTCCGGCCATCGCGGCACCTCGTTCAAGAACACGTTCAACGAAGGCCACATCCTCGCCACCACGCAGGCGATTTGCGACTACCGAAAGGAAAAGGGGCTGACCGGTCCGTTGTTCATCGGCATCGACACCCATGCGCTGGCCGAGCCGGCGCTGGTCAGCGCGGTCGAGGTGTTCGCGGCCAACGGCGTCGACATCATGATCGACAAGGACGGCGGCTACACGCCGACGCCCGTCATCTCGCACGCGATCCTCACCTACAACAAGGGCCGCACGTCTGGTCTGGCCGACGGCGTCGTCGTCACGCCCTCGCACAATCCTCCGGAGGATGGCGGCTACAAATACAATCCGCCGCATGGCGGGCCGGCCGACACCGACGTCACCGGCGTCGTCGAGAAGCGCGCCAACGCCTATCTCGCCGACGGCCTCAGGGGCGTCGCGCGGATGGACTACGCGAAGGCGAAGAAGTCCGGGAACGTGCACGCCTACGACTTCACTACGCCTTACGTTGCCGATCTCGGCAACGTCGTCGATCTCGATCTCGTCAAATCCGCCGGTATCAATATCGGGATCGATCCGCTCGGCGGCGCCGCCGTGCACTACTGGCACCCGATCATCGAGCGCTACGGCCTGAAGGCCACCGTCGTCAACGAGGCGATCGATCCGACCTTCCGCTTCATGACGGTGGACTGGGACGGCAAGATCCGGATGGACTGCTCCTCGCCTTATGCGATGGCGAGCCTGATCGCGATGCGCGACCGCTTCGATGTCGCCTTCGCCAACGACACCGACGCCGACCGCCACGGCATCGTGACGCGCACCGGCGGCTTGATGAACCCCAACCATTATCTTGCGACGGCGATCTCCTATCTGTTCGCGCACCGCCCGAACTGGGGCAAGGATGCCGCGATCGGCAAGACCGTGGTGTCGAGCTCCATCATCGACCGTGTTGCCAAAAAACTCGGCCGCAAGCTGGTCGAGACGCCGGTCGGCTTCAAATGGTTCGTCGACGGCCTCGTCAGCGGCGGCTTCGGCTTCGGCGGCGAGGAGAGTGCAGGGGCCTCGTTCCTGCGCCGCGACGGCACGGTGTGGACCACCGACAAGGACGGCATCATCCTCGGCCTGCTCGCCGCCGAGATCATGGCCAAGACCGGCCGCGATCCGAGCCAGCTGTTTGGCGACCTCACTGCCGAGCTCGGGGTGCCCCATTACGCGCGCATCGACGTCGCCGCCACCACGCCGCAAAAGAACATCCTGAAGTCCGTCACGCCCGAGCAGCTCGGCCTGAAGGATCTCGCCGGCGATCCGGTCCGCGCCACGCTGAGCAAGGCGCCCGGCAACGGCCAGCCCTTCGGCGGCATCAAGGTCGAGACCGATTTCGGCTGGTTCGCCGCGCGGCCGTCCGGCACGGAGGACGTCTACAAGATCTACGCCGAGAGCTTTCGCAGCACCGAGCACCTGAGACGGATTCAGGACGAGGCCCAGGCAGGGCTGAAGAAGGTGTTCGGGGCCTAAGCCACCGAGGCGTGCGCTTTCCGACCCTCCCCTGGAGGGTGAGGGTCGATTGCGCGCAGCGCGAGCGGGGTGGGGTGATCTCTCCACTCGAGCAGTCCCCGTGGGCAGAAATCACCCCACCCCGTCCACCATCTCCCCGGTCTGAACACCCTCCAGGGGAGGGTGGCAAATCAGCCTTCAATTTGTATACAGTTTATCGAGCAGGGGTAGTAAAATACGCCAAATTATGGCCTTGAACGATTTTCGATCCCCGTTATTGTATACATAACGCATACATAAGCCTTGGGAGATCGCCGGTGACAAAACCTTTCCCCATGAACGCCTGGTACGCCGCGGCCTGGGACGCGGAGGTGAAGCCGGCGCTGTTGCCGCGGACGATCTGCGGCAAGCACGTCGTGATGTACCGCAAGGCCGACGGCGCGGTGGCCGCGCTGGAAGATGCCTGCTGGCATCGGCTGGTGCCGCTGTCGAAGGGCCGGCTCGAGGGCGACACCGTCGTCTGCGGCTATCACGGCCTGAAATACAATGCGCAGGGCCGCTGCACCTTCATGCCCTCGCAGGAGACCATCAACCCGTCGGCCTGCGTCCGGGCCTATCCCGTGGTCGAGCGCCACCGCTACGTCTGGCTCTGGATGGGCGATCCCGCGCTGGCGGACCCCGCGCTCGTCCCTGACATGCACTGGAATCACGATCCGGCCTGGGCCGGCGACGGCAAGACCATCCACGTCAATTGCGACTATCGCCTCGTGCTCGACAATCTCATGGACCTCACCCACGAGACCTTCGTGCACGGCTCCTCCATCGGCAACGACGCGGTCGCCGAAGCGCCGTTCGACGTCACCCATGGCGAGAAGACCGTGACGGTGACGCGCTGGATGCGCGGCATCGAGCCGCCGCCGTTCTGGGCCAAGCAGCTCGGCAAGTCCGGTCTCGTCGACCGCTGGCAGATCATCCGTTTCGAAGCGCCGTGCACCATCGCCATCGACGTCGGCGTCGCGCCAACGGGCACCGGCGCGCCGGAAGGCGACCGCTCGCAGGGCGTCAACGGCTTCGTGCTCAACACCGTCACGCCGGAAACCGAGAAGACCTGTCACTATTTCTGGGCCTTCGTCCGCAATTACCGGATCGGCGAGCAGCGCATCACCACCGAGATCCGCGAAGGCGTCTCCGGCATCTTCCGCGAGGACGAGCTGATCCTCGAAGCGCAGCAGCGGGCGATGGACGAGAACCCGGATCGCATCTTCTACAATCTCAACATCGACGCCGGCGCGATGTGGTCGCGCAAGCTGATCGACAAGATGGTCGCAAAGGAAACCGCGCCGCAGCGCCTCCAGGCCGCGGAGTAAATCATGGCCGAGGTCGACCGCTCCGTGTCGCAGACCGTGAAGGCGCAGCTCGCGCTACGCGACCAGATCCTGTCCGGCACGCTGCGTCCCGGCGAACGCATCTCCGAGCTGCAGGCGGTGGAGACCACCGGCGCCTCGCGCACGCCGGTGCGCATGGCGCTGGTGCGGCTGGAGGAGGAAGGGCTGCTGGAGGCGATCCCCTCCGGCGGCTTCATGGTGAAGGCGTTTTCGGAGCGCGACATCTCCGATTCCATCGAGCTGCGCGGCACGCTGGAAGGCCTCGCCGCGCGCTTCGCCGCCGAGCGCGGCGTCTCCGCGCGCGAGCTCGAGCCGCTGAAGGAATGTCTTGCGGCGATCGATGAGCTGCTGCGGCAGGTGCCGATCTCGGTCGATGCCTTCTCCTCCTATGTCACGCTGAACGCGCGCTTTCACGCGCTGCTCACCGAATTGTCGCGCAGCCCGCCCTTGATCCGCCAGATCGACCGCGCCTCGGCGCTGCCGTTTGCATCCCCAAGCGGCTTCGTGATGGCGCAGTCGGCGCTGCCCGAGGCACAGCAGATCCTGATCATCGGGCAGGAGCACCACCGCGTCGTGATCGACGCGATCGAGAACCGCGAAGGCGCGCGCGCCGAGGCCGTGATGCGTGAGCACGCCCGGCTCGCCGTCCGCAATTTGCGGCTGGCGTTGCGCAACCGTACCCATCTCGACCTCCTGCCGGCGCTTGCGCTGATCAGGACCGCAACCGACTAGGGCAGTCACCATGCGCTTTATCGAAACCTGGATTCCGGCCACGCTTCTCTCGACGCGCGACCGCGCGCCCGGCATCCGCGAATTCCTGATCCTGCCGGAGCGGTTCGACGGCGCGGCCTATCCGGTTGGCAGCCACATCAATGTCGCCGTCACCATCGACGGCCTGCCGGAGACGCGATCCTATTCGCTGGTCGGTGAAGCCACCTCGCGTGGCCTCAGGATTGCGGTGCGCCGCGCCGAGGATTCCCGCGGCGGCTCGCGCTACATGTGGTCTCTGCAGCCGGGCGCGCGGCTCGACATCACCCAGCCCGCCTCGCTGCTCGCGGTCGATTGGACGCGCGAAAGCTACTGCCTGATCGCCGGCGGCATCGGCATCACGCCGATCCTCGGCGCCGCGCAGGCGCTGGCGCGGCGCGGCGCCGACGTCACGCTGCATTATGCGGTGCGCTCGCGCGGCGAGGCCGCCTATCTCGACGACCTCGCAGCGATGCTCGGCGACCGCCTGATAATCCATGCCAGCGACGAAAGCAGCCGGCTCGATCTCGACGCCCTGTTTGCTTCGCTTCCGCGAGGTGTGCTGGCGCTGTTCTGCGGCCCGATGCGGATGCTGGATGCCGCGCGCCATGCCTGGATCGGTGCCGGTCATCCGCTCCCCGATCTCCGCTACGAGACCTTCGGCTCCAGCGGCACGCTCCCGACCGAGACGTTTCGCGTGCGCCTGAAGGACTCCGACGTCGAACTCGAAATCCCCCGAGAGCGCTCGATGCTGGATGTGCTCAACGCCAGCGGACACGACGTGATATACGATTGCAAACGCGGCGAATGCGGCCTCTGCGCCATCGACGTCGTGGCCGTCGACGGCGAGATCGACCATCGCGACGTCTTCTTCAGCGATCACCAGAAAGAGAGCAACCAGAAGATCTGCGCGTGTGTATCCCGCGCAAGGGGCACCATCACGGTGGATACGCTGCTCCGGGCGGATGCGGTCTAAGGCGGGACATCTGCGCACAGGTCGTCATGCCCGGGCTTGTCCCGGGCATCCACGTTTTTTGTGCCAGTGGTTGAGGCGTGGATGGCCGGGACAAGCCCGGCCATGACGCTTGCGGAAGCTTTGGTGCCTACGCCGCAAACGTCGCCCGAACCTGCTTCGTATCCAGCAGCGCCAGCACGCCATCGGCCGGCACCGGCCGGCTGATCAGATAGCCCTGCACTTCGTCGCAATTGAACTGGCGCAGATATTCGAGCTGGTCCGCGGTCTCGACACCCTCCGCGACCACGCCGATGCGCAAGTCGCGGGCCAGCGAAATCACCGACTTCACGATGGCCGCACAGTCGGGCTGCACCAGCATGTCGCGGATGAAGGACTGGTCGATCTTGATGCGGCTGAACGGCAGCTTGCGCAAATAGGTCAGTGACGAAAACCCGGTGCCGAAATCGTCGAGCGCCACCGTTGCGCCGAGTTGCAGCAGCGCGTTGAGGATCGACGCGGCCGAGCCGTATTTCGACAACAGCATCGATTCCGTGATCTCGATCTCGAGCCGGTGAGGTTCAACCCTCGCGTCCGCAAGCGCCTGCACGATGGTCTGCAGAATGCCGGCGTTGTGAAACTGCGCTGCGGAGAAGTTCACGGCGACCCTGATGTCTTCCGGCCAGTCGGCCAGCGTCATGCAGGCGCGCCGGATCACCCATTCGCCGATCTCGTGGATCAATCCGGTTTCTTCCGCGATCCCGATGAATTCGCTCGGCGGAATCAATCCGCGCTGCGGATGCTGCCAGCGCAGCAGCGCCTCGAAGCCGGTGATGCGGTTGCCGTCGAGATCGAGGAAAGGCTGGAACACCAGGAACAGCTCGTCGCGCGCGATGGCGCCTTCGAGATCCGCTTGCAGCGCCTTGCGGTCGCGCGAGGCCTTGTCGTCGGCTTGCTCGAAGAAGCACACCGTTCCTGGTCCGGCCTTCTTGGCGCGATAGAGCGCGGTGTCCGCGTTCTTCATGATATCGAGTTGCGTGTCGCCGTCGCGCGGCGCCAGCACGATGCCGACGCTCGTCGCCCCCGGGATCTCGCAGCCCTGGATCATGAACGGTTCGGTGAAGGCGCTGACGAACCGCTCGGCGATATCGAGGGCGTCTTCGGGCCGCGCCAGATTGGCCATCACCAGCGCGAACTCGTCGCCGCCGATGCGCGCGACGTGTTCGGCTGCGCGCGTGCAGCGTTGCAGGCGGCTTGCAACCTGGACCAGGAATTCATCGCCGGCCGGATGGCCGAACTTGTCGTTGACCTCCTTGAAGCGATCGAGGTCGAGCAGCAGCACCGCGAATTCCTCGCCGGACAGGCTGAGACGCTTCAGCGCGGCATCGAGCGTCTCGTTGAAGGCGAAGCGGTTGGGCAGGAGCGTCAGCGGATCCTGCCGCACCGTGCGCTCGGCCTCGACCTGCCGGATCACGCGCCGCGCAAACCCGATGGAATTGACGAACACCGCGCGCAGCAGCACCGACCCGTAGACCACCACGAGGATGGCCATCAGAACATAGGCGGGGTCGCCGTCCCGGCTGAGGCAGATCGCGATGCCGATGAAGATCGGCGTCGTAAAGGCGATCGCCGCGATCGGGATCGTCGCGAAGGCGAGCGCGCCGCCGGCCAGCATGCCCGAGCAGAGACAGGTGATGACGAGCTGGCCGCCGGTGGCGGCATTCGCAAAGAAGGCGACCGGAACGATGCCCCAGGCAGAACCGAGGACGAAGGCGTTGCGCACCAGCCTTTGCATCGCCCGGCGCGAGACGAATTGCGGCTTGGTGATGCGGCGCGAGGCGTGGGACTGCAGACCGAACGCGATCGCGGCGCCGGCCACGATCACGGACCAGGCCAGCGCGAGTGCCCAGTCCGGTGAATGCCACAGCGCGATGGCAAGCACGGCCGCGTTGCAGGCATTGGCGAGCATGATGCCGACCGAATAGCCGAGCACCAGCGACATCTGTTCGGCGCGGATATGGCCGGCGACGGCTTCGTCGGTTGCAGGACCGCCAAAGGCCGACAGATCGCCGGCGAATAGCCGCGCGAAATAGCTGGTCAGTTGAGTCCGCATTCCAGAGCCTGCAGCAACATGGGCCGTGTGTCCGGCTCGATCCGGAGAATTCGCCGCAAACATTTGACGAACTATGAATTATCCCTGTTTGCCACGCTGGCCGCGACCACTTCTGCGTGTTGGTCACGGAGTATCGATAACAAATCGATACAAATGCGGCGCCCGGCGTTACGGCTGTAACCGTCTCCGTTGTTCTGCTCCGGCTTGAGCCAGGCGATGACACCTGTGCTCGGGGGGCGCGCGTTCAGCGCCGCATTTGCCTCGGATCGCAATCGAGCGATTCGTCAAACCACGCCCTGTTCGTCCAGGAAGCGGGCGAGCTCACCGGTCCTTTGCGAACCTAAGAAGGCGCTAATGTAGCCGTCTGGGCGCACCAGCACCCAATCTCCAGGGGACACCGTGTAGGCGCTGCGGAAGTGCTCGCTTTCGTCGATGAGCTCATCATCGGGGCCGATGCAGTGGACGTGCAGTCCGGTGCGTGCCGGCATGGCTCCGCGCTTCACCCGATAGCCAAGCAGTGTCCAATGCGGCCCCCTGAGCAGTTCGAACAGCCGCGTGGCTTGTCCGGCGGCCCCGCGCAGCGGCGCATCCGGGGCACGGTCTCCCGCGACGAGACCGTCCAGCCGTCCCGGATTTTCCAGCGCCAGCACCGAGCCGGGATAGCCGATGTCGAGTTGCTGCACCTCGCGGCCGCGCTTCATGTCGCCGCGCTTGGCGGCATCCAGCAATTTTGTGGCAAGGCCGAGCATGCTTGCAGCGACGGGACGTCGTTCTTGTTCATAGCTGTCGAGCCGACCTGCCGAGGCCCCACCGATAACCGCCGCGAGCTTCCAGCCAAGATTGTAGGCATCCTGCACGCTGGTGTTGAGACCCTGTCCACCGGTCGGGGGATGGATGTGAGCGGCATCGCCGATCAGGAACGCGCGGCCGTCCCTGTAGCGATCGGCGAGGCGCGCGTTCATCTGATAGGCCGAAACCCAATGCACGGCATGAATGCGGATATCGTCGCGTCCGGTGCGTTCCGCGATCATCGCCGAAAGCCCTTCGGCCGACAGGTCGACCTCGCCTTCGAGCGGGACCGGCGCCTGCAATTGAAAGAGTTCGGTTCCGGCCAGCGGACACAGCGAAATCTGGCGGTCCATCGCGCCCTCGTTGAAGCGGTGCCACGCTGAGCGATCCAGCCCCGTCAGAACGACATCGGCCACCACGGCGCGCACACCGAGGGTCTTGCCTTGAAAGCCGATATCGAGGGCGTGACGCACGAAGCTGCGGCCGCCATCGGCACCGACGAGGTAACGCACCCGTATTGTCTCCTCGCCGGTCTCGCCTGAAAGGCGCGCAGTCACGCCGTCCTGATCCTGCTCCAGGCCGACCAGCTCGCGGCCGAATTCCACCCGCTGCCCGAGCTCGAGCAGGCGCTCGCGCATCACGCCCTCGGTCAGAAATTGCGGGATCATCAACGCCATGTGGTAGGGCTCGGCGGGTGTCGGGTCGATCTGCTCTGCGACCGCGGACTCGGTGAAGCTGCCGTCGTCGCGGTATTCGCGCTGCGGCGGGTAGAGACCGCCGGCCGCGACGACGCGGTCGATCATGCCGAGATCCTCGAAAATCTCCTGAGTTCGCGGCTGGATCCCCTTGCCGCGAGACCCGTGGAACGGACCGTCCATCTTCTCGATCAACCGAAAAGAGACGCCTCGCCGCGCGAGATCGATGGCGAGTGTGAGGCCGGCCGCGCCTGCTCCGCAGATCAGAACATCGGCCGTGAATTGCTTTGTCATGGGACCCTCAATATGTGTAATATGCACACATTAAGGGGAGGTCTGCCGTGATGTCAAGAAGGGTGCAAAATACACATATTAAAAAGCAGGTGCGCTCGCTTCACGAATCGCTGATCGACATCATCAGCGTCATGAACCGCCGCCAGGGCGACGAGATGATGATCCGCGAGGCGGGCATATCGCTCGATCGCGCGCTGTTTCCGCTGCTGGTCGGCATCGAGCGGCGTGGTCCGATCGGAGTCGTCGACCTCGCCGATCGCATCGGGCGCGATTACACGACGGTCAGCCGGCAGGTCGCGAAACTGGAAAATCTCGGTTTGGTCAGGCGCCACGCCAGCGAAGCGGATCGCCGCGTCAGCGAAGCCACCATCACCCCCAATGGCAAAGCCATGACAGACGCGGTCGACAGGGCACGCGAACGGATCGTCGGAGGGATGTTTGCAAGCTGGGACGATCAGGATATCGAGGATCTGGTGCGTCTGATGCGCAAGCTCGCAGACTCAATGATCGCGCCGGGAGAGCCGGCCTAGAATCGATCCCCTAACGGCGCTCGGCAAGATCGACGAACCGGTGCAGCTGCTGCTCAATAACTTATAGATTTAACGCCCCGTCACCGGCCAAGCTGCTTAGGATCGTAATTTAATCGCTCCTCAACTAGCCGATCGGCACGCCGGGTCTGTGAGGTCCAGCTTTCGGATGACCTCTTCGGCATTGGTGAAGCTGAAGCTCCGCACGTCGCGACTAGAACGCCGCCGATCGGCTTTTTGCCGCACCCCGTTCGGATCGAACGCCCCCTCGATCGCGTGATACGTTTCGTCGGCCGAGCAGTCCACCGTGCGCCGCGTCGGTACTGGATGGATTCGAAATCCGAGGGCCTGTTCATGAGCGAGCCTTCTGCCGACGTGTCGGCAACGGTCGAATACACGATGGACAAATGGCGGATGGACCGGGTTCCCTGGGCCATGTGGGCCTGCGTCGCGGGCGTTGCAATCGTACTTCACGCCGAGAACCGCGGCCAGAATGGAGCGGCTTTGGCGGCCGTCTATCTGGCTCTCCTGGGGCTGGCGTTCGCAGGCTATGCACTGACGACCCTGATCGGACGGTCCGGCCTGCCATTGCTTCTGGACTTGTTGATCGGTGCCCTCGTTATGGTCATCGTCTCCGGCGTCATCGGCGCCATCAGCCTGATGGCCGGCGGGTCGAACGGCCGCTCCAGCTATGTCGGCACCATACACGGTCTCTATTGGAGCCATCTCGTGAACCCATCGCCGAATGTTTTCGGCTGGATGTCGCTCTACTTGGGCTTGGGATGGATCGCGTTTTCGTCTTATCGGCACTTCTATGCGGATCGAGCAATCGTCTCCTTGTCGTCCGCGGGCATCCAATTTCACAGGCCCTGGCTGAGGCGTCTCTTCATTCCCTGGCATGAGGTGCGGGGGGTGGGCCACCTGGAGGTCCCCAGCATTTCGGGGGTGCCGTTTGTCAGTCCGTATTCTGCGGCCGTCACGGTCGGCCAGGAGTTCTATGAGCGGCACGTCGCACCGAAGCGCAGCTTCTTCGCGCCGCCCGGGGCCGAAGCGATGTTCCGGCCGAAGGGCGAGATGATGCAGGTGGTGCTGAATAGCGCCGACATGACGGTCAAGCCCGAGGATTTTCTCGGGCCTGCCGAGATACGCTGGAAGGCATTCCGCGATCGACCCGGGTCGTCAACCCGGCATGGCGGCACCATCGTCTACGGACGCTGGTCGATCGACGGCTCCCGGTGGCAGGCCGTTCAGTTCTTGCGCCGCTCGTCGGCATGGCCGTGGTCATGCTGTATCGATAAGCGCAATCCTGCTCAGCGTCCGAGTTGCTTCGGATCGTAGAAGAACCGCTCCTCGACGATCTCATTGCCTCGCCAGGTCTGCCACGCGATCTCCTCCAGCGTTCGCGTCACGCCCTCGGTGTTGGTGAAGGAAAATTTCCAGCGGCTGGCGACAATGTCGCCCTCGATCAGGCTCGGGCCGAGGCGCACGGCAGTGACCTCCTCGAACGCCGCCAGCACGCCGCGCTCCTTATCCGCGAGCTTGTCCCGCCCGACCACCGGGGCGGCGAGGTTCTCATAGGTTGCGGCATCAGGGGTGTAGTAGTCGAGGATCGCTCCGACGAAGTCGCCCGCCTCCAGCCGCTGCGCAAACGCTTCGACGATCTCACGGCTCGGCATGGCACACCCCACGATTAAAACCGACCAATGGTCGGTAAATACCGACCGACAGTCAAAAAGTCAACTGGCCGCGTCCGGCGAATCCGACTAGACGAGAGCGATGGCCAAACAGGCGGAGCGGCGGGCGGCGACATCGGAGGCGATCCTGACAGCGGCGCGCCGCCTGTTCGGGAAGGACGGCTTTGCCACCACCACCATGGATGCGATCGCGGAGGCCGCCGGCGTCGCCAAAGGCGCGGTCTATCATCACTTCAAGACCAAGGAGGCGGTGTTTGAGGCCGTGTTCGAGCAGGTCTCGCGCGACCTCGTCGCCGAGATCGACCGCACCGCGCGCGCCGAGAAAGACGTGCTCGCCGCAATGGTCGCCGGCGCCCAGCATTACTTTGCCGCGACCGCCAAGGGGCCGACCGGCCAGATCATCCTGCGTGACGGCCCCGCCGTGCTCGGCTGGGAGCGCTGGCGCGAGATCGACGCGCGGCACTTTGGTGGCAAGCTGCCCCGTGCGATCACGGCTGCGATGGACGCCGGCCTGATCGCGCGCCAGCCGGTCGAGCCGCTGGCGCGGCTGCTGCTCGGCGCGGTCACGGAAGCCGCGGTCGCCTGCGCCGGGCGCGCCGATATCGCAAGGGCGGGCGCGGAATACGGCCGTGCGTTCAAGTCGCTGGTCGAGGCGCTGCGTCTGCGCGCATGATTGTGCTAATCACGTAATGGAAACGCCCACATCAACAAGAAGACTCTTAGCGCATGAACGCAAATTCCTCCCTCGCGCCGTCAGATCCCGAGTTCGACTACATTATCGTTGGCGCCGGCTCCGCCGGCTGCGTGCTCGCCAACCGGCTGTCGGCGAACGGCAAGCACAGCGTGCTGCTGCTCGAGGCCGGCCCGAAGGATTCGAACATCTGGATCCATGTGCCGCTCGGCTACGGCAAGCTGTTCAAGGAAAAGACCGTCAACTGGATGTACCAGACCGAGCCGGAGCCCGAGCTGAAGGGACGCCAGGTGTTCCAGCCGCGCGGCAAGACGCTGGGCGGTTCGAGCTCGATCAACGGCCTGCTTTATGTCCGCGGCCAGCACGAGGACTATGATCGCTGGCGTCAGCACGGCAACACCGGTTGGGGCTATGACGACGTGCTCCCCTATTTCAAGAAAGCCGAGAACCAGTCGCGCGGCGCCGATCAATATCACGGCGCAGATGGCCCGCTGCCGGTCTCCAACATGGTCGTGACCGATCCGCTGTCGAAGGCTTTCATTGATGCCGCGGTCGAGACTGGTCTGCCCTACAATCCCGACTTTAACGGCGCCAAGCAGGAAGGCGTCGGCCTGTTCCAGACCACCACGCGCAACGGCCGCCGCGCCTCGACGGCGGTGGCCTATCTCGGCCCTGCCAGGACGCGCAGCAATCTCAAGGTCGAGACCGAGGCGCTCGGCCAGCGCATTTTGTTCGAAGGCCGCCGCGCGGTCGGCGTCGAATATCGGCAGGGCGCAACCGTGCGCCGCGCACGTGCCCGGAAGGAAATCGTGTTGTCGAGTGGCGCCTACAACTCGCCGCAGCTTCTGCAGCTCTCCGGCGTCGGCCCCGCCGATCTCCTGCGCCAGCACGGCATCGACGTCGTGCTGGACGCGCAGGGCGTCGGCCACGATCTTCAGGATCACATGCAGGTCCGCATCGTGATGCGCTGCTCGCAGAAGATCACGCTGAACGATACCGTCAACAATCCGATCCGCCGCACGCTTGCCGGCGCACGCTACGCGCTGTTCCGGAAAGGTTGGCTGACGATCGCGGCCGGCACCGCCGGCGCTTTCTTCAAGACCAGTCCGCGGCTGGCTTCGCCCGATATCCAGGTGCACTTCCTGCCGTTCTCGACCGACAAGATGGGCGAGAGGCTGCATGACTTCTCCGGCTTCACGGCGTCGGTGTGCCAGCTCCGCCCCGAGAGCCGCGGCTCCCTGCGCATCAGGAGCGCGGACCCGACCGTGCCGCCGGAAATCCGCATCAACTACATGTCGACCGAAACCGACCGCACCACCAATGTCGAAGGCCTGAAGATCCTGCGCAAGATACTGAATGCGCCGGCGATGCAGCCGTTTGTGGCTGGCGAGTACGATCCCGGGGCGAAGGTATCTACGGATGCCGAGTTGCTCGATTATTGCCGCGAGCGCGGCAGCACCATCTACCATCCGACCTCGACCTGTCGTATGGGCAACGACGCACTTTCGGTGGTGGACCAGCGGCTGAAGGTGAGGGGGCTCGAAGGCCTTCGAATCGTCGACGGCTCGATCATGCCGGACCTCGTGTCGGGGAACACCAACGCGCCGATCATCATGATCGCCGAAAAGGCCTCGGACATGATATTGGAGGATGCGCGGTAAACCCGCGCGAGAAGGAGCAGGCGGTTTGGCTACGCGACTGAAGATCGGCACACGCAAGAGCGCGATGGCGCTGGCACAGACGGAAGAGATCGCGCGCCGCCTGACCGCCGCCATGCCCGATCTCGATGTCGAGATCGTCAAGTTCGACACCACGGGCGATCTCGATCAGACCAGCAAGCTGCTGCCGCACGGCGGCAAGGGCGGCGCCTTCGTGGCGCAGATCCGCGCCGCGGTCCTGTCGGGCGAGCTCCAGGCGGCGATGCATTCGCTGAAGGACATGCCGGGTAACGAGGACACGCCAGGGCTCGTCATCGGCGCCACGCTGTCGCGTGATCCCGCCAGCGACGCGCTGGTGCTGCGCGATGGCGTGACGCTGGAGGCGCTGCGCCAGTCCGGCGGCAAGGGTTTCAAGATCGGTACCAACGCCGTCCGGCGCGCGGCCTATGCGCGAAGGTTGTTTCCCGCGATCGAGGTAATCCATTTCCGCGGCGCCGCCGACACGCGCGTGCGAAAGCTCGACAATGGCGAGAAGCAGCGCCTGCCGGATGGCGGTACGGTTGGGCCCGCGGATGCGCTGATCATGGCGCGCTCGGGCCTCGATCGCGTCGGTCTTTCCCATCGCATCGCCTACGAGTTCACCGCGGCGGAAATGCTGCCGGCGGCAGGGCAGGGCATCGTCGCGGTCGAATGCGCGGCGCAGGATTGGCAGACGCGGCGCATTCTTGCGTCGATCGACGATCTTGCGGCGCGCGCCTGCGCCGATGCCGAGCGCGAGGTGCTGTGGGTGCTCAACGGTCACTGCAATTCGCCGGTGGCGGGTTTTTCGACCATCACCGGCGATCAGATGTCGCTCACCGCATCCGTGCTCGACCTCTCCGGCAACACCATCATCGAAGCCTCGCGCACAGGGGCCGCCAACCGTCCTCGCGAGCTCGGCCGTGCGGTGGGGCTGGATCTGCTGGGCAGGGGCGCCGCCGAGATCATCGAGCGCAGCCGGCCGCGGTAAGCCGCCTGCGGGTGAGATCGGTGCGATTATACTATCGTGCGCCTGTTTTGCCCGACGTGTCAAACGTCGTCGCTCCGGGGCCTGGAGTCAGGCCGGACTAGATTCTTCAATAATTTCTACTTTGCATGGGGTTGTTTTCCCGTCTTTTTGCGGAGCGGCCCAGTCTCCGGCGGAGGGGCTTTAATTTCGAGCTAATGCGAGGGGGCCCTGCACACGCTCGTCGTTATCCGATGGAGAACTGTCCTGGCATCTTCTGCTTTTCCCGGCGACCTGATCGGCGCATAGCGATCCCGGTTACAGCGCAGGGACAAGAACGATGAGTACCAACGACGTCTTCATTCTCGAAGATGATTTGACGATGCGTATGATGCTGAAAGCCCTTCTGGAGAGAGCCGGATATCGATCCGTTTTCTTTGCGGACGGCGAGGCGCTTCAGGCCGAGGCCCGGCAGAACTCGCCGGTCTGTATTCTCCTGGATGTGTGCGTGCCCGGCAAATCGGGCCTGGAAACATTGAGCGAGCTGCGCGATCTGGATTATCCGGCGCCGATCCTGATGATGTCCGGTCACGGCGATATCCCCACGGCGGTGCGTTCGCTCAAGTCCGGCGCGGCTGACTTCATCGAGAAGCCGTTCCGGCCGGATACCCTGGTGGCGCGGATCGAGACCGCCTGCGCGGGCGCGCGTTCCGCAGCGAGTCCGGCCGCGCATTTCAAGCACGCGAAACGGCTGACGAGGCGTGAACGGGAGGTCTTGGATCACATGCTCGCGGGCTCGTCGACGAAGATCATGGCGAGACAGTTGGGTCTCAGCCCGCGCACGGTCGAGGACCATCGGGCCAATATCCTGCGAAAGGCCGGCGTCAAGACCAGCGCCCAACTCTTGCTGGGGGTGTTCGGCGCAAGACAGGCGCCGGGGGAGCGAGCCGCGGCGGCTTAGCCGCGATAACTCCGGACCCGCTTCAGCATCTGCTCGACATGGGCGACCGGCGTTTCCGGCTGGATGCCGTGGCCGAGATTGAAGATGAAGCGCCCCTGCGCAAAATTCGCCAGCACGTCGTCCACGGCGCGGTCGAGCGCGGCGCCACCGGTGATCAGCGCCAGCGGATCGAGATTGCCCTGCACCGCGACGCGGCTCTGCACGCGCTCGCGGATGAAGGCCGGCTCGGCGGTCCAGTCGATGCTGACGGCGTCGACGCCGGTCGCCTCGACGTAACCAGGCAATTGCGCGCCGGCTCCGCGGGGAAAGCCGATGATCTTCGCATCAGGCACCTTGGCGCGCACGCCCTCCACGATGTGCCGGGTCGGCTCCACTGACCAGCGCGCGAATTCGGCCGGTGGCAGCACGCCGGCCCAGGTGTCGAAGATCTGCAAGGCATTGGCGCCGGCGGCGAGCTGCGCCAGCAGGTATTGAATCGAATTCTCGACCAGCACGTCGATGATTTTTGCGAACGCCTCCGGATGCCGATAGGCCATCATCCGTGCCGGTGCCTGGTCGGGCGTTCCGTGGCCGGCGACCATGTAGGTCGCGACCGTCCATGGCGCGCCGCAGAAGCCGATCAACGCGGTCCTGAGGTCGAGCGCGCTGCGCACGATCTTCAGCGCATCGAATACCGGCTGGAGCTTGCCGAAGTCGGCAAGCGGCGCCAGCGTCGCGACCTTGGCGGGATCATCCAGCGGCTCGAGCCGCGGACCTTCGCCGACCTCGAAGCGCACGGAGCGGCCGAGCGCATACGGGATGACCAGGATGTCGGAGAAGATGATCGCGGCGTCGAAGCCGAATCTCCGGATCGGTTGCAGCGTGACTTCGGCGGCAAGCTCCGGGTCGAAGCAGAGATCGAGAAAGCCGCCGGCCCTGGCGCGAACCTCGCGATATTCAGGCAGGTAGCGGCCGGCCTGCCGCATCATCCACACTGGCGGGACGGCCTGGCGCTGGCCGGAGAGCACGTCGATGAAGGGCTTTGTCGCAGACTGGGGCACGGACCGTCCTGATGCAAGTTGAGGTTCCTGATACACCGCCGGAGGCCCGAGCGGAACAGTGGAACCAGTGCTAATGCCCCGCGTTGTCCCACCAATCGAGGAGGACTTCCATGGCTGAGACGTTCAATCCCGCGCCGCACGACAAGCACGCCGACGATCTGCACACGGCGCTGGCCGCCGATCGACATGCCAGGCTCGAAACCGGGCTCGAAGATTCCTTCCCGGCGTCAGACCCCGTGAGCGCCACCCAGCCGACGCCATCGAAGGCTGACGCGGATGCCGAGAACCCCTCGCTCTGGGACAAGGTTAAGGCGATCTTCAGCTGAGGCGATCGTGAGCCCGGATCGGTCGCCGGTTTCCGATAGGATCGCTAACGCATTGTTAGCGATCCATCGACGCTCCAGTCCGTAGGAGTACGGGAAAACCGGCATATCCCTGGGAATGCCGGCAAGCGTTTCAGGGTTCAATAACAGAAGCGGCAGAGTTTCCGAACGATCGGAGAAGTCTGCCGTATGAACGTTGCTACCCAGAGAGCCGGATGGAGCCGCCTGCCGCTGCGCGCGGCTGCTTTCGTCGTGCTGACTTGCGTGACGATCCTCGGCGTCACCGGTTGGCGCGAATGGGCTGCCCGCGATGCGGTGCTCAAGGGCGCGGAAACCGAGATGGCGAACGTCGCCCGCTCGCTCACTCAGCATGCCGAAGACAGTCTCGACCTGCTCGATTCCGGCGTCGTCGGCACCGTCAGCCGGCTGGAAATGGACGGCACCGATTCCGCAACGATTACGAAGCTGCGCAACCTCCTGGAGGTACGCAAGAAGGCGATGCAGCGCGTCCACAGTCTCGCCGTCATCGACGACCAGGGCAATTGGCTGACCTCGCCGGGGACGATCGCCTCGACGCTCAGCGACGACGCGTTCTTCCGCTATCATCAGCTATCCCCGAAGCGGGAGGCCTATGTCGGCCGTCCCGTGAAGAGCCTGCTTGACGGCGAATGGGTCGTCACCCTGTCGCGCCGCTTCAACAAGCCGGATGGCAGTTTCGCTGGTGTCGTGCTCGCGACCATCAGCTCCAGATATCTCTCGCACTTCTATGAGCAGTTCGAGATCGGCCGCAACAGCTCGGTTTCGCTGATGTATGGCGACGGCACCATCATCGCGCGCAACCCGAACAACGAGAAGTTCGTCGGCCGCAGCGTTGCCGACACGTCATTGTTCCGCGATGCGAGCCTGCAGGGGCCGAGCGGCACCTATCATTTCAAGTCGTCGCTGGACGGCGTCGAACGGGTCAGTTTCTTCAAGCGCAGCGGCCGCTACCCGCTCGTCCTGCTCGCCACCGTCGACAAGGACGAGCTGTTGGCACCGTGGCGCGCCGCGGCAATCTCACGCATGCTCTTCGTGCTCGCACTGGTCATGCTGATTGCCATCATAGGCGCGGTTCTGGTGCGGCATCTGCAACGGGGCCAGCGCATGGCAGCGGCGCTGGTGGAGAAGGAAGCCCATTTTCGCCTGCTTGCGGAGGGCTCCAGCGACATGGTCACGCGTATCGGGCTGGACGAGCGGCTGCGCTATGTCTCCCCCTCGTCGGTCCGTGTCGTCGGCTGGCGCGCCGCTCAACTGATCGGAACCCCCGCGCTCGCCGGCATCCATGCCGAGGACCTGCCGCAGGTCCGGGCCATCGTCGACGCCATGAAGCGCGGCGAGACCGAGGAGGCGCGTGTCACCTACCGCAACACGCACCGAAAAAATGGCGAGGTCTGGCTCGAATCGAACATGCGGGTGACGCGCAAGGACAACGGCTTGGTCGACGGCGTGGTCGCGATCTCGCGCGATATCACCGAGCAGAAGAAGCTGGAGACCCGGCTCGAGACGCTCGCGATAGAGGATAGTCTCACCGGGCTTGCGAACCGCCGCGGTTTCGACGAACGGCTCAGGGAAGAATGGGCGCGCGCCTATCGCGAACGTTCCAGCCTCGCTCTGCTGATGATCGATGTCGATCACTTCAAGTCCTACAATGACGAGTACGGCCATCCCGCAGGCGATGCCTGTCTGCGCGTAGTGGCGCAGACCATCGCGGCCGAGATGCATCGCGCCGGCGACCAGGCTGCGCGCTATGGTGGCGAGGAATTCGCCGTGCTGCTGCCGAACACCGACGCGGCGGGCTGCGCCCGCATCGGCGAGCGGCTCCGGAAGGCTATCCGCGGCGCGGGCCTCGTCCACAGCACCAATCGCCCGTCGGGTTGCGTCACTGCGTCGTTCGGCGGCGCGGCCTGCCGGCCGGCGCTGGAGCGCACCGCCGGCGTAGGCACGCTCGTGGAGGCCGCGGATCAGGCGCTCTATGCCGCCAAGGATGCCGGCCGCGACCGGCTGATGATGGCGGGCGAGGTCGCTCGTCTGCTGCCGAAGGCGTCCGGCCAGTAGATTCGTTCAATAATGCGGCGGGCGCTCGTTGGCCGCTCCCGGCGCGTTCGCCTCGGCTTCCTGCAGCCGCTCGCCAAGCTCGGCGATCTTCCGCGTCAGCACGTCGATCTGCTTCCACTGCGCGGTGATGGTCTGGTTCAGCGTCTCGATGGTGTCGTCCTGATAGGCGATCCGCATCTCCAGCGCGTCGACGCGCTCGCTGAGCATCTTGGTCTCACTCGTCACGGCCGTGCCCCTTGTCCCGTTCGCGCAAACCGTGGCCGAGCGCGACGCGCTCGTCGAACACGAAGCATTCGCCGCGCCAGCGGCTCTCCGCCTCCGGCACCTCCTCGAGATATTTCAAGATGCCGCCCTTGAGGTAATAGACCTCGGCAAAGCCGCGCGCGAGCAGATGGGCGCTCGCCTTCTCGCAGCGGATGCCGCCGGTGCAGAACATGGCTATCCTGCGGTGCCTTGCCGGATCGAGCTGCTCGGCGGCAAAATCCTTGAACTGGCCAAAGCTCTTGATATCAGGGTCGACCGCGCCCTCGAACGTTCCCATCGCCACCTCGAAGGCGTTGCGGGTGTCGAGCAGCAACGTATCGGGCGCCGAGATCAGCGCGTTCCATTCACTCGCATCGACATAGGTCCCGACCTGCCGCGTCGGATCGGCGGCCGCGTCGCCGAGCGTGACGATTTCCTTCTTCAGCCGCACCTTGAGCCGGCCGAACGGCATGGCTTCCGCGGTCGAGAACTTCAATTCGAGATTGTTCAGCCGGCCACCGAACATTTCGCCGTGTGCTAGCTCATGGGCGAAGGCGTCGATCGCCTCAACTGCTCCGGCGATCGTGCCGTTGATACCTTCACTGGCCAGCAGCACGCTGCCCTTCAATGCCAGCCTAGCGCAGAACGCGCGCAGTGGGTCGCGCAGCTCGCGGTAATCGGGCAGGGCGGCGAATTGGTAGAAGGCGGCAACCTTGTGGATCATGTCGGCTCGTTTAGCAGGCGGCCGGCGCCCGGAAAACCCGCATCGCGCGGGGCGCGAAAGGTCCATACGCCCAGCGGATGGCAGCCATTTCTCTGGTATGCCAGCATTGCCCGGACGGGCCGGAATGTGTCATGTAGGCGCGGTTTTTCCGAGGTGGCGCGACCCGCGCGCGCCTCAAGACTTAGCCCGGGCCAACAGAGCCTTACAAGAGCGCCTTGAGAGAGCAGAATTCGATGAGAAACTTCCACTTCCCCGGCAGGTCCACTGTCCACGCCACCAACGCAATGGTGGCAACCTCGCATCCGCAGGCGTCGCTCGCCGCGATCGAGGTGCTGCGTGAGGGCGGCACGGCGGTGGACGCAGCGGTGGCGGGTTCTGCCGTACTCGGCGTGATCGAGCCGCAATCGACCGGTATCGGCGGCGACTGCTTTGCGCTGATCCAGCCGCGCGGCGAGGGCAAGATCATCGCCTATAACGGCTCCGGCCGGGCGCCGAAGGCGGCCAACGCCGACTGGTACCTCGAGCGCAAGATTACCTCCGTGCCGCTGACCTCGGCGCACGCGGTCTCGATCCCCGGCGTGATCGACGCCTTCGCCACCGTGCTGCGCGACCACGGCAAGTTCGGCTTCGACCGCCTGCTGCAGCCCGCGATCAAGGCGGCGGAAGAGGGCTATGTCGTTGCCCCCCGCATCGCCTTCGACTGGAAGAACCAGTTCGAGAAGCTCAAGAACGGCACCAACACCGCGCGTTACCTGTTGCCGGGAGGCAAGCCGCCCGTGGCCGGCGACGTCATCCGCCAGGCCGAGCTCGGCAGGACGCTGCGCGCGATCGCCAAGGACGGCCGCGATGCCTTCTACAAGGGCGCGATCGCGGAAGATATGGTCGAGACCCTGCGGGGCATCGGCGGCCTGCACACGCTCGACGACTTCGCCGCGCACACCACCGAGACGACGACGCCGATCGGCACCATGTACAAGGGCCATGACGTCTGGCAGTGCCCGCCGAACGGCCCGGGCGTCACCGCGCTCTTGATGCTCAACATCCTGTCGCGCTTCGACCTGACCAAGTATGCGCCCGTCAGCGTCGAGCGCTTCCATCTCGAGGCGGAAGCCGCGCGCATCGCTTACATGAACCGCGAGATGCATGTCGCCTCGCCAGAGCACATGAAGATCAACGTCGCCGAGATGCTCGAAAAGAGCTTTGCCGACGAGTACATCAGCAAGATCCGCATGGACGGCATGCTCGACCTGCCGAACGTCGCGCCGCCGATGAACCCCTCGACCATCTACATCACGGTCGTGGACAAGGACCGCAACGTCTGCTCGTTCATCAACTCTGTCGCGCATTCCTTCGGCTCGGCGATCGTCTCGAACAAGACCGGCGTGCTGTTGCAGAACCGCGCCGGCGGCTTCCGCATCCAGCCGGGCCATCCCAACTGCATCGAAGGCGGCAAGCGCCCGCTGCATACGATCATGCCGGGTCTGCTCACCAAGGGCGGCCGCTCCGTGATGCCGTTCGCCGTGATGGGCGGCCAGTACCAGCCGACCGGCCAGACCCATGTCCTGACCAACATCCTCGACTACGGCTGCGACGTGCAGGAAGCGATCGACATGCCCCGCGGCCTGCACTACGAGGGCCAGTACCAGCTCGAGGACAGCGTGCCGGCTGACATCGTCGAGGGTCTGAAGAAGCTCGGCCACAAGACCGCCAGCGTGGTCGGGCCGCTCGGCGGCGCCCAGGCGATCTGGATCGACTGGGACAAGGGCACGCTCACCGGCGGTTCCGACCCGCGCAAGGACGGCTGCGCGCTCGGCTATTGATGGGCGCGGGGCTGGAAACGGTATCCTTGTTGGGCTAGACACCTCCCGGCTCAAACGGAAGGTGCCTAATGCAGCGTTTCCAGCGCGCACTCCTCGCCATCATGTCGGCTCTCGCGATCACCGTGATCGGCGGCGTGTCCGGCTTCGTTTCCACCACGGCCTCGGCCCAGACCGCAGGAAAGACCATGACCACAGCTTCAGGCTTGCAGACCATCGACAGCGTTGTCGGCACCGGCGCCTCGCCGAAGCCCGGCCAGATCTGCGTGATGCACTACACCGGCTGGCTCTATGAGAACGGCCAGAAGGGGAAGAAATTCGACTCGTCCGTCGACCGCAACGAGCCGTTCGAGTTTCCGATCGGCAAGGGCCGCGTCATTGGCGGCTGGGACGAGGGCGTTGCCACGATGAAGGTCGGCGGCAAGCGCACGCTCATCATCCCGCCACAGCTCGGCTACGGCGCCCGCGGCGCCGGCGGCGTGATTCCGCCGAATGCGACCTTGATGTTCGACGTCGAATTGCTCGCGGTGAAGTGACCTCGGGGTCACCCCGTAAACAAAAAGACCGGCCGCGAGGCCGGTCTTTCGCTATCGAGTTGACGTGCGTTACTCCGCCGCGCGCTTTGCCGCCGCTGCGGCGCGATCGATCGCGTCCTTCGCGGCGTCCTTGGCGTCGCCCATGGCCTGCTGGCCCTTGCCCTTCACTTCCTGGACCACGCCTTCACCCTTGAGGCGGTCGGAACCGGTGGCTTCGCCGATACCCTGCTTGGCCTTGCCGATCGCCTCGTTGGCGGTGCCCTTGATCTTGTCGCTGGTGCTACCCATGAAACTCTCCTTCCAGTTTGCTCGGGGGGACAACACCTGACGGCTGTCTGGGTTCCCGTTTTGGGTATGGCTTGATGTCGCGGCTTTGGTTAGTTTCGCGCGCACGGAACCAACAGAAAGCAAGTCCCATGACCGGCCATGATCACACGCATTCCCACCATGACCACGATCATCACGACGATCGCTGGAAACATGACGGCGTGCGCGTCATCCCCGGCAACCAGCTCGATACCAACGTGCCGTCGACCAAGGGCATGGACCGCGCCGCCGCGATCAATTTCGCACGCGTCGGCGCGCAGAAATTGTGGGCGGGCACCGTCAGCATCAAGCCTGACGCCAAGACCGGCGCGCATCATCACGGCCATCTCGAAAGCGTCATCTATGTGGTGAAGGGCAAGGCGCGCATGCGCTGGGGCGAAAGCCTGCAGTTCACCGCAGAGGCCGGCCCCGGCGATTTCATCTTTGTGCCGCCCTACGTGCCGCATCAGGAGATCAACGCCAGCCCGGACGAGGTGCTGGAATGCGTGCTGGTGCGCAGCGACGGCGAGGCGGTTGCGATCAACCTCGACATCGAACCGGTCGAAAAGCCCGAGACAGTGCTGTGGATCGACCCGGTGCATCGGGACCCCAACGAGAAGAAGTAGGCTGCTCGGGGCCGCGGGGGTGTCTCACCCCGCGGCTCCAGAAAAAATTTCCGGAAGCCGTGTCGGATCGGCGCCACGCCGTCCGTCCTCGGGCAGAACCCCGCCCAAGGAGCTTCCGATGCCGAGGATGATCTTCCTCAATCTGCCGGTGACCGACCTCGAACGCGCGACCGCCTTTTACGAGGCGATCGGCGCGGTCAGGAACCCGCAATTTTCCGACGACACGGCGAGCTGCATGGTCTTTTCCGAGGCCATCTACGCGATGCTGACGACCCACGACAAATTCCGTCAATTCACGCCGAAGCCGATCGCAGATGCAAAGCTGTCGAACCAGGCGCTGTTCTGTCTGTCAGCGGACAGCCGCAATGAGGTCGACGAGATCGTCGGCAAGGCCGAGGGCGCCGGCGGGGTGGCGGATCCCGGCCCGAAGGACGAATACAGCTTCATGTACGGCCGCAGCTTCGAGGATCCGGATGGCCACATGTGGGGCGTGAACTGGATGGACATGGCCGCCTTCGCAGCGCAGTCCGACATGACGAACGCCTGACCAAACTCCACCCATTTCGAAACGCCAGAGAGGAGAGCCCACGATGTCCAAGGTCGTCCCCTGCATGTGGTTCAACGGCGATGCCGAGGAAGCCGCGAAGTTCTATGTCTCGCTGGTCCCGAACTCGGAGATCACGCACGTCCAGCGCAACGTCTCGGATGGCCCGTCCGGCAAAACAGGTTCCGTGCTCGTCGTCGAGTTCACGGTCGCTGGACAGCCGCTGGTCGCGCTCAACGGCGGCATGAAGGTGGAATATACCCACGCAATCTCGCTGATGATCCATTGCGACGATCAGGCCCAGGTCGACAGCGTCTGGGGTGCCTTCCTCGCTCATGGCGGCAAGGAGCAGCAGTGCGGCTGGATCAGCGATCGCTGGGGCGTATCCTGGCAGGTGGTGCCGAAGGTGATGTTCGATTTCCTGTCGAGCCCCGACAAGGCGGCGGCTGCGCGTGCGATGCAGGCCATGATGAAGATGGTGAAGTTGGATGTTGAGGTTCTGCGTCGCGCGTTTGAGGGCAAGTCTGCGGCGTAGTCGTGATGCTCTCGCTACCCGACAAGCGTCATCGCCCGCCTTGTGCGCATTTGCGCAATGGGGCGGGCGATCCAGTATTCCGAGGCGATAGTGATTGAACCGAAAGGCCGTGGAGTACTGGATGCCCGGTCAAGCCGGGGCATGACAGCGGAATTTGAGGCTGCTTTGCGCGTTCGAAACCGCCGCTAGTAATTGATCCTCAGCCCCACGCCGCCATGGATCGTATTCCCTACCGGCTGCGGGCCGAGCGTGCCGTTGGCGAAGAGATCCACGATCCAGCCCTTCTGCACGCGGAAGCCGAGGCGGCCGCCATATTCGAACCAGCCCTGGTTGCCCATGGTCGGCACCACAGTGCCGTCGCCGGTCACGGTGGCGACGATGCCGCTATGGCTGGCGAAGGACTGCACCCAGCCGCCGTTGATGTTGGTCTCGATGTTGCCGCCGAAGAGATGGGTCCACTGGCCGCCGATCTTGACCAGGCTGGTGCGGTCGGTGCCCGTCGCGATGGTGGCGTCGAACGGATTGAACGCCACGGCGCTGTCGCTGTAGCCGGACACGCGTTGCCAGAGCTGCCAGACTTCAATGGAAGCCGCGACCTCGTCGCGTGGCGACACCCGGCTCATCCAGCCCGCGCGGCCGTAGACCGCGTAGTTCGAGGCGTTGGTCGAACCCGTGACGCTCACCGGGCCGAGGCTGGTGTTGTAGCTGCGGGTGTAGCGCGCCTTCTCCCACGGCGTCAGGATCGTGCCGACGTCGAAGAACGGCCGTGACGAGCCCCAGTCCGTGAAGTCGTAGCGCAGCGCGAAGGCGCCGATCGGGGCGCTGGTGATCTTGTAGCCGCCCTCGTTGTATTGCGTGTAGGCGATGCCGGCCAGCAGCGACAGATTGTTGGTCAGCTCCTTGCGGCCGTGGATGCCTGCCGAGAACGAACCGGCAGAGCCGAACGCGCTGATGCAGTCGCTGCAATTGACCTGCTCGTTGACCCCGAGCAGCACCGTGCCGAGCACCCGGTTGGTGATCATCTGGTTGAAGCGCTGGTCGGCGAGGCCGCCGATCGAATTGCCGCTGGAGTCCGCACCGGTCGGGCCCGACGGTGGCGGATAGGGGCTCGGCGAGGGCGACGGGTAGGGGCTCGGCGACGGAGAGGGCGTCGGTGTCGGCGATGGGTACGGCGATGGCGAATAGGTCGGCGTGGGAGTCGGCTCGCAATAGCCGGCATCGCATTCGTCTGCCGCGGCCGGCCGCGCATCGAACGCGAGAGAACAGACGAGGACAGCCGCCGCGAGCGCCGCCCAGGCCATGAGCCGTTTTGCCATTCCTGCCATCGTCACCGCCCGCACAGCATGCCGTCGTCATTGACGGCGGGCGTGATGGTCGGCGAGGCGCCGGCATATTGGTTGACCGAGCATAGCCCGGCACTCGCGGCGCAGTTGGCGGCAAAGGTCCAGGGCGGCGTGTTGGCCTTGGTGATGCTGACCTTGCCGCCGGCCGAAACGATCACCGCGGTGTCGCCCGGCTGGGTGAGCTGCACGCATTGGCGGCTGGTCGTGCAGACGCTGGCCGCACCGTCCTGAAGCACGACGACGGAGCGCCCGCGCTGGGACAGGATGTCGAGCGTTGTGCCGCGCACGCCGATGGTCGCGAGCGGCGTCGTGATCTTGTAGGCGGTTTTTTCCGAATGTCCGGTGACGAAACGGAAGGCGCCCGTGGTCATGCGGATCGCGACGTCGCGATAGCTGTGCTCGTCGTTGAAGACGGTGCGGTCGAGCTTGAGCGTCGCGCTCGGCCCCAGCGACAGGTTGGTGCTGTCGGCCATGACGAAGCGCGCCGCGCTGTCGGCGCCGGTGCGCACGGTCTCGTCGCGCAGCATGCTGTCGCCGACATTGATCGGCGTCGTGCTCGCGGCCACGCGCACCACTTCGTTCTGGATCACGACGGCTTCGCCGACGCGCGTCTGCGCCTGCGCGCAAGGCGCCACGCATGCAACGACCGCCAACAGAGTGGGGAAAAGCCAGAAACGCAAATTCATTTCACAACCGATCGATGGTCCCTGATCGTACCGGACCGCGCGCGCTTCGTGGCGGAATTATCACAAAGGGCGCGGGACGAGCGTTATCCTTAGTGACAGTTGCGGCAGAATGCGTTCAATGAAAAGTGCCAGCCAGATTTTTCTCCACGGTGAAGCAGATTTGCCACGCAAAACGTCCCCACACATGTCGCTCGATCTGCCTGCGGTTCCGAAGATGTCGCGGAGCGCAGTGTTGGCTGTCGCGATTTTCCTGGTTGCCCATCTTGCACTGCTGATCGGCCTGACGACGCCGGAGAAGTTCGTTTTCGACGAGATCCATTACGTGCCCGCGGCACGGCAGATGCTCGCACCAGCGATGTCGCAGCCGATGCTCAATCCGATGCATCCGCCGCTGGCCAAGGAGCTGATGGCGGCGTCGATCGCGGCCTTCGGCGACAACGCGCTCGGCTGGCGCTATCCGGCGACGTTGTTCGGCGCGCTCGCGATCGTCGCGATCTATCTGTGCGGGCTGGCGCTGTTCTCGGCACATGGACCGGCGATCGCAGCAGCGCTGATCGCGGCCTTCAACCAGATGCTCTACGTGCAGGCGCGTATCGCGATGCTCGACATCTTTGCGCTCGGCTTCAGCCTACTCGCGATCGCGGCCTTCATGCATGGCTTTCGAAGGCAGCGCCCGCATGCGTTGTTCGCGCTGGCGGGTACGTTGTTCGGTCTTGCCGCGGCCTGCAAATGGAGCGGGCTGTTCCCGCTCGGAATCTGCATCGTCATCGTTGCGGTGATCCGCCTGATGCAGGGCTGGCGCACGCTGTTCGCCGACGCGAAGCCGGGCGATTGGTATCGCCCCGATCTCTGGACCGATTTTCGCGTGCAGCATGCCGCGCTCTGCTTCGCCGTTCTGCCGGCGGTGACTTATCTTGCCACATTCGTTCCCCTCTATGGGTTGTCGCTAACCGACCTGATCGAGGCGCAGCGCCGGATCTTTGCCGACAACACCACCACCGCGATCGCCGGCCATACCTATATGAGTTCGTGGCCATCCTGGCCGCTGCTCGCCCGACCGGTGTGGTTCCTGTTTGACAAGACGACGGAGGGCAACGTCTCCGCGATCGTCTTTCTCGGCAACCCGCTGGTGCTGTGGCCGGCGCTGGCCGCGCTCGCGATCGTGCTGCGCGATTTCATCGTCACGCGCCGCTGGGATGCATTCCTGATTGCGATGTTCTATTTCGGCTGCTGGCTCGCCTGGGCTTTGCTGCCGCGTACGCTGGGCTTCATCTACTACTATCTGCCGGCCGCAACGATCGCGTCGCTCGCGCTGGTCTATGTGTTGCGTCGGGAGGGCCTGCCGCACTGGCTGCTATGGGCCTATGTCGCTGTCGCCGCCATCGGCTTTGCGGTGATGCTGCCGATCTCGGCGGCTTTCGTCGGGACGTCGATGCAGACCTTCAACCGGCTAATGCTGTTCCAGAGCTGGATATAAAATCGCCGCCTGCCGGGTTACGGCAGGCGGCGCGTTTCATTGGCGATCAATTGGGGTTACTTGGACGCCGTCGTCTTGGCTTCCATGTTCACCACCTGGACGCGGCGATTGATCGGGTCGGCGCCGTTGGCGGTGTCCTTCAGCTTGGTCTTGCCGTAGCCGACCGTGACGAGATCGGTGCCCGCGAGGCCGTAGTTCTGCATCAGGTATTTCTTGATGGTGTCGGCCCGACGTTCGGACAGGCCTTGATTGTACTCTTCGGTGCCGACCGCATCGGTGTGGCCGGCGACCACGAAGGTCGAGCCCTTCAGCGACGGGTCGGACAGCGCCTTGCCAAGCGCCTGCACCGACGGCACCGAGGTCTTGGCGATGTCGGCCGAGTTATAGTCGAACTGGATCTCCAGATCGATCTTCGGCTTGGTCGCAGCCAGCTCGGCGATCTGCTCACGCTCGCCCGTCGAGAGCGACCGGGTGGAGCGGTTGCGCACTGTGTTCAGGAAGGTCGATTCCTTGGCCTGCACCGCCGGATCGGCCTGCGGCCCGACGGACAGGCCGCGCGTCACCGGCTTCGGCTTCAAAGCATCCAGGATCTTGTCGGACGAGACATTGTCGCCGGCCAGGGCCAGGCCCGCCGTCATCGACAGCGCTGCCGTCAGAGTGATCGCCTTCAGTGCAAAGAACTTATCAAAACGGGTCATCGTGGTATCCTCGCTGTTACGCCTGATGGCGATTTGATGCCGCGAGCATAGGGAAGGTTCAAAGGCCTTGATGTGATCCTGGTCACGCAGGTCAGAAAGGCCTCCTAACTCATTCTAGCGCATTTGGGGGCGTTCGGGCGCTTCCACAGGGAAAGGCCGGCGCTACGGCGCGAACGCCGGTAGTCGCGTTTTTCTTGAGGTCGGTTTGAGCCGTTGCGATCCCTAACGTGATCTAGATCACATTCGGCTTCCGTGGAAGAGATCACACTGCGGTCATCGGTGGTTCTTGATCTGGGGAGAAAGACCATGCGTTTCCTGTTCGCGGCAATGTCTCTCGCAGCCTTCGTCTTTGGCAGCAACGTGGCGCTCGCCGAAAAGCGTGTCGCCTTCGTGGTCGGCAACGCTGCCTACAAGAATGTCCCGCAGCTCCCGAATCCAGCGATCGACGCCAAGTCGATGGCGCGGGTGCTGCGCAATGTCGGCTTCGACGTGGTCGAGGGTGCCAATCTCACCCGCGACGCCATGACGGCGAAGCTGCTCGAGTTCGGCAAGAAGAGCGAGGGCGCCGATGTGGCGCTGTTCTTTTATGCCGGCCACGGCATCGCGGTGAACGGCACCAATTATCTGCTGCCTGTCGACGCCGACCTCAAATCCGAGATGGACGTCAAGCTGGGCGCGGCGATCAATGTCGATCTCACGCTCGAGCAGACCATGGCGGATGCCAAGGTGAAGCTGGTGTTCCTCGACGCCTGCCGCGACAATCCCTTCGCCGCAAAGATCCGTTCCGCCAAGGCGACGCGCTCCGTCAACGTGGCCAGCGGTCTTGCCGAGATGAAGTCCGGAGAGGGCACGCTGATCGCGTTCGCCACCGGTCCCGGCCAGACCGCCCTCGACGGCGAGGCCGGCACCAACAGCCCCTTTACCCGCGCGCTCCTTGCGAACATCGCGTCTCCCGGCCTCGAGATCCAGCAGGCCATGACCAAGGTTCGTGCCCAGGTCAACGACGAGACGGGCAAGGCGCAGCTGCCCTGGGGCCACACCAATCTCACCGGCACAGTCTATCTCAACCCGGCCGCCGCGACGGCGTCCGACGCGGCGGCTCCGGTAGCTGTCGCCCAGGCCGGCGAAGTCGAACTCGAGTTCTGGCGCTCGATCAAGGACACTAACAAGGTCGAGGAGCTCAACGCCTATCTCACCAACTATCCGAACGGCACCTTCAAGCCGCTGGCGCTTGCTCGCATCGCCGCGCTCCAGGACGGTCCGTCCACGATGACACGCAACCTCAGCGCAGGAATCGATCCCGCGATCTTCACGGATACGGCTGACCAGATCGCCGAAGACCAGGTTGGTCTCGACAAGAACCAGCGCCGCGACGTGCAGCGCCGCCTCACCGGTCTCGGCTTCGACATCAAGGCGACCGGCAAGTTCGACGAGGAGACCCGGTCCGTGATCAGGCGCTGGCAGGCCGCGCGCGGCTACCCCACGACCGGCTATCTCAACAAGCTCCAGCACAAGGCGATGCAGTCCGAGATCGTCTCCAGCCGCGTGGCCTCTGAGGATTCCACTGACGAGCCCGCGCGCCGCCGCTCCTCCGGCGGTGGCAGCCGCCGCGCGCACGGCGGAGGCGGCATGGGTGGCCCCGGCAATCTCTTCGGTCACATGATGGGCGGCCTGTTCCGGCGGTGACGTGAAGAGCCGCAAGATGCGAAGCGGCCCGAGATCGGGCCGCTTTTGCTTTGGAAACCTGCGCACATCGATCGTCGCAAAGCGGTCGCGGCATGGCCTGCCCGTGAACAAGCTTTCGGCCAGATGCACGCCTAGCAGAGCCTTTCACCGCTAGTCGCGAACAAGTGGAGCAGAGTTCCGCCCAGTGCCGAGGCCGAGTGACTACCAGTTCTATCGCAGCGGCCCGCCGGATCGGACTGTGTCCCTGAGTTCGATGCCCATCTACGTGGGAGCGGCGATGATTGCGGTGGCGATCTTGCTGTCGACGCTGATCAGCGGGTTGACTGGTCGCTATGTCGGCCTCGATGGCCCGAACGACGAGAACATGTGGCTGGTCGACCGCCTCACCGGCAGCGTCTATCGCTGCCAGGCGGAGGCGCGCGGCAAGGCCTCGTGCGAGCAGGACATGGCTACGGGAAGCGTTGGCGACCGCTCCGGGGCACCCAAGGGCGTGCGCTGATCCCTCCACCTTCGCACCGCAGCGACGAGAAATTTTATTCTCCGCGAAACGTTCTCTCTGGAGAAACGTACTAACGAATATCGGCATGGCGCCGGTTTGGTTTTTACGGAGGAGACTTTTCGATGAGGATCTTGCTCACCGCCGCAGTCGTTGGTGCATTCGCTTTTTCCCTGTCGCCCGCATCCGCCGCGATGATGGCATGCACCAAGGACAACATGATGAAGTCTGCCGCCATGATGGGCGGCACACCCGACACGCCGGCCAAGATGGCGGCGAACAAGGAAATGGCCATGGCCAACACCGACATGAGCAATGGCAAGATGAAGAGCGCCTGCATGCACTACATGAAGTCGCAGAAGGCGATGTCGATGAAATAGGCGCGGGGCGCGCGCATGATCCTGCCGCGCTGTCAGCAGTTGGCAGCGCGGCTTTTCTTGGCCCGCCTCCTTGGTCCCTGCTTTTCCGTCGCGCGAATCCAGCTACATTGCCTTCCGCAATGTCACGCGCGCTGAAACCGATCCCGCTCACCACGACACAGGCCCGGCATATCTGGCTGCATGCCCAGCGGCTGGATGCGCGTACGCCGTTCGGGGAGGGGGCGCAGGCCGTGGCGGATGCAGTTGCCCATCTCGGCTATGTGCAGATCGACACCATCAATGTGATCGAGCGCTGTCATCACCACATCCTGTTCAGCCGCATTCCGTCCTACCGTCGCGCCGACCTGCGCCAGGCCCAGAGCGTCGACAGGAGCGTGTTCGAATACTGGACGCATGCACTCTCCTACGTTCCCTCGAACGATTTTCGCTTCTTCCTGCCGGCGATGCGCGAGCACCGGCGCGAGGGCCACAGATGGTACGCCTCGGTGACGCCGGCCGACACGCGCAAGGTGATGCGGCTGCTGCGCGCCGGCCCGCTGACGATCCGCGACATCGAGGACGATGTGCTCACCGAGAAGGCGCACCTCTGGCAGAGCCGAAAGCCCTCGAAGCGCGCGTTGCAGCTCGCCTTCTATACCGGCGTCGCGACCGTCAGCGAGCGCCAGGGCATGCTCAAGACTTACGAGCTGATGACGCGTCATTTCGGTTGGGACAGGCTGCCGAAGCCGGCGTCGGCGCGGGAGCTCACGGCCTATCTGCTCGATCGCGCGCTGCGGTCACAGGGCGTGGTCAGCCTGGATTCGATCTGCCACCTCGATGCGCCCAGCAAGCAGGCGGTGGCGGGCCTGATCGCCTCACGTGTCCGCCGCGGCGACCTCGTGCCTGTCGCGATCGACGGCGCCGGCAAGCAGGAGCATTGGGCAGCGCCCGCGGCGCTGGAGCCCGGCGAAGTGTCGCCGGATCTCGCTCATATCCTCTCGCCGTTCGATCCCCTGATCATCCAGCGCAAGCGCACCAATCTCATCTTCGGCTACAATCACCTGTTCGAAGCCTATGTGCCGAAGGCCAGGCGCAAGCTCGGCTATTTCGCACTGCCCGTGCTGGTCGGTGACGAGATCGTTGCCGCGCTGGACCTCAAGACCGACCGGCAGGCAAAGAAGCTGCTGATGCAGAAATGGACCTGGGTCGGGCAGGGGAAGAAGACCGCGGGGCGCAGGGAGCTGAAGCGTGCGATTGAGGAAGAACTTGATCGCTTTGCGCGGTTTCAATTGGCGGAGTGAAGGCTGCTCGCCACGGCGCCGGTCTCGTAGGCGGTAAAGCGGAGCGTGCCCACCATCGTAATAAGTGAAGAGAAATAGTGGGCACGGCGCTAGCGCGCCTTTGCCCACCCTTGCTCCATTGACTCTTTGCCCGCGATGCTGAAAACCCCGGATCAGCTCACAAAAGCAATAACCCGGGGGAAAGCCATGAGCCAGACCACGACCTATTCCGGCGCTGCCAAGAGCGCCATCGAGACCTCGACCATCCGCGCCATCTCCTGGCGCCTGATACCGTTCCTGGTGCTGGCCTACTTCTTCTCCTATCTCGACCGCGTCAATCTCGGCTTCGCCGCGCTGACCATGAATGCCGAGCTGAAGTTCACGCCGCTGATCTTTTCCTGGGGCGCTGGCATCTTCTTCATCGGCTATTTCATCTTCGAGGTGCCGAGCAATCTGGCGCTGGAGAAGTTCGGCGCCAGCCGCTGGATCGCCCGCATCATGGTGACCTGGGGCATCATCTCGGCGTTGATGGCGCTCACGAGCGGCGTCACCAGCTTTTACGTGTTGCGCTTCCTGCTCGGCGTCGCCGAAGCCGGATTCTTCCCCGGCATCATCCTGTATCTCACCTACTGGTATCCGGCCGAATATCGTGCCCGCTTCCTCGCGGCCTTCGCCATCGCCGTCCCGGTCTCGACCGTGATCGGCGCGCCGGTCTCGGGCCTGCTGCTCGGGCTCGACGGAGCGATGGGCCTGAAGGGCTGGCAGTGGCTGTTCATTCTGGAGGGCATCCCCTCGGTGCTGCTCGGCATCGTCACCTGGTTCTATCTCACCGACAAGCCGGAGAAGGCGGACTGGCTTTCGCCCGAGCAGAAGGCCTGGCTCAAGGCGAAGCTTGACGCCGAGATCGCGGCCAAGCAGGCCGTGAAGCATCTGACGCTCGGCGAAGCGCTGTCCTCGCCCAAGGTGATCACGCTGAGCCTGATCTATTTCGGCTTCGTCGGTGCGCTCTACGGCATGCAGTTCTGGCTGCCGCAGATCGTCAAGGCGTTCGGTCTCACCAATGCGCAGACCGGTTTCGTCACCGCGATCCCCTATCTGTTCGGCACCATCGCGATGATCCTGTGGGCGCGGCATTCCGATGCCACGCGCGAGCGCGTGATGCATGTCGGCGCGCCGCTGCTGCTGACCGCCGTTGCGCTTGGCGTGTCCTCCTATCTCTCCGATCCCGCCATGACGATGGTGGTGCTGACGGTGGCCGCGATCGGCGTGTTCTGCTGCTTCGGCGTGTTCTGGACCCTGCCGACCGCCTGGCTCTCAGGCACGGCCGCCGCCGGCGCCATCGCCCTGATCAACTCGATCGGCAATCTCGCCGGCTTCTGCGGGCCCTATCTGATCGGCTGGGTCAAGGAAGCCACCGGGCAGACCTCGAACGGCTTGCTCGTGCTCGCCGTGCTGCCCCTGATCGCCGGCATTCTGGTCTTCATCGGCGGTCACGACAGCAAGCACGAGTTTGCCGGACAGGGGCGGTAGGGACGGCCCGTCTGCGAGTGTGCAGGCCCGGATTGCGCTGCGCGATCCGGGCTGCCGGCTTTTGCCGGCCCTACAATCGGACCCCAATGACGTTCATCCCAATCCTTACTCCTCCTTAACGATCACGCTTTCCTGATGACTGACGATTATTGACTTTCGTCAGTAGTTAGTCGACATTCTTGGCATTGCAGCCGCAGGAGTGTCCTCAGATGTTCGTTCGGTCAGTTTTGTCCAGCTATTCCAAGCTCTTGGCGGGTGTGTCGCTGGCCCTGATGGCCGCCGCGCTGGCCGGGTGCAATGACACCGTCGCTGAAAAGGCCGAGCCGCCGCGGCCGGTTCTGGTCGCGACCGCGCATTATGATGCCGAGACGCCGGAGCGCAGCTTCGTCGGCACCGTCAGACCCCGGATCGAGAGCGATCTCGGCTTCCGTGTTGCCGGCAAGGTCGCCAAGCGCCTGGTCGAGGTCGGTCAGACCGTCGAGATCGGCCAGCCGCTCGCCACCCTCGACGAGGTCGATTTGAAGCTCCAGGCCGAGCAGGCCGTCGCCGAGCAGACCGCCGCGACCGGCGTGCTGGCCCAGGCCGCCGCCGCCGAGCAGCGCGCCAAGGATCTGAAGGCCAAGGGCTGGACCACCGATGCCCAGCTGGATTCGAGTCGCGCCGCGGCCGACGAGGCCCGGGCGCGTCTGAACCGGGCCGAGCGCTCGGTCGAGCTGACCAAGAATTCCCTTTCCTACGCGACGCTCAACGCCGACGCCCGTGGCGTCGTCACCGCAACGCTGATCGAGCCCGGCCAGGTGGTTGCCGCAGGCCAGACTTCGATCCGCGTCGCCCGCTTTGCCGAAAAGGAAGCGGTCGTCGCGATCCCTGAGACGCTGGTCGGACGTGCCAAGTCGGGCGCCGCCAGCGTCACTCTTTGGTCGGAGCCGGGCAAGAAGTACGCGGCCAAGCTGCGCGAGATCGCGCCCACCGCGGATTCCGCGACGCGCACCTATCTCGCGAAATTTTCGCTGCCCGAGGCCGACGACAAGGTGTCGCTCGGCATGACCGCGACGCTGACGCTGTCGGATGCCGCCACCGAGCGCGTCGCACGGCTGCCGCTGTCGGCGCTGTTCAACGAAGGCGGCAAGCCTTCTTTCTACGTCGTCGACGACAATGGCGCCGTCACGCTGAAGCCGGTCGTTGTGAAGTCCTACGAGAGCAACGACGTCATCATCACCAGTGGTGTGGATGAAGGCGCCAAGATCGTGGCCCTCGGCGTGCAGAAGCTCGATCCGGGCCAGAAGGTGCGGATCGTCTCGTCCCTTTCGTTCTAAGGCGTTTTTACGAGTTTCGTCGTGTGAGGTGAGTTTCGGCCCGAGCGCAAATGCGAAGGCTGAAGCGGCGAAGCGATCCAGAACCTGCCCAGCCCCCTGGATTGCTTCGCTGCCTCGCGACGACGGCTGAACAGAGCGGCTGTCGTTTTTTGCAACTGGATCGTCTTCGGAGAGAGCGATGAAGCGCTTCAACCTTTCGGCCTGGGCCGTCAGCCATCAAACGCTGGTTCTCTTCCTGATGCTGGTGCTCGGAGTCGCCGGCTTCTTCTCCTATCAGAAGCTCGGACGTGCCGAGGATCCGTTCTTCACCGTGAAGGTGGTCAACGTCTCCGTGATCTGGCCGGGCGCGACCGCGCAGGAGATGCAGACGCAGGTCGCCGATCCCATCGAGAAGAAGATCCAGGAACTGCCCTATTTCGAGAAGGTGCAGACCTATTCCAAGCCCGCTTTCACCGCGCTCCAGGTCACCTTCCGCGATTCCACGCCGCCGAAGGACGTGCCGTATCTGTTTTATCTGCTGCGCAAGAAGCTCGCCGACGTGCAGGGCCAGTTGCCCTCGGGCATCCTCGGTCCGGTCGTCAACGACGAGTTCTCCGACGTCGATTCCATTCTCTACATGATGACCGGCGACGGCGCCGACTACGCCCAGCTCAAGAAGGTCTCAGAAGGCTTCCGTCAGCGCCTGCTGAAGGTACCCGGTGTGACCAAGGTCGACGTCTACGGCAATCAGGACGAACGCATCTTCGTCGAATTTTCGCACGCCAAGCTCGCCACCCTCGGCATCACGCCGCAGGCGCTGTTCGACTCGCTCGCCAAGCAGAACAACGTGACGCCCGCCGGCACGGTCGAGACCTCGTCGCAGCGCGTGCCGCTGCGCGTCACCGGCGCGCTCGACGGCGCCAAGGCCGTCGCCGAAACGCCGGTCGAGAGCAACGGCCGCGTATTCCGCCTGGGCGATATCGCCACCGTCACCCACGGCTATGTCGACCCGCCGAGCTTCATCGTGCGCCAGGAAGGCAAGGCCGCGATCGGCATCGGCGTCGTCACCGCCAAGGGCGCCAACATCCTCGAGCTCGGCAAGGAGGTCGAGAAGGCCACCGCCGAGTTCATGAAGGCCGTGCCGCAGGGCATCGACGTCAAGCTGATCGCCGACCAGCCGAAGGTGGTCGAGCATGCCGTCGGCGAGTTCGTGCACTCCTTCATGGAAGCGCTCGTCATCGTGCTGTTCGTTTCGTTCCTGGCGCTCGGCTGGCGCACCGGCATCGTGGTCGCGCTGTCGGTGCCCTTGGTGCTCGGTATCGTCTTTATCGTCATGAACACGATGTCGCTCGACCTGCACCGCATCACGCTCGGCGCGCTGATCATCGCGCTCGGCCTGCTGGTGGACGACGCCATCATCGCGGTCGAGATGATGGTGGTGAAGATGGAGCAGGGTTGGGACCGTTTCCGGGCTGCGTCCTTTGCCTGGGAATCGACCGCGTTTCCGATGCTGACGGGAACGCTGGTCACGGCCGCCGGCTTCCTCCCCATCGGCTTTGCCAATTCCGCGGTCGGCGAATATGCCGGCAGCATCTTCTGGATCGTGGCGATCGCGCTGGTCGCCTCCTGGTTCGTGGCGGTGATCTTCACGCCCTATATCGGCGTCATGCTGCTGCCCAACATCAAGGTGCACCACAATCACGATCCGCACGCGGTCTACGAGACCCGGATGTATCGCGGCCTCCGAGCCATCGTGCAGTGGTGCGTCAACCACCGCATCACCGTGGTGGTCGCGACCGTCGGTGTGTTCATCGCCTCGATCGTCGGCTTCGGCCATGTCCAGCAGCAGTTCTTCCCGCTGTCGGAGCGGCCCGAGCTGTTCCTCCAGCTGCGCCTGCCGGAGGGCACCGCCTTCAACGTCACCGAGAAGTCGGTGAAGCAGGCCGAGACGTTGCTGAAGGACGACAAGGACATCGAGACCTATACGTCCTATGTCGGCCAGGGCTCGCCGCGCTTCTGGCTCGGCCTCAACCCGCAACTGCCGAACGAGGCCTTCGCCGAGATCGTCATCGTCGCCAAGGGCGTCGAGGCGCGCGAGCGCATCAAGGCCAAGATCGAGAAGGCCGCCGCCGACGGCATGTTGAGTGAGGCGCGGGTCCGTGTCGACCGCTTCAATTTCGGCCCGCCGGTCGGCTTCCCCGTCCAGTTCCGCGTGATCGGACCCGATGCCAACAAGGTGCGCGAGATCGCCTACCAGGTTCGCGACGTCATGCGGCAGAACAAGAACGTCAAGGACGTCCAGCTCGACTGGAACGAGCAGTCGCCCTACCTCAAGCTGGTCGTCGACCAGGACCGCGCCCGTGCCATGGGCCTGACCCCGCAGGACGTGTCGCAGGCACTCGCGATGCTGATCTCGGGTGCGCAGGTCACGACCATCCGCGACGGTATCGAGAAGGTCGCCGTGGTCGCCCGCGCGATCCCGTCCGAGCGCCTCGATCTCGGCGGCGTCGGTGATCTCACCATCACCTCGCGCAACGGCGTTGCCGTACCGCTGCAGCAGATCGCCAAGATCGAGTATTCCCACGAGGAGCCGATCATGTGGCGGCGTAACCGCGACATGGCGATCACCGTGCGCTCCGACGTCGTCGACGGCGTGCAGGCGCCCGACGTCACCAACCAGATCACGCCGAAGCTGAAGGCGATCAAGGATCACCTCGAGCCGGCCTACCGCATCGAGCCGGGCGGCGCGTTCGAGGAATCCGCCAAGGGCAACGCCTCGATCTTCGTCCTCTTCCCGCTGATGGTCATGGTGATGCTGACGCTGCTGATGATCCAGCTGCAGAGCTTCTCGCGCCTGATCCTGGTGTTCCTGACTGCGCCGCTCGGCATCGTCGGCGCCTCGTTCGGCCTCAACATCGCCAACGCCCCGTTCGGCTTCGTGGCGTTGCTCGGCCTGATCGCGCTCGCCGGCATGATCATGCGCAACACGGTCATCCTGGTCGATCAGATCGAGACCGACGTCTCGCACGGATTGACCCGCCGCGAGGCGATCGTGGAGGCGACCGTCCGCCGCGCCCGTCCGGTGGTGCTGACGGCGCTCGCCGCGATCCTCGCCATGATCCCGCTGTCGCGCTCGGCGTTCTGGGGCCCGATGGCCATCACGATCATGGGAGGCCTGTTTGTCGCGACATTCCTGACTCTCCTGTACCTGCCGGGCCTCTATGCACTTTGGTTCAGGAGGAGCTTGGATGAGGCGGGGACTCCCGACAAGTCCGCTGCGTCGCAGCATGGCAGCGATGAGCATCCCGCAATTCCGCTTGCTGAAGCGGCTGAATAAATGAGAAGACTGCTGACGAACGAGTCCTGACTGATGGCCCTTATTTCGGAACATATCGAAGGCGACACCCGGGATCGTATTCTCGAGGTGGCCGAGCGGCTGTTCCGCCAGATCGGCTACCAGAAGACCACGGTCGGGGACATCGCCAAGGAGCTCAGGATGAGCCCCGCCAATGTCTATCGCTTCTTCGAATCGAAGAAGGCGATCCATCAGGCGGTGGCCCGTTCGCTGATGGGCGAGGTCGAGCTGGAGGCGCAGCGGATCGTGGCGCGGCCCGGTCCCGTGCTCCCGCGTTTCCGCGAGCTGCTCACCACCATCCATCGCATGAACACCGAGCGCTATGTCGGCGACAACAAGCTGCATGAGATGGTGGAGATCGCGATGCAGGAGGACTGGGAGGTCTGCGTCGCCCATATGGAGCTGATCACCACGACGATCGCCCAGATGATCGCGCAAGGCGCGGCCTCCGGCGAGTTCGCCGCGCCGGATCTGCAACTGGCCTCGATGTGCGCCTGCACCGCGATGATGCGCTTCTTCCACCCTCAGATGATCGCCCAGTGCACCACCAAGCCCGGCCCGACCATCGACCAGATGATCGATTTCGTCATCGCGGGTCTGTCCCCGCGCCCCTGACGGGCGGGGAATTTCTCCTGTAAGCAGGCTGAGCGCCCCAGACCGACCGGCTGGTGGCAGGCGAGGACGGGCAGGGGAAGCCAGCGTGACCGACAAAGATCTGTACTTCTACGAGCCATCCAAAGGCCACGGCCTCAAGCACGATCCCTTCAACGCCATCATCGCGCCGCGGCCGATCGGCTGGATCTCCTCACGCGACACCAAGGGCCACGTCAATCTGGCGCCCTACAGCTTCTTCAACGCATTCTGCTACGTGCCGCCGATCATCGGCTTCTCCTCCACTAACTGGAAGGACACGGTCTCGAACATGGAGCAGACCAGGGAGTTCGTCTGGAATCTGACCACCATGGACCTCGCCAAGCAGATGAACGCGACCGCCGCGCATGTCGGACCCGAGGTCGACGAGTTCGAGCTCGCCGGCCTAACCGCCGTACCGGGCAAGCTCGTCAACGTGCCGCGTGTCGGCGAGAGCCCGGTCGCCTTCGAGTGCAAGGTGTCCGATATCGTCCGCCTCAAGGGCGCCGACGGCAAGGAGGCCGACGCCTGGCTGACGCTCGGCGAGGTCGTCGCCGTCCACATCGACAAGGCCATGATCAAGGACGGCGTCTACCAGACCGCCGCTGCTCGCCCGATCGTGCGCGCGGGACGCCGCGGCGATTATTTCGAGATCAAGCCGGAAAACATGTTCGAGATGGTCCGGCCGGATTAAGGCCGGCGCTTCTCTCTCCACCGTCATTCCGGGACGCGCCGTCAGGCGCGAGCCTGGAATCCATACTCCTGATCGTGGTTCTGGATTCCGGGCTCACGCTTCGCGTGCCCCGGAATGACAGCTGGGCCTCCCACCCCAACCCCTCCCCGGAACTGCCCCCACGCCCTGGCCGTTATGGTCCCCGGGGCGGCCGCCCGGCCGCGTCAATTCGCTTCTTTTTGCCGGCGAAGTGTTCACTTACCCCCGTCACTTTCCGCTAAAATGCCCGACAACCGCGCCGTTGCATGAGGTCCGCCATGAGCTTCCGCCGCGACACCATCACCAAGCCGATCTTCTCCTGGGCGCGCGGCGTGCTGCCGGCGATGTCCGACACCGAGCGCGAGGCGCTGGAGGCCGGTGACGTCTGGTGGGACGCCGATCTCTTCACCGGCAATCCCGATTGGTCGAAGCTGCTCAAAATCGCACCGGCCAGATTAACGGACGAGGAGCAGGCCTTCCTCAACGGTCCCGTCAACGAACTCTGCGCCATGCTCGACGAGTGGAAGATCTTCTGGGAATGGCGCGACCTGCCCCAGGACGTCTGGGCTTTCATCAAGCGCGAGAAGTTCTTCGGCATGATCATCCCGAAGGAGTTCGGCGGCCTCGGCTTTTCGCCCTATGCGCATTCGGAAGTCGTGCGCAAGCTCTCGACCCGCTCGATCGCGGCGGCCGTCACCGTGATGGTGCCGAACTCGCTTGGACCCGGCGAGCTTCTGCTGCACTTCGGCACCAAGGAGCAGCAGGAGCGCTGGTTGCCACGCCTCGCCGATGGCCGTGACATTCCCTGCTTCGGCCTCACCAGCCCCGAGGCCGGCTCCGATGCGGCGTCGATGATCGACACCGGCATCATCTGCAAGGGCACCTTTGAAGGTCGCAAGGTCGTCGGCCTCAGGCTGAACTGGCACAAGCGCTATATCACCCTGGGCCCTGTCGCGACGCTGCTTGGGCTGGCGTTCAAGGCCTACGATCCCGATCATCTCGTGGGAAGCCAGGAAGAGCTCGGCATCACCGTGGCGTTGATCCCGACTCATTTGCCCGGCGTCGAGATCGGCCAACGCCATCTGCCGTCGATGCAGGTGTTCCAGAACGGCCCGAACCGGGGCCGCGATGTCTTCATTCCGCTCGACTATGTCATCGGCGGCCAGGAGCGGCTGGGGCAGGGCTGGAAGATGCTGATGACGGCGCTCGCCGCCGGCCGCGGCATCTCGCTGCCGTCGCTGTCGGCGGCCGGCGCCGCCTACGCGGCGCGCACCACCGGCGCCTATGCCCGAATCCGCGAGCAGTTCGGCATCTCCATCTCCAAGTTCGAAGGCGTCGAGGAGCCGCTGGCGCGCATTGTCGCCACCGCCTATCAGCTCGACGCGGCGCGGCGGCTCACCTGCGCGGCGCTGAACGCCGGCGTTCATCCCGCCGTCATCTCCGGCATCATGAAGCTGCATGCGACCGAGCGAATGCGCACCGCTGTCGACGACGCCATGGACATCCATGGCGGCAAGGCCGTGATCGACGGACCGCAAAACTATCTCGGCAATCTACACCGCGCCGTTCCCGTCGGCATCACGGTGGAGGGCGCCAACATCCTGACCCGCAACCTCATCGTGTTCGGGCAGGGCGCGATTCGCGCGCATCCCTATCTGCTCGCCGAGATGACCGCGCTTGCCGACACCGACCGCGACCGCGGGCTCACCGCGTTCGACAAGGCGTTCTGGAAACATGTCGGCCATAGCTTCGAAACGCTCTTGCGAGCTTTCGGCCGGAGCTGGACATTCGGTGCCTTCGCTCCGGCACCGAACGCAGGCGACGCCACGCCGTTCTATCGCCAGCTCTCGCGTTACTCCGCCGCGTTCGCGCTCTGCGCCGACATGGCGCTGCTCACGCTCGGCGGTGCACTCAAGCGCAAGGAGATGCTGTCGGCGCGCTTCGGTGACATCCTGTCCGAGCTGTACCTGTTATCGGCGGCGCTGAAACGCTGGCAGGACGAGGGCCGCCAGAAGGAAGACTTCGCCGCGCTGGAATGGTGCATGGCGACCGGCTTCAAGACAATCGAAAACAGGCTTGCGGAAATCCTCGCCAATCTGCCCAACCGTTTCGTCGCCGGCTTCCTCAAGCTCGTGATCCAGCCGTTCGGCGCCCGCGTGCTCGGCCCGTCCGACCGCGTCGTGCACCAATGCGCTGGCATCGTGCTGGAGCCCTCGGCCGCGCGTGAGCGGCTCACGCCGGACCTGGCCCATGTCGATGACGACGGAGGCTTCGCCCGGCTGGAGCGCGCGTTCACGCTGGTCACGGGCACCGACGCCATCGCCAAGCGCATGCGCGCGGCGCACATCCGCGACTGGAAGGACGCCGTGGCCAAGGGCGTGATCACGCAGGCCGAAGGCGAGCAGCTTGCCGAGGCTCACGAAGCCGTCACAAAAGTAATCGAGGTCGACGATTTTGCGCCGGAGGCGCTGTCGCCGATTTACAAGAAAACCGGAGATGTGCATCAGTTCTTTCAGGAACTCGGTGAACAGAGGGCGGCGAGCTGATGGCACGACCGGTTTTCATCGTCGACGGCAGCCGGACGCCGTTCTTGAAGGCGCGCTCGGGGCCCGGGCCGTTCACGCCGGTCGATCTTGCCGTGCAATGCGGACGGCCGCTGCTGGCGCGCCAGCCGTTTTCGCCGGATGATTTCGACCAGGTCATCCTCGGCTGCGTCAACGTGATCGCGGACGAGATGAACCCGGCTCGCGTCGCCGCGCTCCGGCTCGGCATGGGCGAGGACATGGTCGCCTTCACCGTGCAGATCAACTGTGGCTCCGGCATGCAATCGATCGATACCGCCTACCGCTACATTCGCGAGGGCCACGCCGACATGATCCTCGCCGGCGGTACCGAGGCGCTCAGCCACGCGCCATTGGTCTGGCCGAATTCCGGCGTGCGCTGGTTTGCCGGCCTTGCCACGGCCAAGGGCATCGCCGCGAAGGCCGCCGCCGCCTTCAGGCTGCGGCCGCGCGATCTCAAGCCCATCATTGGCCTGGAGCGCGGTCTGACCGACCCCATCACCGATCTGAACATGGGTCAGACCGCCGAAGTCGTCGGCCATCTCTTCGGCATTACCCGCGCACAGTCCGACGCCTACGCCGCCGAGAGCCATCGCCGGCTCGCACATGCGCAGACGGAGGGCTATCTCAAGGGTGAGGTCGAGACCGCGTTCTCCCGTAATGGAAAATTCTTCGACCACGACGACGGCGTACGTCCGGACTCGACGGCCGAGACGCTGGCAAAGCTGAAGCCGGTGTTCGAGCGGCCCTGGGGGCAGGTCACCGCCGGCAATTCCTCGCAGATCACCGACGGCGCCTCCTGGGTGATCGTCGCCTCCGACGCGGCGGTGGCAAAGCACAGACTGACGCCGAAGGCCGCCATCGTCGACAGCAACTGGGCCGCGCTCGATCCCAGCATCATGGGGCTCGGCCCGGTGATGTCGGCGACGCCGCTGCTTCAGCGTAACGGCCTCACTGTTCAGGACGTCGAGACCTGGGAGCTGAACGAGGCTTTTGCGACGCAGGTGCTCGGCTGTCTCGCCGCCTGGAACGACGACAAATTCTGCCGTGATATCCTGGGCCTCGACGGCGCGGCCGGCGAGATCGACCGTGACAAGCTCAATGTCGATGGTGGCGCGATCTCGCTCGGCCATCCCGTCGGCACCTCCGGCAACCGCATCGTGCTGCACCTCGTCAACGCGATGAAGCGGCTCGGCACGCGGCGCGGAATTGCCACCGAATGCATCGGTGGCGGCCTCGGCGGCGCCATGCTGATCGAGGCGGTGTGACCATGGATTCGAAGATCATGACCGCGCTCGGCGATCGCGTGCTGGAGCTGGGACCCAAGCCTGCGGCCGATGGCCCTTACAAGCATTTCAAGCTGACGCGCGATGCCGACGGCGTCGCCTGGCTGCTGTTCGACCGCGCCGAGACAAGCGCCAACACGCTGTCCTCGGACGTGATGGAGGAATTCGACGCCGTGCTCGCGGCGATCGAGACCGAGCGCCCCGCCGGCCTCGTGATCCGTTCCGCAAAGCCGTCCGGCTTCATCGCCGGCGCGGACGTCAACGAATTCCGCGGCGCCAGCGATCCTACGATGGTGGAGACACGCATCCGCGCGGCGCATGCCGTGGTCGATCATCTGGAAGCACTGAAGCTGCCGACGGTTGCGGTGATCCACGGCTTCTGTCTCGGCGGCGGCCTCGAGGTCGCGCTCGCCTGCCAGTCGCGCATCGCCATCGACGGCGCGCGCTTCGGCTTCCCCGAGGTGATGCTCGGCCTGCATCCCGGTCTCGGCGGCACCGCGCGCTTCACCGCGCTGGTCAATCCGGCCCAGTCGATGGCGCTGATGCTGACCGGCCGCACCATCGATGCGCGCCGCGCCAAATCGCTCGGCCTCGTCGACACCGTGACGCAGGAGCGCCATGTCCGGGGCGCGGTGAAAGACGTCCTGTTCGGCCGGCTGAAGCGGGCCAGGCCCGGCCTGCTTACGCGCGCGGCCAATCTCGGGCCGGTGCGTGGCTTGCTGGCCAAGCGGATGCGCTCGGAGGCGGCGAAGGCCGCATCCCGGGAGCATTATCCCGCGCCTTACGCGCTGATCGATCTCTGGGAGACCCATGGTGGCAGCAAGGCCGCGATGCTGAAGGCCGAGCAGGCCTCCTTCGCCAAATTGATGGTGACGCCGACCGCGCAGAATTTGATCCGCGTGTTCTTCCTGCGTGAGCAGATGAAGAAGACGACGGGCGGCGGGAATACGATCAAGCAGGTCCACGTCATCGGTGCCGGCGCCATGGGCGGGGATATCGCCGCCTGGGTAGCCGGGCAGGGGATACGCGTCTCGCTCGCCGACATGAAGGCGGAGCCGATCGCCGGCGCGGTGAAGCGCGCGGCCGAGCTCTACGGCAAGATCATCCGCAAACCGACCGAGGTGCGTGACGCGCTCGATCGGCTGATCCCCGACATGGATGGAGAGGGCGTCCGCAACGCGGATCTCATCATCGAGGCGGTGCCGGAAAAATTGGAGCTCAAGCAAAAAGTCTATGCCGGCCTCGAGCCGAAGATGAAGCCAGGCGCGATTCTTGCGACCAACACGTCGAGCATTCCGCTTCAGGACCTGCGCACCACGCTGGCGCGGCCGGAGCGGCTCGTCGGCCTTCACTTCTTCAACCCGGTCTCGCGGCTGCAACTGGTCGAGGTTGTCAGCCATGACGGCAACGATGCACAGGTCCTGAAAGAGGCGCTCGCCTTTGTCGGCGCGATCGACCGTTTGCCGCTGCCCGTGAAGAGCTCGCCCGGCTTCCTCGTCAACCGCGCGCTGACGCCGTACATGCTGGAAGCGATGGTGATGCTGGACGAGAAGATCGACCAGCGCCTGATCGACGCCGCCGCCGAGCAATTCGGCATGCCGATGGGGCCGATCGAACTGGCCGACCAGGTCGGGCTCGACATCTGCCTCGACGTCGGCGACATGCTGCGCACCAGGTTCGGCGATCTCTTGCCGCCGACACCGGCTTGGCTGCGCGAGAAAGTCGCCAGGGGCGAGCTCGGCCGCAAGACCGGCAAGGGCTTCTACACCTGGAAGGACGGCAAGGCGGAGAAGGCACCGCTGGCCGAGACCGGCCCGCGCGTCACCGACCAGATGATCGACCGGCTGGTGCTGCCGATGTCCAATGTCTGCGTCGCGGCCCTTCGCGAAGGCATCGTCGATGATCCCGACGCCGTCGACGGCGCGATGATCTTCGGCACCGGCTACGCGCCCTTCCGCGGCGGGCCGCTGAATTATGCGCGCACGCGCGGGGTGGAGAATGTCGTATCCACCATGCGCGCGCTGGCCGAGCGGTTCGGCGCGCGCTTTGCGCCCGATCCGGGCTGGGACAATTTCAAGTGAGGACCATATGACTGACGAGTCCGACACCGAACCGAGCGGCGATCTCTGCATCCGCACGCTGGCGATGCCCGCCGACACCAACGCCAATGGCGATATCTTCGGCGGCTGGCTGCTGAGCCAGATGGACGTCGGCGGCGGTGTGTTCGCATCGAAGGTGGCGAGATCTCGCACCGTGACGGTGGCGATCGAGGCGATGAATTTTCGTAAAGCGGTCTATGTCGGCGATCTCGTTTCCGTCTACGCCAATCTCGTGCGCGTTGGTCGCACCTCGATGACCGTGCACCTCGAAGCCTGGGCGCTGCGGCGCAGGGAGCTTCGGCCGATCTTGGTGACCGACGGCAATTTCACCTATGTCTCGATCGACGACGAGGGACGTCCGCAGGCGATCCGTCGGGATGATCCGCCGATCGCGACGTAGTCGCGCGCGGCGCTCTGTCCCATCTCACGAAGATGTGCAGGGCGGCCAAACGCGGCGTGACTGAGTCAACGCGTCGCGGCTTCGCCAACAACCAGTCATAAAACGGATGAGGTCCCCAAGTACTTAATTGCACGTCGATTCGGGGTGGAAACCGGCTGATTTGCCTGAGGAACTTTTGGGCAGAGATCCGGTTATTTGCCCGCATTGAGGAATCTACGGGCCATGCCGGACAGCTACATCATCGAAGTCAATTCACAGACCGCGGGTATCGTCGTTCGCGGCCAGGGCGGATACTGCTTCTTCGCCTCGTCCCACCAGTTCAACCGCCTTGAAGGCCAGCTCTTCCGCAACGCCCGCGAAGCCGAGCGCGCCGCGCGCAAGCTGGTTAACGGCGATGTGAGGGAAGCGGCGTAATAGTCGATGTCATTCCGGGCCCGCGCCTTTCGGCGCGTCCCGGGACGACACCGCCCATCACAACTTCGTCGCAGCCCGCGACAACAGCTTCCAGTCGTCGCCCTGCTTCTGCCAGTTCATCAGGATGTGAAGGTTGGTCGGCACTTTTTTCCCATCGGCCGCCATCTCTTGTTCCGCGATCCAGTGAAAGCGCACGATCGCGGCGGGACCGACGACCTTGATGGTCGGCTCCTTGTATTCAATCGACAGGAACTTCGACTTGCCGTCGGTGGCATTTGTGATGAAGGTCGCCTTGTCCTCGACCTTGCCGCTGGAATGGCTGTAGCTGAGATCGTCCCAGCACAGCGCGGCGAGCGCCTTGGGGTCTGCCGCGATCTGGGCGAGGCGGAAGGCCTCGACCTTCTTTGCCACGGCGTCCTCGTCGGCCGAGGCCGCCAGTGCTGGTGTCGTGACAGCGAGCGCTGAGACGGCAAAAGCTGAGACGGCAAGCGCAGAGACTGCGAGAGTCGAGAGAACCAGATCGCGTCGATTGATCGTCATCGTTTCCTCCTTTTTTGATCTTGCATGGAGTGTTGCAGCCGTGCGCCGCTTTGTCGAGTGTCCGTGACGGTCATATCGATGTGTCATTGCGCGATGGAGCCTGTATTGATACGTCTTTCGCATTGATGCATCGCGCATCGGGGAAAGTACGGAAATGATCGAGGCTCTCGGCAAGCACATGAGCAAGGCATTGCTGTTCGACATCGACGGTACGCTCGCCAATACCGACCCGCTGCACCTGAAGGCCTTCAACCAGGTGCTGGGGCCGTGGACATGTGTTCGATCACGCGCGCTTCTCAAGGGAGCTGCAAGGTTTTTCCAATGTATCGATCGGCGAGCGCTTCCTGGCCGATGAGGCGCTGGACAAGCGCGCGGAGATCCTCGGCGAGAAGGAGCAGGTCTTCCGCACGCTCGTCGCCGGGCAGATCGAGCCGCTGCCTGGTCTGATGGCGCTGCTCGACCTGGCGGATGGCGCGGGCATTCCTATGGCCGCGGTAACCAACGCGCCGCGCCTGAATGCCGAACTGCTGCTTTCCGGTCTCGGCATCACGCATCGCTTCAAGGCGATCGTGATCGGTGACGAGCTGCCGCACGGCAAGCCGCATCCGCTGCCCTATCAGGAGGGACTGCGCTTCGTCGGCGCCATCGCGGCCGCCTCCATCGCGTTCGAGGATTCCCGCTCCGGCGTGCAATCGGCGGCCGCCGCGGGCATTCCGACCATCGGAATCCGCACCAGCCTCAGCCATGCTGACCTTGTTGGATCAGGCGCAGTCGCGTCCGCCAGCGCCTTCGACGATCCGGATCTGCTCGCGCGTCTCGCCGCCGCGATGGCATGGTGAGAGGCGGCCGTTAACCGTGATCGGCGTCCGCATTGACCGCAGCTGCGAACCGCCGCACCATGCGGCATCCTGATTTGAGGCCATCGCCGTGACCGGATTGACCCATCGCCAAGCAGAAATCCTCAACATCGCGCGTGCTTCGGGCCGTGTCATGGTGGAGGAGCTGGCGCGCAAGTTCGAGGTCTCGGCGCAGACCATTCGCAAGGATCTCAACGATCTCTGCGAGCGCCGCTCGCTGACCCGCATCCATGGCGGCGCGATCATCGCGTCCGGCGTCGAGAACCTTGCTTACGAGGCGCGGCGCTTCGTCGCCGCCGACGAGAAGAAGGCGATCGGGATTGCGGCCGCCTCGCTGATCCCGAACGGTTGCTCGCTCTTCATCAACATCGGCACCACCACCGAGGAGGTGGCGAGCGCGCTGACCTCGCACGAGGATCTCCTCGTCATCACCAACAACCTCAATGTCGCGATGCTGCTCTACCGACATCCTCGCATCGAGGTGGTGGTCGCCGGCGGCACGGTGCGGCGTGCCGACGGTGCCGTGGTCGGCTCGACCGCGACGCAGCTGATCGGACAGTTTAAGGTCGATTACGCCATCATCGGCGCGTCGGCGATCGACGAGGAGGGCGCGCTGCTCGACTTCGACTATCGCGAGGTGCAGGTCGCGCAAGCCATCATCGCCAACGCCCGCAGCGTCATGCTGGTTGCCGATTCCACGAAACTCCGTCGCAGCGCGCCGGTGCGCATCGCCCATATCAGCCAGATCCAGACCTTCGTGACCGATCAGGAACTGCCCGAGCGCCTCGCCACGATTTGCCACAGCAAAGGCATCGAGGTGATGGCGGCAATGCCGAAAGGGGCGGGGGAATCGGATGAGACAGCAGCGGAGCCACCTCAAGACCCGGGTTCGGTCGTCCGCCTGCGATAGCGGGAGGCGTCCTAACCTGCTGCTGGTTTCCACGGGTTGAGTAGCGTCACACCCGTAGGTTCGAAATCCCCAACATTGCGCGTAACAACCGTCAAGCCGTGAACAAGCGCGGTTGCCGCGATGAGAGCATCGCGTTCAGCCTTCGGATTGGGAATGTGAAGTTGCGCACAACGCTGTGCCACCACCGTATCAATGGCCAGGATTCGCCCTTCGAAACGAGCTAGAACCTGATCGTCGATCCACGTGCGCAAGACAGCCCCCTGCGCCGCGTCCTTGCGCGCGATCAGGCGCGCGCCAAGTTCGATTTCGAGAATCGAGATCGCCGACATGAAAAAATTCGCAGCGGGAATCGCATTGGCCCAGGCGACGACATTGCGATCCGCTTTGTCAGGTCGCCTCAGTTCGGAGATGACATTGGTGTCCAGCAGAAACATCAGTCGAGATCGGCGGGCTTCAAGACTCCGCCGGACACGCGGGGCGGATCGAACTCGAAGTCCGTGTTCGCCTGCGCCAGAGCTTCGGCAAGGCTCATGTGCCCGCCGCTCAGGCGCAAATAATCCTCGATCGTCAGCAGGACATGAGCCGGGCGGCCGCGATCCGTAATGAAGACGGGTCCCTGCGAGGCGGCTTTCTTGGCGCCGCTTGTATCCTGGTTGAACTCTCGGCTGGTCAGGGTGGTCACCATCTTCAGCTCCTCCACGCCGTGGTTAGACTTACCAGCGCGAATTATATGTAGATATGTTGCTACATTCAATATCCGCATCGGGCCGCGGGATGGTCATGCCCCCCATGCCGATCCATCGGACCATTTGCTCTCGAATTTGGCCATTTCTCTGCCGATTTCTCCGCCAGCCGCCCATAAAAAATGTTTTGCTTTCACTTCCCGTCTCCTGTCTTTCATCTTGCTTTCGGTTTTCGGTGTGATCTAATCAAAAACGAAAGTAGCTGCTCGAAGGAACGAGCGGTGCGCCGGGGGATGCGTCTGTTGGAGCGGATATTCGACCTCGCCATCATCGGAGGCGGCGTTAACGGCTGCGGCATCGCGCGCGACGCGGTGGGCCGCGGCAACAGTGTCTTCCTGTGCGAAATGAACGATCTGGCGAGCGGGACGTCGTCCTGGTCGACCAAGCTGGTGCATGGCGGACTGCGCTATCTCGAATATTACGAGTTTCGCCTGGTCCGCGAGGCGCTGATCGAGCGCGAGATTCTCTGGGGCATCGCGCCCCACATCATCCGTCCGCTGCGTTTCGTTCTGCCGCATCATGCCGGCCTGCGCCCGGCCTGGCTGCTGCGCCTCGGCCTCTTCCTGTATGACCACATCGGTGGCCGTCACCTGCTGCCCGCAACCCGCTCGGTCGATCTGCGGCGCGACGAGGTCGGCCGCCCGCTGATCCCCAATCGGTACAGCCGCGCATTCGAATATTCCGACTGCTTCGTCGATGACGCGCGCCTCGTGGTGCTGAACGCACGCGACGCCGCCGACAAGGGCGCCGAGATTCGCACCCGCACCCGCGCCACCGAAATCCGCCAGTCCGACGGCATCTGGACGGTCAGCATGGTCGATACGCTGACCGGTGCACGCTCGCAGGTCCAGGCGCGCGCGCTGGTCAATGCGGGCGGTCCCTGGGTCGAGGACGTGCTCGGCCGTGGCGCCGGTGTGAATGCGAAGGCCAAGGTGCGCCTGGTGCAGGGCTCGCACATCGTCGTGAAGAAACTCTACGACCACGATCGCGCCTACATGTTCCAGAACGCCGACGGCCGCATTATCTTCGTGATCCCGTACCAGGACGATTTCACGCTGATCGGGACCACCGACCGCGACTATGACGGCGATCCTTCCAAGGTGAAGGCGACGGTCGAGGAGATCGAGTATCTCTGCAAGGCCGCCAGCGAATATCTCGCCAAGCCGGTGACGCCCGAGGACGTGGTCTGGACCTATTCCGGTGTGCGTCCGCTCTATGACGACGGCGCCAGCGAGGCCAAGGCTGCAACCCGCGACTACGTGTTCGAGCTCGACATGCCCGGCAACGCGCCGCTTCTGTCGATCTATGGCGGCAAGATCACGACCTATCGCCGTCTCGCTGAAGAGGCGCTGGAACGGCTGGCACCCTATCTTCGCAGTGCGAAAGCGCGCGAGGGCTGGACCGGCAAGGCGCCGCTGCCCGGTGGCGACATGGGTGTGTCCGACGTGGACGGCCTGATCGCCGAGCTCCAGCGCGGCTATCCCTTCATCAGCTACGAGCACGCGCGGCGCCTTGCGCGCGCCTATGGCACCAGGGCGTCCAAGCTGCTCGGCGACGCGAAATCGGCCGCCGATCTCGGCCAGGCCTTTGGCGCGACGCTGACCGAGCGCGAGGTCCGCTACCTCATGGCCAACGAATGGGCCGTCACCGCCGAGGACGTCGTCTGGCGCCGCTCCAAGCTCGGCCTGCGACTATCTGCCGACGAGATCGCGGCTTTGAGCGACTGGATCGCAGCCCATGGTGTGCGGCAAAGTCCCCTGCTGGAAGCAGGAGGTCGCTCATGACCGTGACACTCGATCACGTGACCCGGACCGTCGACGGTATCGAGCACATCCGCGACGTCTCGCTGACGCTCGAGAGCGGCACGCTCAACGTGCTGCTCGGGCCGACGCTGTCGGGCAAGACCTCGATTATGCGGCTGCTCGCCGGTCTCGACAAGCCGACTGCGGGCAAGGTGCTGGTCAACGGCAAGGACGTCACCGGCGTCGACGTGCGCAAGCGTTCGGTCGCGATGGTCTATCAGCAGTTCATCAACTATCCCTCGTTGACGGTCTACGAGAACATTGCCTCGCCGCTGCGCGTGCAGGGCAAGCCGCGTGACGAGATCGAGACGCGCGTGGCGGAAGCCGCAAGGCTGCTGCGGCTCGAGCCGTTCCTGAAGCGCACACCGCTTCAGCTCTCCGGCGGTCAGCAGCAGCGTACCGCGATGGCGCGCGCGCTGGTCAAGGGCGCCGATCTCGTGCTGCTCGACGAGCCGCTCGCCAATCTCGACTACAAGCTCCGCGAAGAGCTGCGCGCCGAACTGCCGCGCATCTTCGAGGCCTCGGGCGCGATCTTCGTCTATGCCACCACCGAGCCGACCGAAGCGTTGCTGCTCGGTGGCAACACGGTCTGCATGTGGGAAGGCCAGGCGCTCCAGATCGGCGAGACGCCGAGCGTCTACCGCCGGCCGCAGACGCTGCGCGTCGCGCAGGTGTTCTCGGATCCGCCGCTCAACCTCGTCGGCATCGAGAAGAAGAACGGCTCCGTGCAATATGCGGGAGGCATCGCCGCGCCTGCCTCCGGCCTCTATTCCTCTCTCGCCGACGGCGCCTATCGCGTCGGCTTTCGCGCCCATCAATTGGCGCTCGCCAACGGCGAGGCCGACCGCCACGCCTTCCACGCCACGGTGACGGTAACCGAAATCACCGGTTCGGAGAGCTTCGTGCATTTGACCCGCGACGGATCGAACTGGGTTGCGGTGTTGCATGGCGTGCACGAATTCGAGCCCGGCCAGACGTTGGATGCGGTGCTCGATCCCAATGATGTCTTTGTGTTTGATGCCGCTGACCGGTTGGTCGCGGCACCAAGCTCGTGAGGGAGATGCGACATGGCCCGCATTGACCTCGTCGATCTCGCCCACTCCTACGGCGGCAACGACGCGCCGCAGGACAGCTTTGCGCTCAAGCCGGTGACCATGACCTGGCGGCAGGGCGGCGCCTATGCGCTGCTCGGCCCAAGCGGCTGCGGCAAGACCACGCTGCTCAACGTCATCTCCGGCATCATCACGCCGTCGCGGGGAAAAATCCTGTTCGACGGGCAGGACATCACTCCGCTGTCAACCCAGAAGCGCAACATCGCCCAGGTGTTCCAGTTCCCGGTGATCTACGACACCATGACGGTGGGGCAGAACCTGGCGTTTCCTCTGAAGAACCGCGGCGTGCCGAAGGCCGAGATCGACAAGCGCGTCACCGAGATCGCCCGCCTACTCGATCTCGAACCCTATCTGAACCGCAAGGCGACGCGGCTCACCGCCGATGCCAAGCAGAAGATCTCGCTCGGTCGCGGCCTGGTCCGTTCCGACGTGGCCGCCGTGCTGTTCGACGAGCCGCTGACGGTGATCGACCCCGAGCTGAAATGGCAGCTGCGCTCCAAGCTGAAGGCTCTACATCGCGAGCTCGACCTCACGATGATCTACGTCACCCACGACCAGACCGAGGCGCTGACCTTCGCCGACACCGTCGTCGTCATGCATGACGGCCGCGTGGTGCAGAGCGGCACGCCCGCCGAGCTGTTCGATAAGCCGGCGCACACATTCGTGGGCTATTTCATCGGCTCGCCCGGCATGAACATCATTCCGGCCGAGGTGAGGGGTCGCGAAGCCAAGGTCGGCGGCCACGTCATTGCGCTGGGCCGCAGCTATGACAAGCTTCCGGCGGGCGCGAAGATCGAAATCGGCGTTCGTCCCGAATTCGTCGACGCGGTCGCGCCGGCTCCCGGCCTGCTTACGGCAAAGATCGAGCGCATCGACGATCTCGGGCGCATCCGTTTCGCCCGCACGCGCCTCGGCGACGCAAAGCTCGCGGCGCGCGCACCTGCGGGATTCACCAGTTCGGACGGCACCGCCGGGCTGAAATTCGACCCGTCGCATATCCACGTCTATGCCGACAGCCTTCTGGTGGAGGGAGCCGCCTGATGGACAAGACCGTCAACCAAAAAGCCTGGTTCCTGGTGCTGCCGGTGTTCCTGGTCGTCGCCTTCTCCGCGGTGCTGCCGCTGATGACGGTGGTGAACTATTCGATGCAGGACACCTTCGGCAACAATCAGTTCTTCTGGAACGGTGTCGGCTGGTTCAAGGAATTGCTCGATCCCTCGACCGACCTCGGCGGCCGCTTCCTCGCCTCGCTCGGACGCAATCTTTTCTTCTCGCTGGTGATCCTCGCCATCGAGGTGCCGCTCGGCATCGTCGTCGCGCTGTCGATGCCGCGCCAGGGCTGGACCGTCGCGGCCTGCCTCGTCATCCTCGCGCTACCGCTGCTGATTCCGTGGAACGTGGTCGGCACGATCTGGCAGATCTTTGGCCGGCCCGACATCGGCCTGCTCGGTTACGTCCTCAACGCCATCGGCATCGACTATAATTACGTCTCCAACGAATTCGACGCCTGGGTCACGGTCATCGTGATGGACGTCTGGCACTGGACCAGCCTCGTCGCGCTGCTCTGCTATGCCGGCCTGAAGTCGATCCCGGAAGCCTATTACCAGGCCGCCCAGATCGACGGCGCTTCGCGCTGGGCCGTGTTCAAGGCGATCCAGCTGCCGAAGATGAACCGCGTGCTGCTGATCGCGGTGCTGCTGCGCTTCATGGACAGCTTCATGATCTACACCGAGCCGTTCGTCGTCACCGGCGGCGGGCCCGGCAATTCCACCACCTTCGTGTCGATTGAGCTGGTCAAGATCGCGCTCGGCCAGTTCGATCTCGGCAAGGCGGCGGCGCTGTCGCTGGTTTACAACCTGATCATCCTGATCGTCTGCTGGATCTTCTACACGGTCATGACCAATGCCGGCACCGACCGGAAGCCGCAGGAAGGAGCCGCGTGATGCACTCGATTCCCGGCCGTCGCGTCATCATGGCGCTGTTCCTCATCTTTCTCATGTTGCCGATCTACTGGCTCGTCAACATGAGCTTCAAGACCAACGCCGAGATCGTCTCGACGATGACGCTGTGGCCGCATACCCCGACGCTGCAGCACTACAAGCGCATCTTCACCGACGAGAGCTGGTATTCCGGCTATATCAATTCGCTGGAATACGTCGTCCTCAACACCATCATCTCGATCTCGGTGGCGCTGCCGGCGGCCTACGCCTTCTCGCGCTACCGCTTCCTCGGCGACAAGCATCTGTTCTTCTGGCTGCTGTCGAACCGCATGGCGCCGGCGGCGGTCTATGCGCTGCCGTTCTTCAATCTCTATTCGGCGATCGGCCTGTTCGATACGCCCTGGGCGGTCGCGCTCGCGCATTGCATCTTCAATGTTCCCTTGGCGGTCTGGATCCTCGAAGGCTTCGTCTCCGGCGTGCCGCGCGAGATCGACGAGACCGCCTTCCTCGACGGCTATTCGTTTCCGCGCTTCTTCATCAAGATCCTGGTGCCGCTGATTGCGAGCGGCATCGGCGTCGCCGCCTTCTTCTGCTTCATGTTCTCCTGGGTCGAGCTCCTGCTCGCGCGCACGCTGACCTCGGTACAGGCCAAGCCCATCGCCGCGATCATGACGCGCACGGTTTCGGCGGCCGGCATGGATTGGGGTCTGCTGGCCGCGGCCGGCGTGCTCACCATCATTCCGGGGGCGCTCGTGATCTGGTTCGTCCGCAATTACATCGCGCGCGGTTTCGCGCTTGGTCGGGTCTGAGGAGGCTCTCATGGAATCCATCGCATGGATGGCCTGGACGCTGCCGACGGCGATCTTCTTCGTCGCGCTCGCATGCACGCTGGCCGTGATGACGTACTTGGCCGCGGTCTATCCCGAAGCCGAGCGCGTCGGCGTGCTCCGCATTCCGACCACACGCGGCGACCGCCTGTTCATCTCGCTGATCACGGCGGCCGTGATCCACCTCTTGTGGATCGCTTTCATGGGCACCGACGCGCTCGCCACGGTGCCGATCGGCGAGGAAGGTTTTGAAATCTCGAGCCTGTGGCTCGCATCAGGAATTTCGCTGGTCACGGCCGCGCTCATCTTCCGCACGGTCTGAAACTCGCGAAGGGACGGCCAGATCCGGGACCAACCCGGGCCTGTACAAAAGTTTGTCGCTGCAACGGAGGAAACAACATGCGACGGTCTAGAAGCAAAGGTCCGCTGACCAAGGTCGGCTTGCTGAGCGTATCAAGTGCGGCAGCCATCATTGCGGTAGCGTTCGCCGTCTCGGCGCCGGTCCGCGCCGCCGACGATGCCGTCATCCAGAAGTGGATCGCGGAATTCCAGCCCTCGACGCTGTCGAAGGACGACCAGAAGAAGGAGCTGGAGTGGTTCGCCAAGGCGGCCGAACCGTTCAAGGGCATGGAGATCAACGTCGTCTCCGAGACCATCACGACCCACGAATACGAAGCGCAGACGCTGGCCAAGGCGTTCTCCGAGCTCACCGGCATCAAGCTCAAGCACGACCTCATCCAGGAAGGTGACGTCGTCGAGAAGCTGCAGACCCAGATGCAGTCCGGCAAGAACGTCTATGACGGCTGGATCAACGATAGCGATCTGATCGGCACCCACTTCCGTTACGGCCAGACCATCGCGCTGTCGGACTACATGACCGGCGAGGGCAAGGACGTCACCGATCCCCAGCTCGACGTCAACGACTTCATCGGAAAGTCGTTCGGCACCGCGCCGGATGGCAAGCTCTATCAGCTGCCGGACCAGCAGTTCGCCAACCTCTACTGGTTCCGCTACGACTGGTTCACCAACCCCGACTACAAGGCCAAGTTCAAGGCCAAGTATGGCTACGAACTCGGCGTTCCCGTGAACTGGTCGGCCTACGAGGACATCGCCGAGTTCTTCACCAACGACATCAAGGAGATCAACGGCGTCAAGGTCTACGGCCATATGGACTATGGCAAGAAGGACCCGTCGCTCGGCTGGCGTTTCACCGACGCTTGGCTGTCGATGGCCGGCAACGGCGACAAGGGCATTCCGAACGGTCTGCCGGTCGACGAGTGGGGCATCCGCATGGAAGGCTGCCGTCCCGTCGGCTCCTCGGTCGAGCGTGGTGGCGACACCAACGGTCCGGCCGCGGTCTACTCGATCACCAAGTACCTCGAGTGGATGAAGAAGTATGCTCCGCCGCAGGCCCAGGGCATGACCTTCTCGGAGTCCGGTCCCGTGCCGGCGCAGGGCAATATCGCCCAGCAGATGTTCTGGTACACCGCCTTCACCGCCGACATGGTGAAGCCGGGCATCGCCGTGATGAACGCGGACGGTACGCCGAAATGGCGTATGGCTCCGTCGCCGCATGGTGCGTACTGGAAGGAGGGCATGAAGCTCGGCTACCAGGACGCCGGCTCCGTGACGTTGCTGAAGTCGACCCCGGCGGATCGCCGCAAGGCAGCCTGGCTCTATCTCCAGTTCATCGTCTCCAAGACGGTGTCGCTGAAGAAGAGCCATGTCGGTCTCACCTTCATTCGTGAATCCGACATCTGGGACAAGTCGTTCACCGAGCGTGCGCCGAAGCTCGGTGGCCTGATCGAGTTCTACCGCTCGCCCGCGCGCGTGCAGTGGACCCCGACCGGCAACAACGTGCCCGACTATCCCAAGCTCGCGCAGCTGTGGTGGCAGAACATCGGCGATGCGTCGTCCGGTGCGAAGACGCCGCAGGCCGCGATGGACTCGCTCGCCGCCGCCCAGGACTCCGTCATGGAGCGTCTGGAGAAATCGGGCGTGCAGAAGGAGTGCGGTCCGAAGCTGCACAAGAAGGAGTCGGCCGAGTACTGGTACGCCAAGGCCCAGAAGGACGGTACCCTCGCTCCGCAGCGCAAGCTCGCCAACGAGAAGCCGAAGGGCGAGACGGTCGACTACGACACGCTGATCAAGTCGTGGCCGGCCCAGCCCCCGAAGCGCGCCTCGCTTCAGTAAGCGACGGCTCATAACGACGAAAGGCCGGGAGCGATCCCGGCCTTTTTTCTTTGTGGCGCATACGTTCCACATTCTCGGTGTCATCGTCCGCGAAGGCGGACGATCCAGTATTCCAGAGACCGGGGTGATTGAACCGAGAAGCCGCGGCGTACTGGATGCCCTGCGTTCGCGGGGCATAACACCGTCATGTGTGGAGAGAAAATTACTCCGCCGCCTGCGCCGCCAGCGTCGGGTAATCCGTGTACCCCTTCGCGCCGCCGCCGTAGAACGTGTTCTTGTCCCAGTCGTTCAGCGCAGCACCCTTCTTCAGCCGCTCGACCAAATCGGGGTTCGAGATGAACGGCTTGCCGAACGCGATGAGGTCGGCGGCGTTGGCGTCCAGCACCTTGGTCGCGAGATCGAAATCGTAGCCGTTGTTGGCGACATAAGCGCCGGAGAAGCGCTTGCGCAGGCCGGCATAGTCGAACGGAGCGATGTCGCGCGGACCGCCGGTGGCGCCTTCGACGACGTGGAGATAGACCAGCTTTAGTGCGCTGAGGCCGTCGACGATATGGTCGTATAAGGCTTGCGGGTTCGAGTCCGAGATGTCGTTGGCCGGCGTCACTGGCGAGATGCGGATGCCGGTGCGGTCGGCGCCGGCCTCGGACACTACGGCCTCGGAGACTTCCAGCATCAGCCGCGCGCGGTTCTCGATCGAGCCGCCATAGGCGTCGGTGCGCTTGTTGGTGCCGTCCTTCGCAAATTGCTCAAGCAAATAGCCGTTGGCGCCGTGGATCTCGACGCCGTCGAAGCCGGCTTCGAGTGCATTCTTCGTGGCGCGCTTGAAGTCGTCGATGATGCCCGGAATTTCGGAGAGCTCGAGCGCGCGGGGCTCGGAGACGTCGGCGAAGCCGCCGTTCACGAAAGTCTTGCCCTTGGCGCGGATCGCGCTCGGCGCCACGGGAGCTGCGCCATTGGCTTGGAGATCGACATGCGAGATGCGGCCGACATGCCAGAGCTGGATATAGATCTTGCCGCCGCGCGCATGGACACCGTCGGTGACCTTGCGCCAGCCGGCGACCTGGTCCTTGGTGTAAATGCCGGGCGTATCCTGGTAGCCTTGGCCCTGCTGCGAGACCTGGCTCGCCTCGGTGATCAGAAGCCCTGCGGAAGCGCGCTGGGCGTAATAGTCGGCGGCGAGTGCACCGGGTACGAAAGTGCCGGGAACGGCGCGGTTACGCGTCAGTGGCGCCATCACGAGGCGGTTGGCCAGCGTGATCGGGCCAAGCTTGTAGGTCTCAAACAATTTGGTCGGACGACTCATGGGAATGCTTCCAGGCGGTGAGAGGTCCGGAACACTTGTGCATTGCGGCAATCAGCGCAAGGGAGGAGCCATACGGAAAGTGCAGGCGAGCTACGCGGGGGCGACCGCGTAGCATGATTCATGTGCAATTCCGGCCACGGCAGCGGAATCCTGCTGCCGCGGCCGCGCGATGGCGCAAATCAGTTCAGGCCCATGAAATCCCGCTTGCCGATCTCCACGCCGTTGTGGCGCAAAATTCCGTGGGCGGTCGCGCAGTGGAAATAGAAGTTCGGCAGCGAGAACGCGCTCAGGAACTGCTGGCCCTTCAGGGTCGTGGTCTTGTCGGGTCCGCTCGGGAAGGTGACGTCCTTGCTCTCAGCCCCCTCGAACTGCTCCGGCTTGAACGACTTCACGTAGTCGATGGTCTTGGCGAGCCGCTGCTTCAGCTCCTCAAACGTCTTTTCGGTGTCGGGCGTGGTGGGCACGTCGCTGTGGGTTAGCCGGGCACAGCCCTTGGCGGCGAAATCGCTGACCAGCTGGATCTGCTTCGACAGCGGCAGCATGTCCGGGAAGAGGCGGGAGCCAAGCAGGACGCTCGGGTCGACCTTCTTCGCCGCGCAATGCGCCTCAGCCTTGGTGAGGAGGCCGGTAAGGCTGTTCAGCATTTGCAGATACGCGGGGACGACGGCGTCGTAGAAGGACATGTGATGCTCGCTTCAATGAGGGGAAAAATCAGGAGAAAACCTGAGCCACTCACATGGGAACGTCATGGAAAAATACAATCGCGGACAGCGGCCTGTGCAGCGCGAAAAATCTACCGGACCATCCCCGCCGGCTGCGCCTGCGCCGTGCCGCCGCGCATCTTCGCCAGCAGCTCGGCGGTCGGCCAGGAATCCGCGGGCAGGCCGTATTTGATCTGCATCGCCTTCACCGCTGCGCGGCTCTGCTGGCCGAGCACGCCGTCGACCTTGCCCACATTGAAGCCGGCCTGGACCAGAAGCTGCTGCAATTGCTTGAGCTCGTTGAACGGCAGTTGCGCGACCGGCGTTGCCGGCTTGCGCATCGGGGCGGCGCCCGCGATGCGGGTGGCGAGATAGCCCGCGGTGGTCGAATAGATCAGCGAGTTATTCCATTCGGTGTAGGCCGCGAAATTCGGGTAGGCCATGAAGGCCGGCCCGAAGCGTCCCATCGGCAGCAATACCGAGCCTGCGAGATTGTCGCTCGGCAGCGGCCGTCCGTCGGGATAGGTGACGCCAAGCTGCGCCCATTTCGAGCGCGGCTGCTGCACGGTGAGATCGGTCTGATCCCACGGCAGGCTCGAGGGCACCTTGATCTCTTCCAGCCACGGCTCGCCGCGCCGCCACTTCAGTCCGTTGGCGATGTAGTTCGCGGTCGAGCCGATCACGTCGTCCTCGCTGCGGAGCAGGTCGCGCCGCCCGTCGCCGTCATAGTCGACGGCATAGTTGACGTAATGGACCGGCAAAAACTGCGTCTGGCCGAGCTCACCGGCCCAGGAGCCGATCATCTCGTCCGGATGCAAATCGCCGCGGTCGATGATCTTCAGCGCGGCGATGGTCTCGCCCACGAACATCTCCGAGCGCCGGCAATCATAGGCCAGCGACACCAGCGATTTCAGTGTCGGCAGATTGCCCATGTTGACGCCGAAATCGCTTTCGAGGCCCCAGAACGCCGCGATCACCGCCGGCGGCACGCCAAATTCCTTTTCCGCGCGCGCGAACGCGGCTGCATGTTGCTTGATGTGCTGCTGGCCGTTCTGCATGCGATAGGGCGCGGCCATGCGGCCGGCGAATTCGGTGAAGAGCTGGCCGAACACGCGCTGGCCGCGGTCGCGGTTGACGATGCCCTGGTCGTAGACGAGGTAGGGCGAGGCCTCCGCGATCGTCCGCTGCGACACGCCGGCGGCAACGGCCTGCTGTTTCACATCGGCCAGGAAGCGATCGAAGCTCGCGCCATTGTGGCACGAGGCCGCGCGCGGCGAGGGGGCGGTGGCTTTGGGGGCCGTGGTTTTGGGAACGGCGGGCTTGGCGGGCGGCGGCGCGAGCTGGGCGGAGGCGGGAACGGCGAGCGTGAGCAGAGCGGCGGCCGCGATCGCAAATCGGGTCTGGAGCATGAGGTTTCCGGGGGGAGGGAGACGCTTGGATTCTTGACGAAGTTTAATGGAATGATCGGGCGCAAACCAGTGCCGCGGCTCCGCGACGCACCCTGAAACCTTGCGCCAGGGCCGGGGTCATCCCTACCTCAAGTGCGCTGGCCGAGGCTCGCCCGCGGCCGCCCAGGAGACGGCCATGAACTATCTTCGTACCGCAATGCTGCTCGCAGGCCTCACCGCCCTGTTCATGGGCGTGGGCTATCTGATCGGCGGCGCCTCAGGCGCCATGATCGCGCTCGTCATTGCCGCCGCGACCAATCTCTTCACCTACTGGAATTCCGACCGCATGGTGCTCTCGATGTATGGCGCCCATGAGGTCGACCGTAACAGCGCGCCCGAGCTGGTCGGTCTCGTCGCCGAGCTTGCGGGCCGCGCGGGGCTGCCGATGCCGCGCGTGTTCCTGATGGACGAGGCACAGCCCAACGCGTTCGCGACCGGCCGCAATCCCGAGAACGCGGCCGTCGCCGTCACCACCGGCCTGATGCGGCAGCTCAGCCGTGAGGAGCTTGCCGGCGTGATCGCGCATGAGCTTGCCCACGTCAAGAACCACGACACGCTGCTGATGACGATCACCGCCACCATCGCTGGTGCGATCTCGATGCTGGCGCAGTTCGGCATGTTCTTCGGCGGCCACCGCGACAACAACAACGGTCCGGGAATCGTCGGCTCGATCCTGATGATGATCCTCGCTCCGCTCGGGGCCATGCTGGTGCAGATGGCGATCAGCCGCACGCGCGAATATGCAGCCGACGATCTCGGCGCGCGCATCGTGGGACAGCCGATGTGGCTGGCCTCGGCGCTGGTCAAGATCGAAGGTGCCGCGCATCAGGTGCCGAACTATGATGCCGAACGAAATCCTGCGACCGCGCATATGTTCATCATCAATCCGCTGTCGGGCCATGGCGTGGACAATCTGTTCGCCACACATCCTTTGACGCAGAACCGCGTCGCGGCGCTCCGGCAACTCGCGGGCGAGCTTGGCGCGCGGGCCGCGCCGTCGGTCGGCGCCAACGAAAACTATCCGCCGCGGGGCCCGTGGGGCCGCTCGTCGCGCGGTCCTGCTCGTGGTCCCTGGGGTTGAGGGAACAGGCCGGAAATTGGGTCCCGCTTTGTGACTTGGCGCACACAGAATCGCCCGCAGCGGTGGTAACAGCGCGAGGAGATTGTTTCTTCGAAAGGGGATGCGTGGCCGGCCCAATGCCGGTCGCCGTCGAAGATGACCAAAGCCGCGGTACCATTGCTGATCGTCCTGGGCGTGCTCGTCGGCCTGTCCACGCATACCGTCGTCAATTGCGGGGACGAGGACGAGCCCGACATCTGCTCGGCCGTGATCGGCTTCTCGCCGCTGCGCGGCTCGCTGATCGCTTTCGCCTATGAGGGACGCGGCCGGATCGCGCTCCGCCACGGCGACTGGCGGCGGGCGATCGCGGATTTCGACGAGGCCATCCACCTCAATCCCAACCGCGCCACGCTCTATCGCGACCGGGCGCTGGCGCGCCGGCAGAACGGCGACCTCGCGCTTGCCATCGAGGATTACGATGAGGCGATTGCGCACAATCCAAAGCTCGCAGCGCCCTATCACGAGCGCGGTCTGGCGCTTGCTGGCAGCGGCGATCTCGATCGCGCGATCCTGAGCTACAACACGGCGATCCGCCTCGATCCGTCGGTTGCCCAGCCCCGCCTCGACCGGGGTCTTGCCTTCCTCGCCCGCGGCCAGGCTGATGATGCCCGCGCCGATTTCGAAGCCGCGCTTGCGCTGCCGGCCGGCAAAGACGCCCGCACCCACGATGCGGCGCGCGCCAAACTCGCCGAACTCGCGAGCGCCGAGCCGACCCAGGGGGCCGCGCCCCGTCGGTGATGATATCTAGAGCTGCATGCGCCGCTGCAACCCTCTCCCACAAGGGAGAAGGAAGAACCTCGCGCCTACTTCGCTTTCTTGGCCTTGGCCTTCTTCGCCTTGGCAGCCTTCTCAGGCTTTTCCTTCGCCTTCTTTTCCGCCTTCACTGCGATCGGCGTGCTGGCGGCGAGGCGCATTGCGCGGGCGTAGCTGTCGGCGACGTTGTCGGCGGACATCTGCAGGCGTTTTGCCGCGGCGGTAGCTTGCTCCATGCTGGCCTTGGCCAGCATCTTGAAGCGCTCGCCCGTCTCCTTGCCCTTGGCCTTGGCCGCGAGGCCGTTGAAGCGATCCCGACGCTCCTTGGCGCGGGTCATCAGGCCCGTATGCAGCTGTCTGGCCAGTTGCCGGATCACGACATCCAGGTCGGCGTCCGCCATGTTCTTCTATCCTCTTGAAACAGTCCTACCAAATCGGCGCGCGGGACTATGCAGATCGGGCCCCGGCTTGGCAATTCCCCGGCGTGGGGTGATCAACATCTCCCGTATCCAAAACGAAAAGGCCGCGCTGTTCGCGCGGCCCCGGTGTCGTCGGCGCCCGGCTCAGTACTGGCCGCCGGGGCGTCCCGGGAAATATTGCCGGTTGCAGAACCTGCGGCCCTGGTCATACGCAGCCCCATCGCCGTGGGCGCGGATGCTGAAATACTGGAGGCAGCGCATGTAGTTTTGGTTGCTGAGAAAGTCGAGGTTGCCGGCGGAGGCCGGCGAGACGCTCGCGGTGCCGGCGAGAAGCGTGGTGGCGAGAAGAGCGGCGGAGGCGAAGAGCGCGATCTTTGTCATGGTCGTTGACTTTCGATTTGTGGCTGCCCGATGCAGTCCCCATGACGCGAACGATGCCTGATCCTCCATGGCGCGGCTGTGCGTGACGTCACATTGCGTCATCGAGGCCTGTCGCAGGGGGATATCCTCGACAAAAACGTCAGGGCCGCGCTGTTGGCGCGGCCCTTGGTCCTGTCTGGCCTGGAAACGGTAGGCCTTTTATTTCAGCGAGGCGACCGGGCCGTTGGACGCCGCCGGCTCGGGGTCGAAGCCGAACACGCCGACCAGATATTTGTAATAGTCCGGCATCTTCTCCTTGAGCGCCTCGCGCGACTTCGGGTCGTGGAATTCGCTTTTTCCCGCCAGGAAAATGCTGGAGGTCACGGCAAAGAATTCCATGGGATTCTTCATCGCATAGGAGTCCTTGGGCAGCTGGTCCTTGGACTTGGCCAGGGCGTAATAGCCGATCACGCCCTTGTTGGCGTAGCCGTCCGGCAGCAGCCGCGCGTGAAAGGCGTGCAGCATCTCGTGCAGCAGCACGGCTTCCTTCTCGTAGCGCATCATGTCCGGGCGCAGCATGATCACGCCGAGGCCCGAATCGACCGCGAGGTCGACGGCATTGGGATTGCTCCAGCGCTGCTTGGCGGGGTCCCAGACCGTCAGCGTCCGCGGCGCGGTGCGCTGGATATCCGGTGTGACCCGGCCGTAGCACGCCGTCGCGGCGCCTTCGTCGAGGCAGGCGAGCTCGCTCGCCACGATCGGAACGGTATGGAAGAAGCGCAGCACGCGCGGCGAGAGGCCGGCGCCTTCGACGACGTCGATCTGGCTCTTCAGATTGTCCATGAGCTTGTCGACGTCCTTGCGGTCACGGTTCTCGGACACGTCGAACATGTAGCCGCGGTAGCTCTGGAAGCCCGGCGGCAGCGGCTGCGCTGCGTCGGCATCGAGCGATCCGGCACTGGATGGACTGGTGAAGAGCGCGCCGACGATGGTTGCGGTCAGCAGCAACGCAATGCGCATGATGGACCCCCTGGTGTCACTTCGCCCGGCAGGATAGGCCGCCGTTGTTTGCGAAAAGTGAGTGGGGCGAGACTATGGGAGCGATGTTGAAGCGTGCTTAATCCTGGGTTGCAGATCGCGTGGGCGGATTAGCGCTGGGTTAACCAAACAGAGCCGCGAGGGCGTCAGCTGCCGCCAAGGCTGTGGCTGACCCTGGTCACGACGGGGTCCCACTGGCGCTTCTCGGCTGCGGGATAATTGATCAGCACGCAGTGGACGTAGCGGACCGAAAAGTTGCAGCGGTCGTACCAGATGGTGTCGCGCTTGACGCTCGACACGACGAAGAAGTGCGGCGTGATCCGCTTGTAGACGATGCCGGACGGTGGATTCTTCCGGGCCAGGAAGGCGGCGGGAGATTCGCCCGTCCTGGGCACCGCTTGCACGGTCAGATCGGCTCTGCCGTCAGCCGAGCGAAACCGCTGCCCGTGGCCGTCCGGCTTGCCGGCGTCCTCCGTGAAGATCGAGGCGGGGATGTCCACCGTGGTGCCGGTTTCAGGAATGCGATAGGCGGCCCAGCTCTCCGCGTGAGCAACCGCAGAGCCGCAAAGCGCCAGAACGGCTGCTGCAACGCCCGCCTCAACTCTCATGGGTTCACCTCGTCATGTTCCCGGCGTAAGGCTGAGCTCCATCAGCGCAATCCGCTGCAAGACCGCAACGTTGCGCTCGCCCGTGCTGGCCGTGCGGAGAATGGATTGGGCAATGGTGTCGACGTGCCCCGAATGCACCGGCTCCGGCAGGGTGGCGACCGCAGCGCCAAGGGCGGCCGTCATGGCCTCGATCACGTCGGGTGCGAAAGCCGCATTTGAAAAGTTCTTCATGTCGCCGACCGGCGTCAAATAAGCCGCGCCGCCCTTCTACAGCGATAACGTGGGGGAAAAACGGAAGTTCCTTCATCTGCGAGGGCCGTTATGGTGACGGCGCCAATGGCAACCCTCAGAGCTCCCGTGCATTCGAGAACGCAAACGAACTCACCCGCCGTGTCGTCTCGTCCAGGATCAGCGTACGCGTGATCGGCGGCTCGGCGCGCTGGGCGCAGTTTTCGCGCTCGCAGAGGCGGCAGTTGACGCCGATCGGCGTGCCTTCGGTCTTCTCGAGGTCCATTCCGGCGGCATAGACGAGGCGGGAGGCGTGGCGGATTTCGCAGCCGAGGCCGATGGCGAAGCGCGGCTGCGGCAGCGGATGCGGTGCCACCGGCCGGCGCACCATCTGCGCGATCGAGAAATAGCGCGTGCCGTCGGGCAGCTCGATCACCTGCTTGAGCAGGCGATCCGGCGTGTCGAAGGTCGAGTGCACGTTCCACAGCGGGCAGGTGCCGCCGAATTTCGAGAACGGGAACGTGCCGGAGGAAAACCGCTTCGAGACGTTGCCGGCGTTGTCGACGCGCAGCAGGAAGAACGGAATCCCGCGCGCGTTCGGCCGTTGCAGCGTGGTGAGGCGATGGCAGACCTGCTCGAAGCCGGAATTGAAGCGCTGCGCCAGCAGATGGATGTCGTAGTTCAAGGCCTCGGCGGCGGCCAGGAACGCCGGATAGGGCATCATCACGGAAGCCGCGAAATAGTTGGCGAGCGTGATGCGGAACAGCCGGCGCGGCGCGTCGTCCAGCGGGCCGGCGCGGCCGATGATGGTCTCCAGGGCCTGCGCGCATTCCCCCAAGCCCAGCTGGAAGGCGAGCTGGAATGCGCGGCCGGGCGGGTCGACCAGTTCCGAGATCAGCAACTGGCGGCGGTGACGGTCGAAACGCCGCAGCGTTTCGCGCATCACGTCGACGGGCATGATGCGGGTCTGGATCGAGTGCTTTTCGCGCAGCCGCGCGGCGAGCGCGGCATAGAGCCCTTCGGCCGGCACGTTCAGCTCGTCGCGCAAGGTTTCGGCGGCCTGTTCGAGCTCCGGAAAATAGTTGCGGTTGGCCTCGATCAGCTCGCGCACGCGCTCGACCGGATTGGCCTCGTAGCGCGTGCCGACATCGCGGTCGGCCATCTGCGCTGCGGCCAGCGTCTCGCCCTGGCGGGCCTCGGTGTAGGCCGCGTAGAGCCGTTGCAGCGCGTGAGTCACGCCCGGGCATAGCTCGGCGAGGTCGCGCAGCTCCTGCTTGGGCACGTCGATCTGGCGGAACAGCGGATCGGAAAAGATCTCGTTCAGCTCGGCGAAGAAGCGGTCCTCGTCCGCGGTGGCGAGGTCGCGCAGGTCGAGGTCGTAGGTCTCGGCCAGCCGCAGCAGGATCTGTGCGGTCACCGGACGCTGGTTGCGCTCGATCAGGTTGACATAGCTCGGCGAGATTCCGAGGCCCTCGGCCATCTGGGTCTGCGACAGCCCCAATTGCTGCCGGATCCTCCGGAAGCGCGGGCCGACGAACAGTTTCTTCCCGGGCTCGGCGGGCATCTTCAGGGCTCCAGAGTCGCGAAGGACAGTATTGCTGTCCTATCTTGTTACAAGATTTACAAAATAACATCTATTACATGTTCCGATGTTACATGACATCACCATTCAAATACAAGCCCTCTATACGAACTTCCCTTTCTCGCGTTTAGCTCAGGACACGCATTTCGCAATGCACTGTCAAAAATGTCGATGACAAGGCCAAGCGCTTTGTCATCAGCGAAAGGATCGAGCACATGAACTACCAGCCCCGTGGCATCAACGCCCTGCAGCGCCCGGCCTCGTATCAGAGCGAGATCGAGGCCGCCCAGGCGCTCCTCGAAACCAAGCCGACCTGGAACGGGGTGAAGGCCGAGGCCGTCGCGCGCATGCGCCTGCAGAACCGCTTCAAGACTGGCCTCGACATCGCCCGCTACACCGCGGCGCTCATGCGGGCCGACATGGCGGCCTATGATGCCGATCCGACCAAGTACACCCAGTCGCTGGGTTGCTGGCACGGCTTCATCGCGCAGCAGAAGCTGATCTCGATCAAGAAGCACTTCGGCGGCAAGACCGATCGCCGCTACCTCTATCTCTCCGGCTGGATGATCGCGGCGCTGCGCTCCGAGTTCGGACCGCTGCCCGACCAGTCGATGCACGAGAAGACCTCGGTGCCGGCGCTGATCGAAGAACTCTACACCTTCCTGCGTCAGGCCGACTCGCGCGAGCTCAACGACATCTTCCGCAACCTCGACAAGGCGCGCAAGGAAGGCGACAAGACCCGCGAGAAGGAGCTGATCGAGAAGATCGACAACTTCCAGACCCATGTCGTCCCCGTCATCGCCGACATCGACGCGGGCTTCGGTAACGCCGAGGCGACCTATCTGCTCGCCAAGAAGATGATCGAGGCGGGCGCCTGCGCGCTGCAGATTGAGAACCAGGTCTCTGACGAGAAGCAGTGCGGCCACCAGGACGGCAAGGTCACCGTGCCGCACGAGGTGTTCCTGGCCAAGATCCGGGCCTGCCGCCATGCGTTCCTCGAGCTGGGCGTCGAAGACGGCGTCGTCGTGACCCGCACCGACTCACTAGGCGCCGGCCTCACGCAGCAGATCGCCGTCAGCCACAAGCCGGGCGATATCGGCGATCAGTACAACAGCTTCCTCGATTGCGAGGAAGTGACGCCGGAGAACGCCCGCAACGGCGACGTCATCATCAATCGCAACGGCAAGATGCTGCGTCCGAAGCGCCTGCCCAGTAATCTCTACCAGTTCCGCGCCGGAACGGGCGAAGATCGCTGCGTGCTCGACAGCATCACCTCGCTGCAGAACGGTGCGGACCTGCTCTGGATCGAAACCGAGAAGCCGCATATCGAGCAGATCGCCAAGATGGTCGATCGGATCCGCAAGGTGGTTCCGAACGCCAAGCTCGCCTACAACAACTCGCCGTCGTTCAACTGGACCCTCAACTTCCGTTGGCAGGTCTACGACGCGATGAAGGAAGCGGGCAAGGACGTCAGCAAGTACAACCGGGCCGAGCTGATGAAGCCGGAATACGACGATACGCCGCTGGCCATCGAAGCCGACGAGCGCATCCGCACCTTCCAGGCCGATTCCGCCAAGCGTGCCGGCATCTTCCACCACCTGATCACGTTGCCGACCTATCACACGGCAGCGCTCTCGACCGACAATCTCGCACGCGAGTATTTCGGCGAGCAGGGCATGCTGGGCTACGTCAAGAACGTCCAGCGCGCGGAAATCCGCCAGGGCATCGCCTGCGCCAAGCATCAGAACATGGCCGGCTCCGACATCGGCGACGACCACAAGGAATACTTCGCCGGCGAGGCTGCCCTGAAGGCGGGCGGCGCTCACAACACGATGAACCAGTTCGGCTAACGCATCACGCTACCAAACAGGAGACTGACAATGACCAAAGGCAGCAATTTCTGGGTGATCGGCGGCGAGTTCGGTTCGATGAATTTCCACAAGCTCGTGGAAGGCTCGGCCCAGGTGCAGGGTCCGTTCAAGACCCGCACGGAGGCCGAGGACGCCTGGCGCACCGTCTCGGAAGAGAACCGCCACAAGGCCGGCGTCCGCTTCTCGATCGTGGAAGAGCCGGCGCGCGTCTCGGCCTGACGGTCTCAATTCAAGAAGACGTCCAAGGACGGATGGTCCCATCCAGGCTCTGCCTGGGTGGGATCGTCTGTTTTTGGCACAGGTGAGCCGGCTGCGGCGCCGTAAGTCTCTGGAATTGTGAGGCCTTTGCGGAGGGATTGGTTGCTGATAGGTTAACGGAGGATAGTCGAGGACGAGGCCGACAATGTCAGAGCCCGAGACCAGCGGGACCCATCCCAGCCAGCCGCGCCCGGTGCGGCTGCGCGACGCGCTGCTGCGCGCACGGATCGAGGCTGCGGACCGGACCGGCGTGGTCGTCGATCTGCGCGACGCCGAGGTGGCGCGGCTCGAGATCCTCAACGACGCGCTCGATCCCCTGTTCGCCCAGGTGCCTGATAAGATCGACCTGTTCGACCGCGGTGTCAGCCAGGGCGATACGCCGAGGCTCTGGATCGACGTCGTCGCGCACATCCTGATGGGGCGCGACAAGCGGATGTACCGCTTCGTCCAGGACACCCGCTTCGGCCGCATCGTGCTTGCCGAATCGCACGACATTGCGGTGATCGTCGAAGCCGTCACCGACTATGTCGCCCGCCGCATGATCGAACGCGAGCGCGCGCTGGTGGTGCCATCGGAGCCGAAGTTCGAGGCCGCGCCGCCGCCACGCCGCTCGCGAATCTGGCCGTTCGTGTTCGGATTCGTGCTCGGTGCCGCCGCCTTGTTCGGGGTTGCCGTGCTGGCGGCCCTGCGGAGCTGGTGAATTTCTCTGCGCGGTCATTGCGAGGAGCGAAGCGACGAAGCAATCCAGAATCTTCCCGCGGAGGGACTCTGGATTGCTTCGCTTCGCTCGCAATGACGGAAAGCTAAACCAGCCTCGTATGCTTGATCTGCCGGATCTGAAATCCGGACTCCAGACTCCGCACCGTCTGCTCGCAGCGCCAGCCGGCATTGTCCTTCTCGATCGTGAACAGATTATACGCCGCGGCCGGGTAGCCCCCGTGCGCGAGCGCGGAGGCCGACGGCACGCCGACCGCGGGGATTTTGCCGTTGGGGCCCTCGAACCACATCGTCGAATGAATGTGGTCGTGCCCGTGCAGGATCAACTCGACGCCGTGGCGTCTCAACAGTGCCAGCAGATCCGCCGAATCCGTCATCCGCTTCTGGCGCGCGTCCGACTTCAGCGGATGATGCACCAGCAGCACCCGGAAAACATCCTCGGCCGAAAGCCGTTCGAGCACCTGTTCGAGGGCCGCGAGCTGCTCGCGGCCGAGCGTGCCCGTGGCCATCAGCGGCAAGGTCGGCACCGCCGTGGACAGGCTGATCAGCGCCAGCGGCCCGCGCCGGCGCAGACTGGGAAAACCCGTGCTGCCGTCGTCGCCGGCAAGATAGGGAGCAAAGGTCTCGCCGAAGCGATGAAAGGTGGCGCGGACATAGGCGTCGTGATTGCCGGGTATCGTGGTGACCCGGTCGGGCGGGCCGACATCGTCGAGCCAGGCCCGCGCGGGCGCGAACTCCGCCTCGAGCGCCAGATTGACGAGGTCGCCTGTGACGGCGATGTGGTCGGGTGCCTGCGCCTTGACGTCGGCGACGAGTACGTCGAGCACCTCGCGGCGCTGGTACTTGTGGCGGTTGCGGGCCCAGTTGACGTAGCCGAGCGCGCGCTTGCCCGCGAGTTCGATCAGCCGCGGCTTCGGCAAGGGCGGCAGATGCGGGTCGGACAGATGGGCGAGCGTGAAGGGGGCCATGACGCGCGATTGCCTCGCTATTCGTTTGCTGTAATGGCAAGGTCGCGGGCAACGTGCAAGCGGGGTCCGGGCAGGGGCCTGTTGGGAGTTTTCTTGCGAGTTTTATTGCGAAGTCTCTTGGGAGCCTGATGGGGGATCGTCTGAACCGCGTCCGACGGAAATTCGAGCCGCTGCTGCGGCGAATCTTCCACGCCTATTTCCTGCTGGCTCGCGGCATGACGCTCGGCGTTCGCGCCGTGGTGCTGGACGACGAGAACAGGGTGTTCCTGGTCAGGCACAGCTACATCAGCGGCTGGTATCTGCCCGGCGGCGGCGTCGATCTCGGCGAGACCATGGAGCAGGCGATGCGGCGCGAGCTCAAGGAGGAGGGCGATATCGATCTCACCGGGGAGGCTCTGCTGCACGGCATCTTTCTCAACAGCCACGTCTCCCGCCGCGACCATGTCGCGGTCTACGTGGTCAGGCAGTTCACGCAGGATCGTTTGCCCGAACCGAACCACGAGATCGTCGAGTGCGGCTTCTTCGCGATCACGGCGCTGCCGGATGGGACCACGCATGGCACGCGGCAAAGGCTCGCGGAAGTGCTGGATGGCAAGCCGCTGATGGCGACGTGGCGTTGAGCATTCAACCGCCCGGCCGCCCGCTCTCTTTCGCCTTCAGTTCCAGCGCCAGCAGGCTCTGCTCCTGGATCAGCGCGCAGTTCTGCCGCTCCAGCCGGTGCAGCCGCGCCGTCATGTTGTGCATGAAAGCGAACACCACCAGGAACAGCGCGCCGAACATCACGACGAACGGAAACACGACGCCGGTCAGATGGCTGACCAGATAGGCCAGGTTTGGAAACAGCGCGAAGCCCGCCGGTATGATCGCCACCATGGACAGCATCATGAAGTCATAGAGATCGAACTTGCCCTGCAACGTCTTGCGCAGCAGTACCAGCATGTAGATCGACGCGAAGGCGGAGATGATGACGACCGTCTCCGGGCTCGGAAGGGCATTTGTCACGGCTGCCTCCTCGGAAGGTTCGATGGAATGATGGGATTGCAAATCATCGCTGGAAGTCTGGGCGTCATGGCGCTCTCACCAGGCGCGCGAGCAGGATGTAACCGAGGACGCGGATCATGTAACTTGCCGACTTCAATCCGTCGATCGAGCTGACGCCGGCCTTCCGCGCCCGCATCTCGACCGGGACCTCGCTGACGGTCAGCCCCGCGCGCATCGCCCAGGCGAGCGAGATTGGCTCCGGAAAATCAGCAGGATAGGACCTGGCGAAGAAGGCGATGGCCGAGCGGTCGAGCAGCCGCATGCCGCTGGTCGGATCGGTGATGCGGCCGCCAGTGAAGAGCCCGTTGAGCGCAAGCACGATCAGCCTGATGCCGGCGCGGCGCATCGGCGTCGAGCAGAAGCCGGAATGGTCGATGAAGCGGCTTCCGATGGTGATGTTGGTCGGGTGGCTGCGATAGGCATCGAGCAGCGTTTCGATCGCGCGCGGATCATGCTGTCCGTCGCCGTCGATCTGGATGCAGAAATCGAAATCCTGCCGCGCCGCGTATTTGATGCCGGTCTGCACGGCGCCGCCGATGCCGAGATTCTGCGCGAGGCGGGCGACGGGCGAGCGGCAGGTTGCCACCGCGCACGTCGCGTCGGACGAGCCGTCGTCGACGACTAGGGTGTGGTAGCCGCGGCCGATCGCGGCGATCTCGCTGAGGAGACCGCCGATCGAGGCCTCCTCGTTGAAGCAGGGAATGATGAGCAGGATCCGCGGCACGCCGGCCTGCCCTGCGGCGCTTCGGCACGTGTCGCTTGAACCCAAGCTCGGACCCAAACTCATGTCGGCCACGGCCGCTTCACCTCCAAAATCCCCACCTTGCTATACTTGCCGGTGCTTTTCCTGTACAGGCGAACCATTTCCAGGCTAGGCCGGCAGGCCCGGCGAGAGCCCATGAGAGCTGTCAAAGTATTTTTTTCAATTGTGTTTCTGGCAATTCTGGCCAGCAACGTCAGGCTGATCTCGCATTGGAGCGAGAGCCGCGGCGTCTATGACGACATCTGTTATCTCAGGCAAGCGCATCTGTTCCAGCGGTTCGGATGGCAAGGGCTCGACACCAGCCTCGCCCGTGAAACCGACGGCTATCTCGCGGGCAAGTTGCGCAGCATCGATTTTCCGAACTGGCCCGATCCGACGCGCGCGCCTTGCCACACCCAGACCGCCGACGGCAGCAAATGGGTGATGACACCGCCGCCGGGCACGGGCTTCGCGCTGGCGCTTTTCCCGGAGGGATTCCAGGTCATTCCGCTGTATGCGCTGGCGAACATGATCGTCGCCGGTTTTGCGCTGTACGGTCTGTGGCGGGCGCGGGAGCCGGTGTCGTTGACGGCGGCCGCAATGTTGGGCGTGCTGTCGATCTACTTCATGATCAACCCGGCCAAGGCGAGCTATTCGATCGCGCCGACCATGGTCGTGTGCGTGCTGGCGGGCCTGTTCACCGCGAGGCTGTTCGTCGATGACGGCCGGCGCCGCCTGCTCGCGGTCGCGGCCGTCGGCCTTCTGCTCGGCCTGTCCGCGAGCTTCAGGATCGCGAACGTGGTTCTGTCGGCCGGCTATTTCCTGTTCTTCGGGCTGTCGTTCCTGATCTGGCGCAGCCGCGAGGCTTTCGTGTCGGGTCTGACGCTCGGCGTTGCGTTCCTCGTCGGTCTGTTGCCGGTGTTCGCGGCCAACCTTGTCAATTCGGGTAACCCGCTGGTCTCGGCCTATGGCGGCCAGGATACGGCTCCGCGGAGCCTCGATCCTGCCGTGCTGCGGGCCTATCTCGGCGACACGCAATTCCCGTTGATCGTGATCGCCTGTGTCTGGACCGCGCTGTTGTGGCGTTTCGCAGGCCATGCTGGAGTCAGGAAACTCGCGCTGCTGGTCGCCGGCAATCTCGTGCTGAATCTCGGTTTCTTTGCCACGCATCCCGTCTTCACGCCGTATTACATCACTCCCATCCTGATGCTGACGCTCTGGACGCTGCTGTTCACGGTCGTCTTTACCCGCGGCATGTCACAGGGGTCGATCGCGCAAGAGCCCGGTGGACCACGGCCCGCCGAGATGTTATCCCGCCGGTCAACATGACCGATCTCTCGCTCACCATCCATCCCGAAGCCGCCGGCGACGCCCAGGCGATCGAACGGCTGCACGAACGTACCTTCGGCCCCGGCCGCTTCGTGCTCAGCGCCTACCGTATCCGCGAGCATGTCGACCATCTGCTCGAATTGTCCTTCACGGCGCATATCGGCACGCTGCTGGTCGGCTCGGTCAGGCAATTGCCGATCCTGATCGGCGAGACGCCGGCGCTGATGCTCGGGCCGCTCACCGTCGAGCCGCCGTTCCGCAGCCGCGGCGTCGGCCGTCTGTTGCTGGAGCGCGCGCTGAAGGACGCCAGGGAAAAGGGGCACCGCCTCGTGCTGCTGGTCGGCGACGAGCCCTATTACAGCCGCGTCGGCTTCAAGCGGGTCGACAAGGGCCGCATCACCATGCCGGGCCCGGTCGATGCCGCCCGCATCCTGGTGTTCGAGCTGGTCGACGGCGCCTTCGCAGGCGTATCGGGACCGGTCGGACCCGACTGGAGCAAGGCGCGGGCAGGCTAGGTTGGTTCGCTCGACAAGGGCTGCAACACATGCCTTTCGGAGTGTCGACAATGCAGGTGCGTCCCGCTGCTGCCGGTGAGGTCGATCATCTCGCGCTAGTCTGGCACGACGCCTGGCATGAGTCGCATGCGCATCTGGCGCCGCCCGAGCTGGTCCGGCTCCGGACCGTTCCAAGCTTTCGCGACCGGCTCGCGGTCAAGCTTCCCGATGTCTGCGTCGTCGGCCCAGCCGGTGCGCCACTCGGCTTCTGCGCCCTCAAGGGAGACGAACTGAATCAGCTCTTCGTGTCGGCCGAAGCCCGCGGCTCGGGTGTGGCCGCGGCGCTGATCGCCGATGCGGAAGCGCGGCTCGCCGCGCGTGGCGTGGAGCTGGCCTGGCTGGCATGCGCGGTCGGCAACGCGCGGGCCGCGCGATTCTACGAGAAGAGCGGCTGGCGCAATGCCGGCACCTTCATGATGTTCTCGGAGACCTCGAACGGGCCGTTCCCGGTCGAGCAGTGGCGCTTCGAGAAGCGGCTTACACCTTCCGCGTGAGCCTTTCAGTCCGTAGTCCGGATTTCGCTGCACGCCATCCGGGCTACGCGGTTACGACGCGCGCCTGCGTTCTGCTATTCCGGCTTCATGTCCAGTGCCGCCCAGTCGATGTAATAGCCATTGGGCGCCGAGAAGCCGGTGATGCGAGGCGACAGCACTCTTGGTGCGACCTCGTGCACGAAGAAGATGAACATGGCTTCGTCCACGAGCCGTTCATGCACCTTCGAGAGAGCAAGATCGCGCGCCTCGGGCTCGAACGTCGTCCGTGCGGCTCTGGACAGACGATCCAGTTCCGGATCGTTGATGGAGCCCCAATTGTTCGACACCGGGGGCGCCATGCGTGAATCCGCAAAGCGCGCCAGCGCGAAGAACGGATCGATGGTCGCGATCGACACGTTGGTCGTGTTGGCGCCGCGCGCAGAGGCGGCCGTCGGACCTTCACGCCAGTTCGTGAACAGCGTGCCCCATTCGAGAACCTCGATCTTGACGTCGATGTAGCACTTCCGGAACGCTTCCTGGATCAGCTCGTTCATCGGCAGCGGCTGCATCATCGCAGAACCGGAGATCGCCGTGATGACCTTGACGGTTGCGAGCTTGCCGTCCGAATAGCCGGCGTCCTTCATGAGACGGCGGCCTTCGTCGGGATCGTAGCGCAGCTTGAAGGTCGGCTTGCCGAACCAGGGATGTCCGCTGCGCATCATGCCGAGCGCCGGCTCCGCAATGCCGCCGTTCAGCGCGACAAGATCGTTGCGATCGATACAGAGATTGGCCGCCTGCCGCACGCGCTTGTCCTGCCAGGGCGAACCGGGCAGCAGGGATGGCTGCCAGGGCCACACATGAGCGCTTTGGCTGGTCGCGATGTTGAAGCCGCGGGCGCGGATCGACGCCACGGCATCAGGTGCCGGTGCTTCCACGAAATCGACTTGGCCGGCGAGCAGCGCAGCCGTCCGCGACGTGACGTCCGGCAGCGGGATCATGACGATGCGATCGATCTTGGGCACGCGGCTCTTGTCCCAATATTTGTCATTGCGGACGAGCTCGAGCCGTTCCCGCGGCACGAAGCGTGCGAGGGTGAACGCGCCGGTGCCTGACGGATCCTTGGCAAATTGCTCCCAGGCTTTTGCAGAGCGCTGCGCCGGGTCGGTGACCTCAGCCGGCACCGCGGCCAGCTTGGCGCGCCAATGCGCAGGCGAGGCCATGAACAGATTGGCGAGGTTGAGCGGCAGGAAGGAGTCCGGCTCCGAGGTCGTGAATTCGACCGTCGTGTCGTCGATCTTGCGAGCGGATCGCAGCGTCGGCATGCGCGGAACGGTCCAGCCGACCTGGCTCTGGTCGAATTGCTGCGCGGTCTTGTCCAGAACCTTCTGGACGTTCCACACCACGGCGTCGGCGTTGAAGGGAGAACCGTCCTTGAACGTCACGTCGGACCGCAGCTTGAAGGTCCATTTCGTCTTGTCGTCCGGGCTCACCGCCCATTCGGTGGCGAGAACCGGCATGATCTTGGTGCCGGTCTTGTAGTCCCAGGCGGTGAGGGCGTCGTACATCGTGAGGCCGGTCAGGCGGTTGCCCTCGAAGGCCTGGTCCGGCTGGCCATGAGTCTTCGGAATGTCGCTGGCCGTCATTCCGATCCGGAGAGTCTTGCCCTGTGCAAAAGCCGACGTCGACGTGGCAAGCGTGACCGCCATGGCGGCGAGGACGGAAATGGTGCGACGGGAACTCATGTGGCCGACTCCAAATTCTGGTTTCAGAGATCTGCGAAGATGCGCCGGCGCCGCATCACGACGCCGGGCGCCTGACGACTAGTCCTCGACGACGGTGACCGTGCAATCTTCACCGCCCTCGCGCCACGTGCGCAGGCCCACTTCCTCCAGGAACGGCCACTGGCTCTGATTGACGCGGGCGAAAAGGTTGACGCGCGACTCGCCGCGCCAGTCGCGCACCGTCTCGGTCCCGTAGAACCAGCCGATGGCCTCGAAGCCGGTTACGTCGCGATCGGACCACTCGCACGCGTAGATGACGTCCCCGAGCCCCGCGTTGAGGATCTGGTTCTCGCGCGGCGGCTTGTTGGGCACGTCGAGCTTGATGTGGGTCTCCCGCCCCGTCCAACGCGCGTTGTAGGCCTTGACGGTGACGGGGAGGTGGGCGCGCAGCGTCGCCCAGGTCTTGGGAGCCTTGTCGGCCATCACGTTCGCCGTGAAGCTGCCCCCGCGGGCAAAACTGAATAATAGCTTGGGCATTCCCGTTGGCGCTCCCCATACGATCGATGGGAGCCAGTCTCTCGCAATGAACCGTACTCACAAGATCAATCTTACGAATGCATTGTTGCCGCCTGCGCAACGCACATGCCGCGGGCAATTGCTGCCCTGAGGACTTCCAGAGTGCTCGAAATAACTGCAGACATTAGGTTTTTATCGGCTGCGTTCCGGTAGCGGCGATTTTTGGGTTGCCCGCATTGTCGTCTTTCACTGATAATGTTTCCCTGGAGGCAACTCTCTTGCAGCTTGAGTCAACGCTCATCCGCTATTTCCGGGAGGTGTATCGGCTGAAGTCGATACGGCACGCATCGTCCTCCCTGAATGTCGCGCCCTCGGCCGTCAGCAGGCAGATCTCGCGGCTGGAGCAGATGGTCGGTGTGCCGCTGTTCGAGCGGCTGCCGCGCGGCGTGGCCCCGACCGAAGCGGCTGACACGCTGGCGCGCTTCTCCCGCAATTTCCTGCTGGATGTCGAGCGGCTGCGCGGCGAGATCGACTCGCTGCGCGGTCTGCAGCGCGGCCATATTCGCATCATGGCGAACGAGGGACTCGTCGACTATTTGCTGACCCGGACTGTCGTTTCGTTTCACAAGCGGTTTCCGGGCATCACTTACGAGCTCGAGGTCGCCGGCACCTCCGCCATCACGCGCAGCCTGCACGACGGCACCGGCGACATCGGCCTCGTCTTCAATGCGGAGGCCGACGAGCTCCTGAGCTTCGCCGCGCACATTCACGACCCGCTCTGTGCCGTGGTGGCGCCAGGCCATCCGCTTGCGCGGGCGCCGTCGCTCGACCTGTCGGAAGTGGTCGGCCACACCTTGGCCGTACCGGAAAAGACCTTCGGGATTCGCCGGCTGATCGACTCCGCCGTCAGCGCAAGACGGCTGCATTTGTCGCCGACGCTGGAAACCAATTCCATCGCGGCCTTGAAGGGCTTCGCCCGCTACGGCGGCGGCGTCACCTTCCTGCCGACATTGCCGACCCTGCAGGAGCTCGAAAGCTGCGCTCTCGTCAGCATTCCGATTGTCGAGGACTCCTTCCAGCGCGCATCGCACGACGTCTGCGTCATGGCCGGCAGGCGGCTGCCTCTGGCGGTCAGTGCGTTCGTTGACATGCTGAAGGTGGAAGCCGATCGTGCTTCGGCGTCGGATCGACCGCACTAATTACATGTAGGCGCCGCCGTTGATCGCCAGCGTCTGTCCGGTGATGAAGCTTGCTTCGCTTGAGGCCAGGAACAGCGCCGCGCCGTTGACCTCGTCTGTCGTTCCGAACCGGCCGAGCGGCGTCATGGCATTCAGCCTGTCGCGCAACGCGGCCGGCCAGCCGGCGGTCATGTCGGTTTCTATGTCGGCGGGCGCGATGCAATTGACGCGGATGCCATGGGGCGCGAAGCGCCGCGCCAGCGACTTGGTCAGGCCGATCACGGCGGCCTTGGACGAGGCGTAGGCCGGGCTGCCGGCGACTCCGCCATGTTGTCCGGCAATCGACGACACGTTGATGATGCTTCCGCCGCCATTGTCGCGCATCGACCGCGCGGCGTGCTGGGCCACGAAGAACGTGGCGCGCAAATTGACGGCGTGAACGCGATCCCATTCCGCGGGCGTGATCTCCCACTCGTTCAGGATGCTGCCGACGCCCGCGTTGTTGATCACGACGTCGATCCGGCCGAAACGATCGAACACCGCCTGCACGAGGTCCGGGCCGGCATCCGGATGCGCGAGATCGGCAACGATGCCGCAGGTTGCTTCAGGAGCGCCGAACTTCACCAAAGCCTCGGCAATGCCGGCCTCGCTCGTGCCGGAGAAGCCGACTGCCGCCCCTTCTTTCAGGAACGCGCCGACGAGGCCCGCGCCGATCCCGCGCGTGCCGCCGGTGACGAGGACGACCTTTCCGCGAAAACGTTCCATGATCCTTCCTGACGCTCAGGCACCGGTCTGTTCGACCAGCGGCGCGACTTGCACGATCTTCGAATGACTTCCGTTGCGATGGGCGATCCCTTCGGTCTGCACCCGCGCGCGCCGGTCGGGGAGGGCACCGACTACCGTCGCCCGGGGCACATAGGGTTTGGCCACGTTGGGGCCGTAACCGCGGTTGAAGCCTTGGAAGTCGCGCCAGTCGGTCAGCACGTTGTTGGTGCGCAGCAGCGAGTCCTTCGGAAAACCGGCGGCCTCGATCAGCGCATGAAGCCGCTTCCAGATCGCTCTCGCCTGTTGCTCCGCGCTCAGATCGGCATCGTCAGGCGTGCCCTGTCCGCTCAGGAACAGCGTATCGCCCGCCAGCATGGCCGGCGCGGGGCGTCCGGGCAGATGAGGCGAGAGTTCGCTCGAAATCACCTGTCCGCCACCCTTGATGGCCACCGACTCAATGCCGATGCAAAACTCCGGCCGTTCGAGCGGAGCGCCGACCACGGTCCATGTCGGGAAGCGGTCGCCGAAGAACCGCGTGCACGCGTCCACGACGAGGTCGTAGTCGCGAATGTCCGCGATGGTGACGTGGAGATTGCAGACATCGCCAAGGCCAAAGCCCGCATCCTCGAGCATCGTTTTGAGGTTCTGCAAGGTGGCCGCGACCTGCCGGTCGGCGCCGCCATTGCTGCCGATGGGCAGCGCGGTGGCGTGGTGCCACTCTCCCGCGACCATGGCGCCCGCCGGTGTCGCGCGGGCTTGGCCGCCGACGATCGCGGTGGTGTCGATTTCCACGGCCGCCTGCGGCAGCGGAAAATCCCAGGAGCCGACCACGCTGTGCGCCGGCCGCAAGCCCGGGAACTCCTCGGCATAGATAGCGAGATACTTTGGGATATCCCTGGTGTCGGCAACGTAGGCCTTGAGCCGAACGACATCCGACATTTGTCCCCCGAGCAGGTCAAGGGTCGTCTTCAGATTGGCGAACATGCGGCGCGTCTGCGCCTCCATGTCGACCTGGCCCGGAGCCTCGCCGGCGAGGCGCAGATCCGGAAAGACACCCGCCGATGCGCCCACGTGGATCAGATTGTCGATGCGCGAGGCATGCGAGAAATGCGCGATCGGGCGCATCAATTGATCGGTGTAGATGACTTCACGGGGCATGTGCGTCGACCTTCAGGAGAAACTCGTCAGATCACGACCTCCGCGGAGACGCCACGAACGTCCATCTCGTAATCGAGGCCTTGCACGGGCGGCCTTGCGAAATGCCAGCTGAGGCCGTTCGCCGCGGCCCCGCGCGGGGCGATCTCGCGCTTCATCAATGCCTGAAGTTCGTATGCGGTGTAAACATGCGCGCCGGTCGCATCTACCCATCCTGCGCCCAGCGCGCTCATGCGCCGTTCCATCTCGCCGAGCACAAAGCGGCATTTCTCGAGCATGCCCTCGGTCGACTGGTCCCCGGGCCTGATTGCGAAATCCCGGTAGCTCGCCTTGCCCTCCGGGGCCTCGCCGCTGCCCGCGACGACAAAACCACCGCCGTCTTTCGACGATGTCGGGCGCGTATAGCAGAAGGCATACATGCTCACCGTCTTCGGAGGATCGACCTCGGGGCACACGTTGGTGCGTGCGACCGGATTGATGCCATCCTTCGTCAGCCCCCATCTGTCGAGCCAGCCGACATATTCCTTGTTGAAGTCGAGGAAACCCTGCTCGGTGAAAGGCGCCGGCGACCTCAGCTCGCAGGAACAGAACGCCTGGACGCCGCGATTGACCGACTTCAAATGATCAGCCGCAGCGGAAAATCCCTCTGAGAGAGCCAGTGGACGCCGGAATCGAGCGCGGACGATCTCGAATCCATCGTCGGGCTTCACCCCGGCGGAATACTGGAACACGCCGGGAATGAATTGATACGATCCCGCGCGGAACGATCCCAGCTCTGTCATTGCCCACTCGCCATTCGAGGTCTGCATCGCGAGCAACGCAACAGGGTGCTCACACCGCCGGCGAGAGTGAAGAGGCGGGCCGGATCTCACAAGATCATTCTTGGCACCTGATTGTTGCCGATGAGGCAACGGCTGTGCCGGGACCCTTTGGGCCCCGGCTCGAGCAACCTAGAACTTGAAGTTCGCAAACGCCCGCACGCCGATGCCTGGCATCAACACCTCGTCCTTGGTGTAGGACACCGAGTTGCGGATGTTTTCGTTGAGCAGGTTGTTGCCGACGATGCCTGCCGTCATCTCGCGCGCGCCGAACCAGTTGCGATCGAGCCTGGTCTTGTAGCTGACCTCGGCCTTCAACAGATTGTAGCCCGGTGTCGGCGTCTCCGCGATCACGGCGACATTGTTCTGGGCGAAGGCGTGCAACAAATTGACGCGCATCAGCCAGTTGTCGTCGCGCCAGAACACGCCGCCGCCCATCCGCAGCGGCGGAATGCGCGGCACGTTGGTGCCGTCGGTGAAGGTGGCGCGGACCATGTCCAGCTGGTTCTCGATGCCCCAGATGCCGCCCTGGAACGCACCGACATCGAGTTGCGACTGGAATTCGCCGCCGCGGAAGTTGGCGTTGCGTTGCGAATAGACCGCCTGGTTCAGTTCGGCGCCCGGCGTACCGCACGAAGCGAAGTCGTCATCGCACATCACGCCGGTGAGCCGGCGATAGATGAAGTTGTCGAAATGCGTGTAGTAGACGGTCGCCTCGAACCGGAACGGCCCCGTCGCCCTGCGCACGCCGAGCTCGACCGACTTGGCGGTCTCGATGGTGAGGTTGGGATTGCCGATATCGAAGGTCGCAGTCGCATCATGGCCGCCGCGGGAAAACAGCTCGGCCGCCTTCGGCGCGCGCTCGACATATTGCGCGGTGATGCTGCCGACCATGCCGCCCGGCAAATCCTGCAACAGGCCGATGCTGCCGCTCTTCGGCGTGAACGACGGATTGCGTGCGATTCCCACCTGCGGCGTGCCGTCGGGCAGATAATCCGCCGGGAAGTTCGGCGTCGTGCCGTGCAGCTCGACATGCTCGATGCGGCCGGCGATCTGCGCCTTCGTTTGCTCGGTGAACTTGAACTCGTTGAAGGCGTAAGCCGCAACGCGCGTGCTGTTGTTGGGGTCCCACAGCCCATTGAACAGCGTGCCGGGATTGTCCGGGCTCGGCGCGCTCAGCTCCTGATGTCCGACCTGGAAGCCGAGCGCCGTCGTCACCTCGGCGAAGCGCGCGTTGAACGGCATCAGTTGCACCTCGGTGCGGATCTCCTGCTCCTTGTTGGTGAAGGTCTGCCGCACGCCGTCGCTGGTGGGATCGGCGGGATCGGCAAGCCCGATCTCGTTGTGCCGGTAGTCGGTCGCGCCGGCCCAGAAGCGCACGGTGTCGATCGCGGCGGCGTCGGGATGATACTCGCCCTTGACGTTGATCTTGGTCTGGTGGCCGTCGATCCGCGTGTTGTGGTCGGCGCCGTCGATGCCGGGGATGTGGTAGAGCGCATCGTTTTGCGTGATCGACGCGCCGATATAGCCACCCTGGAAGAAGTAGGAGCCGCCGATCGAGGCGCCGTCCGAGCGTGTCGCCGAGTTCGGCTGGCGCCCGTTCACCGATCGCGTCTGGTCGTTCAGGTAGGGATAGCTCGGAATCGAATAGTCCGAGGTCGTGCGCCCGTAGACGTCGGCATGGAACGCAAAATTGCCGCCGCCGGTGTCGAGCAGCACGCCGCTCTCGACGCCGCGATCGACCGAAGAGAACGCGGTGCGCGTCTCGGCCGTCACGCAGGGCGACGTCGCGGCCGCAGCGAGCGGGGCCTTGGCCGGCAGGCCGTAAGCCTGGAACGACGGTGCGCAAGCAGGCAGCGCGTCCGGAATCCGGTTGTTGGTGGCGCTGACGACGCCGCCGATCGAGGTCGAGCCGTAGCGCAGCGCAGCCGGGCCGCGCACCACTTCGATCTGGTTGGTCGCGAGCGGATCGATCGGGACGAAATGATCCTCGCCGAGGTCGGAAGCGCCGCCGGCATTGGTGCCGTTCTCGACGATACCGACGCGGTTGACGTCGAGACCCCTGATGATCGGGCGGCTGGAGGCGCCCGGTGCGAAGCTCGATCCGGTGATGCCGGGCTTGGAGAACAAGAGATCGCCGAGCTGACCGCCGCCCTGACGGCGGATCTCCTCGTTCGGGATCACCGTGACGGTGGCGAACTGGTTGGTCACGACAGGCAGCACACCCGGCTGCGGCGTGGCGGATGCCGGCGCTGCTGGCGCGGCTTCGGCGGTGCGCTCGCGGTCGCGCGCCGGCGCGGGACGCGTGGCGCGGCTCGCCGTGCGCGACGGCACGATGGCCCGGCGCACGATGGGGCTGGGCGCCGTCACGGTGACGGCGGGAAGCTCGGCGGCCGCGGGCTTGTCCTGGGCCAGCGCCGGAGTGGCGGCGGCGCCGAACAGGAGCAGGCTTGCTCCACCCAGACGCTGCGCGCGTCGCAATTGAAATGACATGGTCCTGATTCCACTCAGGCGCCGTCCGCAGATGTGGTTGCTGTTCGGAGGCGGCCTGCCGTCGCGGTGCGACGGAATTCGACTTCAACGTTTCCCGGGCATTCGCCGACATGGCGAGCCCAGGCATGATCAAGCGTTGGAGATCAGGACGCGGGAGGGGCGCGCGGCTGGAACGCCGATGCGGCCGACTTCAGATGGACGAATTCGGCGTCTGTGGTGAGATAGAGCAGCTCGATCGCCTGCGGCAGCAGCAGCAGGGGCGGCGTCGCGGAGACGATGGTACCCGCCATCGCGACGACGGCGCAGATCGCGCAATTGTCGTCGCCCGGCTGCTCGCGGTCGGGGCCCGCGGGCGATTGCTTCTGGACCGCAGCGCGGTCGATCGAGGAGATTTTGCTGGTGCTGTCGGTCTGCTGAAGCGAGGACTGGGCGAGCGTCGTCGCCTGGGCGAACCAATGGCTGTGGCCGAACGTCAGCGCGAGCTGCACCAGCATCGCGAACAACGCGAGCCGGGCACCGTGCCTGATATTCGACCGGAACCACTTCATCTGGAAACGCCACCCCGCATCGCGAGGCACCGATCCCCTCGGCCTTTCGCGATGTTATAATGTAACATCGCGCGATCGGTGAGTGAATGTCAACCGCCGCCGAGCTCATGCGCGCAGGCCGCCACGCGATGTGTCGTTCCTGCCACTGGGAGATCAGCGCCCCTCGCGCACCCACGTCGCGGCGAAGGCGCCGAGCAGCAGCAGCAGGCCGATCAGGCCGGCGAAGATCGGCAGCACGCCGACGCCCTTGACGACGCTGGCGTCGCGCATCCGCACGCCCATCCAGCCGTCGCCGGCGAACATGCCGGTCGAGCGCACCGGCACGATGCGCGGCAGCTCGACGCTGGCGCCGTCGACCACGCGCACGGCGTTGCCGCCGGTCGCCTGCGTCAGCGGCTTCAATGTGTCGATGGTGGAGGTGACCTCCGAAAACTCCTTCGGATTGGTCGGGCCGACATTGATCAGCGCCTTCAGCGTGCCGTCGGTGGCCTGCCACAGGCCGAGCTCGTTCGCGGGAAGGCTGGCGCGCCACTCGCCGGGATCGCCTGCGCTCAGCGTCAGATCGTGCGCCACGCCCGACGGCGAGGTCACGCTGACCGGCTGGACGCTGTCCGCCATGGTCTGGCGCACCACCACGAGGTCCTTGCCCTGCACCTGCAGGCGCAGCGCCTCCTCGTCGAGATCCGGCTGCTTCATCAGCCAGTGCGACATCCGCCTGAGCAGGTCGAGATGCGGGCCGCCGCCCTCATATCCGCGCGCCCACAGCCAGATGTGGTCGGAGAGCAGCAGCGCGACGCGGCCTTCGCCGAAGCGCGACAGGAACAGCAGCGGCTTGCCGTCGGCGCCCGTCATCACCGGCGGGTTGACGGAGTTGCGGGTGTCGACGGTGCGGAAGAACCGGCTCCAGCGCGGCGGCTCGCTTGCGGCGCCTTCCAGACCGCGCGTGACCGGGTGGCGTTTGCCGACATCGGACAGATGCGCATAGAACGGCTTCTCGGTCACGCCGACGGGTTCTGCCGGCAGCACCGAGTCCAGCGGCGTACGCCAGATGCTGGTGTTCGACGCATAGTCGGGACCGGCCGAGACCAGCACGGCGCCGCCCGCGCGGACATAGCGCGCGATGTTGTCGAAATAGGCGATCGGCAGCACGCCCTGGCGGGCGTAGCGGTCGAAGATGATCAGCTGGAATTCGTTGATCTTCTGTTGGAACAGCTCGCGGGTCGGAAACGCGATCAGCGACAATTCGTTGATCGGCGTGCCGTCCTGCTTCTCCGGCGGACGCAGAATCGTGAAATGCACCAGGTCGACGCTGGCGTCGGACTTCAGCAAATTGCGCCAGGTGCGCTCGCCCGAATGCGGCTCGCCCGAGACCAGCAGCACGCGCAGCTTGTCGCGCACGCCGTCGATGGCGACGACGGCGCGGTTGTTCACCGGCGTCAGCTCTCGCTCGAGCGGCGAGGCCTCGATCTCGACGATGTTCGGTCCGGCATGCTTGATGTCGACGTCGACGCTTGCGGACTGGCCGCTTCCCAGCGTGCGCTCGCTGAGGACTTCGCCGTCCCGGCGGATCGTGACCTTGGCGCGCTCGCCGGTGACCCCCTGATCGTCGAGGCGGTAAGTGATGGTCTGGTTCTGCCCGACGATGCCGAAGCGCGGCGCGGCCGTGATCGCGATGCGGCGATCGCGCTCGTCCTTCTGCCCGGTGATCAACGCGTGTACCGGCGCCTGGAAACCGAGCGCTGCGGCGTTGGCCGGAATGTCGTGGACGCGGCCGTCGGTGATCAGGAACGCGCCGGCGACGCGGTCGACCGGCACGTCCGACAATGCCGAGGCCAGCGCGCCGAACAGCTTGGTGCCGTCAGTCTCGCCGTCGGCCTGGCCGGCATCGACGACGCGGACTTCCAGCCCCTTGATCTTCTTCAGGCCGTCGACCAGCGCCTCCTGCGCCTTCGCGGCTTCCTCGTTGCGCTTGCCGAAATTCTGGCTCGGGCTCTTGTCGACGACCACGGCGGCAACCGAGGTGAGGGGATCGCGGTCCTCGCGCGTGAAGGAGGGATTGGCGAGCGCCAGCAGGAACAGCGCCAGCGCGGCCACGCGCACGGCGGCGCCGCGCGCACGCGCCACCAGCAGCACGATCACAATGACCACGATCGCGGCGAGCGCGAGCCACAGGACGATGGCGGGGACGAGCGGCGTGAACGCGATGCCGTAATTCATGGCGATCCTATTGCCCCAGCCGCTCGATCAGGGCCGGTGCGTGCACCTGGTCGGCCTTGTAGTTGCCGGTCAGCGTGTACATCACGATATTGGCGCCGGCGCGGTAGGCGAATTCGCGCTGGCGGGCGTCGCCGCCGGCCACCGGCAGCATGTACTGACCGTCGAGCCGAACCGCCCAGGCGCCGGCAAGATCGTTCGAGGTAATGATGATCGGCGAGACGCCGTCGCCGCCGCGCGCGGGCCGCTGCGCGCTGTCCTCGTCCTCGTCGCGCGGCAGCGCTTCGACCCAGGTCTGGCCGGTGCTGAAGCGGCCGGGAAAGTCGCGCAGCAGATAGAAGGTCTTGGTCAGCACGTGCTCGCGCGGCACCGGCTCGAGCTCCGGCACGTCGAGCGACGACAGGATCTCGCGCAGCGTCTGCATGGCCGGGGTCTGCGCGGCGCCGTTCTCGCCGGGCGGCGCTTCGATCGCGTCGCGGGTGTCGAACAGCACGGTGCCGCCCTGCTTCATGTAGGCGTCGATCTTGTTGATGGCATCCTGCGGCGGCTTGGGCGCACCGGGCACGATCGGCCAGTAGATCAGCGGAAAGAAGGCAAGCTCGTCGCGGCCGGGATCGATGCCGACGGGGTCGCCGGCCTCGAGCGCGGTGCGCTGCGCCAGGAACTGCGTCAGTCCTGATAACCCGGACTTGACGATGGAATCGACTTCGGCATTGCCTGTGACGACATAGGCGAGGTGGGTCTGCGACACCGCCTTCATGGCGAACTCGTCCGAGGCGCTGTCGGCGCGCGACGGCGTCGGCGTGACCACGCTGAGACCCGCGAGCAGTAGCCCGAGCACGATCATGGCCGGCGCGGCGCGCCGGCGCAGCAGCGCGGCGATGCCGCCGCCGAGCACCGCGACGATGATGGCGTCGATCAGGAACAGCGCGAGCGCCGTTGACAGCAGCCAGCCGCGCAAATCGCGCGGCTCGGCATTGGTGTAGGTGGCGTGCCGGGCGCGCAGGCTCGCGGTGTTCAGCGCGGCGATGCGGTCGGCGCTAGCAAGGGTATTCACGGCGAGCGGTCCTTCTGCCGGACCGTAGAAGCCGGGCGGATGATCGGGTGTGGCGCGGTCGCGGTAATCCGCGGGCAGCGGCTTGGCGGTGGCCGGCGGCGGACCGAAGGCGCCGAAGCCGTCGAGGATGTGCAGCGGCGCCACCGTCTCGGCGGTCGCCTCGCCGGCGACCCCGGGGCCGGGCTTGGCGGTGTAGCCGGACATATCGACGATCCGCCGTAGCATTTCGACGAAAGTGCCGGACATCGGCAGATCGGACCAGCGCATGTCGGCGCTGACGTGGAACAGGCTGACCAGGCCCTTGCCGCGATGCTCGCCGGTGACGAGCGGCGTGCCGTCTTCCAGCGAGGCCCAGCTCTTGGTGGCGAGCACGGCGTCGGGCTCGGCCAGCACCTGCCGGCTCACGGTGATGTCCTTGGGCACGACGACGCCTGAGAACGGCCCGTCGGCCGCGAAGGATGCAAGATGCTGCGGCTTCTCCCAGGTCAGGCTGCCGCCGAGCGTTCGACCACCCTTGCGCAGCTTGACCGGAACGAGATCGTCCTCGGCCTGCGCCAGACGAGGGCCTGCGAACCGCACCAGCACGCCGCCCTGCTCGATCCAGGCGTTGAGGCGCTCACGGATTTCGGGGGCGACGGTGCCGACATCGGCGAGGATGATCATCGGCAGCTTCTGGTCGAGGAATTGCGTGATGCCCTGCTGCGGCGAGCCCTTGTCAGCCAGCCGCACGTCGGCGAACGGCGCCAGCGCGCGGGTGAGGTAGAAGGTCGGAGCCAGCAGCGGCTGCGCGGTCTCGCTGGTCGTGCCGGTGACGATGCCGATGGCGCGGCGGCGCCAGCGCTTGTCAAGCAGCTGCACCGCGCCGGCCGAACGCTCGCCCGTGATCTCGAGCCGCGTGATGTCGTTGCGCAGCTCGACCGGCAGGTCGAACGCGGCTTCGGTCTCCTTGTCCTGCGGGCCGAACGAATAGCGTGCTTCGCCGATCGGCGAGGCCTTCTGGTCCAGCGCGCGCACGGTACCGATGGTGATGCCGCTGTCGGTGCGCAGCACCTTCACGGTCATCTTGGCGGCGGCGTTTTCGGCCGCGACCAGCGCCAGCGGCGACGACGTGCCACCTTCGAACACGGTCAGGCTGCGATCGCCGACGGTCTTGCCGAGAGCCTGCACGAAGTCCTCGCCGCGCCCGGTGTCGATGCCGTCCGACAGCCAGGCGATCTCGCAGTCGCCGGTGGCCTTCAGGAAACGGTCGACGGCGGTCAGCGTGTCGACGCGATCGATCGAATAGGGCTTTGGCGCCAGCTGCCGCAGCGCCACGCGCGCCGCGCCTGCCGGCATCAGGGTGATGTCGCGGTTCGGCTCGGACAGCGGCACCAGCGCGATCGCGCGGCGGTCGGTGTCGGCGCTGGCGATCAGTTCGTCGGCGGCCCTGATCCTGATGTCCCAGTGCGATGCCGCGCTCCAGCCGTCGTCGAGCATGATCATCAGCGGCGCCTTGCTGCCCGCAGCGCCTGTTGGCGGATTCCAGATCGGGCCGGCGGCGGCGAAAATCACGAGCGCCGCAGCCAGCAGGCGTAGCGCGGTCAGCCACCACGGCGTCCGCGAAGGCGTCTCTTCCCTTGGCGCGATGTCGAACAGCAGGCGCGTCGGCGGAAATTCGATGCGGCGCGGCCGCGGCGGCATCACGCGCAAAAGCCACCACAGCACCGGCAGGCTGACGAGGCCGAGCAGGAGCAGCGGTTCGGTGAAGGCGAGCGGCAATCCCATCATGCGGCGGGCCCCGCCTTGATGGAGGTGGTACGGGCGCCGGACTTGCTCACCTGCATGCCGGCGTGCAGAAACAGCAGCAGCTCGGCGGCGGAGCGGTCGGTCGCATGCGTCGTGAACAGCCAGTCGAGCTTGCGCGTCTCGGCGCGGATCTGGTCGCGGTGCAGCGCGAGCCGCGCGGTGTAATCCTGCGCCCAGCTTTCGGCGCGGCCGGCGGTAATCACGCCGAAGCCCTCCGGCTCGACGAACTCGACGCGTCCGGAATAGGGGAACGATTCCTCGGCGGGATCGACGACCTGCACCAGCGTGCCATGCGCGCCGGAACCGGACAGTCCGGCGAGCGTGGTCCTGATCTCCGAGATCGGCGACCAGAAATCCGACAGCACGATCGTCTCGGCCAGTGCCGCGGGCACGAAGGACGGCGGCAGGCTCAGCCGATCGGCATCGTCATGCAGCATCGCCTGCGCCATCTTGTCGATAATGCTGCGGCTCGTGGTCGGCGCCATCAGGCCGGGAATGCCGACGCGTTCGCCGCCGGCGACCAGCAGCTCGGCCAGCGCGAAGGCGACGATCAGCGTCCGCTCCAGCTTGGATTCGCGCGCGGTCTTCGAGGCGAACGCCATCGACGGCGAGCGGTCGGGCCAGATCCAGACCGTGTGCGAGGCTTCCCATTCGAGCTCGCGGACATAGAGATGGTCGTCCCGCGCCGAGCGCCGCCAGTCGACGTTCTGCGCAGGCTCGCCGGAGACGAAGCGGCGGTACTGCCAGAAATTCTCGCCGGAGCCGGCGCGGCGCCTTCCGTGCAGGCCGTGGATGACGTTGGCGGCGATACGGCGGGCTTCGAGCACCAGGCGCGGCAGCGAAGCGGCGAGCGTACGGCTTTCGCCATCGGCACGTCGGATCGCAACTGTCTCCTTCGCTGCGCGCCCGTTTTCTGCGGCCATCAACCGATCCGCGTCTTCAATTGCTTGATCACGTCCGGAATCGTGCGGCCTTCGGCGCGCGCCTGGAACGTCAGCGCCATGCGGTGCTTCAGCACGGGCTCGGCAAGATCGAGCACGTCGTCGATTGACGGTGCGAGGCGCCCGTCGATCAGCGCGCGTGCGCGCACGGCAAGCATCAAGGATTGGCTGGCGCGCGGGCCGGGGCCCCAGGCGATGAACTTGCCGGTCTCGCCGCTCTCTTCGCCCGGACGGGCCGAACGGACCAGCGACAGGATCGCTTCCACCACGGAGTCGCCGACCGGCAGGCGGCGGACCAGCCGCTGCGCGGTGATCAGCGCATCCGCGCTCATCGAGCCCTTGGCCAGCGTTTCGTCCGCGCCGGTGGTCTCGAACAGGATGCGGCGCTCGGCGTCGCGATCGGGATAGTCGACGTCGATCTCCATCAGGAAGCGGTCGAGCTGCGCTTCGGGCAGCGGATAGGTGCCTTCCTGCTCCAGCGGGTTTTGCGTGGCGAGCACGTGGAACGGCTTCGGCAAGTCATGGCGCGCGCCGGCAACGGTGATGTGCTGCTCCTGCATCGCCTGCAGCAGCGCCGACTGCGTGCGCGGGCTGGCACGGTTGATCTCGTCGGCCATCAGGAGTTGCGCGAACACCGGGCCGGAGATGAAGCGGAAGGCGCGCTTGCCCGCGGTGCTCTCGTCCAGCACTTCGGCGCCGAGAATGTCCGACGGCATCAGATCGGGCGTGAACTGGATGCGCTTGGCGTCGAGACCGAGCGTGACGCCGAGCGTCTCGACCAGCTTGGTCTTGGCAAGACCCGGCACGCCGATCAACAGCGCGTGGCCGCCGGAGAGGATGGTGACCAGCGTATTCTCGATCACGCGATCCTGGCCGAAGATCACCGAGGCGATCGCGTCTTTCGCCGCGCGTACCTGGGCCGACACCTGCTCAGCCGAACGGACTATACCGTCTTCGAGCTTCTCGACACTCTCCGCCATCCGTCAGCTCCTTCAGCCTGCCGCGCTTTCCTGCGTCGTCATTCCCTCACATGGGCCTTATGCTAGACTTGCAGGAAGACCATGTATTCGTTGAATTAACCTATCCCCACCTTATCGGCTTAGGCATATGTAGGGCATCACGAAGTGGCGACCTCCACACCGGACTAATCCGGGGGTGGAACCCAATCGCGACATACAACGTAGACCTGCACCAATCGTGCCAAAGACAAAGTCAGGGCAAACCATGGCGAACCAAGGGCAGAGCGCCGATCGTGGACTTGAGGGGCTGACTGCCGCCGCCAAGAGTGCTGCCAGTGCCGAAGGCGCCAAAAAGGGCCTGCCTCCGGTGCATCTGTGGAATCCGCCGTTTTGCGGCGATCTCGACATCCGAATCGCTGCCGATGGTAGTTGGTTCTACATGGGGACGCCAATCGGGCGTCCTGCGCTGGTGCGCCTGTTCTCGACCGTCCTGAAGCGCGAAGGCGACAAGTATTTCCTCGTCACGCCCGTGGAGAAGGTCGGCATTCGCGTCGACGACGCGCCGTTCATGGCGGTCGAGATGCAGAAGGACGGCGAGGGCAGCCATCGCGTGCTGAGCTTCCGCACCAATGTCGACGACTGGGTCACCTGCGATGCTGCGCACCGGCTGCGCTTCAAGCAGGCCAAGGACGGCGGGCTGACGCCCTATCTGCATGTTCGTGCCGATCTCTGGGCCAAGGTCACCCGTGCGCTCTATTACGATCTGGTTGACATGGGCGAGGAGCGGATGGTCGATGGCCAGCCGATGTTCGGCGTCGAGTCGGCCGGCGAATTCTTCGCCATGGCCGACGCGGAACAGGTGAGGGCCGCGCTTTGAACAAGCCTATCTCCAGGAACGAGGCTGGTCGCGAGCCTGGTCACGAGCCCGTCGTGCTTGGCGCTGCGGATTTCTTCGCCCGCTCCAGGGCAAAGCTCGGCTTCGACGTTCCGTCCGGCCTGTACGATCCGAACATCATTCCGGCCTCGGGCGATCCCGGCACCGACAAGATGCTCGAGATCATCGCGCGCGAGCAGCCGGTGCGGCCGGCAGCGGTGCTGATCGCGGTGGTCGATCATCCCGAGCCGACCATCCTGTTGACGCAGCGCGCGGCGCATCTCAACGACCATGCCGGCCAGATCGCCTTTCCCGGCGGCAAGATCGACGCGACCGACACCTCGCCGCTCGATGCGGCGCTGCGCGAGGCCGAGGAGGAGGTCGGGCTGTCCAGAGACTTCGTCGAGCCGCTCGGCTATCTCGATCTCTACGGCACCGCGTTCGGCTTCCGCATCCTGCCGACGGTGGCCAGGGTGCGTCCCGGTTTCGAGCTCACCATCAACCATTCCGAAGTTGATGACGCCTTCGAGGTGCCGCTATCCTTCCTGATGAACCCGGCGAACCACCAGGTGCACAGCAAGGAATTCCGCGGCATGGAGCGGTCGTACTACGCGATGCCGTTCGCGGAACGCTACATCTGGGGTGCGACGGCCGGAATGCTGCGTGTGCTGTATGAGCGGATCTATTCATCATGATCCGGCCGGTTCTGACCGAGATCGGAATTTTCCTCATCCCGTTTGCCGTCTATGCGCTGTTTCTGGCCGCCACCCGGTCCGGCCTGTTCGCGCGGTCGTCCTGGCCGGTCACCGTCGTCGCGCGCCTCGTTCTGGTCGCTCTCGTGCTGGTCATCGCGGGGCTGATCGGCTTTGCGCATTTCTCCGGCGCCGCGCCGGATTCGACCTACGTTCCAGCCCATGTCGAGAACGGCAGGCTGGTGCCGGGCGTGGAAAAATAGGGGCGGCACGATGAGCGCGAAGCCGTTACTCGCCGACGCGCCCTGGCTGACCGCAGGCGGGACCGCGCGCGTGCTGGAACTGCTCAACGCCAATGGCGAGGAGGGGCGGGTGGTCGGCGGCGCCGTGCGCAACGCGCTGCTCGGCCTGACGCCCGGCGATATCGACATCGCAACCACCGCGTTGCCGGACGAAGTGGTGCGGCGCGCCAAGGCGGCCGGCATCAAGAGCGTGCCGACCGGCATCGACCACGGCACCGTCACGCTGGTCATCGACGGTCAGCCTTACGAAGTCACGACGCTGCGCGAGGACACCGAAACTTTCGGCCGCAAGGCCAGGGTCGCGTTCGGCCGCGACTGGGTGAGGGACGCCGAGCGGCGCGACTTCACCATGAACGGCCTGTCGGTCGATGCGTCAGGTGTCGTCTACGACTATGTCGGCGGCATCGCCGATGCCGCTGCCCGCCGCGTGCGCTTCATCGGCGATCCCGACCAGCGCATCGCCGAGGATTTCCTGCGGATCCTGCGCTTCTTTCGCATCCATGCCGCCTTCGGGGCAGGCGCGCCCGATCGGGACGGATATCTCGCCTGCATCCGCGGACGTGCGGGGCTTGCCAGCCTGTCGGCCGAACGCGTGCGGATGGAGATGCTGAAGCTGCTGGCGGCCGGCGGCGCCTCCGACGCGGCGCTGGCGATGGCCGAGGGCGGGTTGCTGCAGGCGCTGATCGGCGGTGTCGCCTATACCGGGCCGCTCGCGACCATGATCGCGATCGAGCGCGAGCTCGGCCTGCGGCCAAGTCCCACGCGCCGCCTCGCGGCGCTGACGGTGGCGGTCACGGAAGACGCCAGGCGCGTCGCGCTGCGCTTCCGGCTCTCCAATGCCGAAGCCAAGGCGCTGGATTCGATGGGACATCGCTGGTGGCGTTTCGTCGCCAAGGACGAGGCCAATGCGCGGCGGCTGCTCTACCGGCTCGGCCCGGAGCGCTATCACGATCGCGTGTTGCTCGGTTGGGCGCGGGCGGAGAGCGACGTGCGTTCGCCGCACTGGCGCGCGCTTGCCGAGCTGCCGCAGCGCTGGACCGCGCCGAAATTTCCGCTGAAGGCCGCCGACTTCATCGCGCGCGGCATGGCCGAAGGGCCCGCGCTCGGACATGTGTTGACGCTCGCCGAGGACGCTTGGCTTGCGGCGGATTTTCCACTAGAGGAAGCGGCGCTCGCTTCCATCGCAGATCAAGCTGCGGCACGAATCAGCCGCGACCAGAAACATTGACCATCGTCTCAGGCTTCGCCGACATCTCGATTTTCCAGCTCCTGCTGGTCGCGTTGATGGCGTTGTTCGCTTCGATCATCGGTGGTCTCGCCGGTTACGGCACGGGCGCCCTGATGCCGCTGGTGCTGGTGCCGCTGGTCGGCGCCGAGCCCGTGGTGCCGATCATCGCGATCTCCGCGATTTTCACCAATTCCAGCCGTGCGCTTGCCTATCTGCGCTATGCCGATCGCCGCCGTGCGCTGATCGTGCTCGCCTGCGCCGCGCTGACGACCGCGCTCGGTGCCTACGGCTACACGCGCCTCACCAATGCCGGTGCTGCGCTCGTGATCGGCTCGATGCTGATCCTGAGCGTGCCGCTGCGCCGCGTGCTTCGCCGTCGCCAGGTCAGGATCGGCGACGCGGGCCTCGCGGCCGGTTCGGTCGGCTACGGCGTGCTGGTCGGCGGCACCTCGGGCTCGGGCGTGATCCTGCTGTCGCTGCTGATGGCCGCGGGCCTTGAGGGCGCCGCCGTGATTGCGACCGACGCGATGATCTCGCTCGGCACCGGCCTCATCAAGATCTCCGTGTTCGGCCTTGCCGGCGCCGTCACCGCCCAGGTGCTCGCCTTCGCGCTCTTGATCGGCGGCATCGCGATCCCCGGCGCATTCCTCGCCAAGGCCTTCGTCGAGCGGATGCCGGTGCACATCCACACCGCGATCCTCGACGCGGCGGTGATCACCGGCGGGCTGGTGATGATTTCGGCCGCGGCAAAGCAGCTGATCGCGTAGAGGCTCCCGGATCAACCGGCATTCGCGCCAGTCTGAAGAGAGCAGGAGACGGCACGTCCCCTGGACGCACCGCCGATCGTCCTCGTGTGAATTACTTGCGTTCGACGAAAATGGCCTGGCAATCGGACGCGCCGACATTTTCAGCGGTGTGCGAAGGTGTGATTGGTCCCGAAAAGGCCGTGCCGGCCACGCTCTTGGTCTCGTGAATCGTGCCGTCCGGATTGCGAAGCCGCAGGGAGCAATCATTGAGCGCATAGACGACGAAGGGAACGGGATGGGAATGCGGCTTGTCGGTCGTGCCCTTCTTCCAGGTGCCGGCGATCACCCGGAAGTTCTGATCTTCGTAGATGATCTTATAGGTCGTCGCGTCGGCCTGATAAGATGGAGCTGACTCCTGCGCGGCGGCAGACACGATCCAAATTGTCGCGAGGCCTAAACCAAGCGCTGTACGTCGAGCCATAACGAAATTCCTTGCTAATGAGGGGATCGAGAAAACAAACGGGGACCGGGGCACGGGATCCCGTGCCGGACAATGTGCGGGTCGCGAAACGCGACATATGGCGATGACGGTCGCCGCGAGAGGGTTGCTAGAGAATGCCCTGAGCGGCCGCGTTGTCACGATCGACCTGCTTTTGGCGGATGATCGTCAGCTCTTTGCTGCAGGTGGTGAACGCAGCGCTCGTTGGGGACACGCCGAACGTCTCGCAGAATTGCCGATTCTCGTCTGCGATCGCCCGTTCAAGGTCGGCGCGAGCGGCGTCACGCATGGCAGGGCCGGAGATCAAAAGCGCGTACAGTCCGTAGGCCGCCAGGCCGGCAAAGAGGAGCGCATAGCCGGTTGCAGGGAGCGGGAAGCGGTCGGGACGGGATGTATCGATATTGGAATTGGCTTTGGCCATGAAAATCTCTTGAACAATGAGGGCGCTGAGGAAATCGGGTTGCTTGCGAGCGGATATTCCGGATGCGACCGATATCCCGGACGCGACCGCAGAATAACCTTGGGATCGCGACCCGCGCTTGGAAAACCTTGCGCATATGTCCTCGCGACCGAAACATCGGCGCGGGCAGGCGGAAAACATCGGTGGCTCGCCGGCCGCCATGAGGCGGCCGCGAAATCAAGCTGGGGCTTTTGATCTAGGCGGCGTGGACAAATTTGAGCCAGTATCTGGCGGTGGCGAGATGGACCATGCCGAGGAAGCTGTTGGCCAATTGATCGTAGCGGGTGGCGATGGCGCGATTGATCTTGAGGTGGCCGAACATGCGCTCGATGCGGTTGCGCTGTTTGTAGAGCGTCCGGTCATGCTCGATCTTCACGCGACGGTTTGATCGGCCGGGAATGACAGCTTTGATCTTCCGTTCGGAAAGGTCGGTCCGGATGGCGTCCGCATCGTAGCCCTTGTCTGCAAGCAACGCGTCGGGCGTTTTCTCGGGCAGGCCGATCAGAGCATCATACGCCTTGCAGTCTGCCGCCTCACCGACGGTCAGGTGGAAGGCGAGCGGCCGCCCGAGGGCGTCAGTCAGGCAGTGAAGCTTACTGGTGAACCCGCCGCGCGAGCGGCCAAGAGCGCGTCGATGAGCCCCCCTTTTCCGCCCGCTGCCGAGACATGGGCGCGGACTGTGGTGCTGTCGATGCTGTAGTGACCGCTGTCCGCCATGATCTCGGCCAACGTCACTGCCACGGTCTCCCAGACCCCGGCTTCGCTCCATCGTCGGAATCGGCGATAGATGGTGTTCCAGCTCCCATATTTGGGCGGCACGTCGCGCCATGGAGCACCGCACCGAAGTCGCCAGAGTATGCCGTTGACGATAGAGCGGTTCTGCTCGGGAGGACGTCCTCGACCACGGTTCGCAGGCCCGATGGGTAGCAAGTCTTTCAGGATGCGCCATTCCGCTTCAGTGAGATCGCCCCGACTCAAGCCTGCCTCCAAAAAGCAGCCTTGAATCAACCCACTGGCTCCACGTCAATCGCCTTGGCCGATCGCCATCACTTACAGCGGAATTTATGGCGCATCGGGCCCGCAGGCGATAAGCTCGTACTATGGGCACGCTAAAACTCGAAGATCGCACGATAGAATATCAGTGGGCGTCGGATGTAGACTTCGACGGCATACGCCTGGAGGTGCTCTCAGACGAAGGGAATGAACTCTTTGACGTCAGCATCACAGATGATGGTCACATCGCCATCAACACGTTTGGCAAGGAAGTGCCCGCGGACCTGATCGAAGCCGCCGTCGAGATCGCCCGCCGCCCGCGATAGGCTCGTGCCCAGCAAATTTGTCCACGCCGCCTAGGACGTGTCCTCCATAAACCCGCGCTGCACCTCGTATGAGGTCCGCTGTGCCTCTGATAGCGGCGCATTTGGCGCGCTCGCCCTAGGTCCGAATTGGGCCAACAGCGGAAGTTCGATTCGCGCGCGGGGCGAGGCCTACCTATCAATGGGCGAGAATGTGCGCACGACCTCATACATGCCCGGCTCAAATTTCGCGATCGTGAGCGCCTCTTCGAGAAAGGGTAGCGGTCCAGGATCCTGGCGCATGGACTCATAGTCTTCCGCGCTGCGCCACTGCGCATACATGGTCACCTTCGTGCCGTCGAGGCTCCGATGAAGGGTCGAGGAAACAAAGCCAGGTGCCCGGCTGACGAATTCATCGGTCGCGCGCGCAAGCAAATCGAGGAGCCGGTTCTGGTTGGCTGGATCTACCGTGAAGACATTTATTAGGCTGATCATACGGCTCGGTCCTCTCCTTTGTTGCCTGATGCCTTGCCTATCACGAAGGGGGGAGTTCCAATAGGACCGTCACCATTTCAGCCTCGCGCCGGATCGACCGCCCGAGGTCGTTGCTGGACGCAAATGACGCGCCCCTGAGAGAACACTATCAAACCAAAGGTAGGCCGCACCGGGTCAAGGCCATTGATGCCCGTTGCGGGTCAGAAGCGCCGGTTTGAAAGGCGCCCTGTCACTTCCGGTGTGCCCCGATCACTGACCATATCAGAGCCAACCCGGACTTCGCCATCGGGCCAGAAGCTGACGTATTGAGTGTTGCCTGCTACAATGACAATTGAGGGCGACATAGTTCATCGTTTGATGATCGTGAGGCAAGGCGTGTGGGCAGAAATCTCAAAAGCGTCGTTCATTTCTATTCCGATAGTCGGAACTCTATCCGGGCTGCTGAGCATGCGAACGGCCTATTCGACATACAAGTTGGTCGGAGCCCGCTTCGACGGCGCGAACTTTCCATGGTTCTACACCGTGTTGCAAAGCCGTTGGTACGCGAAGCAATTTTGGGGACAGGACGATATTGCTAATGGGCTTCCTGATGACCTGAAGACGACGGTCACTCGCGCGAGAGCCCAGATTAACTACGGAATGGCCGTAGTGATTCTGTGGGCCATCTTCGCTCTCTGCGTCGGTGCTACAGCAGCCCATTTCGGGATCGGCACATAGGCGATACGCGCTGTCCGCTCGGGGTCACAAGCCGCCGATCCGCGCAAGGCGGCAGACTTCCGCTCTGCCTTCGTAGGCCGACGTTTAAGAGTACACGCCCTAGGACGAGTGACTGGCTGTCACCGTGAGATCAGGCAGGGGCGTCGTGCCGCTATCCTTGTGGGACTTGGCCCACCGGTTCATCGCGACGACATTGACCGCGTCGTGCAGATACATCCCCACGGCCAGTCCGCGGTCGTAGCCGGCCCAAAAGCGCGGCAGGATGAGGATGCTGCGACCACCCTGCCCGGTGATCCTGACCAATCCAGCCTTTTCCGCATCCTTCATCAGGTTGCGGACATGGGTTCGGGAGACGCCGAAGCGATCCGCGGCTTCCATGTAGGGGACCGCCGCGTTCGGATCGGCCGCATCCATTGCAGCCTTCAGCACCGCGTTCTGGATGAGCGGTCCCGCTGCGTGCATGAAAAACAGCATGGTGTCCGGCAGCGTCATCATCAGGCGGGCGGACACGGCGTTGAATGGCAAACATTCACGGCAGTGCAGGGCGTGAAATGCGTGATCGCGCGACAGCACCGGGCTGTAATCATGATCGGGGAACAGCGTCGCAAGCGGGACGTAGTGCGTTGCCAGCCATTCGGCGTGATGTGCGCGCAGCTTGTGCGTGGACGCAAGTAGCCGAACGCGCCCGTCGCCGGGCGCTGCATGCTGCTCCAGAAATCCAACCTCGCGCAAGCGAGCGACGAGATGATCCACTTGCCGGCCACTCGCATAGCCGTAAACGGAGAGTTGCTGCTTCAGCGCAGCCACTGTGAACCAGGTCTCGCGTCGCGATAAATCCTGCGCGGCCTCGAGCACCGCCACGCTATGAAAGACGAGAAATCGTCCGGCCTGAAGCAGCAGACGAACCAGAAAAGGGTCGCCCTGGTAGAGGCCGACGAAGCTGTCCAGATAGGCGTGACGCGCTTCCGGCAGGCGGGGATGGTTCAAAATCTCGTCGAAGCTCAGCCGCAATCGGCCACCGACAAGGCGCTCGAGTTCGTCACGTTCCACGGCCGCCCCTCAGCTAGAGCCTCCGGAGAACCTATTGGCTTGCCGCGATCCACGCAATGTTTTCCGCGAACCATGCCGGCGATTGCGCCTATCTTGCGGACAAGTCAGCCCAACCGGTCGCCTTTGGTTTTCAAAGCGCGATGGCTGCTCGACTCGGGAGACCCGGGTCATCGTCATTGTTCATCGCCATTCTGTTCGATCCATTTGAAGAGAGAGCCATTGCCGTGAATTTGCCCGCGCTGATGCTATCGATCACAGTCATCTTCATTGCACCGTCTGCTTTTGCGCAGCAAACCAACGCCGCCTCTCCGTCTGAGGGATTTCCGGCTTGGGCGTTCCTGTGGGACCCGTCCGTCAAGGTGCCCCCGCCGGACGACAAACCCAACCAACTCGCCGGCAGCAACGCCTCCTTCAGTTGGAAGCAGGCGAGAGATCTTTTCCTTGCGCTGGATTGGCATCCGGATGACCACCCGGCCATGCCGGAGATCGTTGCCACCGGGCGCAAGCCGGACGTCCGCGCCTGCGGAGCTTGCCATCGCGTCGAGGGTACTGGTGGTCCTGAAGGTGCGAGTCTGGCGGGGTTGCCGGTGGACTATCTGGTCCAGCAACTCGCCGACTTCAAAAGTGGCGCCCGAAAGATGTCGGGGCCGGAGAGACCGCCCAAAACCATGGTGGCCTCGGCCAAGGCCATGACCGATGCCGAGATGCACGCCGCGGCAGAGTATTTTGCCGGGCTGAAGCCCAGGCGTTTGATCAAGGTCGTCGAAAGCGAGATCATTCCCAGGACCGGGCCATCTCGCATGTTTTACGTCAAGAGCCCGGAGGGCGGCTCCGAAGCGCTCGGCGAGCGCATTGTCGAGATGCCGGACAACGCAGATCAGTTCGAGCTTCGTGACTCACGAGCGACCTTCACGGCGTATGTGCCGGTCGGAAGCCTGGCGAAGGGAGAAACACTCGCGAAGACCGGCGGGGCGGGCACCACCGTTGCCTGTGCCGGCTGCCACGGATCCGATCTGAGAGGTGCTGGCGAGATTCCATCAATTGCAGGACGATCGCCGACCTACATCGTGCGACAGCTTCATGAATTCCAGACCGGGGGACGCGCCGCAAGCGCGAGCGCTCCGATGAAGCCGACCGTGGAAAAGCTGTCCGCGAACGACATGATCGCGCTGGCCGCCTATGTGGCATCGCTGGCGCCATGACGAGAGCGCCTTCTTGCTCCTGCTGGTCTCGCCGGTTAGGGCACCGGCGGCATGGTGCCGCTGGTGCTGGTGCCGCTGATCGTGCTCGCCTGCGCCGGCGATGATCTCGGCTGCAGCGCGGCAGCTGATAGGGTCGATGATCGCGGCTCAGCGCACAGGCGTATCGGGCGTCGGGGGCAACGGCGCTCCTCCGACCGAGATCGGACCCGTCGGGGTCGCTGCGCGCGGCGGCTTCTTTTGCTTCGGGACGACGCGCGCTGCCGGAGCTGGCGCGACGGGAGGCACTGAAGCCGATGGCCTCGCGACAGTGGGTCCGGGAAAAGGAGACGGTGCGACCGGTGGCTGCGGGGCCGGGCTCTTCAGAGCGTCAATTTTCGAACTGAGCTCGGCAAGTTGACTGACGATTGCCTTCAACTGCTCCTGTTGGTCGGCGATAGTCCTGTCGATCGCCGCCAGATCGTCGGCTGTCTTCTGTTGCGCGGCGAGCAGGTCGGTCATGACCGCGCTGTCATTGGCGCCTGCGTCAGCTTCCGCGGCCGCGCGCCCCGCGGACGGAATGAAAAATCCCGGGTTCAGCCAGGCATAAGCCGCCGCTGCGGCTGCGAGTGCCAGGACAACGGCCACGAAGAGCGCGAACGGCCATCGGCGGCGAGGCGGGGGAAGAAACGGCGGTGGGTCCACGACCGGCCAACTCGGAGGCGATTCGATGCTCATCCGAACGTCCTAGTCAGCCTTTTGGCCCAACGCAATTGGCGCGTGGGCGATCGGCATTGCACTGTTCGCCCGCAATTCGCGGGCACGGCTTCATCCATCGCTGCGGGCCGCGCTGCGCAGCAGCTTGACGAACGCCTCCGCGGGCGGCGAGAGCACGAGTCCCCGCCGTTGATAGATATAGTAGCGGCGGCGGATTTCCGGCGCGCGCAGCTTGATGAAACGCACGTCGAAATTCGGCGCGAACAGCCGTCCGTAGTCGGGAACGGCGGCGAGGCCGGTCCCGACGCCGACCAGCGCCAGGGCGGTGGTGAGATATTTGACCTCGGCGGCGGTCTGCATCGACAGCGAGCTGTCATGCGCATGCAGCAGGCTCTCCAGGTGCCGGTTGAACTCGCTGGAATAGATCACCCAGCGCTCGTCGCGCAGCTTTTTCCACGAGACGGCGCGTTGCTGCGCCAGCGGATGCTTGGCCGAGCAGACCACCCGGATCGGCACGTCCATCAGGAACGTGCTGGTGACATCCTCGCCGGTGGCGCGCTCCGGGCCGACGCCCAGCTCCGCCTCGCCCCGGCGCACGATGCTCACCACCTCGTCCGCCATCGCGTCGGTCACGCGCAGGCCGACATCCGGATGAGCCCGCTCGAATTCGCCCAGCACGGCCGCCACCCACGTGCAGGCCAGCATCTGCGGCGCAACCACGCGGAGCAGGCCGGTGCGAAGCGAGCGAAGGTCCGAAGCGCCCTCCGCGATCTGTTGCACATCGTCCAGGATGCGGCGCGCCAGCGGAAGCAATTGCTCGCCGGCGGCGGTCAACAGCACCGCCGCGCCGCGGTCGAACAGCTTTAGCCCGAGCGTCTCCTCGAGCTGCTGAACCAGCATGCTGACGGCCGACTGCGTCAGGTTGATCTGCCGCGCCGCCGCCGTGAAGCTGCCCGCGCGAGCGACCGCGGCAAAGGCGCGCATCTGGCGCAGGCTGAGAGTGGAGAGAACGGGGGGCCGCATCACATATCCTCGCGCGAATGGACCGCTTATCAGAAAACCTGATGATCGTATGAAAAGAATTGGCTTGTGTGATGGGGGAATTATTTTTCACAATTCCCTCCCATGCATATTGTCGTCATAGGAACCGGAATCGTCGGCGCTTGCACCGCGGCCTGGCTGCAGCGCGACGGCCATGCGGTGACGTTCGTCGATCCGCTGGAGGCGGGCGAGGCCTGCTCGTTCGGCAATGCCGGCTCGCTGTCGCCCAGCGCCTGCCTGCCGGTGGGCATGCCCGGCATGTGGAAGAAGGTCCCGCGCTGGCTGCTCGATCCCCTGGGACCGTTGACGGTGCGCTGGTCCTATGCGCCGCTGGTGGCGCCGTGGCTGCTGCGCATGCTCAGTCATTCGTCACGCGAAGAGGTGACGCGTATCGCCACCGTGCTGCGTTCGCTGCTGGCGCCGATCTTCGACTGCTACGATCCGCTGCTCGCCCATGCCGATGCAAGCGAACTGGTGCGACGCAGCGGCTGCCTCTACGTCTTTTCCTCGCGCGAGACGGCGGCGCAGTGGGCCTGGGGCATGAACCTGCGGCGATCGCTGGGCGTGCGGATGCAGGACGTCGAACAGGACGAGCTGGAAAGCCTTGAGCCCGACCTGAAGGGACGTTTTCGCTTCGGAATTCTGGCGCCCGACAACGGCTCGACGTCCGACCCGTCCGCCCTCGTCAAGGCGATCTACAATCGCTGCATCGCCGACGGCGCGCGTCACGTCCGGGACCGCGTCCGCGGTTTCGAGCGTCAGGGCCGGCGCGTCACCGCAGTGCTGCTGGAGCGCGGCGAGCCGCTGGCGGCGGATGGCGTGGTGGTCGCGGCCGGTGCCTGGTCGGGCGCGTTGGCGGCTCAGCTCGGCAGCCCGGTGATGCTGGAGACCCAGCGCGGTTACCATGTCACCGTGCAGAGCTCGAACCTCGCGCTGCGCCACACCGTGATGGCGGTGGAGCACAATCTGATGGTCAACCCGATGGCCATGGGCCTTCGGCTGGCCGGCACGGTGGAATTCGCCGGCCTGAAAGCGCCGCCCAACATGGCGCGCGCCGACGCTCTGCTGCGTCAGGGACAGCAGCTGTTCCCGCACCTGGACACATCGTCCGTCACGCGCTGGATGGGCCATCGTCCCTGTCATCCCGACAGTCTGCCCGTGGTTGGCCCAGTGCGCGCGGCCGACAACGCCTGGCTGGCCTTCGGACACGGCCACATGGGCATGTGCATGGGTGCGGCGACCGGCCGCGAGATCGCGCATCTGGTCGCCGGACGTCCGACGCAGGTGGACCTGACGCCGTTTTCGCCGGAGCGATTCCGTTGAACGCGTCCTGGTCGCTCGCCGTGGACATGGGGGGCACCTTCGTCGATGCAGTGGCCCTGCGCAGCGACGGGCACATCACCGCGCTCAAACATCCGCGCGCCGGACGCCGGCTGGCGGAGCCGGTCGTCGAGGCGCTCGATCTGCTCTGCGCGCAGTCCGGCATCGGGCCCAGTGACATCGACCGCGTGGTGCACGGCTCCACTGTCATCACCAATCTGCTGCTGGAGTTGAACGAGCCGCCGGTGGCCCTCGTGCTGACGCGCGGCATGCGCGACGTGCCGGTCCTGGCGCGCCAGGACCGCAAGGAATTGTATGAGCCGGTGATCGCGCCGGCTCTGCCGGAAGCCAAGCTGTTTCCCGAACCGCTGCGCTTCGAGATAAGCGGGCGGATCGATGCCGGCGGACGTGAGGTCGAGCCGCTCGACCTGTCGGCCGTGGAGGCCATTGCCGATGCGGTGGTTGCAGCCGGCGTGCGCGCGCTGGCGATCGGTCTCTTATTCTCGCACCGCAATCCCGCGCATGAGCGCGCGCTGCGGGCTGCGCTGCAGACGCGCCTTCCGGACATTTACATCTCCCTGTCCAGCGAGGTCGATCCGCAACCGCGCGAGTTCGAGCGCTGGCTGACCACGGCGCTGGATGCCTATGCCAAGCCGCTGGCCGCGGATTATCTGCACGCCTTGGCCGAGGCCCTGACGGTGCGCGGCCTGCCGGCACTGCGCCTGATGCGATCGGCCGGCGGCACCGCGCCCTGGCGCGATCTTGCCGAGCAGCCGATCGGACTCGCGATGTCCGGTCCCTGCGCGGCGCTGCAGGGCGTGGCGGCCTGCCTCGGCGCTTCCGCTCCCGGTCCTGCGATCATTCTGGACATCGGCGGCACCAGCGCCGACATCAGCATCCTCCTGGACGGCAGGCCGACCTTCACCGATGCGCTGGACTGCGGCGGCTTGCCGGTCCGCCAGCGCTGCGCGGATATCACCTCGATCGGCATCGGCGGCGGCAGCGTGGTGTCGGTGCTGCCGGGCGGCGCGCTGCGCCTCGGTCCGCGCTCGCAAGGCGCCTGGCCCGGGCCGGCCGCCTTTGGTCTCGGCGGTGACTTGCCGACGTTGAGCGATGCGCTGTGCGTGCTGGATCGCTTGCCGCCCCAATTGGCCGGCGGGATGGTGCTGGACCGCGCCGCCGCGGAGCGCGCGCTCGGCGATGTCGCCGGTGGGCTCGGCCTATCGGTGGCTCGAACAGCCGAGGCCGTTGTGAGCGCGGCCGCCGCGGGGATGGCGGAAGCGCTCAAGACTCACGCCTTCCAGCGTAATCTCGATCCGGCGGACGCGGTGCTCGTCGCCATCGGCGGCGGCGGCGCGCAGCATGCGGCCGAGATCGCCGAACTCGCCGGCATGCGCCGCGTGCTGGTGATGCCGCATGCCGGCGTGATGGCGGCGCTGGGCATGCTCTGCAGTCCTGGCGAGGGCGACGTCCGCCTGGCGGCGAACGAAAGCCCGTGGGAGCAGCTGCCGCCGCAAGGCGAGGGCCCGTACGCGTTGTTCACGCCGATGACCTCCGCCTTTGTGCCGCCGGGCTGGTCGTGGCGGCTCACGCCGGATCAAATGCTGACGCTGGAGGCGAGGGCTTGATGCCGCGCGCGGGCGACGTTGCACCCGATCCGGCGATCGCGCTCCGCATGGAGCCGCTGCGTCTGGCGCTGCAGGGCACGGCCGACCGCATGCAGCACGGCATGATGCGTGCCGCGGTGTCGTCCATCGCCCGCGAGAGCGGCGACTGTGCTGCGGCGTTGTTCCTGCCGGACGGACGCTTGCTTGCGCAGGCGCGCTCGCTGCCGCTGTTGCTGGGATCGCTGATTCCGGCCGTTTCAGGCGTGCTCGCGCGCTTTCCGCTCCACACGATGTCCGAGGGTGACGCCTATCTGCTCAACGACCCCTGGTCCGGCGGCACGCATTTGCCGGACCTCGTCCTGGTGCATCCGGTTTTCAACGACGGCGAAGTGATTGCGTTGGCTGCGGCCAATCTGCACCATCAGGATGTCGGCGGCATGGCCGCAGGCTCGATCCCGCCGGACGCCACCGAAATATACCAGGAGGGCCTGCGCCTGCCGCCGGTGCGCTGGCGCAGCGCCGACGGTTTGCTGTCAGACATCGACGCCATCCTGGCCGCCAATTCGCGCACGCCAGACAATTTGCGCGGCGACCTCGAGGCGCAGTGGACGGCGCTGACGCAAGGCGCGCGCGAACTGAGGCAGCTCGCGCGTCACACCGGCCCGCGTTTCCCCGAGGTATGCGAAGCCCTGATCGCGCAGACCGAACGCATGACCCGCGCGGCGCTCAGCGCCGCGCCCGATGGCGAATGGACCTGGCGCGATCAGCTCGATGGCGACGGCGTCGATACCGCGCCGGTGGCCATCGTCGTGAGCCTGCGCAAGCAGGGTGATGCGCTGGTGATCGACTTCGAGGGCAGCGCGCCACAGGTGCGCGGACCGCTCAACGCCTCGCCGGCGGCGATGCTGTCGGCCGCTCTGTTCTTCATGCGCACGCTGGCGCCGGAGGCACCCAACAATGCCGGTTGTCTCGCGCCGCTCACGCTGAAGCTTCCGCCCGGCAGCCTGGTCAATCCGGCGCTGCCGGCGGCGGTCAATGCGCGCACGGCGACCGTGAAGCTGGCCTGCAACGCCATTCTCGGTGCCTGGTCGCAGTCGGCCAGCGGGACGGGCGTGGCGCCGCATGCCGGCGTGGCCACCGTGCTCGCGCTCAGCGGCACGCGGACGGACGGGCGGCGCTGGATGTTCACCGAGATCATCGCCAGCGGCGCCGGCGCCAGCATCCATGCGCCCGGCCGCGCCGGGGTCTCCACCGACGTCGGCAACGCGCGCAATACGCCGGTCGAGGTGATCGAAGCCGAAGCGCCGCTGCGGGTGGAATGTTACGAGATCCGCCGCGGCAGCGGCGGCGCCGGCCTGCAATGCGGCGGCGACGGCGTACGGCGAGCCTATCGCTTGCTCGAAGGGCAGGGCTGGATCGCCTACCGCGGCGAGCGCCATGTCGGCCGTGCGCGCGGTGCGAGAGGCGGCGGGGCCGGCGCAAATTCAGTGGCCCGGGTCTTGCGTGTGTACGGGGCCATCGAGCACTTGCCTGCGCGCGCCCGCATCGCGTGGTCCGCCGGCGACCTGCTGATCATCGAAACCGCCGGCGGGGGCGGCTGGGGGCATCTCGCCCCCGCTGAATCCGCCAACCCATTCGCAAGGAGTTGCCCATGATCCGTTTCCCGATTTCGCGCCGCGCGACGCTGGCGCTCGCCAGCCTCGCGATGCTGCTGCCTGTGCCGGGGCATGCGCAGGCAACCTACCCGAACAAGGCGATTCACATCGTCGTGCCGTTCGCACCCGGCGGCAGCACCGACGTGCTGGCGCGGCGTCTGGGCGACAAGCTCGCCGCCGCCTGGGGCCAGCCGGTCGTGGTCGACAATCGCCCCGGCGCCGGCGGCGCCCTGGGCGCCGACTTCGTGGCCAAATCCGCACCCGACGGCTACACTCTGCTGGCGGGCGTCACCGGCAGCAACGCCATCGCGCAGGCGCTGTATCCCAAATTGCCCTACGACGTGATCAAGGACTTCGCGCCGCTGACGATGATGGTGAGCGCGCCGCTGGTGCTGGCCGTCAATCCCGACGTGCAGGCGAAGACGCCGGCCGAGTTTCTCGCTTTGGCCAAGTCGAAGCCGGACGCTTTGAGCTTCGGCTCGGCCGGCAACGGCACCTCGATGCATCTCACCGGCGAGATGTACAAGCAGGTGACCGGTGTCTCGATGGTGCACGTTCCCTACCGCGGCAGCGCTGCCATGCTCACCGACCTCATGGGCGGCCAGATCCAGGTCACGTTCGGCGACGTGCTGGTGCTGATGCCGCAGATCCAGGCCGGAAAGGTTCGCGCGCTGGCCGTCACCTCGAAGACCAGGCATCCCCTGCTGCCCGATGTGCCGACGCTGGACGAAACGGGATTGAAGGGTTTCGAGGCGCTGTCATGGCAAGGCCTGTTTGCGCCGGCCGGCACCCCGCCCGAGATCGTCGAAAAGCTGAGCGCGGAAGTGAACAAGGCCATGCAGTCTCCCGACATCAAGGACTACTTTGCTGCGCAAGGCTTCATCATCCAGGGCTCGACTCCCGAAGCCTTCAAGGCCTTCGTCGCGAGCGAGGTCGAGAAGTGGACGCCGATCGTGAAGAATTCGGGCGCGCAGGTGAATTGACCTGGTGCGGGCGGCGCGCTGCGGCGAAGCGCGATTGCGGCGTATCGCCGCGCCGTATCGGCCGTTAACGAATGCGGAAAAAAGGGAATGCTGATTTTCGATAAACGTGTGGTGCAGGGATACGGCGCCTATCGATAACCGGCAAGACTGCGACCAGAAATCGCGCGCCGCTTTCTTCGGGATTTGATCCGGATCAATTCTTCCTCCGTAGTTGCACGGCCGTCTGCGTTAACGGCCACCGGTCCGAGGGGACATATGTTGAGGTGGAAAGTCTCCACCCGTCTTTTTCGTCAGGATCGATTTCAATGATCAAGATCAACCGCATTGGTTACAAGCTTGGCGCCGTCGGAATTTTGGGCGTCGTGCTCGCGGGCGGAATGCTCGTCAATCAGATGCTGTCCGAAGCGTCGATCACGCGGTCGAACCGGCGCGCCGACGCCCAGGAGACGATTGCCAGTCATTCGCTGCGGGCCGATGTCGGGCTGCGGAGAATGCAGCTGGCGGTCCGCGACATCCGCTTGTCGACGACTCCCGCCGACGTGGAGAAGTACGGAAAGGCACTCGACGAAGCGTATGCCAGGACAAGGAAGGAGCTGGGGATTGCGCTCGAACGCGTCGTCCGGCCCGAGAACAAGGAACGATTGGTCAATATCGACTCGCTCGCCGCACAATACCACAAGGCCGCCTCGGAGCTTGCCGGCACGCAGACGAAGATCTTCGCCATCCTGCAAAAGCGGAATGGTCTCAGCACCGACTGGGCCAAGGCGATGGACAATGCGATGGCGTCGCCCGCGCTGGCTGGTGCGGCGAACCGGTTCGAGATCGAGAGGACGCTCATGGAAGCGGATTCCATGTTCAACGCAATGCGTGCGGCCACTTGGCGTTTTGCCGCGACCGGCGAAGAGAACCAGAAGAAGACGATTGAGGCGCGCGGCGTGCGACTGACCGGTGCGCTCGGAAAGGCGACGAAGATTGCTTCCGACTCGAAGGAGCTGTTGGCCTTCGTCGATGCCCTGTCGGCGGACGCCAAGGGCTTCGCGGCGGCAACGACTGAGGCTCTCCAACTGGAGGCCGTCAAGAAGGATCTGGCAGAGGTCCAGACGCTTCCCCGCGCCAATCAGGCCGTCGAGCTGATGCGAACCGCGGTGGATACCGCCGAGAAACTGGCTGCGGACGCGAAAGAGCAGGCGGCCGCGGAACTCGTGCAAGCGAACCGCATCGCGTTTGCTGCTGCAACTGCCGTCATCCTCTCCCTGATCGGTGCGGTGATCTTCACCTTCGTCGGCGTCGCCCGGCCGCTGACGCGGCTGAACGGCGCTCTGGCGAGGCTGGCTGGTGGCGAATTGAATGTCGAGATCCCCGGGTCGAGCCGCGGCGACGAAGTCGGCGACATCGCCAAGACGGTCGTGGTGATCAGCCGCAATGCCGAGCAGAAGGCGCGCGAGGAAGCCGAGGCCCAGGCCCGGCAGGAGCAGGCGGCCGCGCAGCGGCGCAAGGCCGACATGATCAAGATGGCCGACGACTTCGAGGGCGCAATCGGCGAAATCGTCGATACCGTATCCTCTGCGTCGACGGAGCTGGAGGCATCCGCAGCCACGCTGACGACGACGGCGGAACGTGCCCAGGAACTGACGACGGCGGTGGCTGCGGCCTCGGAAGAAGCTTCGACCAACGTCCAGTCGGTTGCATCCGCGACCGAAGAGCTCACCAGTTCTGTGGTCGAAATCAGCCGTCAGGTCCAGGACTCGGCGCGGATGGCCAATGAGGCGGTCGAACAGGCGCGCAGAACGAACGATCGGGTGTCGGAATTGTCGCGGGCAGCTTCGAGGATCGGGGATGTCGTCGAGCTGATCAACACCATCGCGGGCCAGACCAACCTGCTGGCGCTGAATGCCACCATCGAGGCCGCGAGAGCCGGCGAGGCAGGGCGTGGTTTTGCAGTCGTGGCTTCCGAGGTCAAAGCTCTCGCAGAGCAGACCGCCAAGGCGACCGGCGAGATCGGCCAGCAGATCGACGGCATCCAGCGCGCCACGCAGGACTCCGTTGGCGCCATCAAGGAGATCAGCGGGACCATCGAAAAGCTCTCGGAGATTTCCGCGACGATCGCCTCGGCTGTCGAAGAGCAGGGCGCCGCAACCCAGGAAATCTCACGCAACGTGCAGCAGGCCGCCGTGGGTACCCAGGAGGTGTCGTCGAACATCGTCAGTGTTCAGCAGGGGGCCACCGAAACTGGATCGGCGTCGACCCAGGTGTTTGCCGCCGCGAAGTCGCTGTCGGGCGACAGCAACCGGCTCAAGCTCGAGGTCGGCAAATTCCTGAACACGGTTCGCGCCGCATGACCCTCTAGTTTGGCCCGGCTCGCCGCAATCGAGCCGGGCCGAAAGATTGTTTCGACGAGGTTGGAATATGGGCGAAGTGATACCTTTTCTGGTTCACGGCGTTTCTCATCAGGCATCCAAGGACGAGGCTTTGGTGGATGCCACGATCGAAGTGCTCGGAACCAACGCGAAACTTGCACAGGCGGTCCAGGATCTGGCGGACGTCTTCGTTCGCCTGGATGGCGCCATTGCGGAGAATCCCGTCAATGCCTGCGTCCGCCGGCCCATCGATGCCATCGTCGAGCAGGATCGGCAGAAGCTTCTGCTCAACATGCGCGATTTGCTGGAAAGCATTTCAGAATATACCGGCGGCGTGAGGGACAGGATGCGATGCGCCATTGAAGGCCGGGCTGACTCAACTCGGCTATGAGGTCACGGCGTTTCGCTGTGGCGCGCCCGGAGGCAACTCGAGAACCTGTTTGAGCAGTCCGGGATGGCCGAGAACTGCGTGCAATTCCGATCTGTCGAGCCAGGCAGCGGCATCCTCCAGGCTTTCGCATTGCTCGACCTTGGCGGTTGCGGTCGCCAGAGGCACGTCGATCGGACCAAACCTGCGCGGGCTGGCAAGCGAAAGCGAGTCCAGATGCTCGACCAGCAATTCAGGATCCCGGCCGAGCTGGCGGAGAGCCCCGGTCATGTCGGTGCGCTCCGATGCGGCGAGCTCGTTCGCGCGCAGCACCACCGCAGGCGGGCTGTTGGTTTCCGGCGTGGCAAAGACCCCGGGCGCGCTTAGCCGCGACGACGTTATGATTCCCAGCGGGATCGAAAGCAGCAGCCCCAGCAACACCGGCGACATCCAGAGCAGCAGAGGCAAGGAGACTGCATAGGTGCAGAGCGACAGGGCGAGGCCGCACAGCGTCGGCCCGGCGAGCTTTCGATAGACTTCGCCGCGGGCAGGCTGTCCATCGCCTCTGCGCTGCACTTGCCAGCCTGCGTCCCGGCCAGCGAGAATTTCCACGACGGCCTTGGTCTGGAGGATCATCATGCTGGGAGCAAGCAAAGCCGCCACGAACGTCTCGCAAACGACTCCTGCCAGAGCACGAAAGCTTCCTGCAAACCCGCGCCGCTCGTCGCGATTGCTGACCAGAACCAGATAAGCCAGCAGCTTCGGCAGGATCAGAAGCCCCATGGTCGCGGCAAAGACCCAGGCCGCAAGCACCGGGTCCTGCTGCGGCCAGGTGGGAAACAGACTGAAGCCCTTCGGAAAGTATTCGGGCCGGATGAAGTGCGCCTGCAGCGAGATGAGCAGACCGAGCAGCAGGAACAGAAGCCAGAGCGGCGCCGTCACGTAGGAGCCGATGCCGGTGAGCAGATGCAGCCTCGAGACCCAGTGCAGCCCGCGCGCCGGCAGGACCGCGAGATGCTGCAGGTTTCCCTGGCACCAGCGGCGGTCTCTCCCCGCAAAGTCCAGCAGCGACGGCGGGACCTCTTCGAAGCTGCCGCGAACCGCCGGGACCATGTAGATCGCCCAGCCGGCGCGGCGCATCAACGCGGCCTCGACAAAATCATGGCTGAGAATGTGTCCTCCGAACGGTTTGCGACCGCGCAGTTCAGGCAGGCCGGCCTCCGCAGCGAAGGCCTGTATCCGGATGATGGCGTTGTGGCCCCAATAGTTGCTGTCGCCGCCGTGCCACCAGGCATTGCCCGCCGTGATGAGGGGGCCGTACACGCGCCCCGAAAATTGCTGCAGCCTGCTGAACAGGGTGCGCGCGTTGACGATGACGGGCTGCGTCTGGATCAGCGCGCAAGTAGGGTGGCGTTCCATCGCGTGGACGATGCGAACGATCGTGTCGGCCTCCATGAGGCTGTCGGCATCGAGGACGATCATGTGATCATAGGCCGCGCCAAACCTTGTGACCCAGTCGGCGATGTTGCCGGACTTGCGCGCGGTATTGTCGGAACGATGCCGGTAGTACAGCCGATCTCCGCCGCAGGCGCGGCGCAGCTCGATGAAGGCCATCTCTTCGCTGATCCAGATATCCGGGTCGGTCGTATCGCTCAGCAAGAACCAGTCGAACTGTGCGCCATATCCGGTGGCTTCGACGGATTCATACATTGCGCGCAGCCGGGCCATCACATGATGCGGGTCCTCGTTATAGGTCGGCAGCAGCATGGCGGTGCGCGTGGTGATGGAGGGGAGCGGGCCTGTCGTGTCGATCGGCAGGCTGACCTGTCCGCGCGTCAGGAGCACGAAGAATCCGGCAAGGGCGGACATGAACGAAAACGCGACCCAAGCGAGCAGCACGAGGAACAGACCGAGCAGCAGCGCCTCGAGAAAGGTCACGCCGCCGACCTTCACGACGTCGTACATGCCGTAGCCGCCTGCAAGCGTCAGCAAGCCCGTACCGACAAAGATGAAGAGACGGCGAACCGTCAGGCTGGCGCTTGTCAGCGTGTGCGATTGCCTGACGTCGGCCGCGCGGTCCAACCGGCACGGCAGCATCGACAGCGGGCTTTCCTGCGGCAGAAACGGGCGGGCGGGGGTGCCTGGAAGCGGCGCCTGCGACTGCTTCAGGGCGTCCATCGATAGATCCATACCTCGGAGACCGGCGCATCGTTCTGCGCAAGGAACGCGCGCAGCTCGATCGAGGCCTGCCCCTTGACCGCGCATTGGAAGCTGAGACGCCATCCGCCGGTCACGGGATTGGGTTGCGTGACGATGTTGCTGATGTCAGCTTTCTCAGCGGTCACCATCCCTTTGATGGCCTTGGGATCGATACCTTTGAGGCGGTCGCCCATCAGTTCCAGAACGAACAGCTTGCTGTCATCTCCGCGGCTGCCGATTCCCGTTCGCGTGAATCGCGCGAGCGCGTCGGCCTTCGGCGCGTCCGGCCCCCAGTGCAGGCGATAGGTGAAGATGTGCTCGCTCTTCGCCGTCAGGGGCTGCTTCGGCTGCCAAAGCGCCGCGATATTGTCGTGGACCTCCTCCTTGGTCGGTATCTCGAACAGTTTCACCGCGCCTTCGCCCCAATCGCCGATCGGCTCGAACCAGAGGCTTGGGCGTGTTTCGAAACTGGATTCCAGATCCTGATAAGCGAGATAGTTTCTTTCCCGCTGCATGAGGCCGAAGCCGCCCGGATTGACATCACCAAAGCTGCTGACCTGCAGATCGTGCGGATTGTTGAGCGGTCGCCAGAGCTGCTCGCCTCTGCCGTTGAAGATCGAAAGTCCGTCCGAGTCGTGAACCGAGGGACGAAAATCGTCGAAGTCCTTTCGGTCGTTCGGACCGAAGAAGAACATGCTGGTCATCGGCGCAAGCCCGGCATGTGCGACATCGACCCGCGGATAGAGCGCCATCTCGACGTCGAAGACCGTGGTCTGGCCGGGTCGAATGGTGAAACGGTAGCTTGCTGCCGCGCTCTTGCTGTCGAGCAGTGCGTGAACCACCATCGAGGAGGCATTCTGCGCCGGCTTCTCCAGCCAGAATGCCTTGAACACCGGAAACTCTTCGCCTTTGCTTTCACCGGTATCGATCGCGAGCCCCCGCGCGGACAGGCCATAGGTCTGTCCTTTCGCAACGGCCCGGAAGTAGCTCGCACCAAGGAATACGCAAAGTTCGTCGTAATAATCGGGTTTGTTGATCGGGGTATGGATACGGAAGCCGGCGAACCCGAGGTCCGCATCCGGCCATTGCCCGAGCCCTTCGCCAAACGAAAAGTCAGCGCGCCGATACGAGACCGGTGTGACGCTCCGGTTTGCCACCTGGAAGATGTCGACCCTGTTCTTGTAGAAGAAGCCGCGGTGGAAGAACTGCACCTCGAACGGCAATTTCTCGTCACGCCACAGCGCCTTTTCGGGGGCGAACCGAATGGACCGGTATTGGTCGTAGTCGAGATTCTTCAATGCATCCGGAAGCTTCTCGTCCGGAGCCACGAACGGCTTGGTCGCAAGCGCGCGCGCCAGCTCCCGCACGGTGGCTGGGCTGAAGGGCGTTGCATCGGCGGCTTGGGCGTCCGCAGCCCGCGGCAGTAGAGCTGCGGCTGACACTGCAGCCGATGCGCGAAGAAGGTCTCGGCGGTTCACGCACGCGTCTCCCAGTTTTGGAACGGATGGAAACGACTGATGTTCGCGGGAGTTCCATCGCGCGGCCCGGCCGTCGACATCCAGCGAGGTCCGCCGCTGTGCGCCGTTATGGTCGGCGCGACGTCCGGATATCTGCCGGCGTCAGCGGGGGCACTCGGCGCCGCTATCGATCCAGGCCTGCACCAGTTCGCCCGCCGCCTTCTGGCTGCCCGGAGCCGGCTTGCGGCCTTCGCCCGGATTCCAGCCCCACGCGACGAGATCGTCCTTGGCGATGTGTTCCTGCAGCGCGGCGAGGTCACGACCGCCATTGCGCTGGACGTCCTTCAACTGGCGGCAAATGTCGCCCAACGACTTGCCTTCCCACGCCATGGACAGCGGCGCGAAGCCCCATCGCGGATGACCGGGAATGCTTCGATAGGTGGCTGCTTCGTGAAGCGGGAAGTTCTTTCCGCTATGGCAGCCGGAGCAACTGACCTCCAAATGCCCCGTCTCGCCACGCCATATGGGCGGTACATGCTCGTGGCTATCGTCGCCCTGCAACGGATGATCGCCGGCCGGGTGGCAATTCATGCAACGCGGATTGGTGAGCACCTTGCCGATTTCTTCGAACAGCGCGCGCGAGCGATCGGCTTGATTTGAAATCGACGAAAACTCAGCGGCGTTCCGCAGTGTCGTGGAAGCAGATGACGGGTCCGCACCGCCCGGGCGAGAGCCAGCTAGCGCCGCGACAAGCGCGATCATCGCAAGGCTTCCGGCCCGAACGGCGAATTGAGGCGTGCGGAGGATCATGACATCCTAATCGACGCCTCTTGTTTTGGTTCCCGCGCTTCCAGGATGAGGTCCTGGCCGCGCCTATTCCTCGTCTTCGTCGTCTTCTTCATCCTCGTCGTCCTCGTCCAACTCTTCGAGTTGCTCGAGCACGGCGAGCGGCAGTGTCTCGCGAAACAGATCGCCTTCGACGCCCATCCAGATACAGACCGCGTCGTCGCCCTTCACTTCGGCGACGGTGAGCGGCTGGCCGCCGGATTTCAGCATGACGATATCGCCGGCTTTTAGTTCCATGGATGGTCCTTTCGGGTTGATTGACGAGAGACGCTAGCAGGCCGGCATGACATGCCGATCACGAACTGCGGGATCAGTGGATGTGATGCGGCAGCGCGCATCCGCTGTCAGGCTGTTGAAACACCAATGAAAGAGCTTCATGCCGGGAGCGGGACCATGGCGGAGGCGATGGCGCCTGCGCGATGGGTTGCGCAGGGGCTTATCCGTCCCATGCGCCGCGATGATGGCAATATGCACCTGTTTTGCCCGACGCGTCAAATGATTTCGTAAAATCAGCAATCGCGCCTGCGTTCGTGGCAAGCTGTTGAAATTGCAGCAGCCGGCTACTGTGCATGGGGTTGTTTTCGCGATCTAGCCCGGCACCAGCTCGGTCAGCGAGCGTATGATGCGGTCGGGTTTGACCGTCGAGCCCTCGGGCAGGCCGTCGCCATGCACGTCGATCCAGATCGAATAGATGCCGAGGCGCTGCGGCGTCACGACTTCCCATTCCAGATTGTCGCCGATCATCCAGGTGTCCTCGGCGGTGACGCCGAGCGCGTCCATCGCGTGCAGATAGGCGCGCTCCTCGGGCTTGCCGAAGCCGTGCTCGCCCTCGATCTGGATGTGGTGGAAGCGGTGCGCGAGCTCGAAGCGCTCGACCTTGGCGCGCTGAGTATCGGCGGCGCCGTTGGTGACGAGCGCAAGCTTGATGCCGAGCGCCTTCAATCGGTCGATCGCCTCGTGCGCGCCGGGGAAGACGAACATCTCCTCCTCGCGATAGGTGGTGAAGCGATCGGCGAGGCGGATGGCAAGATCGTCGGGCAGGGCGCGATGGCCGGCGGCGGCAAGCGCGGCAAAGCCGCCCTTGACCGTGAGGTGCCGGGCTTCGGCGAGCTTGAGCCGCCAGGAGGCGTCCGCATTGGCCCAGAAGTTCTTTGCGAACGCCAGCACGGTGGATGCGACCTGTTGCGGCGGCAGCGGCGCGAGCTCTTCGGCAAACTCCTGCGCGATCGTGTTCCAGGCGATCTCGGGCCGGCCATAGGCCGACAGGATGGTGTCGTCCATGTCGATCAGCATCGCGCGGGGCAATGGCTTGATTGCGCTCATGGCCATTTCACCTCCGGCGGCAGCGACGACAGGATCGAGTCCACATTGCCGCCGGTCTTAAGCCCGAAGATGGTGCCGCGGTCGTAGAGCAGGTTGAATTCGACATAGCGTCCGCGGCGGATCAATTGCTCCTCGCGATCGTCGGCAGTCCAGGCGCTCGCGAAATTGCGCCTGACGATGTCGGGGTAGACATTGAGGAAGGCGCGGCCGACATCCTGGGTGAAAGCGAGGTCGGCGTCCCAGTCGCCGCTGTCGTGCCAGTCGTAGAAGATCCCGCCGATGCCGCGCGCCTCTTTCCGGTGCGGCAGATAGAAATATTCGTCGCACCACTTCTTGTACTTGTCGTAGTCGGCAACGCCGTTCGGCTGGTCGCAGGCCGCTTTCATCGCGGCGTGGAAGGCGAGCGTGTCGGTATCGTCCTGCGTGCGCCGGCGGTCCAGCACCGGCGTCAGGTCGGCGCCGCCACCGAACCAGGCCTTGGTGGTGACGACGAAGCGCGTGTTCATGTGCACGGCCGGTACGTGCGGATTGCGCATGTGGGCGATCAGCGAGATGCCGGAGGCCCAGAAGCGCGGATCGTCGGCGGCGCCCGGAATCTGGGCGCGAAACTCGGGCGCGAACTCGCCGTGCACGGTCGAGCAGTGCACGCCGACCTTCTCGAACAGGCGGCCCGACATCATCGACATCACGCCGCCGCCGCCGGCCGCGCCGCTGTGATCGGTGCGTTGCCACGGCGTGCGTTTGAAGCGGCCGGCCTCGCCGGCATAGAGGCTGTGCGGCGCGTCGTCCTCCAGCCGCTCGAAGCTGGCGCAGATGTCGTCGCGCAGGGATTCGAACCAGGCGCGGGCGCGCGTCTTGCGGTCGTCGATCAAGCTCGGGTCCATCGTCGATGCCATGCGGTTAGCCCTGCGGACCGTAATAGGTGCAGCTCTCGTTGCAACTGTCGCGGTGGATGCTGACGCGGGTCAGCTTGCCGATATGTTGCAGCCGCTCCCAGACGAAGCGCGACAGGTTTTCCAGCGTCGGCTTGCCGAGCGCTTCGATCTTGTTGAGGAACTTGTGGTCGAGCGACAGCCGCACGTCCTCGATCGCGCGCTGGACGAGGCCGAGATCGACCACCATGCCGGTCGCAGGGTCCGGCGTGCCGCGCAAGGTCACTTCGGCGCGGAAGGAGTGGCCGTGGATCTCTTCGCTGGCCGCACCGAACGTCGTGCCCGACAATGAATGCGCCGCCTCGAAGCGGAACGATTTCGTCAATTCCCACATCTGTTCGAAAACCAATCCTATCTGATGCCGAGCGATTTATGCGTCTGCACGCTGAGCCGCCATTGCGGATGGCGCAGGCAATAGTCGATCGCAAGTGCGGTGTTCTGGGCGGCCTCGGGGCCATCCATCGGTTGCAGCGAGAAGCGCTCGAAGGCGAGGCCTTCGAAGGCCTCGGGCGCGGCGAGCGTCTGCGGATACACCAGCTTCAGCTCGTGACCGTGGCGCAGCACGAGCTCGCTGCCGCCCTTGGGGCTGACGCAGATCCAGTCGAGCCCCTCCGGCGGCGCGATGGTGCCATTGGTCTCGACGCCGATCTCGAAGCCACGCGCATGGAGCGCGTCGACCAGGGCGGCGTCGACCTGCAGCAGCGGCTCGCCGCCGGTCAGCACCACGTAGCGGTTGTCGCCCTTGGCGGTCCATTGCGCGGCGATGGTGTCGGCAAGCTCCGCGGCGGAAGCATAGCGGTCGCCGAGCGTGCCGTCGGTGCCGACGAAATCCGTGTCGCAGAACTTGCAGGTCGCCGCTAGGCGGTCGGCCTCGCGCCCGCTCCAGAGATTGCAGCCGGCGAAACGGCAGAACACCGACGCGCGCCCGGCATGGGCGCCTTCGCCTTGCAGGGTCAGGAAGATTTCCTTGACCGCGTAACTCAATCGTCTCTCCTCAGCCTTATCAAACTTGCGGGTTCCGGAGCTGCCGCAGCGCCTCGCCTGCGGCCATCGCCGCGGTCATGGCGACATTGAGCGACCGCAGCCCCGGCGTGATCGGGATCACCAGCCGCGCATCGGCGGCCTCGACCACAGCCTCGGTGACGCCGGCGCTCTCGCGCCCGAATAGCAGGATGTCCGAGCTCTGGTAATGAAAATCGCGGTAATCGGTGGCTGCCTTGGTGGTGAACAGCAGCAGCCGGTAGCCCTGTGCCGCGCGCCAGTCCTCGAATCTCGGCCAGGAATCGTGGCGGGTCACGCTGACATGGTCGAGGTAGTCCATTCCCGCCCGGCGGAACAGGCGGTCGGAGAAGGGGAAGCCCGCCGGCTCGATGATATGGGCGGCCATGCCCAGGCAGGCGCAAAGCCTGAGAATCGTGCCGGTGTTCTGGGCGATGTCGGGTTGGAAAAGTGCGATCTGCATGGGGGGCGGGCGGGTTGTTGAGCGCGGGAAATGTCTCAATAAAACATCGCCGGCGCGGGAATTCGTGCATTGCACGTCTCCCCGCCGTTAGCGGGCTTGCGCTCGCCCGGCAAGGGTGCCAATAGAACGATTCTGGACTGCTGTTTTCGCCTTGTTTTGGCGGGGACACGCGAAGTTCTGCCGCCGCGGGGGGCCGCGGGCGCCGGCAGCCTGTTCTGGGGACCTTGGGGGCCTCCGGAGCGGTTCCACCGGTAGCATAAGAAGAAAGGGTTGGAATCGTGACGACAGCGTCTTCGGCGGACCATCCGACACGCCGTGATTTCTTATTCGTTGCAACCGGGGCAGCTGCAGCAGTAGGGGGCGCGGCTGCGCTCTGGCCCTTTATCTCCCAAATGAATCCTGATGCGTCGACCATCGCCGCCGGTGCGCCGATCGAGGTCGATCTCAGCCCGGTCGCCGAGGGGCAGGACATCAAGGTGTTCTGGCGCGGCAAGCCGATCTACATCAGCCACCGCACCAAGAAGCAGATCGACGAGGCGCGCGCCGTCAACGTGGCGAGCCTGCCCGATCCGCAGAGCGACGAGGCCCGGGTCAAGTCCGGCCACGAGCAGTGGCTGGTCGTGATCGGCATCTGCACCCATCTCGGCTGCATCCCGATCGCTCATGAGGGCAATTACGACGGGTTCTTCTGCCCCTGCCATGGTTCGCAGTACGATTCGTCCGGCCGTATCCGCCAGGGGCCCGCGCCCGCGAACCTGCCGGTGCCGCCGTACACTTTCGTTTCCGACACCAAAATCCAGATCGGCTGAGCTTCGGACCCGCGTCCGAAGCTTCGCGCCGTCTCGTCGTATAATTTCCTCAGGATCGCATCATGAGCGGACCATCCGACTACCAGCCGAGCAATCCGGCCCTGCAATGGCTCGAACGGCGCCTGCCGATCCTCGGCCTCATGCACTCTTCCTTCGTCGTCTATCCCACCCCGCGCAACCTGAACTACTGGTGGACCTTCGGCGCCATCCTCTCCTTCATGCTGGGGATGCAGATCCTGACCGGCGTGATCCTGGCGATGCACTACACGCCGCATGCCGATCTCGCCTTCAAGTCGGTCGAGCTGCTCGTCCGTGACGTCAATTACGGCTGGCTGCTGCGCAACATGCACGCCTGCGGCGCGTCGATGTTCTTCTTCGCGGTCTACATCCATATGCTGCGCGGCCTCTATTACGGCTCCTACAAGGAGCCGCGCGAGGTGTTGTGGATTCTCGGCGTCATCATCTACCTCCTGATGATGGCGACGGGCTTCATGGGCTACGTGCTGCCGTGGGGCCAGATGAGCTTCTGGGGCGCCACCGTCATCACCAATCTATTCTCCGCCATTCCCTATGTCGGCGAGAGCATCGTGACGCTGCTGTGGGGCGGCTATTCGGTCGGCAACCCGACGCTGAACCGCTTCTTCTCGCTGCACTACCTGCTGCCGTTCCTGATCGCGGGCGTCGTCGTGCTCCACGTCTGGGCGCTGCACGTCGCCGGCCAGAACAACCCTGACGGCGTCGAGCCGAAGACGGAAAAGGATACGGTTCCGTTCACGCCGCACGCCACCATCAAGGACGGATTCGGCGTTGCCTGCTTCCTTCTGCTCTACGCCTGGTTCATCTTCTACATGCCGAACTATCTCGGCGACGCCGACAACTACATTCCGGCGAACCCGGGCGTGACGCCGCCGCACATCGTGCCGGAATGGTATTACCTGCCGTTCTACGCGATCCTGCGCTCGATCCCGAACAAGCTCGCGGGCGTGATCGGGATGTTCTCGGCGATCATCATCCTGTGCTTCCTGCCCTGGCTCGATGCTGCCCGGACCCGGTCGTCGAAGTACCGTCCGCTGGCCAAGCAGTTCTTCTGGATCTTCGTCGCGGTCTGCATCCTGCTCGGCTATCTCGGCGCACAGCCGCCGGAAGGCATCTACGTGATCGCCGGCCGGATCCTCACGGTCTGCTACTTCGCCTACTTCCTGATCGTGCTGCCGCTGCTCTCGCGCATCGAGACGCCGCGGCCGGTGCCGAACTCGATCTCGGAGGCGATCCTGGCCAAGAGCGGCAAGGCGGTGGCTTCGATCGCCGTCGCGCTCGTTGCCGCCGGTGCGCTGTTCCTCGGCAGCCTCGGGGATGCCCGCGCCTCCGAAGGCAGCGACAAGCCGCCCGGCAATAAATGGTCCTTCTCGGGCCCGTTCGGCAAGTACGACCGCGGTGCGCTGCAGCGCGGACTGAAGGTCTACAAGGAAGTCTGCGCCAGCTGCCACGGCCTGTCCTACATCGCCTTCCGCAACCTCGCGGAAGACGGTGGCCCCGGCTATTCCGTGGCGCAGGCTGCGGCGTTCGCCTCCGAGTACAAGGTCAAGGACGGTCCGAACGATTCCGGTGACATGTTCGAGCGTCCGGGCCGGCCGGCGGACTACTTCCCCTCGCCATTCCCGAACGAGCAGGCGGCTCGTGCGGCGAACGGCGGCGCGGCGCCGCCCGACCTGTCGCTGATCACCAAGGCGCGCTCCTACGGCCGCGGCTTCCCGATGTTCATCGTCGACTTCTTCACCCAATACCAGGAGCAGGGCCCGGACTACGTCTCGGCGGTGCTCCAGGGCTTTGACGATCACGTGCCGGAGGGGGTGACCATTCCGGAGGGGTCCTACTACAACAAGTACTTCCCGGGCCACGCCATCAAGATGCCGAAGCCGCTCAGCGACGGCCAGGTGACCTATGACGACGGCTCGCCGACCACGGTCGCGCAATACGCCAAGGACGTCACCACGTTCCTGATGTGGACCGCCGAGCCCCACATGGAAGCGCGCAAGCGCCTCGGCTTCCAGGTCTTCATCTTCCTGATCATCTTCGCCGGCCTGATGTACTTCACCAAGAAGAAGGTCTGGGCCGACTCGCACTGAGCGGCGCAAGGCGAGAATTGAAAAGCCCCCGCAAGGGGGCTTTTTTGTTGCACACGCGTGTGTGTTGCCGAGTGCGATTGCCTATCGCGCTCCCAGCGGCCAAAATACCTTCAACCGCTTCCCCAGAAACTCATCGGAGGACACCATGGGAACCGCCATCACCTTCAAGCGCCCGGACGGCAAGGACGCGTCGGGCTATCTCGCCAACGCTGCGCGCGGCAATGCGCCGGGCGTGGTCGTGATCCAGGAATGGTGGGGCCTGTCGGACCAGATCAAGGGCCTGTGCGACCGCTTCGCGCTGGCCGGTTTCGATGCGCTGGCGCCCGATCTCTACAAGGGCAAGGTGGTGCCGTATCACGACACGGACGCCGCCGGCAAAGAGATGAACTCGCTCGACTTCATGGACGCCACTACGCAGACCGTGCGCGGTGCCACGCAATATCTGTCGCGCAACGGCGCCAAGGTCGGGCTGACCGGCTTTTGCCTCGGCGGCGCCGTCACCATCATCGGCGCCACAAAGATCCCGGAGCTTGCTGCCGGCGTGGTGTTCTACGGCATCCCGCCGGAGCAGGCGGCCAAGCCCGCCGACGTCAAGATCCCGCTCCAGGCCCATTTCGCCAACAAGGACGATTGGTGCACGCCGGAGCTGGTCAACGGCTTCGAGAAGGCGATGAAGGCCGCCGGCAAGTCGCTGGAGCTGTTCCGCTATGACGCCGAGCACGCCTTCGTCAACGAGCAGCGCCAGGCCGTCCACGACCGCGAAGCCGCCGAGCTCGCCTGGGGACGGGCGACGGAGTTTTTCCGGAAGCATCTGGGGTAAACGCCGAAAGCCGCGTGGGGCGGCCGCCCTTGACGCCGCCCCCTCGCCATGGTGAGTATCCGCCCATGAGCACCGCCGTCCGCCCAACCCGTCTTTGGTGGCGCACCTCCTAAAGAGGTGGCCGGTGCGATTTTCCTTTCCCAAATCGTCTGAGGTCGCCACGCAGTGCGGCGGCCTGATCGTTTGTCCTGTGTGGCGTTTCCTCGGCAAGTTTCGTAAGAGGACCACATGAACAGGACAGTCTTTGCGCTCCCGGCTCGAAGCGAATACGTGACCCGCGCAGGTCTCGCGATCACGCGCGTGGCGGAGCAGTTCACCGGCGGCGCCAACCGGCTCGACGACCTCGTCAGTCTGCTCGACCGCCGCCGCGGCGTGGTGCTGTCCTCCGGCACGACCGTGCCCGGCCGCTACGAGAGCTTCGACCTCGGCTTCTCCGATCCGCCGCTCAAGCTCGAAACGTCAGGCGTCAACTTCAAGCTGGAAGCGCTGAACGAGCGCGGGCAGGTGCTGATCGCCTTCCTCGCGGACGTGCTGCAAGAACCCTGCGTGGTGATTTCCGAGAAGACCGCCACGCATCTGTCGGGCCATATCATCCGCGGCGACGCGCCGGTCGAGGAGGATCAGCGCACCCGCCGCGCCAGCGTGATGTCGCTGGTGCGCGACATCGTCGCCGCCTTCTCGGCCAATGACGACGGGCTGCTCGGGCTGTTCGGCGCCTTCGCCTACGACCTCGTGTTCCAGATCGAGGATCTCGTGCAGAAGCGACCGCGCGAACAGGACCAGCGCGATATCGTGCTCTACGTGCCCGATCGCCTGCTGGCCTACGACCGCGCCACCGGCCGCGGCGTGGTGCTGACTTACGATTTCGCCTGGAAGGGCAAGTCCACCGCAGGCCTGCCGCACGAAACGGCCGAAAGCCCGTACCAGAAGACGCCGCGCCAGGGCTTTGCCGATCACGCGCCCGGCGAATATCAGGCCACGGTCGAGACCGCACGCGCGGCCTTCGCGCGCGGCGATCTGTTCGAGGCGGTGCCGGGCCAGCTCTTCGCCGAGCCCTGCGACCGCTCGCCTGCCGAAGTGTTCCAGCGGCTGTGCATCATCAACCCGTCCCCCTACGGCGCGCTGATGAATCTCGGCGAGGGCGAGTTTCTCGTCTCGGCTTCGCCCGAAATGTTCGTGCGCTCCGACGGGCGTCGCGTCGAGACCTGCCCGATCTCGGGCACGATCGCCCGCGGCACCGACGCGATCGGCGATGCCGAGCAGATACGCCAGCTCCTGAACTCGGAAAAGGACGAGTTCGAGCTCAACATGTGCACCGACGTCGACCGCAACGACAAGGCGCGCGTCTGCGTGCCCGGCACGATCAAGGTGCTGGCGCGCCGCCAGATCGAGACCTATTCGAAACTGTTCCACACCGTCGATCATGTCGAGGGCATGCTGCGTCCCGGATTCGACGCGCTCGACGCCTTCCTCACCCATGCCTGGGCCGTCACCGTGACCGGCGCGCCGAAGCTCTGGGCGATGCAGTTCGTCGAGGATCATGAACGTTCACCGCGGCGTTGGTATGCCGGCGCGATCGGCGCGGTGAATTTCGATGGCAGCATCAACACCGGCCTCACCATCCGCACCATCCGCATGAAGGACGGTCTCGCCGAGGTCCGCGTCGGCGCCACCTGCCTGTTTGACTCGGACCCCGCCGCGGAAGACCACGAATGCCAGGTCAAGGCCGCGGCGCTGTTCCAGGCGCTGCGCGGCGATCCGCCGAAGCCGCTGTCGGCTTTTGCGCCCGACGCCACGGGGTCGGGCAAGCGGGTGCTGCTGATCGACCACGACGACAGTTTCGTGCACATGCTCGCCGACTATTTCCGTCAGGTCGGCGCCAGCGTCACCGTCGTCAGGCATGTACATGCGCTCGACATGCTCAAGCAGAAGAGGTGGGACCTGCTGGTGCTGTCGCCCGGTCCCGGTCGCCCCGAGGATTTCGGGATCAAGAAAACCATCGACGCGGCGCTGGAGAACAAGCTGCCGGTGTTCGGCGTCTGCCTCGGCGTGCAGGCGATCGGCGAATATTTCGGCGGCGAGCTTGGGCAGCTCACGCATCCCGCCCACGGCCGGCCGTCACGGGTGCAGGTGCGCGGCGGGCGCTTGATGCGCAATTTGCCGAACGAGATCGTCATCGGCCGCTATCACTCGCTCTTCGTCGAGCGCGACAGCATGCCGGAGGTGTTGAGTGTCACCGCCAGCACCGAGGACGGCGTCGCCATGGCGCTGGAGCACAAGACCCTGCCGGTCGCCGGCGTGCAATTCCACCCGGAATCGCTGATGTCGCTCGGCAACGAGGTGGGCTTGCGTATCGTTGAGAATGCGTTCCGGCTCGATGCGCCGGCCAATTGAGAGGCACGAATGACCTTTGATCTGAAGGCGAGCGTCCGCACCATCCCCGACTATCCTAAGCCGGGGATCCAGTTCCGCGATATCACCACCTTGCTCGCGGACGCGCGCGCGTTCCGCCGCGCGGTGGACGAGCTCGTCAATCCCTGGGCCGGCAACAAGATCGACAAGGTCGCCGGCATGGAAGCGCGCGGCTTCATCATCGGCGGCGCGGTGGCGCACCAGCTCTCGGCCGGCTTCGTGCCGATCCGCAAGAAAGGCAAGCTGCCGCACACCACCGTGCGGATCGCCTATTCATTGGAGTACGGCATCGACGAGATGGAGATGCATGTCGACGCCATCGCGCCCGGCGAGCGCGTCATCCTGGTCGACGACCTCATCGCCACCGGCGGCACCGCGGAAGGCGCGGTGAAGCTGCTGCGCCAGATCGGCGCCAACGTCGTCGCGGCCTGCTTCATCATCGACCTGCCCGAGCTCGGCGGCGCAGCCAAACTGCGCGCCATGGACGTGCCGGTGCGCACGCTGATGACGTTCGAGGGGCACTGAGACGTCAGATCGCCTCGGCCTTCAGCTCGGCCCGCCAGTGCAGCATGCGCTCCTTCAGGAGCGCGTTCCTGACGTAGGGGCTCTCCTCGTCTCCCAGACGCTCACATTCGCCAAACGTCAGTCCCGCCTCGCCATGGGCGTTCCAGGCGGCCTGAAGGCTGCGGCAGGTGTGGTTGCCCTGGCGCAGCGAGAACCAGATGCGGTTCTGGATCGTTTCGAGGTTCGGCGCCTGGCCGACCCAGGCCTCGCTCGAGGCCGCGCAGCGGACGACGAAGATGCCCGCGATGGTCTTGCGCTCCTTGTAGGCGGCGATGGCTGCTTTCCGGTCGATGCTCACGGGGAAGACCTTGTTGAAGGACGCGATTGGCGTCCTCAATAGACGCGGCGTGGCGCGCAGTCAATAATATCCGGGTAAAATTATCACTACGACCTCTGCAGGATCAGGCTGAGCTCGAGTTCGCGGAAGGCGAGGTAGTTGCGCCGTATCCACTGGTGCAGCTCGGTCGAGGAGTCCTTCTCCTGGCGCAGATAGCCGGTGAAGGAGAAGTTCAGCCGGTCGATATAGGTCTTGAGGAAGCCAGGCAGCGCGGGCAGGCGGAACACCCGTCCGGCTGCCATCGCCGCCGGCAGCTCGCCGCGCACGATGTACTCGTTGTCCACCGTGATCAGGTTCATCCGCGGTATCCGGTCCCGCAGCATCTCATGGGCCCGAGCCGAGGCGCGGTCGGTGTCCGCCATGAACAGGATCATCGGCGCGACGTGACGGCGTGCCGCCTCCTTGAGCAGGCCGATCTCCTCAGTCATCTTGAAGAACTCGTCGAAGGCGTGGAAGCCGAGGTCGATCACTTTGGCAAGGCCATCATCGAGGATGACGCGGTCCATCAGCTGCATCTTGCCGAACGTGTCGATCACATCGGCCGTCTCGGTGACCTTGGGCAGGAAGTCGAGCAGCGACGGCTCCTTCAGATTGACATCGAAGGCCGCGACGTCGCCGTTCTTGAGCAGTAGAAACTCGGTCAGAAGCCGCGCCAGCAGCGTCTTGCCGACCTGCGGACGGGGCGAACAGATGATGTAGAGGGGCGTCGCGGGCATCGACAGCTATATCTGCGCGGATTCACCGCTCAATCCAGCCGCATCCACCCGGCTTGCGCAACTATTTTTCGCTGTTGCGGCCGGGCTTCGCACCGACGATGTCGGTCAGGTGGATCCGGTCGAATTCACTCCAGACGTTCGCAAGCCAGTGCCGGACATAACCGCGAAGCACGAACGAATAGTTCGCGGCCTCGTCGTGAATGCCCTTGTTGGCGACGAATTTCAGGAACGGGACGGAGGACACCTCGACCTGTTCATAGGCCATTTCGTTGAGCTTGGGGATGGTCAGCTCGGTCGCGTCCTTGATCCGGTTGAAATACGATTGGTAGGTTGCCTGGTCCCACTGGAAGAACTGGGTGTCGTTGATGAAGTTCTTCACCAGGAAATATTTCGCGCCGCCCATGAAGCCCGCGGTCTCGGCGATCTCGTCCAGCGAGGCGATCGAGGGGCCGAGGATGTGGAACACCGCGAAGGTGATCTGGCCGGCCTTGGCGGCGTCGAGGAAACCGATATCGCGTAGCGAGGCGAGCGCCGGCGAGAGCAGGCCGGCGCGGACGTCGATCACGGTGACCGACGGACTCGTCGCGTTGAGCGTGTCGAAGATCTTCATCTGATCGGCCGTCGTCGTCATGTCGACGATTTCGGTGATGTCGGGGTGGAAGCGCTTCAGGGTTCCGCGCGGCGACTCCGTGTCGAACGCGCGCGTCGGCACGTTGTTGGCGGAAAAATAATCGAGCAGGGTGCGCGATACCGTGGTCTTGCCGACCCCGCCCTTGTCCGCGCCCACCACAACCACTGCCGGCTTTGCCATTGCTGTCCCCTAACGCGCCCTCCGATCGCAGCTGCAATCGGCCGGGCCCCAAATCGATGTCCCGAGTCTGCTGTTGGGCGCGAACATGGCAGAAACAAGGGAGAATTCAAATCTCTGGCAGCCGGCTGCGGCAATTTCCGGAGTTTTTCCCAACCGTCGCAAAACCTGCCGCGCGCGGCGGTAAATCACGCGCTCAATGGCGGCCCCAGGGGCCCATCGGGTTGATAGGACTTCCCGCCGCAGTCCGGGCCGGGTTGGGTGCGGGGACGGGCGGCGGACTGGCCGAGCCGCCGGCATCGTTCCACGGTCCCTTCGCCGGCGGGGCGTCAGGCTGGTCGGCTTGCGGCTCCGGCTCGTCGGGTTCGTCCCCGGGCGGCGGCAGCGGACCGGGATCGCGGCCCCCGGCGAACTTGACCAGCGCGTCAACGCGGGATTGCACCGACGGATGGGTCGCGAACAAATCGGCAAAGCCCTCGCGCGGATTGTCGACGCACAGCTCCATCACCGCCGATGTCGCGCCCGGCAGCTCGCCGCGGTTCTCGATCTTGCGCAGCGCCGAGATCATGGCGTCGGGATCTTTCGTCAGCTCGACCGAGCCGGCGTCGGCGAGATATTCGCGCGATCGCGACAGCGCGAGCTTGACCACCTGCGACATCAGCCAGGCCACCACGATCAGCACGACCGCGATGATGATCACGATCACCGCGCCGCCACCGGAGTTCTTGCTGTCGCTGCTGGACGAGGACGATCGCGACGACGAGGAGGAGCCAGAGGACCACGAGCCGCCGGAACTCCAGCTGAAATTGGTGAACAGGCGGAAGAACAATTCGCCAAAGAAGCCGACCACGCCCGCGATGATGACGGCGACGACCATCAGCTGCACGTCGCCGTTCTTGATGTGGGTCAGCTCATGGCCTAGCACCGCCTCGATCTCCTTGTCATCAAGCGCTTCGAGGAGGCCGGTGGTGACGGTGATCGAATATTGCCGCGGGTTGAGGCCGGTCGCGAACGCGTTCAGCGCCGGGCTCTCCATGATCTTCAGCTTCGGCATGGTGATGCCGCGCGAGATGCAGAGATTTTCGAGCAGATTGTAGAGCCGCGGCTCCTCCTGCCGGGTGACGTCATGGCCGCCCGTGACGGCATCGATCATCGACTGGTGGAAGAAATAGGCGATCACGATCCAGACCGCCGCCACGATCGTCGCGACCGGCGCGGCGACTTTCAGGTCACTGAACGCACGGCTCAGATAGTAGGCAACGGTCTCGTTGCCGTCGATGACGACTTCGGCGACCAGCGCGCCGGCATAGACCAGCACGTAGACCAGCGCGAACAGGCCGGCGAGCAGCAGCATCGAACGGAACTTGTTCGAGGCGATGTGCGTGTAGAGACCATACGCGGCCATGACGCGATGCCCTGCCGGCCTATCGGCTCAAATCAGAACTTCACCTGCGGCGTCGCCTCGACCTCGGTGCGGCTGGCGCCGAGATCGAAGAAGTCCTTCTTGGTGAAACCGAACATGCCGGCGAACAACGCCGCGGGCATCTGCTGGATGCCGGTATTGTATTCCTGGACCGCGCTGTTGAAGAAGCGGCGGCTCGCCGCGATCTTGTTCTCGAGGTCGGAGAGCTCGCTGGCGAGCTGCTGGAAGTTGGCGTTGGCCTTGAGGTCGGGATAAGCCTCCGACAGCGCGATCAGCCGGCCGAGCGCGCCGGAGAGCTGGTTCTCGGCGGCGGAGACCTGCGCCGGGCCCTGCGCCGACATCGCCGAATTGCGCGCCTTGATGACGTCGTCGAGCGTGCCGCGCTCGTGCGAGGCATAACCCTTCACGGTCTCGACCAGGTTCGGGATCAGGTCGTGGCGCTGCTTGAGCTGCACGTCGATATCGGCAAAGGCCTGGCCCACGCGCTGGCCCAGCGCCACCAGGCGGTTGTAGGCGCTGAACGCCAGGAACACGAGGACGACGATGACGCCGAGAACGATCCAGCCGGTCGACATGGAGAACTCCTGAAGGGGGAAGAAGGCGGGCGCAGCCTAGACCAAATTGGCGCGGAGCGAGAGCCCCGGTGCAGGGGGAAGGTCAGATTTGGTCGGATTGGAAGCCATCCGAGTTCAAGGCAAAAGCGCCGGGCGAGGTTAACTTTCGGCAATGACGGCATCGCCCCAGCGCCAGCGGCGGGCACTGGCATAGGCGGCCTTGTCACGTCGCGGAATCCTGCCGAGCTCAACGCCGTGTTCGGTGCAGAGCTTGGCCGTGATCTCGGCCTTGCCGACATCCGGCGGTGCCAGCACACGCGAGGCGCGGCTCGCAGGCGCCGCGCGGGTCAGGGCGACATAGATGAAGCGCTCGTCCTCGAATGGCACGTCGGCGCCCTTGATCTGGCGATGAGCCTGGGAGCGCGGCAGGCGCTGGCTGAAATGGCACCAGTCGGGCGGGGTGAGCGGGCAGGGTTTTTCGTGTGGGCACGGCGCGGCGACGTGGGCGCCGGCTGCGATCAGTTGCTGGCGCAGCGCGAGGATGCGGGCGTAGCCTGCGGGCGTGCCGGGCTCGATCACGATCAGCGCGTGGCGTGCCTTGGCCCACATGGCCTCCGCGAGCTTGCGCTGATCAACTTCACTGAGTTCGCCGATGATGTAGCTTGCAACGACCAGATCGGCCTGCAAGACCTCGGCGAGGTTGCCGCCGGCATCGCCCGGCAGGTAGCGGCACTCTGCCAGGCGCGTGCTGTCGCGGGCGAGTTCGAGCGCGAGCCGGCTGAGCGTGGCGTTGGCATCGAGCAGCGTGAAATCCTGCAGCGACGGAAAGGCCTCAGCGGCAGCCCAGCTTGCCGTGCCGGGGCCTGCGCCGACGTCGAGCAGTGTTTTCGGGGCAAGGTCCGGTGCAATCTCGGTCAGTGCATTGAGGCTTGCGGCTACCGCCGCGTAGGTCGCAGGCATCCGTGCAAGCGCATAGGCGAGCGCATCGGCCTCCGACTTGATGGTGCCGGAGCCGCCGCCAGCCCGATAGGTGGTCGAGATCTTCTGCGAGCGCTGTGCCGCGTCGGTGCGCGAGAAGCCCTGAAGCTTGCCGTCGAGGGCCGCTTTCAGTTCAGGTGGAAGTGTGGGCGAGATCATCATCCGCTGTCATGCCCCGCGAAGGCGGGGCATCCAGGACTCCGAGATAGGGCCGTCAAACCGAGAGGGGGCGGCATACTGGATCATCCGCCTTCGCGGATGATGATGTCGATGGTTTCGGGACGACCCCGGCCTCACGCCACGTTCTGGTCGAGAATGTCTACCGCCTCTGACAGGCTCACCGACACGAGCTGCGAGACGCCGCGCTCGGCCATGGTGACGCCGAACAGCCGGTTCATCCGCGCCATCGTGATCGGGTTGTGCGTGATGATGATGAAGCGCGTGTCGGTCGAGCTGGTCATCTCGTGCAGGAGGTTGCAGTACCGTTCGACGTTGTGGTCGTCGAGCGGCGCGTCGACTTCGTCCAGCACGCAGATCGGCGAAGGGTTGGTGAGGAACACCGCGAAGATCAGCGCCATCGCGGTCAGCGCCTGCTCACCGCCCGAGAGCAGCGACAGCGTCTGCGGCTTCTTGCCGGGCGGCTTGGCGATGATCTCCAGACCGGCTTCCAGCGGGTCGTCGCTCTCGATCAAATGCAGTGCCGCTTCGCCGCCGCCGAACAGCTCCACGAACAAGCGCTTGAAGTGGTTGTTGACGACCTCGAACGAGGTCAGCAGGCGCTCGCGCGCCTCCTTGTTGAGGCTCTGGATGCCCTGGCGCAGCCGCTTGATGGCTTCAACCAGATCGTCACGTTCGGTAACCAGACTGGTGTGCTGGGTCTCGACCTCGCGCAGCTCTTCCTCGGCGCGCAGGTTGACTGCGCCGAGGCGCTCGCGGTCGCGGCGCATCTTTTCGAGGTCTTCCTCGATGTCGTGCAGCGGCGGCAGCTCCGCGCCGGGCTCGATCTCGGCAAGGCCGGCGACGGCCTGCGGCTCGACCTCCAGCATGTCGCGAATCTCGCGCTCGATATCCTCGAGCCGACGCCGCGCGCTTTCCATGCGCTCCTCGGCGCGGGCCGTGGCTTCGCGGGAGGCGGAGAGCGCTTCCAGCGTCAGCTTGGCGACGCGATCGGTCTCCGCCATCGCGGCTTCCGCGGTGGCGAGCGCGTCGGCGGCCATGCGGCGGTCGTTCTCGGCGTATTCGATCTCGGTGATCAACGCGCTACGCTTCTCGGCAAATACCTGCGGCGCATTTTCGAGATCGCTGCGCTCGATCGAGACCTCGGTGATGCGGGTCTGGATGGTGTCGATGTGGGAGGCCGCGCTCTCCTTGCGGTTCTGCCACTCGGTGCGTTCGGCGAGGATCGCCTGCACGCGGCGGTCGGCAAGCTCGGCCTCGCGCGCCAGCGCCTGCGCCTCGGCGCGGACCTGGGCGGCCATGCGGCGGTGGCCCTCGATGTCGCTGCGGACGGCGGCAAGACGGGTCTCGGTATCCTCGCTCGACGGCAGCTCGGTGATGCCGGCCTCGGCGTACTCGTACGCGGCCTCCGCTTCGGCGCGGTCGGCGGCGAGACGGCTGTGAGCTTCCGACAGCGTTGCCTTGCGTGCGGCGCGACGGCTGATCTCGCGCTCGGCGGTGGCATGGCGCTCGCGCGCGACGTTCAGTTCGCGTTGCGCGGCGCGCCAGGCTTCACGCGAGGCGGCTTCGGTGCTGGCCGCCATCTGCAGCTCGGCTTCGGCATTCTCCAGCGCCTGACGCTTGATCTGCGCATCGATGCGGGCCTGCTCCAGCTCGTTCTCGATGTCGACGAGGCGGGCGCGCTCGGCAAGCCGCCGTGCAGCGCCGGTCGGGGCGTGGGCGGCGGCGACAAAGCCGTCCCAGCGCCAGACGTCGCCCTCGGGTGAGACCAGCCGCTGGCCGGTCTTGAGCTGCGAGACCAGCTCGGCACCGCGCTCGCGCGGCACTACGCCGATCTGCGCCAGACGGCGGGCCAGCTCGGTCGGCGCCTGCACATGGTTGGCGAGCGGCACGACGCCTTCGGGAAGCTCCGGATCGCCCTCGGTGACGCCGGCATTGGTCCAGCGCATCGGCGCCGACGGATCGACCGGCGCGTCGAGATCGTCACCGAGCGCGGCGCCGATCGCCTTCTCAAAACCCTTGTCGACAGTGATGCCGTCGATGATCGGCGGCCACAGGTTCTTGGTTTCGCCGTTGACGATCTTGGAGATCGTGCGCGCCTCGGTGTCGAGCCGCTGCACGCGCTTGTCGGCTTCGACAAGCGGCGAGCGCGAGGATTCCAGGGTCTGGCGGGCGGCGAGATGCGCCGCTTCGCTCGCCTGCGCGGCGGCTTCCGAAGCAGCCAGCGTCTGTTCGGCGGTCTCGACAGTCGCGGTCAGCTCGTCGAGATCGCCGAACCCGCCGGTTTCATCCGCGAGCTTCTGCTCTTCGGCCGCGACGTTCGAAATTTCCTGGTCGAGCCGGGCGAGCTTGTCGCGGTGGGTACGGACATTGGCCTCGAGCTGGTTGCGCTTGGCGGTGAGGTCGGCGAGTGCGGTGGTCAGCTCGGCGAACTGCTGCTCGGTCTCGGTCAGCGTCGCCTCGGCTTCCGCGACGCGCTCGTCGACGCCGGAGCGCTTCTCGACGCGCGACTTGATCTCTTCCTTCAACTCGGCGTCTTCGGCGTCGAGCCGCTGCAGCGCGACGTCGGCGTCCATGGTCTGCTGCTGGGCGCGCGAGATGTCGCCTTCGAACTGCGCCAGGCGGCGCTCGAGCTCGGCCACGCGTTCCTTGGCGCGCTCTTCCTCGCGATCGAGCAGCTCGCGCGCATTGGTCAGGCGCTGCAGCCCGGCCGCGGCGCGCGCCTCGGCATCGCGCAGCGCCGGCATCTCGGTGGCTCGGATGGCCTGGATGCGGGCCGCCTCGGCCTGGTGCTGGGTGCGCTCGGCCATCTCGCGCACGGCGAGATCGTGGGTCTGGCCGGATTCGCTGACGTCGGCATGGGCGCCGATCCAGCGCAGGTGGAACAGGGTGGCTTCGGCCTTGCGGACCTTGGCCGCGACCTCGCGATAGCGCACGGCCTGGCGGGCCTGCTTTTTCAGGCCTTCCATTTGCCCCGCGAGCTGGCCGATCACGTCCTCGACGCGGGTGAGGTTGGTTTCGGCGGCCTTGAGCCGCAGCTCGGCCTCGTGGCGGCGGGCGTGCAGGCCGGCGACGCCGGCGGCGTCTTCCAGCACGCGGCGGCGCTGCTCGGGCTTGGCCTGGATGATCTCGCCGATCTTGCCCTGGTGGACGAGGGCCGGCGAGCGCGCGCCGGTGGCGGCGTCGGCGAACAGGATCTGCACGTCGCGGGCGCGCACGTCGCGGCCGTTGATGCGATAGACCGAGCCGGCCTCGCGCTCGATGCGGCGGGAGATTTCCAGGAGCTGGCTGTCGTTCATCGCCGCCGGCGCGGTACGATCGGAATTGTCGATCGTCATCGTCACTTCGGCGTGGTTGCGCGCGGGACGGTTGCCGGAGCCGGCGAAGATCACCGCGTCCATGTCGGCGGCACGCAGCGACTTGTACGAGGTCTCGCCCATCGCCCAGCGCAGCGCTTCGACGAGATTCGACTTGCCGCAGCCGTTGGGGCCGACCACGCCGGTCAGGCCGGGCTCGATGACGAAGTCGGTGGCCTCAACGAAGGACTTGAAGCCGTGAAGGCGCAGGCGGGTGATTTTCATAAGCACGCATCTCTGTTGGCAGGCGCGAATCCCCCTGCCGGGACAATACCATGGAAGGCAATGTCGATATCCGGGCGAGTCGCGCGAGGCGCCTCATGCGGCTGGACAATGGCCGCGGTGCGTCGCGAGGGCAACCGGCGAAAGCCGCTTTTCCCAAGGGATTTATGACAGGAAAGATACGGCTTTCGAGATGCGAATCTGAATCTTGACGAGCGAATCAGCTCTTCAGCAGCGGATTGATCTTCTTGGCGAATTCCTCGAACGAGGTCTCGCCCTTGATCTTCTCGCCGTTGATGAAGAAGGTCGGCGTCGAATCCACTTTCAGCACGTCGCTGGCATATTTCTGGTCGGCGGCGATCTTGTCGAGCAGCGCCTGGTCCTTCAGGCAGGCCTCGACCTGGCTCTGGGTGAGGCCGGCCTGCTTGCCGATCCGGGTCAGGGTCTCGGTGGTGTTCTTCAGCACCCAGTCGTTCTGCTGGCGGAACAGCATGTCGGTGACGGCAAAGTATTTCGGCGCGTCGTCCTTGGCGATGCAGCGCGACAGCATCGAGCCGGCAGCGGCTTTGATGTCGAGCGGGAACTCGCGGAAGATGTAACGCACCTTGCCGGTGTCGATGTATTCCGACTTGATCTTGGGGAACACCTGCTCGTTGAAGGCCGCGCAATGCGGGCAGGTCATCGAGGCGTATTCGGTGATGGTGACCGCGGCGTCCTTCGGGCCGAGCGCCATGTCGGGCAGCGAGACGGGCTTGGCCACATCGCCGGCGGCCTGCGCCATGGCTTCAGGGATCATGGCTTCGGAGACGAACCGCAGCGGCGACAGTCCGGCGAGCGCGGCAAGCCCGGTCAGCGACAGCATCGTGTTGAAGGCGCGGCGGGTGATGATCAAGGTCGGCTCCCGGATTGGCGTGGTCTCGCCCGAAGTTCCAGTTCAGGCGGCCTGTCGCTAGCTTGAAACGTCGTTTGTGGCAATGGCGCGCCGCAAGGACAGGTCCAGATTGACCGCAAAATGAGGCTCAATTTCGCTTGATGGCGGCCCCGAGACGGGCCAGCGCCGTCTTCAGTTCTTCATCTTCGATCTGGCCAAGGCTCTCCGCCACCTTGGCGACGGCCTGCGGGTCCGGGGGGCCGGGCCGCTTCCGGGCCCGGGGCCGCGACAAGGGGGCCTGGCGGAAAGCCAGCTTGCCGACCGCGCTCCAGCCGAAGAAGCGGTTGACCCGCTCCAGGATCACGTCGGCGGAGTGCTGGATCTCCAGCGCCATCGGTCCTTCGACCCGCAGCACCAGGGTTGCCGGCTCTTGCGGCTGGCCTTCGACCGGCCGCGGCCATTGCATTTTGAGCGGCTCGGCATGGGCCGCGATCTCCGGCCCGGCAATCTGCGCCCACCGCGTCACCAGCTCGCGCGAGGCAAAGCCCTGCTTGGCGTAGGCCTCCGCAAAGACGTCGTTGAGCAGCATCGCGAGCGGCTTGGCGCTGATGGGGCCGGGCTTTGGAGGGAATTTGGACATGGACCCTTATAGCACTTCGGGGCGCGACCCACAGGCTCCTCGTCGTGAAGAAAGGCGTGGATGCCCAGGACGAGCGCAGGCCTGACGTGGAGAGATCGGAGCGACATCGCTACAGTGTGAGCATGAGCCACAAATCCGCGCTGAAGGCGAAATCGGAACCCGGTCAGGCGGAGATCTCGTCGCGCCCGATCGCACTGCTTGCCTGGTACGACCGCCATCGCCGTCGTCTGCCCTGGCGCGCGATGCCTGGGGAGGCGTCGGATCCTTACCGGGTATGGCTGTCGGAGATCATGCTGCAGCAGACCACCGTCAAGGCGGTCGGCCCCTATTTCGAGAAATTCGTCGCGCGATGGCCCGACGTCACCGCGCTGGGGCGGGCGTCGCAGGACGACGTGCTGCGGATGTGGGCCGGGCTCGGTTACTACTCGCGCGCGCGAAATCTCCACGCCTGCGCGGTCGCGGTGACGCGAGAGCATGGCGGGGTGTTTCCCGACACCGAGGAAGGCCTGCGCGCGTTGCCGGGGATCGGGCCTTACACGGCAGCGGCGATTGCGGCGATCGCGTTCGATCGTCACACCATGCCGGTCGACGGCAATATCGAGCGCGTGGTGTCGCGGCTCTTTGCCGTTGAAGAAGAACTCCCGCAGGCAAAACCACTGATCCAGCAATTGGCGGCGACGCTGCTCGCCAACTCCCGCGCCGGCGATAGCGCGCAGGCGCTGATGGATCTGGGCTCTTCGATCTGCACGCCGAAGAAGCCGGCCTGCTCGCTGTGTCCGCTGAACGAGGATTGCACCGCGCGGGTAAAGGGAATCCAGGAAAGCTTCCCGCGCAAGGCGCCGAAGAAGAGCGGGACGTTGCGGCGGGGCGCGGCCTTCGTCGTCACGCGCGGTGACGAACTGCTGGTTCGATCCCGTCCCGAAAAGGGCCTGCTCGGCGGCATGACGGAAGTGCCGGGCTCGGACTGGACCGCCGGACAGGACGACGCTGCAGCGAAACAGCAGGCGCCGGCGATGAAAGGGCTGTCGCGCTGGCAGCGCAAGGTGGGCGTCGTCACCCACGTCTTCACGCACTTTCCGCTGGAACTGGTGGTCTACACGGCGAAAGCCGAGGCCCGCACCCGCGCGCCCGTGGGCATGCGCTGGGTGCCGATCGCAACCCTTGCCGGCGAAGCGCTGCCGAACGTCATGCGCAAGGTGATCGCGCACGCGCTCGACTGAAAATCTTCAGGCGGCCCGCGCGGCGCGCTCGTCCTCCGCCGGCATCAGGAAAGTACGGTTGCGCCCGGACGTCTTCGCGACATAGAGGCCCTGATCGGCGCGCTCGATCACATCCTGCACATCGCGGTCACTCTCGTCGAACAGTGCGAGCCCGACGGAAACAGTGATGGGAAGGGCGACATTGCCATGCGTCACTCGCGCGGCCTCAATCGACGTTCTGATGCGGTCGGCGAGCAATACCGCAGTTTCCTGATCGATCTCGCGTAGCAGCACCACGAACTCCTCGCCGCCGAAGCGCGCAGCCTTGTCGGTGGTCCGGATCGACTGGCTGACGATTTCCGCGACGCGCTTGATGGCGTCGTCGCCGGCGGCGTGGCCGTGGGTGTCGTTGATCTTCTTGAAATGATCGATATCGATCATCAACGTCGCCATGTTGCGCTTGTAGCGGCGGCAGTACGCGACGGCGTCGTCGGCAATTGCGAGGAAGGAGCGGCGGTTCATCAGGCCGGTCATGAAGTCGGTGTCGGCAAGCTGGCGCAGCTTCAGCATGTCCTCCTGGAGCTGGATCGCGTTCTCGGTTGCACGCAGTTCGGCTTCCTTGGTGCGCTCCTCGGCAAGGCCGATGCGGCGCAGCAGCGAGCGCAGCGCGCGCGAGAGCTGGACCACCTCGGCAGAGCCGCGCTGCCGCGCGAGCATGGTCGGGCCGTGAGCGCGCCCGATGCGATCGGCTTCCCTGGTAAAGGCGATAATCGGGGCGGCGATCCGGCGCGATACCAGCACGGCCAGCGATAGAGCGAGGATGGCCGTGGCGGCGCCAATCGCCAGAATCATCTGCGCCGACGAGATTGCTGCTGCGAGTGCCACGCTCGCCGGCTGACTCGCGGTGACGATCCAGTTCAGGCCCTGATAGTCGCGGTGACCCTTGCCGACGTGGAATGCGGTCAGCATCTGCTGGCCATTCTCGGTTTCCCTGAATGTACCCGCGCCGGCCTTCACGATGCGGGCGAGTTCATCGCCGCCATAGCGGATGGTCTCTTTCTGCGCACCCAACAGGACCATGCCGCCTTTGCTGAGGATGGACAGCGTCGCTTCGGCGTTGCCGTCATTGGCCTCGACGTCCTTGATCAAATTGCTCGCCCAATCCCAGTTCAGATGACCGCCGAGCACGCCGAGGAGATCGCCGTTGGTGTCACGGACGGGAATGGCGATGTCGACGAAGCGGTAGGGCTCACGATTGGCGCGTTGTGTCAGGAGCGATGACAGCAGCACGGCCTCATGGACGTCGCCGACGGCGTCTCGTTCTAACCCCTGCTTGAACCAGGGGCGGGCGGCCACGGACTTGCCTTGAAGGAGGCCGCCGGTGGCGGCGACAACGGTGCCGTTGACGTCGGCGAAGCCAATCCAGGCGAATTCAGAGAATGAGCGCTGGAGGCCTTCCAGCGAGCTGCGCAAGGCCGCCGGATCACCCTGCCACTGTGTTTGCATCGGCTGCATCTCCGCGAACAGCTTCATCTCCTGCTGGCGCGTTGCCATGAAGCGATCGAGCCGCCCGGAGGCCGTCGACGCTGTTCCCGTGAGGCTGTTCTCGACGAGCGCGGCAGTGTTTCTGTAGCTGATGAGGGCAGCACCGGCCGCGAGTGTGCCCACGAGCACGATGGACATGACGGCCACGGCCGCAGCAATCTGCGTCCTCACGGTCAGCTGGTCTTCAACCGCGTGCAGACGGTTTGCGACCTGCTGCAAAAGGGCTTGCATGGGTAGAGCTCCGGTTAGGCCGTCCCTGATGCCATGTGGTAACTGCCAACCGCTTACCGGCGGATTGCCCTTTGGATCCTTGGTTGAGAAAGCCTGAACAATCGTCCACGTCGCAGATGCGTTGTTCCCGTGATGTTGCCCCGCGGCGTGTGCCGCCTGCTGACGCTGCCCTGTCAGCAGGCCTACGCTATGAACGGCCGCAACGGAGGTCCGAATGGTGAAGACCGCGCTCGACAATTTTCGTAGGCCGCCTTGTGCGGAATTGCTCGGATGGCGCCTGCTGGACGCCCGTCCGGACGAAGGCTGGATCAGGCTCGGCTTCGAGGGCAAGCCGGAGTTCTGCAACCCCGCCGGCTTCATCCAGGGCGGCATGCTCTCGGCCATGCTCGACGATACGATGGGGCCTGCGGTGCTGGTGATGAGCGAGGGCCGGCTCTACACCACAACCATCAGCATGACCGTGAATTTCCTCAGCCCCGCAAAGCCCGGCCCGATCATCGGCGAGGCGAAGGTGACGCAACTCGGCAAGACCATCGCGTTCGTCGAGGCCAGGCTGATGGCGGAAGACGGCACGGTGCTGGCCACGGCCAGCGCGAGCGAGCGGCTGCTGGAAGCGGCGAGGGTGGTGCGGTAGCCTTTACGTGCCCGCGCGCGCGTCCTTGCTCACGATCGGCGGCTTCGCATTCAGCGCTTCGACCTGGAATCCCGCGACGCGCTTGTAGTTCGCGGCGACGTCTTCCAGCTCCTGTTGCGACAGCACGTCGGTGACGATGTTGTAGCCGTCAGGCGCGCGCTCCTCGACGAGCTGCATCACCTGCTCGGGGCCGTTCTTGCGGTTGAGCAGCACGAGGTCGGTGGTCGCCGGCCGCCGCTCGGCCTCATAGGCCAGCAGCGCCGCCTGCGTCGGTCCATGCGCGAGGATCTCGCGCGTGATGGTGCGAGCATCGAGGATCGCCTGCGAGGCGCCGTTCGAGCCGATCGGGTACATCGGGTGCGCGGCATCGCCCATCAGCGTGACCTTGCCGAAGGTCCATTGCGAGACCGGATCGCGGTCGACCAGCGGATATTCGTAGGCGTGCGGGCAGTTCCTGATCAGGCCGGGCACGTCGAGCCAGTCGAACTGCCAGCTCTCGAACCAGGGCAGAAACTCCTCCAGCCGCGCGGTGCGGTTGTAGTCCTCGCGCCGCCACTGATAGGTCGGCGGCATGTGGCGCTCGGCGACCCAGTTGATGAGCAGGTTCCCGTTTGCATCCGGCGCCTTGCTGATGGGATAGCAGACGAATTTCAGGATCTCGTGGCCGGCCATGATCATGGTGCGGCCGGTGAGGAATGCCTTTGACGGCGTGACGCCGCGCCAGAGGATGCGGCCGTTCCAGATCGGCGGTCCCTCGTTGGGATAGAGCTTTTCTCGTACGGCGGAATGAATGCCGTCGGCGGCGATCAGGATTTGCCCTTCGTAGGTGCCAGCTGCCTTGCCGCTCGCCTTGTTGATGAAGTCGGCGCGCACGCCGTTGGCCGTCTCGGTCCATCCGGTCAGGTGATGGCTGGTCAGAATGTTCTCGCGGCCGAGCCGCTCGACCGCGGTGTCGAGCAAGATCTGCTGCAGCGTGCCGCGATGGATCGAGAATTGCGGCCATTTGTAGCCGGCCTCGAGCCCGCGCGGCTCGCTCCAGATCGGCTTGCCGTGCTTGGAGAAATAGGCGAGCTCGCGGGTGCGGACGCCGCTGGCATCGAGCTTGTCCATCAGCCCGAGCTCGATCAGCTCGCGCACCGCATGCGGCAGCACGTTGATGCCGACGCCGAGCGGCTTCAGCTCGCCCACGCTCTCGAACACTTTTACGGGAACGCCGATGCCGTGCAGGCTGAGCGCGAGCGTCAGCCCGCCGATGCCGCCACCGGCGATGAGTACGGTCATGACAAAACCCCTCCGATTGCGGGCGTCTTGGCACAGGCGGGCGGCAGTGGGCAACTGCGAAGAGCAAAGCACGTAGAATAGCGTGCTATAGACCGTAGGGACGACAGCCGTTATTTTCCAGCTTTCCCATGAGGTCAGACATGCTCAAGCTCTACTACGCCACCGGGACCTGCGCGCTCGCCACCTACATGACCCTGGAGGAGGCCGGCGCCGACTACACGGCTGAACGGCTGAGCTTCAAGGACAGCCAGCAGACCAGTCCGGACTATCTCGCCATCAACCCGAAGGGGCGCGTGCCTGCGCTGGTGACCGATCGGGGGGTCCTTACCGAGACGCCGGCGATGCTGGCCTACATCGCGCAGACCTTCCCCAAGGCGAAGCTTGCGCCGCTGGACGATCCCTTCGACTTCGCCCAGGTGCAGTCGTTCAACTCCTATCTCTGCTCGACCGTGCACATCAATCATGCCCACAAGATGCGCGGCGCGCGCTGGGCGACCCAGGAGAGTTCGTTCGCCGACATGAAGGCGATGGTCCCCAAGACCATGGCCGCCTGCTTCGCCCTGATCGAGCAGAAGATGTTCAAGGGGCCCTGGGTGATGGGCGATCAATTCACGATCTGCGATCCCTATCTCCACACGCTCTCGCTCTGGCTCGAAGGCGACAGCGTCGACATCAACGCCACGCCGAAGATCGCCGACCACTTCAAGCGCATGTCGGACCGCCCCGCCGTGCGTAAGGTGATGGACGCGCAGAAGGCGTAACAAACTCGGTGTCGTCCCGGGCAAGCGTAAGCGCAGACCCGGGACCAGCTCGGTCGTAGTGCCGAGCGACCGGTCTTCGTCAAACTACACCCTGGGGCTATGGGTCCCGGATCAGCGCTCCGCTTCGCTGCGCTTGTCCGGGACGACACCATTTGTTTTGAAGCTGTGTCCTACCCAGCACGCCGTTCTTTCTTCTCCAGCTCCCGGCCCGTCTCCAGCATCAGCCGCCGCAGCCAGATCGAGCCGGGGTCCATCTGCGCGCGGGTCGGATGGAACATGAACTGCTCGTCGATGCCAGGGTCGAGCGGCGGCTTCACCGTGACGAGGCCGAATTGCTTGGACAGCGCCGCGATCAGCCGGCGCGGCACGAAGGCGACGAGATCGGTGCGGGCGGCGACGTGCAGCGCTTCGAGATAGCCCGACACCACCAGCGAAATATGCCGCTCGATGCCCTTGGCTCGCAGCCAGGTGTCGATCAGATCCTCGGGCTGTCCGCGAATGATCACGCCGACATGGCGCGCGGCCAGGAAGGTCTCGCGCCGCATTAGTTTCGCGGCTTGCGGATGGCCGTGCCGCACCGCCAATGCGTCGCTGTCGGTATAGAGCAGTTGGCGATGAAAACCCTTGAAGGCATTGCCGATCGAGATCACGAAATCGATGGTGCGGGCGAACTCGGCGTGAAAGATCGCTGGCCCCCGCCACGGCACGACATCGATGCGGACATTGGGCGCTGCCCGCGTCACCTTCTCCATCAGCGGCGGCATCAACAGCTCGACCGCGAGATCCGGCATCATCAGGCGGAACTGCCGCTCGCTGCGCACGGCGTCAAACTCCTCCGGCACGAACAGCCCGCGCACCTGGTCGAGCGCCTGTGCCAGCGGCGCGCGTAGCGCCTGTGCCCGCGGCGTCAGCTCCATTCGCGCGCCGGTGCGCACCAGAAGCGGGTCGCCAAAAATGTCGCGCAGGCGCTGCAGCGCGTGGCTCGTTGCCGGCTGCGAAAGGCCGATTCTCATGGCCGCGCGGCTGACACTGGCCTCGCGCAGCAGTGCGTCGAGTGCGGTCAGCAGGTTCAGGTCGAGCGAATGCAAATTCATGAGATGAATAGATATCATATTCATTATCGATTTGAAGAATGATCGTCGGCCCGCGATGATCTCCGTGTTGCCACCAAACGGAGATGCCGCCATGAGCGCGAGCGCCAACAAGATACTGATGCAGGATATCTTCGCCGCCGCCGCCGATCCCGATCCGGCCGCACGCGACCGCGCTTTGTTCACCGCAAGCCTTGCCGACGACGCCAGATGGGTCGTGACCGGCCAGTATTCCTGGTCGCGCACTTTTTCCGGCAAGCAGGCGATCCTCAACGATCTGCACGCCTATGTGCGCACCCGCCTGGCCGACCGGACCCGGACGGTGGCCCACCGCTTCGTCGCCGACGGCGACGTCGTCGTGGTGGAGGCCAAGGGCGACAACGTCACGCCGGAGGGCGTCCGCTACGACAATGACTATTGCCTGGTGTTTCGTTTCGAGGACGGCAAAATCAAGGAGATCCGGGAATACTGCGACTCGATCCTGACCGAGAAGGCGCTCGGTCCGTTTCCGCAAACGTCGGCAAGGGCTGGGGGCTGACCGGGTTGGACGACGTCGCTTCCGCCGGCCGGGCCTGTTCGCTACCGCGACCGATGGTCATACGCGCTTGGCGGACGCTGATGGACATCATGCGGATCAGGCAGGAGCGGTCCCGGGCCCGCTATCAGCTCGCAGCCATGACTGAACGGGAGCTGCTGGACTGCGGGATGAGCCGGTCCGAGATCGAGTACGAGCTGAGGAGGCCCCGTCGGCGGCGATAGGGACACGCCGGTCCCAATTTTGATGCGTGGCGGGAACCTTTGGGTTTCCGCCGGCGTTTGGTCGGTTCCGGGGCAATAGTGCCCACGGTATTGCGCGCGTCGGGAATTTCATGCTGGCTGGGGCTTCGGACGTTTCGACACATGTGGGCCGCAGCTTCCCCGGATTCCGCGAAAGATTAAGAGACGCCACTGCGACGGCGCACCGGGACCTCGATGCGCAGCTGACGTCGTTCGATCTTGCCGCCTTGTCCGGCTATCGTCGTTTTCTGCAAGCCAGTGCCGGCGCGCTTCTGCCGCTCGAGGCGGCGCTCGTCGACGCTGGCGTTGCCAGAATGTTTCCTGATTGGCCGGTCCGGTCGCGCAGCGCCGCGATTACGGCAGATCTCGGACGGCTCGGCAGCGCCGCGCAATCCATGGTGCGGGTGCAGCCCCTGACGCGTAGCGGCGTGCTCGGCACGATGTATGTGCTGGAGGGCTCCCGGCTCGGCGCCAAATTCCTCCTGAAGACGGTGGCCGACGCGGCGGATCCGCGCATCGGTGAGGCCACCACCTATCTCGCCCATGGCGCCGGCCAGTGGCTCTGGCAGAGCTTCCTGACGAAGCTTGAAGCCGAACAGGCCTGCGACGAGGACGAAGCGATCGAATCGGCGAGCGCGGCTTTCGCCGCGTTCGAGCAGGCGGCGGACCGCGCATGAACGAGGCGGTCGATCTCACCAATTGCGATCGCGAGCCGATCCACATTCCCGGCAGCGTGCAGCCGTTCGGCTTCCTGCTGACGCTGCTGTCCGATTTCACCATCTGCATGGGGTCGGCCAATGTCGGCAGCTTTCTTGGCGTCGAGCTTTCCGATCTTCTGCGGCGACCGATCGCCGATGTCTTTTTACCAGCCGCGATCGAGACGATCCGCAACCGTGTCGACCAGCTGAGCGGTCCCGACGCGACCGAGCGCGTGTTCGGCGTCGAGATCCAGCCCGGCAAGCCGCTCTACGATCTGTCGATCCATTTCTCAGGCGTCTATCTCGTCGTCGAGGCCGAGCCCAGCGTGATCGAGCCCGGCGTCAATTCCGGCGAGCTCGTGCGCCTGATGCTTGAACGTGTCCGCAAGACCCGCGGCATGACGGAGCTCGCCCGCGAAGCGGCGCGCCAGCTCAAGGTGCTCACGGGCTTCGACCGCGTCATGGTCTACCAGTTTCACCCGGACGGATCGGGCGAGGTGATCGCGGAAGCCGCGGAAGCCGGGCTCGAACGGTTTCTCGGGCTGCACTACCCGGCGTCCGACATCCCCAGGCAGGCGCGCATCCTCTACGAGCGAAACTGGCTGCGCATCATCGCCGACATCAACGCCAAGCCGGCCGCGCTGTTCTCGACTGCCACGCACAATGCGGGTCTGCTGGATCTCTCAATGAGCGTGCTGCGCTCGGTCTCGCCAATCCACATCGAATATCTGCGCAACATGGGCGTCGGCGCGTCGATGTCGGTGTCGATCCTGCGCGATGGCAAGCTCTGGGGTTTGTTTGCCTGCCATCATTACTCGCCGCGCTACATCTCGTTCGAGAAGCGCACGGCCTCCGAGCTGTTCGGTCAGATGTTCTCCTGGATCGTCGAGGGACGGGAGCGTGAAGGTGGTGTCGCCTACGAGGCTCGCGCCCACAAGGTCCAGGAGCGGTTGATCGAGACCGCCGCGACCCATGAACACAGCCGCCGCGCGATCGTCGATTTCGTCGGCGACTATCGCAAGATGATCGAATGCGACGGCGTCGCGGTCTGGTCCGACAACAAGATCACGCTCGACGGCGAGACGCCGACCGAGGAGGAGGTGAAGGAGCTCGTCACCTTCATCAACCGGACTTCGCCGGGGCGGATCTTCGCCAGCGCCGAAATCGCCAAGGTCTACGCGGCCGGCCAGTCCTTCCGGGACCGGGCCGCGGGCTTCCTCGCCATCCCGATCTCGCGGACCCCGCGCGATTGCCTGATCTTCTTCCGGCGCGAGGTGCTGCGGTCGGTCAACTGGGCCGGCGCCCCCGAGAAGGTCTACCAGGAGGGCCCGAACGGGCCGCGCCTGACGCCGCGCAAGAGCTTCGAGCTCTGGCAGGAGACCGTGGCAGGCCAGTCGAAGCCGTGGTCGGCGGCCGATATCCGCATCGCCGAGAGTCTTCGCGTCACATTGCTCGAGGTGATCCTGCAACTGTCCGATCTCGCCGCCCGTGAGCGCCGCGGCGCCCAGGAGCGGCAGGAGCTGATGATCGCCGAGCTCAATCACCGCGTCCGCAACATCCTCAGCCTGGTCCGCGCGCTGGTGGCGCAGAGCAAGGACACTGCCAAGAACGTCGAGGAGTTCGCCAGCGTGCTCGGCGGCCGCATCCAGGCGCTGGCACGCGCCCACGACCAGATCACCAATCTCAACTGGGCGCCGGTGGCGCTGCGCACGCTGCTCGAATCCGAGGCCGGCGCCTATCTCGGCGCGCGCGCGGACCGGGTGAGGATCGAGGGACCGGATGTGTCGCTCGACCCCCGGGCGTTCGCGACGCTGGCTCTGGTGGTCCACGAGATGATGACCAATTCCGCAAAATACGGCGCGCTCGCCGATTCCACCGGTCAGGTCGAGGTGGTGTGGCGCGTGGACCCGAATTCGAACCTGGAGATCGAGTGGAAGGAGAGCGGCGGTCCGCCGGTGCAGCCGCCGTCGCGCCGCGGCTTCGGGACCACCATCATCGAACGCTCCGTGCCGTTTGACCTCAAGGGCGAGGCCGAGATTCGCTTCGACCTGCTCGGGGTGCAGGCGAAGTTCGTCATTCCACCAAACTTCGTCGAGTTGATGCCAGCCATCGCAGGAGCCGCAATGCGCGTCGAGGAACAGCAATCCACCCGTCCGCGCATTTCCGACACGGCGTTGATCGTCGAGGACAATCTCATCATCGCCATGGCGGCGGAGGTCATTCTGCTCGATCTCGGCGCCCGCCACGTCGACACCGCGGCGAGCGTCGACCAGGCGCTGCGCGCGATCGAGCGCGCGCGGCCGAGCTTCGCATTGCTCGATCTCAACCTCGGCAGCGAGAACAGCATCAAGGTGGCGCAGAAGCTGAAGGAGATCGGCGTGCCCTTCATCTTCGCGACCGGCTATGGCGAGCGCGCGCCGATCCCGGCGGATCTGGCCTCGGCGCCGGTGGTTCAGAAGCCCTATACGCTGGAAGTGGTCGAGCACGCACTCGGCAAATTGGTGCCTGCGGGCAGCTAGCAAACGTTCACCCGACGGGGTTTGCAGCGGGCTGCATACACATGCGGAGGTGCGCCGCGTCCTTGCGCAACTGTCCATAAAATCAGCAAACATTGCGCCATTCGCTGCGAGTCTGCGCGAAAATTTGGAAGGTTCAATTAACGAGTGTCCCGCATTGTGTCGCAGTGCAGCGTGGGTCGCCGAAACGACTCGCGGCTGCCAGGGTGGCTGTGACGATCGCCTGACGCGTTCGGCCGCTCGAATTCACATGCTTTTGGGTGGACAGTGGGAATGCCGAACTTTCGTTTGCGGATCAGGGGACGCCTGTACGCTGGTTTCATGGCCTTGGTGGCGGTTGGTCTCGTGATGGCGGTGGTTGCCGTCTGGAATTTGAAGGCGGTTCAGGACCAGGTCACAAGGCAATCCGCCCTGTCCGACAGCACCGCGCGGGTCCTGGAAATCTCAACCCATCTCCAGGCGATCCAGCGCGCCAATCTGCGCTACGTGTACGATGCCAACGAAGCTGCGATGCGCGAGGCGGCAGAACGGGAGGCCGCGGCGACCGAATTGTTGCAGGTCGGCGCCAAGACGACGCAGTCTGCGGAGCGGCAGAAGCTCTATAACGATCTGATCGACGACATCGCAAAGATGCGACGGTTGCGTGACAATCTCGGGGACGCCGTCAACGAGGCGAGAACCGGCAAGGCGACGTTGCTGCCGAGCGGGGAGGACCTGACCGCCAAGATGGCCAAGCTGGTCGATACGGCGCGCGCTGCCGTCGATGAGGATACTGCGGCCCTGGTCACGGACCTGGAAACCAGGATCCTCCTGGTTCGGATCGCCAACTGGCGATTCCTGGCCTTGCGCGATACTCAGGGGCCGGCGAATTTCAGGGCGAGTGTGGACAGGGCGGCACAACGGCTCGCGGGGATCGAAAAGAGCCCGCAGGCGAACGAATTGCGAGCCACGCTCGCGCCGGTCAGGACCTCGCTCGGCATCTACAAATCCGCGTTCGAGACCACGTCCGCCGCGATGCTCCAGGCCGACGAGATCTACCACAAGAACCTCGCACCCCTCATCGTCGACAGCATCGCCAAGCTCAAGGTCGTGGAAGCCGCCTTGAAGAAGGAGCACAAGGATTCCCGCGCCGCCGCCGAAGCGGTCATCGAGGGGACGACGACGATCCAGCAGATCGCAGGCGGGCTCGCCATCCTGTTTGGCGTGATCGTCGCCTTCCTGATCGCCCGCAGCATCGTCGGTCCGCTGACTTCGATGACGCGCGCGATGGGGATGCTTGCCGGCGGCAATCTCGAGGTCGAGATCCCCGGTCGCGGCAAGGCCGACGAGATCGGCGACATGGCCAAGGCGATCGAGGTGTTCAAGACCAACATGATCGACACCGAGCGCATGCGCGCGGAGCAGAGCGATGTCGAGGCGCGTCAGGCGGAAAGCCGCAAGGCGGACATGGTCCGGCTCGCCGATCAGTTCGAGCAGGCGGTTGGCGAGATCGTGAACACCGTATCGTCGGCGTCGCACCAGCTCGAGGCGTCCGCCGGGACGCTCACATCGACCGCGACGCGTGCACAGGACCTGTCCACCGAGGTCGCCTCTGCCTCGCAGGAAGCCACGGCCAATGTGCAGGCCGTTGCTTCCGCGACCGAAGAGCTGTCCTCCTCGGTCAGCGAGATCGCGCGCCAGGTGCAGGAATCCGCGCGCATCGCCAGCGACGCCGTCGGCCAGGCGAGCAGGACAAATGAACGCGTCGGTGAGCTCTCCAAGGCGGCAGCCCGCATCGGCGACGTGGTCGAGCTGATCAGCACCATCGCCGGCCAGACCAACCTGCTGGCGCTGAACGCCACCATCGAGGCCGCGCGCGCCGGCGACGCCGGCCGGGGCTTTGCCGTGGTCGCTTCCGAGGTCAAGGCGCTGGCCGAGCAGACTGCGAAGGCGACCGGCGAGATCGCCCAGCAGGTCTCCGGCATCCAGGCCGCGACCGAGGAGTCGGTCGGCTCCATCCGGGAAATCAGCGGCACCATCGCGCGGCTGTCGGAAATCTCGTCGACGGTTGCGGCGGCGGTGGAAGAGCAGGGCGCCGCCACGCAGGAAATCTCTCGCAACGTCCAGCAGGCCGCTCACGGCACGCAGCGGGTGTCGACCAATATCGGTGACGTGCAGCGCGGCGCGTCCGAGACCGGCTCGGCCTCCTCGCAAGTGCTCTCGGCGGCGCGCTCGCTGTCTTCCGACAGCAACCGGCTGAAGCAGGAAGTCGCCAGGTTCCTGAACTCGGTCCACGCCGCCTAGAAAAGCCAGAGGCCACGCGCATGCGCGTGGCCTCTCATAGCGGCGCGATGAGATCAGGCGACCTTGGTTGCCAAGTGCCTGAACATGTTGGCGCGGGCCTCGTCGTCCATCTCGGCCTTGAAGGTGAACTTGTCCTTCAGCGCGATCGCGCGCGCCGCAGCCGGCCGCGCCGAGATCTCGTCCACCAGCCGCTTCACGTTCGGGTATCGCGCAAAGGCGTCGTCGCCGAGCTTGAACGGCACCATCCGCGCCCAGCCCCACAGCGCCATGTCGACGATCGAATAGCTGTCGCCGACCATATAGCGGCCGCCTTCGAGGTGACCGTCGAGAATCTTGTAATGGCGATCGGTCTCGTACTGATAGCGGTTATGGGCGTAGTCGTGGTTCTGCTCCTTCGGCGCGAAGTGCTTGAAGTGCACGGCCTGGCCTGAATAGGGCCCGACGCCGGTGGCGATGAACATCAGCCAAGACAGCGTCTCGCCGCGCACGCTGGCGGCGGGCAGGAACTTGCCGGTCTTCTCGGCGAGATAGAGCAGGATGGCGTTGCTGTCGAAAACAATCGTGCCGCCGTCGTCGATCGCCGGCACCTTGCCGTTTGGATTGATCTTCAGATAGTCCGGCGCGAACTGTTCGCCCTTGCGGGTGTCGATCTTGACCGGCTCGTAGGGCAGGCCAGCCTCTTCCAGAAAAAGCGCGACCTTGGTCGGGTTCGGCGATCCGTTGAAATAGAATTTGAGCATCGAGCATCTCCCTAGAGTTGGCGGCCGAGAGCGGACGCGGCCTCGTTGCCGCGAGGCACTCTTCTCTTGCCCGAACCTTGTCCGGAGACGCAACCGGCGAGATTGCCGTGCGGCATCTGCACGCCGCGCAGGTCAGCCGGCGTAACAAAGGCCAATGGTCGACGTAGAAGCCTATTCCGCCGCCATGCCGGCGCGGATCTCGGCGCGGAGCTCGTCGATCAGCTTGAGGCCCTTCTTGGTCTCGATATGCCAGAAAGTCCAGCCATTGCAGGCTTGCGCGCCTTGCGCCACGGCGCCCATGCGGTGGATCGAGCCGACCTTGTCGCCGAACATGATGGCGCCGTCGGCACGGACCAGCGCGCCGAACTTCTTCTTGGCGTCGAACAGCTTTGCGCCGGGCATGATCATGCCGCGTTCGATCAGTTCGGAGAACGCCACGCGCGGGGCTTCGCGCGCGGTCATGAACGGGGCGAGGCTTGCTTCCGGCAGCGGCTCGACCGCGGCAATGCGGGCTTCCGCGGCCTTGGCGTAGGTCTTGTCGCGCTCGAAGCCGATATAGGAGCGGCCGAGGCGCTTTGCGACCGCGCCGGTGGTGCCGGTGCCGTTGAAGGGATCGATCACGAGGTCGCCGGGCTTCGACGACGACAGCAGCACGCGCGCGAGCAGGCCTTCAGGCTTCTGCGTCGGATGCACTTTCTTGCCGTCGGCGCCCCTGAGGCGCTCCTCGCCGGTGCAGAGCGGGATCAGCCAGTCGGAGCGCGCCTGCACGTCCTCGTTCGCGGCCTTCAGCGCCTCGTAATTGAACGTGTAGCCCTTGGCCTTCTCGTCGCGCGCGGCCCAGATCATGGTCTCGTGCGCATTGGTGAAGCGGCGGCCGCGGAAATTCGGCATCGGATTCGACTTGCGCCAGACGATGTCGTTCAGGAGCCAGAAGCCGAGGTCCTGCATGATCGCGCCGACGCGGAAGATGTTGTGATAGGAGCCGATCACCCAAATCGTCGCCGACGGCTTCATCGCGCGGCGGGCGGCAAGCAGCCAGGCGCGGGTGAAATCGTCGTAGGCAGAGAATGAATCGAACTTGTCCCAGTCGTCGTTGACGGCATCGACATGGGATTCGTCGGGGCGCTTGAGATCACCCTTGAGCTGGAGGTTGTAGGGAGGATCTGCGAACACCAGATCGACCGAACCAGCCTGAAGCTTCGACATCTCGGCGACGCAATCACCGAGGATGATGCGATGCGACGAAGACTCGAAATTTGTGCGGGGCGCCCTTGCAGACGCCCCGCGACGCGACTCTACCATGACTCAAGAACTCTGACTCAGGCGACGCTGTCGGCGACGCGGGACCAAACAACCGACTGACCGTTACAATGAAGCGGCAAAGTAAAAATCGACTTAACCCGCTACTTTTGTAAGCAGGCCTCGTATCGCGCGTTGGGCGTGGTTCGTTGCGCATATTCGCCGAGTTTTGCAGCGTATTTCGCGCTTCTTCGCGCTGCGGGAGTGGCCCGAGCACCGGAAAGACTCCAAATCTCTCTCGGAAAAAACTGCACGACCCTCGGAAAAAATTGCTGGCATCGGCATGCCGCCGCACTAGGCAATTTTTGCCGACCACGATATTGATAAAGGCAACGGAAATTTTACGTATGTGGCGCGTTGAGCTTTCGCGCTCCTGCGCGCCAGATTGACGCCATCAAGGACTTGAGGGAAGCCGCCATGCGCTACGATGATTTCCGCCGCAGCGACGACATCGAGGATCGTCGCGATGATGGCGGCGGCGGCGGTGGCGGAGGCGGGTTCGGCCTGCCGATGGGCGGCGGCGGGCTCGGCATCGGCACCATCATCGTGCTCGGCCTGATCGGCTATGCCTTCGGGATTGATCCGCGCATCCTGATCGGCGGCGCCGAGATCCTCACCGGCGGCGGCCAGGCGCCCTCCTACCAGACCGACCGCCAGTCGACCTCCGCCAAGCGCGGCGCGCCGACCGACGAGATGGGCAGCATGATCTCCGGCATCCTCGGCGAGATCGACGACCGCTGGAGCGAGATCTTCCAGGCCAGCGGCCAGAATTACACCGGTCCGAAGATCGTCCTGTTCCGCAATGCCACCAATGGCGGTCGGTGCGGCATGGCGCAGTCGGCGATGGGGCCGTTCTATTGTCCGCCCGACCGGACCATCTTCCTCGACACCGGCTTCTTCCGGGAGGTCGAGACGCGCTTTCGCGGTTGCTCCGGCAAGTCGGCATGCGACTTCACCACCGCCTACATCATCGCGCACGAGGCCGGCCATCACATCCAGAACCTGCTCGGCATCATTCCGCGCGTGACGCGGATGCAGCAGCAGGCCGGCAGCAAGGCCGAGGCCAACGCGCTCCAGGTGAAGGTGGAGCTGCAGGCCGACTGCCTGTCCGGCGTCTGGGTCAATCGCGAGGCGAAGAAGCGGCCGAACTTCCTCGAGCCGGGCGACATCGACGCCGCGCTGACCACGGCCAGCGCGATCGGCGACGACACGCTGCAGCGCCAGTCCACCGGACGCGTCGTGCCCGATTCCTTCACCCACGGCTCGGCGGCGCAACGCAAGCAGTGGTTCATGACCGGCTACCAGCAGGGCACGGTGCAGGCCTGCAACACGTTCGGCAGCGGATCGTAGGAGTTATCCGTCATCCTGAGGTGCTCGCCTCTTGGCGAGCCTCGAAGGATGGCGAGCCCGTAACCCATGCTTCGAGGCGCGCTTGCGCGCGCACCTCCCGAGCGAACGCGAATGCGTTCGTCCGGGGATGACGGCGGTGGGTTGGGAAAGAAAGTGTGACGCAATGGCCTCCATCGACGAAACGAAGCAGTTCATCCCGCTCAACATCGCGGTGCTCACCGTCTCCGACACGCGCGCGCTCGCCGATGACAAGTCCGGTCAGACGCTAGCCGATCGTCTCACCGAGGCGGGCCATCATCTTGCCGCGCGCGAGATCGTCACCGACGATGTCGAGGCGATCCGGGCCGTGATCCGCCGCTGGATCGCGGATGCCGGCATCGACGTCGTCATCACCACCGGAGGCACCGGCTTCACCGGGCGCGATGTCACGCCGGAAGCGATCGAGCCCTTGTTCGAGAAGCGCATGGACGGCTTTTCGATCGCCTTCCACATGATGAGCCACGCCAAGATCGGAACGTCGACGATCCAGAGCCGCGCCACCGCGGGCGTTGCGGGCGCGACCTACATCTTCTGCCTGCCCGGTTCGCCCGGCGCCTGCCGCGACGGTTGGGACGGCATCCTCAAACCCCAGCTCGACTACCGCACGCGTCCCTGCAATTTCGTCGAGATCATGCCGCGGCTGGACGAGCATCTGCGCAGGCCCAAGGCGCAGGGCGCGACGGTGTAGTTGGACCGTCAGAGATCCCGCTCCCAGGTCTCGCCCACCAGATCTTGCCCGAAGCTGTGATGCGGCTCAGTGGCAACCAGCCTGAAACCCGCACTTTGATAGATGCCGCGTGCGGCGACCAGGATGCTCTGGGTCCACAGCGTCATCCTGCTGTAGCCTCGCTCGCGAGCGCCCTGGATGCATTGCTCGACCAGCGCGCGGCCGACCCCGAGCCCGCGCGCTTTCTTCTCGACCTGCAACAGGCGGAGCTTGGCGATCTCGTCCGTGGCCTTGACCAGAAAGATCGAGCCGATCGGCTCGCCACCGGCTTCCGCGATCCAGCAGTGCTCACGCGCCGGGTCGTAGTTCTTGATGAAATGCGCGCAGATCTCGGCGACGAGCGCCTCGTAGCTGATGTCCCAGTTGTAATCCGCGGCATAGGCGGCGGCCTGCCGCGAGATGACCCAGCCCATGTCGCCGACGCGGTGGCTGCGCAGCATGAACGCTGCGGGCTGGCTTCGCCGCGGCTCCAGCACGTCCTCGATGGTCGCCATGGCTTGCGTGAGCCGCGTCGCATCGCCGGCCGAAAGCGGAGCCAGCATTGCGGCGACCTCGTTTTGCGAGCCGAGGTTCAGCTTGGCGAAGGTCTGGCGTCCCTTGGCGGTGAGGCTGAGCTGGTATTGCCGGCGGTCTGCGGGCAGGGGCCTTCGCGTGATCAGTCCCTTCTCCTCGAAGCTCTGGACGATGCGGCTGAGATAGCCGGGATCCAGACCAAGCTCGTTTCCGATCTCTTTTGCCGCAAGGTCGTCGCGATGCGCGAGCTCGTAGAGCACGCGGGCTTCGCTGAGCGAAAACGGACTCTTGCCGAGATGCTGGTCGAGCACGCCAAGCTTGCGGGTGTAAAACCGGTTGAAGGCGCGCACCGCTGCGATGTGGTCGTCGGTACCGTTGGTCGGCATGGTTCACCTCGATACTTGCCATAGTCAAATAATTATTTGACGTTGGCAAGTATCTGGTGGTCTCAGCCGACCATGACGATCCGGCTGCGCAGCATGGTCCGGGATGAGCGGCCGAGCCGCCGCAGCAGCCGTGCCTCGGAACGGCGGGCCTGGGGCGGGTAGCCGCCAATCCGGTCATAGTGGTCACGCGCGATCAAAAGTCCCTGATCGCCCAGCGGACCAACCAACCTGCGCGCGACGGCGCGGAGCATGTCGCGGAATCCGGTATCGGCGTAAGGAGAGCGCGCATAGCGGAAGACCGCGGCACGGTCCCGGCCGCTGGTGGACACGGCCTGTATGAACTGGGTGGTCTCCTCGATCCAGCCGGTTTCCAGCACTGCGCCGGCGGGGAGGAACATCAGCCAGGGCGAGCGGGCCTGGAGCGCGCCGGCGGCCAGCGCCGCGCCCTGCGAGGAGCCCTCGAAACCGACGAAACGGCAGCCAGCGACGTCGGCAACGCGCTCGATGACGCCGTTGCGGGTGCCGTCGATCAAAAGCACTTCCCGGATGATGCCGGCTGCGGCACCGGGGACCAGCGCCGCCAGGGTGGCGACCGCCGTCTGCTCGACGCCTTCGGTCGGTATGATGACGCTCAGCATGATTGAGGCTTCGGTGTCTGCACTTCGGGAGAAGCGTAGCTTGTTATGATGCTGTCATAAACACGCGGCCTTGCCGAGTGCAACTTTTCGGCGGCGCTTCGGGGGGCGATGGTAAACTGCCGGAGCAATCGCATCCAAATATGTCCCGCGCGGGGTGGCAATGTTGCCGAATATTTCGGCGTAAGCCCCGTCTTAATGATCTTAACTCGGAATTTCCTTCCTATATTGCGCGACATGCAGGCAGATCGCAATCCTGCAAGAAGAGGATGCGAGTGGGACGAAAGCCGGAAATGGGAAAATCCTGCAATCCTTGTTGCTGACGAGAGCTTCGCATGAACGCCGATCAACTTGCTGTCAGCCTGACGTCCACGTCCCCGAAGCCGGATGCCGCGCCGACTTTGCGGATCCGCGCCGTGATGCTGGGTGAACGCATCAATCCCTCCGGGCTCGAGATCGGTGCGCCTGTCTCCTCGACGCCCGCCGCCTTTCGCGTCCATGCCGGACTCGCCGTCATCTTCCGCTACGGCGTCGTGGTGCTGATCGGCCTGCTTCCTTCCGAAGAGAAGGTTCTGATCGACAGCCTGAAGTCCCGCGTGACCGGCGAGCTCAGCCCCTATGAGGAAGAGATCGCACAGGCGCAGCTCTGCAAGGATGAAAGCACCGAGGTGATCCAGCCGGGCGGGCCGATCTGCCTTGCCAAATTCTCCGACGATCGGCTGCTGATCGTTGCAGACGCGCTCGCCAAGAGCACCTCGCTCGCCCGCGACGAGCGGCGCGTCGCCGCGGTCTTCGACGTGATCGAGCCATTTGCGCGGGAGCTTGCCGAGCATGGCCGCACGCCGCGCCGCCGCAAGGCCATTCTGCAACTGATCGGCAACGCGCTTCTGGTCCAGCAGCGCGTCGCGGGCCGTGTTGCGGTGGCCGAGAAACCCGACGTGCTCTGGGAGAAGCCCGAGCTCGACCGGCTCTATGCCCGTCTTGAAGACGAGTACGAATTGAAGGAGCGTCTCGACACGCTCGAGCGCAAGCTCACCGCGGTGTCGGAGACCGCCAACGCGCTGAGCGACATCATCGACACCCAGCGCTCGCTGCGCCTCGAAATAGCGGTGGTGGTTCTGATCGTGATCGAGGTCGCGATCGGCTGCTTCCAGATCCTATCGGGGACTCACTGAGCCGCTCGCTGCGTGCGGGCGGCGCTTGTGCGGGGCGGACCGCGCATGCCACGCGGCGATCTCGGCAAGCTCGGCCTCGGGCCGCGTCTCGACCGTCTCGCAGCGTCCGAGATGAAGCTCTCCGGCATCGCCGTCGATCGTGACCCATTCGTCCTCGCACAGCAGGGCACCGGCGAGCTGGGCCCGCCGCGCGACGGGATCGATTTTCAGTTCGCGGCAGCCGACCACGCAGGGCTTGCCCATCTGCCGGGCCACCAGGGCTGCATGCGAGGTCCGCGCGCCGACCGCAGTGACGATGCCCGCCGCCAGCGCGAAGCCTGCGACATCGGCGGTGCTGGTGTCGGGACGCAGCAGGATGATCGGCTCGCCCGCGGCCGAGAGGCGCTCGGCGCTTTTGGCATCGAACGCCGCGCGGCCGATGCCGATGCCGCCGGACGCTCCGACGCCGGCGGTTGCGGGCTTGCCGGGAGAAACCAGCCTGATTTCCGTGAGCGCGGCGAGATCGATGTCTTCAATGCGCGTCAGGGCCTCGTCCTGCGTGATCAGGCCTTCATGCACGAGATCGATCGCGATCCTCACCGCGGCGCGCGGGGTCCGCTTGGCGGCCCGGGTCTGCAGGATCCAGAGCCTGCCGTCCTCGACGGTGAATTCGACGTCCTGGACGTCGGTGAACTCGCGCTCGAGCCGCTTCAGCACGTCGCCGAGCTCGGCCTCGGTTCGCGGCAGTGCGCGCGCGATCGCGTCGGCCGAGTCAGGCGCGCGGCGGCCGGATACGACGTCCTCGCCCTGCGCATCGAGGACCAGATCGATCATCGGGCGTGGTGCCCCGGTCGAAGGATCGCGCGAGAAGGCGACGCCGGCGCCGGAGGCCAGCCCACCGTTGCCAAACACCATCGCCTGGACCGTGACGGCGGTGCCCTCGAGCTCTTCGAGCTGCTGGAGCTTTCGGTAGGTCTGGGCACGCTCGCTCATCCAGGACCGGTAGACGGCCTGCGCAGCCGCTTCGAGCTGGGCGACCGCATCGTCGAGCCAGCCATCGGCGCGATCCTCGACCAGCGCCTGTTCGTCGCCGGCAAGCCGCTCCAGCGCTTCGCTGTCGAGCTCGCGATCGTTGTCGGCCCCTTCGGCTCCGACCAGTTCGGCGATGCGGGCGGCGAATGCGTCGGCGTCCAGTCCGAGCACGGTTTCGCCAAAGCTCTCCAGGAAGCGGCGTCGGCAGTCCCAGGCGAGCCGCGGCCGGCCCGTCGCCCGGATCAGGCCGTGCACGGCATCCGGTGTGCAGCCGACATTGAGGACGGTGTCGAGCATGCCCGGCATCGATCGGGCGGCACCCGAGCGTACCGAGACCAGCAGCGGCTGCCGTCGGTCGCCGAAGCGCTTGCCGGTCGCGTCTTCCAGGAACGCAATTCCTTCCTTGAGCCCGTCGCGCAGACGACGTTCGGCATGGGCGTGGCGGGAGATGATATCCGCGCACAGCTTGACCGGCAGCACGAAAGCGGGCGGCACCGGCAGGCCCAGCGCCGCCATCCGGGCGAGGTTGGCGGCCTTGGCGCCGATCTCGTCGGCGGAATGCAGCTCCGTCGCGCCGGCGCCGATACGCACGATATGCATGGTGGTTCTCCAGGTGCATGATCCCGGAAAGCCGCGAAGCGGTTCTCCGGAAGATCTTGCGCAAACAACTAGGCTGCGAGGTCGATCATGATGTGACGGCGCAACAGGTGGCCGAAGCCGGCGAAACGATCGGTGGCGCGCTCGATCGCACGCGCGAGTTCGAGCACCGAGAGCGAGATCGCGACGTCGAAGCCGCCGCCGAACACCAGAGCGGTAGTCGCGCGCTCCAGGCTGTCCGCGGCATGTTCGGCATCGATCAGTCGGGTCACCGCGGTCAGCGCGTCCTCGGAATCCGCGCGCCGTCCTTCCGGTACGTCGGTCGCTGCGGCGATCCCGCTGGCGGCGACCTCGGTCGCGGTCATCGCGACTGCGCAGAGCTCGGCGAGCGCGGTCAGCAGCGACGGGGCCGCCCGATCGGGCATGAGGGACGCAATGAAGGCGGCCTGTTCGAGTTCGTCGACGGCTTCTTCGGCGCGATCGATCAATTGCCCGATCGTTGGCCGGGCATTGAGCCGGTCGATCTCCTTGCGGGTTTCGAGCGCGATGCGATCGGCCTTTTGCTCGATCGCACCGCAGCGTCGCGCCAGCAGCTTCGGGTCGGCCGGCCGGCCGACCCGAAGAGCGTCAATATGACGAGAGATTGCCGCGACCAGATCATGGGCCAATCCGATCTGGCGCAGCACGGCGGCGAGCAGGGCGCCATCGACGCGCTCCAGGTGTCGCACCAGATCGGCCTCGATCTGGTCGCGTACCGTCCTGACAGAGCGCCCCGTGAGCAGCGCGCCGGTCGAGGCGCGCAGCGCCGCCTTCAGGAAATTGATTGCGGCGGTACGACCGAGTGCCTGGTCGAGCCGCTCGCCGAAGCCGATCCGCGCGGGGGCGGCGTTGCGGACCGCGGATCCCAGAAGTTCGTTGCCGCCGAGCTCGAGGAAGCCGCGGTGTCCGATCCGGTGACGCGCCGCCCATTCCAGGATCCTTGCCGCGTCGTCCTTGGCGACCCAGGTACGCAACAGCTTGCGCGCCTTGTTCCAGTCGATCAGGAACACCAGTGCGCCGCCCACGGCCGTGAGGAATTCGTTGCGATGGGCCGCATGAGAGGCCTGGAACTGCCCGGTGACGAGATAGAACGAGTTGTCTTCACCAAGGCCTGCGGCGGTGTGACGGTCGAGCCCGCTCCAGGTCGCCTCGAACTTGTCGAACAGCGAGATGAAGAACTTGGCCCGCGCCAGGTGCACGTCGGTGTAGGTGACGGTGACCGCGTTCTTCTTGACCGCGATCACCACGACATGGGCATCGGTGGTGCCGATGTCGTTCTGGATCAGCAGCCTTCCGCCCGAGCGGGTCGCCATGGTGTCGAGGCCGGGGTGGTTGAACTTGAGGCCGCGCGTCTCGTTCAGGCCCTTCATGAAGGCCTCGACCGCGCTGCGATCTTCGCCGTGCAGGCCGAACACATGGGCGCCCTCGAGCGTTTCCTCCGAGCAACTCGCCGCGAGCTTGTTCAGCGCCTTGTGCAGATCCATCACCAGGCGATGGAGACTGTCGCCGGCCGCCTCGGTGACGCCGGTGAGACGGGCGATGCGGGCAAGATCGATGTCGTTGGTCGCATCGAGCAGGCCGGCGCTGCGCACGGCCGACAGCCGCGCATTCGCCTTCTCTCCCTCCGAAGGCGCGCCGGCGCTGACGGCGCGGATCATGGCCGCGGCGTCGTCCTGGATCTCCTTCATCAGCTTGGCGAGGTTCGGTGCTGCTAGCCGCGACGGTCCGATCAGATGGGCGCCCCCGATCAGTGTTGCGATCGCCGCAGGCGCGATCCCGGCGGCGTGGCTCTCGACCGCAAGCTCGCTGGCCGGACGATCCGGGTTCTGTGCATGGCTCACCGCCGCCTGCAACGCGCTCATTCGCACCTTGATGCGGTCGTTGGCGGCAAGCCCTTCCGCCACCAGAGCGGGCAGAAGGATGCCGCCCTGTCCGAGCTCTTCGATGATCTGGGTTTTCATGGTCTGTCCGCACAGCGATTGATGCGTTCTTTATGCCGCGAAGTCGCGACGGCATCATTGCGGCAGATCATTCATAAAAATGTCATGCGGTATGCCGCTTGCGGAGCAGCGCGGCGCAATGGCGCGCGATGGTGATCTCTTCGTTGGTGGGAACGACGAAGACATCGACGGCGCTGTCGCTGCGGTTGATGCGCTCGCGCGCCGTGTCGTTGGCGACGGGATCGATGTGCACGCCGAGCCACGCCAGCCGCTCGCCGATCGCGCCGCGGATCTCCTTCGCATGCTCGCCGATGCCACCGGTGAACACGAGGCAGTCCAGCCCCTGAAGCGTGTTCGCCATCACCGCGATCCCTTGCGCCGCGCGGAAGGTGAAGAGGTCGATCGCCTCGCGCGCCGCGGGCTCGCGGCTTGCGAGCAGCGTGCGCATGTCGGAGGAGAGGCCGGATACGCCGAGCAGGCCGGACTCGTGATAGAGCAGGTGCTGCACCGCCTCGACGGACATCTTCTCGTGCTGTTGCAGATAGAGCAATACGCCGGGATCGATCGCGCCGCAGCGGGTGCCCATCACGAGGCCGTCGAGCGGCGTCAGGCCCATCGTGGTGTCGACGCTGCGGCCATCGCGCAGCGCGCACAGGCTCGCGCCATTGCCGAGATGCGCGATGACCGTGCGCCGGGCTGCGAGGTCCGGCGCGATTTCGACGAGACGGCCCGCGACATATTCGAACGACAGGCCATGAAAGCCGTAGCGCCGGACGCCGCGCGCCTCGAAGCGCCTGGGAATCGCGAAGCTGCTCGCGGGCGGCGCGAGGCCGTGGTGAAAGGCGGTGTCGAAGCAGGCGATCTGCGTCAGCGCGGGTTGGACCGCTTTGAGGGTGTGGACCGGCGCGAGGCAGCGGGGCTGATGCAACGGCGCCAGCGGCGTCAGCGCTTCCAGCTTCGCGGTGACCTCTTCCGTCAATTCGACCGGACCGGAATAATCCGGCCCGCCATGAACGACGCGATGGCCGACGGCACCCAAACTGCCTTTGCCAAAATGGTCCTCGATGAAACCGAGCACGTCGGCGAACAGATGACCGCTGTCCGCATCCGACGCTTCCCTCCGCGTCTCGAACAGGTCTTCGCCGGCGGGGTCTTTCACGACGAGCCGGGGCCTGGCTTCGTGCTCGTCGAGCAGGCCCTTGCAGAGCAGGACAGGCTCGGCCGCCGAGATGTCGAACAGGCCGAACTTGATGCTCGACGATCCCGAATTGAGGACGAGAACTGAGGCCGACGCCGGCATGATGTCAGCCTGTCTTGCCTGGCCAGACCCAGTCGCGGATCTCGGGCATGTCCTCGCCATGCTCGCGAATGTAGTGCGAATGTTCGATCAGTGCGTCGCGGAACTGCTGTTTTACAGCCGCGGCCCTGGCCGCAAGCCCCGGCACGCGTTCGATCGCCTCGATCGCGAGGTGATAGCGGTCGAGCTCGTTGAGCACGACCATGTCGAACGGCGTCGTCGTGGTGCCTTCTTCGATGAAGCCGCGCACATGGAGTCCGGCATGGTTGGTGCGGTTATAGGTGAGGCGGTGGATGAGGTGGGGATAGCCGTGATAGGCGAAGATGACGGGCTTGTCCGACGTGAACAGGCTATCGAAGTCGCGATCGCTGAGCCCATGCGGATGCTGCTCCTTCGGTTGCAGCGTCATGAGGTCGACGACGTTGACCACGCGGATCTTCAGATCGGGCAGTGCCTTGCGCAGGAGGTCGACGGCGGCAAGCGTCTCCAGTGTCGGCACGTCGCCGGCGCAGGCCATCACCACATCGGGCTCGCCGGTCGCGTCCTCGTTGCCCGCCCAGCTCCAGATGCCGATGCCGGCATCGCAATGCGTGGCGGCGTCCTGCATCGACAGCCATTGCGGCGCCGGCTGCTTACCGGCCACGATCACGTTGATGCGGTTGTAGGTGCGCAGGCAGTGATCGGCGATCCAGAGCAGCGTGTTGGCATCCGGCGGGAAATAGATGCGGACGATATCGGCCTTCTTGTTGGCGACGAGATCGACGAAGCCGGGGTCCTGATGGCTGAAGCCGTTGTGGTCCTGCCGCCAGACATGCGAGGTCAGGAGATAGTTGAGCGAGGCGATCGGGCGCCGCCACGGCAGATGCCGCGTCACCTTCAACCATTTGGCGTGTTGGTTGAACATGGAATCCACGATGTGGATGAAGGCCTCGTAGCAGGAGAAGAAGCCGTGGCGACCGGTGAGGAGGTAGCCTTCGAGCCAGCCCTGGCAAAGATGCTCGCTCAAGACCTCCATCACGCGGCCATCCTGCGCGAGATGCACGTCGTAGGGTTCGATCGGCTCCATCCAGACCCGCTCGGTTTCCTCGAACACCGCGTCGAGACGGTTTGACGCCGTCTCGTCCGGACCCATGATGCGGAAATTGCGCTCGGCGGCGTTGAGGCGAATGACATCGCGCAGGAATTTGCCGAGCTCGCGCGTCGCTTCTCCCGTGACACTGCCGGGCTGCGGCACTTCGACCGCGAAGCTGCGGAAATCCGGCAGCTTCAGCTCTTTCTTCAACAGCCCGCCATTGGCGTGCGGATTGGCGCCCATGCGGCGATTGCCCTCGGGTGCCAACGCCTGGAGCTCGGGGATCAGTGCGCCGCTCGTGTCAAAGAGCTTTTCCGGCTCGTAGCTGCGCATCCAGTCTTCGAGGATTTTCAGATGCGCCGGATTCTCACGACAGCTTGCAACCGGCACCTGATGCGCGCGCCAGAAGCCCTCGACCTTCTTGCCGTCGACTTCCTTCGGGCCGGTCCAGCCCTTCGGGCTGCGCAGCACGATCATCGGCCAGCGCGGCCGCTCGATCTCCTTGCGGCCGTCGCGGGCGTGCTGCTGGATCGAGCGGATGCTGGCGAACGCGACGTCGAACGCATCCGCCATGGCCTGGTGCATCAAGATGGGATCGTCGCCTTCGACGAACAGCGGCTCGTGGCCGAATCCGCGGAACAGATCGCGGATCTCCTCGTCGCGCATCCGCCCGAGCACGGTCGGGTTGGCGATCTTGTAGCCGTTGAGGTGCAGGATCGGCAGTACCGCGCCGTCGTGCACGGGATTGAGGAACTTGTTGGAGTGCCAGGACGCCGCGAGCGGGCCGGTCTCGGCCTCGCCGTCGCCGACGACGCAGGCGACGATCAGATCGGGATTGTCGAACGCGGCGCCATAGGCGTGCACCAGCGCATAGCCGAGCTCGCCGCCCTCGTGGATCGAGCCCGGCGTTTCCGGCGCTGCATGGCTCGGAATGCCGCCGGGGAAGGAGAACTGCCTGAACAGCTTGCGCAATCCGTCCGTATCGCGCGCGATGTTCGGGTAGATCTCGCTGTAGCTGCCTTCGAGATAGGTGTTGGTGACCATGCCGGGGCCGCCATGGCCGGGACCGCAGACATAGAGCACGCTGAGATCCAGCGCGCGGATGACGCGGTTGAGGTGGGCGTAGATGAAATTCAAACCGGGGGTCGTGCCCCAATGGCCGAGCAAACGCGGCTTGATGTGCTCGGGCCGCAAGGGCTCGCGCAGCAGAGGGTTATCGAGCAGATAAATCTGCCCGACGGAAAGGTAGTTCGCGGCGCGCCAGTAGCGATCCAGCAGATCGAGGTCGCTGCGCGCTAAAGCCGATTGTTGTTGATTTTTCATATTCCTGCCGACTTTCACCCCAGCGACCGTCACCAACTTTGTTCCGGCACGATTGATCCCCGTCCGACATCAAACGGGATGGCCATGACGGGCGTGTTGCGTGATGTCAAAAGACCGCGCCCGAAATTTGGGCGGCTCCTGTGCATGGGGTTGTTTTCCAGCTTTTCGTTCTTGTTCTTGATTTGTTCCGGGCGCGTGCTATCTTGGCTTCATGAGTCGAGCATCCTCTCGTGCCCTCAAGCACCCGCCGGTCACGGCGCCCTCCGAGCCGGCGGGTGCGCCTTCCGATTTTCCCGCCGCTTTCCCCGAGCTGGCTGTCGCCATCGACAGCCAGCGCAGGCGCGGGCGGGGCGCGCAATCCAACGCCAGCGGCCGCTATGAGGCCGAGGCGCGGGTCGCCTTCGACGATGGCTGGCAGAGTCTGGAAGAGCTGCCGCCGTTCAAGACCACTGTGGCCGTCGACACCTCGCGCAAGGTGATCACCCGCAACGAGTCGCCCGACATCGGCTTCGACCGCTCGATCAATCCCTATCGCGGCTGTGAGCACGGCTGCGTCTACTGCTTCGCGCGCCCGACCCATGCCTATCTCGGCCTGTCGCCGGGGCTCGACTTCGAGTCGAAACTGTTCGTCAAGCCGGAGGCGCCCGCGCTGCTCGAAAAGGAGCTCGCCGCACCCGGCTACGAGCCGCGGATGATCGCGATCGGCACCAACACCGATCCCTATCAGCCGATCGAGCGCGAGCGAAAGATCATGCGCGGTATTCTGGAGGTGCTGGAGCGCGCCGGCCATCCCGTCGGCATCGTCACCAAATCGGCGCTGGTGACGCGCGACATCGACATTTTGTCGCGGATGGCCAAGCGCAACCTTGCCAAGGTTGGTATCTCCGTCACCTCGCTCGATCCGAAACTGGCCCGCACCATGGAACCGCGAGCGTCGACGCCGTCGAAGCGGCTGGAGGCGCTGAAGCAGCTCTCGGACGCAGGCATTCCGACAACCGTGATGGTCGCCCCGGTGATCCCTGCGCTGAATGATTCCGAGATGGAGCGCATTCTGGATGCGGCGGCCCACGCCGGCGTCAAGGAAGCCTCTTACATCCTGCTGCGGCTGCCGCTGGAGGTGCGCGATCTCTTCCGTGAATGGCTGATGGCGAACTATCCGGACCGCTACCGCCACGTCTTCACGCTGATCCGCGACATGCGCGGCGGCCGCGACTACGACGCAAAATGGGGCGAGCGGATGAAGGGCACCGGCCCGATGGCCTGGACCATCGGCCGCCGCTTCGAGATCGCCTGCGACAGGCTCGGACTCAACAAGCGCCGTGCGAAGCTGACGACGGATCACTTTGCGAGGCCGAAGCCGGACGGCGCCCAGCTCAGCCTGTTCTAGTAGGAATGCAAACGAGGCGTAGCATGAGTAAAGACGTCCCCGGTCCGATTCCGCGGCTCACGGTCATCACGCTGGGCGTGAGCGACATCAGCGCCAGCATCGCCTTTTACGACGCGCTCGGTTTCTCGCGCCGCCTGAAGGCGACCGGCGAGGCTGTTGCCTTCTTCGACACCGGCGGTCCGGTGCTCGCGCTGTTTCCCTGGGATCAGCTCGCGGCGGACGCCGTCTCGCCCGACAAGCCGAGGCCAACGACCTTCCGCGGCATGACGTTGGCCTGGAATTGCGCCACGCGCGAGGAGGTCGACACGGTGCTCGCCTTCGCCGTTGGCAAGGGCGCTGCGCTGCTGAAGCCCGCGCACGAGACCGACTATGGCGGCTATTCCGGTTATTTTGCCGATCCCGACGGCCATCCCTGGGAAGTCGTGGTCGCGCCGGGCATCGAGGTGGGAGAGGACCGTCGAGTGCATCTGGCAGAGTAGGCTGCTGGCCTGAATAGCGGGAATTGTCCGGGGTTCCCGGTTGCGCGAGCAACGCCTCTTGCGCAGGATCCCGGTCATGATTCGGGACAAGTCCGCCGGGAAGCCAGCCAAAGACGCGCCAAAGAAGGACGCCGGCAAGAGGGCCGCGCCGGCGAAGGCGAGCTTTCGCCGCGAGCGCGCGCTGATCAAGCGCGGCGTGTGGCCGATCGCGGGCTGCGACGAAGCCGGCCGCGGGCCGCTGGCAGGTCCCGTGGTGGCGGCGGCCGTCATTCTCGACCCCGACCGCATCCCCCGCGGTATCGACGATTCCAAGCGGCTGACGGCGGAGGAGCGCGAAAAGCTGTTCGACAGGATCTGCGCGACCGCGCAGGTCTCGGTCGCCGTCGCCTCGCGCGCCCGGATTGACCGCGACAACATCCTGCGCGCCTCGCTATGGGCGCTGAAGCGCGCCGTGGTGGCGCTGCCCGAGCAGCCCAGGCATGTCTTCGTTGACGGCCGCGACCGGCTCGACACCGAATGCGATTGCGAGCCCGTAATCGGCGGCGACGGTATCGTGCTGTCCATCGCCGCGGCCTCGATCGTCGCCAAGGTGACCCGCGACCGGCTGATGTGTGCGCTGGCGCAGGACTGCCCGGGCTACGGTTTCGAGCAGCACAAGGGTTACGGCGTTCCCGAGCATCTCGACGCGCTGAACCGCCTCGGTCCGACCGTCCACCACCGCAGCTTCTTTGCCCCGGTTGCCGCTGCGCGCGCCAAGCACATGCCCTGGACCGTCGAGCCGGTGGGGGACCTGTTTGCCGTCACCGAGGTCGAGCTGCAGGTGGAAGCAGGCGTTGAGATCGATGCGTCCCTCGGGCTCTAGAGCAGACTGGCGTTGCCACGACGCGTCACGCCCTTTATCAAAACAGACGTGAGCGAATAGGGCCGGCTGGACGGGTTGGCTGCATCTTTCAGGCGTTGCATGCGGTTTACCTCCCTGGTCATCGAGCTCATTCGCGCCCGGCCGCGGCTGATCGTGTGGATCGCCGTGCTGCTGCAGGCCGCGATGTGGCTGTTCGTGGCGCTGGTGTTTTACCGCAGCCCGCCCGGCAGCCTTGCGACGCTGCTGGCGTTCGGTCGCGAGTACCAGGTCGGCACGGATCTTGGGCCCCCCTTGCCGGTCTGGCTGGCCGACATCGCCTATCGCGCCGCCGGCGGCCACATGTTCGGCGTCTATCTGCTGGCCGAGCTCTGCGAGGTCGCGACCTTCATCGCGCTCTATCATCTCTCCCGCGCCGTGGTCGGCTCGCAGCAGGCGGTGCTCGCCGTGCTCCTGACCATGACGGTGCTGGCCTTCTCTTCGTCCGCACTCGACTTCGGCCCGCTGGTGCTGGCGCGGCCTCTTTGGGCGCTGCTGCTGCTGCATTCCTGGCAGATCATCGGCCAGCGCCGCGGCAATGCCTGGTTTGCCTGGTCGATCGAGGCCGGCCTGCTGCTGCTCACCACGCCCGCGGCGATCTACCTTCTCTTGTTGATTGTCGTCTTCGCGCTCGCGACCGCCGGCGGCCGTCGCACGCTGCGCGCGCTCGATCCGCTGTTTGCCCTGATCGTCGTCGCCGTGCTGGCGCTGCCCTATGCGGTCTGGCTGATGCGGGCCGAGACGCTCGTCCTGCCGGCCCTGCCTGAGGTCGCGGAGCTGAACGCCCGCGCGATCCACGCGGCATGGCTGCTCGGTGGCCTTGTGCTCGGGGCCGCTGCGATCCCGGCGCTGACCTTCCTCAACACCGGCCTGTTCGTCGCCAAGGGCGAGGAGGCGCCGATCATCTACCGCCCGCCGGTCGAACCGCTCGCGCGCAACTTCGTCTACTTCTTCGCGCTGGCGCCTGCGCTCGGCGCGGTGCTGATCTCGGGCCTGCTCGGGCTCGATTCCGTCGTCGGCGGCGCCGGTGTCGTGCTGATCCTTTCCGGGCTGGCAGTGGTCGTGGCGGCCGGCGACCTCATCGCGATGCGCCGCGCGCGGATGCTGCGCATGGTGTGGGCCGCCGCCGTCGCGGCGCCCGCCGCCGGCGTCGTGCTTGCCGTGCTGTTCCTGCCATGGACCGGCGCAGGCGAGATCGCGACCTCGATGCCGGCGCGCGCGATCTCGGATTTCTTCGACGAGAGCTTTGCCCGCCGCACCAACCATCGCCTGCGCGCGGTCGCCGGCGAGACCCAGCTTGCGAGCCTGATCACGCTGCATTCCGGCCGCCCGCACCTCTTCATCGATGCCCAGCCCGCGCGCACGCCGTGGATCAACCAGGCCAAATTCAGCGAGACCGGCGGCGTCGTGGTCTGGCGCGCCTCCGATACCGCCGGCACGCCGCCGCCGGAAATCCTCGCGCGCTTTCCCGGCATCGTGCCGGAGGTGCCGCGTGCGTTCGAATGGCTGGTGACCGGCCGCCAGCAACTTTTGCGCGTCGGCTGGGCCATCGTGCGGCCGAAGGGGACGTAGCGCTCTCGTGCCCCGGACGCCGCGCAGCGCGAAGCGGTGCGCTGCAGAGCCGGGGCCCATCCTTCCACATCGTATTCTATCGCTTTCTGGATCCCGGCTCTGCGGAGCGTCACTGCGTGCCGGACCGCGTCCGGGACACGAGAGCTCTCTATCCCGCCAGCACCTTCGCGATCGCCCGCAGATCCTGCCAGGCAAGCCGCTTGTAGGATGGCGAGCGCAAGAGATAGGCCGGGTGGAATGTCGGCAGTGCGCGGATCGTGCGCCCGCCCGTCTCGTAGTCGAACCAGCGGCCGCGGGTGCGCATGATTCCCTCGCGGGTCGAGAGCAGTGTTTGCGTCGAGGGATTGCCCAGCGTCACCAGGACATCCGGATTCACCAGCTCGATCTGGCGCTGGATGAACGGCAGGCAGATTTGCGTCTCCTGCGGCGTCGGCGTGCGGTTGCCGGGCGGGCGCCACGGAATGACGTTGGCGATATAGGCGGTGGTGCGGTTGAGGCCGATCGCGCCGATCATGAGGTCGAGCAGTTTGCCGCTGCGTCCCACGAACGGGAGTCCCTCGATGTCCTCGTCGCGGCCCGGCGCTTCGCCGACGAACATGATCCGCGCCTGCGGATTGCCGTCGGCGAACACCAGCCGCGTTGCAGTGTGCTTCAGCGCGCAGCCCTCGAAGCTCTGCATCAAATCGCGTAGCGCCTCCAGCGTCGGCGCGGTACGCGCGGCCTCGCGCGCCGAGGCAATTGCGACGTCGGGCGCGGGTGCTGCCTCGCCGCGCATCACCGCGGGCGCAGCAACAGGCCGTGGCGCCTCGACCGGTGGTGCCGCGCGCAGGACTGGAGGAGGAGCGTCCAATTCCGCCAGGCGGTCGATCGGTTCCTCCGCGAGCGCGCAATCGACTCCAGCCTCCAGATAGAAGGCGAGCAGCTCGCGGACGGTGGGTGCGGGTTCGGGGATCATTTGGAAAGTCAGACTTTTATATCACTTTGGAGCGCCTTGCATCCCAGCGAAATGCATTTCCGAGGTTGTCCTACCCGGAAAAATCGGAAACAAGAGGGCGCAATCGACCCAAGGACCGTCTCAAGGGCTGAGATCAGATGAGCACCGAAGAACTTCCCCCGCGCGAATCCATGGAATTCGACGTCGTCATCGTCGGCGCCGGCCCCTCGGGCCTGGCCGCGGCGATCCGGCTGAAGCAGATCAACGCCGATCTCAACATCGTCGTGGTGGAGAAGGGCTCCGAGGTCGGCGCGCACATTCTCTCCGGCGCCGTGATCGATCCGGCCGGGCTCGACAAGCTGGTTCCGGACTGGCGCGAGGATTCCGACTGCCCGCTGAAGACGCAGGTCAAGGATGACCGCTTCTACTGGATGACCGCTGGCGGCGCGATCAAGCTGCCGGGCTTCATGATGCCGCCGCTGATGGACAACCATCACTGCTACATCGGCTCGCTCGGCAATGTCTGCCGCTGGCTGGCGCGCAAGGCCGAGGCGCTCGGCGTCGAGATCTATCCCGGCTTCGCGGCGACCGAAGTGCTCTATGACGAGCAGGGTGCGGTCAAGGGCATCGCCACCGGCGACATGGGTATCGGCCGCGACGGCAAGCCGAAGGACTCCTTCACCCGCGGCATGGAATTGCTCGGCAAGTATACGCTGTTCGCCGAAGGCGCTCGCGGCAGCCTGACCAAGCAGCTCATCAACAAGTTCGCGCTCGACGCCAACCGCGAGCCAGGGAAGTTCGGCATCGGCCTGAAGGAGGTCTGGCAGATCGATCCCGCCAAGCACCAGAAGGGCCTGATCCAGCATTCGTTCGGCTGGCCGCTCGACCTGAAGACCGGCGGCGGCTCGTTCCTCTATCATTACGACGACAATCTCGTCGCGGTCGGTTTCGTCGTGCATTTGAACTACGACGACCCGTATCTGTCGCCGTTCGACGAGTTCCAACGCTTCAAGACCCATCCGTCGATCCGCGGCACGTTTGAGGGCGCGAAGCGCCTCGCTTATGGCGCGCGCGCCATCACCGAGGGCGGCTACCAGTCGGTGCCGAAGCTCACCTTCCCCGGGGGAGCGCTGGTCGGCTGCGCCGCCGGCTTCGTCAATGTGCCGCGCATCAAGGGCGTGCACAATGCGATGGGCACCGGCATGCTTGCGGCCGAGCATGTTGCAGCGGCGCTCAAAGCCGATCGCGCCAATGACGAGATCGTCGACTACGAGAACGCTTGGCGTTCCTCGCCCGTCGGCAAGGATCTGTTTTTGGTCCGCAACGTCAAGCCGCTGTGGTCGAAGTTCGGCACCGTGCTCGGCGTTGCGCTCGGCGGCATCGACATGTGGTGCAACACGCTGTTCGGCGGCTCGCTGTTCGGCACGCAGTCGCATGCCAAGCCTGACCGCGCCACGCTCGATCCGGCCAAGCAGCACGCGCCCAAGGCCTATCCGAAGCCCGATGGCAAGATTTCCTTCGACAAGCTGTCTTCGGTGTTCCTGTCCAACACCAATCACGAGGAGGACCAGCCGGTCCATCTCCGGGTTGCCGACATGAACCTGCAGAAGACGTCCGAGCACGACGTCTTCGCCGGTCCCTCGAATCGCTATTGCCCGGCCGGTGTCTATGAATGGGTCGAGGAGGGCGCGAGCCCGCGCTACCAGATCAACGCCCAGAATTGCGTCCACTGCAAAACCTGCGACGTGAAGGACCCCAACGGTAACATCACCTGGGTTCCCCCGGAGGGCGGCGGCGGTCCGAACTACGAAGCGATGTAAGAGCGAGCAGAGCGGACCAGGTCACAAAAGGTGATCTGACGCACGTTCGCGTGAGGACCCGCCTGCGGCTACCCGTCGCGGCCACGATACGGCCATACTGGCGGCGTCTTGGGGCTCTGTTGGCCGATTTGGGGCGTGCGGAGGGGATCGCCCGGCCCGAATCCTTGCGGCGAAGCGCCAAAAGCGGCATTGTCGGCCCGACGGTTCCGGGTCCGATGCCACCGGCCGCGTTCGCATGCGATACGGCCTTCTGCTGCAAACCCAGGCACTACCAACTCAAGGCGAGCCCTGATGTTCTCAAATCGTTTCAACCGCTGGACTGTTGCCGCCATCGCCCTGATGGGCACAGCGATCGCGACGGTCCCCGGCGCGGTCCTGGCGCAGACGCCGGACCATCCGTCCGATACGGCGGCGCAATTCCCCAGCCGAAACGATCTGAAATCGCTCACCACCGCCGGCAGCTATCTCGCCGCCCGCCACGCCAGCGTCGAGCGCGACGCGACATCGGCCGCGGCCTTCTACCGTTCGGCGCTTCGCACCGACCCCAAGAACAACGAGCTGCTCGACCGCGCCTTCATCTCGTCGGTCGCGGACGGTGACATCGACGAAGCCGTCAAGCTCGCCGAGCGCATCCTCACCATCGACAAGACCAACCGCGTCGCGCGCCTCGTCGTCGGCGTGCATGATCTCAAGGTCAAGAAGTACGCGACCGCGCAGACCAACATCAATCAGTCGATCCGCGGTCCGATCACCGATCTGGTCGCCACGCTGCTGTCGGGCTGGGCCGCCTATGGCGCGGGCGATGCCAAGGGCGGTGTCGCCACCATCGACAAGCTCGCCGGTCCGGAATGGTATCCGCTGTTCAAGGACCTCCACGCCGGCATGATCCTCGAGCTCGCCGGCAAGGAAAAGGACGCCGGCATCCGCTTCGAGCGCGCCTACAAGCTCGACGATTCCATGCTGCGCGTCACCGAGGCCTATGCGCGCTGGCTGTCGCGTAACAAGGACTCGGCCGCCGCGACCAATGTCTATCAGGCGTTCGACAAGAAGCTCGCCCGCCACCCGCTGATCGTGGAAGGCCTGCGCGACACCAAGGCCGGCAAGAAAATGCCGCCGCTGGTCGATTCCGCGCAAGCGGGCGCCGCCGAGGCGCTCTACGGCATCGGCGCGACGCTGACCCGCCGCGGCGGCGAGGATCTGGCGCTGGTCTATCTGCAGCTCTCGCTCTACCTCCAGCCGACCCATCCGCTGGCGCTGCTATCGCTCGCCGATCTCTATGAATCGGTGAAGCGGCCGCAGATGGCGATCAAGGTCTACGAGCGCGTGCCGTCGACCTCGCCGCTCAAGCGCAACGCGCAGATCCAGCTCGCCATCGATCTCGACTCCGCCGATCGCACCGAAGAGGCAATCAAGATTCTCAAGGGCGTCACGACTGAGGATGCCAAGGATCTCGAAGCCATCATGGCGCTCGGCAACATCGAGCGCGGCCGCAAGCGGTTCGGCGACTGCGGCGCAACCTATTCGCGCGGCATCGACGTGCTGCCGCCCGGTGCCGACAAGGCCAACAGCGTCTGGTACTATTATCGCGGCATCTGCGAGGAGCGCTCCAAGGAGTGGGCCAAGGCCGAAGCCGACATGAAGAAGGCGCTCGAGCTGCAGCCCGACCAGCCGCATGTCCTCAACTATCTTGGCTATTCCTGGATCGACCAGGGCGTCAATCTCGACGAAGGCATGAAGATGATCAAGCGCGCCGTCGAGCAGCGTCCCGACGACGGCTACATCGTCGACTCGCTCGGCTGGGCTTACTACCGCATCGGCAATTACGAAGAAGCGGTGAAGAACCTCGAGCGTGCGATCGACCTCAAGCCTGAGGATCCCACCATCAACGATCATCTTGGCGATGCCTATTGGCGTGTCGGCCGCACGCTGGAAGCCAAATTCCAGTGGGCCCATGCCCGCGATCTCAAGCCCGAGCCGGAAGAGCTTCCGAAGATCGAGGCCAAGATCGCCAACGGCCTCGCCGCCGAGGACAATTCGAACTCTTCGGCCGCGCAGGCGGACAAGAAGAAAGACGACGGCAAGGGCGGCTAGTCTGAGTGAGTTCTGGGGGCTGATCGCCGATGCCGGCGTTGATTGAAGAAGGACGGGCGAAGGTCAATTTGAGCCTTCGCGTCGTCGGCCGTCGTACGGACGGCTATCATGATCTCCAAAGCGTGGTGGCCTTCGCCGACTGCGCAGATCGTTTGACGCTCGATCCGGGCGCCGAGTTGAAGCTCGCCACGACCGGACCGCTGGCGGCGGCCTGCGGCGAGACCTCCGACAATCTCGTGCTCAAGGCCGCCAGGCTTCTGGCCGAAGCCGTGCCGAACCTGAAGCTCGGGGCCTTCGCGCTCGACAAAGTGCTGCCTGTTGCGGCCGGTATCGGCGGCGGCTCGGCCGATGCCGCGGCGGCGCTTCGGCTGCTGGCGCGTCTCAACGATCTGTCGCTCGATGATCCCCGGCTCCAGAAGGTCGCGCTCGCAACCGGCGCCGACGTGCCGGTGTGCCTGTTCTCGCGCGCCTGCGACATGACCGGTGTCGGCGAGCAGCTGCTGCCTCTGGCGCTGCCGCGCATGCCCTGCGTCATGGTCAATCCGCGCGTGCCTGTTGCCACCAAGGACGTGTTCAGGGAGTTGGGCCTGCGCAACGGTGAACTGCTGGTGGGCGCCACCTCGGTCCTCGAAGCTCCGGCCTGGCCGGACGAGGGCGGGTCGATTGCGGATTGGGTCGAAGTCCTCGAAACCGTCCCCAACGATCTGGAAGCCCCTGCGCTGCGGATCGAGCCCGTGATCGGTGAGGTGCTGGAAGCCTTGCGCGACACCGCGGGCGTCAAGCTTGCCCGCATGTCCGGCTCGGGTGCGACCTGCTTTGCGATCTATGGCGCGCCCACTGATGCGCACGCCGCCGCCGAAAAAATCCGGCGTGATCACCCCGGCTGGTGGGTGCATTCGGGGACGTTGAGCTAGCCGCTGCTGTCTTCGGCGAGCCCGAGAAACCGCCGGATCTCGCTCAACACCTCTTGCGGCTTATCATGCTGCAGCCAGTGCCCGGCGCCGGCGATGGTCTCGGTGCGCGCTTGCGGGAAATAGCGTTCCAGGCCTGCTGCCTTGGCGCCGGCGAGAAAGCTCTCGCCCGCATTGAGCAGCAGCGTCGGGCAGGCGATGCGCGACCACAGCGCGACGTGATCGTCCGGCCAGAGCCGGTGCGGTGCGGAGGCGCGCTGGTAGGGATCGAACTTCCAGCTATAGGTTCCGTCCTCGTTCCGCCGCGCGCCGTGAGTGGCAAGATGCGGCGCGAGCTCGCGGGACAGCCGCTTGTTGTGAAGCACCATCTGCGCGGCCGCGTCCTCGAGGGTCGCATAGCGGCGCGGCGTGCGGTCGTGCAGTCTGTCGAGCTGGCTGACCCATTTGCCGATGCGCTCATGCGCCGGCGGTTTGGGCGCATCCGGCAGCATGGTCACGCCGTCGAGCACGACGAGCTTTGCGACCTGCTCGGGGAATGATCCCGAAAAAATCAGGCTCACCATGCCGCCCATCGAATGACCGATCAGGGTCACCTGGGGTGCCGCGATGCTGCGCAGGAGCCGGGTGAGATCGTAGACATATTCGGTCAGCGCGTAGCTGCCGCCCTTGGTCCACTCGGAATCGCCGTGACCGCGCAGGTCCGGCGCGACCACGTGAAAGTGTGGTTGCAGCGATTTGGCGATCACGTCCCAGCTGCGGCAATGATCGCGGCCGCCGTGGACCAGGATGAGGGGCGGCGCGCCCTCGTTGCCCCAATCGGCATAATGCAGCCGCAGGCCGTGCGATTCATAGAAGCGGCTTTGCGGAACAGGCATCTTGCTACGATCCTCACGTTTTGGAATAGGCGCTTGAGCGGATGAAGTAGCCCGCCGTGGGACACCCGACAAGCGCGCTGGCTGAGTGCTACGTGAGTCGCGGCCGAGAGTTCGCGGAACGAGGCTTGCGCGGTGGATCCTGTTTAGTCCATTCCGCGGAAGATCACGCTGGCATTCACCCCGCCGAAGCCGAATCCGTTGGAGATGGCGTGCCGCATCGGCATCGGCCGCGCGCTGCCGGAGACGATGTCGATGCCGTCAGCACTCGCGTCGGGGTTTTCGAAATTGAGCGTCGGCGGCGCAATCTGGTCGCGCACAGCGAGGATGGTGAAGATCGCTTCCAGGCCGCCGGCGGCGCCGAGCAGATGGCCGGTGGCCGATTTGGTCGCGCTCACCGCGATGTTTCGATTGCGGCCGAACAGGGCTGCGATGGCGCCAAGCTCGCTCTGGTCGCCGGCGGGGGTCGACGTTGCATGAGCGTTGAGGTGCTGCAGATCCCCGGGCGCAAGGTTTGCCTGCCGCAGTGCGATCTCCATAGCGCGGCGGGCGCCGTCGCCATCGGGCGGCCCCGACGTCATGTGATAGGCATCCGCCGTGGTGCCGTAGCCGATGACCTCCGCGATCGGCCTGGCGCCGCGCGCGAGCGCGTGCTCCAGCTCCTCGATCACCAGGATGCCGGCGCCTTCGCCCATGACAAAGCCGTCGCGGTCGCGATCGAACGGCCGCGAGGCGCGTGCGGGCTCGCCGTTGAAGGAACTCGACAGCGCACGCGCCGCCGCAAAGCCGCCGAGGCTGACGATGTCGATGCAGGCCTCGGCACCGCCGCAGATCGCGACATCGGCTTCGCCCGCGCGGATCATGCGCGCGGCATCGCCGATCGCCTGGACGCCGGCGGCACAGGCCGTGACCGGCGTTCCCAGCGCGCCCTTGTAGCCGTATTTGATCGAGACGTGACCCGCCGCGAGATTGGCGAGGAACGAGGGGATTGTGAACGGCGAGAGCCGGCGCGGCCCGCGCTGTTCGGTGATGCGGACCGCCTCCGCCATCGCCGGGAAGCCGCCGACGCCGGAGGCGATGATGGTCGCGGTCCGCTCCAGCGCCGCCGCATCCTGCGGCGTCCATCCGGCCTGCGCGACCGCCTCCGCGGTCGCGAGCAGCGCGAACAGGATGAAGCGGTCCATCTTGCGCTGGTCCTTTGGCGCGGCGGCCTGCGCCGGCTCGAAGCCGCCTTCGGCATCGTCGGCCTTGTCGGGTACAAGGCCGGCGATGCGCGCGGGCAGCGCCTGCGACCATTCGGGCAGAGGACGCAGCCCGCTTTGGCCGGCGAGCAGCCGGCGCCATGAGAGTTCGACACCGCAGCCGAGCGGCGACACCGCGCCCATTCCCGTCACGACGATACGACGCATGTCAGTCTCCGGCCGGCGCGACCGCCGGGTTCATGGCCTTGAGCGAGGCGAGCCGCGCGCGCATTCCGCGGCTTGCGCGCGGCCCCGCGATGACGACCGCCTCGGCAAGTGTGATGGGGCGCATGTCGGTGGCATCGACGACCACCGGATCGAGCGGGCGACGATCGTCGCGGTTCGCCAGTACGATGGATTCGCCCTTCGGCGCCAGATGCCTGTTGCCCCAGGCAAGCAGCGCCACGATCACGGGAAAGAAATCCCGCGCCTTGTCCGTCAGCACATATTCGTAGCGCGGCGGCCGCTCATGATAGCGCCGTCGCACGAACATGCCGCTCGCGGTGAGATGCGCCAGCCGCCGCGACAGGATGTTCGGCGCGATTCCCAGACTCTGCGAGAACTCGTCGAACTTCGTGGCGCCCTGGAACGCATCCCGCAGGATCAGGATGCTCCACCATTCGCCGACCGTCTCCACGGCGCGGCCGACCGGGCATTCCAGGGTGGAGGGCGATTTTGGGTGCATGGCGGGAAGGTAGGGGAGTGACTTGCAAAAAGCAAGTGACTCGGCCGCCAGCAGCAAGTGCGGGGGAGCGGGCCGCGAATGCGAGACCATATCTGATGAGACATGAGGTGGCCGTCCAGCAAACCACGCGGTGCGCTGCAGAGCCGGGGCCCATGGCGCAGATGGTTGCGGATGCTGCATGGGTCCCGGCTCTGCGCAGCAACGCGAAGGGCGTTGCAACGCGTCCGGGACACGAGAGGGAGCGCGTAGTCGCTCTATACTCCGTCATTGCGAGCGCAGCGAAGCAATCCAATGTCCTCCCGCGGAGACAGACTGGATTGCTTCGCTGCGCTCGCAAAGACGAGGTGGAGAGAGCGCCAGGCCATCGACCTTAATGCGACCGTGCCAGGCAGAACGCCACGACCTGCTCCAGCGCGCTCTTCATCGGCGAGGACGGGAACAGCGCCAACGCATCCACGGCCATGGCGCCGTAATGGTGGGCGCGGCTGATCGTGTCCTCGAGCGCGCGGTGCTTGTTCATCAGGCCGATGGCGTGGTCGAGGTCGGTGTCGGCGATCTCGCCGCGCTCCAGCGCCTTGATCCAGAAAGCGCGCTCGGTGTCGTTGCCGCGGCGGAAGGCGAGCACCACCGGCAGGGTGATCTTGCCCTCGCGGAAATCGTCGCCGGTGTTCTTGCCGAGTTTTGCGCTCTTGCCGCCATAGTCGAGCACGTCGTCGACGAGCTGGAAGGCGATGCCGAGATTCATGCCGACCGAGCGGCAGGCGGTCTGCTCGGCCTTCGGCCGGTTGGCGATCACGGGGCCGACCTCGCAGGCGGCGGCGAACAGCTCGGCGGTCTTGCCGCGGATCACGGCGAGATATTCGTCCTCGGTGGTCGCGGTGTTCTTGGCAGCCGCAAGTTGCATCACCTCGCCCTCGGCGATGGTGGCGGCGGCCGCCGAAAGAATATCGAGCGCGCGGAGTGAGCCGACCTCGACCATCATGCGAAACGCCTGGCCGAGCAGGAAGTCGCCGACCAGCACGCTCGCCTCGTTGCCCCAGAGCATGCGCGCCGACAGCTTGCCGCGGCGCATCTCGCTCTCGTCGACGACGTCGTCGTGGAGCAGGGTCGCGGTGTGCATGAACTCGACGCTGGCTGCGAGCTTGATGTGGCCGTCGCCGGTGTAGCCGGCGAGGTTGGCCATGGCGAGCGTCAGCATCGGGCGCAGACGCTTGCCGCCGGAGGAGATCAGATGGTTGGCGACCTCCGGGATCATGGTCACGTCAGAACCGGTCCGCGACAGGATCGTGGCGTTGACGCGCTCCATGTCACCGGCGACAAGGGCAACCAGCTCTTCGATCGACGCGCCGGGAGTTTCGAAAGGTACGATGACGGCCACGCCGGTCTCCAATATTTGCCCCGAAGGGGCTATTCTGATGGAAATACAATAGAAACTGGAGGCGGATGCGGCAAGTGCTGCGGAACCATTGACATTTGCCGCTTTAACCCCTTCAGGCAGGAGACCTGCTTTGCGTGAACTGGTTCGGACCAACGATATGGTGCTGGTGTCAGCGATCGGCGCGCTGCTCGACGGCGCCAATATCCATCATCTGGTGCTGGACCAGAACATGAGCATCATCGAGGGCTCGCTCGGCATCCTGCCGCGGCGGATCCTGGTCCATGAGGACGACGCCCTCGAGGCGAGGGCGCTCCTCACCGAGGCCGGCCTCAGCCACGAATTGCGCGGCGATGATTGAAACGCTGGCAGACATCACCGAGGACGCCTTTCTCGGCGGCCAGTTGCGGCTGAAGCAGAAGCGGTCGGGCCACCGCGCCGGCCATGACGCCATCCTGCTCGCAGCGGCGACGGAGGCGAGGGCCGGCGACCGCGTGGTCGATCTCGGCGCCGGCGTCGGCACGGCCGGGCTGGCGCTCGCCCGGCGCGTGGCGGGACTCAGTCTCGGCCTGGTCGAGATCGATCCGGAACTTGCGCAGCTTGCGCGCGCCAATGCGGCGGCGAATGCGATTGCGGCCGAGACGATCGTGCTCGATGTCACGGCCGATGCGTCGGCGTTTGCGGAGCACGGGCTATTGCCCGACAGCGTCGATGCGGTGCTGATGAACCCGCCCTTCAACGATCCCGCGCGTCACCGCGGCTCGCCGGATCAGGCCCGCCATGTCGCACATGTGGCAACGAGCGAGACGCTGGATGCCTGGGTGCATGCGGCGCGGCGCATCCTCCGATCGAATGGCGCGCTGACATTGATCTGGCGCGCAGATGGGATCGCGGAGATTTTGGCAGCGCTGTCACGCGGCTTCGGCAGCCTGTCGATCCTGCCGGTTCATGGCGAGGCGGGACGGCCGGCGATCCGCGTGCTGGTGCGCGCAGTCAAAGGCGGCAGGGCCCCGACGCGATTGCTGCCGGGCCTCATGCTTAACGAAGAGTCGCGCGTGCCTAAAAAAGAGGTCAGGGAAGTTCTGGAGGGGAGGGCGGTTTTGCCGCTGGCGGAGCCGTGAAAGTCTACTGCGGAAGCGATTCCGGCTGCTGTTCCTGCGCGGACGTCAAGCGAATCGCCGTGAAAAGCGCACCGATCAGCAGCATCAGCAGATAGATCTTCATGGCGTTTCCTCCGCTGCTTCATTGCAGCTTCCCTATGGGCAAACTGCAAAACACGTTCCAGGCACTTCCAATGACAGTCGCGTGATAAAAAATGGTTAAACAGAGGTAACGGCATGGCCGAACAATTGAACGATCGTGAGAGTTCCGGCCTGGCCGACAAGCTGCTGCAATATCTGCCGGCACGCTTTCGGCCGGGGACAGCGGTCGTGCCGGTGGTGCGGCTTTCGGGGGTGATCGGCGCGGTGACGCCGCTGCGCCCGGGCATGTCGCTCGCGGGAGTCGCGCGGGTGCTGGAGCGGGCCTTCTCGATGCGCAACGCCAAGGCGGTGGCACTGGTGATCAATTCGCCCGGCGGCTCGCCGGTGCAGTCGCGCCAGATCTATTTGCGCATCAAGCAGCTCGCGGCGGAGAAGAAGCTGCCCGTGCTGGTCTTCGTCGAAGACGTTGCAGCGTCGGGCGGCTACATGATCGCCTGCGCCGGTGACGAGATCATCTGCGATCCCTCCTCGATCCTCGGCTCGATCGGCGTGGTCGGTGGCAGCTTCGGTTTCCAGGAGGCGATCAAGCGGCTCGGCATCGAGCGGCGTCTCTATACCGCCGGCGCAAACAAGGCGATGCTCGATCCGTTCCTGCCCGAAAACCCGGACGACGTCGCCAAGCTGAAGGCGATCCAGCGCGAGATCCACCAGATCTTCATTTCGCTGGTGAAGGACAGCCGCGGCGCGCGGCTGAAGGGCGCGGACGACACCCTGTTCACGGGTGAATACTGGGCCGGCGACAGCGCGGTGGCGCTGGGGCTCGCCGACAGCATCGGCGATCTCCGCTCAACTCTTCGTGCCCGCTATGGCGAGAAGGTTCTCACCCCCGTGATTGCGCAGCCGAGCGGGCTCTTGTCCGGCCTTCTCGGACGAAAACCGGCTGGCGCGGGCCAGCTTTCGGCCATGGAATCAATGGCCGGGCTGCCGGACGAGTTGATCTCGGCGGTCGAAACGCGCGCGATTTGGGCAAAATTCGGGTTCTAGGCGGAGCTGCTCCCGCGCCATTTGGTCCGGCCCGAGCCAATTGCGGTGCGGCCCGGTCTGCGCAAGAATGCGCGTGGGGGCTGAGCACTGTGAACAAGGAACGACCGATGCCGCCGTTCGTCGCTTTTGCGGGCGTCCTGGGCGGGCTTGCCGTGGTCCGCTGGGCCTACAAGACCGCTGTCCGGATCAACCATGAGCTGGAGGAGATGCGCCTCTCGCGCGTCGCCGAGGCCGCCCATGCCGGGGATATTCAGACGTTGAAGCGTGACCCCGTGACCGGGGCTTACCGGCCGGGTTAGGGGTCCCTTCCGCTCAATCGTCATTCCGGGGCTCGCGAAGCGAGAACTATGGTGCGCAATTGCGCACCTGAGAATCCATCGAACCACGGAGTGAGCGGCACAATGGATTCCGGGCTCGCCCTTCGGGCGCCCCGGAATGACGGCCAATCCGGCCCCTTTGCCTTGATTCCCACCCCCGCCGTCGATACGGTCCCGCGCGATTCAAACCCCCGCGAGAGCTGATCTGACGATGGACGCCTCATTGCCCGCCCATATGCGCCCGGAACGCTCGTTCCAGGGCTTCATCCTCGCGCTCCAGCGGTTCTGGGCCGAGCAGGGCTGCGTGATCCTGCAGCCCTACGACATGGAGATGGGCGCGGGTACCTTCCATCCGGCGACTACCTTGCGCGCGCTGGGCCCGAAGCCCTGGAACGCGGCCTATGTGCAGCCTTCGCGCCGGCCCAAGGACGGCCGCTACGGCGAGAATCCGAACCGGATGCAGCACTACTATCAGTTCCAGGTGATCATGAAGCCGTCGCCGCCGAACCTTCAGGAGCTGTACCTGAAGTCGCTCGCCGCGATCGGCATCGATTCCGCCGTGCACGACATTCGCTTTGTCGAGGACGACTGGGAGAGCCCGACCCTGGGCGCTTGGGGCCTCGGCTGGGAGTGCTGGTGCGACGGCATGGAAGTCAGCCAGTTCACCTATTTCCAGCAGGTCGCGGGCTTCGAATGCGCGCCGGTTGCAGGCGAGCTCACCTACGGGCTCGAGCGTCTCGCGATGTATGTGCAGGGCGTCGACCGTGTCTACGATCTCAACTTCAACGGCCGTGACGGCGATGCCAAGGTCACCTATGGCGACGTCTTCCTGCAGGCCGAGAAGGAATATTCGAAGCACAATTTCGAAGTCGCCGACACCGCGATGCTGTTCGAGCAGTTCAAGATGGCGGAGGCGGCCTGCAAGAAATATCTCGACGCCGGCTGGCGGGAGGGTAACCGCAAAGAGCATCTGATGGCGCTGCCGGCCTACGACCAGTGCATCAAGGCGAGCCACGTCTTCAACCTGCTCGATGCCCGCGGCGTGATCTCCGTGACCGAGCGGCAGAGCTACATTCTTCGCGTGCGCGAACTGGCCAAGGCCTGCGGCGAGGCCTGGATTCATACTGAAGCGGGCGGAGCGGCCTGATGCCCGATCTTTTGCTTGAACTGTTCTCGGAAGAAATCCCCGCGCGCATGCAGGCCAAGGCGGCCGACGATCTGCGCCGCATGGTCACCGACAAGCTCGTCGCCGAAGGCCTCGTCTACGAAGGCGCCAAGGCATTCGCGACGCCGCGCCGCCTCGCGCTGACCGTGCACGGCATTCCCGCGCGCCAGCCCGACCTCAAGACCGAGCGCCGCGGACCGAAAATGGGTGCGCCCGATGCGGCCGTGCAAGGCTTCCTCAAAGCCACGGGTTTGCAGTCGCTGGACGAAGCCAAGATCCAGCGCGACCCGAAGGGTGATTTCTACATAGCGCTGATCGAGAAGCCCGGCCGCGCCGCGATTGACGTGCTCGCCGAGATTCTGCCGGTGATCATCCGCACCTTCCCCTGGCCGAAATCGATGCGCTGGGGTGCGCGTTCCGGAAAACCGGGATCGCTGAACTGGGTGCGTCCGCTGCACGCGATCACGGCGACCTTCGGCATCGAGACCGAAGAGCCCGATGTGGTGAAGTTTGCGGTGGATGGCATCGAGAGCGGCCAGACCACCTACGGCCATCGCTTCCTCGCGCCGGGTGCGATCAACGTGCGCCGCTTCGAGGACTACGACGCCAAGCTGCTCGCCGCGAAGGTCGTGCTCGACCCCGAGCGCCGCAAGGACGCCATCCTCACCGACGCCAAGCAGCTTGCGTTCGCGCAAGGCTTTGACCTCGTCGAGGACCAGAACCTGCTCGACGAAGTTGCGGGCCTCGTCGAATGGCCGGTCGTGCTGATGGGCTCGTTCGAAGAGGAATTTCTGGCGACGCCAGCGGAAGTGATCCGCGCCACCATCCGCAACAACCAGAAGTGCTTCGTCGTCCGCGATCCCAAGAGCAATCAGGGCAAGCTCGCCAACAAGTTCATCCTGGTCGCCAACATCGAGGCCACCGACGGCGGCAAGACCATCATTGCCGGCAACGAGCGCGTGATCCGCGCGCGGCTGAGCGATGCGAAGTTCTTCTACGAGACGGACCTGAAGACGAAGCTCGAGGATCGCCTGCCGAAGTTCGAGCAGATCGTGTTCCACGAGAAGCTCGGCACGCAGGCTGCGCGCATCAAGCGTATCGAGCGGCTTGCGGCGGAGATCGCGCCGCTGGTCGGCGCCGATGTCGCCAAGGTCAAGCGCGCCGCGCATCTGGCAAAGGCGGACTTGCTGACGGAGGTTGTCGGCGAATTCCCGGAGGTGCAGGGCCTGATGGGCAAGTACTACGCACTGGCCCAGGGCGAGGACGCGTCCGTCGCTGCGGCCTGCGAGGAGCATTACAAGCCGCAAGGGCCCGCCGATCGCGTGCCGACCGATCCGGTGAGCGTGGCGGTGGCGCTGGCGGACAAGATCGACACGCTGGTCGGCTTCTGGGCGATTGACGAGAAACCGACGGGAAGCAAGGACCCGTATGCGCTGCGTCGCGCCGCGCTTGGTGTGATCAGGCTGATTGCCGAGAACGCGCTACGCCTGTCGCTGGTGAGGGTGGCTGCGTCGGCACTCGCCGGTTTGTCGGTGGAGCCGGCCGATGCCCAGAAGCTTCCGAGCGATCTGCTCGCCTTCTTCGCCGACCGCCTGAAAGTTCAGCTGCGCGAGCAGGGCGCACGCCACGACCTCGTTGACGCCGTGTTTGCGCTCGGTGGCCAGGACGATCTTCTGATGATCGTTCGCCGCGTCGATGCTCTCGGCAAGTTCCTCGAGACCGACGACGGCAAGAACCTGCTCGCCGGCATCAAGCGCGCCAGCAATATCCTCGGCATCGAGGAGAAGAAGGACAAGCGCAACTTCGAAGGAGCGCCCGAGCCCGCGCTCTACGGCCTCGATGAGGAGAAGTCGCTGGCGAAGGCGATCGGCGAGGTGACGGCGGAAGCGAGTGCCGCAGTCGCCAAGGAAGACTTTACCGCCGCGATGACCGCTATGGCCAAGCTGCGTCCGCCGGTGGATGCCTTCTTCGAAAAAGTTCGCGTCAACGACGACGATCCCAAGGTGCGCGAGAACCGCCTGAAGCTGCTGGGCGAGATCCGCAGCGCCACGCGTGCGGTGGCGGATTTCTCGAAGATCCAGGATTGATCTCTCGTGCCCGGACGCTCTGCAGCGCCACTTGGCGGTGCGCTGCAGAGCCTGGCCCAGGCTGCCCCTTTCCCGGAACTTCCGGGTCCCGGGTCTGCGCTGCGCTTGTCCGGGACACGAGATGAAGAAAGCTCGACTCGGCATTGGCCGCTCCCGGTTGAACAGGGAGCGCTCAACCCGGAAACATCCGGAAACATTCATACTTGGTTAACCATGCTCTGAAATGGTGCGGGTCGGGATAACGCTTCGTTAACCCCAACGTGCAGCGACGAGAGCTGAGTGACCTCGATCAACAACAATCCCTACGCGTATCTCGGCTCGGCCTATGCCCGGGCCGGTTCGCCACAGGCGTCTTCGGCCAATACCCTGTTGAACGCCGCGGATTCGTCCAGTCAGTCTCAGGGCAATGGGGCGACCAACCTGACGCTGTCGGAGGCCGCTCGCGCCCGGCTCACCGACGCCCCGGCGCAGCCCGACTTCGCGACGCTGACCGGAAACATGCGGGCGGCACTCGACAAGGCCTATACCGCCGCCAAGGTGACCGGGCCGATCGGGGCCGACGGCAAGACCACGGTGGATCTGTCCTCATTCGATCGCCGTTCGCTGTTTGCGGTGTCAACCAACAATGGCGGCAAATTCAGTCCCGACGAACAGAAAGCGGCCAGCACCGAACTCTCCAACCGCTTCAACGACGCGCTGGCGCCGGCGGTGGCCACGTCGAAGCTGACGGGCAATTTCAACGCGGTCTACAACGCGGCACTCGATTATCTCGATGGTGCGAGTGGAGAGGAAAAGGCGACCGCTGTCTGGTCAGCGCTGCACAGCGCGGTGTCGAAGGGCGTCCAGGCGACCCGTCAGGATCCCACCAAAGCGCCGACCTCCATCGCGAACGACCCGGTTGCCGCTTATCTCTCCAGCAATGGCGACGGCGATACGTCGACGCCGGCGGATTTTTCGACCGTCGCCAAACGCGTCCGCGCTACTCTCGATGCACAGGCAAAGGCTGCCGCCGCCACCGGCAAGGACCCGGTGTTCGATCCGGGGCGCAACGCCGGGCAACAAGCCGACTTCAGCGGGATGGACAGCCGTTCCCTCGCGGCGGTCTCGCTCAATCAGGACGGACTGTTCTCCAAGCAGGAGAGCTTCGCCGCCAAGCAGACGCTCGATGCGCGCAACCGCGCCAGCATTCTCGCGGCGCTCAATCGAAGCCAGTCCACCGGCGACCCGACGCAGCTCAGCCTGGGCATTCTCAATACCTATTCGTCGATGAGCGCCGAAGAGCGCCAGGCGTCCAACTGGACGCCTACGTTCCGCGATCATGCGTTGGCGAACTATAAATCCAGCAGCCACATCATGGCGATGCTGAGAGGACACTAGGCCCCTGTTCTTCGGAAGCGCGCGCAAAAGAGCCCCGCCCGGCGGGGGGAAGACCGGGCAGGGCCTGATGTCCGCTACTCAGCTCTACGCGTCAGCCTGATTTTTTGACGCGCCGGACATCGAGTTGTGCAGAGCGTTTTCGAGCGAAGTGGGTACCGGTTCGCGTGAAGAAAACGCGTCCAGATAAGAGTTAATCCATCACCTCGACGATGCGCCGCGAGCGCGGCTCGACCAGCACGGTTGCGCCGTTCACGACGGTGTAGCGGTAGGTGGTGGCGCCGAAACGTTGCGGTACGTCATAATAGGTGACGCCGCTCTCGGGTAAGGTGCTGCCGACCACCACGCGATCTGGAATGCTGAAGGCCGGTACACGTTGCTCGACGACATAGTCTCGGAAGGCCGGCCGCTGTTCGACCGCAATCGTCGGGCCACTATCGACCACGACGGGCGCGCGTCCCACTGTGATTCCGGTTTGCGCCTGCGCCGCGACGGGCGAACCGATCGCGGCCGCGAGCGCTGCAAGAGCAAGAATCCTGTTCCGCATGCAAAACTCCTTCGACATGATTCAGCCGGCGCCAGCGGCGCGACCGCTTGGCCAATGCATGCCCCCTTCGCAATGTTCCGGGAAAGCCTTGCCGCATCAGCGGCAATTTCGGGCAGTTTTCGCGAAGCCGGGAACCTGCTCGCCTGTTGCGCGTCTCTACCCGCGGAACCCGGTCGGCTATGATCCGCCGGCGATTCGCCTCACGTTACGGAAAGACAATTCATGCACATCACCGTCGCCCACATTTCGCCGATCCTGTCGCTGCTTGCGGGCGTGCTGATCCTGATCATGCCGCGCCTGCTCAACCTGATCGTTGCGATCTTTCTCATCGTAAATGGCGCGATCGGGCTCGGATTGTTGAAGTGGCTCCATCTCTAGGCCTTCATTTTCCGGAACTCTTCGACTTGCGCGACCCTGCCCAAAGTGGTGTAAGGCGCGCGATTTCCCATTCCTCTCGCAGGTTGTGTGCAAGCTATGGCCAAAGCCGCCTCGAAGCCCAATAAAACTGCAGCGAAATCAAAGGCCTCTGCCAAGGCGAAAGCCGCGCCGGCAGCTCGCAAGACGCTCCCCAAGAGCGCCTCCAAGCCTGTCCCTAAGCCGGCTGCGAAGCCCGCAGCTAAGCCTGCTGCGAAAGCTGCGGCCAAGCCGGTTGCTCCGAAGGTCGCTGCCAAGCCAGCGCCGAAGAAGGCAGCCCCCGCCAAGGCGGCGCCAGTCACGGCCAAGGCCGGTAAGTGGGTCTTCACATTCGGCGACGGCAAGGCCGAAGGCCGGACCGAAATGCGCGACCTGCTGGGTGGCAAGGGCGCCAATCTCGCCGAGATGGCCAATCTCGGCCTGCCGGTACCTCCTGGCTTCACCATCCCGACCTCGGTCTGCACCTACTTTTACGCACACGACAAGTCCTACCCCAAGGAATTGAAGTCGCAGGTTGAGAAGGCGCTCGACCATGTCGGCAAGTTGACCGGCAAGATCTTCGGCGACACCAGGAACCCGCTGCTCGTCTCCGTGCGCTCCGGTGCACGCGCCTCGATGCCGGGCATGATGGACACCGTGCTCAACCTCGGCCTCAACGACCAGACCGTGGAAGCGCTGTCGGAGCTGTCGGGTGACCGCCGCTTCGCCTATGACAGCTATCGCCGCTTCATCACCATGTATTCGGACGTGGTGCTCGGCTTCGAGCATCATCACTTCGAGGAAATCCTCGACACGTTCAAGGACAGCCAGGGCTATACGCTCGACACCGATCTCTCCGCCGAGGATTGGGTCGATCTGGTCGGCAAGTACAAGGACGCGGTCGCGCGCGAGACCGGCAAGGACTTCCCGCAGGACCCGCATGACCAGCTCTGGGGCGCGATCGGTGCGGTGTTCTCATCCTGGATGAACGCACGCGCGGTGACCTACCGCAAGCTGCACGACATTCCGGAATCCTGGGGCACCGCGGTCAATGTGCAGGCCATGGTGTTCGGCAACATGGGCGAGACCTCGGCCACCGGCGTCGCCTTCACGCGCAACCCCTCGACCGGCGAGAGCAAGCTGTACGGCGAGTTCCTGATCAACGCGCAAGGCGAGGACGTGGTGGCGGGCATCCGCACGCCGCAGGACATCACCGAAGAAGCGCGCAAGGAATCGGGCTCCGACAAGGCGTCGATGGAAGCGGCGATGCCGGAGGCCTTCAAGGAGCTGACGCGGATCTACACGCTGCTCGAGAAGCACTACCGCGACATGCAGGACATGGAGTTCACGGTCGAGCAGGGCAAGCTGTGGATGCTGCAGACCCGCGGCGGCAAGCGCACCGCGAAAGCGGCGCTTCGCATCGCGGTCGAGCTCGCCAACGAAGGCCTGATCACCAAGAACGAAGCGGTGATGCGGATCGATCCCGCCTCGCTCGATCAGCTGCTGCATCCGGCCATCGATCCCGGCGCCAAGCGCGACGTGATCGCGACCGGACTGCCGGCCTCGCCTGGTGCGGCCTCCGGCGAGATCGTGTTTTCCTCGGACGAGGCGGCCAAGCTTCAGGCCGACGGACGCAAGGTCATTCTGGTCCGCATCGAGACCAGCCCCGAAGACATCCACGGCATGCACGCAGCCGAAGGCATCCTGACCACGCGCGGCGGCATGACCTCGCACGCCGCCGTGGTCGCGCGCGGCATGGGCAAGCCCTGCGTCTCCGGCTGCGGCACCATCCGCGTCGATTACGGTCGCGGCACGATGAGCATCGGCTCGCGCAGCTTCAAGACCGGCGACGTCATCACCATCGACGGCTCGCTCGGCCAGGTGCTCAGCGGCCGCATGCCGATGATCGAGCCGGAGCTGTCCGGCGAGTTCGGTACGCTGATGAAGTGGGCCGACCAGGTCCGCAAGATCGGCGTTCGCGTCAATGGCGATACGCCGGACGACGCCCGCACCGCGATCAAGTTCGGCGCCGAAGGTATCGGCCTCTGCCGTACCGAGCACATGTTCTTCGAGGAGACGCGCATCCGCACGGTGCGTGAGATGATCCTCTCCGAGGACGAGCAGTCCCGCCGCGCCGCGCTCGCCAAGCTGCTGCCGATGCAGCGCGCCGACTTCGTCGAGCTGTTCGAGATCATGAAGGGCCTGCCCGTCACGATCCGGCTTTTGGATCCTCCCCTCCACGAATTCCTGCCGCACACCCATGCCGAGGTCGAGGAAGTGGCGCGTGCCATGAACACCGACCCGCGGCGCCTCGCTGACCGCGCGCGCGAGCTCTCGGAGTTCAATCCGATGCTCGGCTTCCGCGGCTGCCGTATCGCGATCGCCTATCCGGAGATCGCGGAGATGCAGGCGCGAGCGATCTTCGAGGCGGCGGTCGAGGCCGAGAAGCGCACCGGCAAGGCCGTCGGCCTCGAGGTGATGGTGCCGCTGATCGCGACCAAGATGGAGCTCGACCTCGTCAAGGCGCGCATCGATGCCACCGCGAAGGAGGTGATGCGCGACGCCAACACCAAACTGACCTATCAGGTCGGCACCATGATCGAGCTGCCGCGCGCCTGCCTGCTGGCGGCCGAGATCGCGGAGAGCGCGGAGTTCTTCTCGTTCGGCACCAACGACCTGACGCAGACCACCTACGGCATCAGCCGCGACGACGCCGCGAGCTTCCTCGGCACCTATGTGTCCAAGGGGATCCTGCCGATTGATCCGTTCGTTGCGCTCGACCAGGAAGGCGTCGGCGAGCTGGTCAAGATCGGCGTCGCGCGTGGCCGCAAGACCCGCCCGAAGCTCAAGGTCGGCATCTGCGGCGAGCACGGCGGCGATCCCGCCTCCGTCGCCTTCTGCCACAACATCGGTCTCGACTACGTCTCCTGCTCGCCCTACCGCGTGCCGATCGCCCGCCTCGCAGCGGCGCAAGCCGCGCTCGGCAAGGCGGTCGCGAGCCAGGCGTAAGCGAAACGCAGGATCGAGTTGAGAGAGGCGGGGCCAAGCCCCGCCTCTCCTCATTTCAGGCGATGTTGTTCCCACGTACTCGCTGTCATCGCCCGGTTCGACCGGGCGATCCAGTACGCCGAGACAACGGTGATCGAGAAGCTGCGGCGTACTGGATGCCCCGCCTTCGCGGGGCATGACAGCTGTTGTCGGCGTGACGATGGAACCGCGCGCGTCCTGCTATGAGACGCGCGCGCAAGGGTTCCTTCACCATTCGCGTTGACCGATTGTTTACCGCTTGACGTCAGCCCGCATTTACCACGCCTGCAATCCCTCCGTGAAAACACCTGAGATCGCTTGAGTGTGCCGCGCGCGCAACGTCGATTAACGCCCCGGCAACCTAAATTAGATACTTACGATAAAGATCGAATTGCACGGATGTACTGCATCTCGATTTTTGTAAGCGTAGCGTGAGCGTATCGATGTCTGTGTTGCGTAACCATCCGAAGGGCGCGCGGTTCGCGTCCTTCGGCATCGGTCTCTGCATCTTCGCATTGATGCCGAGAGAGACCGGCTATCAGGATATTGCCTCCCTGCTGGCGCGTCAGCCCGGCGTCGCCGAGCGTTGGCAGAAGCAGGTGTTCTCTGCGGCGTCCTCGATTCAGCTCGCCACCTACAGTTTTTCCCGTCCCATCGGCACGTCGGTTCCGCAGAGCGCGATGGTTCGCCTCGCGAGCCTCGACGGTCGCGACGTCACCGGCGCGCTCGGCCGCAATCCGGCGCTGCAGGCGCCGCCGCGCTACCAGGCCGCCGATTTTCCCAAGGTCGATCGCTCCATGAAGGGTGATCGCCTCGCGACCGTGACGCCGACGCAGGCACCCGAGACGGTCGCGCCGGTCACAGCACCCGCGGGCCAGGATCCCGCGACCTCGAACAGCTCGGTGTTCGGCGCCAAGACCGCTGCGTTGCCACAGGCAATGTCACCCGAGTCCGCGGCCGCACTCGATCCCGAGCTCGCGGAAGCACTGCGCGCGCCGCCGCTGTCGCAATACACCAATGCGCCGCAGGCCAGCGAGCTCGCGCGTTCATTCGCGGTGCAGCCGCTGGAGGCGCTGAAGCGAGCCACCGCGCCGACCACGCCCGTGCGCGATCCCTTCAGCGTCAAGACCTCCAACCTGTTCTTCGGCAGTTCCTCGCTCGGCGGCAATGTCGAGAGCATCGAGAGCTGGCAGCCCGGCGCCGAGCCGCTGATCGTGATGCCAGATCCGGACATGAAGGTGACGGCCTCGCTGTCACCGCCGACGGAGGCGATCGCCAGGGATATCGAGAGCGGCGAGAGCGTCGCCCCCAAGGGCGAGGTCAACGCTGACAACCAGCGCGCCAGATCGCCGGCCGAGCGGCTGGCACTCGACGACAAGTCGCGTGCCAAATCCGAGAAGTGTCTCGCCGAAGCCGTCTATTTCGAGTCCCGCGGCGAGGCGGTGCGCGGCCAGATCGCGGTGGCGCAGGTGGTATTGAACCGCGTGTTCTCCGGCAAATATCCCGACACCGTGTGCGGCGCGGTCTATCAGAACAAGCACCGCCATCTCGCCTGCCAGTTCACCTTTGCCTGCGACAACAATGCCGACGTGATCCGCGAGCCCGAGATGTGGGAGCGCGCGAAGAAGATCTCGAAGGCGATGCTCGACGGCCAGATCTGGCTGCCCGAGGTCGGCAAGTCGACGCACTATCACGCCTATTGGGTGCGCCCGTCCTGGGTCGCCGAGATGAAGAAGATGTACAAGACCGGCGTGCACACCTTCTACCGTCCGCGCGCCTGGGGCGACGGCAGCGAGGAGCCGAGCTGGGGCAGCCCGGCGCAAACCGCCGCGCTCTCCGCCGAGCTCGCGCAGGAAGCCAAGAGTTCTGCCGAGATGGGCGTGAGCGAGCGAAGGTAGCATTCACAAAAGTTCGTCATGGCCGGGCTTGTCCCGGGCATCCCCGTTCTTTGTAACGAGTTGCAAGGCGTGGATGGCCGGGACAAGCCCAGCCATGACGGAGAGGGAAGCCGGCCTCACGCCGCGATATCCAGCGCGCAGTCGAAGTTCGGCGCCGAATGCGTCAGCGCCCCTGCTGACGCGTAATCGACGCCGGTGGCTGCGATCGCCGCGATCGACTCCAGTGTGACCCCGCCGGATGCTTCCAGCTTGAGGCGGCCCTCGTTGAGCTTGACGGCCTCGCGCAGGGTTGCAAGATCCATGTTGTCGAGCAACACGGCGTCCGCCATTGCGCTATCGAGCACCTCGTGGAGTTGCGCAAGCGTATCCACCTCGATCTCGATCTTGACGAGGTGTCCGGCATGGGCGCGCGCGCGCTCCAGCACCGGGCGGATGCCGCCGGCGACCGCGATGTGGTTGTCCTTGATCAGGATCGCATCGTCGAGGCCGAAACGGTGGTTGAAGCCGCCGCCGCAGCGCACCGCGTATTTCTCCAGCGCACGCAACCCCGGCGTGGTCTTTCGCGTGCAGCAGATGCGCATCCTGGTGCCTTCGGTGCGCGCGACGTAATCGGCCGTGAGCGTCGCGATGCCTGACAGGCGGCCGACGAAATTCAGCGCGGTCCGCTCCGCCGTCAGAATGGCACGCGCCGGGCCTGTGATCGTCAGCACCTGCTGACCGCGGGCAACGCGTGCGGCGTCGCGAACATGCGCGCGCACCTCGATCTCTGGCGAAAGCCTTTGCAGTGTCGCCAGCGCCAGCGGCAGGCCGGCGATCACGCCGGACTGCCGCGCGACGAGGATCGCCTGCGCTCTGGCCGCTTCCGGAATCGTCGCGAGCGAGGTGATGTCGCCGGCACGGCCGAGATCCTCGTCGAGTGCGCGCCGCACGGCCTCGTCGATCGCGAGCGGCGAGAGGAAGGCATCGGGATAGAGCAGTGAGGTCGGATTGATCATGGGGGCCTCCCTCAGGCGATCATGGGTTGCGCGGTGCGCGGCTGGAGATGCTCGCTCAAGCTCTCCGCGACCGCGCGCGCTGCGGTGAGCGTGGTCATCGTTCGCTGCGCCAATGCGGGGTCATCCGCCGGATGATCGATGCGGAAATGCGCGCCGCGGCTCTCGCGCCGGCTCCACGCCGAGGCGGCGACGAGCAGGGCCGATGTCGCCATGTTGCGGACAGCGATGCTCGTGCCTTCGTGCTCGAGCGCGGCGAAGCTGCGCACCGCCTCTGCAAGTCCCTCGTCGTCGCGGATGACGCCGACGCGCGCGCTCATCATCGCCCGCAGCTGCTTCACGGCCGCAGCATCCGGCGCCTCGCCGCGCGGCGTCACCAGCACGTCGGCGAGGCAGGCAGACGAGGGGATGGCGCGACCGGCGATGTCGTCGGCGATGCGTGCGGCATAGACCACGGCTTCCAGCAGCGAGTTCGATGCAAGCCGGTTGGCGCCGTGGGCGCCGGTCGACGACACTTCGCCGCCGGCCCAGAGCCCGTCGATCGAGCTGCGGCCGTGCGCATCCACCGCGATGCCGCCCATGTGGTAGTGCGCGGCCGGCGCGATCGGGATGGCCTGCGTCGCGGGATCGATCCCGGCGGCAATGCAACTCGCATGCACCGTCGGAAGCCTGTCAGCGAAGCGCCTGCCCAGCGCCTCGCGCGCATCGAGGAACGCTCCCCGTCCGGCCGCGATCTCCGCGAACACGCCGCGGGCCACGATGTCGCGCGGCGCGAGTTCGGCGAGCGGGTGGAGTGCCAGCATGAAGCGCTCGCCATTGCGATTGACCAGCGTCGCGCCTTCGCCACGCAGGGCTTCGGTTGCGAGCGGTGCCGGGTCGCGCCCCACCATGATGGCCGTCGGGTGGAATTGGACGAACTCGGGATCGACGATGACGGCGCCGGCGCGGGCTGCAATCGCGAGGCCGGAGCCGCCGGCCTCGGGTGGATTGGTGGTGACGGCGTAGAGATGGCCGATGCCGCCGGTCGCGAGCACGATCGCGCGCGAGGCGATCAGGACCGGCCTTGCGCCTGGGTTGCCGGCCTCTCGCAATTGCAGGCCAGCGATGGCGCTATCTTCGGTCAACAATGCCTCGGCGACAAAACCCTCGATCAGGCGGATCGACGGCGTGCGGCGCACCGCGTCACTGAGGGTGGCGATGATCGCAGCGCCCGCGCCGTCGCCGCGCACATGCACGATGCGGCGCGCCGAATGCGCGGCCTCACGGCCGACGGCGAGACGGCCTTCGAGATCGCGGTCGAACGGCACGCCATAGGCGAGCAGGTCGTGAATTCGCGGCGCGGCCTCGCGCGCGATCCCGAGCGCAACCGCTTCATCGACGAGGCCGCCGCCGACGGCGATGGTGTCAGCAGCATGCGCTTCCGGCGTATCGCCCTCGGCCACCGCCGCGGCGATACCGCCTTGCGCCCATGCGGACGATGCGCCTTGTCCGAGCGGCGCGGCCGAGATCAGCGTCACCGGCCGCGGTGCGAGTTTCAGCGCGCAGAACAGCCCGGCGAGACCGCCGCCGACGATGACGACGTCATTGCTACTGCGGGTGAGGTTATGGATGTTGTTCTTCATGTTCGCTCTCAATTCTTCAGATTGATCATCCGCTCGACCGAGCGCCGCGCACGCTCCGCAAGCGCCGGATCGATCGTCACTTCCTCGCGCAGCGTCAGCAGGCTCTCCAGGATATTGGCGAGGGTGATGCGCTTCATGTGCGGGCAGAGATTGCAGGGGCGCAGCATCTCCACATCAGGCAGCTCGGCGCGCAAATTGTCCGCCATCGAGCATTCCGTGATCATCACGAGCCGCCGCGGCCGCTTTTCGCGCACCCAGTTGATCATGTGCGCGGTCGAGCCGGTGAAGTCGGCCTCCGCCAGCACGTCCGGCGGGCATTCGGGATGCGCGATGATCTGCACCGACGGATCGGCCTCGCGGTAGGCGCGCAGCTCCTCACCGGTAAAACGTTCGTGCACCTCGCAGGCACCCTTCCAGGCGATGATCTTCACGTCGGTCTTCGAGGCGACGTAGGTCGCAAGATAGCGATCGGGCAGGAAGATCACGCTCGGCGCGTTCAGGCTCTCGACCACCTGCACCGCGTTCGACGAGGTGCAGCAGATGTCGACCTCGGCTTTCACCTCCGCCGACGTGTTGACATAGGCGACCACAGGCACGCCCGGAAATTTTTCGCGGAGCAGACGGACGTCCGCACCCGTGATGCTGGCCGCGAGCGAGCAGCCGGCGCGCGAATCCGGGATCAGCACCGTCTTGTCCGGATTGAGCAGCTTCGAGGTCTCCGCCATGAAGTGCACGCCGCACTGGACGATGATGCTGGCCTTCACCTTGGTTGCTTCGACGGCGAGCTGGAGCGAGTCGCCGGCGATGTCGGCAACGCCGTGAAAGATCTCCGGCGCCTGGTAGTTGTGCGCGAGGATCACCGCGCCGCGCGCCTGCTTAAGCTCGTTGATCGCCTTGATGGTCGGCGCCATCAGCGGCCATTCGATCGGCGGGATCACATGCTTGATGCGCTCGTAGAGCGGCGCGGTGGCCCGCTCGACCTCGGGCGTCCATTCCAGCGAGGGCATCGGCAGGGCGGGGCCCGACCGTGCCGGCGCGGGGCGGGGTGGGGTGGTGGATTGGCCCTGAGGCCGGTTGGCAAAGTCGTCGGGCCCGTAAATTCCAGTGATCGGCATCGGAAGCCTCCCGTGCATGTCAATTATGCTCGTTTTGAGTATATATGAAGCCCGAGAAATCCGGCCGAGAGGCCGGGTAGGACCTAGATATACTCAATATGAGTAAATCGAAGTTAACACGCCACTGACGCGGCTGCCAGCCCTCGCCACACACATTCTCGTCAAAACGCGATCGCGATCTCCGGGCGAGGCCTCGAAGAAACGCAATGCTCCGGCAACAGCTCTTCGTAGGACGCAATCATTTTCGGCTTGGGAGTTTCATGCACTTGCATTAAACGCCTGACTGGCGGCTGCCTATTCCGGACCGCCTGCGACAGATGAGGAAGCGCATGTCGACACAAGCGGGCGAGCTCGGTCCGGTTTCCCGGCCTTCCTCCTGGCGCACGCCGGCGATCATCATTCTCTGCGGCTGCGCCATCGGCATGCTCGGCTTCGGACCGCGTTCGGCACTCGGCTTCTTCGTGCAGCCGATGAGCCATGAATTCGCCTGGGGCCGCGACGTGTTTGGCCTCGCCATTGCCTTCCAGAATCTGTTGTGGGGATTGGGCCAGCCGATCGCCGGTGCGGTCGCCGACCGCTTCGGCCTGTTCCGGGTGATGTCTGTCGGCGCTCTGCTCTATGCCGGCGGCCTGCTCCTGATGCGATACTCCTCGACGCCGCTGTCGCTCGACATCGGCGCGGGCGTAATGGTCGGCTTTGGCCTCGCCGGCTGCTCGTTCAATCTGGTGTTGTCGGCGTTCAGCAAGCTGTTGCCGGCCGAGAAGCGCGGCCTCGCGCTCGGCGCCGGCACCGCGGCGGGCTCGTTCGGCCAGTTCCTGTTCGCGCCGATCGGCGTGGCGCTGATCGACAATTTCGGCTGGCAGCAGGCGCTCACCGTGTTCGGCTTCCTGATGCTGCTGATCATCCCGCTGTCGCTGGCGCTCTCGACACCGCCGGTCGCAAGCACGGCCAACGCTGTGCCCGCGGAGGAACAGTCATTCACCAAAGCGCTTTCCGAAGCCTTCGGGCATCGCTCCTACGTGCTGCTGGTGCTCGGCTTCTTCACCTGCGGCTTCCAGCTCGCTTTCATCACCGTGCATCTGCCGGCCTTCCTGGTCGATCGCGGCATCTCCACGCAAACCGGCGGCTGGGTGATCGCGGCGATCGGTCTGTTCAACATCATCGGCTCGCTCAGCGTCGGCTATCTCCAGAACTCGCTGCCCAAGCGCTACATCCTCTCCGTCATCTATTTCACCCGCGCGCTTGCGACGCTGGCCTTCATCTCGTTCCCGATCACGCCGTTCTCGGCGATTGCGTTCGGCGCGATCTCCGGACTGACCTGGCTGTCGACGGTGCCGCCGACCTCGGCGCTGGTGGCGCTGATGTTCGGCACCCGCTGGCTCGCCACGCTTTACGGCTTCGCCTTCGTCAGCCATCAGGTCGGCGGCTTCCTCGGCGTATGGCTCGGCGGCATCGTGTTCGAGAAGTTCGGTTCCTATACGCCGATCTGGTGGCTCTCGATCCTGTTCGGCGTGCTCTCGGCGCTGATCAATCTTCCGATCGTGGAGAAACCGGTTCAGCGAGCGGTTGCGCAGCCTGCCTGATCGGCTAAACATCGCCTGAAACAAGTCAGGGAGTTTGCTGTGGCCACGTTCAAGGCGATCCGGATCGACAAGGCGGACAAGGGCACCACCGCGCAGCTGGCGCAGTTCGACGAGGCCGAGCTGATGGACGGCGACGTCACCGTCCGCGTGGAATGGTCGACGCTGAACTACAAGGACGGCCTCGCGCTCACCGGCAAGGCGCCGGTGGTGCGCCGCTTCCCGATGATTGCCGGCATCGATTTCGCCGGCACCGTCGAAGCGTCCTCGCATCCGCAATGGAAGGCCGGCGACCAGGTCGTCTGCACCGGTTGGGGCATGGGTGAGACCCATCTCGGCGCCTATGCGCAGAAGGCGCGGGTGAAAGGCGACTGGCTGGTCGCTCTTCCGCAGGGCCTGTCGGCGCGCGACGCCATGGCGATCGGCACCGCCGGCTTCACGGCGATGCTGTCCGTACTGGCGCTGGAGAAGCACGGACTCTCACTGAAGGGCGGCCCCGTGGTGGTCACGGGCGCGGCGGGCGGCGTTGGCTCGGTCGCCATCGCCGTGCTGTCGAAGCTCGGCTACCACGTCATCGCCTCGACCGGCCGTGCTGCAGAAGCGGACTATCTGAAGGGGATCGGCGCGGCCGAGATCATCGACCGTAATGAATTGTCGGCGCCGGCCAAGCCCCTGGCCAAGGAGCGTTGGGCGGGCGGGGTGGACAGCGTCGGCTCGACCACGCTGGCGAATCTCCTGTCGATGACGAAATACGGCGGTGCGATCGCGGCCTGCGGCCTCGCGGCCGGCATGGACCTGCCGTCTTCTGTCGCACCCTTCATTTTGCGCGGGGTGTGCCTTCTCGGCATCGATTCCGTGATGTGCCCGATCGAACCGCGCAAAGCCGCCTGGCAGCGCCTGGCGTCCGATCTGGATCGGACGAAACTATCTGAAATTACTCATGAAATTTCACTCGATCAGGTTTCGGAGTGGGGCGCGAAAATCCTGGCCGGTCAGGTCCGCGGCCGCATCGTGGTAAAAATTGTCTAACGACGTTCAGACTTTACCAACCAAGCTGCTTCAATGTCGCCATGGTTAGTATGGTAAGCAGCGGGTAAAGAGATAAGGCATCGCCCGCTGCAAGGGTTGGTTCGGAGTAGAGCATGCTTGCGCGTATTGTGTTGGGGGCTGTCACGGCGGCAGTGACGATTGCGCCGGCCGTTGCCGGAGGCATGAACGCCGACGAGGCGCGCCGTTTCGTGGCCGGTAAGGTGTTCGCCTTCACCTGTTTCGACGGCACCCGCGGCGCAGGCCGCATCCTGGAAGACCTCGGTGCCGCCGGCGCGGTGCAGTTCTCGGGCGCAGGTCCGGTGAAACACCTCCGCCTGCCCGGCAACACGCTCCAGATCCGCGGCCAGAACGTCTGCGCCTCGATCAAGGGCATCCCGTTCGAGCCCTGCTTCAATCTGGAGAAGACTGACGATCGCAGCTTCCGCGGCTCGGTGTCGGGCATGGGCTTCGCCTATTGCGACTTCCACCATCAGGGCGGCAATCAGATGCTGATGGCGCGTGCCGTGGCGCGTCCGCGCTCGCTGCGCGCGTCGGAGCACACCGGCTCCGTCGGCGCGCCCAACACCGAAGTCGCCGCGCGCGTCGAGACACCGCGTGTCGAGAGCACCCGGCTCGAGCCGGTGAAGTCTGAGCCGGCAAAGTCCGAGCCTGCCAAGAACGACGCTCCGCTGGAACTGCGTCGTTCCACCCAGTGATCTGGCTGTGCGGCCTTCATCGCACATGTTCTCGTTGAATATCTTCATCCTTGGTGAAGCCGCCGCGCCGTAGTCCTACGGACGGCAGTTTTCATGCGTTGGTAGCGACTCGCGCTCCAGTTTACGTAGGGCCGCGGGGCACAAGGTTTCCACGATGTCGCTGTACTTCTTTCGCATCAGTACCGGTCGTTATTCCGGCGCCGCCGATCAGCCGTACGAGTTCGAGGATCGCGCGGCTGCGTGGACCGAGATGACCGAGGTCTGCGCCAATCTGCTCGCCAGCATCGCGCGCGGCCTCAAGCGCGATGCCGAGTGGCGGATGGAGCTGCTCGACGAGAACAAGACGCCGGTGTTTCGCATCAGCCTCGTCGGCGAAACGATGGGCTGAGGCGCGAGAACGGAGCGATGGCCTCGACGGGCCGAAAGGCCTGCAAATTCGCGAAGCATCTACGCTCTGCACGTGAAAGCTGCGCAAGTTCGACAATTTGAGCAGCGATTTCCGTATTTCTACCCGGAGTCCGGCGGCGGCACTTAACGTTAACGAGTGGCCTGCCGGTTAGCCTTCCCGGGCTGTTCACGCGCTTCGTTGCGGCAATGCGTATCCCGGGAATACTTCAATGATGTTCATTCAGAACCTGCGAATTGGCACCAAGCTCGCCATCACCTCCGCGCTCACCATCGGCCTGGTCGCGCTGATGATTTTTCTCCAGATGAGCGGAGACGCCGACGTCCAGAAGCTCGGCGCGGCCGCATCGCAGCAGCAGACGATCGCGCAAAACGCAGCGGAGGCAAAGGCGTCGGTCCGCGGGATGCAAATCGGCATTCGCGACATCCTGACGTCGTCCTCTCTCGCCGAATTGCAAAAGACCGTCGCCTATTTCAACGATCGGCAGAGGTCAGCCCTGCAGTACGCGGGCGAGATGGCGAAGCTCTCCCGTTCACCGGAGAACCGCAAGCGGATCGACCGTCTGACCGAGTTGGTCGGCAATTTCGGCAAAGGCCAGCAGCAGATCGAGGCGATCCGCAGGCAGGAGCTCGCGCTCGAAGGAAAGAAGGACGGCGAAGCGGCGGCGCAATTCGCGAAGCTGGTGGCCGAGGTCGATGGCATCCGCAAGGGGACTCTGGCGCCGATCAATCAAGAGATATCGGAGCTGACAGACCAGATCACTGGTTTCTCCAAGAAGAGGAGTGCCGATACTCGCGCCGAAGCGGAAGCAGAAGCTGAATCGGTGGCTCGGACATCGTTCATCACCGGCGTGCTGGTTGCGCTGGTCCTGATCGGCGCCTGTATCTTCTCCGTCTTCACCATCGCGCGTCCGATGCGCGCGCTGACGTTGGCGATGGAGAAGCTTGCCAGCGGCGATTTCTCGGTCGTGCTGCCCGGCCTCGGCCGCAAGGACGAGGTCGGCGAAGTTGCCGGTGCCGTCGAGAAATTCAAGATCGTGTCGGAGCAGAAGGCGCGGGAGGAAGCGGAAGCCAAGATGCGGCAGGATCAGATCGCAGCCGAGCAGCGCAAGTCGGAGATGCGCAGGCTCGCCGATAGTTTCGAATCCGCGGTCGGCGAGATCGTCCACACGGTGTCGTCGGCATCGAACGAGCTCGAAGCGTCGGCCACCACGCTCACCTCGACTGCTGAGCGCGCGCAGGGGTTGACGGCCGTGGTTGCCGCGGCCTCCGAGGAGGCGTCCACCAACGTTCAGTCGGTCGCGTCGGCGACCGAGGAGCTGTCATCCTCGATCACCGAGATCAGCCGGCAGGTGCAGGAATCCGCCCGCGTCGCCAGCGAGGCCGTCGGCCAGGCCCGTACCACGACCGATCGCGTCAGTGAGCTGTCGCAGGCGGCAACGCGGATCGGCGATGTCGTCGAGCTGATCAACACCATCGCAGGCCAGACCAACCTGCTGGCGCTCAATGCCACGATCGAGGCGGCGCGCGCCGGCGAAGCCGGCCGCGGCTTCGCGGTCGTCGCCTCCGAAGTCAAGGCGCTGGCGGAGCAGACCGCGAAGGCAACCGGCGAGATCGGGCAGCAGATTGCGGGCATTCAGACCGCAACCGAGCATTCGGTCGGCGCCATCAAGGACATCAGCGACACCATCGAAAGGTTGTCGGAAATCTCCTCGGCGATTGCGGCGGCGGTTGAAGAGCAGGGCGCGGCGACGCAGGAGATCTCCCGCAACGTCGCGCAGGCCGCGCAAGGCACCCAGCAGGTCTCGTCCAACATCACCGACGTGCAGCGCGGCGCAAGCGAAACCGGATCGGCGTCCTCGCAGGTCCTGTCCGCGGCGCAGATGCTGTCCAGCGACAGCGATCGTCTCAAGCTCGAGGTCGGCAAGTTCCTGGAGACGGTACGCGCGGCCTGACCCGTCCACGCTCAGTTCCGATTTGATCCACCGACCGTCGTGCCTGAAGCGCGGCGGTCGCTTGCTTTATATTTCAGTGTGGCGACGAGTAGCGCGCCCTCCGTGAAGGCGGGGCGTGACGCGCCGTGTGTAGATGCCGCGAAGCGGCATCCGTGCCGCCGCGTTGCAGCACGAGATTTCGGTCTGGCTGCAACGCATGATTGCGGAACATCTAACGCCGGCGATAGCGAAGCCGTAATTTTACGTAGGCTCCTGTTAACGGCTGTTTGCAATTATACGCGTAATCCTACTGCATAAGAACCAGCCAGCATTGTTGGAATGACTTCCGTCTCATCGCACGTCGTTGCGATCGCGGCGCAGGTGACTTGCGCGTGCCAGGTGTCATCGGGATTTGTTGTGATGTCGAAATTATCGATCGTCTTCAAGCTTCTGACCGTGTTGTCGGTCCTCGTGCTCTCGCTCGCCGGCGTCGGCGTGACGGCCATCGGCACCATGCAGAACATCAATGCCCATACCGTCGAGATCGCGGAGAGCTGGCTGCCGAGCGTGCGCGCACTTGGTTCGCTGCGCGCCGACATCAATGAGCTGCGTGTCGCGCTTCGCCTGCACCTGATGCAGGACACCCCCGAGGGCAAGGAGGCCGCCGAGAAGCGCCTTGCCTCGCTACGGGCGCGCATCGACACGACCCGCAAGGTCTACGAGCCGCTGATCACCTCCGCCGAGGAACGCTCGCTCTATGAACAATGGACCAAGGCGTGGGGCGAGTATCTGAACGGCGTGCAGGACGTCATGGCGCTGTCGCGCAAGAGCCCCGGCAAGTTCCCGACCGATGCCAACGAGTTGTTGCAGACCAAGGTCGCGAAGATGGCCCAGGCCGCCGATCCGCTGCTCCAGAAGGGCATCGAGATGAACAATCGCGGCGCCGAGCTCGAGACCAAGCAGGCGGCCGATAGCTACGCGATGATCTTCCGCGTGCTGGTCGGCATCATCGTTCTCTCGGTCGTGATTGCGATCGGTGCCGCCTATTATCTCGTGCGTGACGTCTCGCGCGGCATCGCATCCATCATCACGCCGATGCAATCGCTCGGCGAGGGCGACCTTTCGGCCGAGGTGCCGCATCGCGGCGAGAAGACCGAAATCGGCTCGATGGCCGATGCGCTCCAGATCTTCAAGGAGGCGCTGATCGCCAAGCGGGCTGCCGACGAGGCCGCTGCGGCTGATGCCGATGCCAAGATCGAACGCGGCCGCCGCGTCGACGCCATTACCCGCAAGTTCGAGGCGATGATCGGCGAGGTCGTCGGCACCGTGTCATCGGCATCGACCGAACTGGAGGCGTCGGCATCGACGCTGACCAGCACCGCGCAGCGCGGGCAGGAGCTCGCGACCGTCGTGGCGGCTGCGTCCGAGGAAGCTTCCACCAACGTTCAGGCCGTGGCCTCCGCCTCGGAGGAGCTGTCCTCCTCCATTACCGAGATCAGCCGCCGGGTGCAGGATTCGGCGCGAATGGCGGCGGAAGCCGTCGAGCAGGCGGCGCGGACCAACGACCGCGTCAATGCGCTGTCGCAGGCGGCCTCCCGCATCGGCGACGTCGTTGAGCTGATCAACACCATCGCGGGCCAGACCAACCTGCTGGCCCTGAACGCGACCATCGAGGCGGCGCGCGCCGGTGAAGCCGGCCGCGGCTTCGCCGTCGTCGCCTCCGAGGTCAAGGCATTGGCCGAGCAGACCGCGAAGGCGACCGGAGAGATCGGCGCGCAGGTGTCGGGCATCCAGTCCGCAACGCAGGAATCCGTAAGCGCCATCCAGGAGATCGGCGGCACCATCGAGCGGCTGTCCGAGGTGTCTGCGGCCATCGCCGCCGCCGTCGAGGAGCAGGGCGCGGCCACGCAGGAGATCTCGCGCAACGTCCAGCAGGCCTCGATCGGCACGCAGGAGGTCTCGGCGAACATCACCGACGTGCAGCGCGGAGCGATCGAGACCGGCGAGGCCTCGACCGAGGTGCTGTCCGCGGCGAAATCGCTGGCGACCGACAGCACGCGACTCAAGGTCGAGGTCGCGCAGTTCCTGGAGTCGGTCCGCGCGGCCTGATCCTTCAACCGCCCGTCTGTGGCGCCGGCGGCGGTACTTGCCGCCGGAACAGGATGCGCTGGTAGAGCCAGCCGATCGCGACCAGCACGACGCCGAGGCACATGAACGACAGCGCGCGGTAGACCCCCGTCAGCGTCGACATGTCGATGACGAAGGCTTTGAGGATCGTCAGCGCGATCACGGCTGCGGACGCCAGCCGCGCCCGCTCCGAGTTGACGAGGATGCCGACGCCGAGCAGTACCACGCCGAAGGCGAGCCAGCCGATCGAATAGCTGTACTGCTCCGCCCCCGTGGTCGGTCCGGTCGAGAGGATCGGACCGTGATGGAAGCGGCGGATTTCCAGCGTGACATAGGCGAGCGCGAACAGCAGCGCGCCGCTCGCAATCGCGTTGGCGTAGACCTTGCCGCGCTGGCCGGCCACCGCATAGGAGAGCAGCAGCATCAGCACCGCCGGCAACGCGTAGCCGAGCAGCAGCAGGTTGAACACCGGGCCGCCGACATCGACGCGCCAGATCAGCGGGTTCTCCAGGATGAAGAGGCCGAACACGCTGATGAGCCCGGCGATCACCGTCAGAATGACGGCGCCGACATTGTGAACGACGCTGCGGCTGCGTAGCCGCAGGCGCTCCAGCCCGATCGCCATGGCGAGCATGACGCAGACCTGAAGCGCGCATTCGAGCAGTGACGGAGCATCGGCCATGCGGCCGCCGGTTGCAAAGTGTCGGATTTCCGTGAACGCCAGCAGCGCGGTGAACAGGATCGCGGCGGCCTCGACGATACGCAGCGGCGGATCGTCGCCTTGGCGGCGCAGCAGGATGCTCGCGCCCCAGAACGAGGCCGCCGGCAGGCCGTAGCCCCACAGCAGCCAGTTGAAGATCGGCGTGGTGCCGACGGCATCGCCGACGATGCGCGGGTCATAACCGATGCGCGCGGTGACGATTGCGGCGAAGATGGCGGCGAGCCGCCGCAGCACCGGGATCGGCCGCTGCAACGAGATCCAGGCGGTGCCGAGCGACATCAGCGCCAGCGCGATGGTGAGCCAGCCCTTCTCCAGCGCGAAGGTCAGCGCCAGCGCCAGCGCGCCAAGCGTACCGGTCGCGAACAGCGCGACGGAGGTCGCTACGCCCGGTCGGTCTTCGCGGCGGTTAAGGGTCTCGGTCGCGGCGCCGAACGCAGCGGCGAGCAGCACCGCAAGGATCGCGAATGGGATCGAGCGGTCGAGATGGGCGATGCGGGCGTAAAGCGCAACGAGGATCGCGATCGGCGTCGCGACCGCCGCAGCCGACCACACGACAGGGATGATCGGGGAATTCGACCGGCCCTGTGCGAAAAAGCCCGCGATACCGAAGCCGGCGGCGAAGATCGCGGCCATCACCAGATGCAGCGTCACCGCGCTGTCGGTCGCGACCGGTCCCACGCCGGGCATCGGCCCGCCCGGCAGCACCAGCATGTCCGGATTGGCGCGTACCGCCCATTCGGCGAACACGATGAAGACGGTCGCCGCGGCGGCGCCGAGCGCGCCGGTGGCCGCCGGTGCGCGCCAGGCCACGAATAGCGTCCCGCCGACCAGTAGCGTGAAGGCGATCAGCGCCAGGTCGGCATGTGCGCTCGACAGCACGACCAGCATCGCACCGAACAGATAGGCGCCGAGCGAGCTCGACGACACCGGCTCGATCTCGCCGTCCGCGATGGTCGGGCCGAACATGAAGCCGCAGACGACCAGCAGCGCGGCGAGCACGAAGCCCGCGACCGCGTGGAAGGCGTGCGGGGCCACCTGCAGGTCGCCCGTGTCGAGGCCCGGGAAGATCCAGAGCACGGCGAAGGCGATGGTGGTCACGGCGAGCCAGCGCCACAGCCGGATGCGGGCGAGGCCGAAGCTCGCGGCGGTGACAACGGCCAGATAGATGTAGAGCGCCCAATAGTCGGGCTTGCCGCTGGAGACGAGGACCGGCGTCACGAACGCGCCGACCACGCCCAGACCTGCCAGCGCGGGTCCGTGCAGGAGCGCCGCGGCCAGCGTGCCCATCGCGACGATGCCGAGCAGCACGAAGGCGGTGGCGGGCACGAGGAAGCCATAGAGCGCATAGGCCGCGTAGATGGTCGCGAACGCCACGGCTGTTCCGGCCGCGGTGAGGATCGCGGGGATATTGGCGATCGGCAGCGCCGCGATGTTGGAGATGCTCTCCTTGCGCCGCGACCATTCGCCGGCACCCAGCAGCGCGGCTGCGAACAGGCCGCCGAGGAACACGCGCACGCCGGGACCGACGAGGCCGGCCTCGATCGAATAGCGCACCATGAAGAAGCCGCCGAGCGCGAGCGCAAGGCCGCCGATCCACACCACCCAGCGGGTGCCGAGCCGTTCTTCGAAGCCGGGTGCGGCGGCGGGCGCGGGCAGCGGCGGTGCCGCAGCCTCCGCGTTGCTTGCCGCGAGCGGGGGTGGCGAGACCTCCTCGGTGATGAGCGGAGTGACGAGCGGGGGCGGCGCTGTTTCGGTCTCCGGCGCAAGCGGCGGTGGCTCCGTGGTCGTTGCCACGGGCGCTTCGGGCTGTATCTGCGCAGGCATCAGCGGCGGCGGCTGCACCACCCGCCGCTGCGCGTAAAACATCTCTTCGAGCGTGTTGAGCTTTCGGCGCAGCTCGGCCGCCTGGCTGGAAGCCTTGATCGCGATCAGGACAGCGATGATCGCAATGATCAGCGCAAAGACGTCAAACGGGCCGTCGAACATGGAGCCTCCAGGCAACCGGCGGGCAGGGGCCGGTCACGCATATCTTTTGGGTTAGCGCCGGGAGCGCACGCGCAAGCCCGGCGCGGGCCGCTCCTGGAGCACGTCGCGGCGGAAGCGGTAGAGCGCAGCCGGCCGTCCGCCGGTCTGTGTCGACATCACCCCGGTCGGTTCGACCAGGGCTTCCATTTCGACCAGGCGGCGGAAGTTCTGCTTGTGCAGGTGCCGGCCGGAGATCGCCTCCACCGTATACTGCAACTCAGTGAGTGTGAATTCGGCGGGCAAAAGTTCAAACACCACAGGACGATACTTCAGTTTTGCACGCAGCCGCGCGATCGCGGTGGCGAGAATCCGGCGATGGTCGTAGCGCATGGAGGTGCCGAGTAGCGGGAGCGCCTTGCGCGCTAATGCCGCAGGACGGCCGTCGCGCCGCGCCTCCTCGATCAGGCCTGCCTCATAGAGCAGCTCGTAGCGGTCGAGCACGCGCTCCTCGTCCCAGGGCGCGCCGTCGAGGCCGAAGTAGAAGCGCATGCGATCCCTGCGCGGCAGCGCGCGCGTGGTCTCGGGCGTCTCCTGCTCGGCCCAATCGGTCAGCGCCGGGATGATGTCGCGCGCGATGATCGCGGGTGGCTCCTCGCGCCAGTCTTCCCAGGGCAGGAAGCGATACCATGGCTCGAAGCTTGCCCCCGTCGCCGCGAGCTCGCCGCCGACCGCGCGCGTCAGCGCGAGATAGCCGATCGACACCATATGCGCGCCGGTGTCGCCGGCCTCCGCGTGCCGGCCACGATCGCCGAAGGTGTAGAGCTGCTCGACATAGCCGAGCCGCAAGCCTGCCTGCGCCTCGACCCAGGCGCGCAGGCCGATCTCGAAGGTGCGATGCGTCAGCGCGTCGAACGGACCGAACGGCAGGCCGGCCAGCCCGTCACCAGCGCGCGCCGTGAGGATCAGCGGCTCATGATCCTCGATCGCGACGATCGCGGCGGTCAGGCCGATCTCGATCGGCGTGAGGAGCTTGTCGCTCATTCGGCTGAAGGTCGCAGGTGTTGCCGCAAACCCGTCATGCCCGGGCTTGTCCCGGGCATCCACGTTCTTCGTGCTACGAGAAAGTCCGTGGATGGCCGGGACGAGCCCGGCCATGACGCCGCACCTGGGTTGTGGCGGGCAGCTGTCATTCGAGTTCGATCACGAAGGGGCGGCCCTCGACCATCATCGCGCCCGGGCCCATCTCGTCGAGCGCGCGCAGCATGCGGCCGTTGCGCCCCAGCGCGCGGTCGGCGAGGCCGACGATGCGCCGGTTCGGCGAGGCGATCGGGGAGGCCGCGCGGATCTTCCTCGCGATCTCGATCTCGTCGCGATCCGGATTGAGCGCGCATACGGCCGCGAACGCGCTCGCGGTGGAGCGGCTGATGCCGGCATAGCAATGCACCACCAGCGGCGCGCCGCGGTCCCAGCCGCGCACGAAATTCAGCACCTGCTCGATATGCGCCTCCGACGGCGCGGTGAAGCCATCCATCTCCTCGGTGATGTCGTCCATCGACACCTTGAGATGGTTGGCCGGCAGCACCGATACCGGCCGCGCCACCTGCTCGACATTGGCCATCACGGTCAGCACGTGGCTGGCCCCGGTGAGGCGGACGGTTTCGGGCAAGGCGGCAAGGGAGCAGACATGAATCATGAGGGGACCTTTCGCCAGCGATTATAGCCGCGGCCGTAGGGTGGGCAAAGCGAAGCGTGCCCGCCGCATGTGTCGCAAACGCGAAAACCTGGAGGGCACGGCGCGTTGCGCCTTTGCCGATCCTCTGGGAGCTACGCAAACACCGCGCCAAACCGCTCCAGAAACTGCTTCTCGGCCCGCGCGGCGGTCCAGGGCGTGAGATAGTCGCGCCGGACGCTGTCGGAGAGGCCGGGATCCTTGCCGAACAGGCGCTTGGCCTCGGCATCGCCGAAGCCGGCGAGCTCGGTGGCCTCGAGGTAGGCCGCGCCGCGATCGGCGGCCTTGATGGCTTGCGTGATCTCGTCGGGCAGCACCGGCGGAAGGCCGAAGCGGATGTGGATGGCACCGAGCAGGCGCTTTTCCACCGCCTTGTAGTGGCCGTCCAGCACGGCCTTGAACGGCGAGATCATGTCGCCGATCACGTATTCGGGCGCATCGTGCAGCAGCGCAGCGAGCCGCAGGCGCTGGTCGGCGCGCGGCATCTCGTGCCGCAACACGGTCTCCACCAGCAGCGTGTGCTGAGCGACCGAGAAGATGTGTGCGCCGGTGGTCTGCCCGTTCCAGCGCGCGACGCGCGCCAGCCCATGCGCGATGTCGGCGATCTCGACATCGAGCGGCGAGGGATCGAGCAGGTCGAGCCGCCGGCCCGACAGCATGCGCTGCCAAGCGCGGGTGTCGGTGCTGCGTGCCGTCTTCTTCGCGCTCATTTGACCTTGAGGCGCGGCTTGCGCTGCGTCTTGCTGCAGCTCGCGTGGCAATGACAGTCGACGAGATGGTCGTTGACCATGCCGGTCGCCTCCATGAAGGCATAGACGATGGTCGGGCCGACGAACTTGAAGCCGCGCGACGACAGCTCCTTGGAGATCTGCACGGAGAGCGGTGTCGATGTCGGCACGCTCGCGGTGGTCTTGAACTGGTTGACCTTGGGCCGTCCGTCCATGAAATCCCACAGCAGCTTCGAGAAGCCCGGCCCCTTCTCCATGATGTCGAGATACGATTTGGCGCTGAGGATCGCGCCGTCGATCTTGGCGCGGTTGCGCACGATGCCCGCATCGTTCATCAGCGCGTGCACCTTCTTGTCGTTGTAGCGCGCGATCTTCTCAGGCTGGAAATCGTCGAAGGCTTTGCGGAAATTGTCGCGCTTGCGCAGGATCGTGATCCAGGACAGGCCGGCCTGGAAGCCGTCGAGGATCAGCTTTTCATATAGCGCGCGGTCGTCATATTCCGGCACGCCCCATTCGGTGTCGTGATAGGCGACATAGAGCGGATCTTCGCCCGGCCAGGGGCAGCGCGTCTTTCCATCGGGATGCAGGCGGGGGGCACGGCTCATGCGATGGGTTGCTTCGTCGGAATGCGCACGACCTCGGGTTCGGCGAGCGTCAGGGCGAGGCCGCCGGCAGTGAGCGGTTGGCCGGCATCGAGCGCGTCGGCGACGCGGTCGATGCGCACCAGTGCGATGCCCTTGCCCTGCGCCGACGAGCCCATGGTGCCGACCGGCTTGTCGCCGGCGAGAATGCTGACACCGGCCTCCGGCGAGAAGTCATCGAGCAAAACCTTGACGCTGCGGGTGCGCGCAGTGCCGCGATGCTGCATGCGCGAGACGACTTCCTGACCGACGTAGCAGCCCTTGTCGAAATCGACGCCGGCGAGACGGTCCATGTTGGTCTCGTGCGGGAACGCATCGCTGTACGTGAAATCCAGCCCGCCGCGCGGCACGCCCAGCGCGATGCGATGCGCCTCGTAGGCGGCCGCATCGACCAGCTCCGCGCCGATCAGGTCGGAGAGCTTCTGCTTGAGATCTTCGGGGATCAGGATGCGCATGCCGAGCTCGGCATTGCGCGGGTCGGCGAAGGCGAGATCCGGCTGCGCCGCCGGCGTGCCGTCCCAGGCCGCGAGAACGCCGAGATCATCGGAGAGGTTTTCCACCGTGACCTTGGCGCGCAGCTTGTAGAATTTAAGCTTGGTGGCGAGGCCGTCGGCCAGCGCCTTCGGGCAGTCGATCAGGAACCCGCCGCCATGACCGGCGGGCGCTTCCGTGATCAGGAAGTCCACGATGATCTTGCCCTGCGGCGTCAGCAGCGCGCCGAATCGGCCCAGACCCGGCTTGAGCTTGTCGAGATCGGTCGTGATCAGGCCGTTGAGGAAGTTGCGTGCATCCTCGCCCGCGACCTTGACCACGCCCCGGTCGGGAAGAAACGCTGATTTCATGCGAAAATCTCTTGCGACATGGTGCTCCGGAACGTAAGCCCGCGAGGCATAAACGACAAGACCTCAAGCCCCGCGCTTGGGGACGAGAGAGGCATTCAGCCATGACCCAGCGCTTCGACGTGATCCTCAAGGGCGGCACCGTCGTCAACCAGGACGGCGAGGGTGCTCGCGATATCGGCATCGCCAACGGCCGTATCGCGGAGCTGGGCTCGCTGTCACAGGCCTCCGCGGCGGAGGTGATCGACTGCAAGGGCCTCCACATCCTGCCCGGCGTGATGGACACGCAGGTGCATTTCCGCGAGCCCGGGCTGGAGCAGAAGGAAGATCTCGAAACCGGCTCGCGCAGCGCCGTGATGGGCGGCGTCACCGCCGTGTTCGAGATGCCCAACACCTCGCCGCTCACGGTGACCGAGGCCACCTTCACCGATAAGGTCAAGCGTGCCCATCACCGCATGCATTGCGATTTCGCCTTTTTCATCGGCGGCACCCGTGAGAACGTGCAGGACCTGCCCGTGCTGGAGCGCGCGCCGGGCTGCGCCGGCGTCAAGGTGTTCATCGGCTCCTCGACCGGCGCGCTGCTGGTGGAGGACGACGAGAGCCTGCGCCGCATCTTCCAGGTGATCCGCCGCCGCGCGGCCTTCCATGCCGAGGACGAGTACCGCCTCAACGAGCGCAAGCCGCTGCGCATCGAGGGCGATCCGCGTTCGCATCCGGTCTGGCGCGACGAGACCGCGGCCCTGATGGCGACGCAGCGTCTGGTCAAGCTCGCGCACGAGACCGGCAAGCGCATCCACGTGCTGCACATCTCGACCAAAGAAGAGATCGAATTCCTGCGCGACCACAAGGATGTCGCCTCCTGCGAGGCGACGCCGCATCATCTCACCCTGGTCGCGCCCGAATGCTACGAGCGGCTTGGCACGCTGGCGCAGATGAATCCGCCGGTGCGCGGTGCCGATCACCGCACCGGCATCTGGCGCGGCATCGAGCAGGGCATCATCGACGTGCTCGGCTCCGACCACGCCCCGCATACGCTGGAAGAAAAGCAAAAGACCTATCCGGCTTCGCCGTCGGGCATGACGGGCGTCCAGACGCTGGTGCCGCTCATGCTCGACCACGTCAATGCCGGCCGCCTGTCGCTGGCAAGGTTCGTCGACCTCACCAGCGCCGGCCCCGCGCGTCTCTACAACATGGCCTGCAAGGGCCGCATCGCCGCGGGCTACGACGCCGACTTCACGATCGTCGATCTCAAGCGCAGCGAGACCATCACCAACAAATGGGTCGCGTCCAAGGCCGGCTGGACTCCCTATGATGGCGTCCGCGTCACCGGCTGGCCCGTCGGCACCTTCATCCGCGGCCGCCGCGTGATGTGGCAGGGTGAGCTCGTGACGCCGTCGCAGGGCGAGCCGGTGCGGTTTCTGGAGACGCTGAAGCAGTAGGGGCGCGGGTATTGTTATCCGTCATCCTGAGGTGCGCGCCATGCGGTGCTTTGCACCTTATGGCAAGCCTCGAAGGATGAGCGGCCCCGCTGGTGGCCGTCGCCCTTCGAGGCCTCCGCTGCGCTCCGGCACCTCAGGGTGACGGGGGAACATTTGCGGGTTGCTTGCTGGTGCAGAAGCGGGCTCGTGATTCACGAAGGGAGACATGACCCATGAGTGAGAACGCCATCATCACCACCGAGCAACTCGCCGCCATCCTCGGCGATCCCAATCTCCGCCTCTACGACTGCACGACCTATAACGAGCCTGTGCCGCCTGGCAGCGACGTGCCCTATCGCGCGGTCCCCGGCGACAAGACCTTTGCGGCCGGCCACATCCCGGGCGCGGATTTCCTCGACCTGCAAGGCCAGTTCTCCGACACCTCGGCGCAGCAGTTCTTCATGATGCCCGGCGTGGCGCAACTCGAAGCCGCCTTCGGCCGCCACGGCCTCGATGCAAGCAAGACCGTCGTGCTTTACAGCATCGGCACGATGATGTGGTCGACCCGGTTCTGGTGGATGCTGCGCTCGCTCGGTGTCGACGCGCGCGTGCTCGACGGCGGTTTCGACAAATGGAAGGAAGAGGGGCGGCCGATCGAGACGGGCGCGCCGAAGGGCTATCCGGCCACGACCTTCAAGGCCGCGCCGCGCGCGGGCTTCTTCGTCGACAGGAACATCGTGAAGGCACGCATCGGCGATCCCTCGACCGTGACCGTCAACGCGCTTGGGCCGCAGTTTCATCGCGGCCTCGAGCCGAGCCGCTATGGCCGGCCCGGCCGCATTCCCGGCAGCGTCAACGTATCAGCCGCATCGCTCACCAATGCCGACAAGACGCTGGCGAATCTTGCGGATGCCGAAGCCAGGTTCGCGGCCCAGGGCGTCACGCGCGACAAGAACGTGATCTGTTATTGCGGCGGCGGCATCTCGGCGACGATCGACCTGCTGCTGCTGACGCAGCTCGGCTACGACAAGCTATCGCTGTATGACGCCTCGATGGGGGAGTGGGCAAGAGATCCGGCGCTGCCGATCGAGACCGACTAGAGCATGATCCGGAAAAGTGTGACGCGGTCTTCCGAAAAGATCATGCTCAAGAAATAAAGTCGCGCGTTCCCGATCGTTCTGGGAAAATGTCCCGGTCGTCGCCAGACTAATGCTTGTCTACGGCGAAATGCTTCCGTGCGATAAATCCGGCAGACTTCGCGAACTCGCAAAACCTGTTCGCAAAGTCATTCATCCGTAGACTGGCCCCGCCCGTGTGGCGGGGTCATTTTCGGAGGATGCTTACTGCCGGGAGATGTCGACGGAGAATTCGCCGTTGCGGATGCGGCCGGGAAAACCCTCGACGAACTTCGCCACCGCGTCTTCGCCATAGGTGCCGACGAGCTCGGCGAGCGCCGCGAACAGGCTCGCCTGCGCCAGGCAGTCGCCGTCGACACCGTCATGGCGCGCTTCGGCCCAGGCTTCGTTGAGATAGCTCAGTGCGGCCTGTTTCTGCTCGTGGTCGGGCAGCGGCGCGCGGGCGGGGGCGTAGGAAATCGGCTGGCTCATGAAACTCGATCAGGGCTGGGGCGCGATCCACGGCGATGCGCTGTGCCAGAGGTGTAGCACGCACATTAACGGCCGCTAGGCCACATCTTTAAGAACGGTTAATGGCGGTGGACAAAGACGATGACAGGGTTCCCGTCGCCGCCCCGGAACGACGGAGAGAGACTAATTCGCGTAACGCGCCGTGAGATCCCGCGAGATCTTCGAGCCTTCCTCGATGTAGCGGCGGATCGCCACCGTCGCCGCCGGCGTGCAGCTCCGGTAGGTCTGCTGAAAGCCATTATAGCCGCGGTTGAAGCCGGCGATCATGCGGGTGCGGCGCTCGCCCGAGGGGGTTTCGGCATCGATCAGCGCCTGCATCTCGTTGCGCCATTTGTTGCCCTCGTTGGCCCCGCAGATGCCGCGCAGATAGTGCAGTCCCCCGAGGATCTCCGCCAGCCGCTGCAAATCGGCGTCAAACGGCGCGGCCACGCTCTGGGCCCTCGCGGGCACGGAGGCGCAGGCGAGAATCAGGGCAAAAATGGCCAGAAATCGCGTGGACATCGGCGGGCTGTATGCCCCCTCGGGGCTGATGACGCAAGGCGGGGCCGTCAGGGCTCGAGCAGCCTGTAGGCTGCCTGGATGACCTCCTCCAGCCCCCCGGTGAGCTGGAGATCGCCGAGGTCCGCCAGAGCGCCCGGGGCTATCCAGCGGAGGTCGTCGAGCTCGTCGTTGAGAGCCGGCTCCTCGGCCACCCAGCGGGCGGCAAAGGACATGATCAAATAATGCCCAGCGCCGGCCGTGGCCGGCAGCACTTCGCGCCAGCCGGCAAGGCCGATGATCTCGATCTTCAGCCCGGTCTCCTCGTCGATCTCGCGTGCCAGGGCCTGGTGCAGCGATTCGCCGAACTCGACCCGGCCGCCCGGCAGCGAATAGAACCCCTTGGCGGGCGAGCGGGCGCGGCGGGTCAGCAGCACCTTGCCGTCGCGAAAAATCGCGGCGCTGACCGCGATCTGGGGATGGGTGGGCTGGGCGGCCGCTGACATATCTCAGCTACCTGGCTCAATTTGCCATGATGGTGTCGACGTCGGCGTCCGCGCCGCCATGGATGACGCCGCCGCAGGCCGCGATCAGCGGCTGGACCCAGAGGGTGGCCTGCTCGGCGAGCTTGACGCGAGTCTCGTCCTTCTCGACCTCGCGCATGGCTGTGCCGACCGCGGTCAGGATCGAGTGCAGGGTCTGGGTGATGTTGTCGAACTGGGCCCGGACGGACGGTTCGGCCTTCTCATAGGCTTCGATTGCCAGATCCCGTGCCTTGAAATTCGAAGCCGTGAAATGCTCGGCATAGGACAGCGGCGTCCAGGTCAGGAAGTCTTCGGCGCATTCCGGCATATCGGGAATCATTTCGAGCAGCATCACGGCTTCGTTGAAATGATTGAGATAGTCAGTGGCAAGTCCGGTTCGCGGGTTGATGTTGGCCACGCGCAGCCGCTCGGCCCAGGCCGCGGCCTCGGGGCCCGTCCTTGCATGCGTCGCGGGTTGGGAGGCCGTTGAGCTCATCTGCTGCAGTGTTAACGTTCGGGGTTAAAAGGACCTCAACGGACCCTATATTGGCCTCAGGATGTGTGGACGCTTTGTCATAACTTCGGCCCCCGCGGCTTTACGGCAACTGTTCGGCTATATCGAGCAGCCCAACTTCCCGCCACGGTACAATGTCGCCCCGACACAACCGATTCCTGTCGTTATGGTCGAGAGCGGTACCCGTCATTTTCGGCTGATGCGCTGGGGCCTGTTGCCGAGCTGGGTCAAGGACCCCCGTGGATTTACATTATTGATCAACGCCCGTTCCGAGACGGTGCTGGAGAAGCCGGCGTTCAAGAACGCGATTCGCCGGCGCCGCGGCCTGATCCCGGCCGACGGCTATTACGAATGGAAGACGGAAGGCGGTCGCAAGCAACCTTATTTCATCCATCGCGCCGACGGCACGCCGCTCGGTTTCGCCGCCTTGTTCGAGACCTGGGCCGGGCCGAACGGCGAGGAAGTCGATACCGTCGCAATCGTCACGGCGGCGGCGAGCGAGGATCTCGCCGCGCTGCATGACCGCGTGCCCGTGACCATCAGCCCGCGCGATTTCGAGCGCTGGCTCGACAGTCGCGGCGACGAGATCGATGCGATCCTGCCGCTGATGACCGCCCCGCGCATCGGTGAATTCGTCTGGCACCCCGTCTCCACCCGCGTCAACCGCGTGGCTAACGACGACGACCAGCTGCTGTTGCCAGTCAGCGCGGAGGAGATGGCGGCGGAGGCGGAGGCGATGAAGCCGAAGAAGGCGGCGCGGAAGGTTGCGGCTGGATCGGCAGACGACGGGCAGGGGTCATTGTTCTAGCTGCGTGCGTCTTGGGCAAGCTGGCGCCATTTACTCCGCTGTCGTCCCGGACAAGCGAAGCACAGATCCGGGATCCATAGCCACAGGCCGGAGTGTGGCGACGACTCGTCGCTATCGCCTCGCGCCATAACCGCTCCCTGTGGTTACGGATCCCGGGCTCGCGCTACGCGCGCCCCGGGATGACGGGAAAATGCGAAGCGCTGCCTTCACACAATCTCCCGTTCCCGCAACCCTGCGATCTCCTTCGCATCGAATCCCAATTCTCCCAGCACCGCATCCGTATCCGCGCCCAACTCCGGCGCCATCCGGTCGAGCTTGCCGCCGCCATGGGCGAGCTTGAAGCCGCTGCCGGCGAAGCGCAGGCGGCCGTAGGACGTATCCAGTTCCTGGATCGCGCCACGCGCCTTGATCTGGGGATGATCTATGACCTCCTCGATCTTCCAGATGCTGGCGCAGGGCGCGCCGGCGTCTTCCAGAATCGTCTCCCATTCGCGCGCGGTTTTTGCTGCAAGGGCCTCCTCGATGATGGCGCGCAGGGCCGGCTCGTTCTCGTTGCGCGAAAACCAGTCAGCGAAGCGCGGATCGGACAGCGTGTCTTCGCGGCCGAGCGCGGACATCAGCGCGCGATATTGTTTTTCGTTGTTGACCGCGAGCAGGATGTGGCCGTCGCCGCATTTGAACAAATTCGCCGTGGTCCGGCGGCTCACCGCCTGGTTGCCCGACAATTGCTGGCGGTGACCGGCAACCGACCAGTCCGCAATCTGCCCGGAGAGAAACGCCATCGTCGCCTCCAGCATGGAGACATCGACGAACTGGCCCTTGCCGGTGCGGTCGCGCTGGTACAGTGCGCTCGACACGCCGAACGCGGCCGTGGCGCCCGAGAGCACGTCGCAGACCGCAAAGCCGGCGCGCGTCGGGCCCGTTTCGTGATGGCCCGTGATCGCCATGATACCCGACAGCGCCTGCATCTTGCCGTCATAGCCGGGCCGCAGCCGGTCCGGGCCGGTCTGGCCGAAGCCCGACACCGCGCAATAGATCAGCTTCGGATTGATCGCCGAGAGCGCCTCGTAGCCGATGCCGAGCTTGTCCATCACGCCCGGCCGAAAATTCTCCATGACGATGTCGACCTGTGCGGCGAGCTTCTTCACGATCGCGATCGCGTCCGGCTTTTGCAGGTCGAGCGTCAGGCTGCGCTTGTTGCCGTTGATCGCCTGGAACGCCGGCGCAAGCCCGCGCTCGGCCCATTCGCGGCTGAGCGGCGTGCGGCGCATGTCCTCGCCTTCGCGCCGCTCGACCTTGATGACATCCGCCCCCAGCAGCGCGAGCTGGTAGCTTGCGTAGGGGCCGGCCAGCACTTGCGTGAAGTCCAGGATCTTCACGCCCTCGAACGGTCGCGTCACGTCGTTCTCCCTGTTTTTGTTTTCGTTATCGGAGGACGTCAGGCGGCGCGGTTGCCGCGGGCGATCTCCTTCTGCTTGTCGAATTCGGCGCGGCGGCGCGCCAGCTCTTCCGGCGAAAGCTGCGCGACGTTGTTGTAGTCGAGCTTCCAGGAGGCGTCCTCGCTCCAGCGCAGCGGCGACTGCATCGTGGTCTGCGGGCCGCTGGCGGTCTCCAGCAGTTTCAGCGCGAGCTCCAGCGTCTGCGCCTGCGAGGCGACGTCATGCGGTTTGCCGGCGGAATTGCCCAGCGGGAAATCCGAGAACAGGAAGCGCGGCACGGCGGCGTGCTCGATGATGTCCTTGGCGCAGCCCATGATCACGGTCGGAATGCCGTTCCGCTCCAGATGCCGCGCCACCAGCGCGGTGGTCTGGTGGCAAACCGGGCAGTTCGGCACCAGCACGGCGACGTCGACCTTGTCGGCAAGACAGCGCGCCAGAATCTCCGGCGCGTCGGTGTCCAGCGTGACGCGATGGCTGCGGTTGGTTGGCGCGCCGAAGAAGCGCGGGGCGACCTCGCCGATCCGTCCCGCGGCGCTCGCCTTCAGGAGCTGCGGCAGCGGAAACCAGGTGCCGTTGTCGGTGGCCGTGGTGTGCTTGCGGTCGTAACCGATGTGCGAGATGCGCAGATCGTGCTGTTGCGACGTGTCGCCGTCATAGACCTGGTAGAATTTCGCGCCGCCATTATACGCTGCGCCCGGCCCCTGGTCGCCCTTGGTGGGATCGTACGGCGCCGCCGTCGTGATGATGGTGATGCGCGATTGCGAAAGGGGCTTCTTCAGCGGCTGGAATGGCGCCTCGACATGATGCGCCCAGCGATACGGTGTGGTGTAGCCGATCGCGGCGTAATAGTCCCGCGTGCGCTGCATATAAGGAACGGGGGTATCATAGTCGGGCGCAAAGCCGAATTCGTCGTCGCGCGGCGCGGACATGGGCGCATCCCTCTTTATTTTACCGGTCTTGTTCCGGGCCAGACTAAAGACAGTCCACTCGTTGCTCAACAGTCCAATCTGCAGCCTCGCAGACGTGTCCGCGGATTGTAAGCAGGTCTGTGCAGGCGCGTGCGCGCTTCAACAGGCGCGACTGTGAGAGAATTGCAACATTTGGAGGGATTTCCTCGCCATCGAGCGATCTCGGGAACCCGCGTCTTGTTGTCCGCTGTCGCGCAAGGCAAGTTCCGGTCGTCAAAATCCGAGTCGCAACGAAGGCGCATCGTTACAAGTCATGATCATTGTACCTCACTGTTTTTCTTTTAAATCCTTCAGGGTCGGCGCGACCGCAGCGGTGCTGCTGGCAACGGCCTGGAACGAAGCTGCCTTTGGTGCTGCTCTGATTGCAGACCCTGCGGGCTTTGGTCCCGCGAGCAGTTCGAGCTGGCTGGCGACAGCGGTTGCCGGCTACAATTGGCAGAGCGGCAGTCTCGTCTACGGCTTCGAAGGGGACATTTCCTGGGTCGGCCTCAAGAGTGATACGAGCGGCCAGTTTGTCCCGCGCAGTCCCACCGCCTTTGTGTATCCGTCGGAAGTGACCAGCGCGAACATCGACTGGTATGGAACGGTTCGCGGCAGGCTTGGATGGACGTACGGTTCGTTCCTGTTCTACGGGACGGGCGGTGTGGCCTACGGCAATGTCAACCTGACCAACAGATATGATCTTGGCACTTCCGGTCAGACTGCCGGGCTGGGTCCCGTGATCACGCAGACCTCCGGCGTGAAGTTCGGCTGGACCGCTGGCGTCGGTGCCGACTACATGCTGCGCCCGAACCTCATTCTCAACTTCGAATACCGGTACGTCGATCTCGGAACGGTCAGTCTTCCGGCAACGCCGGCGCCCGCCCCGCTACAGGCGCTGGTTTCGTCCAGCGTGAGTGCACATGCGCAGTTTCAGGCGGTCACGATCGGGCTGAGCTACAAGTTTGCGCCGCCCTCCGGCCCGAACGCCGCTTATGCCAGCATGAAAGGCCGCGCAGCGGCGCCGGTGCCGCCATCCGATCCGTGGCAAGGACTTTACCTCGGTGGTCGCACGGGCGGCGCCTGGGGCAATAATCTGAGCGTCACCACGCCGACCGGATTCCGGCCTCCGGTATAAGGTCCGATCCTCGTGATCGGACGGGGACTGCGCTACCTCTCCCGCTTGCGGGAGGGGGAAACGGCTGAGGCCTGATCCGGACCCGAAGGGCCGCTTCAGCGAAGAACGAGCAAGCCTCCGCCTCAGCGAAACACGTGCAGCGCCGCATATTGCAGCAGCATGATCGCCTTGGCGTCGATGATCCGGCCGTCGGCGATCATCGCCAGCGCCTCGTCGATGGAAAGCTCGAGCACCTCGATGTCCTCGCCCTCATGCTCGAGGCCGCCGCCGGCACTGACCCGCATCTCCGGCTCGTACTCTGCGACGAAGAAATGCAATTTCTCGGTTACCGAGCCGGGGCTCATGAACGCCTCGAACACTTTGTGGACGTGGTGCAGGCGGTAGCCGGTCTCCTCCTCGGCCTCGGCGCGAATGCGCACCTCGGGGGAGGCGTCGTCCAGCACGCCAGCGGCCGCCTCGATCATGAGATCGTCGTAGCCGCGGATGAACGCCGCAAGGCGAAACTGGCGCACCAGGATCACGGTCCGTCGTGCGCGATTATACGGCAGCACCGCGGCGGCGTTGTCGCGCTCGTAGGTTTCCCGGTGCTGCGTCTGCCACTCGCCATTGGCGCGCCGATACTCGAACGTCGTGTTCTTCAGCGTGGTCCAGCCGTCCGAGAGCACGCGGACGTCCTTGATGCGGACGCGGTCGGAAATGGTCATTGCTGTCTTCCGCTAACGGGGCTGCTCGCGGCCGTCGAGCCACTTCTGGAACATCACCGACGTCGATTCCTCGAAGCCGAGCGACTGGTAGAACGCATTGGCCTGCGCGTTCTCGCGGCGGACCAGCAGCTGCAGCTTTGCGATTCCCGCCGTGCGCAGCCAGTCTTCCGCGGCCGTCATGATGACGCGGCCAAAGCCGCGCTTGCGGCCATCGGGATCGACCGCGACGTAGTAGACCCAGCCGCGATGGCCGTCATGGCCGACCATGACGGTGGCGACGATGGCGCCGTCGTCGCGGCCGACCAGCACGGTGGAGTTCTCCCGCCGCCGCGCCAGCGCGATGTCGGCATAGGGATCGTTCCACGGGCGCGTCAGGCCGCAGCGCTGCCACAGCGCGACGACCGGCTCGACATCGGCATCGCCGATCGCATCGATCGTGAGGGAGGTGCTCACAGCACCTTCCCGGGATTCATGATGCCGAGCGGATCGAGCATCGCCTTGATCGCGCGCATCAGCTCGATCGCGGTCTTGTCCTTGACGTCGGGCAGCTCGTCGCGCTTGAGCACGCCGATGCCGTGCTCGGCCGAGATCGAGCCGCCCATGCGCAGCACGATCGCGAACACCACCGCGTTCATCTCGTGCCAGCGGGCGAGGTAATCCGCCGTATTGGCGCCGATCGGCTGGCTGACATTGTAATGCAGGTTGCCGTCGCCGAGATGGCCGAACGGCACCGGCCGCGCGCCGGGGATCAGCTTCACCACGGCGGCGTTGGCTTCCTCGATGAATTCAGGCACGGCGGCGACCGGCACGGAGATGTCGTGCTTGATCGAGCCGCCCTCCGGCTTCTGCGCCGCCGACATCTCCTCGCGCAGCTTCCAGAAATTGTTGCGCTGGGCGAGGCTGGCCGCGATCACGGCGTCGTCGACGATCTCCTCCTCCATGGCGCGGCCGAGGATCGTCTCCAGCGGCGTGCGGGCGTCGTCGCCCGGAGAGGACAATTCCATCAGCACGTACCAGGGATGCTTCTGGCCAAGCGGATCGCGCACGTCGATGGAGTGGCGGACCGAGAAATCGACCGCCATCTCCGACAGCAGCTCGAAGCTCGTCAGCAAATTGGCGGCCTCGCTCTGTGCGATCGTCAGCAGCTTCAGCGCCGCTTGCGGCGACTTCAGCCCGACATAGGCGGTCTCGACCGATCGCGGTTTTGGAAACAGCTTCAGCGTCGCCGCGGTGATGATGCCGAGCGTGCCTTCCGCGCCGATGAAGAGGTTGTGCAGATTGTAGCCGGTGTTGTCCTTCTTCAGCTTCGACAGCGTGTTGAGCACGCGCCCGTCGGCGAGCACCACTTCGAGCCCCAGCGCCATCTCGCGCGCTACGCCATAGGCGAGCGCGGCGGTGCCGCCGGCATTGGTCGAGAGGTTGCCGCCGATGGTGCAGCTGCCTTCGGCGCCCAGCGACAGCGGAAACAGCCGGTCGACGTCGGAGGCCTTCTGTTGCGCGACCTGCAGCACCACGCCGGCTTCGACCGTCATGGTGTTCGACGCCGTGTCGACCTCGCGGATCTTGTCGAGCCGGCGCAGCGACACCACCACCTCGCCATTGTGCGGCGTCTGGCCGCCGACGAGGCCGGTATTGCCGCCCTGCGGCACCAGCGCGATTCTGTGCGCGGAAGCGAGCTTGCAGATTTCGGCGACCTCCGCGGTCGTGCCCGGGCGCAGCACCAGCGGCGAGCGGCCGTGGAACAGATTGCGCTCCTCGGTGACGTAGGCCTCGATGTCGGCCGCATCGGTGATCGCGTGGCGCTCGCCGACGATCTTGCGGAATTGGTCGATCAGTTCGGGCGCAAGCGGAGGGGTGGCGGGCTTGTTGATGTTCATTGTCTCGTCTCTTGCTTGATCTTATCTCGCCACGGCCGCCCGGCGCAGCCGGTCGTTGATCGCCTCGCCAAGTCCCTCGCCAGGGATCGTCATCACCGCGATCGTCCGCGCTCCCTTCGCATCGAGGCTGCGAAGATGGCCGAACAGGTTCGCGGCGGCCTCATCGAGATCACCGGCGGGCGACAAATTCATGACCGCCGACGCGGCGTCAAGGCCGGGCAGGCGCGCAGGGCCAAATGCCAGCAGCGCCTCGCCCGGGGCGACATCGCGCGCGTCGAGCCGCACCTGGGCGCGCGGCGCGTAATGCGAGGCCAGCATGCCCGGCGCCAGCGGCTGGCTGTCGTCGCTCCCGGCCTCCACGGGCGGCCGGGCCAGCGGCGCGCCGAGCACCGCCTCGATCCGTTCGCGCGACAACCCGCCCGGCCGCAGCAACATCGGCGCCTCGAAGCATCCGACGATGGTCGATTCGACGCCGACCGCCACCGGCCCGCCGTCGACGATCAGGTCGATCCGCCCTGTAAGGTCGCTTGCAACATGGGCGGCCAGCGTCGGCGAGACATGGCCGGAGATGTTGGCCGACGGTGCCACCACGGCCTCGCCAAAGGCCCGCAGGATGGCTTCCGCCACCTTGTGGGCGGGAATGCGGATCGCGACCGTGTCGAGGCCCGCGGTGGCGAGATCGGCGACCGGGCAGCCCTCCGTCTTCGGCACCACCAGCGTCAGCGGCCCCGGCCAAAACGCCTCCGCCAGCCGCAGCGCGCGGGCGTCGAACCGGCCGATGGCCTGCGCGGCGGCGAGGTCGGCGACGTGGGCGATCAGTGGATTGAACGCCGGCCGGCCCTTGGCGGCGTAGAGATGGGCGATGGCGGTCGCATTGGCGGCATCTGCGCCGAGCCCGTAGACCGTCTCGGTCGGGAACGCGACCAGCCCGCCGGCGGCCAGTGTTCGGGCCGCAGCCTCGGCGGCGGCCTCGCCGGCCGGCAAAATCAGCGTTTCAAGACCCGTTTTCACTGGGACGAAATTCCTCAAACCGGCCGCTTGCGGTGCGCCACACCCGACGCTATAAGCCGGCCTCTTGTCGGAGTGTGGCTCAGCCCGGTAGAGCACTGCGTTCGGGACGCAGGGGTCGCAGGTTCGAATCCTGCCACTCCGACCAAGATTTCAAAAGTTGACGTTTTCCAGAGGCTAGGCGGACCGGCCGCCGGGTGCCTCGAGAGCGCCCTTTCTGCAACGAATTTCCGGACGGGTCCACGGCCGATTTGGCCGGGCAGGGGCGTCTGTGTGCGTGGCATGGCTTGTCATTCGCCGCATCGGTGGTCGCGACTTGTGCGGTAGGTCAGAGGACGACGGTCTGGCCATTCGAAGCGATCCCTCCTGACGCCTGCATGCTTTGCTGCGCGAAACGCCGCTGCCCATCGAGCGCCTGGTCCCGGGATAATCGGTTGCCCTCTGGTCAAGCCGACGGCTAGATGACCCCTACAGTCGATCGCAGCTTCGACGACGCGATCGGCCAAAAACAAAAAACAGGGCTGGAAATCATGACCAAGAAAATCATCGCGCTCGTTGCAGCGTTTGGCTTCGCCGCTTGCGGGCCGGCATGGGCCGCGTGGCCGGAGGACAAGCCGATCGAAGTGGTCGTCGGCTTTGCGCCCGGCGGCGGCACCGATGTGATGGCGCGCAAGCTGCTTCCCTTTGTCGAGCGCGCGCTGGGCGGCAAGGCGAAGTTCGTCGTCCTCAACAAGCCCGGCGCCGGCGGCGAGATCGCGTTTGCGTCGATCGCGCGCGCAGCGCCCGACGCCTATGCGATCGGCGTCGTCAACGTGCCCGGCTACAACTTCCTGCCGATGACGCGCAAAACCCAATACAGCACGGACGACATCCGGCTGGTCGCGCGGGTCGTCGAAGATCCGAACGTGGTCGTGGTGCCCGCCGGCAGCCAATTCAACGCTCTGCCGGATGTCATCGCCGCACTGCGCAGCAAGCCGGGCTCGGTGACGTTCGGTCATAATGGCGCCGGCACCAACGGACATCTGGCCATTCGCATGCTCGCGGCAGCCGCGAAGGTCGAGCCCAACGAAATCTCCTACCGGGGAACGGCGGCACAGCGGACCGATCTGCTCGGCGGGCATCTGCAAGTCGGGATGGTCAGTCTCAGCGAGATTCCGGAACTGCACGGCAGCAACAGGGGGCCGCTTCGCGTCATCGCGATCCTGTCGAAGAAGCGCTTTGCATCGCTGCCCGAGGTTCCCACAGCCGAGGAAGTCGGCTTTCCAGTCACGTCGACGGCAGAACGCGGCTTCGCTGTCCCGAAAGCCGTGCCGGACGAGATCGTCAGGAAGCTGGAAGCGGGGATCGCCGAAGGCCTGCGCAATCCCGAGTACCTGGCGGGCTCACCTGGCGACGAGCCGGTGATCGCCTTTCTGCCTGGTGCCGAGTGGCAAAAACGCCTCGACGCAATGTCCGACGCGTTGCGTCCTTATGCCGAGGAGATGAAAGCGAACGAGCAGAAGTGAGCGGCTCGTAGCCTACCGCCGCGCCACCACCACGCCAAGCATGAATGCCACCATCAGCGCCGGCAGCGGCGCCTCGCGCACCATGCCGCGAACGATGTGCGTCCAATGCTGCTGCGGGACGAGCTTCGGCGACCTCACCTCAGGCGCCGGCGTGATGCCCCATTCCGAGGCGAGTTCGGCAATCTCGCTCGAAGCCAGCCGCACGTCGTCGCGGACGCGGAAAATCGCGGCATCGGCGCGTTCGCGCGGCGCAAGCAGCATCAAGGTCGTGACGGCGGTGCGCAACGTCATCTCGCCATAGCCTTGCAGCCGTACCGACTCCTCGGGATCCGAACTCATGCGAAATTCCTCACAGCGCCAGATTCTACAACGCGAAGTGGCGCGCAATGGTGAATGCCATCGTCGCGCACAGGACCAGCGTGGACACCGCGCCGGCCACGCCGCGCGCGAGATGGGCTCGCGTCAGGTGCCTGGTCATGATCTTGCTCCATGCTCAGCATGGCAATGGCGGTGCACAGCGTTGGTTCCACGCACCCCTCGCGAATCATCGCTCCGCAGGACAGGCAGAGCCCTTGCGAAACTCATCATTCGTCTGCGCCGACGAGAGCGTCCTACACGCGGCGCACCGGCTACTTCCGCAGCAGCTCGCTCAACGCCGCAGTCGCCTCGGCGCAGCGGATGTCGTCGATCTCGCGCGACAGGTTGAGCGCGCTCGATCTCAGTTCTTCGACCTTCCAGCTCTCCGGATGCCGGCTTTCGAGCTGGCTGAGGCGCTTGTTCAGATCGTCCAGCCTGGATTGGAGATGCCCGATGCTGGCGTCCCCATTCACTTTCCAAATGCGTTGTGCGCGCATCGTAGTTCCCCTGCATGTCTCACGGCGTTGTGAGAGCCGTTCATGGCCGGAATGGGAGTTTGTTTTGTCCGGCTTCAGACAGTGGGGAACCGTTGCATATTGGCAACGATAGTTCCCCGATTTGATCTGCAGGTCGTCTGGTCCTTGCGTAGGTAGCTCCACAGGCGCGGAATCTGCATGTGCGGCGCCGCGCGCGAAGGTGCTTGGCGACGCAAGAGGCGAACGAAGGAAAGACGCGTGGCGAGATTTGTGAATGTCGCGGCTGGCCAGCTTGGCCCGGTGGCGAGAAGCGAGACGAGAACCGAGGTCGTGGCGCGGCTGATGGCCTTGATGCGCCAGGCGCACGCCAACGGCTGCGACCTGATCGTCTATCCCGAGCTCGCGCTGACCACCTTCTTTCCGCGCTGGTATTTCGAGGATCAGGCCGAGATCGACAGCTTTTTCGAGCGCGAGATGCCCGGGCCGGCGACGCAGCCCCTGTTCGACCTCGCACGCGAGCTCGGCATCGGCTTCTGCCTCGGCTACGCCGAGCTGACGGTCGAAGCCGGCGTTGTCAGGCGCTACAACACCTCCATCCTGGTCGAGAAGAGCGGCGCCACCGTCCTGAAGTACCGCAAGGTCCATCTGCCCGGCCATGCCGAGCACGAGCCGTGGCGTGAATTCCAGCATCTGGAAAAGCGCTATTTCGAACCCGGTAGCGGTTTTGGCGTGACCAAGGCGTTCGGCGGCGTGATGGGGATGGCGATCTGCAACGATCGCCGCTGGAGCGAGACCTACCGGGTGATGGGCCTGCAGGGCGTCGAGATGGTGATGATCGGCTACAACACGCCGGTGCACAATCCGCCCGCGCCCGAGCACGACGATCTCTCGCTGTTTCACAATCATCTGGTGATGCAGTCCGGCGCCTACCAGAACGGCACCTTCGTGGTCGGCGTCGCCAAGGCGGGCGTCGAGGAGGGCGTCGATCACATCGGGGGCAGTTGCATCGTCGCGCCCTCCGGCGAGATCGTCGCGCGGTGCACGACCAAGAGTGACGAGATCGCACTCGCCCGCTGCGACCTCGACCTCTGCAATTCATACAAGCGCACGACGTTCAATTTCGACGTTCACCGCCAGCCGAAGGCGTATGGGATGATCGTGGAGCGCAAGGGCGTGACGACGATGGCGGACGGCACGCCGGTGCGGAAGGGGTAAGGCTGTAACCTCGTCACTCCGGGGCGCGCAAAGCGCGAGCCCGGAATCCATCGTGCCACGTGCATGCGAGCAAATGGATCCCGGGCTCGCGCTGCGCTCGCAACGACGGGGAGTATCTGCGACCCACCCCACTCCCGTGCCCCGGACGCAGCGCAGCGTCTCTTCGACGGTGCGCTCCAGAGCCGGCCCATGTCGCCGAATTGTGCCGTGTTGCTTTCCGGGTCCCGGCTCTGCGCAGCAGCGCGACGAGCTGCAACGCATCCGGGACACGAGACCCGGCAACTTTGCCCGAACATCCCCCATCACAACCACGTGTCTTTATTCGGAAACGATCATTCCCTATTATCCCGCAATGCAAAAAGCATCTCGCCGATCGCAGCCATCTGCCCGTCCGCCCGGTCGTCCCCGGGAGTTCGACATGGACATCGCGCTGGACCGCGCCGTGCGGGTGTTTCGCGAGCGCGGCTATCACGCCACGTCCATTGGAGACCTCGCCGCGGCGATGCGGCTTGCCACCGGAAGCATCTACAAGGCGTTTCGCGACAAGCATGCGGTGTTTCTTGCCGCCTTCGAGCGCTACACGGCGCGGCGCCAGGAGCAGACCCGCAGTGCCGCGGCGCGCGGGGCGAATGGGCGCGAGCGGCTGCGCCAGGTGCTGCTCTCCTATGTCGAGCAGTCCCAGGGTAGCGAAGGCCGTCGCGGCTGTCTCGTCGTCGGCAGCGCGGTCGAGTTGTCGGCGGTCGATTCCGTCGTCGGGGCCCGCGTCAGCGCGCAACTGCAGACCAACGAGAGCTTCATCGCCGGCCTCATTCGCGAGGGGCAGGCCGACGGCTCGATTCCCCGCCACGTCGCGGTCGACGACACCGCGCGGCTGATGATCTGCATCACGCAGGGGCTGCGCGTCGTAGGCAAGGCCCGCCTGCCGCTCAACGGGGACCGCCTCGTCGGCGCCGCGATGAAGCTGCTTGCCTGAATTTCTGTCTTGTTAGGGAACGGTTGTTCCCGATTGTTCGGAGACCATGTGAATGACGATGAATGCCACGATCGAGACCGCGCCGGAGCCGGATGCGGTGTCGCAGCGACTGACCTTCGTGCTGGCCGCGGCCTGTGGCATGATCGCCGCCAACATCTATTACGCCCAGCCGCTGATCGCACCGATCAGCGCCGCGCTGGGCCTGTCGCACGCTGCGGCCGGGCTGATCGTCACCATGACGCAGATCGGCTACGGTACCGGATTGCTGTTCATCGTGCCGCTCGGCGATCTCGTCGAGAACCGCGCGCTGATCTGCTCGATCATCATGCTCGGCGCTGCGTCGTTGCTGGCGGCGGCCTTTGCCACCCATGCGCTGCCGTTCCTGGTCGCGGCGCTGTTCATCGGCGTCGGCTCGGTCGCGGTGCAGGTGATCATTCCCTATGCGGCACATCTGGCGCCGGAGGCGATCCGGGGCCGCGTCGTCGGCAACGTCTCGACCGGCCTGATGCTCGGCATCATGCTGGCGCGCCCGGTGTCGAGCTTCGTCACCGCGGCGTTGTCGTGGCATGCGGTGTTCTTCGCCTCCGCCGCGCTGATGATCGTGCTCGCTGCCGTGCTGTGGACGACGTTGCCGAAGCGCAAGCCGGTCGTGCGCATGCATTACGGCACGCTGCTGCTGTCGATGCCGCATCTGGTGCGCACCACGCCGCTGCTCCGGCGCCGCGCACTGTATCAGGCGAGTCTGTTCAGTTGCTTCACGCTGTTCTGGACGGTCGCGCCGCTCCAGCTCGCGCGCGAGTTCGGCTTCACCCAGCGCGGCATCGCGCTGTTCGCCCTTGCCGGCGTCGCAGGCGTGTTCTCGGCGCCGATCGCAGGGCGGCTCGCGGACCGTGGTCACAGCCGCGTCGCAACGCTGGTCGCGATGCTGCTTGCGGCCTTTGGCTTCCTCGTCAGCTATGTCGGCGCGGCTGGATCGGCGCTAAACCTCGCCTGCCTGATCCTGGCCGCGATCGCCATCGATCTCGGCGCCCAGGGCAATGTCGTGCTTGGCTTCCGTGCCATCTTCCTGCTCGGGCACGAGAACCGCAGCCGCCTCAACGGCCTCTATATGGCGACGTTCTTTGCGGCCGGCGCGGCCGGCTCTGCGGTCGGCGCCTGGGCCTTCGCGCAAGGCGGCTGGACGCTGGCCGCGGCCATCGGTCTCGCGCTGCCCGTTGCGGGCCTGCTCTATGCCGCCACCGAATAATCGCCGACCCCTCCGGATTGTGCGCTGCGGCGGTTTACCAAGCCCGCCGTGGCGCAATTTCCGCCTCGCGGTTTGCCTGCGGCTGTAGTACTTTGGTCGCAAGCGGGCCTGGTTAACAGGTAGCAGGGGGAGGCTGATGAGGCGTGCGGAATTGTTCGGCGTACCGCGAGTACGGCCATGGTCGTGGCAGGCGTTTCTGCTCGGGTTCGTCGTCGTCGCGGCATCGGCCGCGCTCCAGGGCGTCTGCGTCGCGCTCGGTGCAAAGCTCTATTTCGCGGCATTCTTGCCCAGCATCTTCGTGGTCGGGCTCGTCGCCGGCGCGCCGGCCGCGACGTTCGCAGCGCTGCTTGCCATTGCGCTGGTGTGGTGGGCGTTCATGCCGCCGTTCTTCCAGTTCAGCGCACTGACCAGTGCCGATGCGGATTCCATCAATTTGTTCTTCCTGCTCGCGGTGTTTCTGATCGGCCTTGCCGACCTCTGCCGCAAGACGGCGGCGATCGTCAGCCGCGGCGGGCTGCAGTCCTCGAGCGAGAGCGCGGCAACGAATCCGCAATAAACGGCATGCGCGCGTTGCGCCCGGGCAACAGTCCGGCAACCATCCGCGCATCTGCCGCGCGCCGCTAACTTTTCGAAAAAGATTTGGCCGCAATTTCTCCCCCGGGAATGACGAGGGAGTTTTCGACATGAACGGCCAGATCAACGGTCACGCCATCTTTGAGAACGTGCGGCGCTACCGCGGCATCGCATCGCTCTATCGCCAGACCGCTGCATTCCGCCCGGGCCAGCGCTGGTCGCTGCTGGAGCAGGCCAGGGAATGGGAAGAACGGGCGCTGTCGGAGCTGGAAACCTATTTCGCGACGCGCGCGGATTGCGCCACCCCGCTCGCTGCCTGATCGTTAACCATCAGGACACGATCGAAAGAACCGGCGCGGGCACCACGAACTGTCCGCCCCAGGCGCGAACCTCCGGCAATTGGGCGATGATCTCGTCTTTCAGATTCCAGGGCAGGATGAAGACGTAATCGGGCGTGGCCGCGAGAAAGGCCGCGGGATCGCGGATCGGCAGATGCGTTCCCGGCAGCAGCAGGCCCTGCTTGTGCGGATTGCGATCCACGGTGAACGGGATCAGCTCGCGCGTGACGCCGTAGTAATTCAGCAGCGTGTTGCCTTTCGCCGGCGCGCCATAGGCGAGCACGGACTTCCCCGCGCGCCGCGCCGTGACGAGAAAATCGCGGATCGCCGCGCGCTTGGCCGCAACCCTCTCCCGGAAATCACGATAGGTCTCAGCCTGGTGGAGCCGCGCCGCAGCCTCGCATCGGCGCAGCCTGTCGAGTGCCGGTGAGGGCATAGGAGATGCAGCTTCGTGGCAAACGTGCAGACGCAGCGAGCCGCCATGCGTCGGCAGTTCGTCCGCATCGAAGACCCGCAAGGCATGCGCGCGAAAAATCGTCTCGGCCGTCGCGAGCGAGAAATACGACAGATGCTCGTGATAGATCGTGTCGAACTGGATCTGCTCGATCAGGTGCAGGAGAGAGGGATGCTCGAGTGTGATGCGCCCGGTCTCGGGCAGGAGGACGCGCAGGCCCGCGACGAAGTCGTTGAGATCGGGCACGTGCGGCAGCACGTTGTTGGCGACGATCAGGCCGGGCCTGTGGCCCTCGGCACGGAGCATTGCAGCGGTGTCGCGGCCGAAATAGCAGGTCCGGGTGGGAATGCCCTTGGCGAGCGCGACCGACGCGGGTCCGCTGGCCGGCTCGACGCCGAGCACGCGGATGCCGGCGCGCCGAAAATACTGCAGGAGATAGCCGTCATTGCTGGCGATCTCGATCACTTCCGATGTTGCTCCGAGAGCCGTCCGCGCAATCATCTCCGCGGCGTAGGCCTGCCGCCGTGCTCGACAGCGATCTGACGGGCGTGATCAATCTTGCCAGTGGCACGCCGCGCAGCCTGCGCAGCGTGATCGAGCATCTCGCCGATCGCCTCGACGCGCGGCACCTGGTCAGGTTCGGCGCCATCGCCGCAACGGGCGTCGACGCCGAGCCGATCATTGCCGCCGACATCGGCCGTCTCCGCACGGTGACCGCTGGAGTCCAGTCTATCGGATTCGATGAGGGCGCCGCGCGCAGCGTTGCATGGTGGATCGATCGTCTTGCCGCGAAGGCGTAAGCAGGCCACACGGAACCCGTGACGTTCCGGAGTTGTCCAGGTCCGCACCTATGCTAGCAATGTGCGGATCGAAATCTCCTTCACGCCGGCCGGGGCGAGCAATGACCACCTTCAACCGCATCTTCACGACGGAGCGCCTGCTTCAGATCGTCGTCATTCTGGCGGCAACGGTCGCGATGAAGCTGATGGGGTGAGTATCCCGGGCTATTGCCCGCCGAACTCGGGCAACTCGGGCAGGTAGTTCGAACCTTCCGAGCCGAGAAAATCGAACATCGCCTGCGCTGGCGGCAGCAGCACCTTGTCGCTGCGGCGGATCACGTACCATTGCCGGACGATGGGAAGGCCCGCGACGTCGAGCACGATGAGGCGGCCTTCGGCAAGCTCATGCGCCACCGTGTGGGCCGAGATGAAGGCGATGCCGAGCCCGGCAATGACGGCCTGCTTGATGGTCTCGTTGCTGCTCATCTCCATGCCGACGATCGGATCGAGATCCGACTTCTGGAACATGCCCTCCATCAGCGTGCGCGTGCCCGATCCCGGCTCGCGGGTGAGGAAGGTCTCGTGCACGAGATCGGTGAGGCTCAGGCCTGAATCCTTCTCCAGCCAGTGCCCCTTCCGCGCGACGATGATGTGCGGATTGCGCCCGAGCTGACGCACGTCGACGCTGACGTCAGCCGGTGGCCGACCCATCACGGCGAAATCGAGGTCGTAACCGTGCATGGCCTCGCGGATCTCCTCGCGGTTGCCGATGGTCAGCTTGATCTCGATCTTCGGATGCCGCTTGGAGAAGGCCGCGATCGCATGCGGCACGAAATACTTTGCGGTCGAGACCGCGCCGAGATGCACAGTGCCGCCGGTTTTGCCTGCGAGGAGATCCAGCGCGCCCTGGCAGTCCATGATCGCGGCTTCGACGCGCTCGGCGAGCGTCAGCACCTCCCTGCCGGCCTCCGTCAGCACCATGCCGTCGCCGGTCCGCTGCACCAGCGGCAGCCCTGCAAGGTCCTGAAGCTGCCGGAGCTGCTGCGTGACGGCCGGTTGGGTCAGGCCAAGCTGGCTCGAGGCTGCCGTGACGCTGCCCTTGGCCGAGAGCGCCGCGAGCGAGCGGAGCTGCCGGATCGTCAGATGCCGGAGCTGGGCCGCCGCATGGCCGGAGGCATTATAAGGAAATTCTTTGTTGCTCATTATGAATAGAAATTTTCCTTATTAAGCCGCCCCTGTCAATCTTCGCGTGCCGGGACCGATCGCACCGACCTCCGCTGGGAGGGAACTGGATGCGGCGTCCGCAAAGGGATGGACGCAGATGATCGGGCAACTCAAGCTGGACGAGCACCTTCAACGGTATTCCGAGACCGCACCCCATGCCCTGGCAGTGGCGGCCGCAGTCGATGCCATCGCATCAGCCGCGATCGAGATTGCCGACCTCATCGCGACCGGAGATCTCGCGGACGCCTCGGGCTTGACCACCGGCCGCAACAGCGACGGCGACCTCCAGCGCGATCTCGACGTCCAGGCGGACATGATCCTGCGCCGCTGCCTCGGCAAATTGCCCATCGCGGCGCTGGCGTCCGAGGAGATGCGGGAGCCGCAGATCGGCGATCGCACCGCAAAGATCTGCGTCGCGATCGATCCGCTCGACGGCTCCTCCAACATCGATATCAACATGACGGTCGGCACGATCTTCTCGATCCTGCCGGCGCCGGACGACCTTGATCTCGCCTTCCACCAGCGCGGCTCGGCGCAGCTTGCGGCGGGCTTCGTCACCTACGGTCCGCAGACCTCGCTGGTGCTGACGCTCGGCGAGGGCGTCGATATCTTCACCCTTGATCGCAGGTCCGGTTGCTTCCGCCTCGCGCGCAGCGGCGTTCAGATCGCCGAGGCGTGCGACGAGTTCTCGATCAATGCGTCGAACCGCCGGCATTGGGATCCGCCGGTGCGCGCCTTCGTCGACGAATGTCTTGCCGGCGTCGACGGGCCCGCCAATCGCAATTTCAACATGCGCTGGATCGGCTCGCTGGTCGCGGAGGCCTATCGCATCCTCACCCGCGGCGGCGTGTTCCTCTATCCCTCCGATGCACGGCCCGGCTATGGCGATGGCCGCCTGCGCCTCACCTACGAAGCGCATCCCATGGCGATGATCATGGAACAGGCCGGCGGTTCTGCCTCAACGGGGCGCGAGCGCATCCTCGACCTCTCGGCGCAAAGCCTGCACCAGCGCGTGCCGCTGGTCATGGGCTCCAGCGCCGAGGTGTGCCGCGTCGAGGAATTGCACTGTGATCCGCTGCTGGTGGCGAGCGGCTCCGCGCCGTTGTTCGCGCGTCGCGGCTTCTTCCGCGTGTAAGAGGAACGGCGCATGTCCAGAAAGCATCCGATCATCTCCATCACCGGCTCCTCCGGCGCCGGCACGACCTCGGTGAAAAAGACCTTCGAGCAGATATTCTTCCGCGAGAAGGTCAATGCCGCCTACATCGAAGGCGACGCCTTCCACCGCTATGACCGCACCGAGATGCGCACGCAGATGGCCAGGGAGGCCGATCGCGGCAACAAGCATTTCAGCCATTTCAGTCCCGAGACCAATCTGTTCGAGGAGCTCGAGCGGGCGTTCCGGGACTATGGCGAGACCGGCACCGCGACGACACGGCACTACGTCCACGACGCCGAGGAGTCTGCGCTGCACGGCGCAGCGCCAGGCACCTTCACCGAATGGGAACGGCTGCCGGAGAATTCCGACCTGCTGTTCTACGAGGGCCTGCACGGCGCAGTCGTTACCGACAAGGTCAATGTCGCGCGCTATGCCGATCTCAAGATCGGCGTCGTGCCCGTCATCAATCTCGAATGGATCCAGAAGCTGCATCGCGACCGCAGCGCCCGCGGCTATTCGACCGAGGCCGTCACCGACACCATTCTGCGGCGGATGCCGGATTACATCCACTACATCTGCCCGCAATTTTCCGAGACCGACATCAACTTCCAGCGTGTTCCGACGGTGGATACCTCCAATCCGTTCGTCGCGCGATGGATCCCGACGCCGGACGAATCGATGGTGGTGATCCGCTTCAAGAATCCACGCGGAATCGACTTTCCCTATCTGCTGTCGATGCTGCCGCACAGCTTCATGTCGCGCGCAAACTCCATCGTGTGTCCCGGTGCGAAGCTGGACCTCGCGATGCAGCTCATCCTGACGCCGCTGATCATGCAGCTGATCGAGCGCAAGCGAAACCTGAAGTAAGGGGAGGATCCGATGAACATCTCCGTCCGTGCCGAAGCCGATCTCACGGCGGTCGCGCATAGCGATCTCGCCAACGCCGTCCGCTTCCTCGCGATCGACGCCATCGAGACCTCGCAGTCCGGCCATCCCGGCCTTCCCATGGGCATGGCCGACGTCGCGACCGTGCTGTTCTCGCGCTTCCTGAAATTCGACTCCGCGCATCCGAACTGGCCGGACCGCGACCGTTTCGTGCTGTCGGCGGGGCACGGCTCGATGCTGCTTTATGCACTGCTCTATCTCACTGGCGGCGATGTCAGCCTCGATGACATCAAGGCGTTTCGGCAGTGGGGCTCGAAGACACCGGGCCATCCGGAATACGGCCACACGCCTGGCGTGGAGACCACGACGGGGCCGCTGGGGCAGGGGATCGCGACGGCCGTGGGCATGGCGCTCGCCGAGCGCATGGCCAATGCGCGGCATGGCGATGGCCTGGTCGATCACTTCACTTATGTCATCGCCGGCGACGGCTGCCTGATGGAAGGTATCAGCCAGGAGGCGATCTCGCTCGCCGGCCATCTCGGACTAGGGCGGCTGATCGTGCTGTTCGACGACAACGGCATCTCCATTGACGGTCCGACCTCGCTCGCGACCTCGGATGATCAGCTCATGCGCTTCGCCGCCTCAGGCTGGTCGGTGCGCCGCGTCGACGGACACGATCCCGAAGCCGTCGCGCAGGCGATTGCCGAGGAGCGCGAGAGCGCAAAACCGTCACTGATCGCCTGCCGCACTATCATCGGCTATGGCGCACCGGACCGGCAAGGCACCGAGAAGGCGCATGGCGCGCCGCTCGGCACCGAGCAGATCGCGGCCGCGCGCCGAACGCTCGGCTGGGACTACCAGCCCTTCGTGGTGCCTGTCCCGATCATGAAGGCGTGGCGGATGATCGGGCAGCGCGGGCAGGTCGATCGTCTCGCTTGGCTCGATCGCTACGAATGCGCGACGCCCGAGCAGCGCGATCTGTTCGTCGAGGGCAAGGCCGTTGCCCTGCCGGCCGCCTATGCGCTGGCCGCGGCGAAACTGCGCGAGCGCTTTGCCAGCGAGCGCCCGAAGCTCGCGACACGACAAGCCTCGCAACAGGTGCTCGACCATATCGCTGCGACCATTCCCGGTCTGGTCGGCGGCTCTGCGGACCTGACCCATTCGAACCTGACGCACGCCAAGGCGCAGACGCCTGTGAAGCGCGGGGCGTTCGACGGCGACTACATCCACTATGGTATCCGCGAGCACGGCATGGCAGCCGCGATGAACGGTCTCGCGCTGCACGGCGGCTTCATTCCCTATGGCGGCACCTTTCTTGCCTTCTCCGATTACAGCCGGCCGGCGATCCGCCTTGCGGCCTTGATGCGGTTGCGCGTCATCCATGTGATGACTCACGATTCCATCGGTCTCGGCGAGGACGGTCCGACGCACCAACCGGTCGAACATCTCGCGGCGCTACGCGTCATTCCGAATCTGCTGGTGTTCCGCCCGGCCGACGCGGTCGAGACGCTGGAGGCCTGGGACTGCGCACTCGAGTCCGAGCATCGTCCCTCCGTGCTGTGCCTGTCGCGGCAGGCGCTGCCGACCTTCCGCAGCGACGCCCGCGGCCGGAACCGCGTCGCGCGGGGCGCTTATCTCGTGGTCTCGCCGGACGGCGGCCGTGACGTGACGCTGATCGCAACAGGTTCGGAAGTGTCGATCGCGCTGGAAGCCGCCCGCCTGCTTGCGACCGAGCACGTCCGTGCGGCCGTGGTCTCCGCGCCTTGCTTCGCGCTGTTCGACGAGCAACCGGAGGACTACCGCGCGGCTGTTCTCGGCACCGCGCCGCGCGTCGGCGTCGAGGCGGCCATCGTCGGCGATTGGCATCGCTGGATCGGCTTCGACGGCGAGTTCGTCGGCATGCGCGGCTTCGGCGCGTCGGCGCCTGCACCTGTGCTCTACCGCGAATTCGGCATCACTTCGCAAGGCATTGCGGAAGCCGCCCGGCGGGCGATCGCCCGCGCCCGCAAGCCATAACAGGAGGACTCTTCGTGGCCCGTATCACTCTTCGCCAATTGCTCGATCACGCCGCCAGTCACGGCTACGCGGTGCCGGCGTTCAACATCAACAACATGGAGCAGGGCATCGCCATCATGCAGGCGGCGGCCGAGGTCGATGCGCCCGTGATCATCCAGGCCTCGCGCGGCGCGCGAAGCTATGCCGGCGACATCATGCTCTCGCACATGATCGACGCGCTGGAGCGGACCTATCCCGACATCCCGCTCTGCATGCACCAGGATCACGGCAATGACGAGGCGACCTGCGCCAGCGCCATCGCCCACGGTTTCACCTCGGTGATGATGGACGGTTCGCTGAAGGCCGATGCCAAGACCGCGGCCGACTACGACTACAACGTCGCTATCACCCGCCGCGTCGTCGATCTCGCCCATTGGGTCGGCGCCTCTGTCGAAGGCGAGCTCGGCGTGCTCGGCTCGCTCGAGCATGGCGGCGGCGAGCAGGAGGACGGCCATGGCGTCGAAGGCAAGGTCAGCCACGACCAGCTGCTGACCGATCCCGACCAGGCCGTGGACTTCGTCCGCGCCACCAAGGTCGACGCACTTGCGATCGCGATGGGCACCTCGCACGGCGCCTACAAGTTCAGCCGCAAGCCGGATGGCGACATCCTGGCAATGCGGGTGGTCGAGGAGATCCACCGCCGGCTGCCGAACACGCATCTCGTGATGCACGGCTCCTCCTCCGTGCCCCAGCCGCTTCAAGACATGTTCAATCAGTTCGGTGGCGAGATGCCGCAGACCTGGGGCGTACCGGTCGAGGAGATCGTCCGCGGCATCAAGAGCGGCGTGCGCAAGGTCAATATCGACACCGACTGCCGCCTCGCAATGACCGCTGTGTTCCGCAAGGTCGCCGCGCAGTCGCCCTCTGAGTTTGATCCGCGCAAGTTCCTCAAACCGGCGATGGACGCGATGCGCGACCTCTGCCGCGAGCGGTTCGAGCAGTTCGGCACAGCCGGCCACGCCAGCAAGATCAAGGTTGTGCCGATGAGCGAGATGGCGCGGCGTTACCGCGCCGGCGAACTCGATCCGCGCATTGACACCCGCGAGCACGTCGCAGCCTGAGCAGAGTCAAAAGAGAGAGAAACGAGGGAGAGAGCCATGAACGCACATACAGGAACCGTCCGCGGCAAGGAGCGCTATCGCTCGGGCACCATGGAATACGCACGCATGGGCTATTGGGAGCCCGACTATGTGCCGAAGGACACCGACGTCATCGCACTTTTCCGCGTCACACCGCAGGAGGGCGTGGACCCGATCGAAGCGTCCGCCGCGGTGGCAGGCGAATCCTCGACCGCGACCTGGACGGTGGTGTGGACCGATCGCTTGACGGCAGCCGAAAAGTATCGCGCGAAATGCTACCGCGTCGATCCGGTGCCGGGCACGCCGGGCTCCTATTTCGCCTACATCGCCTATGACCTCGACCTGTTCGAGCCGGGCTCGATCGCCAACCTTTCCGCTTCGATCATCGGCAATGTGTTCGGCTTCAAGCCACTGAAAGCGCTGCGGCTGGAGGACATGCGCTTCCCGGTCGCCTATGTGAAGACGTTCCAGGGACCGGCGACCGGCATCGTGGTCGAGCGCGAGCGGCTCGACAAGTTCGGCCGGCCGCTGCTGGGCGCAACGGTCAAGCCGAAGCTCGGGCTGTCGGGCCGCAATTACGGCCGCGTGGTGTACGAGGCGCTCAAGGGCGGCCTCGACTTCACCAAGGACGACGAGAACATCAACTCGCAGCCGTTCATGCATTGGCGCGATCGCTTCCTCTATTGCATGGAGGCGGTGAACCGCGCACAGGCGGCATCCGGCGAAGTGAAAGGCACTTACCTGAACGTCACCGCCGGGACGATGGAGGACATGTACGAGCGCGCGGAGTTCGCCAAGGAGCTCGGGTCGGTCATCGTCATGATCGACCTCGTGATCGGCTACACCGCCATCCAGTCGATGGCGAAATGGGCTCGGCGCAACGACATGATCCTGCATCTGCATCGCGCCGGTCACTCGACCTATACGCGGCAGAAGAGCCATGGCGTGTCGTTCCGCGTCATCGCCAAATGGATGCGTCTGGCGGGCGTCGACCACATTCACGCCGGCACGGTGGTCGGCAAGCTCGAAGGCGATCCCAACACCACGCGCGGCTATTACGACGTCTGCCGCGAGGACTTCAATCCGACCATGCTCGAGCACGGCCTGTTCTTCGACCAGTCCTGGGCGAGCCTGAACAAGATGATGCCGGTGGCGTCAGGCGGCATTCATGCGGGCCAGATGCATCAATTGCTCAACTTGCTCGGCGAAGACGTCGTGCTTCAATTCGGCGGCGGAACCATCGGTCATCCCATGGGCATTGCGGCCGGTGCGATCGCCAACCGCGTGGCATTGGAGGCGATGATTCTCGCCCGTAACGAGGGGCGTGACTACGTCCACGAAGGGCCGGAAATCCTGGCCAGGGCGGCCGAGACCTGCACGCCGCTGAAGGCCGCGCTCGAGGTCTGGAAGGACGTCAGCTTCAACTACCAGTCCACCGACACGCCGGACTTCGTGCCCACCGCGCTGGAAACCGTTTGAGGAGACTGAACATGAAACTGACCCAGGGTTGCTTCTCGTTCCTGCCTGACCTCACCGACGATCAGATCACCAAGCAGGTGCAGTACTGCCTGGCCAACGGCTGGGCGGTGAACATCGAGTTCACCGACGATCCGCATCCCCGCAACACCTATTGGGAGATGTGGGGCCTGCCGATGTTCGATCTGCAGGATGCAGCCGGCGTGATGATGGAGCTCGCCGAATGCCGCCGGGTGTATGGCGATCGTTACATTCGCATCAGCGGGTTCGATTCCAGCCATGGTTGGGAGTCGGTGCGGATTTCGTTCCTGGTCAACCGGCCACCGCAGGAGGCGGAATTCGAGCTGGTTCGGCAGGAGATCGGTGGGCGCGCCATCCGCTACAGCACCATCCGAAAGAACGCCGCGCACGCGCTGCAATAGCCATTCGTCTCCGCGCGGAGCCTTGCTGCTCCAGATCCTTGGCGGACAACTGCTTCGCCGCCGCCCCGCGGCGAAGCCATTTTATTCGAGGCGCCAATGCTTGATGTGCCCACCACCGAAACCGCGTTCGATCTCCGCAAAGAGGCCGAAGCCGCCGGGATCACCGACACGCTGCAACAACTCGAACAGGAGTTGATCGGCCTGCGGCCGGTCAAAGACCGCGTGCGTCAGATCGCGTCGCTGCTGCTGATCGAGCGCATCCGTCAGCGTGCCGGCCTGGCATCGTCGCCGCCGACGCTGCACATGTCGTTCACCGGCAATCCCGGCACCGGCAAGACCACGGTGGCGATGCGCATGGCCAAGATCCTGCACGGCCTCGGCTTCGTCCGGCGCGGGCAGGTGATCTCGGTGACGCGCGACGATCTCGTCGGGCAGTATATCGGGCACACCGCGCCGAAGACCAAGGAGATCCTGAAGAAGGCGATGGGCGGCGTGCTCTTCATCGACGAGGCCTATTATCTGCACCGGCCCGACAACGAGCGCGACTACGGCCAGGAGGCGATCGAGATCCTGCTCCAGGTGATGGAGAACCAGCGCGAGGACCTCGTCGTGATTCTGGCGGGCTACGGCGAACGAATGACGAGCTTCTTCGCGTCCAACCCAGGCTTCCGTTCGCGGATCGCCCACCACATCGATTTTCCGGACTATGCGGAGGCCGAGTTGCTGGTCATCGCCGAGCTGATGCTCAGGGAGCGCGGCTATCGCTTCTCGACTGCCGCGCGCGAAGCATTCGAGAAATACATCGCGCTGCGCCGAACCCAGCCGTTCTTCTCCAACGCGCGCTCGATCCGCAATGCGGTCGACCGCATCCGATTGCGGCAGGCCGATCGCCTTGTCTCTGATCTCGATCGCATGCTGGACATCGCGGACCTCGAAAGCATCGATCCCGCTGACGTGCTGGCGAGCCGTGTTTTCAGCGGCGGAGCCGATGCGCGGAGTGCCAAGCCATGACCAAGGAGATCATCATTGCCCCGTCGATCCTGGCGGCCGATTTCGCACGCCTCGGCGAGGAAGTCGCGGCGATCGACGCGGCCGGCGCTGACTGGATCCATTGTGACGTCATGGACGGCCATTTCGTTCCGAACATCAGTTACGGTGCCGAAATCATCAAGGCGATCCGGCCGGTGACGTCGAAGATATTTGACGTGCATCTGATGATAGCGCCTGTTGATCCCTATCTGGAGGGCTTCGCAAAGGCGGGGGCGGACGTCATCACGGTCCATGCCGAGGCCGGTCCGCATCTCGACCGCTCGCTGCAGGCGATCCGCGCGCTCGGCAAGAAAGCCGGCGTCAGCCTGTGTCCGGCAACTCCCGAGGGCGCGATCGAGTACGTGCTCGATCGTCTCGATCTCGTGCTGGTCATGACCGTCAATCCCGGCTTTGGCGGCCAATCCTTCCTCGACTCCCAGCTCGAGAAGATCAGGCGGGTTCGACGCATGATCGGCGACCGGCCGATCCGCCTGGAGGTCGATGGCGGCATCACGCGGGACAATGCCGCTGCTGTCGCCGCCGCGGGCGCCGATACACTCGTGGCAGGCTCCGCCGTTTTTCGCGGCAACAGCAGCGCCGATTATACCGGCAACATCGCGGCCATTCGGGTCGCGGCGGAGGCCGCACGGGCTCCCGTCCTGCGGGACGGTCCCGCGCGGCCGATGCAGCTCCGAGAGGGCGCGCTCATCCGGTAGACTACGGATGAGACGCGTGAAGAGGAAGTCCCGGCGCTGGCTGTACCAAGGTGCGCCACTATTCTCCGGGGTTCTACGGAGGTACCGCGCAAATCGATCGACTCCTTCAGGCCGGGGTAACCAACGCGCCCGACGCGAAAATTCGATTAACGCCCGCGCAATGCTACGCATCGCAATCTGCGGTTAGGAACGCGAGAGAGCGCGGGGATGCGGACCGAAGAGAATTGCAGGCATGAGGCCTGCACGCGGCGGGGAGCGACGGCATGAGCATGCATCGCTTGTTCGCCGAGCAGCTTCGCTGCGCCACCGATGCGGCCGGTCAGGTCCAGCTCGTCAAGCTGGGTGAACTCGTCAGCGCCGCCTATGAGGCGAGCGACCGCGATCGCCAACGGATGACCGAGGCGCGCGCGAAGACGCAGGGGCAGGTGGAAGAGGACCTTCTGCGTACGCGCGAGTTCCTCGACACCATCGTGGACAACATCCCGATCGCCGTGTTCGCAAAGTGTGCGAAGGATTCGCGCTACATCCTGCTCAACCGCGCCGGCGAGGATTATTACGGCCTGCCGCGCGAGCAGATGCTGGGCAGGACGCCCGAGGAGGTCTTTCCGGCGGATGTCGCCCGCATTGTTAACGAACAGGACCGCCGGGTCGTTGCCAGCGGTATGCCGATGTTCCTCGAGGAGCATCTGCTCGAAGTCGGCGTCAAGGGGCACGACCGCGTCATCAACTCACGCAAGATGCTGATCACGGACGCCGCGGGGGAGCCGCAATATCTGGTCGGCGTGATCGAGGACGTCACCGAGCGCATCACCACCCAGGAACGCATCAGCCACCTCGCACATCACGATGCGCTGACCGACCTGCCCAACAGAAGCGCATTCAATGCGGCACTGAGCGAGCGGCTGGAACGTGCCCAGGAGGCGTCGACCAGCTTTGCGGTGCTCAGCCTCGATCTCGATCGCTTCAAGGAAGTGAACGACGTGTTCGGCCATCCCGTCGGCGACATGTTGATGCGGGCAGCAGCCGGACGCCTTTCCGAGGAAGCCGACGGCGGCTTCGTCGCCCGTATCGGCGGCGACGAGTTCATGATCCTGATGCCGGACGATGTCTGCCGCGAAGAGGTGCTGGCGCTCGGCGAACGCCTGGTCGAGGCGATCGGCAACGAACTCGAGGTCGACGATTATCTCCCCCATGTCGGCTTGAGCGTAGGTATCGCGATCTATCCGGATGACGGCGTGGACGCGGTGACGCTGCTCGCCAATACCGATTCGGCGCTCTACCGCGCCAAGCGTGAGGGCCGGGGCCGGGTCTGCTTCTTCGAATCCGAGATGGACCGCGAGCTGCGCGACCGCAGGCTGCTGTTGCACGATCTCCGGCAGGCGGTCGAGCAGAACCAGCTCCTCGTCTACTTCCAGCCGCAGGCGCGGATGGACGGCGAGATCATCGGTTTCGAGGCGCTGGTGCGCTGGAACCACCCGACCCGCGGCTTCGTGCCGCCGGACCAGTTCATTCCGCTCGCCGAGGAAAACGGACTGATCATCCGGCTCGGTGAATGGGTCTTGCGCGAGGCGTGCCGCGAGGCGGCGTCCTGGCCGCGGCCATTGCAGGTCGCGGTCAATCTGTCGCCGGTCCAGTTCCAGGCCGGCGACCTCGAACGTTCGATCCACCAGATCCTGCTGGAGACGGGGCTGGCGCCCACGCGGCTCGAGGTCGAGATCACCGAGGGCGTTCTGATCGGCGATTTCACCCGCGCGCTCACTCTGCTGCGGCGCCTGAAGGCGCTCGGCATCCGCATCGCGATGGACGATTTCGGCACCGGCTATTCCTCGTTGTCCTATCTCCAGTCGTTCCCGTTCGACAAGATCAAGATCGACCGCAGCTTCATCTCCGATCTCGAAGCGACGCCGCAATCGGCCGAGATCGTCCGCGCGGTTTTGAGCCTTGCGCACGCCCTGAAGATCCCAGTGGTCGCGGAAGGGGTGGAGACCGAAGCGCAGCGGGTGTTCCTCGCGCGCGAGGCTTGCGAGGAGATGCAGGGCTATCTCATTGGCCGGCCTGAACCGATCGAACGGTATCTCGATCTGATCGGGGTGACCGTGGAACAACGCCTTTCCGCTTAGCCAGCGCCATGCCTGACGAGACCGGTTCCACGGTGCGATAGGAACCAACACCCGTCTGCGCATTTCTCAAATGCCGATCGCGGTCGGGCGCGCTGTGCATACAGCAAATGTTTTGCACAACCGCCATCCGCCTGACGTAAATAAGGACCATAAGGTCTGTGAATGCGAGGGAGGGTCTCATGGAGAACGTACGTCGCTACCGGGCGCTGGCGTCCCTCTGTCGTCAGCAGGCGGCCTACCGGCCGCTGCAGAACTGGGAACTTCTTGGCCAGGCCGAACATTTCGAACATCTCGCCGAAATTGCGCTGAAAGCGCATTTCGACGCGTGCAATGCCCAGCGCGAAGATGACGCCGCAGCAGCCGCAGTCTGGGAGACGCCGGTCGCAGCGTGAAGACGCCCGACATGTGGGCGATCAGAGCAGGCCGCGGCTCTCCGCGCTATCGAGTTCGCCCATGAGCACCTTGTCGTCGTAGCGCGCGAGCGAGAGCACGTCCGCGAAGGCTTGCGAGGGCGCGCCGACCACGGCACGCGCGCAAAGATCGCCAGCGGCGCAGGCCGACATGGTTCCATAGCCCGACAAGGCGGCTGTCAGGAAGACGCCCGGGGTCTTGGCCGCGCCAATCAGGGGCCAGTTTTCCTTCGTCATGGGATAGTAGCCGCCGTAATGCACCCGGTCGCGCGGAAGGGCGCCGAGATATTGCCTGAGTGCGGGCTGGAGCCGGCTTGCGGCGCGAAGCACGATCTCCGGGAAATAGGGATTCAGTTCGGGTTCCCGCGTGGGTTCGGACGGCTCCGCATTGAAGGCCCAGCCAAGCTTGATCCATTGACCGTGATCGCCTCCGTCGGGTCGGCAGTGAATGCCGCCCGGCATCGGTTCCAGCAACCGGGCCATCTCGGGGGCCGCGGCCAGCGCCTCGCGCTCCTCAGGAGACCAAGCGAGCGTCTGACCGTCGAGATCAATCGCAAATGGCATCTTGCGGTCCACCGCGCGATTGCGATCGACGAACGCGATCTTCTGCTGAAGCACATTCTGCATCGGCAGCTTTTCGCCATGCATCGCCGCAATGTACGCAGCAAAGGGGCCCGCTGCATTGACGATGATATCAGCCTTGATCGTCTGGTGTGCGCCGTCGACGACGACATCAACCAGGAACCGGTCGGCCTTGGCGATGCCGACCACCCGCGCCTGCTGAAACTGCGCACCGAGTGGGCGCATCGTTTCCAGCATGTACTGTCCGAGCTGCTGACCGCTGATGTCGCCGGCCCTGCGGATGTGAAGCGCGGTGGCGACCTCCTTGTCGAACGCCGGATAGGTACGCTGGATCAGGTCCCGGCCGAGCAGCACATCGACGCCGTCGGGCGCGGTTTGCCAGTCTGCCGACAGCGGGGCCGCATAGTTCTGGCTCGTGCCCTCGTGTTGGCGGATCAGCTTCGAGGCTGAAGTGCCGTAGCCGGTATGCAACTGCCGCAGCAGCTCTTCCGGTTTCTCTTCGCGCGTCACGAGCAGATATCCGCGCCGCGTCATGTGGATGCGGTTGTCCGTGCGGCGCGCAATATCCTCCATCAGGTCCGTGCTGTGATCGGTGAATGCCGCCATGGTCGGATGCGGCCACCAGTTGCGATAGTTCTCGCCCGACTGAGCTGATGTCAGCGCCATCGGCTGCCCCTCATCCACGATCAAGAGGCGCGAGCGCTTGTGCTCGACGGCGAGGTAATAGGCCGTGGCAAGACCCGCCATGCCCGCGCCGATAACCAGGATCTCAACGTCGTTCGTCTTCAAGCGTACTCTCCTCAACCCGGTGGGGCCGATCGGCTTTCACATCAGCCGGCCGTGTCCCGCGATGCGTGACGCTGTGCAGATCGCAGCGTCTTCTGGGTCTGCACGATGTGCTCGCGCAGCAAGCGCACGGCTTTCTCGACTTCGCCGTCGCGGCAGAATTCCAGCAATTGATAGTGCTCGCGCTGCGGCCGGTCCTTGCCGGTGGCGCGTGAGACCAGCGCACGCGTGAAGCGGCCGACATGGCCGTAATTGGCCTCGATCATCGCAAGCAGGCGCGGACGATTGCAGGGCGCATAAAGCGATTTGTGGAAGCGCCAGTTGAACGCGCCCCATTTTTCTGGATCCGGCTCCTCGTCGTAGGAGCGGAGGATCGCCCTGGCATCGTCCAGGTCGATGTCGCCCATCGCGGGGATCGCGAGGCGTAGCGCGTGGCATTCGAGCGCGATGCGAATCTCGAGCAGCTCCACGACTTCGTCGATGGAGAGATCCGAGACGACGGCCCCGCGATTGGGCAGGAATGTCACAAAACCCTCGGCTTCCAATTGCCGCAGCGCCTCTCTCACGGGGATGCGGCTGGTTCCGAATTTCTCGGCCAACTCGTCCTGCCGGAGTTGAAGGCCGGGGGCGAGTTCACCCGCGCTGATCGCGCGGCGCAGCGCCTCGCGAACGGTGTCCGGCGTGGAGCCGTGACTGCCGCTCATCCGTTGCTTTGCCACATCTCCCGATTTCATCCGGCCTCTCGTCCCATCTGAGTCAAGACAGATTGTATAAAATCAGTTTGCTGATTATGCAATCGTGTGTATAAAATATTGAGTGATTGTATCCATTTGGGGAGTAAGGCCATGAAGGGTCTGTTGTATTCGCTCATGTTTCTGACTGCGGTCGCAAGTCCTGCATCCGCGCAAACCCCTGGCGGGACGTTGGCGAAGATCAAGGATGCCGGCGAGATCCGCCTTGGCCATCGCGATGTATCTGTGCCGTTCTCCTATCTCGACGACAGTCAGAAGCCGGTCGGCTTCGCGATGGATCTCTGCGCGCGGATCGTCGATGCGGTGAAGGACGAGTTGAAGCTCCCGGCGCTTCGGACCAAGCTGCAGCCGATCCAGCTCAGTACGCAAATCCCGCTGATCGAGAACGGCACCATCGACATCGTCTGCGGTCCCGCCACCAACACGCTGGAGCGTCAGAAGGTGGTGGCGTTCAGCAACACCATCTTTGTTTCGAGCATTCGCGCCGTGGTCCGAAGGGACGCGCCGATCAAGATGTTCGAGGATCTCAAAGACAGGCCGGTCGCGCTGACCACCGGCTCTACGTCGATCACCCTGCTACTGGGACGCAGCCAGGAGAAGAAGTTTGAGGTCAAGCAGGTGCTGTCGCCGGACCACGCCGCGTCGTTCCTTGCGCTCACGACCGGCCGCAGCGACGCCTTTGTCATGGACGACATCCTGCTCGCTGGCCTCATCGCCAACAGCCAGGCGCCGGACAGCTGGCGGATCATCGACGACAGCCTGCGTACCGAGCCTTACGGGCTGATCATCCGCAAGGGCGATCCGGAGTTCAAGGCTCTGGTCGACAGGACTCTGGTCGTCACGATGAGGAGCGGCCAGTTCGCAGAACTCTACGCGAAATGGTTCACAAACCCCATTCCTCCGAAGAACGTGAACCTGAACTTCCCGATGCCTGCGCCGCTGAAGGATGCGGTTGCCAATCCGAACGACAAGGGCGTGTAATCGGGTTTGCTGCTGATGCTCCGCAATCAATGCGACATCAGCGTCGGGACCGTCATGGCTTCGAGCATGGCGCGGGTGACGCCGCCGAGCAGGCGTTCCTGCAATCGCGAATGGCCATAGCCGCCCATCACGAGGAGATCGAGGCTCTCGTCGGCCGCCAGGGACAGGATGGTCGGTTGAATGTCGGCGCGCGCGGCCGACAGGCTGGCCGTGCGGGTCGACAATCCGCGTCGGCCAAGATGCTTTGCCAAATTGCGCGCCGAGACGTCGTCGGGAACCGCGTCGGCCTCGTTGATAGTGATGATCACGATCTCCTCGGCCCGAGCCATGAACGGTGCGGCATCGCGCATTGCACGGGCGGCGAGGCGGCTGCCGTCCCAGCAGATGCCGATTCGTTTCGGCTTGAATGCGCCACGGAAATTGTACGGCAGGAACAGCACCGGGCCGCCCGCCTGGAAAAGGATCTCGCTGGGCACGTCGTTGTCGAATGAGCCTCGCGCTGGTTCGGGCTGCAGCACGATGCTGAGATCGTGCAGCCGCGCCATCTCGCCGAGCAAGGCGGCTGCATCCGCCGGGATCGCGCCGAGTGGGTGGCAAGCAAAGGAAAGACCGGCGTTCGCGGCTTCGGTCTTGAACACCGTCAGCGCCGCTTCAGCCCGCTCCACCGCACGCTCGCGTTCCATCTCGAACACGGCTGCCACTGCGGCACCGCCTTCCATCACGTAAGCCGTGCTGGTTGCAACATAGCCGACGGCGACGGCGTCGACATGGGCGTTGAGCTGCGCGGCCAGCGAAATCGATCCGTCGATCACGGGGCGCATGGGGCGTTCGGTTGGGACGTGAACGAGAATGTCTTTGTACATGGCGCGCCTCCGATGGACTTCATCCTGTGGTCACAGTCTGGCACTTCGCGCGGGGCCTGTGTTGAGCTGCATCAAATCTGCAACTGCGACTTCTGGCCGTGCCGCCGGTCGCAGCAACTTTGCCAAGATTTAATCGGGTGGACGGGACCCCGTAAGGTGACCACGTCCATGTTGGGTGCAAGGCGACTTACCCAACATGGACATTTCGACATGAACGACCGCGTCAATTCCGACACCACCTCGTCCCGCACGATCCTGAAGCCGCGCCGGCTTGCGCTGCTCGGCACCGTGGCCGCGCTTGGCGTGGCCGTGCTCGCCAGTTCTCCCGGCTCTTCGCCGCTCGGGATGGCCTCCTTCATCGCACCGGCGCGGGCCGCCGAGGCTGCCGCGACGCCGCCGGGCTTCGGCGATCTCGTCAGCAAGGTCAAACCCGCCGTCATCTCGGTGCGAGTCAAGATCGACCAGGACAACGACAAGAGCGCAATGCTGCAGCAGAACCGGATGGACTCCGACGAGGATTCGCCGCTCGACCAGTTCTCCCGGCAGTTCGGTTTCCGTGGCCCGGGCGGCATGAACGGCATGCCGCGTCAGCGTCACCAGACGATCACGGGTGAAGGATCCGGTTTCTTCATCTCCGCCGACGGCTATGCCGTGACCAACAACCACGTCGTCGACCACGCTACGTCGGTGCAGGTGACGATGGACGACGGCACGGTCTACACCGCGAAGGTGGTCGGCACCGATCCCAAGACCGATCTCGCGCTGATCAAGGTCGATGGCAAGAAGGACTTTCCGTTCGTCAAATTCTCCGACCAGAAGCCGCGGATCGGCGACTGGGTGGTCGCGGTCGGCAATCCCTTCGGCCTTGGCGGCACCGTGACCGCCGGCATTGTCTCGGCCAGCGGCCGCGACATCGGCAATGGTCCCTATGACGATTTCATCCAGATCGACGCGCCGATCAACAAGGGCAATTCCGGCGGTCCGGCCTTCGACATGAGCGGCAACGTGATCGGCGTGAACACCGCGATCTTCTCGCCGTCGGGCGGTTCGGTCGGCATCGGCTTCGACATTCCGGCCTCGACCGCAAAACTCGTCGTCGCGCAGTTGAAGGACAAGGGCGTGGTGACGCGCGGCTGGCTCGGTGTGCAGGTGCAGCCGGTGACTGCTGACATTGCCGACAGCCTCGGTCTCAAGGAAGCGCGCGGCGCGATCGTCGACACTCCGCAGGATGGAAGTCCGGCGGCGAAGGCGGGCATCGAGGCGGGTGATGTCATCACCGCCGTCAACGGCACGGCCACCAAGGACTCCCGTGATCTCGCCCGCACCATCGCCACCTTGGCGCCGGGGAGCTCGGTGAAGCTCGATGTCTTCCACAAGGGGGACAGCAAGACCGTGACGTTGGCGCTTGGCGAGTTGCCGAACGAGCAGCACGCCAAGTCCGGTGAGGGCAAGGCGCAGCCCGGCGCCGGCACACCGCGCCTTGGGCTCAGCCTGGCTCCGGCCGGCGACGTCCAGGGCGCGGGCCAGAAGGGTGTCGTCGTCACCGAGGTCGATCCGGAGGGGCCGGCCGCGCAACGTGGCATCCAGACCGGCGACGTCATCCTCAATGTCGGCGGCAAGCCCGTCGCCAATGTCGGCGAGGTCCGGTCCGAGCTGGCGCAGGCTAAATCGTCCGGCAAGAACAGCGTGCTGTTGCAGGTGAAGAGCGCGGAGGCGACCCGGTTTGTCGCGGTACCGCTGGCGTAAGTCGAGCTATTCCAGCGCAAACGCCAAAAGGCGGCCTTCGGGCCGCCTTTTCTCGTTCGCATCCGAGATACCCACAGGCCGCCGATAACATTCGCGTTAACGGCAGCAATGATGACGGGTTCGTCCGAAAAAGCCGCGTTCGCTCGTCACTGTGCGTGTTGCGCTTTGGCGCCAATGACGGTGCCAGGCAAAGGACGGAGTAGAACTCCGGACGTCGGGCCGTCTTGTGGAACCTGACGTTTGCATTTGATCGGTGCCGACATGGATCGATTGAAGCTCTCGCTGACGTGTGCGCTGCTGGTGGCGCCGATCGTGATGACGAGCGGAAGCGCCCTCGGGCGCGACGATGGCCGCTACGCCAACTCAGCCTTGAAACCCTGGTTCGATAGCCTTCGCAGCCATCTCGGCCCGTGCTGCTCGGATGCAGACGGATTTGCGGTGTCCGATCCCGATTGGGAATCGCATGACGGGCACTATCGCGTGCGGCTCGACGGGCAGTGGGTCGACGTGCCTGACGAGGCCGTCATCACCGAGCCGAACCGTGCCGGCCGCACCATGGTCTGGCCGGTCAAAACCGCGTTCGGGATATCGATCCGCTGCTTCATGCCGGGCAGCATGATCTGACGCTGCGTCACCGTTTGCTGGATTTGCGCTTCGCGCTCTTCTTCGCCTTCTTGGTTGTCTTGCTTGCCGTTTTCTTGGTCGTCTTTCGCTTCGACGCCTTCTTCGGGACTTTCTTGCCCTTCGCGCGTGCTTCCGACAGGGCGATTGCAATCGCCTGCTTGCGGCTCTTCACCCGTCCACCGCGGCCGCCCGGGCCGCTTTTCGCGTTGCCCTTCTTGTAACGACGCATTTCGCGCTCGACATCATCGCCGGCGCTGCGGGAATAGCGGCGTTTCGTTGCCTTACGTGCCATCGACTCTCTCCCTTGGCATCGGGAAAGAACCGTATCGCTGACGCAACGTTCCAGGCGCGAGGCGCGCCTCAGAACGAGTTCGCCAGCTCGATCTCCGCCTCGAGCACCTGGATGCGGCGCGCCGCCTCGGCGGAGGACAGATCCCGATTGTATTGCCCGGGTTGATAGGCCTCCTCGCTCAGCCGCTTCAATCTCAGGCCTTGCGCCCGCGTCATCTGCTCCGCGAGGAAAGCCCTGGCGTCATATTTACCCTGAACCTGCATCTGACCTCTCCGTTCTGGAATCTCGGCTTGACTATATGTTCTTATTTTGTTCTAACAAGCCATGGACAACAGAATTAATGAAATTAGACGTAAAATCAGTGCCTTGAGGCTGGCAATGGCCGATATGGAGGCGTCGGTGCGCGACCTCGTCAATCGCGATCGCGACTGCACGGAAAAGGCCCTGGCGCAGATGGATCTGCGCCGGAACATCACCTTGCTGATCGGCGAATGGAAGGCTGCCGGCGGCGGTGATGTCCTGCCTGACGTCCGCGACCGGGTGAGCCTTCGTCCCGTCAAGACAGCCAGCAATCCCCCGCGTGCGATCGCGCGCCGCTGAAAGCTTTGGGAGCGTGCGGTGGAGGAAGACCCGGACGCGTACCGGATTCTAAAACTGCGCGCCGAGATTCTCGAGCTCGGCTCAGCCATCCGGCAGTTGCAGCGTGCGGGCCTCGACGATGCCGCAGCCCAGCTCCTGATCGCACGCAAGCGTGCGCAGCTCGATCACCTCGTGAAGACAAGCTCCGCAGTCGGTCGTCCAGGCAATCACTGACATCCAGGGTGGCTAAGGCCCACGCGTGCTCAATTGATCGTCGAAGCAAAAAAAGCCCCGCGTCACCGCGGGGCTCAGTGATTGCATCGTCTTCTGGCACTCACTTGCTGTTGGTGGTGCCCTTGTTGTTCGTCATGGTGCCGCCCTGATCTGAACCGGGGCCGGAGCCGCCTTGACCGGAGGGATCGGCGCCCTTGGATTTCGTATTCGCGCCTGTCGTCTGCGACGACTGGGTCGCGGATTCGTGCTTGGCTTTGTGCGACTTCGCCTGCGCGGCGAACGGGGCGGCGGCGACGCCGGTGGCCAGCATCACGGCGAGAGCAAGCTTGGTGGTCTTCATGCGCGGGAACTCCCTGAGTTGAATTGACGCAGGCAGCCAACCGCCATTCACCGCGGGGGTTCCGATTGAACGGCCCCATGCGCTTCACGCGCGCTTCAAAATTCCTTGTCCTCGGCGATCATGAACACGATTCCCGTGAGCGTCGCGCCGATCGCGAAGGTGGTCACCAGCGTGACGACGAAGACGACCGCCGCGGACCTTCCGCCGTGGCTCAACAAGTTCCCGACCGCCGGATTGGACAGGATGAGAGCAAGACCGAAGGCGAGGCCGAGCGCGGCGCCCATGAGCGCATGCGTCATCAGCCTGATAATGCCAGTGGAAGAGAGGAGGCTCGGCGACTTCTTTGCGCGCATGGACCGCCTCTGAATATGGCGAAAAAACGCGAGTGATGATTGCGGGTTCCATTCTGATCAAAGATTTGTCATTCGCCGCTTCATCCGACGTTCATGCCTGTCTTGCGAGGATGAACCCTATCAACACGACACGGGAACTCCGATATGGGTAAGGTCGTCTTTCTCTATCGCTCGCTCGCCTATCGCAACGCGGCCGCGGACATGCTGCGCAAGGCACGCACGCTGCCGCGCGGCGCCGAGCGGAGCGCAGCCCGACGCTACGCGCGGGCGCTGCGCGATCTCTCGCAAACGGAAGCATGGCTGGAAGGACGTCTGGCTGACGAGTCTCGGCCGATGACGCGTATCAGGGTCGTCGCGTCGCGCTAACCTGAAGCCCGCTGAAGAGCCTCGGAGCGAACCGCGTCGAACTTTCCCGCGCTGGTCGGCGCTGCACCCTTTATCGTCAGCGGCACCTTGAGGCGGCACAACAGGCCTTCGGGCCGCCAGTTGAACTCCGCCTGTCCGCCGAGCTGGGATTCGACGCTGGCAAGAAGGCTCCGTGTGCCGAAGCCGCGGGACTTCGGCGGCCCGACCAGCGGACCGCCGGTTTCGTCCCAGGTCAATGTCAGGTGGTCGTCCTCGACCTGCCAGCCGATCGCAAGCCGACCCGACCGCGCCGACAACGCGCCGTACTTCGCCGAGTTGGTGAAAAGCTCGTGCAGGGCCAGCGCCAGCGTCTGCGCGGTCGCCGGCAGCAACTGAACCTCGGGACCCGCCAGCTTGATCTGGCCTCCGAGCGAATAGGGTGCAAGTTCCTCCTCGATCAGCTTGGAGAGCTCCGCGCCTTGCCAGCTCGACAGCGACAGGATCGTGTGGACGCGCGCCAGCGCATTGATGCGTCCCTCGACGGCATTGACGTAAGCCTTGACCTCGTCGGCACGTGTGAGGCGCACGATCGACTGCGCCAGCGCCAACGCATTTTTGGCGCGGTGGTCGACCTCGCGCGCCAGCAGATTCTGTCTCTCCTCCGCGCGCTTGCGTTCGGTGATGTCCACGGTCACGCCACTTACCCGCACGACGCGGCCGCTCGAGTCCAGCGTGGCAGCCGCCGTGCCGACGCACCAGCGCACCTCGCCGTCGGGACGGCTGACGCGAAACTCGCCTTCATGGGCGTGCACCCCCGTGTTGAACGCCGCGATGGCCTGGGTGAACTGGTCGGCATCATCGGGGTGCAGCAATGCCTGGATGTTCGCCGAGGTGACGTTGAAGGTTTCGGGCGTCACGCCAAAAATGCGATACTGGCCGTCGTCCCACATCCAGTCGCCGTTGACCCAGTCCCAGTCCCAGGACCCCATATTGCCGGCGGCAATCGCCATGCTGCGCCGCTCTTCGCTTTCACGCAGCTTTGCGGTGGAGTTCTCCAACTCCGCCGTGCGGGCGCGCACGCGGTCCTCGAGATCCTGGTTCAACCGTTCGAGCTCGCGGGTCTTGCGATAGAGCTCGGCGAAAACCTTGACCTTGGCGCGCAACACCTCCGGCACGACCGGAACCGGAACGTAGTCGACCGCGCCCATTTCGTAGCCGCGCAACCGATCGATGTCGCTGACCTGGATGGCCGAGATGAAGATCATCGCGGTCTTCTGGAAGCGCGGATGCTCGCGGATCATCGCGGCGAGTTCGAAGCCGTCGAGCTCGGGCATGCAGACGTCGACGAGGATCACCGCGATCTCGGTCTTGAGCAGCACCTCGAGCGCCTCGCGGCCCGACGAGGCGGTCACGAGGTTCTCGCCGAGCTCCTTCAGGATCACCTCATAGGCGAGCAGCTTGGCCGGCTGGTCGTCGACGAGGAGGATGTTGACCTTTTCGTGGTCCATTCGCAGATCCAAACTCAACGGTGCAGCCACATGCGGATCGCAAGCAGCAATTGATCGGTGTTGACTGGTTTGGCGAGGTAGTCGGACGCGCCGGCCTCCAGGCATTTCTCGCGGTCGCCCTTCATCGCCTTGGCGGTCAGCGCGATGATCGGCAGGCGGGCGAAGGCTGGGTTTTCGCGAATGACGCCGATGGTCTGGTAGCCATCCATCTGCGGCATCATGATGTCCATCAGCACGATGGCGATCTCCGGATTGGACTCCACCAGTGTGACCGCTTCGCGGCCGGTCGTGGCGGTGAGCACCTTCATGCCGCGCCGTTCCAGCACGCTCGACAGCGCGAAAATGTTCCGGGCGTCGTCGTCGACCAGCAGGGCGGTCTTGCCGATCAGGTCCTCGTCGGAACTGTTCAGCTTCTCGAGCATGCGCTGCTTCTCGACCGGCAGTTCCGTGATCACGCGATGCAGGAACAGCGCGGTTTCGTCGAGTAGGCGCTCCGGCGATTCCACGCCCTTGACCACAATGCTGCGCGCCATGGTGTGAAGCTCGGCATCCTCTTCCGCCGAGAGTTCCCGGCCGGTGAAGACCACGACCGGAATGTTCGACAGCGTCTCGTCGTTGCGGATCTGGTCGAGCACCTCAAAGCCGCTCATGTCGGGCAGCCGCAGGTCGAGCACCACGCAGTCGCAGGGTTCCTGACGCAGCGTCGAGAGCGCGCCGGCACCCGTATCGGTCGTCACGATCTCGATGTCGTCGTGATGCAGCAGCTCGCGGATCGACATCCGTTCGGCCTCGTTGTCCTCGACGATCAAGAGCCGCTTGCGCCGCGGTCGCGCATATTCCTTGATCTGGGACAGCGCGGCGGAGACCCCTTCGGTCGTGGTGGGCTTGTTGACGAAGGAGAAGGCGCCGCGCGCCAGGGCGTGCTGGCGGTCCTCGTCGAGCGTGATGATCTGCACGGGGATGTGGCGGGTCAGCGGATTGTGCTTGAGCTGGCTCAGCACCGTCCAGCCCAGCATGTCAGGCAGGAACACGTCGAGCGAGACGGCCCGCGGCTGGTACTGCTTGGCAAGCTCCAGCGCCTCCGCGCCCTGCGCGGCGACCAGAACCTTGAATCCCTTGTCGCGGGCGAGGTCGACCAGAATGCGCGCATAGTGCGGATCATCCTCGACGATGAGCAGGATGCTGTCGCCGGGCTCGAGGTTGAGGCGATCGTCGGGCAGCTGCTCGATCACCCGCGGCAGGTCTTGCGCGGTCGGCTGCAGTGCCGGTGGCTGATTTTGCTGCTGCGGGGCGGGCGGACGCGGCGCCAGCGTCGGGCCGGAATATTTCAGCGGCAGATACAGCGTGAAGGACGAGCCCTTGCCGGGCGCGCTGCGCAGATGGATTTCACCGCCGAGCAGGCCTGCGAGCTCGCGGCTGATGGCAAGGCCAAGGCCGGTGCCGCCATATTTGCGGCTGGTGCCTGCGTCGGCCTGCTGGAACGCCTCGAAGATCAGCTTCTGCTTCTCCAGGGGAATGCCGATGCCGGTGTCGGACACTTCGAACGCGATCACGGCCGGCGCCGAGTTCAGCACCGGATGATCCGTGCCCCAGCCGCCGACCGCGGCGGCGACCTTCAGGCGCACCTCGCCTTCGGCGGTGAACTTGAAGGCGTTGGAGAGCAGGTTCTTCAGGACCTGCTGCAAGCGCTTGGAATCGGTGACGATGCTGCGCGCGAGGTTCGGATCGACGTCGATCTTGAACGAAAGATTGCGGTTCTCGGCCTCGTGCCGGAACGGCCGCCCGACGGTCTCGAGCAGGTTCGCCGTCAGGATTTCTTCGGCGTCGACCGTCACCGTACCGGACTCGATCTTTGAGAGATCGAGAATGTCGCTGATGAGGTTGAGCAGGTCGGTTCCGGCGCCGTGGATGGTGCGGGCGAATTCGACCTGCTTGGCGGAAAGATTGCCGTCCGGGTTATCGGTGAGCTGCTGTCCGAGGATGAGGATCGAGTTCAGCGGCGTACGAAGCTCGTGGCTCATATTGGCGAGGAATTCGGACTTGTATTTCGAGGTCAGTGCGAGCTCGGTCGCCTTTTCCTCCAGCGCGCGGCGGGCCTGCTCGATTTCCTGGTTCTTGCGCTCGACCTCGACGTTGCGCTCGGCGAGCTGTTGCGCCTTCTGCTCGAGCTGGTCGTTGGTCTGCTGCAATTCGCGCTGCTGGGTCTGGAGTTCGCCGGCGAGCTGCTGCGACTGCTTGAGCAGGCCTTCGGTCTGCATCGTCGCCTCGATCGAGTTCAGCACGATGCCGATGGAATCGGTGAGCTGCTCAAGGAAGGTCATCTGCGAGGTCGTGAACGAGGTGAGGGAGGCGAGCTCGATCACGGCCTTGACCTGGCCTTCAAACAGCACCGGCAGCACCACGAGGTTCTTCGGCGCGACGCGGAACAGCGCCGAATTGATCGGTACCACGTCGGGCGGAATGTCGGCGATGACGCGCGGCCGCTTGTCGAGCGCGCACTGGCCGATCAGGCCCTCGCCGAACGGCAGCACGCGCTGGTACGGGTAGACGCCGTCGCCAGCATAGGAGGCGAGCAGCAGGAGCTGCGGATTGTCCTCGTTCTCGACCTGGTAGATCACGCCGGTATGCGCGTTCACCAGCGGCGACAATTCAGTGAGCAGCAGCCGGCCGACAGTGGCGAGGTCGCGCTGGCCCTGAAGCATGTTGGTGAATTTCGCGAGATTGGTCTTCAGCCAGTCCTGCTCGGTGTTCACGTCCGTCGTCAGACGGAGGTTCGTGATCATCGTGTTGATGTTGTCCTTCAACTCGGCGACCTCGCCGCGGGCATCGACCTGGATCGATCGTGTCAAATCGCCTTTGGTCACGGCGGTTGCCACTTCCGCGATCGCGCGCACCTGCGAGGTGAGGTTGGCCGCCAGCAGGTTGACGTTGCCGGTGAGGTCCTTCCAGGTGCCGGCCGCACCCGGCACGTCGGCCTGGCCGCCGAGCCGTCCCTCGACGCCGACCTCGCGCGCCACCGACGTCACCTGGTCGGCGAAGGTCGCAAGCGTCTCGGTCATGTTGTTGATGGTGTCGGCGAGCGCGGCGACCTCACCCTTCGATTTCACGGTGAGATTTTGTTTCAAATCACCGTTCGCAACAGCGGTCACCACCTTGACGATGCCGCGGACCTGCTCGGTCAGGTTCGCCGCCATGAAGTTGACGGTGTCGGTGAGGTCCTTCCAGGTGCCGGCCACGCCGGGCACCTGGGCCTGGCCGCCGAGCTCGCCTTCGGTGCCGACTTCGCGCGCCACGCGCGTCACTTCGCCGGCGAAGGCGTTGAGCTGGTCCACCATGGTGTTGATGGTGTTCTTCAGCTCGAGGATTTCGCCCTTCACGTCCACGGTGATCTTGCGGGACAAGTCGCCGCGTGCGACGGCCGTGGTGACCTCGGCGATGTTGCGGACCTGCGTCGTCAGGTTCGCGGCCAGCAGGTTGACGTTGTCGGTGAGGTCCTTCCAGGTGCCGCCGACGCCGGGCACGACGGCCTGACCGCCGAGACGGCCTTCGGTGCCGACCTCGCGTGCCACGCGCGTCACTTCGGCGGCGAAGGAGCGCAGCTGCTCGACCATGGTGTTCAGGGTGTCCTTGAGCAGCAGGATCTCGCCGCGCACGTCCACCGTGATCTTCTTCGAGAGGTCGCCGCCGGCGATCGCGGTGGCGACCTCGGCGATGTTGCGGACCTGGGCCGTCAGGTTCGAGGCCATGAAGTTGACGTTGTCGGTGAGGTCCTTCCAGGTGCCGGCGACGCCCGACACCTCGGCCTGGCCGCCGAGCTTGCCTTCGGTGCCGACCTCACGCGCCACGCGGGTGACTTCGCCGGCGAAGGCGTTGAGCTGGTCCACCATGGTGTTGATGGTGTTCTTCAGCTCGAGGATTTCGCCCTTCACGTCCACGGTGATCTTGCGGGACAAGTCGCCGCGCGCGACTGCGGTGGTGACTTCGGCGATGTTGCGGACCTGGGCGGTGAGGTTGCCCGCCATCGAGTTCACGGAGTCGGTCAAGTCCTTCCAGGTGCCGGCGACGCCGGGCACGTTGGCCTGGCCGCCCAGCCGTCCTTCGGTGCCGACCTCGCGCGCGACGCGCGTCACCTCACCCGCGAAGCGGTTGAGCTGGTCGACCATCGTGTTCAGCGTGTCCTTGAGCTGAAGAATCTCGCCGCGCACGTCCACCGTGATCTTGCGCGACAGGTCGCCGCCGGCGATCGCGGTCGCGACCTCGGCGATGTTGCGGACCTGCGCGGTGAGGTTGCCGGCCATCGAGTTGACGGAGTCCGTCAAGTCCTTCCAGGTGCCGGCGACGCCGGGCACGTCGGCCTGGCCGCCGAGCTTGCCGTCGGTGCCGACCTCGCGCGCGACGCGCGTGACTTCGCCGGCAAACGCGTTGAGCTGGTCGACCATGGTGTTGAGCGTTTCCTTCAACTGAAGGATTTCGCCCGACACGTTCACGGTGATCTTCTTGGACAAATCGCCCTTGGCGACCGCGGTCGCGACTTCGGCGATGTTGCGGACCTGGCCGGTCAGGTTCGACGCCATCGAGTTGACGGAGTCCGTCAGATCCTTCCACGTGCCGCCGACGCCGCGCACGACGGCCTGACCGCCGAGCTTGCCTTCGGTGCCGACCTCGCGCGCGACGCGCGTGACTTCGCCGGCGAAGGCGTTGAGCTGGTCCACCATGGTGTTGATGGTGTCCTTCAGCTCCAGAATCTCGCCGCGCGTGTCCACGGTGATCTTCTTGGAAAGATCGCCGCCGGCGACCGCGGTCGTCACCTCGGCGATGTTGCGGACCTGTGCGGTCAGGTTCGACGCCATCGAGTTGACGCTTTCCGTGAGGTCCTTCCAGGTGCCGGCGACGCCGAGTACGTTGGCCTGACCACCGAGCCGGCCCTCGGTGCCGACTTCGCGTGCCACGCGCGTCACTTCGCCCGCGAAGGCATTGAGCTGGTCCACGCAGGTGTTGAGCGTTTCCTTCAGCTGAAGGATTTCGCCCGAGACGTTCACCGTGATCTTCTTGGAGAGGTCGCCGCCTGCGATCGCGGTGGCGACGTCGGCGATGTTGCGGACCTGCGCAGTCAGGTTCGACGCCATGAAGTTGACGTTGTCGGTGAGGTCCTTCCAGGTGCCGGCCACACCCGGCACCTGGGCCTGGCCGCCGAGCTTGCCTTCGGTGCCGACCTCACGCGCCACGCGCGTCACTTCCGAGGCGAACGAGTTGAGCTGGTCCACCATCGTGTTGATGGTGTCCTTCAGTTCCAGGATTTCGCCGCGCACGTCCACCGTGATCTTGCGCGACAGGTCGCCGCGCGCCACGGCGGTCGTGACGTTGGCGATGTTGCGCACCTGGGCGGTGAGGTTGCCGCACATCGCGTTGACGGAGTCGGTGAGATCCTTCCAGGTGCCGGCCACGCCGGGCACGATCGCCTGGCCGCCGAGCTTGCCGTCGGTGCCGACCTCGCGCGCCACGCGTGTCACTTCGGAGGCAAAGGAGCGCAGCTGGTCCACCATCGTGTTGATGGCTTCCTTGAGTTGGAGAATCTCGCCGCGAACGTCGACGGTGATCTTCTTGGACAAGTCGCCGTTCGCGACCGCGATCGTCACCTCGGCGATGTTGCGAACCTGGTTGGTCAGATTGTTCGCCATCGAGTTGACGCTCTCGGTGAGGTCCTTCCAGACGCCGGTTACTTCCGGCACCTGGGCCTGGCCGCCGAGCTTGCCCTCGGTGCCGACCTCGCGCGCCACGCGCGTCACCTCGGACGTGAACACGCCGAGCTGCTTGATCATGGTGTTGACGATGGTCGCCGACTGCAGGAATTCGCCGCGCAGCGGGCGACCGTCGACATCGAGCTTGACGGTCTGGAGCAGGTCGCCTTGCGCCACGGCGGCGACCGCACGCGTGACCTCGCGCGTCGGCCACAACAGATCGTCGATCAGCGTGTTGACCGAGCCTTCCATGTCGGCCCAGGAGCCGGAGGCAAGGCCGAACTTGACGCGCTGGCGGGTCTTGCCCTCGCGCCCGACCACCTGACCGACCAGTTCGAGCTGCTGCGCCATACGCTGGTTGGCGGCGATGATTTCGTTGAGCGTGTCGGCGATCTTGCCGTCGATGCCGAGATAGTCGCCGCTCATCCGCACCGAAAAATCACCGCTGCGCATCGCCTGCAAGGCGAGCAGCAATTCCGGCCGGGAATCCGGCTCCGACGTACCGTTGTTTTTTGGCTTTGGGACGCGACGACCGGAGCGTGATGCAGTTCCGGGATCGAGGTCGCTCATAGTAATTCCCCCGCGGCGTCGGCCGAATCCACGGCGCGACGCGATTGATCAAACTAGAGCGGTAGCCAAATTCGAAATCAAGCGCCAAGGCGGCGGCGCGAGAAATTGGAACCTGCTTTGCTCAGCCCGGTCAAAATAACCGCAAGGGCTATGATTGGTTCCATCCAATTCCAGAAAAATTTCCGACCCTTAGCAGGGTTCCCGCCCTGCCAATTACTTGTCGGCCATCGTGCGTTCAGCGTCCTTCACCTGCGAGCGCAGCAAGGGGAGCTGCTCGCGGGCAAAAGCAGCAAGCGCCGCATTGTCGGGCGCCTTCAGATAGCGCTCCAGCAGGCCGATAGCGGACTCGTATTCAGGAATTTGCGCGGCGAAGAAGGTGCGAATGTACGCAGGTCCTTCCGAGTCGTCGGGCTCAGCGAGGCTTGCGCCGGCCGTGGGCTTACCGACGTGTGGCTCGGCACCGATCGCCACTTGGATTTCCTTCAGGGCCTTGTCGCGCCTGGCTGCCTCGTCGGCGCGCAGGGCGGCGAGGTTCTTCACCTCCGCATTGCCCTTCAGGTCCGCACTCTCCAGCAAACCTTGCTGGAAGCGGCCAAACGTATAGAGGCCGACGATCACATCCGTTGCGGTCGGCGGGCGCTGGCCGTCTGTTCGCTCACCGGCGTTGTCGGCGAACGCCGCGGTGCTGACGAACAGCAGGATGATTGCGACAAAAATCCTCATCGATTTGCAATGATCGAAGGCGCGCGAGGTTCCCTTTACGTTACAATGCGGTAAGGGCGGTTGCGACGCGAGGGTTCCGTCCCCAATTGTCCTTCATGAAACAGTCTGACATCTTCAGAGATAACGCCGACAACTGCCTTCAGCTCGCCGAGCGAGCCGAGGGCCAGCCCACCCACAAGCGCTATTCGCGGATGGCGGAGGCGTGGATGGCGCTTGCAAACGAGCAGGACTGGCTCGACGGCGAAATCCCGCCCGTCAAGGTTCGCGTACTCCAAATGCAGGGTGCCTGATCTCGTCCTCGTGACTTTGCGTGTGAGACCGCTCACGGACTGCAATCGAGCAACTTAGGATCATCCGGAATAGTCGATCTCATTGCTTTTCCAGAAGGAGGTTTGCAATGGCTCCACGTCTGGCTCTTCTCTCTTTTATTCTCGCCTTTGGCGTCTCGGTCGCGTTTGCGACGGTGACAACGGTTCGGCAGGTGCATCAGGAAAATGCATCTGCAACGACGACCCACGCCGTGCGCAGCTAGCGAAGCCTCTCCCGCGTCCCGGAACATTCGACGCGTCCGCGCGTAAGCGCTTCGACGCAATCCACAAACGCGAGAGGACATCATGGCCCATTCCGACCACGGCATCGTCAAGGACAAGCGGGCGGAGGATCAGCCGCGCGACAAGCAGCGCGCGCAGACCGCGCACAAGACGGATGAGACGGATGAAAAAGGCTCGCCGTCGCGTGAGGCGACGCGCGATCCCAAGTTGAACGACAACAGCAAGACGCCGGGCTCCGGCATGACGCCGGATGATTCCGGCGACGCGCCGAGCGGCTAGAGCATGATCCGGAAAAGTGCGAAGTGCCTTTCCGAAAAGATCATGTGCCACAAATAGCGCGGGGAACGAATCCTCGCGCGAAGAGTCGATAGATTGCTTTCGGTTATCATGCCCCCGGTGAGCCGGAAGCAATCTCCAAGGACGGCCCTGGCACCCACCGTGCCGGGGTCGTTTGCTTGTGTGGGAGCGCAATCAGTCCTCGGCGTCTCCCTCGGGCTTTCCCGGCGCGTGTCCTTCCGGACCGCGGCCGAAGACACCAAATTCGCTGGATTTGATGCCCGTGGATGAGCCGATGTTGGTCTCGATGCCTGCGGATGCGAGTCCGAATTTGAGCAGCTCGCGAACAGCAGCGGCGCGCGTCGGCATGCGGTGCTTGAACCGGAAATCATCAACCGCGGCCAGTTCATCTGGAGAGAGCATTACTTGAAGCCGCTCGGCGCGGAGGTCGTTCATGGTCATCACGCAAGGTGAGTAATTTGAGCAACTTGCTAAACGCGCCAACTTGCTGCGAGTTCCCTAGGAGTCCGAAAAGGTGTCGATTGAGCAATATAATATAATAAAATCAATAACTTATATCTTGAAATGACTTGGGCTCAAGCGCATGTTTGGGGAAAGGGAGACAGCCGATGACAGACAAAGTCAGGTTACCCCGCAAGCTTTCCGAAGAGCCCGAACCGCCGCAGCCGGTGCGTCCGAGCCATCAGAAGGTGATCGAACAAGTCGAGCGCTGGGCCAATAGCCCGGGCCTGCAACCCCCGAGGACGGACGATGCGACGACGATCTGAGCCCCACACTTTCGAACAACGTCTCGAAGCCCAGAGACTGCGACTCAAGCAGGAGATGGCGAACCTGCCCCACGGCGCGGAGCGTGACGCTGTCGCGACGCGTATCGAGCGGCTTCAGGCAGCTGCCGAGATGTACGACTTCCTGACGCTACGGGAGGATGCCTCGGCTTTGCGCTGACCGCGCCTCGCCGTGTGGCTGCGCGGCGCCGCGAGAGGTCCTGCGAAGCGCTCGCCTCAGTCTCCACGCCGCCACGGATACCACGATCCACGCAAGGATGGCGGCGAGGAACGCGCCGACGATGCTTGCTGGAGCCGCGACGTAGAAGGCCGCGGCGAATGCAGCCAGACCAATGCCTCCCAGGCCAGCGCCCGCGGCATCGAGCGCTGCAGCCTGCTGACCGCGCCTCCGTCCGCTAAGGCCAGCCTTCTCCTTGGCTCGGCGCTCATGGCTCTCGATCAACGTCGCGCTGGCGCAAAAGATGGCGGGGAGCGCGAGGAAAAGCCCTCCGATAGAGACGCCGAAGCGCGCGCCGGCGAGTCCAGCGGCAACCGTCGCCAGTCCGCCCAGCAAAAAGCGAACTCCGTATTCGTACCAGCGCGTTCGCTTGAATGATGACGAAGACAGGTTGACCAGCATCAGGCGGCGCCTCCGAAACTTGCGAGCAGGCCGAAGGCAACCGCAAGCCATACGGCGAAGGCGATTATGGTGGCGGGCAGGGCGGCGAACTGAAATCTCATCAGGAGATGGCAGACGGCAACGCTGTAGCAGGCGAGAGCGACCGCCCCGTAGATCATCGTCCAGCTTTCGGCCGCTGCATATTGCGGGCCGTGCTGAACGACTGCGATGGCCAGTGTGGCAAGCGCGACCGACGGCGCTGCCCCGAGGAGCCCGCCGAAGCTCCTGGGTCTCAGCATGTCGCCGAGGATCGCGAAAGCGGACACGATCAGCCCGCCCGCAACGAAGCGCACGGCATATTCGATCATGACCGCCCCCGAGGGGCCCCGGGCTTGCGCGCGGCTCCTTCAAGAGTCCACGGTCTCAGCGTCCGCTCGACGAGAACGCCGAGGGCGAAGCCTGCGACGACGTCGCTTGCCCAGTGGGCGAGCAGAGCGACGCGCGTCAACGACAGCGCCGCAGCGATCGAGCGCACCAGACGACGCCTGGCGGGCGGCAGCAGGCCAGCCGCGGACGCCAGCGCACCCATATGGACGGCGTGGCCAGACGGAAACGCATCGCGTGGCAGCCCCGAGAAGGGAATGCCGTGCCGATGACCTCGCACTATCAATCGGTCTGGCCTGACCTGATCAAACGCTGATTTCAGAATGTGGGGAAGCACCGCCGCCGCCAGTGAAACCGCAAGGATGTGATCCGCCGCACGTCGCTCGTCGCGAGGGAGAAGCCGGGCGTAAAGCCAGCCCGCAGCGGCGAGCGGAAGCAGCACATGCTCGTCCGCGCCCCATGTCAGCGCTGCGGCGGTCTGCTCGAGATCCGGGTTGGTGCGGGCGGCGATCTCGTTCGCGATCGCGATATCGATCCGTGTTGGTCTGACTGTTGTGAACGCCATCGGTCTGCGGCTGGCAAAACGATTTTCGTGACAAGCTCGTAAAGCGCAGGAACCGTTGATGGTTCCTCAGCCGAGATACTACGGTTGTCCAGATCCGCCCGCGGCACCATACACCTGGCCGGTCGCGTAGCTCGCGTCCGCCGCGGCGAGCTGCACGTAGATCGAGGCAAGCTCGACGGGCTGGCCGGGGCGGCCGAACGGTGTCATGCCGCCGAACTTCTCCAGCTTTTCCATCGTGGCGCCGCCCGACACCTGAAGCGGCGTCCAGATCGGTCCGGGGGCGACGCCGTTGACGCGGACGCCCTTCGAGGCGAGCTGCTTCGCCAGCGACTTCACATAGCTCATCGTTGCGGCCTTGGTCTGCGCATAGTCGTAGAGATCGGGGGAAGGATCGTAAGCCTGTTCGGAGGTCGTGCCGATGATGCAGGAGCCCGGCTTCAGGTGAGGCAATGCAGCCTTGATGGTCCAGAACGGCGCATAGACGTTGGTCTTCATCGTTGCGTCGAAGTCCTCCGAAGACACATCGAGGATCGAGGCGCGGGTCTGCTGCCGCGCCGCATTATTGACGAGGATGTCCAGACCGCCGAGGCCTTGCACCGCCTGCTCCACCAGCTTTCCGCAAAAGGCCTCGTCTTTGAGGTCGCCGGGAATGGCGAGGCCCGTGCGCCCTTCCTTCTTGATGAGCGCGATCACCTCCTGGGCGTCCGGCTCCTCCGCCGGCAGATAGTTGATGGCGACGTCGGCGCCTTCGCGCGCATAAGCGATCGCGGCGGCGCGACCCATCCCGGAATCGCCGCCGGTGATCAGCGCCTTGCGACCAGCGAGGCGTCCGGACCCCCTGTAGCTGGTTTCGCCATGGTCGGGCCGCGGTTCCATCTTGCCGGCAAGGCCGGGCCAGGGCTGCGACTGCTTCTTGAACGGCGGCTTCGGATATCGGTTGACGGGATCGATCAGCTCATCGGCCACTGTCGTATCTCCTTTCGCTGTTGAAGATGCCAGCGACGACGCAGCAAGCGTCGCGCTTGCTGCGTGAATCACGTGCCGGCGGGATAGCGGGGTGTTGGTTCGATGCGTCATGGCTGGCTCCGCAATTTGCGGATCAACGCGCGCAGACGGGCTTCGTTGCTAACGGGCGAGGGACGCCGGCGGGCCGGCGTCCCCGGTCGAATGCTACTTTGACTGGCCGACGCTCGGCGACTTGCCAAGCTCCTTGGCCATGTCGAGATGATGCTTCAGCGCAGGCAGCGTCTTGCCGGCCCAATCCTTCAGCGTGGAATTGTCCCCGCCTTTGGAATAGCGCTCGAACAGCGAGACCGCATCTTCATGCGCACTGACCTGATAGGAATTGTAGTCGGAGCTGAAGTCCTTGCCTGAGGCGTTCTTGAGCTTGTCGAGCTTGCTCTGATGCGAGCTGTCGAGCGCGGTGGGCAGAGTTGCCTCGACCTTGCCGCCGCTGACCAGTTCCTTCAGTTCGCTGCTGGTCTTGGTATGGTCGGTGACCATCTGCTGCCCGAAGGTCTTTTCCTGCGCATTGCCCCTCTGCACGGCCAGCTTGCTCGATTCGATCTCGAACATGTCGCTGACGGCAACTTCCTTGACGAAGTCGGCGGTGGTCGGCGCCACTCCAAGGGTGGAGTTGATGCCGGTCTTCTCGCCGAGCGACTGGGCGAGCGCGGGGCCTGCGAGAAGCACGCAACTCAACGCAATGATGGTTCGTTTCATGACTGGGTCCTCCGAAGTGGCGCGGCCGACGGGCCTGCGCGTTCGAGCCGACCAACACGGCCCAAATGCCCTTGTTCCAAACCGTGTCCTGCGTTTCGAGCAGCAGGAACGATCGCTTCGTCAGCCGGTTGATCTGAGCATGAGCTGATCGGAGAATTCAGATGATGAACCAAGGTGAGCTGGACCAGAACGAGATGGGTCGGTTGATCGGCAGCGACAAGGTCGAGGGAACATCGGTCTTTGGCGCGGACCGCAACAAGATCGGTTCGATCGAGCGCGTGATGATCGACAAGGTCAGTGGCAAGGTGTCCTACGCCGTGCTCGGCTTTGGGGGCTTCCTGGGCCTCGGAAACGATCACTATCCTCTGCCCTGGCAGTCCCTCAAATATGACACCGAACTCGGCGGCTACCTGACTGGCATCACTGCCAAGTCCCTGGAAGGTGCGCCGAAATACGGCGACCGCAGCGACTGGAACTGGGGCGATGATGCCGCCGTTCGCGGTATCAACTCCTACTATGGCGTTCCTTTCGCGTAAGCACTGTTACAACCCAACGGAGATCTGATGAGCAAGGAACGGCCGACCGACGATCCCAGGCATCAGACCGACTGGGGATCGCATAAACAGACGGACGAGCCCTGGAAGGGCAATCCGGAGAAAGAGCAGAAGTCCGACAAGACAAAACCGGACCTCGAAAAATGGCATGAAACCAAGACGCATTGAATAAGGTGCGCTGACAACGACCAATCAGGCGCGACACCAATCGGTGTCGCGCCTGTTTTTTGGGTTGGCTTTTCCGAGTGACAGCGGTGCGCTGGAGTCCGGAACCATGTTTTGGCGTTGCGGTTGGGAGTCCGGCGCGGCGGGATGGCCCGATTTGACGCCAGCTTAGTCCCGACCGAGGTATTCACGTGGATGCTCAAACCCGGGAGCGTGGGCCGTACGCGGAGCAACCGCAGAAGGCGAAAGAAGCTCCAAGACCTTCTCCTGATCAGAACCGAGACACCAAGGAGCCGAAGCCGGCGCAAACGCCCTCGCTGCGTGATCGGATTCGCGAGCATTGGCTGCTCGCAGCCGTCGGCGCCGTCGTGCTCGTCGCGGCGCTCATCGGCGGCCTGCTCTACTGGCTGGAGGTCCGCCACTACGAATCCACGGATGATGCTTTCATTGCCGCGCGCAGCTTCTCCGTGGCTTCGAAGGTGGGCGGATACGTGACCGATATTCCGGTCACGGACAACCAGCACGTCAACGCCGGCGACGTATTGGCGAAGATCGACGAGCGCGACTACCGCATCGCCATCGAACAGGCGGCTGCACAAGTCGCAGTCTCGAAGGCCAACATCGCCAACGTCGAGGCGCAGATCGTGTCCCAGCAGGAACAGATCAAGCAGGCTCAGGCGCAGCTCGAACAGGCGCAGGCGCAGCTTCAGTTTTCGCAGGAGGAGTTCAAGCGCGCGGAAGATCTCGTCGAGAAGGGGGCCGGCACCGTTCAGCGGCAGCAACAAACGCGCTCCGATCTGCAGGCGCAGCAAGCCAACACCGAACGTGCGAAGACTGCGGTGACGGCGGCCCAAGTCGGCATCAAGACGCTTCAGGCCCAGCTCGAAGGCGCAAAGGCGCAGCTTGATCAATCGCAATCGCAGCTCGACCAGGCGAACCTGAACCTGCAATACACCAGCGTGGTTGCCGCGCAGTCCGGTCGCGTCGCCAAGCTTTCGGGCGCCAAGGGCACTTTCGTCACGGCAGGACAGAGCCTGATGATGTTCGTGCCGGACGAGACCTGGATCGTTGCCAACTACAAGGAAACCCAGCTCAACGACATGCGCCCGGGCCAGCCGGTCGAGATCCGCATCGATGCCTATCCCGGCCGCAGGCTGACCGGTCATGTCGACTCTGTCCAGCCGGGTTCGGGCACTGCATTCAGCCTGCTGCCCGCGGAGAACGCCACCGGCAACTACGTCAAGGTGGTGCAGCGCGTGCCGGTGAAGATCGTGGTCGATAACTGGCCGGCCGATCTTCCGGTCGGTCCCGGCATGTCTGTCGTGCCCTGGACCCGGGTGCGGTGACCGACGCGGTGGAAGGCAGCGCAGGTGGGTGGTCGCCGGAGCGCTCGGCGGCCGGCGGGCACAACCCCTATCTGATCGCGTTCGTCGTTTCGATCGCGACCTTCATGGAAGTGCTCGACACCACCATCGCCAACGTCGCGCTGCGCCACATCGCGGGCGGTCTGGCGGTCGGTATCGACGAGAGCACCTACGTCATCACCAGCTATCTCGTCGCCAATGCCATCGTGCTGTCGATCTCCGGATGGCTCTCGACCGTGATAGGGCGCAAGCGCTTCTACATGATTTGTGTCGCGATCTTCACACTCTCATCGCTGTTGTGCGGCTTTGCCTGGAATTTGGAATCGCTGGTCGTCTTCCGCATCCTGCAGGGCCTCGGCGGCGGCGGCATGGCGACGAGCGAGCAGGCGATCCTGGCGGACTCCTTCCCGCCGCAGAAGCGTGGGCAAGCCTTCGCGATCTACGGTGTGGCCGTCGTGGTGGCGCCCGTTGTCGGGCCGACGCTCGGCGGCTGGATCACCGACACCTACACCTGGCACTGGGTCTTCCTGATCAACGTGCCGATGGGGCTGCTCTCGCTGTTCCTTGTCGGCATGCTGGTCAAGGAGCCGTCGGGCGCAGCGGAGGAGCGGCAGAGGCTGCTGAAGAACGGCCTTCGCGTCGACTACATCGGGTTCCTGCTGGTCGCAATAGGGCTCGCCTCGCTTGAATTCGTGCTCGACGAAGGTCAGCGCAGCGACTGGTTCGGATCGAACATGATCGTGTTCTTCGCCGTGCTTTCGGCGGTGTCGCTGCTTGCGTTGATTCCCTGGGAACTGACGCGCGACGATCCCATCATCGACCTTCGTCTGCTCGGACGCCGCCAGTTCGCGGCCTGCTTCCTGGTCATGCTCGGTACCGGCGCAGTCCTGATCTCCACCACCCAGATGCTGCCGCAGCTGCTGCAGACCGAATTGAATTATACGGCATACCTGGCCGGTCTTGCGCTGTCTCCTGGGGGTATCGCGACGTTGGTCCTAATGCCGGTGGTCGGCCGCCTCGTCAGCACGGTGCAGCCGAAATATCTCATCATGTTTGGCGCCGCCATCGTTGCCTTCTCGATGTGGCATCTCACCGGGCTGACCGGCGACATCACCTACGGCTACGCAGCGTTGTCACGCATCTTCCTGGCGCTTGGCCTGCCGTTCCTGTTCCTGCCGGTGACGACTGCGTCCTATGACGGCGTGCCGCCGGACAAGACCAACCAGGCTTCCGCCCTCATCAACGTCGCGCGCAACATCGGGGGATCCATGGGTGTCGCGCTTGCGCAGACGGTTCTGGCGCAGCGCCAGCAATTCCATCAGAGCCGCCTGATCGAGCATGCTGCGCCGTCTGATGTCGGCTATCAGCAGACCATCGATGCACTGACGCGCTACTTTCAGGGCCAGGGTTCGAACGCAAGCGATGCGGCGTCACAAGCGGTTGCCTGGGTCGGCCGGACCCTGCAGCAGCAGGTCGATTTCCTCGCCTATATCGATGTGTTCTGGACGCTTGCGATCGTCGCGATGTTGATGATCCCGACGGCCGCCGTGTTGCGTCCGATCGATCTCGGTGCGCCGGCGCGAGGACATTAGGGCCTGACGGCTTCTCTCCGCCCCGGTCCTGCATGCACATGCACTTGCTTGGCATGCAGCGACTCGCCGCATTCCGAGCACACCATCACGGGATCGAACAGCTTGCCGCAGGTCTTGTGCTCGTGCAGCAGTGGGCGGCCGCGCTCGTCGCCCATGTGGGCGTCGCCCCAATGCACCATCGCCATGATGATCGGGTAGAGGTCGAGCCCCTTCTGCGTGAGGATGTACTCGTAGCGCTTGGGCGCCTCGGAATAGGGCACGCGCCGCAGGATGCCGAAGCGGACCAGCTTCTTGAGCCGCTCCGAGAGCAGATGCCGCGTGATCTGGAGCGAGGACTGAAATTGCTCGAACCGGCGCACGCGCAAGAAGCATTCGCGCAGGATCAGCAGCGTCCAGCGATCGCCGATCACGGCGACGGTGCGGGAAAGCGAGCAGGGCTCTTCGTCCAGCGTGTCCCACTTCATGGTCCGATCTCCGGCCTCGCTAGTCAGTCAGAAAAAGGAACTGACTTGAACGGTCAGCGATATTTCAGCCCAATTTAGCGTTCGGCCTCCAGGTTTGACAGTTCTATTTTGGAACTATAGCTTCTTTCTCAATCAATGCTCTCTCCGGAGGAGGCAACCTTGCCCAAGCGAAACGCGACAGCCGCCGTGATCGGGGCCGGCGATTTCATCGGCTCCGAGATCGCCAGGAAATTCGCCGCTGAAGGCTTTTCGATCTTCGCCGGCCGCCGCAACGGCGACAAGCTGGCGCCGCTGGTGAAGGACATCGAGGCCGCCGGCGGCGAGATTCACGCCCGTTCGCTCGATGCGCGCAAGGAAGAAGAAGTCATCTCCTTCCTCAACGACGCCGACACGCATGCACCGCTGGAGGTCTGCATCTTCAACGTCGGCGCCAACGTCAATTTCCCGATCCTCGACACCACCGAGCGCGTCTTCCGCAAGGTCTGGGAGATGGCCTGCTATTCCGGCTTCCTGGCGGGGCGGGAAGCTGCGCGGCTGATGCTGGCGCGCGGTGGCGGCAAGATCTTCTTCACCGGCGCGACCGCGAGCTTGCGCGGCGGCAGCGGATTTGCCGCATTCGCCAGCGCCAAGTTCGGCTTGCGCGCGGTGGCGCAGGCGATGGCGCGCGAGCTCGGGCCGAAGAACATTCACGTCGCCCATCTCATCATCGATTCCGGTGTCGACACCGAATGGGTGCGGCAGCGCCGGCTCGAGGCTCTCGGCCCGAATGCGCTCGACAATCCGGATCTGCTGATGCCGCCGTCGGCGGTGGCGGACTCCTATTGGCAGCTCTATCAGCAGCCCAAAAGCGCCTGGACTTTCGAGATGGAGATCCGCCCCTTCGGCGAGAAATGGTGACCGCGGCACAGAAGTCCGGCTAGACTGATCTCAACTTAGGCAAAACTCCGGGAGGTATTGAAGTGAAGACCGCGATCACCGAACTGTTCGGCATCGAGCACCCCATCATCCAGGGTGGCATGCATTTCGTCGGCTTTGCCGAGCTGGCCGCCGCCGTCTCCAATGCCGGCGGGCTCGGCATCATCACCGGTCTCACGCAGAAGACGCCGGAGCTGCTCGCCAAGGAAATCGCGCGCTGCCGCGACATGACCGACAAGCCGTTCGGTGTGAATCTGACATTTCTGCCGACCTTCTCGGCGCCGCCCTATCCGGAATATATCGCCGCGATCGTCGAAGGCGGCGTCAAGTCCGTGGAGACCGCGGGCCGCAGTCCGGAAGCCTACATGCCCGCGCTGAAGGCGGCCGGCATCAAGGTGATCCACAAATGCACATCAGTTCGCCATTCGTTGAAAGCCGAGCGCATCGGCTGCGACGCCGTCAGTGTCGACGGTTTTGAGTGCGGCGGTCATCCCGGCGAGGACGACATTCCCAACATGATCTTGCTGCCGCGCGCGGCGGAGGAACTGAAGATCCCGTTCGTCGCCTCCGGCGGCATGGCCGACGGACGCAGCCTCGTCGCCGCGCTCGCGCTCGGCGCGGCCGGCATGAACATGGGGACGCGCTTCATCGCCACCAAGGAAGCACCGGTGCATCAGAACGTGAAGAATGCGCTGGTCGCGGCGACCGAGCTCGACACCCGCCTGATCATGCGCAGCTTGCGCAACACCGAGCGTGTCCTGAAGAACGCCAATGTCGATCGCCTGCTCGAGATCGAGCATGCCAAGGGCGACAAGCTCACCATCGACGACATCCACGACCAGGTCGCAGGCGTCTATCCCAAGGTCATGCTGGACGGCCAGATGGACGCGGGCGCCTGGAGTTGCGGCATGGTCGCCGGCCTGATCCACGACATCCCCAGCTGCAAGGAACTCGTCGATCGCATCATGGCCGAGGCGGAACAGATCATCCGCAGCCGCCTGATGGGGTTCCTGGAGGGGACGGGGGCCACGCGAAAGGTCGCCTGACACCGCCAAACTTCTTAACCACGGCGGCACTTGGCCGCTGGAATTGCGCGCGACGCCTCCTAAATAAGGGTAAATTGACCCTTTCATAAATCAATTTCAGGAGGCGTCCGTGGTCCTGAAGAGCGTTTATCTTGCTGCTGCCGTTGCCCTCGTTCTCGCGGGCAGCGGCGCCGTGCGTGCAGACGACTACAAGCCCGGTGAATATCTCGGCCTCGATCTCTCCAAGGCGGTGCTGTCGCCGAAGCGGCTCGGGCCCGAGACGCAATTTGCACCGGTCGCACTCGAGGCGCGCGGCGGCAACGACGCGCAAGCGCGCGCCGAGCCGGTCGACGTGCCGAAGAAGGTTGCCGCCGAGCGCGTGCATGTGTCCGAGCCAAAGATCGCGCATGCCAGAAACGCCCAGCCGCGCGGCGCAGCGCGCGCCAGGCTCGCGCATCGCCACGGCAACCCGCTCGACGCGCAGGCGATGGACACCCGGATCCAGACCTGGCCGTGTCGTTCCGGCGGCATCTGCAGCTGGAAGCGCTAGAGCCGAGGGCGATGCCCTTCACCTCTCCCCGCAAGCGGGGCGAGGGAGATCACCTTCTCCGCGGCGACTGCGCGACATCCTCTCGCCGGTCGTCCAATGTCATCCGCGCGTCGCAAAACCGTAGGCCTGGGGTCAAGAAACCGTAAGCCGGGAGTCAAGGAGCGCAGGCACCTTCCGTCACGATTCGACGAAGGTTTCCTGAATGGCAACGCTCCGCGCCCCGCGCGCCTGGACCCGGCGGCAGTTCCTGGTCCGCTCCACCTCAAGCCTCGCCATCGCTGCGCTTGCGAAACCCTCGATCAGTCGTGCTGCCGACCGACCGCAGATCGCCGGCGGTATCCAGTCCGGCGACGTCTCGGACGGCTCAGCGGTGATCTGGGCACGCGCCGATCGGCCGGCACGCATGCAGGTGGAATGCTCGACCGTCGAGAGTTTCAGGATCATCATTGCGTCTGCGTCGCGCGATGCGTTGCCGGATTCTGATTTCACGTCAAAGCTGCTGTTGAGCGACCTGCCGCCCGGGCAGGACATCTTCTACCGCGTGCGCTTTGACGACACCGCCGCCGGCATCACCGGCGAAAGCCGGGTCGGGCATTTCCGCACCGCGCCGGCCGAAGGCCGGTCGATTTCGTTCCTGTGGTCCGGCGATGTCGCAGGGCAGGGCTGGGGCATCGACATCGCGCGCGGCGGCTATCGCAGCTATCGCACCATGCTCGACAACCGCCCCGATTTCTTCATCCACTCCGGCGATCACATCTACGCCGACTGCACGATTCCTTCCGAGCAGAAACTGCCGAACGGCGAGGTCTGGCGCAACATCGTCACCGAGGAAAAGGCCGAGGTCGCGCATACGCTGGCGCAGTTCCGCGGCAACTACAAATACAATCATCTCGACGAGCACTTCCGTGCCTTCCATGCCGAGGTGCCGATGTTCGCCCAGTGGGACGACCACGAGGTCACCAACGACTGGTCGCCGGCTGCCAGTCATGACGACGCAGGTTACGAGGACGACGGCACGCCGCGGCTCGTCGCGCGCGCCCGCCGCGCCTTCTTCGACTTCATGCCGATCCGCGACGTCGGCGCCCGGCAGGGGCGAATCTATCGCAAGATCGCCTACGGTCCGCTGCTCGACGTCTTCCTGATCGACATGCGAAGCTATCGCGACGACAACTGGAACAAGGGCGACGATCATCGTGGCTGGATCCTGGGCGCCGAGCAACTCGCCTGGCTGAAGCGGGAGCTCGCCGCCTCGCGTGCGACCTGGAAGGTGATCGCGGCCGACCTGCCGATTGGCCTCGTCAGCATGGATGCCGTCGCGCTCGGCAATGGGCCGCCCGATCGGCGCGAGCATGAGATTGCCGATCTGCTTGCCGCCATCAAGCGCGCGGGCGTCCGCAACATCGTCTGGCTCACAGCCGACATGCATTACACCGCCGCGCATTATTACGATCCGAGCAAGGCGCAATTCCAGGATTTCGAGCCGTTCTGGGAATTCGTCTCCGGCCCGCTGCATGCCGGCACCTGGGGGCCGGGCGAGCTCGACGACACCTTCGGCCCGGTCGCGATGTACCAGCACGGTTGCAGCGAAGCGCAGGGCGAGAACCTGGCGCCCTGCTTCGGTTTGCAGTTCTTCGGCCGTGTCGACATCGACGGCGCCAGCGGCGTCATGACGGTGACGCTGAAAGACGTCGACGATCGCGATCTCTGGTCCGTCGATATCGTGCCGCAGCCGCAGGCGCGCCCGGCCGTGGTGGCGCAGCATTCCTAGGGCATTCGCAGGCCGATGCCGCCGCGCACGGGCCGGGGCGCCGGTTGCGGGGCCTCTGCGCGCGCGTTCATCCAGTCAGGGGCTCGTGGCGCGGCGAGTTGCCGGACAAAGAATTCGCCCTGTTTGGGCGAGCCCGTATAGGCAAAGCCGTCGGCGTGCGCGGGAACCGCACCGGAAAGAGCTGCTGCCACAAAGACCATCGTCCAAAGCGCTTTCATGATCGTCTCCTGATTGCCTGCGGCCGGAATGACCGCGATGGTTCGACGTTGGCAGGAGAGGGCGCTCATCTGAAATGCCGTTTGACTGTCACGGCGATGCCCGCCGGCTATCAGCTAACCGGATCTTGATTTGGTCTCCTTCGGGCGGCGCGTATAGTGCCCTCCCGCCATCTCTTTTCCATCACCAAAGAGTCTGTCCCCGCGGCCACCGCGTGCATCCGGCGGGCTGAAATGCGTCAGGAGCTAACTCATGGACAATCTGAAGACCCAGGGCATTTCCATGCCCAAGCTCGGCCTCGGCACCTTCCGCATGCAGGGCGATGCCTGCCGCGCCGCGGTCGAAAGCGCGCTGTCGATCGGATATCGCCACATCGACACCGCCGAGATGTACGCCAACGAGGAACCCATCGGCGCCGCGCTCGCGGCCGCCCGCCTGCCGCGCGGCGAGCTGCATGTCACGACCAAGGTCTGGCACGAGAACTTGAGCCCCGACGCGATCCGCCGCGCCTTCGACGCCAGCCTGCAGAAGCTCAGGCTCGACCACGTCGATCTCTATCTCGTGCACTGGCCGTCGAAGTCGGCGAACTGGGGCGCGGTGTTCGAGACCCTGATGAAGCTGAAGCAGGAGGGGCGCACGCGCGCGATCGGCGTCGCCAATTTCACCACTGCGCTGCTCAAGATCGCGGTCGAGGACATCAAGGCACCGATCGCCTGCAACCAGATCGAATATCACGCCATGCTCGATCAATCGAAGGTGCTGGCCTATCTCAACGCCAAGTCGATTCCGCTGGTCGCCTACTGCCCGCTGGCGCAGGGGCGCATCGCCTCCGATCCGGTGCTGGCCGAGATCGGCGCCAGGCACAATGCGACCGCGGCTCAGGTCGCGCTGAAATGGTTGCTCGACCAGGACGGCGTCGCGGCGATCCCGAAGGCGTCGCGCCGCGAGAGCCAGCAAGCCAATCTCGACGCGCTGAAGATCACGCTCGACGATGCCGACCGCAAAAAGATCGCCGAGCTGCCCAACGACAAGCGCTGCGTCAATCCTGGCTTCGCACCGGCGTGGGATTAGCGTCGCCCGCACGCTCTTGAGACGCAAAGAAATGGCCCCGCGAGGGGCCATTTCCATATTGCGTTACGCATCAATCCCAGTGGTGACGGTGGCCGCGCTTGACCACGACGACCCGGTCGCGATGATGCCAGCCGCGATGCCAGCCATGGTCACGATGCTCGCGCATTTCGGCGCGGGCGCCGTAGCCATGATGATGACCGCGCTTGATCACCACCGTTTCGGCACTCGCCATCGTCGGCGCAACGATCGCGAGCGCGCCGAGAGCCGCAACCACATAAGCAAGCTTCTTCATGATGTCCTCCTCCTCCAATTCAATGCCAATGAGAACCGCGCATCGGCGTGAACGTTCCGGAGCAACGGAAAGAGAATTCTGAACGCTTGTTCAGGGTGGTTAATCGCAACGTTGCTGTGGCGGGGTTGGCGCGCCGGTGGCGACGTATTTGCCGTCCCTGATGGTGTACTCGCCGCGCTCGCTGCGATTGTAGATCGCGCGCAGGCTACCTTGCTTTGAGAGCAGCAGGCCGAACTCACGCGTCTGCTTCAGCGAGGGGAAGTACACCATCACATTGAGCACGCCTTCGGCATTGACCGTGGCGGATACGACTTCGCTCTCGTCCCTGGCGTCGCCGAAATTGCGCCGGTACATCACCCGGCCGTCCTTCCGGATTTCGTAAGTCAGGAGAGCGCCCTTGTCGCGATCGGGCCGGGCTGCACAATCGACCGCCCATGAGCCGAGCAGACCCCATTGCTCGACCGTCGTCGAAAGCGTCTCGGCGCCGGCCGCGGGCGTGAACGCAACCCACAGCAGCGCCGCTGTCGTACAGCGGCTCAAACAACGTGTCATGGCTTGCAAAACCCCGCCTCGAACCATTCCAAAGTGTAGCATTCCGCGCGCCGCCGTCCACGCCAGGTGCCAATCGCGCGCGAATTTGATCCGCGTCAATGAGACCGGTCGTAGCAAGGGTAGGATGGCGCTCCCGAAGGCGAACGTGGATAGACCGATGCTGAATCAAGTCATGGATTTTGCGGGTGAAGTGCTGCCGGGGAGCCGTGCCCTGCCGCCTCATTCTGAGACCGCGTTTCTGGCCGAACTGGGCGAACGCTTGAGATCCTCGCGCGCCCGCTGCGAGCTGTCGCGCCGGGAGCTGGCCCGCCGCTCCGGGATTTCCGAGCGCTACATCGCGCAGATCGAGGCAGGCAAGGGCAACGTCTCGATCGTGCTGTTGCTGCGGCTGGCGTCCGCCATTCACGGCAGCCAGCCTCAGGCTGCGTAATAACCGCTAGACCTGCTTCTCGACATTGGCGCTGCGGGCCGGCACGCCGAACTCCTTGCGGCACACTTCGGCCAGCACGGCGACGCCCTCGCGGATCTGCTGATGCGACGGGCTCGCAAAGCACAGCCTGAGGCGCGAGCTGGAATGGCTCTTGTCGGTCGACCATTCCGGCCCCGGATTGATCGAGACGCCGGCGGCGAGCGCGGCCTGATACAGCTTGAGCGTATCGACCTGGTCCGGCAGCTTGACCCACAGGAAGATGCCGCCCTTGGGCTCCTCGAATTCCGCCGCCGTGCCGAACTGCTCGTTGAGGGCCTCCATCAGCGTATCGAGCTTGGTGCGCAGCGCCTTTGTCAGGGCCGGCACATGGCTTGCGAAATGCGGCTTGCAATAGGCGGCAAGCACCATCTGCTCCAGTGCGCCGGAGCCCGCGTCCGTCTTCAGCGCCAGCATCCGCGACATCACATCCCATGGCGCGACGATGAAGCCGACGCGCAGTGCCGGCGCGATCGATTTGGAGAACGAGCCAATATGGATCACGCCGCCGTTCGGGCTCATCGCGTAAATCGCCGGTGGCCGCTGCCCCGACCAGACGAGATCGGCATAGCAATCGTCCTCGAAGATCGGCACGCCATATTCGGCTGATAACCGTATCAACTCGGCGCGTCGGCTCTCCGGCATGATGCTGCCGGTCGGGTTCTGCACGGTCGGGATGGTGTAGATGTATTTGGGACGGATGCCGCGGCTCTTCAGGTCCGCCAGAGTCGAGGCCAGCACGTCCATGCGCATGCCATCCTCGTCGAGCGGAATACCGACGACATTGACGCCGAGCCGCGCCAGGCGGGTCAGCGAGCCCTGATAGCTGTCCTGCTCGAAGATCACGGTGTCGCCGCGCGTCAGCAGCGTCGCGTTGACGAGATCGAGCGCCTGCAGTGATCCCGAGACGATCATGAGATCGTCGACCGTGCAGTTGATGCCGGCATCGCGCCTGAGTTTCGTCACCAGGAATTCGCGCAAGGGCAGGTAGCCTTGCGGCCCATGCGCCAGACCGTAAGTGGCGAGCGATCGACCCTCCTTTTGCAGGGCGGAATTGGCAGCCTCGATCAGGCCTTCGAGCGGCAATTGCTCGGAATCATTGTTGCCGCCGACGAAGCTGTATTTCGCGAGGCCCGTCCAGCGCGCAGTGGGGGCCGGCAGCCCTGCGGGGAACAGGGGCGCGAAATCGAAGCTGGACGTCATGAGAGCGTTCCTCGTTTTGTTCTTGTTGAGCAGCCGGCCGTGGGGTGGCGACCGCGCATGCCGATTTGGATGATGCCATCATGCCAGTGTTTTGCCCGACGCGTCAAACGAAATTCGTAAAATCCGTATTTTTGTCGCGCCCTTCCGTAACCTGCTGATTTTGCTCGCGCGGGCTACTGTGCATGGGGTTGTTTTCGGGAGTTTCAATCGGGGCGCGACCGCAAGCCCGAAGCCGTGGCCGATGACGTCTTCGATCCGGGGCGCCTCGACCTGATCGGACGGCCTCTACTTCCTTGTGGCCGTCCGGGTCGGGCGGCCCTGGCTGATGAAAGCGTAATGCGCGTTGGCGATGCCGCCAACCATCAAGGCTTCGACCACCGGCTCGGTTATCTCGCCGGTCGCGCCCCAGTCGACGATGAAATTGGCTCCGGTCCCGCCGCGCACATCGTCGGTCGGGATGAAGATCGAGACGGTGGCCAGCGGCTTCAAGGCGACCGGCGCCTTCAGATAGGTCTCGACCTGCTTGCCTGCGGTGTCGAAATAGGCGATGCGTTTGAGCACCAGCGGCTGGCTCTCGGAGGCGTTGTGCACGCTCAAGGTCACCGAGAAGTCGACGCGCAACTTGCCCTGGCTCATCGCAACGCTGGAATAGGCGGGCACGTAGAACCCCCCGGAGACGGCGAGTTCCTCCTTCGGCAGAGCGGCGAGCGAATCGGCAAAGTTTTGTTCGATATTGACCTTGGATTGCGCGACTGCGGGCGCGGCGGAGGCGAGGGGGCATAGCAGCATTGCTGCGAAAAGCGCCGTTCGCATGTGACGAATTGCTCGCTTGCCGCGCCGCAACCTGCCTCTAGGGTGCGGCAAAACGGACCAATTTGGTATGCACGAGCTCATTCGCGACATCACTCTCTGTATTCTGTTTGCCTGGATGCTGGGCCTGCTCGCCCATTTCACCCGGCAACCGCTGATCCTGGCCTATCTTATCGCCGGCTTCTGCATAGGTCCATTCGGCGCCGGCTGGGTCCATTCGCAGGAATCGATCAGCGTCATCTCCGAGCTCGGGCTGATCTTCATGCTGTTCATGATCGGGCTCGAGATCGACCTGAAGAAGATCGTGCGGGCGGGAAAGGTGATCCTGTTCGCCGCCGGCGCCCAGCTGATCGGGGGCTGCCTGCTCGGGGTGCTGTTCTTCATCGGAATCGGCCTGTCGCTCGGCGGCGGCCACTTCGATGCGGTCTATCTCTGCGTCGCCTGCGCACTGTCGAGCACGGTGATCATCGTCAAGGTGCTCTACGAGAAGCGCGAACTCGACACGCTGCCCGGCCGCATCACCCTCGGCGTGCTGGTGCTCCAGGACATCTTCGCCATCCTGTTCCTGGCGGTGCAGCCGAGCCTTGCCAATCTGCAGGTCAGCGTCATTTTGCTGTCGATCGGCCGCGTCGCGGTGCTGGTCGCAGCAGCCCTGCTGGTCAGCCGCTACGTGCTGCCGCGCCTGTTTCACCAGATCGCCCGCCGCCCCGAGCTGATCCTGCTCGGCGCGCTCGCCTGGTGCTTCCTCGTCGCCGAGACCGCCGAACGGCTCTCGCTGTCGCGCGAGATGGGGGCGCTGATTGCCGGCGTCTCGCTCTCGACCTTTCCTTACGCGCTCGACGTTACCGCCAAGGTCACCACGCTCCGCGACTTCTTCATCACGCTGTTCTTCGTCGCGCTCGGCATGACCATTCCCGTGCCCGGCCTGTCCGTGATCGGGCTGGCGCTGATGATCGCGGCCTTCACGGTGGTGAGCCGTCTCGTCACGACCTTCACCCCGCTCTATCTGATGAAGCAGGGCCTGCGCGCCAGCCTGTTGCCGGCCCTCAACCTCGCGCAGATCTCCGAGTTCTCGCTCGTGGTGATCCAGACCGGCGTCGCCGACCACCACATCGCGGCCGAGACGGCCAATGCGGCCTCCTTTGCCTTCGTGGTGCTCGCCGTGCTCTCGACATTCGCGATGAGCCGCAGCGACGAGATCACCCGCTGGGCGATCGGCCCGCTGAAGCGGATCGGCCTGCGCGATCTCGACCATGGCAACGGCCATGGCGAGGAAGGACACGAAGGCGGCCATGGCGAGGCCCGCCGCATCGTCATTCTCGGCTTTTTCCGTGCGGCGAGCGCGCTGCTCGCGGAGATCGAGCGGCAGGCCCCGGTGCTGCTCGAGCAGATCACCGTGATCGACTTCAACCCCAATGTGTACCAGACGTTGCTGTCGCGCGGCCTGCACGTGATCTATGGCGACATCAGCAGCGCCGACACGCTGCTCCATGCCGGTGTCGGCAAGTCCGAGATGATCATCCTCAGCGTGCCCGACGCGCTCCTGAAGGGCGCCAGCAACGAGAAGCTGGTCCGCCACGTCCGCACCCTCAACCCGACCGCCATGATCGTTGCCACGGCCGATCTCTTGTCGGATGTGGGCGAGCTCTATGCGGCCGGTGCCAGCTACGTCACGGTGACCCGGCTCAGCGATGCTCATGAGCTGTTTACCGTGATCGAAGCCGCCCAGGCCGGTCTGCTGCCCGACAAGCGCGCCGAGCTGGATCAGCGGCTCGGCGAGCGGCGCGAAGTGCTGCCCTGACGGTGCCCGGCGGCTTCTTTCCGAGCCCGTTGGCACCCATATCCCTGGTATGACCGGTGCAAGCCCTCTGGCAGGCTTGCGGTCCGGCATATGTGGTTGCGCCGGGGAGACTAGCGCTTGGCCCCAAGTCCGGCTAAGCCTCCGACTCATAACCGATAGAGATTGGGAAATGCCCGATAGCGTTCAGGAAGTCTTGCAGGCCTTCGCCCGGGGTGAACTCGTGGTCGTCACCGACGACGAAGACCGCGAGGGTGAAGGCGATCTGATCGTCGCCGCCTCGCTCTGCACCGCGGAGAAGATGGCGTTCATCATCCGGCATACCTCCGGCATCGTCTGCGCTCCGATTACCTCTGAGGATGCGCGCCGGCTGCGGCTCGACCCGATGGTCGCCCACAATGATTCCGCGCACACCACCGCGTTCACGGTCTCGATCGACTACAAGCCCGATGGCGGCACCGGCATCTCGGCCGAGGAACGCGCCTCGTGCTGCCGCGCGCTGTCCAATCCCAATGCCGGCGCCAACGACTTCGCCCGTCCGGGCCACATCTTCCCGCTGATCGCCAAGGACGGCGGCGTGCTGCTGCGCTCCGGCCACACGGAAGCCGCGGTCGACCTCTGCAAGCTCTCCGGCTTGCCGCCGGTCGGCGTCATCAGCGAATTGATGAACGACGACGGCAGCGTGATGAAGGGCGAGCAGGTCGCCCGCTTCGCGGCCCAGCACAAGCTGAAGCATGTCACGATTGCCGATATGATCGCCTATCGCCAGGCGCGCGAAAAGCTGATCGAGCGGGTTTCGACCTTCGTCACCGAGAGCCCGATCGGCCCCTTGCAGGGCTATGCGTATCGCTCGCCCTTCGATTCCATCGCCCACGTCGCCTTCGTCTACAATGGGGTCGGCGACGGCAAGAACGTGTTGACGCGCTTTCACAAGCCGAACATCGTCAAGGACATCTTCACCGGCCACAAGCGGATGGTGGCCGTGCTCGAACATTTCAAGAAATCCGGCCGTGGCGTTCTGGTTTACCTGCGCGACGGCGCGGCTGGTGTGCCTGTGGCGGCGCTGCCTGATGAGAGCGCGACGGAGGCTGACCGCAACCGCCAGTGGCGCGAGGTCGGTGTCGGCGCGCAGATCCTGCGCGATCTCGGCGTGACCTCGATCCGTCATCTCACCTCGTCGGTGCACGATTACAAGGGCCTGTCGGGCTTCGGCATCGAGATCGTCGCCAACGAGCAGCTTGAGAGCTAGCGCTGTCATTTCGGGGTGCGCGAAGCGCATCCCCCGGCGCGCGATGCGCATCCCCGGGATCCACGCAGACCCGTACATCTGCAACGCAATTGCACTTGTTGCCGCGGCGCTTTAGTTTGTCGGGCAATTCTTGACGGAACCAGATGCGAAAGGACGTTTCATGAGCGCGCGCCCCCAGGCCAAGGACAAGCCGGCTGCGGCTTCTTTCCAGTGGGACGATCCGTTCCTGCTCGACGAGCAACTCACCGAAGACGAGCGCATGGTGCGTGACACCGCCCGCGCCTACGCCCAGGACAAGCTGCTGCCGCGCGTCACCAAGGCCTATCTCGAAGAGAAGACCGACCGCGAGATCTTCAACGAGATGGGCGAGCTCGGCCTGATCGGCATCACGCTGCCGGAAGAATATGGTTGCGCCAATGCGAGCTACGTCGCCTATGGCCTCGTGGCGCGCGAGATCGAGCGGGTCGATTCCGGCTACCGCTCGATGAACTCGGTGCAGTCCTCGCTGGTGATGTACCCGATCTACGCCTATGGCGACGAGAACCAGCGCAAGAAGTACCTGCCGAAGCTCGCCAGCGGCGAGTGGGTCGGCTGTTTCGGCCTGACCGAGCCGGACGCCGGCTCCGATCCGGCCGGCATGAAGACCCGCGCCGAGAAGGTCTCGGACGGCTACCGCCTGACCGGCAGCAAGATGTGGATCTCGAACGCGCCGATCGCGGACGTGTTCGTGGTCTGGGCCAAGTCGGCCGAGCACGACAACCAGATCCGCGGCTTCGTGCTGGAGAAGGGTATGAAGGGCCTGTCCGCGCCGAAGATCGGCGGCAAGCTCTCGCTTCGTGCCTCCATCACCGGCGAAGTCGTGATGGACGGCGTCGTGGTCCCGGAAAGCGCGCTGCTGCCGAACGTCTCCGGCCTGAAGGGCCCGTTCGGCTGCCTCAACCGTGCGCGCTACGGCATCTCGTGGGGCGTGCTCGGCGCCGCCGAGGACTGCATGCACCGTGCCCGCCAGTACACGCTCGACCGCAAGCAGTTCGGCAAGCCGCTCGCCGCGACCCAGCTGGTGCAGAAGAAGCTCGCCGACATGCAGACCGAGATTGCGCTCGGCCTTCAGGGCTCGCTTCGCGTCGGCCGATTGATGGACGAGGGCAAGTTCGCCCCCGAGATGATCTCGATCATGAAGCGCAACAATTGCGGCAAGGCCCTCGACATCGCCCGCGTCTCGCGCGACATGCACGGCGGCAACGGCATCTCGGCCGAGTACCACGTGATGCGCCACGTCCACAACCTCGAGACGGTCAACACCTACGAGGGCACCCACGACGTCCACGCCCTGATCCTGGGCCGCGCGATCACGGGCATTCAGGCGTTTTTCTGAGAGCCGGCAATATCGTGGCGATTGTCTTGCTCAACTGTCATCGTCCGCCTTGTGCGCACTTGCGCACTGGGGCGGACGATCCAGTATCCCAGAGACCTCGCTTTTGTCTCGATGCCGCGGCGTTCTGGATGCTCCGCCTCCGCGGAGCATGACAGCAGAGAGTGCGGCTACAGGAAGTCCCATGTCCGACAACGACGACGTCCCGTTCAACCGCAACTTTCCGCTTCAAGCCGGCATCGTCGAGGAAGTCCGTCCCGGCGTGCGGCGAGTGCTCTGTAACAATCCGAGCCCGTTCACCTTCACCGGCACCGTCAGCTACATCGTAGGTACCGGTAATGTTGCCATCATCGATCCCGGCCCGGACGATGCGGCGCATGCCGCGGCTCTGCTCGATGCCGTGCGCGGCGAGACGGTGAGCCATATCTTCGTCACCCACACCCACCGCGACCATTCGCCGAACACCGCGCGGATCAAGCAGGCGACCGGCGCGCCGGTGTATGCCGAAGGCCCGCACCGGGCCTCGCGCCCGCGCTTCGAGAGCGAGAAGCACAATCCGGAATCCGGTTCTGACCGCGACTTCGTGCCGGATGTCAGAATCGCCCATGGCGATATCGTCGAGGGCGACGGCTGGCGTCTGGAGGCCGTGGCGACGCCCGGCCACACCGCCAATCATCTCGCCTTCGCCTGGCCCGAACGGAAGGTCAACTTCGTCGGCGATCACGTGATGGGCTGGTCGACCTCGATCGTGGCGCCCCCCGACGGCTCGATGATCGACTACATGGAGTCGCTCGACCGCTTGGCGAGGCGCGAGGAGGATCTGTATTTCTCCGGCCACGGTCCCGAGATTCCGGACGGTCCGCGCTTCGTGCGCTTCCTGATCCGTCACCGCAAGGCGCGCGAGGCCTCGATCCTGCACCGCCTCGCCAAGGGCGAGACCGACATTCCTACCATGGTGCGGGCGATCTATATCGGCATCGATCCCAGGCTGACCACGGCCGCCGGCTACTCCGTGCTGGCGCATCTGGAAGACCTGGTTGCCCGAGGCGTGGTGGCGACGGATGGCGACCCCGTGATTGGCGGGACGTACCGAATGGCGGGCGCCTAGCCCGCCGTCACTTCTTCACCGTCTTCGCCGGGGCCTTCGGCGGCGTCACCGGCGTCTTCTTCACCGGCTTCAGCGCATCGGCGTCCGCGGCGGTGTTGAGATCTTCGATGAATTTCGTCACGCGCGCCGCGTTGCTGCCGAGGTCGCTGTCGAAATAGCGCGAGGCCGAGCGGATATCGACGCGGGAATCCTCGCCATCGGGCGCAACCCTGATGGAAATGTCTTCACGCAAGCCCATGATCGGCGAGCGCGCCACCGCCTCGATGCGGCCGATGCGGCGCGGCGGCTGCGGCGCGCGCTCGTCGATGACGAGCCATTTGCGCTTGTTGACGAGCTGGAGCGCGATCGCATAGGCGCGGTCGACGGTGATCTCGAGCTCGATCGGCTCGATATCAGGATAGAACTGGCGCTGCTGTTCGGCCGAGTAGAGGCCGGCATAGACCGCGCTGTTGGCGCCGTCGCCGGTGCGCAGACGCGCCAGCGCGTCGAAGCGGGGCGGGTCGATCGGGTCGGTGGTGATGTCGTGGATCGCCGGCAGCTTGCGATATTGCAGGCCGAGATAGGCGGGATAGGCGAGGATCGCCCCGTCGATCAGGAAAGCGAGCAGGATGCGCGCCATGCCGCGCGAGCCGTTCTGCCAGATCGCCGCAAAGCCGGCGAGCCCGAACAGGATCGAGAGCGCGGCGATCGCAAGTCCGCCGAAGAAGGTGACGAGCGCCGGCTTCGGCTCCAGGAAGCCGAAGCGGACGATGAGGATCGACACCACCACCGCCACCACCGCGAACACGGCCAGGTTGCGCGCCCAGCTCGCGAGGCTGGACACGGGCTCCGTCTGATAGGGAGCGGAAAACCTGCGGGCCATCGGGTGGAGCTCTGGTTTTGAGTCGGTGCCGCGCGAAACGGCGCGACGATGGGCCGTTGAGACCACGGCCCGGAGGCAAATTCAAGAGTCGTTCACCCTCCTCTGGGGGGGAGGGTCGATCGCGCGAAGCGCGAGCGGGGTGGGGTGACAGTCTCTCCACCGAGGGGGGGCCCGTGCGGAGGGATCACCCCACCCCGTCTCACAATCTCGCTTTGCTCGATCGCGAGCCGACCCTCCCCCTCCAGGGGAGGGTGGCACTCCTTACGCCGCCGCGTTCGGGAAGCGGTAATCCTTGAACTGGTCGCGGAGCGCCGTCTTCAGGATCTTGCCTGTGGCGGTGTGCGGGATGCCATCGACGAAGGCGACGTCATCGGGCATCCACCATTTGGCGATCTTGCCGTCCATGTATTTGAGGATGTCCTCGCGCGTGGTCTGCTGGCCCTGCTTGAGCTGCACGATCAGCAGCGGACGCTCGTCCCATTTGGGATGATAGACGCCGATCACGGCGGCCTCGGCCACCGCCGGATGGCCGACCGCGAGGTTTTCGAGGTCGATCGAGGAGATCCACTCGCCGCCGGACTTGATCACGTCCTTGGAGCGGTCGGTGATCCGCATGTAGCCGGCCTCGTCGATGGTCGCGACGTCGCCGGTGTCGAAGAAGCCGTCCTCGTCGAGGATGTTGCTGTCGACCCGGTAATAGGCCTTGGCGACGGCCGGTCCGGAGACCTTGAGGCGGCCGAATGTCTTGCCGTCCCAGGGCAGCTCCTTGCCGGCATCGTCGGTGATCTTCATTTCCACCGCGAAGGGCGCATAGCCCTGCATCTGAAGCACGTCGAGCCGCGCCTCGCCGGTTGCGTCCGTGAACGGCGGCTTCAGCGCCGCGACGCTGCCGATCGGACTCATCTCGGTCATGCCCCAGGCGTGGCGAACGTTCGAGCCCATGTCGAGGAAGGCCTTGATCATGGAGCGCGGCATCGCAGAGCCGCCGCAGATCACCATCTTCAGGTCCGGCAGCTTCAGATTGTTGGCGGCCATGTGCTGCAGCAGCATCAGCCACACCGTGGGTACGCCCGCGGTGTGCGTCACCTTCTCGGTCGAGAGCAGTTCGTAGACCGAGGCGCCGTCGAGCTTGGCTCCGGGCATCACGAGCTTGGTGCCCTGCGAGGGCGCGGAGAAAGCGATGCCCCAGCTGTTGGCATGGAACAATGGAACCACCGGCAGCATTGTCTCGGAGGCACTGGTGCCGAGCGCATCGACATTGTTGGCCATCAGCGCGTGCAGCACGTTGGAGCGATGCGAGTACAGCACACCCTTCGGGTCGCCCGTCGTGCCGGACGTGTAGCACATTGCGGCCGCCGTGTTCTCGTCAAAGTCCTTCCATTTGAACTTGCCGTCGGCCTCCGCGATCCAGTCCTCGTAGGCGACAACGTTCTTGAGCGTGGTCTTGGGCATATGCGCCTTGTCGGTGAGCACGACGTAGCGCTCCACGCTCGGCAGCTTGTCGGCGATCTTCTCCAGGATCGGAACGAAGGTGATGTCGGTCATCACGATGCGATCCTGCGCATGGTTGATGATCCAGGCGATCTGCTCGGGGAAAAGGCGGGGATTGACGGTATGGCAGATGGCGCCGATCCCCATGATGCCGTACCAGACTTCGAGATGGCGCCAGGTGTTCCAGGCGATCGTTGCGACGCGGTCGCCGAACTTGATGCCATCGCGGTCCAGCATCTGCGAGACCTTGAGGGCACGCTGGTGGATTTCGCCATAGGTGGTGCGATGGATCGGTCCCTCGACCGATCGCGTGACGACCTCCTGCTTGCCATGAATCCTGGCGGCGTGTTCGATGATCCGGTGGCAGAGCAGGGGCCAATCTTGCATCAAACCAAGCATTCCGTCGTTCCTCCGAGGTGGGCTGGACTTGTTATCGCTCTCAGCGCTGGGCCAAAGAATTGTCATGGGTTTTAGCCTGCTGGACTTTCGCCGCAAATGGTCTTGTCGCGGCTATATGTCCGCCGGCGCGGCAATGGTTACCGCTGCGCTCGGGCTGTCGCTCGTGCTCCCGGAGCGGGCAGAGGCGCGGAAATATGCTGCGCCGCTGGATATCTTCGGCCTTGGTACACCACGACCGCGCCCGACGGTTCATTCCGCCAAGATCCCGCTACCGAGACCCCGTCCTGAAGAGGCCCCCAAGGCATCGGACGAGCCTGCTCCGGACGCCGAAGGGAAACCTGCCCCCGACAAGTCCAACGCCAGCAAGCCCGCGGAGGCCGCGCTGCCGCCCGAGAAGCAGGCTTCGGCCTGCCGCCTCGCGCTGACTGAGGAGATCGCGGTGGCGCCGTCCGTTCCGGATATCCGCGGCCCCGGTGCCTGCGGTGGCGAGGATCTGGTGCGGCTGGAGGCCATCGTACTGCCGGACAAGCGCAGGGTGGCGGTCAAGCCCGCGGCGATCCTCCGCTGCACCATGGCCTCCGCGATCGCCGACTGGGTCCGCAAGGACATGGTGCCCCTGGCTGCGAACCTCGGCTCGGCGATCAGCGATCTCGATAATTTCGATAGCTTCGAGTGCCGCGGCCGCAACCGCGTCGCCGGTGCGCTGCTGTCCGAGCACGGCAAGGCCAACGCGCTCGACGTGCGTGCCATCAAGCTTGCCAATGGACAGTCGATCGGCTTCACCGACCGCACGATGTCCCGCGACATCCGCGAACGCGTGCTGCATTCGGTCTGCGCGCGCTTTTCCACCGTGCTCGGGCCGGGCTCGGACTGGTACCACGAGGACCACATCCACCTCGACCTCGCACAGCGGCGCAACGACTACCGGATCTGCCAGTGGAATGTCTGGGATCCCCTGCCGCAGGTCGCTCCGCTGCTGCCGGCGGAAAGGCCGGAAGAAGCTCCGCCGCGCGAGGTCGCGGCCAGGCCGGAGGCAAAGGAGGGGGCTGAAGATCAGGAGACTGCGAGGCCCACAGCGCCCGCGGACAAGCCGGCGGCCGAAGGCGCCAAAGTCGAGCCGCACAAGCCGGCCACAAAAAAGCGCCGGTAAAACCGGCGCTTTTGGATGTCAGATATCTGAAGAGATCAGAAGCTGCCTGCCTGGCCAGTTCCGTTGTTGCCAAGAGCCAACCGCGAATTGTAGGGCGAGTCGCCGTGCTTCGGCTCGAGCACCACGACGAGGGTCCCGACCTTGACGCGATCATAGAGATCAATCGCGTCCTCGTTGGTCAGGCGGATGCAGCCCGACGAGATCGAAGCACCGATATATTCCGGCTGGTTGGTGCCGTGGATACGGAACAGCGTGTCCTTGCCGCCGGAGTAGAGATACATCGCTCGGGAGCCCATCGGATTGTCCGGGCCGGGGGCGACATAGGTCGGCACGCCCAGACGCGAAATTTCGCCGGGGGTGGGGTGCCAGGCCGGCCACTCGGTCTTGCTGCCCACCTTGGCGATGCCCGACCAGGCCATGGCCTCTTCGCCGACGGTGATGCCGTAGCGGATCGCCTTGCCGCCATCCAAAACGTAGTAAAGATAGTGGTTGTCGGAATCGACCACGATCGAGCCCGGCGATTCCTTGCGGTGGTAGTCGACAATGGCGCGGCGGAACGGCTCTGCGACCGCAGTATTCTCGTACCTGACCTTGGCGAGGAGTTCCTTGTCCTTCGGCTTGAACGCTTTGGTGTCGGTCGCTTCGTAACGCGTGGCCTGCATGCAGCCCGACAGCATCAGGCCAGCGGCCAAAACACCCAGCATAACTTTCAGCGACGACATGATTTGGTTCCAATCGACAATAACAAGCTTTCGCGGAGCTTGGGCCAAGCCCAAACCACGACTCCGTTGGTCCCCATTATCGTTGAAATCTGCCACAATTCCAGCGTCTCGGACCTTTTCCCGCGCTGCGAGGTCCCAGCTGTGGCTTTTTTGCCGCAAGTTTAGCGGCCTTGGGCGGATTTTCGAGCGAACTGTCGATTTCGTGCCACGGTGCGGCCACAAATGCCGACGCTCCGTAATGTGCTTGTCATCATGAACTTGTCAGAATCGCGCTAAGGGCTGTCATTCGGTCGCAGGGCCCCCCGCTGGAGTTGTGCATGTTTTCTGTGTTCGTTCCCTCCGACACCTCCCTCAAGAAGGCCGTCATCGACGATCTCGCCGCGGTGCCGGAGCATGCGGTGTGGATCGACCTCGTCAACCCGACCGCGAACGAGGACAAGGCGGTCGAACGGCTCTCGGGCATCGCGATTCCCACCCGGGAGGACATGCAGGAGATCGAAATCTCCAGCCGCCTCTATATCGAGAACGGCGCGCGCTACATGACGGCGACGCTGATGTGCCACTCCGATACCGATATGCCCCGGACCACGCCGGTCACCTTCATTCTCGGCGACCACCGACTGGTCACGGTGCGCTACGACCAGCCTAAACCGTTCGCCCTGGTCGAGGCCAAGCTCGCCCGCGCCTGCACGCCGGCGATCACCGGCGAGATGGTGCTGATGGAGCTGCTGGACGCGGTGATCGACCGCTGCGCCGACATTCTGGAAAAATGTGGTGCCGACATCGACCAGGTCTCGCACGACATCTTCGAGCCGGAGCAGGATCGCCACGGCCACGCTAAGTTGTACGCGCAGATCCTGGCCGCGATCGGCCGCAAGGGCGACCTGACCTCCAAGGTTCGCGAGAGCCTGGTGTCGATCGGCCGCGTCGTCGCCTTCCTTTCGGCAGTGGTCGAAGGCGTGAAGTGGTCGAAGGACATGCGCGAGCAGCTCAAGACCATGCAGCGCGATGTCGTCTCGCTGACCGACCACGCTTCCTACCTCTCCAGCAAGATCACCTTCGTGCTCGACGCCATGCTCGGCGTCGTCAACCTCGAGCAGAACAACATCATCAAGCTGTTTTCGGTCATGGCCGTTGTCCTGATGCCGCCGACGCTGATTGCCTCGATCTACGGCATGAACTTCAAGGCGATGCCGGAACTCGAATGGGCCCACGGCTATCCATTTGCGCTGGTGTTGATGCTGATCGCAGCCATCGTCCCGTACTGGATCTTCAAGTGGAAGAAATGGCTCTGAGTTCGTAGCACTCTCGCCGAATGGCTACCGAGACCTTACGCTGTTCGCAGACACACCGTGTTTGGTGTCGCAGAATAGAGCGGGATTGAGGCCGTGCGGTGATGTGTGCTCTGCGCCCCAATTCCTCCGGTAAAATTTGAGCGGTGGGCTGAACGTTTGCGCGAAACTTGTCTGCGATAAGCAGCGTGTAGCCGCGAGGAACAGCCATGGTTGAGAAACACATAACGTCGCTCCGCAACGTCATCGATCTGGCGAACTATCGTCAGGTCCTGGCGAGCGGCAAGGCGGCGTCGATGTCGGCACGCATGTGCCGGCACTGTGGTGCTCCGCTGCTCGACGGTGAGAACGACGACGACTGCTCGACTGCAATCAATGCCGCAGCTCCAGACGCTGCGGCACCAAGACTGCGCGATCAGCCGCGTCGGTTTCGCGCCGATTGAGAACGGAAGGTAAGGGCGATCCAGGTCTTGCGGCGGCTTTGTCTGGATCGCCTCGCTTCCCCAGAACCATCGAATTCAGTCATTGCGAGGAGCCCACGACAAAATTGCAAAGCAATTTTGCGCGTGCGCTCGTAATGACGTCAGCATCTACACGTGCTGGCCACCGTTGATGTGGATCTCGGCGCCGTTGACGTAGGACGAGGTGTCCGTGCACAGCACGTAGATGATCTTGGCGACCTCGTCGGGCGTGCCGAGGCGGTGCAACGGAATCTGCTGCTCGACGATCTTGTCGGTGCCCGGCGAGAGGATCGAGGTGTCGATCTCGCCCGGCGCGATCGCGTTGACGCGCACGCCGACGCGGCCGAAATCGGAGGCCATCTCGCGCGTCAACGATGCCAGCGCGGCTTTCGAGGTGGCATAGGCGGCACCCGCGAAGGGATGCACGCGCGAACCCGCGATCGAGGTGACGTTCACGACCGAGCCCTTGGCCGCCTTCAATTCCTCGATCAGCCCGCGCGCGATCATGATCGGCGCGAAGAAATTGACGTGAAACACATGGGTCCAGGTGTCCAGGTCGGTGTCGACCGAGCCGAGCCGCGAGCCACCCGGGCCCTTCGGCGAGATCGCGGCGTTGTTGACCAGCGCATGCAGCATGCCGCCTTCGAGGCGGTCGCGGATGTCGGAGATCGCGCGCGTCGTGTCCTGGGGATTGCCGAGGTCGACCTGGATGTGATCCTCCGGCCCTGCGTCCCAGGGACAGTCCTCCGGGAACGGATGCCGCGAGCAGGTGATGACACGCCAGCCCGCCGACGAGAAGCGGATCACTGTGGCGTGGCCGATACCGCGGCTGGCTCCGGTCAGGAGCAGCGTGCGGCGCGGCGCATTGGACGAATGCGACATGGACATCTTTCAGGTCGGCCCGAAGCTCGAGGTAAGGCTCACGGGTACATCCGCGTCTTGGACCACGGCCCGCCGGCCGCGTCACGGCGAAATTCGATGCGGTCGTGCAGGCGGAACGGGCGGTCGTGCCAGAACTCGATCCGCGAAGGGGTGATGCGCCAGCCGCTCCAGCCCGGCGGCCGCGGCACTTCGCCGATGACATGCCTTGCAGCGACCTTCGCGATGGCCTGCTCGAAGGCGAAGCGGCTTTCCAGCTCCTGCGACTGCTTGCTGGCCCAGGCGCCGATCTGCGCCTGCTTGGGGCGGGTGGCGAAATAGGCGTCGGCCTCGGCGTCGGTCACCGGCGTCACGTTGCCGCGGATGCGGACCTGACGGCGCAGCGACTTCCAGTGAAAAAGTAACGCCGCCTTAGGATTTGCGGCGAGTTCGCGGCCCTTCTGGCTCGCGATGTGGCTGTAGAAGACGAAACCCTCGGTATCGAAGCCTTTCATCAGCACCATGCGCACATCAGGCAGCCCGTCGGGATCGACGGTTGCGAGCGCCATGGCGTTCGGATCGTTCGGCTCGCTCTTGATCGCCTCGTTGAGCCAGGCCTCGAACAGCGCAAATGGTTCGTCGGCAGCGGTAAAATCACCGGATGTTAAGGGTGTCTGGTGTTTGATCGAGGTCGTGTCGGTCATGTCTGGAGTCCGAGTTGCGTCCCGCGGCCCAAAACGCGTTGTTGTCCGCTTCCGCCCTATATAGGGCATGGGGACGCGTTGGCCTATCGGCGATCGGGCCGTCCAGCTTTGTCATGACGATGATTCTGATCGGGCTCGGCACCGGCGGCTGCAGCTTTTCCCGCAATGACACCAGTGCCTATGCCAAGGCCGACGACAGCGACCTCACGGGCTCGATCGCGCGGCCGGCAAAGGACGCCCCGCCGACCGAGACCGATCTTGCCTTCGCCCGCAACGCCGCCTCCGACGTCCTCAGCAAGGGCGACAGGGATTCGAGCCAGCACTGGGAAAATCCGGAAACCGGGGCGCGGGGCTCGGTGACGCCGATCGCGCAATCCTATGCCGCCGAAGATGGGCGCAAGTGCCGCGATTTTCTGGCCAGCTACGTCAACGGCAGCACCGAGAGCTGGCTCCAGGGCGCCGGCTGCCAAAGCAGCCGTGGCCGTTGGGAGATTCATACGCTAAAGCCATGGCGGAGCTGAGCATGATCCGGACCAGTGGGAACCGGTTTTCCGATAAGATCGGGCTCGAATCGTAACGGATCGGCTCGCCCGACTAGTTGCAAAAATGCCACTCGCCCCCACATGAGGCTCAGGTGGGCGGGGAGCCCTTTGAACATATCGATATTCCAAGAGGAGACGTGACGGATGCGCGACCCCTATGAGGTCTTGGGGGTGCAGCGGGGCGCTAGCGCTGCCGCGATCAAGAGCGCCTATCGCAAGCTTGCCAAGAAGCATCATCCCGACAGCAACAAGGACGACCCGAAGGCCGCCGAGCGCTTCTCCGAGATCAACTCGGCGAACGAGATCCTCGGCGACGAGGACAAGCGTAAGCAGTTTGACCGCGGCGAGATCGACGCCGAGGGCAAGCCGCGCTTCCAGGGTTTTCCGGGCGGCGGCGGCGGTGGGCCGCGCGGACGCGCGGGTCCCGGTGGATTCGAGTATTCGTTCCGCGGCGGCGGTGGAGGCCCCGGTCAGGGCGCGGGCGCGTTCGAGGATATCCTCAACAGCATGTTCGGTGGCGGGGTGCGCGGCGCGCGGCCCGGGGCCGGCGGCGGTGCCCAGTTCGAATTCGACACCGGCGGGATCGGGCTTGATCTCGACGTCAACGTCGCCATGTCGGTCTCGCTGGAAGAGTCGGTCAAGGGTGGCGAAAAGCGGGTCCGGCTGCCGAACGGCAAGGAATTGAACGTCAAGATTCCGGCCGGCGTCACCGAGGGCCAGCAGATCCGCCTGCGCGGGCAGGGCGAGAGCGCCCAGGGCCATCCGCCGGGCGATCTCCTGATCACCATCAACGTCGCGCCGCACGCGTTCTTCAAGATCGAAGGCGCCGACCTCAGAATCGACCTGCCGGTCACGCTCTATGAGGCGGTGCTCGGCGGCAAGGTCCGCGTGCCCACCCTCGGCAATGCCGTCGAGCTTTCGGTCCCGAAAAACACCTCCAGCGGCCGGACCTTTCGCCTCAAGGGCAAGGGCCTGCCGAAAGCCGGCGGAACCGGGGATCTCTTCGTCACCATCAGGATCATGCTACCGGACGGGAACGACGCCGAGCTTGAGGCATTGATGGAGAAGTGGCGGGACCAGCACCCTTACAATCCACGTAGCGGGCTGGGCTGAGGTGCGATCGAACTGAAGGGGTTTCTCCAAAGGCCCAGGGCATCGTCGAGGAGATGATGCTCATCATATCGCTGAAGCGTGGTAGCGCTTCATGTGCTCGACGTGTCGGCTGTCCGGCGGGGCAGCCGATAATAAGGTGCGGCCTCGAGAGGGGGACCAGCGCGGTACCAAAAACCCCAATCGAGGCCGCCCGCGTCGATCGGCGGATCGAACGCCGCTCATAATCGCGTGAACAGTCGGTGCGATAATGAGACGCACCGATGTTTTGATTCCAGATTTTCAATGACAGAATCGAGGCACCGCGCTTGCGCGGTTGTCTAGCCGCCGCTTTTCTCGGCCTGGTCGTACACGGCCTGCGCCACCTTCGTCAGCCGATCGCGGTCGGTACCGCCTCCGCTGACGACATAGCCGACGCCGCGCTCGGCCCAGAACAGCGCCCCGTCCTTGTCCGTTTTGGCGTAGCGCATCTGCGTCGCGCCGTTCTCGGTTTTGGAGGTGTAGATCGTGTAGCGCTCGCCCGAGGCGCCCTCATACATCAGGAACGAGGCCGGACCGTTCGGCCCCGGCAGGAGCCGGCCGCCGACCAGCTTCAGTCCGCTCGCTTCCAGGTTCGGCGCGAACACGGTCCAGCCGCAGCGCCGGGTCAGCCAGGCTTGGAGGTGGTCCCGCTCGTTGCCGCCGACCTCGACGGGGTGGCGAACCTCGACGACATAGAGGCGGTGGGCATCGAGCGCGTCCGCCGTAAGGCTCTGGAAGGTCGAGGGCGCATTGGCGGCGCCATGCGCCACCCAGCCGGCGGTGCCGCCGGCGACGAAGGCAACCAGCACAGCCGCGGCGGCGCCATAGAGCCATTGCCGGGGACGGCGTTCCAGCCGTTCGAGCTCCAGCCGGGCCGGCACCGGCTCCTGCGCGACGGAATCGTAGCGGGCGTGCAGCATCTCGGCCATGGCGCGCCAGGACTGCACGCGCTCGGCATCGTCGGGGTGCGCGTCAAGCCAGGCCTCTACGTCGGCGCGGCGCTCAGCCGGCAGCTCGCCGTCGACATGGGCGTGCAGCTCGTCTTCGGTCACTGAAATCCTGTGGTCGTTCATATCGATCGTCTCTGGCTCTGCGGCCCCAAAAATCTGACGCGGTTCAACTGCACTGCTTCTCTTTCCGTGCAGGGAACGCGGGTCGCGCGACGCATCAATCCTGCCATCATTTCACCCGCCTGAGCGCGGGGCGCTCGCCCTCCAGCGAGGCCTTGACGTGGGCACGGGCGCGGGCCAGGCGGGACATCACGGTGCCGATCGGCACGCCCTGGATGTCGGCGACCTCGCGGTAGCTCATGCCCTCCAGCATTACCAGCAGCAGCACCGAGCGCTGCTCCTCGACCAGCGTTGCCAGCGCCCTCTCGATGTCGCGCCCCTCGGCCTCGGTCCCGCTGGCATCCGGGTTGTTCTCCGTCAGCTGCGTGAATTGCGGGCGCCTTGCCAGCGAGCGCCGCCGGTTCTTGTTGAGATTGGTCAGGATCGTGTAGAGCCAGCTCCTGACGTCGCCTCCGAGGAACAGGCGCTCCGAACGCAGCGCCCGCACCAGCGTATCCTGCACCAGATCGTCGGCCGCGTCCGCATCGCGCGTCAGCGCGCGGGCGTAACGGCGCAACGCCGGGATCATGGCTTCCACACTCTGGCGAAACGCACTCATGGCGTGTTTGATGTCCTGCCGTTCGGCGCAAGCGCCACAATCATCATAACACCCGAACGGAACGGCTATTCCGGCGCTCGAAACAGCGTTAACGCCGCGTATTAGGACTGTACCGCAGGGGAGGGCTGGTGTACCTCCAGACCTCAACGAAAGCTCGACGGGACGTTCGGAAATGGCGCAGGATTCAGGACTGATGCAGGGACTGATGCAAGGCAAGCGCGGGGTGATCCTCGGCCTCGCCAACAACCGTTCGATCGCCTGGGGCATCGCCAAGGCATGCCACGCGGCCGGTGCCGAACTCGCCTTCACCTATCAGGGCGATGCGCTGAAGAAGCGCGTCGAGCCGCTCGCCGCCGAGATCGGCGCGCTCGTGCTCGGCCATTGCGACGTCACCGATGCCGCGACCATCGACGCCGCCTTCGCGGTGCTGCAGGAGAAGTGGGGTAAGATCGACTTCCTGGTGCACGCGATCGCCTATGGCGAGCAGCTCGACGGCCGCTACGTCGACACCACGCCGGAGAATTTTTCCAAGTCGATGCTGATCTCCTGCTACTCGTTCACGGCGGTGGCGCAGCGCGCCGAGAAGCTGATGACCGACGGCGGCTCGCTGATCACGCTGTCCTATTACGGCGCCGAGAAGTGGATGCCGCATTACAACGTGATGGGCGTGGCCAAGGCGGCGCTGGAGGCCAGCGTGCGCTATCTCGCCGCCGATCTCGGCGAGAAGAACATCCGCGTCAACGCGATCTCGGCGGGGCCGATCAAGACGCTGGCCGCATCCGGTATCGGCGACTTCCGCTATATCCTGAAGTGGAACGAGTACAACGCGCCGCTGCGGCGCAACGTGTCGACCGAGGACGTCGGCGGCAGCGCGCTGTATCTCCTCTCTGATCTCTCGCGCGGTGTCACCGGCGAGGTGCATCACGTCGATTCCGGCTATCACGTGCTGGGCATGAAGCGTCCGGACGCGCCGGACATTTCGTTCGGCAGCAAGGACTAGTCTCTGAGTTTGGAATATCCGTGCCCACGATCTATTATCTTCGCCACGGCGAGACCGATTGGAACGCGCTCGGCAGGCTTCAGGGCACCAGGGACATTCCGCTGAACGCGCGCGGCCGCGATCAGGCCATCCAGGCCGGCGGCATTCTCGTCGATCTCTTCAAGCGCGACGGCCGCGACAAGGCGGCGCTGCCCTACGTGTCGAGCCCGCTCGGACGGGCACGCATGACCATGGAGCTCGCGCGCGGCAAGCTCGAACTGCCGGTCGCGGACTATGCGCTCGACGATCGCCTGCGCGAGATCGGCTACGGCGTCTGGGAGGGGCTGACGCTGGCCGAGAGCGAGGCCAAAGATCCCGAAATCTACGCCAGGCGCCTCGCCGACAAATGGACGGTGGGTCCCGCCGGCGCGGAGACCTATGCCGACGTGCAGGTCCGCGTGCGCGCCTGGTACGATCAGCTCCAAACCGACACCGTCGCCGTCGCCCATGGCGGCACCTGCCGGGCCCTGATGGTCTCGCTCGGCCTGGAGACGCCGGCGAGCGCCGCCGAGCTCTATATCGAGCAGGGCGCCGTCTACGTGTTTCGTGAGGGGCGGCTCGAGAAGTTCAGTTAAGCCGGGCGCGTTGCCCCATCCTCCGCCGTCATGCCCGGGCTTGTCCCGGCCATCCACGCACTTACTCGCTCGTGGCGGCCCAGAATGTGGATGGCCGGGACAAGCCCGGCCCTGACGACTGGGGGCATATTTGACGCATATTTCGGGGCGAGCTAAGTCAGCACTGACTTACGAGCCAGCGAGCAGCGATGTCCTTCAACACCTTCGGCCACATGTTCCGCGTCACCACCTTCGGCGAGAGCCATGGGGTGGCGATCGGCTGCGTGGTCGATGGCTGTCCACCGATGATCCCGCTCACCGAGGCGGACATCCAGCAGGACCTCGATCGCCGCCGTCCCGGCCAGTCGCGCTTCACCACCCAGCGCCAGGAGGCGGACCAGGTTAAAATCCTCTCCGGCGTGATGGCGCATCCGGAGACCGGCGTGCAGGTGACGACGGGCACGCCGATCGGGCTCCTGATCGAGAACACCGACCAGCGCTCGAAGGACTATTCGGAGATCAAGGACAAGTTTCGTCCGGGCCATGCCGACTTCACCTATGAGGCCAAGTATGGCCTGCGCGACTATCGCGGCGGCGGCCGCTCCTCCGCGCGCGAGACCGCGACACGCGTCGCCGCCGGCGCTATCGCGCGCAAGGTGCTGCCCGATGTGAAGGTGCGCGGCGCGCTGGTGCAGATGGGGCCGCACAAGATCGACCGCGACAAGTGGGACTGGGACGAGATCGCGAAAAATCCGTTCTTCTGTCCGGACAAGGACAAGGCCGCGTTCTTCGAGACCTATCTCGACGGCATCCGCAAGAGCGGCTCATCGATCGGCGCGGTACTGGAGATCGTCGCCGAGGGCGTGCCGGCCGGCCTCGGCGCCCCGATCTACGCAAAACTCGATTCCGATCTGGCGGGCGCGATGATGACCATCAACGCGGTCAAGGGCGTCGAGATCGGCGCCGGCTTTGGCGCGGCGGAATTGACCGGCGAAGAGAATGCCGACGAGATGCGCACCGGCAATGACGGCACGCGCTTCTTGTCCAACCATGCGGGCGGCATTCTGGGCGGCATCTCGACCGGGCAGCCGGTGGTGGTGCGCTTCGCGGTGAAGCCGACCTCGTCGATCCTGCAGCCGCGGCGGACCGTCGATCGCCAGGGCGCCGACACCGAGATCTTCACCAAGGGCCGCCACGACCCCTGCGTCGGCATCCGCGCCGTCCCCGTCGGCGAAGCCATGATGGCCTGCGTGCTGGCCGATCACTTTTTGCGGGATCGCGGACAGGTCGGCTGACCGCCTCATCTCCACGCTGGCGGAACTGCCTTCGATCCGGCACGATGCGCACATGACTGCCGTTTCGTATCAGAATGTCGTCGACTGGCTCATCTCGACCCAGCATCCTGTCGACAGCCCCGACGGCTGGATGATCGAGTGCTGCGAGCGCATGGTCGAGGCCGGCCTGCCGCTCTGGCGAGTCGGCGTTTTCGTCCGGACGTTGCACCCTGAGATCTTCGGCCGCAATTTCATCTGGAGCCGGGGCGTGTCCGGGATACAGATGGGCACCGTCGATTTCGAGATTCAGAACACGCCGGAATTCCAGGCAAGCCCCCTGAGCATCGTGTTCAGCGATGCCGTTGAAGTGAGGGGCAATCCGTATGGTCCGGAGGCCGAACGCTTTCCCGTTCTGGTCGATCTCAGGGACGAAGGTGCGACCGACTATCTGGCGCTGCCACTTCGTTTTCTCGATGGCACGGTTCATGCGATGAGCGTGAGCACCACTCAGCCGGGAGGCTTCAACTCGGACCAGGTCGCGGCGCTGCGCGTCATCATCGAACCTCTGGCGCGCATCATCGAGATCATCTCGCTTCGCCGCACCGCCGAGATGCTGCTCGACACCTATGTCGGCAACCGCGCCGGCGCGCGCATCCTCGGCGGCCAGATCCGCCGCGGCCACAACGACACCATGCAGGCCGCGATCTGGCTGTCGGATTTGCGCGGCTTCACCGCGCTGTCGGACCGGCTGCCGGCCGAGACCGTGGTCGAAATCCTCAACCAGTATTTCGACTGCCAGGTCACCGCGATCCGGGGGCATGGCGGTGAGGTGCTGAAATTCATGGGCGACGGTCTGCTCGCGGTGTTCCCGATCGACGAATATGTCGGCGATGCCGCGCATGTCTGCGAACGCGTGCTGGAAGCGGCGCGCGAGTCCCGCGCCAGCGTCGAGGCGCTCGCTTTTCCGGTCGGTGACGTCATCGAGCGCTTTCGCTTCGGCGTCGCGCTGCACGTCGGCAACATCCTCTACGGCAATATCGGCGGCGGCAACCGGCTCGACTTCACCTGCATCGGCCCTGCCGTCAATCTGGCGGCACGGCTGGAGAAGATCGCAGGAAGGCTCGGCCGCACCGTCGTGGTCTCGGAAGTCTTTGCGAAGGCCTGCCGCCACGACTGGCGCGAGCTCGGCGAATTTCCGATCGCAGGGTTTTCCAAGGCGCAGCTCGTGTACGGGCTGGCGGAAGAGACGCCGGCGTTGATGGCCTGATGAAGCCCTATTCCTCCGGCTCCGTCGTGAACAGTAGCGGATAGCCCTTGGTGCGGGCGGCGTCGGTGGCGCGGGTGGCCTTGGTCTCGGCTACGTCCTTGGTGAACACGGCGACCACACAGGCGCCCAGCTTGTGCGCGGTGATCATCACCTTGTAGGCCTGATCCTCGGTCATGCGGAACTCGGCCTTCAGGATCATCGTGACGAACTCGCGCGGCGTGTAGTCGTCGTTGATCAGGATGACCTTGTGCAGCTTCGGCCGCTCGACCTTGGTTTTGGTCCGCGTCTTGGGTGTGGTGACGGTGTCGTTCATCGTGTCCTGAAACGCCCCGGCCCTGACGGGCTTCGAACCCGCCTATTATATTGCAGGACCCGGGGCCTCTCCAAGATGGTCAGCCCCTCGTCATCATGCCCAAGGGAATGGCAGGAATGCGCCGGTTGTGCAGGTGCCTTCACGGAAGCGCGCGCACCAATTGCATCGCGGCAATGAGCGCGCCCACGGACAGCACGACTGATCCAATCATGTAGGCCGCGGAGGCCCATGTTTGGCCGCGCTCGATCAGGTACCAGGCATCCAGCGAGAACGTCGAGAATGTCGTGTAGCCGCCGCAGATCCCGACCGTCAGGAAAATTCGGGCCGTCTGCGGCAGGTTCCATCTGGTCGCGAACAGCGCCGCGAAAAGGCCGATCAGGAACGATCCCGTCACGTTGATGATCAGGGTGCCCCAGGGAAAATCGGTGCCGAACAGGCGGCCCGAGCCGATCGCGACGAGGTAGCGTACGACCGCACCGAGCGCTCCGCCCGCTGCGACGGCCAGAATATATTGAATGTTCAAGGTCTCGTTCCCCAATTTGCGTCGTGTACGATCATTTCTTCTCCGCTGTCAGCCCGTTGCCGACGGCGAGCAGCCCCACCAGCGAGACCAGCGCGAAGCCGAGCCCGGCGAAGAAGGTCACGGCAGGGCCATAGGCATCCCAAAGCGCTCCGGCGATTACGCTTGCGGCCAGCAAAGCGAGGCCGGTGAACAGGTTGAAATAGCCGAATGCCGTGCCGCGCAGGCTCGGCGGCGCTGCGTCGGCGACGAGGGCCGAGAGCAGGCCTTGCGTCAATCCCATGTGCAGCCCCCACAGCACCACGCCGAGCGCGAGGCCCGGCAGGGTAGGCAGCAACGCGAGCGCGAGATCGGCGCCGGCGAGACAAACGAGGCCGACCGCGAGCAGGCCGGTGCGGTTGATGCGGTCCGACAGCACGCCGGCCGGGTAGGCGGACAGCGCGTAGGTGATGTTCATCAGCACCAGCACCGCCGGCACCCACATCGCGTTGAGCCCGATGTTCTGGGCGCGCAGGATCAGGAAGGCCTCGCTGAAGCGCGCCAGCGTGAAGACGATTCCGATCGCCACGACGCGCCAGTAGACCGTTCCAAGCTGCCGCATCGCGGCGAGATTGAGCGGATTCTTCGCAGGCTCCCGGCTCGGGTCCGGTTCCGGCTCGCTCACCGCGAACGCGATCAATCCGAAGGACAGAAATGCCGGCAGCACCGCCACCCAGAACACCGCGGCAAAATTGTCCGCGGTCCACCACATCAGGCCGATCGCCGCGAGCGGCCCGACGAAGGCGCCGATGGTGTCGAGCGATTGCCGCAGGCCAAAGCTCGCGCCGCGCACGCCGGCAGGCGCGATATCGGCGATCAGCGCATCGCGCGGCGCACCGCGAATGCCCTTGCCGACGCGGTCGACAAAGCGTGCCGCCACCAGCCATCCGACACTGGGGGCGAGCGGGAACAGCGGCTTTGTAAAGGCGGCAAGGCCGTAGCCGAGCGCGGCGAGCAGCTTGCGGCGGCCGAGCCAGTCCGACAGCGCGCCGGAGAAGATCTTCGTGATCGAGGCCGTCGCCTCGGCGAAACCTTCGATGAAGCCGACGGTGAGCGTGGAGGCCCCGAGCACGGTGACGAGATAGACCGGCAGCAGCGCGTGGATCATCTCGGAGGAGATGTCCATCAGCATCGAGACGAAGCCGAGCACCCAGATCCCTCTGGGCAGTGCGGCGCGCGCAGTATTCGGTGTCGTCGTCACGTCCTCGCCCTTGTCCCCGGCCTTCGCTGTCAGGCAACAAAAAACCCGCCATCGGCGGGCTTGTCCATGCTCCCGCCAAAGGCAGAGGCTCAAAGATTGCCTCGCCTCGAGCAGGAGTCATCAGCCCAGTACGGTCACGGGCCGTCGGGCGGTTATCGGGGGACTCCATCCCCATCTGTGCGTCCAGCCTAGCATGGAAATTGCGCCGGACAAATGGGCGGGAAAGCTCCGTCCCATGAGTCGTCGTTTTGCATCTCGATGCGGGAGACACTTGCGAAGGATGCCGCAGATGATCGCGCGAGGCCCGGTGGCGCGAAAGCGGCGAGACGACGGCCGCTTTGCGCAAGACGCCTCAATTGCTGACCTGAATGTGAAGCGCGATCGATCTTCGCACTTTGCGGCAAGGCGATTGCATGTCACCATCGCGTCATACGACGGGAGACTGCGATGCGCATGCTGTTCTCGATCGGGGTTGTGCTGGTGGCCGGCGTTCTCGCCGGAGGGGACGTCGCGGGCATCGCGGCACCAGGGCCCAAATTTGAACCATCCAAAGCCGACCCGCTCAAGCATCGACCGCAGCGGCTGGCGGCCGACAGGGACGCGCAGACGGTCGATGTCGAACTGATCCTCGCGGTCGACGTCTCATACTCCATGGACATGGACGAGCTCGCGATCCAGCGCGAGGGCTACGCGCAGGCGATCCAGTCGAAGGAATTCCTCCAGGCGTTGAAGCTCGGCCCGAACGGCCGGATCGCGGTGACCTACTTCGAATGGGCCGCCTCGAGCGACCAGAAGATCATCATCCCTTGGCGGCTGGTGGACGGACCCGAGACCGCGGATGCGGTCGCCGCCGAGATCATGAAGACGCCGATCCGTCGCGCCTCGCGGACCTCGATCTCCGGCGCGATCAATTTCGCGATGCCGCTGTTCGACGAGGATCCCTATCGCGGCCTGCGCCGCGTCATCGACATTTCCGGTGACGGTCCCAACAACAATGGCGGGCCGGTCACGGCGGCGCGCGACGCGGCACTCGAGAAGGGCATCGTCATCAACGGCCTGCCGATCATGGTCAAGGAGCCGTCCTATTCGACCATGGATATCGACAATCTCGACTACTACTACGAGGACTGCGTCATCGGCGGCCCAGGCTCCTTCGTCATCTCGATCAAGGACCGCGACAAGTTCAAGGAAGCGATCCGCACCAAGCTGCTGATGGAGGTTGCAGGCCGCACGCCCGAGCGTCCCGTGGTGCGCGTCGCCGACAAGGAACCGCGCGTCAACTGCATGATCGGCGAGAAGATCTGGTCGGATCGCTGGGGACGCTGACGGCGCTGCTGCAAATGGGGCGTTTTGCCTCGTCTGGCCGGACGTTGAAGTTAACCGCTCGTTAACGAGTGCCGGGCCTAATTGGACTGTGTCTGATTGTTTCCAGTCGGTGTCTTGTCATTGCTGACCGGCGAGCGACCGAAACGGGATTGTCAGACTCGTCCGCTGAGCAATCCGATGGCCATCGTCACGCAGAGCACCAGCCAGATTTCGCCCGCCAATGAGCGGGTATATCACCAGAGCAGATTGCTCGGTGAATGGAAGGGGAATTGGGCGGGCAACAACCAGGCCGTCGGCTTCAAGGTGGTCAATATCCGCGGCGCCCGGGCGCAGGTCGAGTACACCCATAACGGGCACACCGAGCGCGGTTTTGGCCAGGTCAGCGGCGCGCTTATCACCTTCGGCACGATCACAGTCGGCACCAAGGACGGCAAGAGCCTGGTGCTCCTGTCTTCCGCGGGCGCTGGCAAGCAAACCGCCAATCTCGAGAAGCAGGCGCCGCCGGCTTCCGACAACCGCTTGATGGGAAGCTGGGGCGGGTATTCCAGCGACAACGGCAAGAGTGCGAGCTTCAAGGTCCTCGCCGTCAACGGCAAGGAAGCGCAGGTCAGCGTCACCACCGACGGCATCACCCGTCAGGGCACCGGCATCGTCTACAACAACGTCATCATGTTCGGGCAGTCGCAAATTTCGACCAAGGACGGACAGAACGGTACGATCATCTACCAGGTCGGGACCAAGTCCTTCTCGGTGCCCGTGACGAAATATCCGCCGGCGGATTCGTCGTCGTCGGTGGACAGGACGGCCTGAACTTCAGCGAGGCTGACCAAGCGGTCCCCGGCATCGCTCCTCTGGCCTTGGTGTGGTCCCGAGGGTATAATCAGCCAGCTGTTTCACGGTCATCGGAATGTTGAACCTCGCTTCGTCACGCGCCCTTGCGTTTCTGTTCACCGTGCTCTTGCTCAGCGGAGCGCCGGTTCATGCGCAAGTTGCGCCCCTGAGGTATTGGATCCCGGGTGGAGGTTTCGGCTTTGGCGGCGGTGCCGGTCAGAGTTCCGACAGCTACGGCAACTTTCCGGGCTTCAATGCTGGCAACGAAGGCTACGGTTTTCGTCCCGGCTTCTTTGTCGGAAGCGAGCGCGGCAATCTTGGTCTGAGCGGTCTCGGCCAGCCTGCCTCGGGCGGCAATTTCAGCGCGCTCTCTTATGACAGCACGCAGTTCGGCTACAACACCAAGACGGCGGGCGGCATGCCCGTCACATTCTTTGCCGGCTTCGACACGCTGAAATACAACGGCGGCATCGGCAGCTCGCTTGCGCCACTCACCTCCGGCGTTTCGCCCGGCTACGGTGCGTTTGCGGGTGTCGAATTCAAGCCGACGTCTAATCTCAGCCTGTCTTTTGGCGCCGGTTTCATGCAGCAGGACGCGGGCCGCATGGACAGCGATATCAGATCGAACATGCTGCCCGGCGAGTCGCCGGCGTTGAGCGGCTTGCGTCGCTAGCGCGGCATCACCAGTTCCGGGGGACGCCGCAGCGATTTCGGCAGTGTCGGGCCGGTGCCGAAGCGCATCACGATATCGGGGCGTCGGTCGCCCAGTCCGAGCGAGGTCGCGAATTGCGGCCGCAGTGCCGCCACCTCGACCGGTTGGTTGACGAAGGAATATTTGAGGCCGAGCGCAGTCGCCTGCAAGCCAAAACGCTGGCAGGCCCGGCCGACCGAGATCCAGTGCGATGTGTCGCTGCGATCGGCCGCGAGCACGACAACCCCTGCAGAGCTGTCGAGCTCCTCGCGATATTTCTTGTTTTCCCCGCTTTCGGTGAGAACGAACGTCAGGAGCGGGCGCGCGAGCCACGCGGGCAGGGTCGGATTCCCCGAGGCACCCGAGAACAGCCCGTCCATGGTCGCGAGTGCATCGGTCTCGTTGAAACGAAGCCAGCTTACGAGCTCGCGCATGAAGGCCTTGTCGCGCATTTGTGCTGAATTTCCCTCGATCACATAGTTGGTGACGTTGGAGATTGCGGTACGTTCGGTCATCAGGATCGCCGTGACGTCAGGTTCGCGGCAGGCGTTCTCGAGCTGGCGCAAGATGTCGGGCGCAACTGTCCTGCCGTCGAAAACCGCGCGGGTGCTTTGCCTGACGGGGATCGCGTCGGCCAGCGCGGAGGTTGCCGGCGGCGCCTCCTCGAGTGCGATCACGATCCGGTCGCCGTCGATTGTGGGATGGGCACGCCAGCCCAATATCGACGCAGCGAGAATGAGGTTTTCCGCGGCGCAGCCGAGGCTGACGAAGAGGTGATGATCGTCAGGATCGACGGTCGGACAGCGCCGCGCGAAGTCGGGGGCAATCGCGATTTCGTTGCCGCGGGCGGTGAAAATCCACGGCTGGGTGTTGTGGCTGTTGGCCGCCAGCGTCGCAAAGCGCACCAGCTCGCGATCCCTCGGCGCGGCCTGTAGCGGGGCCCGTGACGTGCTCACCGCCTCATCATAGGTCATCGTGGCCGCAGGGGCAGGCAGACCGCTGAAAGCGGTCGCGCACAATCCGAGCGCCGTCGTGATGAACTGCCGTCGGTCAACCACAGACGTCCACTCCACATTGCACATGACGCTTGTAGCGCCGACGGGCATCGAGGCGATTGACCGGAATCAAGGTTGGTGACACGGACGTTGACGGCCTTACCGCGTGAACTTCGCCACCAGCTCCACATGCGGCGTGTGGCGGAACTGGTCGACCGGCACGACCGTGTCGATCCTGTAGCCGCCATCGATCAGCAGCCGCGCGTCGCGGGAAAACGTCGCGACGTTGCAGGACACCGCGATCACCACGGGCACCTTGCTCGCGGCGAGCTTCAGCGCCTGCGCCTGTGCGCCCTGGCGCGGCGGGTCGAACACCACGGCGTCGAAGTCGCGCAGCTCCGGCGGCACCAGCGGGCGGCGGAACAGGTCGCGCGGCTCGGCCTTGACCGGCTTCAGCCCGGGCGTGCGTGCGGCTTTCGCGAGCGCGTCGATCGCGCCGGCGTCATTGTCATAAGCGGTGACGCGGGCCTTCTCGGCGAGCCTTAGCGCAAACGGCCCGACGCCGCAGAAGAGGTCGAGAACCTCCTTGGCCTTGCCCACGCGCTCTGCGACGAGCGCGGCCAGCGTTTCTTCGCCGGCGATGGTCGCCTGCAGGAACGAGCCCGGCGGCAGCGTCACCTCGGCGCGGCCCATCTTCACCGTTGGCGGCAGGCGTTGCAGCACCAGCTCGCCGTGCCGGGTCAGCCGCGCCAGCCGATGTTGTTCGGCGACGCGCGACAGCGCCGTGACCAGCGGGGTCGGCAGCGGGCCGGAGCCGCGCACGTCGACATCGAGGCCGTTGGCGGTGGCGGTGACCTGGATGTCCAGCGGCTTCGTCACCGGCATTCTGGACGTCAGCGGTTCGGCAATTGCCCAGGCGGCCTCGAGCGCGCCGTTGAGCGCCGGGTCGAGAATGGGGCAGCGGTCGATCGGAATGACGTCGTGCGAGCTCGTCGCGGAGAAGCCGACCTTGAGGACGCTATGCGTGCCGAACCGCCCGTGCAGCGTGACGCGCCTGCGCCCCGCGCCATGGGCATCGACCAGCGGCGCCACCTCGCAAGCGATGCCGGCCTGCGCCAGCGTCTCGACCACGATGCCGCGCTTCCAGGCGCGGTATGGCTCGGCCGCCCAGTGCTGGATCGCGCAGCCGCCGCAGACGCCGAAATGCGGACAGAACGGCGCGATGCGCTCAGGGCTCGCGATATCGACCGCCAGCAGCTTGCGGCGGTCGGGGTGGTTGCCGAGGACATGATCGACCTCGACGGTCTCGCCGCCGAGCGTATAGGGCACGTAGACCGCTTCGCCCGCGGCGAGGCAGACGCCATCGCCGCGGTGGCCGACGTGATCGATGGTCAGGCGCTCAACCACGGCGGGCGCCCAGGAAGAACTCGATGTTGCCGTCGCCGCCCGTGATCGGGGAGGGAAACACCTCGATGTCGGAGCAACCGAGCGAAACGGCAAAGGCCGCGATGTCGTCGCAGATCTCCTGGTGCACGGCGGCGTCGCGGATGATGCCCTTCTTGTTGTGTTTCCGGTCGGCCTCGAATTGCGGCTTGATCAGCGCCAGCAGGCTCATCGGCGCGGCCGCCAGCGACAGCGCCACCGGCAGCACGGTTTTCAGCGAGATGAAGCTGACGTCGATGACGACGACATCGGGCCGTGCCGGCAGCCGCTTGCCGTCATAGCTGCGGATGTCGGTCTCCTCCATCGACACGATCCTGGGATGACCGCGTAGCGAGGGATGCAGCTGGCTGGTGCCGACATCGACTGCGAACACCAGGCTCGCGCCGTTCGCCAGCAGTACCTCGGTGAAGCCGCCGGTGGAGGCGCCGACGTCGAGACAGACATGGTCCTCGATCTCGATCGGATAGCGCTCCAGCGCGCCGGCGAGCTTGACGCCGCCGCGCGAGACATAGGGGTGCGCGGGCTCGGCCTGGATCACCGCGTCCTCCGCGATCGTCTCCGACGGTTTTGCGACCTGCTTGTCGTTTGCGGTGACGAGGCCGGCCTCGATCGCCGCGCGCGCCCGCGCACGGCTCTCGAACAAGCCGCGCTCGACCAGCAAGACATCCGCACGCTTGCGGGCAGGGGACATCGGGTCTCCGACAGAGAACGAGTGCTCAGGATGCGATCAATCGCGCGGCTGCCATCCGGACGCAAGCCTCGAATGCAGCAAGATCGTGCCAGACGTCGGCAGGCATTTCCGCGGGCGTCACCAGCGGGTAGCCGTGCAGCTCCAGCGCATGGATCATCATGAGATTGTCGGAGTGGCCGAAATCCTCGACCGTCAGCCCGTGCGGATCGACCAGCCGCCCGCCCTCGGAGGTGACGGTCAGGAAACGGCCGACGCGGTCGGCATAGACGGCGCCGTCGTTGGAGTAGGCGAGGCAGAACTTGCGGCGGCCGGCCATGTAGCCGAGTTCGTAGACGGTGCCGGGATCGGCCCCGGCGCCGCGGAACGGGGTGAGATTGGCGATGATGGCGTCGGCCTGGTCCATCATCGCCTCGTTGCCGCAAAAGATCTGCCGCGAGGCATCGGGGGCGGTGAGATCGACGATGTTGTCGAGCGGATAGAGGCCGGTGAGGCCGTAAGCCGCGCAGATATCGACCTTGCGCCGGCCGATCTCAACCGCATCCGGCAGGAACACGTCGGGGCCTGCCAGATAGATTTTCATGGGAAGAGAACCGAGAAAATTTGGATCGAGGTGCGAGCCACGGCATGTGCTCTGCTCCCTCCCCCGCCAGCGGGGGAGGGTCGGGGAGAGGGTGTCTCCGCAATCGAGAACCCCCGAAAGAGGAGAAAGCCCTCACCCGGATCGCTTCGCGATCCGACCTCTCCCGCAAGCGGGAGAGGTGAAGCTAAACCTCAAGCCAGCTTGACCGTCTCGGCCTTGACGTCCTTGCCAAGCGCCTCGAACACCTTGGCGACGATGCCCTTGGCGTCGAGGCCGGCGCGGCCGTACATCGCGGCCGGGGTGTCGTGGTCCTGGAACACGTCGGGCAGCACCATGGAGCGGAAGCGCACCATGCCGGTGTCGAGCGCGCCCTGATCGGTCAGGTACTGTGCGACATGCGAGCCGAAACCTCCGACCGAGCCTTCCTCGATCGTGATCAGGACGTCGTGGTCGCGGGCCAGCTTGAGCACCAGTTCGGTGTCGAGCGGCTTCATGAAGCGCGCATCGGCGATCGTGGTGGAGAGCCCATGAGCGGCGAGCTCGTCGGCCGCCTTCTCGCATTCGGCCAGACGCGTGCCGAAGGAGAGCAGGGCGATCTTGTTGCCCTGGCGGATCACGCGGCCCTTGCCGATCTCGAGGGGAACGCCGACGTCGGGCATCTCGATGCCGCGGCCTTCACCACGCGGATAGCGCAGCGAGCTCGGACGGTCGTTGATCGCGACCTGGGTCGCCACCATGTGCACGAGCTCGGCCTCGTCGGCCGCGGCCATGATCACCATGTTCGGCAGGCAGCCGAGATAGGCGTTGTCGAACGAGCCGGCATGCGTCGCGCCGTCAGCGCCGACGAGGCCGGCGCGGTCGATGGCGAAGCGCACGGGCAGGTTCTGGATCGCGACGTCATGCACGATCTGGTCGTAGCCACGCTGCAGGAAGGTCGAGTAGATCGCGCAGAACGGCTTGTAGCCTTCGGTCGCAAGACCGGCGGCGAACGTCACAGCGTGCTGCTCGGCGATGCCGACGTCGAAAGTGCGGTCCGGGAACGCCTTGTTGAAGATGTCGACGCCGGTGCCCGACGGCATCGCCGCGGTGATGGCGACGATCTTGTCGTCCTTCTCGGCTTCCTTGACGAGGCTCTGGCCGAACACGTTCTGGTAGGCCGGCGCGTTCGGCTTGGACTTGGCCTGGGTGCCGGTCGCGACGTCGAACTTGACCACGGCGTGGTACTTGTCGGCGGACGCTTCCGCCGGGCCGTAGCCCTTGCCCTTCTGCGTGACGACGTGAACCAGGATCGGGCCAGTCTCCATGTCGCGCACGTTCTTCAGCACGGGCAGCAGATGGTCGAGGTTATGGCCGTCGATCGGGCCGACGTAGTAGAAGCCGAGCTCCTCGAACAGCGTGCCGCCGTCCATCATGAAGCCGCGCGAATATTCCTCGACGCGGTTGGCGCGGTTGGCGATGACCTTGGGCAGCCGCTGGTTGATCTGCTTGGCCGCCTCTCGCAGCGTGCGATAGGTCTTGCCGGAGTAGAGGCGCGACAGATAGGCGCTCATGGCACCGACCGGCGGTGCGATCGACATGTCGTTGTCGTTGAGGATGACGATCAGGCGCGAATTCATCGCGCCCGCATTGTTCATGGCCTCGTAAGCCATGCCGGCCGACATCGCGCCGTCACCGATCACTGCGATGACGTTGTTGTTGCCGCCGGCGAGGTCGCGTGCGACCGCCATGCCGAGGCCGGCGGAGATCGAGGTCGAGGAATGCGCGGCGCCGAACGGATCGTAATCGCTCTCGCTGCGCTTGGTGAAGCCGGACAGGCCGCCGCCGGTACGCAGCGTGCGGATGCGGTCGCGCCGGCCGGTGAGGATCTTGTGCGGATAGGCCTGATGGCCGACGTCCCAGATCAGCCGGTCGCGTGGCGTGTCGAAGACATAATGGATTGCGGTGGTGAGCTCGACCACGCCGAGACCCGCGCCGAAGTGACCGCCGGTCACCGAGACGGCATCGATCGTCTCCTGCCGGAGCTCGTCGGCGACCTGGCGAACCTGCTCGACGTTGAGCTTGCGCAGGTCGTCCGGCGTCCGGATGGTGTCGAGAAGCGGCGTCTTACTGTATGCGTTCACGGCGATTTCCAATTTGTCAGCGCCGGAAGGTCGTTCCGGTGCGCGATGGGTTTGCACAATATCGGCGCAGCGCGAGTCCTAAAACCGTCGGAGCCACCTGCATGGGGCAAAGCCCCGTCTTCAAGCTTAGGTGAGCTTAAGTGCGCTCCGGTTCAGTCTCTGTGATCCCTGTCACTTAGATCGGCTTCGTCCGTCCCAGCCAATTTCATCAGCAGTTTGAAGCGCTTGTCGTCGGTAATCGGTGCCCACGCAAGGCTTGCAAAAAGCCACACTCCGCGCAGCTTTACACCAAAGCTTGGGCCAAAGCCAACCCACTGGGCTGACTACCGGCATGCACGTGCAACCCGCGGACCAGGTTGGTTAACTGGGGCGCCTTGCGGGAGGTTCCGGCTTTGCCCGGTTCCTTCGCAGGTTTTGGGCGAGATCGAGGCTCTTTTGGACGGATTCAGAGAGCGGGAATGCCTGGCGACACCAATCGTGACCGCGTCAGACCTAAGCCCCCACGGGGTTTCGCCGGCGGAACCCGTGCAATCATGAAAAAAAGCTGACGGCCACCGCTCGAAATGGGCGGCTCGGTGGAGGTCGTTACTGCACGTCGAGCGGCGCGGTGCCGGTGGCCTGGCCGCTGGCATCGGTGGTGATCTTGTCGACGCGCGCTTCCGCCTGGCGCAGCAGCTCCTCACAGCGGCGCTTCAGCGCCTCGCCGCGCTCGTAGATCGTCACGGATTCCTCGAGCGGCACCTTGCCGTCCTCGAGCCGCTTCACGATCGTTTCGAGCTCCTCGATCGCGCGCTCGAAGGTGAGCCTGGAGACGTCGACTTGGGTATTTTCGGCCATATCCGTTTCCGATTGCCCGATTCGCTTCACCTGAAGAGAAGCCGAGTTTTGCGGGCTTAATGTGGCGGGTGCGTCAAGCGCCCATCAGGGCGCCGACATGCGCCGTAACAGATTCTTTCAGTCCTTGCAGGTCATAGCCGCCCTCGAGCACCGAAACAATGCGGCTGCCTGCGGTCTTGTCGGCGAGGTCCATCAGCTTGCGCGTGACCCAGGTGTAATCCTCCGCGCGCAGGTTCAGCGAGGCCAGCGGATCGCGGTAATGCGCGTCGAAGCCGGCGGAGATGATGATCAGCTCCGGGCTGAACTTCGTCAGTTGCGGCAGGATCAGATTCTCGAATGCGGAGCGGAATTCGGGGCCGCCGTCTTCGGAGGCGAGCGGCGCGTTGACGATGGTGTCGTGGTCGCCGCGCTCGCCCTTCGCGCCGGTGCCCGGAAACAGAGGCATCTGGTGCGTCGAGCAATACATCACGGTCGGGTCCGACCAGAAGATGTCCTGCGTGCCGTTGCCGTGATGCACGTCGAAATCGACGATGGCCGCGCGCGTGATCCCGTATTTGCGCTGGGCGTGGCGCGCGGCGATCGCGACATTGTCGAAGAAGCAGAAGCCCATCGGCTTGCCGATCTCGGCATGATGTCCGGGCGGGCGCACGGCGACGAAGGCGTTGCGGTGCTCGCCATTCATCACGGCTTCGGTTGCGGCCACCGCGCCGCCGACGCCGCGCATCACCGCTTCCCACGTGCCTGGCGACATCGAGGTGTCGCCGTCGATATAGATCAGGCCGCTGGTCGGCGCCATGTGGCGCAGCTCGGTGACGTAATGCTCGTTGTGGCAGAGCGTGACGAGATCGAGATCGCCTTCCGGCGCCTGGTCGCGCACCAGGAACTGGAAGCGCTCGTGGGACAGCGCTTCCTCCACCGCGCGCAGGCGGTCGGGCCTTTCAGGATGACCCGGGGGCGTGTCGTGGTCGAGGCAGGCCTTGTGGGAGAGGAGAAGCGTGCTCATCAGGTCGGCCTCACGGGATACGGGCTCTCGACGTCGCTTGGCGCATCCGGCGCCAAAACGCAATGCAAAACCCAATCTAGGCGTTCGGCCGAGAATGGCAAAGGGTGGTCCCGTTCCGGTCCGTTTGATCCGGATCAATTCACGCGCAGGATGCGGCTCAGCGGCAACGGCCCGATCGGCCCGTGCGCCCTGAAGAACGCGAACAGGGCATCCGCATCGTAGCTGCCATATTGCGCCGCCGTCCCCTGTTTGGCGACGGTGAAGCCGTCGCCGCCGACGGCGAGGTAATCGTTGAGGGTGATGCGGTAGCCGCTTCCAGGCTCGATGGGCCGGCCTTTCAGCGTCATCTTTTCGATCATGACGCGCTCACCGAACGGCTTTGTTGCGTCCCAAGTATAGCTGAATCCGTTCGAGACCTGGAGGATTCGCGGGCGCTTCGGATCGAGCCATTGCTGCTCCAGCATGTCCTTGAGCTGGCTGCCGGTCAGCGTCATGGTGACGAGGCGGTTGCGGAACGGCTGGCTCGCGAACAACTCGCCGAACGACACCGCGCCGTTCTCCTTCGGGACGATGTCGGTGCGGATGCCGCCGGGATTGGTGAGCGCGATGACAGCGCTGCCATCCTGAGCCGCCCTGGTCGCGGCGAGTTGCGCGTCGGCGATGACGTCGCCGAGCGCGCTCTCGCCGGCCTCGTTCGGAACGCGCGACAGCGTCTGCGTTACCGATCCCGCCGGGCGGTTGGCGATGGGTGCCGAGAGCTTGTCATAGGCGTCGATCAATGCAGTCTGCTCGGGATCCTTGGCCAGCGAGGCATTGGCGACGATGACGTTCTCGGCCCTGGCTTTGATGATGTCGCGCGTTGCCGGATCGAGCGTGAGGTCGATCGCGGTCACCAGCGTGCCGTATTTGTCGCCGCTGGTGACGAGCCGCCCGTCGATATTGCAGATATAGGCGCGGTGGGTATGGCCGCTGACGACGACGTCGACGGCGCGGTCGAATTTCTTGACGATATCGACGATCGGGCCCGTGATAGCAGGGCATTCATTGTAGTCGCCCGAGGGCTCGCCGCCTTGGTGGATCAGCACCACGATCGCCTCGACGCCGCGCGCCTTCAACTGCGGCACGAGTGCGTTCACCGTCTCGGCTTCGTCGCGGAATTCGAGCCCGGCGATGCCGGATGGCGAGACGATGCCCGCGGTCTCCTTCAAGGTCAGTCCGATGAAGGCGACGGGGATGCCCTCGAACTCCCTGATCTCATAGGGCGGCAGCACGCTCTTGCCGGTCGCGGTCTCCACGGTGGAGGCGGCGAGATAATGGAATTTGGCGCCCGTGAACGGACGCGGTCCCTGGCAGCCGTCGACGGGATGGCAGCCGCCGTTCTGCATCCTCAACAGCTCGGTCTTGCCTTCGTCGAATTCGTGATTGCCGACGGAGGTGATCGCAAGCCCCATCATCGACAGCGACTCGATCGACGGCTCGTCGTGAAACATTGCCGACAGGAACGGGCTCGCGCCGATCAAATCGCCGGCGGCGACAAAGATCGTGTTCTTGTGCCCCTCGCGCAGCTGTTTCACCAGCGTCGCCATGTATTCGGCGCCGCCGGCGGCCACCATCACCTTCCCGGTCTTGTCCTCGGGATCATTGATGCGGATGCCGCCGGGCGGCGGCCGCAGATTGCCGTGGAAATCGTTGATCGCGAGCATGCGCAGCTCCACGGGCGCGGCGGTCTGGGCCAAGGCGGGGAGGGCGGAGGTCAGCGCGAGTGCGGCAAGGATCGATTGAAAGGCGTATCGCATGGAACCAGATTAGTCGTTCCAGGCGAAGATTTCACGAAAGTTCTCGCCGTCATTCCGGGGCGCGACGACGTCGCAAGCCCGGAATGACGGCGGTCGGCCGGGTGCCGACCCCTACCGCTTCTTCCGGCTCGCGAACGCGTTGAACGCGGCAATCGCGTCATCCGATTTCAGCCGTTCGCCGAACAGATGGGCTTCCTGGTCGATGCGGCGGGTGAGCTCTTCGGGCGGGGCGCGCAGCAATTTGCGCGAGGTCGCGACCGCCTCGGCGGGCAGCCGGCAGATCTCGCGCGCCACCTTGCGCGCCTCGACTTCGGTATGTCCCGGCGAGACCACGGTGTTGACGAAGCCGGCATGATGCGCCTCCGCCGCGGTGAAGGTCCGCCCCATCACCAGCATCGCAAAGGCGCGCTGATACCCCATCGTGTTCGGCATCAGGAGGCTGGCGGCGCCGACCGGTACGAGCCCGAGATGGATATAGGGCGCGGAGAAGGTCGCGGCGTTCGAGGCGAGCACGTAGTCGCAGTGGAACAGCATCACCGTGCCGATGCCGATCGACGCGCCGTCCACGGCGGCAATGATCGGCTTGACGTTGAGGGCCAGCGAATAGAGGAATTTCGCGCCGTCCGACAGGGTCTCCGGGCGCGAGGCGTCGGCCTTGAGAAAATCGTCGATGTCGTCACCGGCAGTGAACACTCCGGAGCCGCCGGTGACGATCATGCAGCGGATATCGGGATTGTTCTGCGCGGTGTCGATCGCGCGGCTCATCTCGCGATACATGTCCTGCGTGATCGCGTTCTTCTTGCCCGGGCGGCGCAGGGTGATGACGCGCGTTCCCCGCTCCTCGGTGACGATGATGTTGCCGTTCGGCATGTAGCCCCCTGCGGTCGCCGCGACGCCAAGCATTTGGCGAGTCCCGCAAGCGTCAGCCTACATGATCTTGCAGACGTGCCAATCCGCCCACGCGACCTTTTCGGGGACGGCCCCGGCGCATGACGCCTGGGAACCACCGCTTTGGATCCCGCCGGCCGCACCATTTCCACATGCAATTACGCATTGCAACAAATGGCTACAATGTTTCATTTGAAAAACCGGTGGTTGTGGGGCACGATTGCCCGATGCCGTTTCCTTTGGCCGATTGCTCGATCGATGATTGCCGCAACGGACGTTGACGAATCCTCGCTGCACTACCGCGGCTGGCGGGTCGTGCTGGCCTGCTTTCTGATGGCCTTCTTCATGTTCGGCTTCGGCCTCTACGGGCAGGGGGTCTATCTCGCCGAGCTTCAGCGCGCCCATGGCTGGCCGGGCACGCTGGTCTCCGCGGCCAGCACCTTCTCGTTTCTGCTCACCGCCGTCCTCGTCATCTTCACCGACGATCTGCTGGCCCGCATCGGGCTGCGGTCGTTGATCCTGTGCGGCCTGGCGGCGCTCGGCGCTTCGAACGTGCTGCTGGCGCTGATGCAGACGCCCTGGCAGCTCTATTTGGCCTATGCGCTGATGTCAGTCGGCTGGACCGGCATGGGGACCGTGGTGATAGCGACCGTGCTGAACTCCTGGTTCGAACGGCGCCGCGGGCTCGCGCTGAGCCTCGCCTTCAACGGCGCGACCTGCGGCGGCATCGTCCTCGTTCCGCTGCTGCTGTCGCTGACCGGCAGCATCGGCTTCCGCTCGGCCATGCTGGTGGCTACGATCGTGATGGTGGTGCTGGTGCTGCCGGTGGTGGTTGGCTTCATCGGTTGGCCGGCCGAGAGCTTGCGGACAACGGGCGGGCGCTCCGGTGGGGCCGCGGCCGCACCGGCTCATTCCCGCAAGACGCTGCTCGCCAGCGCCGCGTTCTGGACCATGGTGTTGCCGATCGCGATCGCGCTGCTGGCGCAGATGGGATTCATCATCCACCAGGTGACATTTCTGGAGCCGCTGATCGGGCGTGCCAGCGCTGGCCTTGCCGTCACCATCATGGCGGCGATGGCGGTGGTCGGCCGCCTGTCGCTCGGCCTGTTCGTCGACAGGCTGGATCCGCGGCTGGCCTGCGCGGCGTCGATGACGAGCCAGGCGGCGGCGCTGTTCGTGCTTCTCCAAAGCACGAGTCCTGCGTGCTGCTGGTGTGCTGTGCCGTCTACGGCTTTTCGATCGGCAACATGATCACGTTCCCGCCCTTGATCATCCAGCGCGAGATCGGTTCCGCCGCCTTCGCCGCGGCGATGGGATTGGGCACGTCGATCAGCGGCATCGTCAGCGCCTTCGGCCCCGGCATCGTCGGCCTCGTGCGGAGTTTCACCGGCAGCTACACGATGGCGTTCGCGATGTGCGTGGCGCTCGATCTCGTGGCTGCGGGGATCGTGCTGTGGCGGCCGGGAGCAAGGACGAAGCTCGCCGCGTTGTAGTCCGGATGGATTATGCGTCCTCGTGCCCCGGACGCAGCGCAGCGCTACTTCAGCGGTGCGCTGCAGAGCCGGGGCCCATGTCGCCGCGACCGCCACTTTGGAGTGGGTCACGGCTCTGCGCAGCAACGCTACGCGTTGCAGCGCGTCCGGGACACATTCGGCGGCTCACCCCAGCAACACCGCATCCGCCGCCGCGACCGACTCCGCGCTCTCCGTCACGGTACGCTCCAGCGCGCCGGCCTGCACCGTGATGTTCTCGGCGAAGAATCGCGCGAGCGAGACGTAGCGCGCCGCGTCCGCGTTGCCCTCGGCCTTCGCCGCGAGCGCCTCGGAGGCCAGCATGCAGCCGCCGAGCGTCGCGCCGAACTGCTGCAGATACGGCGTCGCGCCGGCGAGCGCGTCGTTCGGTGCGGACGCAACGCGCTCCAGCAGCCATTTGCTGGTGCGCGTCAGGGCCTCGAGCGCCTCGCGCAGCTTTGTCCCCGTGGTGCCGAAGGCGGGATCGTTGGAGGCCTCGACCTGTTTGACGGTGGCCGAGAGCTCGTCGAGCAGCGCCCACACCGATGCGCCGCCATTGGCCGCCAGCTTGCGCGTGACGAGGTCGATCGCCTGGATGCCGTTGGTGCCCTCGTAGATCGCGGTGATGCGCGCATCGCGGTAGTGCTGCGCGGCGCCCGTTTCCTCGATGAAGCCCATGCCGCCATGCACCTGTACGCCGAGATAGGCGACCTCGTTGCCGATATCGGTGGAATAGCCCTTGGCCATCGGCGTCAGCAGCGCCGCGCGCGCGGCGGCGTCAGCCCTCACCTTCGGATCCTTGGCGCGGGTCGAGACGTCGAGCGCAACCGCGGTCGCATAACAGATGGTACGCGCGGCCGCGGTCTGCGCCCGCATCCGCATCAGCATGCGCTTGACGTCGGGATGCACGAAGATCGCATCCGAGCCGTCGCTCTTCTTGCCGATCGCGCGGCCCTGCTTGCGCTCCTGCGCATAGGACAGCGCCTGTTGATAGGCTCGATCGGCGACGCCGACGCCTTCGAGGCCGACGCCGAGCCGGGCCTGGTTCATCATCGTGAACATGCAGCGCATGCCCTGGTTCTCTTCGCCGATCAGAAAGCCGATCGCGCCGCCATGATCGCCCATGGTCATGGTGCAGGTCGGCGAGGCATGCATGCCGAGCTTGTGCTCGACGCCGCTGGCGAAGATGTCGTTGCGCTGCCCCAGCGAGCCGTCGGCATTGACCATGAACTTCGGCACCAGGAACAGTGATATCCCCTTGGTGCCGGCGGGCGCGTCGGGCAGGCGCGCCAGCACGAAATGCACGATGTTGTCGGTCATGTCGTGCTCGCCATAGGTGATGAAGATCTTCGTCCCCTTGAGGCGATAGGTGCCGTCGGCCTGCTTGTCGGCGCGGGTGCGCAGCGCGCCGACGTCGGAGCCGGCCTGCGGCTCGGTCAGCTGCATCGTGCCGGTCCATTCGCCGGAGACGAGCTTTTCGAGATAGATCTTCTTCAGTTCGTCGCTGCCATGTGCATCGAGCGCCTCGATCGCCGAGGCCGTCAGCAGCGGGCAGAGACCGAAGGCGACGTTGGCGGCGCTCCAGATCTCGGTGCAGGCGGCGTTGATCGCGATCGGCAGGCCCTGACCGCCGAAATCCTCCGGGCCCGACACCGCGTTCCAGCCGCCCTCGGTCCAGCGCTTGTAGGCATCGGGCCAGCCCGGCGCGGTCGTGACCTTGCCGGCATCGAGCTTGATACCGTGCTGGTCGCCGACCTTGTTGAGCGGGGCCAGGACGTCGGTTGCGAACTTGCCGGCTTCCTCCAGCACGGCGGCCGCGATGTCGGCGTCGAAATCGCCGTAATGGCCGGCCTCCACGGCGGCCTTGAGGCCGGCACCATGGTTGAGCGACAGCAGCATGTCAGAGATCGGCGCGCGGTAGGTCATGACTCACTCCCGGGGACGGATATTGGCGCCGTATTCCCATGAAACGGCGGAGGTCTCAATGGGCGGGAACGGGCCAGGGCCGGGACTATAATAGAGTGTGGCGGGAGTCGGCCCCGCCCGGTGGTATTTTGCCCCTCCGGGCGGTTGAAATGCCGCGCCGCTCCCTATAGACCGGCTGCGACTGAAGGGAATCCGCGGGTGCCGGTTCTTCCGCCCCGTTCCGTTCGTCGCCTGTTGGGGCGTAGCCAAGCGGTAAGGCAGCGGATTTTGATTCCGCCATTCGGAGGTTCGATCCCTCCCGCCCCAGCCAGGAGCTCCCCTCCCGCTGAAATTGCGTGCAAAACCGATCTGGCTGGCTGCACAGCTCTGCGACACGCTGGACCAGGCCCTTCGATGGCATCATCGAATGATGAGATCAAGCGCAAGAAGCAGAAGACTGGAGATCAGGCCCGCGAACGGCACCCAGCGCGGGCAGATGAATGTACCCAGCGGCGGCACGTTGTTGCCGCTTTTGATCTTGATGAGCGCGAGATTGATGGTGGCGAAGACCACGAGCGTGAAGCGCGCCGTCAGATCCGCAAGGCCAGCAAGAGGAACCGCCAGCGCGAGCGATAAAATAGCCGCGACGCCAATCGCGGTCGCCAGAAGAGGCGTGTGCGTGACCGGGTTCAGTCTTGCGAGGACCCTCGGCAGGTTGCCCTGGTCGGCAAGACCGTAGATCACCCGGCCAATCATGATCATATGGACAATGATGCCGTTGAGTGTCGCCACCACGGCAATTGCGCTCATGGTGATGAGCGGCATGCCGGTGAGACGTTCGAAGACGAGAGCAAGGGGCGCTGAGGACTGCGAGAGTTCCTGTGGAGGCACTGCCGTCACGGCGATCCATACGACCATGGCGTAGATGAGGGCGGTCAGACCCAGGGTCAGGAACAGCGCGCGCGGCAGGGTCCGACTGGGATCCTTCAGCTCTTCTGCAACGTTGACGACATGCTCGAACCCGATGAAGGCAAACACCGCGATGAGTGATGTCCCGGCGATTCCGGTCCAGGCTGCGGCATCACCGACCGAAGGCCAGAGCTCTGGAAGGCGGGTGACAACGTCGGTGCCGTGGCCGAGGCCGGCAACAATGATCAGCACCAGGCCGCCGACTTCGACAAGCGTCATGGCACCCGCGAAAGTGACCGATTGGACAGTAGCGAGGCATGCCAGGCCGCCCATCGCCAGGACAACCGCACCAATGATCCAGGACGCCGGTGCAGAGACAAAGACCGCAATATAACCTGAACTGCCAACGCTGATCGTGGCGGCCGATACCGATGCGGTCGCGACCACGAGAAGCCCGACGGCCAAACTGAGCCAGTCGCGCTTGAATGCAGCCTGTACATAAGCCGCCTCGCTGGCGCTCACCGGCATGCGCGTACCCAATTCCGCAAATGATGCCGCGCTAAAGGCCATGACGAGGGCTGCGCCAACGAAGGCAAGAGGCGCGTGCATGCCACTGCGTCCGGCAGCAATGCCGACGAGAACGTAGATGCCGGCTCCGATGGTGACGCCCATCCCGTACAGAACCGCGTGTGGCAGTGTCAGCGCCCGGACAAGGCGTGGTGAGGCCTCTTGTGCTGGCGCAGGAAGGGCAGACATTCAAAGTTCTCCTCAGCGAGATAGTCGCCCTGGGTTCTGCAGCGGTCGTTGGCAGCTTGGACGATGTCACGCTCAGAAGCGCCAATGCAGCGGTGCCCCGCTTGTGGCATCGCGCGTGCTGCGCGGGTTGATCCAGCGCAATCCAGCGCGTCCAGTCGTCTCATGGGGCATCTGCCTGTCCCGGCCGCCAACCGGGACCCGTTCCACGGAAATCAGCCACCGTTGCGATCCGGCGCAAACCAGCGCTTAAGTGCTACCAGTCTCGTGCCGAGCGTCCCTCCTCTTGAGATCGCCGCAAAAGCGGCCTTAGTGTCATACACTTGGTACAGCGGGAAGCCGATATGAGCACCTTCGAAGACAGAGTTTTCCTTGCCTTGGTCGCCGCTGTCTCCGTGGCCTTCGGCTGGATCCTCTGGCCATTCTACGGTGCGATTCTCTGGGGCGTCGTCGCGGCGATCGTATTTGCACCGCTTTACCGGAGACTGTCGGACGCCCTGCAGCAGAGGCGAGGCTTGGCTGCGACCGCAACGGTAATGATCATTGTGACGATGGTCATTCTGCCATTGGTGTTGGTCGGCGCCGCGCTGGCCCGGGAGGCATCCGCCGTCTATGGGCGCATTCAGGCCGGCGAACTGGATCTGGTGCGGTCGTTTCAACAGGTTCTCGACGCGCTTCCCCTGTGGGTCACCGGTCTGCTCGACCGCTTCGGCCTCGCAAGCCTGGGCGGGGTCCAGGAGAAACTCTCCGCTGCCCTCTTGAAGGGAAGCCAGTTCATTGCCGCGCAGGCGCTCGACATCGGCCAAAGCACGTTCGGATTCTTTGTCGACCTCTTTGCGATGCTGTACTTGCTGTTCTTCCTGTTTCGGGACCACACCACCCTGTCGAAGCGGGTGCGAAGTGCAATACCGCTGCGCTCCGAACAACTGAATGCTCTCCTGCTCAAGTTCACCATTGTCATCCGCGCGACGGTGAAGGGAAACCTGCTCATCGCGCTTCTGCAAGGTGCTCTCGGCGGCGTGATGTTCTGGTTCCTGGGCATCAACGCCTCACTGCTTTGGGCCGTCTTGATGGCCTTCCTCTCTCTGCTTCCGGCGATAGGATCCGGCTTGGTCTGGATGCCGGTGGCAATCTATCTTCTCGCAACCGGCGCCACCTGGCAGGGAATCGTCCTGATCGCCTATGGCGCCTTCGTCATTGGCCTGGTGGACAATTTCCTGCGGCCGATGCTCGTCGGCCAGGACACCAAGATGCCCGATTATGTGGTGTTCTTTTCCACCCTTGGCGGGATCGAAGCGTTCGGTCTGAACGGCTTCGTCATCGGCCCTGTCATCGCGGCCATGTTCATCGCGCTGTGGGACATATTTTCGGCAACCAGACAGACGAATGACCCTGCCGCCACAATAGCCCCGTGAGATCTTTCGGATCGCAGCGACAAGACACCGCCCATGACGACCGGGTGACCGGGATCACAGCAGCTCCGGCCGCGCGCCGACATGTTGCCCGTGGTTGCGGGATGGACTCGCAGCGTCAACGGGAGACACGACGATGAGCGTTCCTGAGAACAACGACCTTGCAAGTTGCGAACTGTCGCTTGAAGAACTCGACTCGGTCGCTGGTGGCGGACTGTGGGGCTGGATCAAGCACGAAGCGTCCTCGGCCTGGGACTGGCTCAAGCACGATGGGCTGAAAGTCGCGGAAGCCATCATCAAGGTGATTACGCATCCCCCGACGGGCCCCGGCCCGGGTCCGACCGTGCCGCGCAGAATGTCCTGACGGCCATCCTGGTCCACAGCTGTTCAACTTGCGCATCCCGGGCCTTCGGCCCGGGATATTCAATTGAAGGATGTGCGTCCGCCCAGTGTGACGACGGTCACCGCGCAATTGAGCCTGTCATGGAATATTTCGCCGGACAGGCCAGTCAATAATTCGCAGCGCATCGTCCGATCGGATGACCTCTTTCAGCTCACGATCCGGCAAGGTCCGACCCTATGCGACACGCCTGTCAGCCGTCACCGCCATCGGCGGTCTCCATTCCGTCGTCGCGCGCGGCGGTCGGGCGGCTCAAAGCCGGGAGCGAATAGAACCAAGAATCCCGGCCGTCGTGTCCACGACTTGAAGCGCCTGTTGGGACTTGGTCAGCGCCAGCGCGGATCTCGTACATTGATCGGGAAGCTGCGCAATCTTCTTACGCTGGCTTGCAAGGATACTGGTCGACTGATCGATGGCAAATCTCACCACATCGCGGGTCGGGTCGTTTTCGCCGACGTTGGTCAGCTCCTTCTCGATCGTGATCAGATACTCGTAACTGGACAGCTCTTGCGAAATCTCGACAAGGTTCTGCATCGTGGACTTGACGCAATCTGCATCGACGGCGGTGATGTCGGACCGCTTCGCGGTCTGGACCAGATCGCCCATCAGGCCCGCGAACATCGGCCGGAGATCCTCGACCTTCTTCAAATCGGCCTGGCTGAGAACGCCGGCCAGGCCCACGTTCACGCACACATTGGTGGCGAGCAGAACGCCGAGGCATCGCCATGCGCACCGTGCGGCGAGCATGCGTGCCGTTGCGACAGGTGTGATGCGATCCGTTTGCCATCTCATCAGCTGCGTCCGATCTCTTCTGCCTCGACAGGTTCAATCCGGTCTCGTCGCAAGCTTAACGCCGCCGGCCAGATCGCTCAATCGCATTCTCGGACGGCGATGGGGGATTGAACTGTGACCACAGCTGCCGAACAGATTTTTCGCGCCAGCGCGTTGCAGCGTGCGGCATCGCCTGACGAACTCGACCATCTCGTCGCGATCACCAGGCCGGCCGACTGGATCTTCGCCGCCGTCGTCACGGCTGCGCTGATCGCGGCGATCGTCTGGGGCATCTTCGGCCGGATTCCGTCGCGTGTGTCGGGGCAGGGAATCCTGGTCGGCAGCGGTCGCGTCGTCGATGCGGTCTCCGCCGCGGAAGGACGGCTTGCGTCGCTCGGCGTGTCGGTCGGCGACCATGTCGAGCGCGGGCAGGTGATCGCGCAGATCTCGCAAACCGAGATCGAGCAGAAATACGGCAACGCCGCGGAAACCTACAAGGAGCGCCAGCGCGAGCACGACGACATGGCCGCGAAGGTCGCGGCCGAGCTTGCCGTCAAGGCCTCCAACTTCGAGAAGCTGGAGGCCGCCTTCAACAAGGTGATCGAGGCAACGGGCCAGCGCGTTCAGTCGCTCGATATCGACGTGAAGAACCTCGAGCAGCTGATGGCGAAGGGCCTGACCACGCGCAAGACGCTGGAGGACCGCCGCCTCGAATTGACCGAAGCCCAGCAGCGGCGGACCGATTCGCAGAACGAAATTCTCAAGCTTCATGCGCAGAAGACCGATCTCGAAACCCAGCGCGCGCGCGAATTGCAGCAGGCCGAGTTCGCGGCCAACAATGCCCGCCGTGAAATGCAGACGCTGGCGGGAACACTGGGGCGTAATTCGCAGGTCTTGAGCCCGATTGCAGGACGCGTGCTGGAGATCAAGACATCGACCGGCTCGGTCCTTGGCGTCGGCACGCCGGTGGTCCTGATCGAGGACGAGGGCGCCAAGCTCGAGGCGGTGGTCTATATCCCCGCGGATCAGGGCAAGAGCGTCAAACCGGGCTTTCAGGTGCGCGTCGCGCCCAGCACCGTCAAGCGCGAGGAATTCGGCACGATGATCGGGGTCGTCTCGAGCGTCTCCGAATTTCCGGTGACGCCCCAGGGCATGACGGCCGTGCTCCACAACGATCAACTCGTCAAGGTGTTCTCGCATGACGGCGCGCCTTACGCGGTCGCCGTGTCGCTGAACCAGGATGCGTCGACGGTGAGCGGATATCGATGGGCGGTCGGACGGGGGCCGCAGGTTCACCTGACCAGCGGCACGCTGGCCCAGGCCGAAATCACCACCCGGAACCGGCGCCCGTTGGATCTCGTCGTCCCCCTTCTCAGGAAGCTGACCGGGGTCGATGGATAGTCAGGCTTCACCGATCTCTGGAATCACGAAGACGCCGACGATTCTGCAGATGGAAGCGGCGGAATGCGGCGCGGCCTGCCTCGCCATGGTGCTGGCGTTCCACGGCCGGTGGGTGCCGCTCGAACAACTGCGCGTCGAATGCGGCGTCTCGCGTGACGGCAGCAAGGCAAGCAACGTCGTCAGGGCGGCGCGGCGCTTCGGCCTGTCCGCCAAGGGATTCCGGCAGGAGCTCGCGACGCTGCGCTCGGCGCCGACGCCGTGCATCATCCACTGGAACTTCAACCATTTCGTCGTCCTCGACGGGATCGAGGAGAAGCACGCTTACATCAACGACCCTGCCTTCGGCCGGCGCCGCATCGGCATCGACGAGCTCGACAGGAGCTTTACCGGCGTCGTGCTCACCATGGAGCCGGACGCCGGCTTCGTTCCGCAAGGCAGCAAGCCCGGTGGGCTGCGCCTGCTGGTCCGCGAGCTGCGCGGCTCGAAGGCCGCGGTCGGACTGCTTGTCCTGCTCAGCTTCGTTATGGTCATTCCCGGCCTCGTCGCCGCGAGCTTCTCGAAGATCTTCATCGACGATATCCTGATCCAGCATCTGACGGGGTGGCTGCGTCCGCTGCTGGTCGGCATGGCCATCACCGCGCTGATCCGCACGATCCTGACGCTGCTGCAGCAATCGCTGCTGCTGAGGCTGCAGACCAAGCTCTCGGTGGTGATGATCAGCCGGTTTCTCTGGCGGGTGATGGCGTTGCCGATGGAGTTCTTCACCCAACGCCACGCCGGTGACATCGCAACGCGCGTCGCCGCCAACGAGCAGATCGCGCGGCTGCTCGCGGGCGGAATTGCAGCAAACGTGCTCAATCTCACCTCCGTCGTATTCTTTGCCGCCGCGATGGCGATCTACGATGTGTGGCTGGCCGCGATCTGCATCGGCCTGTCGCTGCTCAACGTCCTGTCTCTGCGGCTCTCACACCGGCGCCGGGAGGATCTCAGCCGCGGACTGTCGCAGGAGCGCGGCAAGTCGCTGGGCGCGGTCGTCAGCATCGTCAGGTCGATCGAGACGATCAAGGCGAGCGGCCTCGAAGACGAGGCGTTCGGGCAATGGTCCGGCATCCAGGCCAAGGTCCTGAATGCCGAGCGTGACCTGGCCTCGTCCTCGATCATGCTCGATATGGTCCCGACCCTGATCTCCGGCGTGACCATGACGGCGATCCTGATCCTCGGCGGCCTGCGGGTCATCGAGGGATCGCTGACGCTCGGCAGCCTCGTCGCCTTCCAGTCGCTGATGGCCAGCTTCTCCGAGCCGGTCGCGACGCTCGTCAATCAGGCCGGCGGATTTCAATTGATCCGAGGGGCGCTCGACCGCCTCGAAGACGTCTACAACTATCCGCTCGGTGACACGGCGAAGGACGATGGATCGGGCCAGCGCTTCCCGGCGAAGCTCGCAGGACACATTGAGCTCCGGAACGTGCAGTTCGGCTATTCGCTGCTCGAGCCGCCGCTGATCGCCGATCTCTCGATCGCCGTCAGTCCGGGATCACGCGTGGCGCTGGTCGGCGCGTCCGGCAGCGGAAAGTCGACGCTGGGCCGCCTGATCTGCGGGCTCAACAAGCCGTGGGCCGGGGAGATCCTGATTGACGGCGCTCCGCTCCAGGATGTCCCGCCCGAAATCCTCGCGAACTCGATCGCCTATGTGGATCAGGACATCTTCCTGTTCGAGGGAACGGTGCGCGACAATCTCACGCTGTGGGACCGGACCGTTGCAGATGTCGACCTGACCCGGGCGCTGAAGGACGGCGAGATCCAGGACGAGATCGCCATCAGGGCCGGCAATTACGAGTCTTATGTCAACGAGGGCGGGACGAATTTCAGCGGCGGGCAGCGTCAGCGCATCGAGATCGCCCGCGCGCTCGTCGGCCGTCCCTCCATCGTGGTTCTCGACGAGGCGACCGCCGCGCTCGATCCGGTCACGGAGAAGGCGATCGACGACAATCTGCGCCGCTCCGGCTGCACCTGCATCATCATCGCGCATCGGCTGAGCACGATCAGGGATTGCGACGAGATTGTCGTGTTGCGGCAGGGAAAGGTCGCCGAGCGCGGAACGCACGAGACCCTGCTGGCGCTGGGCGGCGAGTATGCCCGACTGGTGTCGCAGGAATGACGGGGCACGTCGAAAGCATTGTGTCGGGTGCGAGCCTTGTCGCGTCGGCGGAATTGCCGATCGAGCTGGCGCTGGATAGCCGCCGTCCCATCCTGCTCGATCACCATGGCTGCGTGCTCGAGATTGTCGCCGGCCATGTTGACATTTTTGCCGTTGATGTCGGCGACGGCGGATACGGCGGCAGACATCATCTGTTTCGGGTCGAGAGCGGAGACATCGTTCCCGATCTGCCGTCCGCCGGCGGCTTGAGCTTCATTGCGGTCGGAACCGACGGCTCGCGCGCGTCGGCGCGTTGGAGAGCCGAGCTGTCATCAGAGGCCCAGGCGACGCGCTGGATCGAGCGGCTCGCGCGCTTCGTTGCGGGACCGGCGCCGCTGTGGCAGATGGCCGAGCTGCCGGAAGGCGAGGCTGCATTGCCGCCAGGCGTGTGCGGCCGCGGTCCGATGCGGGGCCAGCTCTGGCTGACCGTGGAGCGCGGTCAGCTCAGGCTGATGGGAGCAGGGACGGCTTGCGCGGCCGGAAGCCATCCGCTGCCGTTGACGTCCGGCCTGTGGGTCGAGGCGGGCGAGGAGGGGTGTGCCGCGATCGCCACCAGCGCAGGACCGGCGGTCGGCGCGATCTGGCCGGCGATCGATCAGTTTCACCAGAGCTTCGTCGCATGCGTGCAGGGCAGGCTGGCCCGCGAGCGGCTGGACGAAAGCGAGCGTCTGGCCAACCGGAACGCGCTCGCGGCCGCGCAATCGATCGAAGCCTTCGATCGCCTGTCCGGCATCATCGTGCGGCGCTTCGATCACGACGCGGACGATGCATCCCGGTCGGACCGGCTGGCCGGCGCCTGCCAGATCGTCGGCAGCGCGATGCGCACGCCGATTGCGATTTCCGGACGGATCGACGGCGCCCGGCAGGATTTCACCGGCCTTGCCCAGATCGCGCAGGATGCCCGCCTGCGGCTGCGGCAGGTGCTGCTCCGGTCGGATTGGTGGCGAACCGATGCCGGACCGCTGGTCGGCTGGCTCGGCGAGCAGCGCGAGCCCGTCGCCTTGGTCTACGAGCCGGGCCGTGGATATGTCATGATTGATCCGTTGACGAGAATTCGTCGGCGGGTCGATCGCTCCGTGGCGATGCAGATCGCTCCGGAAGCGGCGATGTTCTATCCGCCGCTGCCGTCACGATCCCTCAAGTCTTCCGATCTTCTTCAATTCGCGCTGCGCTACGCGCGCGGCAGCGGCCTGCGCATCGCGCTCGCGGTCGCCGTGATCGGGCTTTTGTCCCTGGTGACACCCTTCGTCACCAATCTGCTGATCAGCTCGATCATCCCGAGATCGGAGCTCGACCAGCTCGTGTTCTGCGCGCTGGCGCTGGGTTTGACGGCACTGTCGGTGGCCGGTGTGCAGGTCATGCAAGGCCTCGTCATGCTCCGGATGGAAGCGACGATCGACTGGCGATTGCAGGCGGCGATGATCGATCGTCTGCTCAGGCTGCCGACCGCGATCTTCCGGGAGTTCACGGCCGGCGAGCTGGTCGACCGCGCCATGGGCATCGACGCCGCGCGGCGTGCCCTGACGGGCCACGCGCTGCGCGGGATGATCGCCGGCCTGTTCTGCGTGTTCAGCCTTGGCCTGATGCTCTACTACAGTCCCAGATTGGCGTTGATCGCGCTTGCGCTGACGTCGGTCAGGGCGGCTGCGATCGTCGGCACCAACCTGATCCGGCTGCATTTCGAGACCAAGCACTTCAATCAGCAGGGCAAGGTCAGCGGATTTGTTCTTCAATTGCTGACGGGCGTCGGCAAGCTGCGGGTCTCTGGGGCGACGCAGCGCGCGCTCGGAATCTGGTCGAGGCAGTTCGCGACCCAGAAACAGTATTTCGTGTCGACAGATGCTGTGAGATGCACCGCACCGTCGTCCGCGAGGGGTGCGCCGAAAGCAAAACTCCCGGACCGGCAAGATCGTCGAGACCGGAACGTTCGCCGAGCTGAGCGCCGCCGGAGGAACCTTCTCTTGACGCTGCGGGATCATCCTCGCAACTGTGGACAGGATGCCGCACGCGTCCGCTGCTCGCCGTGACTGGAGTCACGCTGTTGCATGCGATCATGATTTTGTCGCGGGCGTGCCAGTCTTGTCAGGAATGTCCAGGTAGCTCGCATCCCTCGTGCGGGTCCGAGCAGCACAATTTCCGCCAGCCGAAACCGGCCGCCGATCACATCTCGAGAGCAGGCGCAATGTCCGTTGCCGGCTTGCCGTGGCAGCCAGTCCCTGTAATCTGGCAAGAACATGGAAGGGATGGGATCGATGGGAGGAGTTCTGGAGGGCGTGCGCGTCCTCGATTTCGGGCGCTATATCGCCGGGCCCTATTGCGCAACCTTGCTGGCCGAATTCGGCGCCGAAGTCATTCGCGTGGAGAAGCGCGACGGCAGCGAGGACCGCTTCGTGGCGCCGGTCGGCGAAGGCGGCGAGGGCGCGCTGTTCCTCCAGGTCAACCGCAACAAGAAGTGCATCACGCTCGATCCGATGAAGCCGGAAGGGCAGGAGGTGATGCGCCGGCTGGTCAAGACCGCCGATGTCGTCGTCGCCAACCTGCCGCCGCAGACGCTGCAGTCGATGAAGCTCGACTACGATTCCCTGAAGGCGATCAAGCCGGACATCATCCTGACAACGGCGACCGCGTTCGGCGGTCCGGGGCCATGGTCCGACCGGGTCGGCTTCGACGGGGTCGGGCAGGTGATGTCGGGCTCGGTCTACATGACCGGCGCCGGCGATCCGCCGTATCGGGCCGCGGTGAACTGGGTCGATTTCGGAACGGCGCTGCATTGCGCGTTCGGAACGCTCGCCGCGCTGATCGAGCGCGGCAAATCCGGGCGCGGGCAGATCGTCGAGGGCGCGCTGCTTGCGACCGCGCTGTCCTTCACCAACGCCACGCTGATCGAGCAGGCCGTCATCAACGTCAACCGCGTGCCATCCGGCAATCTCGGCCAGACCGCGGCGCCGGCCGACATCTACCGCACCAGGGATGGCTGGGTGCTGTGCCAGGTTACGGGTCATCCGCTGTTCAAGCGCTGGGCGAAATTGATGGGCGAGGAGGAGCAGTGGCTGAACGATCCACGCTTTGCCGACGACATCAGCCGCGGCAACAACGGCCCCGTCATCAGCGAGCGCATGGCGCGCTGGTGCGCCGATCGCACCACGCAGGAGGCCGTCGACGCACTGGGCAAGGCGATGATACCGACGGGGCCCGTGCTGAGCCCGCAACAGGCGCTTGATCATCCCCACATCCGCGCCGCCGGCTTCCTGCAGGACGTCGATTATCCCGGCTTGCCGAAGTCGGCGCCGGTCGCCCGCGCCGCGGTCCGTCTGTCGGAAACGCCGGGTGAAATCGCAAGTCGCCCGCCGACGCTCGGCGAGCATACCGATCTCGTGCTGGCCGAGCTCGGCTACGACCAGGCTGCGATCGCGGCGCTTTGGCAACGCGGGATCATCTAGCCGAGCGGATTGGACCAAGCCAAGCGGCCCCGCTATTTGCGGAGCCGCTCCGGTCTTGCGGGTTTCTACGCCGCGGACGCCTTGGCGTTGACGCCCTTGCGCAAAGCCACCGTGTTAAGCTTGGTGTTGGCAGCCTTCTCTTCGTTCAGGTTCGTGGTCAGGAAGCGCACGATCTCGTCGTGTCCGAGCTCTTCGGCCCAGGCGATCAGCGTGCCGTAACGGCACATCTCGTAATGCTCGACGGCCTGGGCGTTGGCGACGATGGCGGCGTCCAGCACGGCCTTGTCCTCGATCTCGCCCGCAGTCTCGTTGGCTTCCTTGATGATGCCGTCGATGGCCGGGCACTGCGTCCCGCTCGGCTCCTTGCCGAGCTTTGCGAAGGCCTTCTGCAGCCGTTCGACCTGCTTGTTGGTCTCGTCGAGATGGTTCGTGAGGCCGGCCACGAGGTCACGGTTGGTGGCCTTGTCGATCATCGTCGGCAGCGCCTTCAGGATCTGCTGCTCCGCATAATAGATGTCCTGCAGACCATGGATCAGCAGGTCTTCCATCGATTTGATGTCCTTGGTGAAGAGTCCCATTTCAGACGGCTCCATATTTCATGGTGAAAGGGAGTGGAACGCCGGCAGGCGGGAGCCGTTCCTATCTCGGAGCCGGACAGGGAGCATCGACATGGCCGAAGCACGTTTTGCCGAATTGTTGGGGCAGGCCGCCATGGACGTCTGGGGCGACATGCCGCGCGACATCCAGGAGGCGCTGTTCGAGACGGCGATGAAAGGCCATGCGGGCGAACGCGAGGCCCTTGCGCGGCTGCTGCACGATCGCCACCCGCGAACCGCCCATCCCGCCAAGCCGGCTTGACCTAGTTCGACGCCAGCGCCGTCCTGGCGACTTCCGCCATCCAGCCGGACGCGACCGGCAAAATGGCGTCGTTGAAATCGTAGCGCGGGCCGTGCAGTTCGGCGCCGTCGCGGAGTTCGCCGTTGCCGATCCAGACGAAGGCGCCGGGGCGCTTTTGAAGATAGAAGGCGAAATCCTCGCCGGCCATGCTGGGCGCGAGATCGCGCCGCACCTCGGCCTGCACCTTCTCCGCGGCGAGCCGCGCGAGGCCCGCTTCGTCAGGTGTATTGACCACTACGCCGACGCCCATGACGATCTCAGGCGTGACCTTGACGTCGAAGCTGGTGGCAATGCCGGCGCAGATCTGTTCGATCCGCGCCACCATGATGTCCTTCACTGCGTCGCGGTGATACCGCAACGTGCCGCCGATTTCGACGCGTCCTGCGATCTGGTTGCGCGCCTTGCCGCCTTCGAGCGTGCAGAGCGAGAGCACGGCGGTATCGAGCGGATCGATTCCGCGCGCCACGATCGATTGTAGCGCCACGATTAGATGTCCCGCCGCCATCACGGGATCGCGGGTCAGATGCGGCATGCCGGCATGTCCGGCATGGCCTTCGATGGCGATGCTGACGCGCCCGCCGGAGGCCATGACGACGCCGTCATGGACCGCGATGGTGCCGGCAGGGAGCCCCGGCCAGTTGTGGAAGCCGAACACCCGCGTCATTGGAAAGCGCTCGAACAGGCCCGCGCCGACCATCGCGCGCGCGCCGCCAAGTCCTTCCTCGGCCGGCTGGAAGATGAAGTCGACGGTGCCGCTCCAGCTGGTGTCGGCGACCAGCAGCGCGGCCGCGCCGAGCAGCGAGGCGGTGTGCCCGTCATGCCCGCAGGCATGCATCACGCCGGGATTTTTCGAGGCGTAGTCAAGCCCGGTATCCTCGGTGATCGGCAGCGCATCCATGTCGGCGCGCAGGCCGACGCGGCCCTGCGCAGACCCGCGTGTCAGCGTCGCAACGACCCCATGGCCGCCGATGTCAGCCTCGAAGGGAATACCGAGCTCTGCGAGCCTGTCCTGCACGAAGGCGGCAGTGGCCTTCTCGTGGAGGCCCAGTTCCGGATGGGCATGCAGGTGCCGGCGCCACTGGGTCAGTTTCTCGTGCAGTTCGGGGGTCAAGGCGGGTCTTTCGAATGATGACGGCTGCTGCCACCATAGCCGATTATTCGCCGGCTGCACCCAGCGCCTCGGAATGCCTCGCGTGCAGCTACATCGTCATGGCCGGGCTTGACCCGGCCATCCACGCCTTTCGTTGCAGTACAAAGAACGTGGATGCCCGGGACAAGCCCGAACATCACGGAGCCCTACGGCGCCAGCTTTTCCAGCCCCTTCCAGTCGAAGCCGAGGCCGTGGCCCGGGCGGTCCGGCGCCACGGCTTTGCCGTCCTCGAGCACCAGCGGATGCTCGATATATTTGTCCAGGCCGAAGCCGTGGGCCTCCAGATACGACCGGTTCGGGCAGGCCGCGAGCAGATGCACGGTGATGTCGTGCGCGCCGTGGCTGGTGACTGGCAGGTTGAAGGCCTCGGCCAGCCGCGCGATCTTCATGAAGGCGGTGACGCCGCCGCAATTGGTGACGTCAGGCTCGGGATAGGACACCGCGCCTGCGACGATGTAGTTCTTGAACTCCCACAGCGAGCGCAGGTTTTCGCCGGCCGCGATCGGCACGCCGCCGGCCTGCATGATGCGGGTGTGGCCCGCGACGTCGTCCGGGATGATCGGCTCCTCCAGCCAGGTGAGGTCGTAAGGCACGAACGCGCGGGCGGCGCGGATGGCTTCCTCCACGGTCCACTTCATGTTGGCGTCCGCCATCAGCGGAAAGCCGTCGCCGAGATGCTGTCGCATGGCTCGCACGCGGGCCACGTCGGAGGCTAGATCGGGCCGACCGACCTTCATCTTGATGGCGCGAAAGCCCTTGGCGAGATTGCCGTCGGTCTGCGCCAGCAGCGCCTCGACCGAGAGATCGAGGTCGATGCCGCCGGCATAACACGGCACGCGGGCGTCGAAGCCGCCGAGCACGCGGAACAGCGGCAGCTTGGCGCGCTGTGCCTTCAGGTCCCACAGCGCGATGTCGAGCGCGGACAGCGCCAGCACCGCCGGCCCGCCGCGGCCGCCATAGTGCAGGCCCCACCAGACGTGATGCCAGATCGCCTCGGTGTCGTCGGCCTCGCGGCCTTCCGCCAAGGGCGGAATCTCGCGCCTGAGGATATCAGCGGTCGCGCCGCCATTGCGTCCCACGGTGTAAGTGTAGCCGACGCCTTCCGCACCATCCGCGTCGCGCACGCGGCAGGTGATCAGCTCAAACGCCGCGATCTCGCCATGCGTGGAGTCCGACAGCGTGATGGGGAGGGGGATCCGGTAGAGTCCGGACTCGATTGTCGCGATGCGTGCCATGGGGCCTCCCTGTCTTTTTCAAGAGGCTAGGCCGACGGGCGCTGCTCGGCAACCGCGAGCAGCGCAACGCAGCTCACCGCATCGTCGCCAGCTGCACGGCCAGCGCGCAGGCGCGGTCGTATTCGTCGAGATTGATCCACTCGTCGATCGTGTGCGCCTCGTTCTGGCCGGCACCGAAGGTCACGGTCGGAATGCCGTGGCGGACCATCCAGTTGGCGTCGAGGCCGCCATTGGCCGTGCGCACGTTCGGCGTGCCGCCGACCGCGGACACGGCCTCGACCGCGCGCTTGATGACGGGCTGGCTGTCCTTCATGCGGAACGGAAAATAGTCGGTCTCGGCCTTGAACTTGACCTTGCCGGACTTGCCTTGCGCGTTGGTTACTTTCTTGGCGGCCTTCTCGAACGCGGCCTTGTAGGCCTTGGTGATCTCCTTGAAGAACTTTCCGTCGTGGCTGCGGCTCTCGCCGCGCACATGGACGTAATCGGTGACGACGTTGGTGGCATCGCCGGCCGGGCGGCCTTCGCCGCCGGTGACGGGGCCGACATTGCTGGTGCCCATCCGCGCGCTCGCGCCCTTGCCCTTCACCACCTTGCCGAACCAGCCGCCGGCTTGCACGTCGGCGAGCGCGAGCGACATGATCATGGTCGAGGAGATGCCGCGCTCGGGCGCGACGCCGGCATGTGAGGCGCGGCCGAAGATCTCGACGCTCCAGCGGTCGGCGCCGACGGCGCCGATCACGACGTTGGAGGCCGCGCCGCCGTCATAGTTGAACGCCATCACCGGCGAGCCGAGCTCGTCGAGCTTGACGTGGCGCGCGCCGTAGAGCCCGCTCTCCTCGCGCACGCAGAACAGCAGCGTGATCGGCGGATGGTCGAGCTTCTGCTTTTCGAGTTCGGCGGCCAGCGTCACCAGCACGCCGCAGCCGCAGCGGTTGTCGCCGCCGAGCGCGGTCTTTGCCTCGTTGACGATCTTGCGGCCGGACTTCTTGGGCTTGGCGCCGGCGCAGAGCGGCACGGTGTCCATGTGGGTCATGAACATGATGCGCGGCTGGTTATGCAGCGCGCCGCGGCCGGGCAGGTCGACGATGAGGTTTCCGGTCTCGGTCGGCACGGGAATGCGCGTGTTGGCGTCGTCGAGCCGGATCGCCTTGGCCGGCACGCCGCTCTCCTTCAGCGCGGCGGTGAGTTCCCGCCCGATCGCCGCCTCCTGTCCGGTCACGCCCTCGACGGCGAGGAAGCGCATGAGGCGGTCGGTAGCGGCTTTGGTGTCGACAGGCATGGCAGGTCCCTTGGATGCTGGTACGCCGCAGCATCCTTCGCGGAACAATCTTGTGCAAGTCTCCCGGGGGCTTCAAGAGCATGGCCGCCCGCCGCTGAGCGCAGTCGTCAACAGGAACCGCGACGAGGTCAGGCCGTCTCTACCAGACGCCGACGGTTTGCAGGAGCTGGGATTGGCTGAACGGCTTGGGGATGAAGCGGGCGTGTGGCGGCAGCTCGTCGTCGGCTGGGCGTCTCTTTCCCGACATCAGCACGATCTTCACCGGCGGCCAGCCGTCGCGCACCGCAGCCGCCAGCTCGAGTCCATCCATGGAACCCGGCATATCGATGTCGGTCAGGATCAGGTCCACGGCTTGTGCCCGCAAGATGGAGATTGCCCTGTCCGCATTGCAGACCGAGATCACCGTATGATCCGCCTGCTGCAACCCGAGCTCGACGTCCAGAAGGATCAGCGGCTCGTCTTCCACAAGTAGTATTTTCAACCCGGGGCTCCCATCTGCTGTGGACCCAAGTGATGAAGACCATGCTTGTTCCTTGGCCATTCAATCATGAGCACCGATTTGAGTTCGCCTGCGCGATTAAGGCATTGACCGCGCCCGGCTGGTGCGCAATGGAGCTTTATGGACCACGACTTCAAAGCCGATATCGACGCCATCGAAGCCATTGCGGCGGTCCCGACGATTCTCGCGGTCGTGTCTCAAGTCACGGGGCTGGGATTCTCGGCCGTGGCTCGCGTCACCGGGGATCGCTGGGTCTGTCTTGCGGTCAACGACCAGGTCGGGCTCGGCCTCGGCGCCGGCGGCGAGCTCAAGGTCGAAACGACGATCTGTCACGAGGTACACCAGGCCCGTGAGGCTGTTGTGATCGATCACGTCGCCCAGGATGCCTGCTACGCGGATCATCATACCCCGGCGATGTATGGTTTTCAGTCCTACATCTCGATGCCGATCTTCCTTGCCGACGGAAGCTTTTTCGGAACGCTCTGCGCCCTCGATCCGGAGCCGGCGAAGCTGAAAAATTCCGGCGTCATCGGCATGTTCCGGCTGTTCGCCGACCTGATTGGCGTTCATCTCGATGCCGCAAGACGGGTCGCGACGGCCGAGGCAAATCTGTTGGACGCCAAGGCGGCCGCAGAATTGCAGGAGCAGTTCATGGCGGTGCTTGGTCATGACCTGCGCAATCCGCTAGCCGCGATCGCGGCCGGCACGCGCCTCCTTGCAAGGATGCCGCTCGACGAAAAGGCGAAGTCTCTCATCGCCATGATGGAAACCAGCACCATTCGCATGTCTTCGCTGATCGAAGACGTCATCGATCTCGCGCGCAGTCGCCTCGGGGGTAGAATGTCGTTCGCACCGTCGATGGAGCCCCTGGAGCCCTTGCTCAAGCAGGTCGTCGACGAGATGCGCGCCACGCATCCCCAGCGGCGGATCGAAGCCGAGTTTGCCATCACAAAGCCGGTTTTCGCCGACCGCCAGCGGATTGCCCGCCTGCTTTCGAATCTTCTCGGCAACGCCATCAGCTACAGCGCGGCTGAGACCCCCGTATTTGTGCGCGCGCAAACCTATGGTAGCTTTTCTCTTTCGGTCATCAATCGGGGGCCGGCCATTCCCGCGGCCACGCTGGACAAGCTGTTCATGCCATATGTACGCGGGCAGGATACCGGGAACCAGCAAGGACTGGGTCTGGGGCTCTTCATCGTGTCGCAGATTGCCTCGGCCCACGGCGGCACCATCGACGTGACCTCGACGGACGATGAGACCCGCTTTACTTTTCAAATGCCGCTTTTGATCGACGCTCCCTCAGCCCCGTAGAGCTGCCGGTCCCTCACATTCGCCGCGCGGACGGCTTAATTCCGGCCGTCCGAGGGGGTCTTACCGGGCTGAGTGCTGCTCGGCGGGTCGGATGCCGGAAAGCTGTCCTTCAAACCCTTCTCAAGAGCGTCGTCGGCCTTGTCGACGCGGCGGTCCTTCCGGGCCGGGTCAGCGTGCTTGTCGGCAGGCGCAGGATCGAATTTTTCGGCCATTTGGCGCTCCTCGGTTGCACGCCAACGCAGGGGTCCCCACTGCGTTCCAGATCGGCCGCGCTTTCAAGCGCTCGAGGTGGACGACCCAATCGCCCGCGTCGGCGACGTGTAAGCCAGGAAGATCAGCACCCCGACGAAGAGCGCCGCAGCCATGAACAGCAGCACCGCCGGCAGTCCCGCGAACGCGGCCACCGCGCCCGTGGTCGACTGCATCAGTGCGGTGCCGAGAAAGAAGGCGAGGTTCACCGCGGCCAGCGCCTTGCCTGCGGTCTGCGCGTCGACCAGTTGACGGCACATGCCGAACAGCAGCGGCTGCGCCGAGGTCGCCAGGCCGATCAGCACGAACAGCACGAGATCGTATTGCGGCGGCATGACGGATACGCCGAACAGCCACGCAACCGCATAATGTGGTGCCCCAAGCGCCAGCAGCGCCACCAGCAGCGCCGCGATCGTGTGCGTGCCGGCCACCAGCTCGCGGCGGCGGCCGATTTTGCGGTCGATCACGCCCATGCACAGCGGGCCCGCGATCATCGCCAGCGTGTACGCGCCGAGCAAATTGCCGGCCTCGACGCGCGTCAGGCCCTTGACCTGCATCAGCCACGGCCCGCCCCACAGGCCCCGCAGCACCAGCGAGGTCGCAAGCGATACCAGCGCGAGCGCGATCAGCCCGCGCAGCGGCCGTGACAGGCCGAGCCTGAGCACCTCGATCATCTGCGACAGCGGCGAAGACTCGTCCTTGTGATCAGCCTGCTGGTTCGGCACCAGCGCGAACACCGCGAGCGCGACAGCGACGGCACCGAGCGCGGCGATCCAGAATCCGGCGCGCCAGCCGTAATGATCGACCACGAAGGCGAGCGGGCTCGACGACAGCAGCATGCCGATATTGCCGATCGAAAGGATCGCGCCCGACCACAGCCCGAACCGCGCCGCCGACAATTGCTTGGCCGCCAGCGTCATCGGGCACATCAGCATGCCCGAGGTGGCGATGCCCAGCAGCAATTGTCCGATCGCAAAGCTCTCGGGGCCCGTCGCAAAGCCCGACGCGATGGCGCCAACCACGGTTCCCGCGAGCAGGCTCAGCGACACCGGCCGCACGCCAAAGCGATCCATCGCCGCGCCAACCGGAATCTGCGACGCCGCAAAGGCGAAATGGTAGACCGAGGTCAGGCTCGCCAGCGCCTGCGGCTCGAGCTTAAAATCCGCCGCCATCAGGTCGAGGCTCAGTGCCGGGATGGTGCGCAGCAAGGTCGACAGCATGTGCCCGCAGGCCAGCGCAACCAGCGCAAAGATCAGCGCGCGGGTGCCATCTCCCGCGTCTTCATTGGCGACCGCACTCATCAGCGTTCCGTCCCAGCAAGGGTTTTGGCCGGGTTACACGATCGGGGCAGGCCTGCCAATGGGGAAGGACAGGTCCGTTGCGCGATGGTTTGCGTCTTGCGGTCCGTCGTTGATGTTGTCGTCGATGACGAGCGTCATTCAATGGCCGCCGCACTCTGATTTATCGAAACACAAATTCGATTGCTCGAGCCTGGAAAAATCCTCCGTCGCAACAAAGACGAGAAGCCCGAGCAGAATCATCGCCGCGATGTTCGAGCGCATGCGGTGGCCGTTGCCGGCAACGGGACGATCCCGTTCGAACTTCGAGAGGTCGAGCATGCGCAGGATGTTGTCAGACCCGATATCGACGATGGGACCTCTCGATCGCGTTCGAAATGGTACGACGCTTCGCCGGTGGTTCGATTGATCAGCTTTCATCTTGCGCCTCGTCCCATCAAGCAGCGCTGTTGATTTTTCAACATAAGGCCTGCGCTGGGACGGACGTTCCTCAAAATCCCGATCGTCGATGCAATTCGGCGTGATGCCGCGGCGGTCGTTCGCGTCTCTTCATCTTGTTTCTGCCTGTTTCTGTCGTTCCCGCGTCGATCGTATTCGATTTGAGTTGCCGTGATCCGTAGGAGAGCGAACATGAAAAAAATGATAGATTCTCGCACGTAATCGTCATTTTGACCCCCGTGTCTTGTCCGCGATACTTCCTATCTGGACGGCAGTTCACTGCAATCAGTCAGTTCACTGAAGCAGGCTCAGACAGTTAGAGGGCTATCGATTTGACACGGCGACCGAAGCTTGGCGTTGCGCTGTTTGGGATCCTTGCGATAGCCGCTGTCGCCTTTGGTCTCTGGTATGAGCTCATCGGCGGCGTGAAGCCCGTCGAGGCGGCCGCGCAAAGTGCTTCCAGCCAGGCTGCGGCAAAAATCCCCGTGACCTCGTTCGTGGTGAAGAAGGCCGACTTCCCCGTACACACCTACGGTCTCGGAGTCGTCTCACCGTTCAAGACCGTCACGGTCAAGAGTCGTGTCGACGGGCAAATCACCAAGGTGTTCTTCAAGCAGGGCCAGATGGTGAAGGAGGGCGATCCGCTTCTGGAGATCGACCAACGCCCTTTTACCGCAGCGCTCGAGCAAGCGGTGGCGAAGAAGGCCCAGGACGAGGCCAACCTGAAGAACGACCAGTTGAACCTGGAGCGATTTCAGAAGCTCGCCAAGCAGCAGTTCGAGACGCAGCAAAACCTCGATGCCCAGCAGGCGCTGGTCGATCAGATGACCGCACAGGTGAAGGGCGATCAGGCCGCCATCGACAACGCGCAGACCAATCTCGGTTACACCTCGATCAAGGCGCCGATCTCGGGACGAACCGGTTTTCGCCTGGTTGACCCCGGCAATATCGTCCATGCCGCCGATACGACCGGGATCGTCACCATCGCCCAGTTGCAGCCGATCGCGGTGCAGTACACCGAACCGGAAGAGCAATTGCAGGCCATCGACAAGGCCTATGATTCCGGCGAGGTGCCCGTGGAGGCGCTGACCTCGGACGGAACCAGAACGCTGTCGCGCGGCCGGCTTGCGATCATGGACAATTCGGTGAGCCAGGCCACCGGCACCATCAGCCTGAAAGCGCGCTTCGACAACAAGGACAATGCGCTGTGGCCCGGGCTCTCCGTCACCACGCGGATGCTGATCGACACGCGCAAGGACGTCATTGTCGTGCCGCAGGATGGCGTGCAGCACGGGCCGGCGGGTCTGTTTGCCTATGTGATCGGCGCGAACGGCAAGGTCAGCGCGAAGCCGATCAAGGTCAGCCAGAGCGGCGATGCCAATGCCGTGGTCTCCGAAGGTCTGAACGTCGGAGACAAGATCGTTGTGGCCGGCCAGTCGCGCCTGTTCGACGGCGCGCTTGTCGACGACAAGCCGCAGGTCGCAGCAGCCGCGCCGCCGACAACTACGAGCGCGTCCCAAGCCAAAATCGGACCGGCGGACTGACATGGCCGGCGGCATCTCGGCTCCCTTCATTCGCCTTCCCATCGCGACGTCGCTGCTGATGGTCGGCATCGTCTTCATCGGGATCATCGCCTATCCGCAATTGCCGGTGGCGCCGTTGCCGGAGGTGGACTTCCCCACCATCCAGGTCTCCGCCAGCCTTCCGGGCGCCGACCCCGAGACGATGGCGTCCTCGGTGGCGCAGCCGCTCGAATCGCAGTTCGCGTTGATCCCGGGCGTCTCCGAGATGACGTCGCAGAGCCAGACCAGTTCGACCCAGATCGTGCTGCAGTTCGACCTGTCGCGCAGCATCGACGGTGCGGGATCCGACGTGCTTGCGGCCATCAACGCCGCGAGCGGGCAACTGCCCAAGACCATGCCGACCCCGCCGACCTACAGAAAGGTCAATCCGGCCGACTCGCCCATTCTCACGCTCGGCGCCACGTCCACGACACTGCCGATGACGCAGGTGTCCGACGAGACCTACACCAAGCTCGCGCAGGCGATCAGCCACATCAGCGGCGTCGGCCAGGTCAGCGTCGGCGGCCAGCAGGCGCCCTCGATCCGTGTCCAGATCGATCCCGCCAAGCTGGTTGCCAAGGGGCTGTCGCTGGAGGACGTGCGCACGCCGCTCTCGGTGATCACGGTCAATAATCCCAAGGGCACTCTCAACGGCGACACCCGCACCTACACCGTCTATGCCAACGACCAGTTCACCAAGGCGGACGCCTGGAACGACATCGTCATCGCTTATCGCAACGGCAGCCCGATCCGTGTCGGCGACATCGGCCATGCCGTGAGCGCGCCGCTGGACAACACCCAGTACGGCTGGGTCGACGGCAAGCCCGGCGTGTTCCTGGTCATCTTCAAGCAGCCCGGTGCCAACGTCATCAACACCGTCGACAGCGTCATGAAGCAGCTGCCGCATCTGCAGGCGGGCATTTCGCCGGCCATCAAGATCTCCGTGTTGTCGGACCGCACGCAGACGATCCGTGCGGCGGTGAAGGACGTGCAGTTCACGCTGCTGCTGACCATCGGCCTCGTCGTGATGGTGATCTTCGTCTTCCTGCGCAGCGTCTGGGCCACCATCATCCCGTCGATCACGGTACCGCTCGCCTTGCTCGGCGCCTGCGCGCTGATGTGGATGGCCGGCTACAGCCTGGACAATCTGTCGCTGATGGCCCTCACCATTGCGGTCGGCTTCGTCGTCGACGATGCCATCGTGATGCTGGAGAACATCACCCGCTATATCGAGGAAGGCGAGACACCGATGGCCGCCGCGATCAAGGGCGCCGGTGAAATTGGCTTCACGATCATCTCGATCTCAGTCTCGCTGATCGCGGTGCTGATCCCGCTCTTGCTGATGAGCGGCATCATCGGCCGCCTGTTCCGCGAATTCGCGGTGACGCTGGCGATGACGATCGTCGTCTCCGCCTTCGTGTCGCTGACGTTGACGCCGATGATGGCCTCGCGCTTCCTCAAATCGCACGATGAGGAGCATCATGGCCGGCTCTACATGCTCAGCGAGCGGATGTTCCAGGGCCTCGTGAACGGCTATGCCCGCGGCCTCGACCTCGTGCTGCGCTTCCGCTTCGCCACCTTGATGGTGTTCTTCGCCACGATCGCGCTGACGGTCTATCTGTTCGTGATCATCCCCAAGGGCTTCTTCCCGCAGCAGGATACCGGGTTGATCACCGGCATCGTCGAGACCTCGCAGGACGTGTCGATCGCGGATATGGCGAGGCACATGCAGGCGATCGGCGAGATCGTCCGTCAAGATCCGGCGATCGATCATGTCGCCATGCGCATGGGCGGCAGCGGCAATACGCTCAACGACGGCACGATGTACATCACGTTGAAGCCGCGCGATGACCGCACTGCCTCGGCCGACCAGGTCATCCGCCGCTTGCAGGTGCAGACGGCGAAGGTTCAGGGCGCGCGACTCTACCTCCAATCGGCGCAGGACGTGCGCGTCGGCGGCCGTGCCTCCCGGACGCAGTTCCAGTTCACCTTGCAGTCGACCGACATCGACCAGCTCAACACCTGGGCGCCCAAACTGCTCGACAAGATGAAGGCGATGCCCGAGCTGCGCGACGTCGCATCCGACCAGCAAACATCAGGCACCACGCTGACGCTGTCGATTGACCGCAATCAGGCGGCGCGTTTCGGCATCACCCCCGACGTCATCGACGCGACGCTTTACGACGCGTTCGGCCAGCGGGAAATCGCGACCTATTCGACGCAGCTATCCACCTACTATGTTGTGCTCGAGGTGCTGCCCTCGCTGCAGAAGAATCCGTCCACGCTGCAGCAGATCTACTTGCATTCGCCGACGACGGGCGGTGAGGTGCCGCTGTCGGCCTTCACCAAATGGACCACGGCGCCGGTCCGTCCGCTCGCCATCAATCACCAGGGCCAGTTTCCGGCGGTCACGATCTCCTTCAACCTCGCGCCCAACGTCGCGCTCGGCCAGGCGACGCAGGCGATCGACGCGATGGAGCGGCAGATGAACGTGCCGGCGACCATCACCTCCACCTTCGCGGGAACGGCACAGGCGTTCCAGCAGTCGCTGTCCTCCGTGCCCCTGCTGATCGTGGCGGCGCTGATCGTGGTCTATCTCATTCTCGGCGTGCTCTATGAGAGCTACATTCATCCGCTGACGATCCTGTCGACCCTGCCGTCGGCCGGTGTCGGCGCGCTGGCGACGCTGCTGCTCTTTCATATCGAGTTCAGCCTGATCGGTCTCATCGGCCTCGTCTTGCTGATCGGCATCGTCAAGAAGAACGGCATCATGCTGGTCGACTTCGCGATCGTGGCGGAGCGGGACCAGGGCCTGGCGCCGGTCGAGGCTATCAGGCGGGCCTGCCTGCTGCGCTTCCGTCCCATCCTGATGACCACGATGGCAGCCGTGCTCGGCGGCGTGCCGCTGATGCTCGGCCATGGCACCGGCTCGGAGTTGCGCCAGCCGCTCGGCTACGCCATGGTCGGCGGCCTACTGGTCAGCCAGGTCCTGACGCTCTTCACCACGCCGGTGGTCTATCTCTATCTCGACCGCGTTTCGCAATGGTTCGGGCCGAAGCGGCACGACGCCGGCGATCTGGAAATCGTTGACGAGACAGGCCGGGCAAAATCCAAGGTCCTTGCAGCGGAGTGACCGTTCGGAATGGGGCCGGGGTCGCCCGGCTCCATTTCGTTCAGCAACCTCTGCATGTCGCCGATCTACTTCAGTTCCAGCAGCAGGCGTTCGGCTCGATCCAGCAACGCATGGATGTGCCTCCGTTCGTCGACCGCCTCGCTGGTGAAGAAGCCGTGCTTGAGCGCATTCCGGTTTCCGAATGGTGCTCCGGATCCCGCTGTTCCGCCATGCATGCGGCAGCGCGTCTTGCCAAGCAACGCCGGCGCACGGCAGTGGCCGCTGCTGCGTGTTCGCGCGCCGCAGCGCGGACTCGCTTGCATCGGGCCGGTGTTGCGGGCGTGGCTCATGCGGTGATGGCCTCCGCATCCGCCAGGCCGGGCTGCGCGGCGACCAGGCTCGCATGCTGCGTGAAATTGCCGACGACGGCCCGGCCACCATCTTGCACCGACAAATTCTGCACCGTGATCGCACACGCGCCGTTGCTGCGATGACGGTTCAGGGCTTCCATCTGGGCTGCGAAGGTGCGGGCCAGCCTGGTCTGTGCGCGCGTGAGGCTCTCCTGCTGCTGCACGTCGTCGGTGCAGGCGAGGCGACAGGCGCAGCGCATCGCCGCGACGTGGATGCTCACCATCTGCGCCGCCAGCATGGACTCGAGCGAGTCCTTCGGCGCGATGCTCTTCAGCGTCGAGACCATGAAGGCGAGATTGCCCTGGTCCGGCTTCCGCGCAACTGCGCTGGCTTTCGTCAACTGGCTCAGCAGTCCATGCAGCGCGTCGCGGTCGACCGCGCCCAAAGCCTCGGCCAGCAGCAGTTCGCCGGCTCGCGGATCCGGATGCTCGATCACGATGCGCCTGCGGCGGAGCTTGACCTTTGGGCTTGCGACAAGAGTCGCGCGATCTGCTGTGGTGATGGCCGTGTCGCCATGTGTCGGTAATGTCGTCATGCGATGTGTCCTTTGCCGGCGCAGGCGCGCGAAGCCTCGCGGCGAGCGAAGCCAATCGTGCGCCTGCTGCCGCAGCGGTTGCGATTTTTCGGATGTCGGTGAGGGGCTGACGCGCGCAGCCGGGTCGAGGCCCCTTGACCGGGACGGCATCCACACCGGCGATTGTCGCGATGATGCCATTCTGCTCCTGTTTTGCCCGACGTGTCAATGGATTTTCGGGATACACGAAGTCGCTGCCGCGCAACTCATTGTTTCGACTGGCCTCGGCTACTGTGCATGGGGTTGTTTTCGCGCTTTGTCTGGATACCGGCGCTCGCGTGCCGCGCGACGGAATGCCGGCCACTCCGCAGCCGGAAATGCGATTGCCAAAATCGGCGCGGTCGCTATTCATGATCGGCGAACGCGCCGCATAACAACAAGCACGGGCGGCGCGGAGGTCTGGGGAGAGAACCAATGCAACGAACGGTCCGCCTGCTGGCAGTCATCGCAGGATTATGCGCTTGTGCGCCGTCGACCGAGGCCTTGGCGCAAAAATATCCGACGCGGCCGGTGAAGATCATGGTCGGCTTCAGCGCGGGCGGTCCGGTCGATGTCGTCGCGCGTATCGTCGCCGACCGCTTGAGCAACAAGCTCGGGCAGCCCTTCGTGGTCGAGAACCGCGCCGGCGCCAACGGCATGATCGCGGCTGAGGGCGTGGCGCGTGCGGATGCGGACGGCTACACCATCCTCGCCTGCAACTCGTCCACCATCACGCTCAACAAGACGTTGTTCAAGGAGGCCCGCTACGATCCGATAAGTGATTTCGCGCCGCTGACCACCGTCGTGTCGGCGCCGCTGGTCCTCGTGGTCAACCCCGAGAATCCCAAGACCGCCGACATCAAGACCGTGGCCGATCTGGTTGCCGCGGCCAAGGCCAGGCCGGGCGAGCTCGCCTACGGCTCCGGCGGCAACGGCAACCTCGCCCATCTCGCCATGGAGCTGCTCAGCCAGAAGGCCGGTATCAAGCTGATCCACGTGCCCTATCGCGGTGGGGCCGCATCCGAGGTCGGCATCCTCGCGCAGGAGGCGCTGGCGGTGTTCGATCCGCTCTCCGCCGTGCCGCTGGTGAAGGCCGGCAAGCTGCGCGCGCTCGCGGTGTCCTCCGCCGAGCGGCTGCCGTCGCTGCCTGACGTGCCGACCGTCGCGGAGGCCGGTTATCCCGGCTTCGACCTGTCGTTCTGGGTCGGCTTCTTCATGCCGAAGGCGACGCCAGCGCCGATCTTGGAGACGTTGCATCGAGAGATCGTCGCCGCCGCCAAGGACCCGACGATGCAGGAGCGGCTGGAGACGCAAGGCGTCGTGAGCGTGCTCAGCCCAGCCGAGTACGCCGCCAAGATCGCAAAGGAGACCAGGGAGCTTGCCGAGGTGGTGACGGCCGCGAACATCAAGGCGGAGTAGGTCGGCAGCGCCGTCACGACAGGCGGACGGCGCTTACGCCTTGGGGAAATCCTTGCGCATCGCGATCTCGGCGGCATCGCCGGGCGACAGCACGGTCTGCTCGAAAGCCGGCTGCGGTCTCGTCATGATGTCGTAGAGCGAGATGCCCTTGATTGGCTTGTCCATGAGCTCGCGCACGCAGTCGGCGAGCGTGCCGTTGTAGACGAGATAGGGCGGACCCCGGTCCTTCTGTCTCTCGCCCTTCAGCGACGGCCACTTCTTCAGTTCGGCCGGCGCGTCATAGGCGATCGGAGATCCCTCTTTGAACATGTGCTTGATCCCGGACGGCTAGGATTGCCGGGAATCCTAGGGCCGCCGGGTAAACACACGTTAAAGAATTAGTTAGAATCAGCCGGCAACGAAGGCGAGCAGGGTGCCGTTGGCCTTGGCCGGCGGCACGCAGATCGCTGCGCCGCTGCGCACGGCAGCCGAGCCCAGCGCCTTTTCGGTCGCGGCGAGATCGCCGCTCACCAGCACCAGCGCCGCGCCGCCGCGCTCGGAGAGGCCTGCGAGCGGAACGCCGGGATAGCGTTTGCCGAGCTGATCCAGCGTCAGATAGACGAAGTCGGCACGGTCGCCGCCGGAGGGCACCGTGACCGCGCCGTCGGCCTCGTTCTTCGGCTCGCGGTCGATCAGCCGGCCGAGATGGGCGGCTTCGTTCGCAGGCTCCGGCGTTGCGATCAGCGCCTGCCTGATCCGCTTCGCCGCATTGGCGTGCGTCATCAGCTCCGGGATCCACACGGTGTCGCGGGTCTTGTGCTGGCAGGCGAAGATGCGCACGCCGCCGGGCGCCTCCGCGGTCGGCCACATGAAGGTGCGGAACTTGGCTGCCGACACCGTGCCGTCAGGCAGCGTGACGGGACGTTCGAAATCGGTTGGGCCGATCGGTATCAGGCCGCGCGCGCGAATCTCTTCGGCGCCGGCAGCGGAATCCACCGCGGTGAAGGCGATGCGCTCGATGCCTTCGCCGCGCTTGTCGAGGAAGGCGCGCGCCGGCGCATTGTGCTCGGTCGCAGCCAGCACGCCGAGCAGCTCCATATAGTCGGGGTCGAACATGATGGTGTAGTTGCCGGTGCCCATATGCGCGCTGTGGGCGCCGCGCGGCGAGATGGTGAAGCCGAGCTGGCGATAATTCTCGGCGGCCTTGTCGAGGTCCTGAACCATGACCACGGCGTGGTCGATACCGATGATGTTCTTGAGGGCCACTGTGATTTCCCCGGATGCAAACTGACTTGTAGAGACTGACTTGGCCCGCGTTGGCGGACGCTGCCCCTGTCTACGCCGGATAGGCGGTCAAGTCATTTTCAAATCGGCGGGAGATGCGGATTTCATTCCGCGAAACTCAGCATCGTCGCGTCAAGGCGTCAGCGCGCCTGCTCGATATAGGCGGCGAGGATGGCGCGCTCCTCGCTGGTCATCTCGGTGATGTTGCCGGGTGGCATGGCGGTCGACCAGGCCGCGACGCGGCCGATCAGGCGGATGTTGCGATGGATATGTTCGGGGGCATCGAGCAGAATGCCCTTCGGCGCGGTCACGATGCCGGCCCACACCGGCTCGGTCGCGTGGCACATGCTGCAGCGGGACATTACGATGTCCTCGACATTGGCGGCCGTGACCGGCGCCGACAGCGCGCCTGTCTTCACCTCGCGCGGGCCGGCGGCGGAAAGGAAAAGGATCGCGAGCGCGCCGGCCGAGGCGACGCCCCACACCCACCACGGCGATTTGCGCCCGGCATGGCGCTCGTTGAAGAAGTGGCGGATCACAGGGCCGAGCGCCAGGATGATCGCGACGATGATCCAGTTGAATCGGGTGGCGTAGAGCAGGGGATAATGGTTGCTGATCATCAGCACGACGACGGGGAGCGTCAAGTAGTTGTTGTGGACCGAGCGCTCCTTGCTGGTCTTGCCGAGTTTCGGATCGGGTGCCCGTCCCGCGATCAGGGCCGCCACGATCTTCTTCTGGTTCGGGATGATCACCGCGAAGACGTTGGCGACCATAATGGTGCCGATGATCGCTGCGATCTGGTTGAAGGCGCCGCGACCGCTCAGCACATGGGTGAAGGCGTAGGTCAACGCGACCAGGAACAGATAGCCGCCGATGGCAAAGGGCAGCTCGCGCTGCGCGAGCCCGGTGCGACATGCGGCCTCGTAGAGCAACCACGCCAGCGCGAGGCTGCAGAAGCTGAACAGCCCGGCCTGGAATGGCGTGAGGTCGAGGATCGACTTATCGACCAGGAACAGATCGGCCTCGAGATAGTAGACCACCACCATCAGCGCGAAGCCGGACAGCCAGGTGGTGTAGGCCTCCCATTTGAACCAGGTCAGTTCGTCCGGCATCTGGGTGGGCGCGACCAGATATTTCATGATCCGGTAGAAGCCGCCGCCATGGACCTGCCAGGCCTCCCCCTGCACGCCATCAGGCAGGTCGGACTTCGGCTTCAGGCTGAGGTCGAGGGCGATGAAATAGAAGGAACTGCCGATCCAGGCGATCGCCGCCACCACGTGCAGCCAGCGGAGCAGCAGGCTCGCCCATTCCGATATGATGGATCCCCACATGATCACCCCATCAATGCGGCACCGATGCCGCAGCCTTGATGACCGCAACCGGCGGCCGTGCCCTTGCAATCTGTCGCACCGATCAGCCGTATTTTCCAGTACGATGGGCCGCGGCCCATGCACATCGTGCGGGCATGAGCTGACGTGGGATTCGGCAGGCATTTTGCCTGTTGTAGAACGTTTGTGGTCAATCGACGTTGACGCTTGAGACGTGCAGGACGGGAGGAAGACGACGTGAAAAGCAGGATTTCGTCCGTGCTGATAGCCGTGGGATTGCTGATGGAGGCTGCGACATTTGCGCAGGCCGAGCCGGTGCTGCAAGGCAAGGACGCCTATGGCGATTGGCAGACCGACAAGCCCGGCACCGTCAGGTTGATCCGGCCGGAGGATCTCATCAGGCCCGGCGCCACGCGGTCGGTCGCGAGCTCCTCGCGCGTGGTGCCGCGTCCGCCGCAGGCCGCGCTCCAGGTGCCGGTAGGTTTCAAGATCGAGCTGTTCGCCGAAGGGCTGCGCGCGCCGCGCATCGTGCGCGTTGCACCGAACGGCGATGTCTTCGTCGCGGAAACGCGCGCCGGCAGCATCCGTGTGCTTCGCGCGGGCGGGGACGGCAAAGTTGCGACCGATGAAGTCTTCGCCAGCGGACTGAGGCAACCTTTCGGCATCGCCTTCTTCCCGAACGGCAACAATCCGCAATGGGTCTATGTCGCCAACACCGACAGCGTCGTCCGCTTTCCTTATCAGGCCGGCGATCTGCACGCCCGCGGCAAGGCCGAGACGATCGTCGCAAGCCTGCCGCATGACGGCGGCCATTCCACCCGCGACATCGTCTTTACGCCGGACAACAAGCGCATGCTGATCTCCGTCGGCTCGCTCAGCAACGTCGCAGAAGGCATGGGCACGCCGCCGGGCGGTCTGGAAGCCTGGTCGAAGGCGCAGCCGCTTGGCGCGGCCTGGGCGAGCGAGACCGAACGCGCCACCGTTCTGGCCTTCAACCCGGATGGCAAGGAGCGGAAGATCTACGCCACCGGCATCCGCAATTGCGTCGGCCTCGCGATGCAGCCGCAGACCGGGCTGCCCTGGTGCTCGACCAACGAGCGCGACGGTCTCGGCGACGATCTCGTGCCCGATTACGTGACCAGCGTGAAGGAGGGCGCGTTCTATGGCTGGCCGTGGTTCTACATCGGTGGCAATGAAGACCCGCGCCATGCCGGCGCGCGGCCGGACCTCAAGGACAAGGTGACGGTGCCTGATGTGCTGGTGCAGCCGCACTCGGCGTCGCTCGGCATGACCTTCTACCAGGGCACGCAGTTTCCATCCGAATACCAGGGCGATGCCTTCGCCGCCGAGCACGGCTCCTGGAACCGCTCGAAGCGCACCGGCTACAAGCTGATCCGCATCCGGATGAAGGACGGCAAGCCGACGGGGGAGTACGAGGATTTCGTCACGGGGTTCGTAATGAACGACACGGAAGTGTGGGGCCGGCCGGTGGGCGTCGCGGTGGCGAAGGATGGAGCGCTGCTGATCTCGGAGGATGGCAATGGCACGATCTGGCGGGTGACAAGCGGTCGCTGAGCGGGCCGTCTTCCGCCTCTCCCCGCAAGCGGGGAGAGGCGGAAGAAAGAACTACCCCCGCCTCACGCTCGCCCCGCCATCCACCGGCAGCGTTACGCCCGTGATGAAGTTCGCCTCGTCCGACGCCAGGAACAGCGCGGCGTTGGCCACGTCCCACCCTGTCCCCATCTTCTTCCGCAGCGGTACCTTGCTGTCGCGTTCGGCTTCGACTTCGGCGCGGGTCTTGTGCCATTCGCGGGCGCGGGTATCGACCGCCATCGGGGTGTTCATCAGGCCGGGCAGGATGACGTTGGCGCGGATGCCGTATTCGGCGTTCTGGTAGGCGAGTTGCTCGGTAAAGGCGATCATCGCCGACTTCGTCGCCTTGTAGGCGACGTAAGGGTAGGTGGTGATCGCCGCCATCGAGGAGATGTTGATGATGGCGCCGCTGGTCTGCGCGCGCATGATCGGGATCACTTCCTTCGCGGCAAGAATGCAGCTCTTCAGATTGATGGCGACAACCCGGTCGAACGCCTCTTCGGTAATCTGCAGCAGCTCGGCGTCGCCGCCGGACAGGCTGACGCCGACATTGTTGTGCAGCACGTCGATACGGCCCCAGCGCACCTGCGCTTCCGCCACCATTGCCTTGATGTCTGCGGATTTCGTGACGTCGGCCCTGAAGGCCACGGCGGTGCCTTGCTTGGCCGCGATCATGGCCGCGGTCTCCTGCGCGGATTCCAGATGATGGTCGACGCACAGCACCTTGGCGCCCTCGCGCGCGAAGGTGAGCGCGGTGGCGCGGCCATTGCCCATGCCTTCGCCGGGGCTCTGGCCGGCGCCGACGACGATCGCAATCTTGTCCTTCAAGCGCATCTCAGTTCACTCCCGGGATCGGGTACTGCTCGAGTACCTCTTTGTAATAGGGCTCGTTGTCGATCTTCATGGTGGCGAGCACGCGTACCACGCCGCAATAGAAGGCGATGGTCAGGACCAGGTCGACCATCTGCTCGTCGCAGAGGTGCTGCCTGATCTCGGCGAAGGTCGCATCCGACATCGCCAGTTCCCGCACCATCTCGCGGGCGCCTTTCAGGATCGCCTTCGCCAGCGGTTCCAGCTTAGAGGGCTTGCCGTCGGTCTCCGCCATCAGGCCGGCGATGTCCTCGTCGGTGACGCCGAACTCCTTGCCGATCTTCACGTGATGCGTGAATTCGTATTCCGACTTCTCCATCCAGCCGACCTGGAGGATCGCAAGCTCGCGCAGGCGCGGGTCGAGCTTGCTCTTGAAGCGGATGTAGCCGCCGATGCCATTGAAGGCGCGCGCCATCTCCGGCGAGTTGACCAGCAGCTTGTGCAGATTGGTGTTGCGCTTGAGCATGTCGCGATATTCGGGCGCGACCTGGTCGGCCTCGAGATAAGGCAGGCGGGCCATTGGTGTGTTTCCTCTAGTGTTCTTGTGACTCGCGTTCGGGGGCTTGCAGCGTGACGCCGCCGTCCACCACCAGCACCTGGCCGGTGATGTAGCGGGCAAAGTTGCTGAGCAGGAATTTGATGGCGTGGCCGACGTCCCAGCCGGTGCCTTCGGTCTTGAGAACGGACGCCCTGGCCCGTTGTGCGCGAGCCTGCTCGCTCATGCCGCGGGCATAGACCATCGGCGTGTAAATCGGTCCCGGGCAGATGCAGTTGACGCGGATATTGTCGCGGCCGTGATCGACCGCCATCGCGCGGGTCAGACCGATGATCGCGGCCTTCGAGGTCGTGTAGGTCGTGAGCCCGCGCGGCCGCAGTGCCGAGATCGAGGAGATGTTGACGATGGCGCCACCCTTCGCCGTTCTGATCATCGCGGGGATCGCGTGCTTCGAGAGCAGGAACATGGTCTCGACATTGACCTGCATGACGCGGCGATATTGCTCGGGCGCCTCGTCGACCACGCTGCCGCGGCTGCCGATGCCGACGTTGTTGTCGAGGAAATCCAGCCGGCCCCAGCGATCAAGCGCCCCTTCGACCAGCTTCTTGCAATCATCTTCGCTGGTGACGTCGCCACCATGGGCAGCGGCGGTGCCGCCTTCGGCTGTGATCATCTCCACGGTGCGTTCGGCGAGCTTGAGGTCGCGATCGGCCACCAGCACGTATGCGCCGGCGCGGGCCAGCAGAATTGCTGCAGCGCGGCCGTTGCCGATGCCATCGCCCGCGGCGCCGCCGCCGCTGATCAGCGCCACCTTGCCGGCGAGGCCGGCATCGTCCTCAGGGCCTCGCATGTCATTTCATCCCGCTGCTTTTCGCCGACGATAGCATGCTGCACAGGGGGGTGAAGGGCGGCGGTCCCGCGCAGATGTCATTGACATCGCGTGGAAATGCATGCCGTAGCGCGGCACGGCGTTCGGCCGACCTGAGGTGGTGCGGTACTGTGTTGGTGCGGCCGCGTTTGTTGTTGGACCTTTTCCGCGCTAGACTCGCGTCCGGGGTTTCCCAATCGCCAGTGGCTTGCCGATGAATCTGCTCGATCCACAAGGGCCGGTGGCTGCCGCCAACAGCACCATCCTGGTCGACTCCGTCTTCATCATGCTCGCGATCGTGGTGCCGACCATCATCGCGATCCTTGCGTTTGCGTTCTGGTTTCGCGCCTCAAATCCGAAAGCGCGGTACCAGCCTGACTTCGTCTATTCCGGCCGTGTCGAGATGGTGGTGTGGGCGATCCCGGCGCTCACCGTGATCCTGCTCGGCGGCGTCGCCTGGATCGGCTCGCATCAGCTCGATCCCGCAGCGCCCGTGCCGGGCACCGGAAGTCCGGTGCGGATCCAGGCTGTCTCGCTCGACTGGAAATGGCTGTTCATCTATCCGGACCAGCGCATCGCCACGGTCAATACACTGACGGTGCCGGCCGGTGCCGAGCTGAATTTTCAGCTGACCTCGTCGAGCGTGATGAACACGTTCTTCATCCCGCAGCTCGGCAGCATGATCTACACGATGAACGGCATGGTGACGAAGCTGAACCTGCGCGCCGATAACGAGGGCAAGCTCAAGGGTCTGTCGGCGCATTTCTCCGGCGACGGCTTTCCCGACATGATGTTCGACGTCAACGTGATCTCGCCGCTCGCCTTTCCGGACTGGGTGGCGGAGACGGCGAAGTCCGACGCCGTGCTGAACGAGGAGAGCTACAAGAAGCTGATGCAGCAGGGCATCGAGAAGGGGAGGCGGAGTTACCGTCTCGAAGATCCCCGGCTGTTCGACCTGATCGCGACCCAGCACATTCCACCCGGGCCCGGACCCGAGCTGATCTCGGATGCGGGCCGTCCGCGCAGTGGAGGCCACGATGCTCGGTAAGCTCGATTGGTCGGCCATTCCGTTCGATCAGCCGATTCCGCTGATCGCGGGCGCTGTGGTGCTGGTCGCGATCCTCGCCGTGCTGATATGGGTCGTGGTGAAGGGGCACCTGCCTTATCTCTGGCAGGAATGGATCACCAGCGTCGATCACAAGCGGATCGGCGTCATGTACATCCTGCTGGCCTCCGTGATGCTGCTGCGCGGCGGCAGCGATGCCATCATGATGCGAATCCAGCAGGCGGTGGCCTTCCAGTCGCAGGGCTATCTCCCGCCGGAGCATTACAATCAGATCTTCTCGGCCCACGGCACCATCATGATCTTCTTCGTGGCGATGCCGTTCGTGATCGGATTGATGAACCTGATCGTACCGCTGCAGCTCGGCGTGCGCGACGTCGCATTCCCGACGCTCAATTCGGTCGGCTTCTGGCTGACCGCAACCGGCGCGCTGCTGGTCAATCTCTCGCTCGTGATCGGCGAGTTCGCGCGGACCGGCTGGCTCGCCTTTCCGCCGCTGTCGGAACTGTCCTATTCCCCGGGCGTCGGTGTCGACTATTACGCCTGGTCGCTGCAGATCTCCGGCGTCGGCACGCTGGTAGCCGGCATCAATCTCGTCACGACGGTGCTGAAGCTGCGTACCAGGGGCATGAACTATCTGCGCATGCCGATGTTCTGCTGGACCACGCTGGCTTCGAACCTCCTGATCGTCGCGGCGTTTCCAATCCTCACCGCCACGCTCGCGATGCTGCTGCTCGACCGCTATCTCGGCTTCCATTTCTTCACCAACGAGGCCGGCGGCAACGTCATGATGTTCATGAACCTGATCTGGGCTTGGGGGCATCCGGAGGTCTACATCCTCGTGCTGCCTGCGTTCGGCATCTTCTCCGAGGTGGTCTCGACCTTCTCCGGCAAGGCGCTGTTCGGTTACCGCTCCATGGTGCTCGCGACCATGGCGATCTGCGTCATCTCCTTTATGGTCTGGCTGCATCATTTCTTCACGATGGGCGCGGGTCCGGACGTCAACGCCATCTTCGGCATCGCCAGCATGATCATCGCCGTGCCGACGGGTGTGAAGATCTACAACTGGCTGTTCACGATGTACGGCGGCCGCGTCCGCTTCACGACGCCGATGCTGTGGGCGGTCGGATTCATGGTCACCTTCATCATCGGCGGACTGACGGGCGTATTGCTCGCGGTGCCGCCCGCCGACTTCATGCTCCACAACAGCATGTTCCTGGTAGCGCATTTCCACAACGTCATCATCGGCGGCGTGCTGTTCGGCGCCTTCGCCGGGTTCGAATACTGGTTCCCGAAGGCGTTCGGTTTCCGTCTCGACGAGCGCTGGGGCAAGGCGGCGTTCTGGTTCACGTTTCTCGGTTTCTACGTCACCTTCGTGCCGCTCTATGTCGCCGGCATGCTCGGTATGACCAGGCGCATGCAGCATTACGATGTGGCGGCGTGGCGGCCGTGGATGCTCATTGCCGCGGCCGGCATGGCCGTGCTGACGATCGGGGTGATCTGTCAGATCGTGCAACTCGTGGTCAGCATTCGCAACCGCGAGGCCCTGCGCGACCGCACCGGCGATCCCTGGGACGGGCGCTCGCTGGAATGGGCGACGTCGTCGCCGCCACCGGTGTTCAATTTCGCTTTCCATCCCGACGTGCGCGGCGAGGATGCCTATTGGGACATGAAGGCCCATGCGCAGCAATCGCTCGATTCCTCGCCGCCTGAATATCACGACATCGAGATGCCCAGGAACTCGCCGACCGGCTTCGTCTGCGCGTTCTTCGCCACGATCATGGGCTTCGCGCTGATCTGGCACATCTGGTGGATGGTGATTTTGGGCGGCATCGGCGCGTTCGCGACCTTCGTCGTATTCGCCTGGCGCGACCATGACGAATACATCATTCCGGCCGACGAGGTCGCGGCGATCGAGCGCGTCAATCTCGAGGAACGGCACAGCCTCGTCAGCATGGCGGGAACCGTCTGATGTCGATGACCGTAGCCGCCGACCGCGCGACTTCCGATCCTCATCACATCGGGCTCGTCATCGAGCATCCGGGGCCGGCGCCAAAGCGGACCGTCACCGCCTACGGCTTCTGGGTGTTCCTGCTGTCCGACATCGTGATGTTTTCCTGCTTCTTCGCGGCTCACGCGGTGCTGGCCGACCAGACCGCGGGCGGCCCCAAGGGCTCGGAGATCTTCGAGCAGCGCAATGTCGCGATCGAGACCGTGTGCCTGCTGTTGTCGAGCTTCACCTGCGGCATGGCAAGCATTGCCGCCGATGTGCGCAACCGGTTCTGGTTCTACCTCGGCATGACCGTGACCTGCGTGCTCGGGTTAATTTTCCTCGCCATCGAGTTCCGCGAATTCGCCGGCCTCGTCGCGCGCGGCTATGGCCCGTCGCGCAGTGCGTTCCTGACCTCGTTCTTTTCGCTGGTCGGATGCCACGGCCTGCACGTCTCGGCTGGCGTGCTCTGGCTGCTCACCATGATGGCGCAGGTCTTCGCCAAGGGCTTTCGTGCCGACGTGCTGCGCCGGATGATGTGCTTTGCGCTGTTCTGGCACGCGCTCGACATCGTCTGGGTCGGGGTGTTCTCCGTCGTCTATTTGCTGGGGAGTGGCGCATGAGCGATCATATGCAGGTGAGGGCGGACCATGACATCGCACCGGGCGATGAAGAGCAGCACAACGTCGGCCAGCGTATTCTCGGCTATGTCGTCGGCCTCGGCTTGGCGCTGCTGCTCACCGCGACGTCGTTCTTCATCGCCGGCACAGATCTGGTCTGGCAGCCGTCCATCCCGGTCGCATTGATCGTGCTCGCGATCGCGCAGATGGGCGTGCACCTGGTGTTTTTCCTGCACATCACGACCGGGCCTGACAATACCAACAATGTGCTGGCTCTGGCGTTCGGCCTTCTGGTCGTGTTCCTGGTGGTCGGCGGCACCGTATGGATCATGGGGCATCTCAACCAGAACATGCTGCCAATGGATCAGATCATGCAAATGCATCGCTAGTGCGAGCATGAATGCGGAAATGGCTTGTACAAAAAAGAAGAGCCGCTTGTTTGTGACAAGCGGCCCAAGTCTAGGGAGGAAACGCCCGAGCAAAGCAATCGGACCGAGGCCGGATTGCTGCCAAGGAGGCGATAGCGAAAAAGGCGCTACCGCACGCTCTTAGAAATGCCGCAACTCCCGATAGAGATCAATTCCGGATCAATACTGTCTCGGCTCTCTCTCGGATGGTTGACGTTTCCTTCATTTCGGCCGGCGGCAATTATAGGCCTTGCGGAAGCCCGCGGCCTGCGCGTCGTCCTCGGAGCAGAACCAGCGGTCCGGCTTGGTGGTCGCGGGATAGCTCGGGCAGCCCCTCAAGTGATAGATGCCGACATTGCCGGTGACGCGCGCGCGCACCGCGAGCTTGCCCTTGATGCTGCAGCTTGGCGGCATGGTCAGCTCTTCCGGAAACAGGACCGCGCGAATTTCCTTGTCGCGGTCTGGGCGGCAGGCCGCGCCGAGCAGCGCGCCGTCCTTCTTGCCCATGCGGAATTCTTGCGGTGCAACAAAACAGCCCTTCCAGAGGCCGGCCGATGCCGCCTTGGCTTCGGCGGCTGCCGGCTTGACGTTGGCCTTGATCGGCTCGCGGGCGATGGCGTAGCCGAGCTTGATCAGTTGCTCGTTCAGGGTGACCTTGTCGCCCTCGGCCGTGCAGATGGCGCGATGCCGCTTGCCAAAGCTCTTCTCCGGTCCGACGTCGTCGCAGCGCACGGAGCGCTTGTTGATCAGCTTCGCCAGCTGGTCGCGGGCCTCGATGCCGCAGGTCCAGGGATCGGCGTGATCGTCGATGCAGACCTGGTCCAGTTCGGGCGCGTCGACGCCGTCCAGCCGGTAGGTGACGTCGCCGAGCTGGATGGAATTGGCATCCCGCACGGTCGCGGCCGCGGTCAGGGCGGAAGCCGGTCCCGAGAGCACCGCAAATCCCGACAGAGCGAGAAATAAAACCAGCGCGAATGCGCGGATGGCGGCAAATGAATTCTCGAAGGGCATAATTTCTCGCTATCGATGGTTCTTGCGCCTCGTTCCTAGCATCCGGGCGTCGCAACACCAATGGTCTGCGCCCTGCGAAGTGCGACATTCCCCGCCGGTGGCTTTACTCAGCCGTGGCTCTGATCCTATCGTTTGCGGAAGCCTTGCGAGCCGTGATGGCCGAATCGCCCCGGGAAGCGGCGAGGGCGGGAGGACGATGTTTCGATGAAAGACCCCGTGGACGTCCTGATCATCGGCGCCGGCGCTTCAGGCGCTGCAGTGGCGTGGTCGCTGGCGGAGACCAAGATGCACATTCTCTGCCTGGAGCAGGGCGGCTGGATGAACCCGGCGGAATATCCGAGCACCGGCCGCGATTGGGAGGCCAAATTTTACGGCGAGTGGGCGACCAGCCCGAACATCCGCGGCCGGCCCGAGGACTATCCGATCAACGACGACAATTCGCCGATCAAGGTCGTCAACTACAATGCCGTCGGCGGCTCGACCGTGATGTACACCGCGCACTGGCCGCGGCTGCATCCGTCCGATTTCAAGGTCAAGACGCTCGATGGCGTCGCCGACGACTGGCCGATCGACTATGACGCGCTGACCCCGTTCTTCGAAGAGAACGACCGCATCATGGGGACGTCAGGCCTGTCGGGCGACCCGCTGTCGCCGCTGACGCATCCGCCGATGCCGCAGCAGCCGCTCGGATTGTCCGGTGCCATCCTCGGCAAAGCCATGAACAAGCTCGGCTGGCACTGGTGGCCGTCGGATACAACGGTCGCGACGACGGACTACGAGGGCCGCGCGCGCTGCATCAACCTCGGCCATTGCACGCCGGCATGTGCGCAAGGCGCAAAGTCCTCCACCGACATCACCTATTGGCCGCAAGCTGTGCGCGCCGGCGTCGAGCTGCGCACCCACTGCCGGGTGCGCGAGATCACCACCGACGAGAACGGCATGGCCACCGGCGTGGTCTATTACGATAAGGACGGCGTCGAGCATTTTCAGCCCGCGCATGTCGTCATCATCGCCTGCAACGGTGTCGGCACGCCGCGCCTGTTGCTGAACTCGGCGTCGAGCCGCTTTCCGAATGGCCTCGCCAATTCGTCGGGCCTCGTCGGCAAGAACCTGATGTTCCATCCCTATGCACAGATCTACGGCTATGTGAAGGAGCCGACCGACAGCAACCGCGCGCCGCCGACCTGCCTGTGGAGCAAGGAGTGGTACGACACGGACCTGTCGCGCGGCTTCGTGCGCGGCTACGGCGTCCAGTTCGTGCGGGGCGCCGGGCCGGTGTTCGAGGCCGTCGTCAGCGAGCAGAAGGGCATTTTGCCGTGGGGGGCCGATCATCACCGCGTGTTCCGCAAGCTCAACGGCCATCGGCTCGGCTTCTCCGCGATCTGCGAGGATTTGCCGGAGGAGCACAATTGCGTCACGCTCGATCCGGTGCTGAAGGACAGCCACGGCATTCCCGCGCCGAAGATCAACTACACGATCAGCGAGAACAGCCAGAAGATGATGGACCACGCGCTCGCGCGCGGCCGCGAGGTCCTGGAAATGGCGGGCGCGACCGACCTCTGCATCAACTCGCCGATCCCGTGGGGCGGCTGGCACCTGCTCGGCACTGCGCGCATGGGCTCCGACCCCGAACGCTCCGTCGTGAACGAATGGGGCCGCACGCATGACGTGAAGAACCTCTTCATCGTCGACGGCAGCATCTTCGTCACCTCGGGCGGCGTGAACCCGACGTCCACCATCCAGGCCCTCGCGCTCTACATCGCCGACCAGATGAAGCAGCGCCTCGCCAATCTGTTCGATTGAGGCCGTCATGTCCGAAAGCTATCAACTCACGCGCGCCCAACGCGACGACCTCCGCACTATCGCCGCGATGATCGTTCCCGCCAGCGACGAGTACAAGGTGCCGGGCGCCGACGATCCCGCCATCCAGGCCGACATGCTGGCGACGCTCGGCCGCGACGCCAAATTGGTCGTCGCCGCGCTGGATCATCTGGCGCGGCTGGCAGGTCAGCCGCTCGCCGAGCTCGATGCCGCCAGGCGCGATGCGGTGGCGCAGGAGTTTCGCAACAACGGCGGCGCGGCGGCTGCAACGCTCGTCCGCGTCGTCCTGCAATGCTACTACCGCGACGACCGCGTGCTGCGCTCGCTCGGGCTCGAGCTGCGTGCACCGTTCCCGAAGGGCTATGTGCTCCCGGATGGCGACTGGTCGCTGCTCGACCCGGTCAAGGCGAAGGCGGGCACGCTGCGGCGGGCGCCCTAGCCACCTGGGTAGCCCAGTCTCGCGCCCCGGGCGGGCCACTTGCGCCAGCAGGAGCAGGCCACCATCTGTGTGAGCCTCAAGGACTGCTATCATGCTGGATTTCACCTCAGACATCGTCGATGACGCCTCGTCATCGCGGGCGGCGGCGGCTGCCCCGGACAATGACCGGGCTCTGCTGGACGCCTATTCCAATGCCGTGATCGACGTCACCGACCGTGTCGGCCCTGCGGTGGTGCGCGTCGAGACCGGACCGAAGGTTCCGAACGGACGCGAGCGCGGCGGGCTCGGCTCCGGCATCGTGATCTCGCCGGACGGGCTCGTGCTCACCAACAGCCACGTGGTCGGCGCCTCCAGGGAGATCCGGCTGCGCGACGTCGAAGGGAATGTCGGCGATGCCCGGGTGCTCGGCGTCGATCCCGATACGGATCTGGCGCTGCTACGTGCCAATGGGGTGCGCGACTTGCCTTATGCCGCGCTCGGCAACTCCCAAAGCCTGAAGCGCGGCCAGCTCGTGATTGCGATCGGCAATCCGCTCGGCTTTGAATCGACCGTGACCGCCGGCGTGGTCTCGGCGCTCGGACGTTCGATCCGCTCGGTGAGCGGGCGCGCCATCGAGGACGTGATCCAGACCGATGCCGCGCTCAATCCCGGCAATTCCGGCGGCCCGCTGGTGTCGTCGAATGCCGAGGTGATCGGCATCAACACCGCGATCATCAATGGCGCGCAGGGCATCTGCTTCGCGGTTGCCAGCAACACCGCGCAATTCGTGCTGTCGGAGATCATCCGCCATGGCCATGTGCGCCGTGCCTATATCGGGGTCGCCGGACAGACTGCGCCGATTCCCCGCCGACATGCGGTGCTGGCCGGGGTCGACAACAAGATGGGCGCGCTGCTGGCGCAGATCGAGCCGGACGGGCCGGCGGCGAAGGCGGGCTTGTTGCCCGGCGACGTCGTGATCAGGCTCGACGGCGTCGCGATCAACGGAGTCGACGATCTGATCCGCGTGCTCGACCGTGACCGGATCGGCCGGCGGCTCGCCATGGACGTGCTGCGGCTCGGCCGTCTGCGGGCGATCGACATCGATCCGATCGAGCGCAAGCCGGCCCGCTAGCGCTGGGCAGGCGGGGCGAGGTATGACGGTGTCATGCCTTGTCCCGGGAAACCCACCACATGATGCCGGCGCACGAGACCTACGACGTCATTGTCATCGGTGCGGGTGCCGGTGGCATGACGGCGGCGTCGGTGGCTGCCGCCGAAGGGCTGCGCGTGCTGGTGATCGAGAAGACCGCCTTCGTCGGCGGGACCACCGCCTGGTCGGACGGCATGGTCTGGATCCCCGCCAATCCGAAGATGAAAGAGGCGGGACTTTCGGACAGCGTCACGGATGCCGTCCAGTACCTCGCGCGTACCGTGCCGGAGCCCGCCAATGCCGGCTTGCGCGCTGCCTTCCTTGCGCGCGGGCCGGAGGCGGTCGCCTATCTCGAAGCCAACACGGAGGTCCGCCTTCAGCCGGTCAAGGCCTATCCGGACTATTATCCGGAGCGGCTCGGCGCGACATCAGGCGGGCGCGTGCTGGAACCGGTCGCGTTCGACGGCACCCGGCTCGGCGCGCATTTCGTCCGGCTGCGCGCTCCGCTGCCGGAGTTCATGCTGTTCGGCGGCATGATGGTCAACCGTCTCGATATCCCGCATCTTCGCCGGATCGGAAAGTCGGTGCGTTCGACCCTGCGCGCGGCGCGTCTGGTCTCTGAATACGCGCTGCAACGGCTCCGCAGTCCGCGCGGGGCTACGTTGCATCTCGGCAATGCGCTTGTGGCGCGGCTCTATGCGTCGCTATTGGCGCGGCATGTCGAGATCCTGTTCAGCGCCGACGTCGAGGATCTGTCGATGCAGGGCGATCGCGTCGCTGGCGTGGCGATCCGCCATGGCTCCCGCGATCGCCTGATTGTCGCGCGCCGCGGCGTCGTGGTCGCGACCGGCGGCTTTTCGCACGATGCAGCTTTGCGCAAACGCTTTTTCCCCGCGGCAGCCGGTCTCGTCTCGGCGACCAGCACATCCGGCACAGGCGACGGACTTCGGCTTGCGGCAACGGTCGGTGCTGCGCTCAATACGGATGCGACGAGTCCGGCCTATTGGGTGCCGGCCTCGCTGTTCCGCCGCGCCGACGGCAGTCGCGGTGTCTTCCCGCACACGGTGACGGACCGCGCCAAGCCCGGCGTGATCGCCGTCAATGCCGCGGGCCGGCGCTTCGTCAACGAGGCGCTGTCCCACCACGAGTTCGTGCTTGCCATGCTGCGTGACGGCAAGGGCGAGCCGGACCGTCCGTTCTATCTGGTCTGCGACCGCCAATTTCTGTGGAGCTACGGCCTCGGCCGCATCAAGCCGTTCACGCGCGGGATTCGGCGTTATGTGGCAAGCGGCGAACTGATCGAGGCTCCGGATATCGCACAGCTCGCGGCGCAGATCGGCATCAATCCCGCCGTGCTTGCCGCGACGATCGCGACCTACAACGACGACGCGAAGGAGGGCCGTGATCCCGAATTCGGCCGTGGCAGCACCATCTATCAGCGCCATCTCGGCGATATCAGCCACAAGCCCAACCCCTGTGTCGCGCCGATCGCGCGTGCGCCGCTCTTTGCGATGCGCATCTATCCGGCCGACCTTGGCACGGCCATCGGCATGAAGGTCGACGCCCAGGCGCGCGTGCTGCGCGAGGACGGTTCGCCGATCGCCGGCCTGTACGCTTGCGGCAACGACATGGGCTCGATCATGAACGGGAATTATCCGGCGCCGGGAATCACGCTCGGGCCGGCGCTGACGTTCGGGTATATCGCGGGGCGGCATCTGGCGGAGGGGGCGGTGGTTGCGGCGAGCGCCGCGAAGGCGACCGTCGAGTTGTAGCCTCCGCCGTATCTCCAATCTCCGTCATTGCGAGCGCAGCGAAGCAATCCAGACTGTCTCTGCCGAAAGACGCTGGATTGCTTCGTCGCAAGGGCTCCTCGCAATGACGGGAGAGAGTGTGCGCTCCAATCGCTACTCCGCCGCGGCAGCAAACCGGCTGTTCTCCAGCTCCGCCTCCAGCCGCGCTTTCTCGGCTGCTGCCAGCTTGATGTTGGCTTCCTTGACATGGCCGAAGCCGCGGATGGTCTGCGGCACGCGGGCGAGCCGTGTCAGCAGCGGGATCTGCTCAGCCTTCAGCCCAGCCATCCGCTGGTCGATCATGCCGAGATAATCCTCGACCAGCCTCCGCTCGGTCCTGCGCTCCTCGGTGCGGCCGAACAAGTCGAGCGCACCGCCGCGCAGGAATTTCAGCTTTGCCAGCAAGCGGAAGATGTGGATCATCCAGCCGCCGAATTCCTTCTTCTGGAGATGTCCGGTCGTCTTGTCGCGCTGCGCGAAGATCGGCGGTGCGAGATGGAATTTCAGCGAGAAATCGCCGTCGAACTTCTCCGATACTTTCCTGGCAAAGCTGCCGTCGGTATAGAGCCGCGCGACCTCGTACTCGTCCTTGTAGGACATCAGCTTGAAAAGGTTCTTTGCGACAGCTTCGGTCAGCTCCGTGGACGCGGGCGAAGCGGCGCTCTCCGCTTTGCGCACCTTGGCGACAGCCGCGCGGTAGCGATCTGCATATGCTTTGTCCTGATAGCCGGTCAGGAACTCCGCGCGGGTGGCGATGATGTCGTCGAGGGACTTCGTCGGCGCGCTCGCCCGGCTCTTGAACTGAACCACGCTGCGCACCCGCGACATGTCGTGGGCTGCCAGGCGCCCCCAGGTGAAGGCGAGCTTGTTCATCTCGATCGCGGCGCCGTTGATCTCGATGGCGCGGAGCAGGGCCTCCAGCGACAGCGGAATCGCGCCCTTCTGGAAGGCGAAGCCGAGCATGAAGGGATTGGTTGCGATGCTGTCGCCCATCAGAGCGGCGGCAATGCCTGTCGCGTCGATGATGTCCAGGTTCTTCTCGCCGATCGCGTCGCGCAGCACGGTCTGCATCGTGCCCATCTCGAAATCGAGATCGGGGTTTTGCACGAAGCTCGCGGTCGGCTGCAGGTCGGCGTTGATGTAAGCCTTGGTGACGCCGCGTTCGGCGCGGCTGAGCGCGCTGGGACCTGCCGAGACGATCATGTCGCAGCCAAGAATGACGTCGGCACCGCCCGTGGTGATGCGTACGGCGGAGATGTCCTCAGGCCTCGGGGCGATGCGCACATGGCTCATCACCGCGCCGTTCTTCTGCGACAGGCCGGTGAAGTCCAGCGCCGAGCAGCCGCGGCCGTCGACATGGGCAGCCATGCCGAGCAGGGCGCCGATGGTGATGACGCCGGTGCCGCCGATGCCGGTGACGAGGATGTTGTAGGGACCGTCCAGCTCGCGCGCCGGCGGCAGTGGCAGGTCGGCGAACAGCTGGCCTGAATCGACTGACGAGGTCTTGATGCGCTTCAGCGTGCCGCCATGCACGGTGACAAAGCTCGGGCAGAAGCCTTCGACGCAGGAGAAGTCCTTGTTGCAGTTCGACTGGTCGATCTGGCGCTTGCGGCCGAACTCGGTTTCCAGCGGCTGCACCGAGACGCAGTTGGAGGCCTGCGAGCAATCACCGCAGCCTTCGCAGACGAGCTCGTTGATGAAGGCGCGCTTGGCGGGATCGGGATAGAGCCCGCGCTTGCGGCGGCGGCGCTTTTCCGCGGCGCAGGTCTGGTCGTAGATGACGACGGTGAGACCCTTGATGTCGCGCAGCTCGCGCTGGACGGCGTCGAGTTCGCGGCGGTGATGGATGGTCGCGCCCTGCGGGAAGTAATTGCCTTCCGGGTACTTGCCCGGATCGTCGGAGACGATCGCGAGCCGCTTGACGCCCTCGGCCCAGACCTGGTGCGCGATCTGCGCGACGTTGAAGGCGCCCTCGGCCGGCTGGCCGCCGGTCATCGCCACGGCGTCGTTGTAGAGGATCTTGTAGGTGATGTTGATGCCGGCAGCGGAGGCCGCGCGCAGTGCGAGCAGCCCGGAATGCGTGTAGGTGCCATCGCCGAGATTCTGGAAGATGTGCTGCTCGGTGGTGAAGGGCGACTGGCCGATCCAGTTCACGCCCTCGGCGCCCATATGCGAGATCAGATCGGTTCGGCGGGTCGGCATGCTCAGGGCCATGCCGTGGCAGCCGATGCCGGCCATGGCGCGGCTGCCTTCGGGCACTTTCGTCGAAGAGTTGTGAGGGCAGCCCGAGCAGAAGAACGGCGTGCGCGCGAGCTTGATCTGCGTGGCGGCGGCGATGGGGTGGTCGAACGCCTCGAGCCGGGCGAGACGCTGCTCCAGCACCGGGCTGTGATGGCCGAGCTTGCGAAGCCGCGCCACCAGCGCGCCTGCAACGATGGTCGGCGTCAGTTCGCCTTCGCTCGGCAGCAGCGGCGCGCCGCTCTCGTCGCGCTTGCCGGTGACGGTCGGGCGCCTCGACGCATCGATGTTGTAGAGGATGCGCATCAGCTGGTCTTCGATAAAGCCGCGCTTCTCCTCGACCACGAGCACGTCCTGCAGACCTTCCGCGAAGCGCTTCGCGCCGCTCTCTTCCAGCGGCCAGGTCATCGCGACCTTGTAGATGCGAAGGCCGAGGTCCTGCGCGTCCTTGTCGGTAATGCCTAAGTCGGCCAGCGCCTGGCGCAAATCGAGATAGGCCTTGCCGGTCGCGACGATGCCGAGCCGAGCCGGCTTGGAATCGAGCACGATGCGGTCGAGCTGGTTGGCACGGGCGAAAGCCTGGACCGCGGCCATCTTCGGGCCGAACAGGCGCCGCTCGGCGTCCAGCGGCGGATCGGGCCAGCGGATGTTGAGGCCGCCGGGCGGCATCTCGAAATCATCGGGCAGCTTGATCTGAATGCGCTCGGGGTCGCTGTAGATCGACGCCGAGCTCTCGACGGTCTCGCTGATCGCCTTGAAGCCGACCCAGCAGCCGGAGAAGCGCGACAGCGCGAAACCATAGAGGCCGAGGTCGAGATAATCCTGCAGCGTCGCCGGATTGATCACGGGGATCAGCGCCGCCGCGAACACCTGCTCGCTCTGATGCGCCAGTGTCGAGGACTGGCAGCCATGGTCGTCGCCCGCGAGCGCGAGCACGCCGCCATTGAGCGATGTGCCGGCCGCATTGGCGTGCTTGAGCGCGTCGACCGAGCGGTCGACGCCGGGACCCTTGCCGTACCAGATGCCGAACACGCCATCGACCTTGGCGCCGGGAAACAGGCCGACCTGCTGGCTGCCCCAGACCGCGGTTGCCGCGAGGTCCTCGTTCAGGCCGGGGACGAAGGCGATGTCGTGCTGCTGGAGGTGCGACTTCGCGCGCCACAACGCGTGGTCGTACATGCCGAGCGGGGAACCGCGATAGCCGGAGATGAAGCCGCCGGTGTTGAGCCCCTGGAGCCGGTCGCGTTCGCGCTGCAGCATGGGCAATCGAACCAGGGCCTGGGTGCCGGACAGGAAGATCCGCTTCGATTCGAGCCTGTATTTGTCATCCAGCTCGACCTGCATCAGCGTCATTTCAGAAGTCCTCGTCTCGATGTCCAGCGTGGAATTTTGCGCTGCGGGAGGGATTGCGGCTGCGCGACGCTAATTGTGACAGTCAAGAGCATGGGCCGGCGAAGTCAATACGGCTAGCCGCATCCGTGTCGCTCCTGCTGGTCATGGCTGCTTGTGGAGGACGCTCGTATTCGACAAGGCGACGCTGAGGGATTCGCACGCGCCGTATGAGGGAGAGTATCGGCGGGGGCGCAAGGCGTCGCCAAGCCTTCTCCTCGTCATTCCGGGGCGCGCGTCGCGCGAGCGCGGAATCCATCGGGCCACAAACGATGACGTGAAATGGATTCCGGGCTCGACGCTTGCGCCTCGCCCCGGAATGACGGCGAGCGACACGCCGCTTCGCCGCTCATCCTTTGAGCAAATGCACGTCGCAAAGCCGTCGCACAGGGAATAAGCAGCGACCGGTTGCGGGCGTAAGTTTCTGAGTAAGCAACGAAATCCATCGCACCGCATGCTCCAAAGCTATTGTACACAATGGCACGGCGTTTGCAGAACTCCTGGCAAGAGAGTTCTCGCGGGGGCCTTGAGTCATGTTGAACTCAACCAAGCCGACACTGGGCGTCATCAGCGCCGAGCCCGATCCGATCAAGCTCGATTGGGCGAGTACCGCGCTTCTCATTATCGATATGCAGCGCGATTTCATGGAGCCCGGCGGGTTCGGCGAGACCCTCGGCAATGACGTCAGCCAGCTTGCGCGCGCCGTGAAGCCGATCGGTGCCGTACTGCAAGCGGCGCGCGACACCGGCATGCTGGTGGTCCACACCCGCGAAGGACATCTGCCGGATCTCTCGGATGCGCCGCCGGCGAAAGTCGAGCGCGGCGCGCCGAGCCTTCGCATCGGCGATCCCGGCCCGATGGGGCGTATTCTCATTCGCGGCGAAGCCGGTCACGACATCATCCCCGAGCTCTATCCGCTCGACAGCGAGGTCGTGATCGACAAGCCCGGCAAGGGTGCGTTCTACGCTACCGAGCTCACGGACGTACTGGAGAAATACGGCATCGAGAATCTTCTGGTGTGTGGCGTGACCACAGAAGTCTGCGTCAACACCACCGTGCGCGAGGCCAATGACCGCGGCTATCGCTGCGTCGTCATTTCGGACGGCTGCGCATCCTACTTCCCCGAGTTTCACGAGATGGGCCTGAAGATGATCAAGGCCCAGGGCGGCATCTTCGGCTGGGTCGCAAGCTCAGCCGCGGTTTTGGAGGCAATGAAGGTTTCGACCACATAGGGGAAATATCATGAGCACATTGACGGGGACGGCCGGCAGGTCTGAGTTCAAGCCGGCACTATGGACATCGGGCGACTGGAACGCATTTTTCGGCTTCGGCACCAACATCCTCGTCAACATGCTGGTGCTCACCGGGTTGTTGCGCTTCGTCCTGAAGATGCCGGACAGTCTCGTGTTCGGCCGCATCCTGCCCGCGCTCGGGCTGATGATGTGCCTGTCGACCTTCTATTACGCATATCTCGCCTATCGCCTCGCTCAGAAGACCGGCCGCACCGACGTTTGCGCGCTGCCCTCCGGCGTCAGCGTGCCGCACATGTTCATCGTCACCTTCGTGATCATGCTGCCGATCACGATCAAGACCGGTGATCCGCTGAAGGGCTGGTCGGCCGGCCTCGTCTGGGTGTTCTTCCAGAGCTTCATCCTCATGATCGGTGGCTTCATCGCGCCGTTCATTCGCAGGATCACGCCGCGCGCGGCGCTGCTCGGCACGCTCGCAGGCGTCTCCGTCACCTTCATCTCGATGCGGCCCGCACTCGAAATGTACATGACGCCGCAGATCGGCCTCGTCTGCTTCGCCATCATCCTGGTGAGCTGGTTCGGCGGCGTGAAATATTGGCGCGGCATTCCCGCCGGTCTTGTCGCGATCGCGGTCGGCATGGTCATCGCCTGGGGCTCGAACCTGTTCGGCCTCGGTCTTGGCGGCTTGAGCGTCAAGGGCGTCGGAGACGCTTTCGCAAACTTCGGCTTCTCGGTGCCGATCCCGGCGGTGGGCTACGTTTTCTCCGGTTTCGAATTCCTCGGCATCATCCTGGTCACCGCCATTCCCTTCGGCATCTACGACCTCGTCGAGGCCATGGACAATGTCGAGAGTGCGGAAGCGGCCGGCGACGAATATCCGACCACGCGCGTGCTGACCGCCGACGGCGTCGTCAGCCTGATCGGCTGCCTGATGGGCAACCCGTTCATCAACGCCGTCTATATCGGGCATCCCGGCTGGAAGGCGATGGGGGGGCGCATCGGCTATTCGGCCGCGACCGGCATCATGGTCGTGGTGCTGGCGTGGCTCGGCATCATCTCGGTACTGCTGGCACTCGTGCCCGTCGTCGCGATCTCGCCGATCCTGCTCTATATCGGCATGCTGATCGGCGCGCAGGCCTTCCAGACCACACCGGTCAAGCACGCGCCAGCGATCGTGCTCGCGCTGACACCGCACCTGGCGGCCTGGGCCAAGCTCCAGATCGATACGATGCTGGGCTCGACCATGATGGCGGCGACCTCGGTCGGTGGTCTTGCCGCCGACAAGGCCGATGCGGTCAAGGCCGCGGCGATCGCAGCGCTGCCGCAGCAGGGCGTGTTCTATCACGGGCTTGAAGTGATGGGCGGTGGCTCCATCCTCGGCGGCCTCATCCTCGGCGCGATCGGAGTGTTCATCATCGAGCGTGATTTTGAGAAGGCCTCGGCGTTCGCCCTGGTTGGCGCTGTGCTCACCTATTTCGGCTTCATGCATGGTGAAGCCGTCGGCATCGGCGGCGGCTTCGGCGTCACGCCCGCGGTGGCGCTCGCCTATGCCGCGATGGCGGCCGGCCTGTTCGCGGCCAGCAAGCTCGGCGCCACCGAGCACTATGCCGCACATCCGGAGCTGCACGCCGCACCGGCGGAATAGACGTCGACTTAGGGTGCTCGCGAGACGGCCGGGAAATATCCCGGCCGTTTTCGTCTCAGGGCCGGACGGCCGGTGTTTCCATCGGCAGGCCGCGCGCCCGCGACATCAAATAGAGTTCGAGCGCGACCAGTTCTGGCGAGCCGTAATCAAAGGCCTGGGCGCGAACGCCGGTCATGCAGCTGCGCAAGCGCCGCTCCAGCGATCCCAGCGTCTGCCATTCGAGCCGGTAGAGTGGATAGCCGGTCGGCTGCGCCTGCGTGATCGGTGCGCCGGCGAGGCGCTTGTCGAAATTGTCGTCGTGGCAATTCGCGCAGGCGAGGTTGAGCTGACCCTCGCGCTGCATGAAGAGGTCGCGGCCCCGCGCAACGAACGGTCTCAATTCGGGGGCATCGCCAGCCGTGATCGCGACGCCGCGGGACTGGTGGGCGACGAAGCCGGACAGTGCCAGGAGGTCGCGGCTCTCGTAAGGCAGTGGCGCAGCCTGCTGATGATCAGCGCGGCAGAGATTGATGCGCTGGTCGAGCGTTACGGGGCGGCTGAGTGGTTTGTCGAAGGCGGGGTAGCGTGCCGCGACGCCCTTCATGCTGGTGCGCGCGTCGCCATGGCAGTCGGCACAGGATTTGTCGGCGCCGCCGGTCTTCCTTCCCCACAGTGCTTCGCCGTCGAGCACGAACAGCATGCCCGGATTGGACGTGTCGTCGTCCTGCATGGCGCGCGTCTCGGGCCCCATGAACGAATAGCCGGAGCGTCGTGCATCGCGCGGGATTTCGCCGGCGAGCAGGGCAGGGGTCACAGTCAGCAGTGCCGCCGCCGCTATCGCGCGCCAAAAAATCATTCGACCGTGATCGATGCCGATGCGGTGGATGAATAGCCGTTGTCGCCGATCCATTCGAACTCGAACTTGCCGCTCTCCTGCACGACTGTGAAGAAGGACAGATAGGGGTTGGCGGCGATCGCCGGAAACAGATCGGCACGAAAGATCTCGGTGCCGTTGTAGCGGCAGGTAAAGCTGGTGATGATGTCGCGCGGCACCAGCGCGCCGTCCATGGTGTGGCGAAAGCCGGTTTCCATGATGTGCGAGGTCAGCGTGCGGATCTCGATGACGTCGCCGCGTCTGGCCTTGGCGGGAACGTTGATGAGGGCGGTCATCAGTTCACCTCCTCGGTGCAGGCCGCCAGCGTCACGACCACGTCGGCGGCAACCTGCCAGAACGTATCGTCGGAGAGCCGGGCGATCGCCACCACCTTCTGGGTGTCGGCGAGCCGGATCCGGGTTGAGAACTGGGCACGTCCGGAGGAGGGGTTGAGATAGAAATTGCCGATGTTCGGCTGCGGGTTCTTCTCGTTGAAGACGTGGATGCTCTTGACGTAGTCGGTCGCCGTCATCGGGCTCGCGACGCTCACCGTCATCGGCACCGTGTTGCCGTTCTCGACCAGCGGCGGAATGTCGAGCTTCACCTTGCCGTTGCGGATCGACGCTTCACCGACGACATTGCGGATCGCGGTGCTGAGCATTGCCGGTGTCGCCTCGAGCGGACGCATCGTGACGATCGGAATCGTCCCGGCCACCGTCACGCTCCCGGCAAGGCTCAAGAATTGTCGTCGCGTGGCTGGCATGAACAGTCCTAGTCCCGAAGCGTTGCAAGAAAGGCCACGATGTCCTCGATTTCCGCAGCCGACAATATCGGCTTGCCATCGAAATTGCGCCCGACGCGGAGGAGGCCCGCGTAGCGATAATAGGACGGCATGATGGTCTCCGCGTTGAAGCGCGAGGCGTCAACCAGCCGAAGCCGCAACTGGCTCGCCGTCCAGCGGTTCCCGGTACCGGCAAGATCGGGCGCGAGGTCGCCCTGGAACCGCGCTTCCGGAAACGGACCGGAATGGCAAAGGATGCAGGTCGTCGTGCGGGCCAGCACCAATGCGCGGCCGCGTATGGCGTCACCGGGTGAGCCGGTGAGCGAGTCTGCGATGCCGTCGCCGGCGATCTTGTAAGGCACAAGCTCGTCCGCGTTCGCAGCGCAGGCAATGCTGGCAGCGATCAGCGCTGCGATATGGACGGATGCTTTAGCCAAAGGTGTCCGCCGTGATGGTGCGAAACCAGCGCTCGGCCTCCGCCGCCTCACGGGCGCGCGTCTCGCGCGGCGCATCGACCGGGCTGGTCGCGCCGCCCTCGACCTCGGCAAAGATATCGCCCTTGGGCTGGTAGTTGCCGGCAAGGGAGAAGCCGTAACCGGGTGCGACGGTGTTGTAGCAGACGCCGTTCAGGCGTGGCGTTTCCGGCGCACGGCCCGCGAGCAGGTTGACGATGGTGGCCGCGCAGGCCTTGCCTTGCGCGCTCGCGGCGGAGGCCGATTTGGGGATACCGCCGCCGAGACAGGCGTCGCCGATGACGTGGATGTTTGGGACGAGTTTTGACTCGAAGGTCACAGGATCAATCGGGCACCAGCCGGTCGCATTCGCAGCGCCCGCGACCTCGGCGATGTGCCCGGCGCGCTGCGGCGGGATGACATTGGCGACGTCGGGCGTGTAGTTGCCGAACTCCGTGACGATGGTCCGGGTCGAAGGATCGACCGAAGTGACGCGACCGCCCTGCGACAGTCCCACGCGCTCGATCATGTCGCCGTAGAGCTCTTTCCAGGCCTGCTCGAACAGCCGCTGCTGCGAAAAATTGTCCTTGGCATCGAGGATCAGCACCTTCGAGCGCGGCTTCTTCGTCTTCAGGTAGTGGGCGATCAGGCTGGCGCGCTCGTAAGGTGCCGGCGGACAGCGTGACGGATTGGCGGGGATCGCGATGGCGACCGTGCCGCCATCATCCATCGCCTCCAGTTGCCGGCGCAGCAGCAGTGTCTGCGGGCCGGCCTTCCAGGCGTGCGGCATTTTCTCCGAGGTGGTCGCGTCGTAGCCGGGCAGGGCTTCGAAGTTGAAGTCGATGCCGGGAGAGAGCACGAGACGGTCGTAGGGCAGAGCAACGCCATCAGCCGTCATGACGCTGCGTTGCTGCGGTTCGATCGTGGTCACGGCCTCGCCGATCACGATGATGCCCTCCGCGGCGAGCCTGTCATAGTCAAACTGTTGGGCGTGAATATCGCGCAAGCCAGCGACCACCTGGTTGCTGAAAGGGCAGGAGGTGAAGACCGCGTTGGGTTCGATCAGGATGACCTGCAAGTTGGCCTGCGCACGCTTGAGCGCACGAGCACAGGCTGCTCCGCCAAAGCCGCCGCCGACCACGACGATGCGGCCCGCCGATTGTGCGCGCAGGATCGAAGGTGTGGCGAGCGATGTGGCTACAGCGGTGATGCCGAGGAGGGCATCCCGCCGTGTCACCGGCACATTCATGAGTCTTGTCCGGAAAATGCCGCGGCGACCGATCTGGCCGCCGCGGCGTCTCTCACGCGAAGGTGATGTTCTGGTCGCGCAGCGGCACCGAGCGGATGCGCTTGCCCGTCGCCGCGAAATAGGCGTTGAGCACCGCCGGCGCCGCGACGCCGATGGTCGGTTCGCCGACGCCGCCCCAGAATCCGCCGCTCGGCACCATCACCGATTCCACCTTCGGCATCTCGTTGATGCGCATCGAGTTGTAGGTGTCGAAGTTGGTTTGCTCGATCTTGCCGTCCTTGACGGTGCAGCCGCCGTAGAACAGCGCGGATAGGCCGTAGACGAAGGAGCCGGCGATCTGCCGCTCCACCTGCGCCGGGTTGACGACGTAGCCCGGATCGGTGGAGGCGACGATACGATGCACCTTGATCTTGTTGCCGTCGGTCACCGAGATTTCGGCGGCGCCTGCCACATAGCTGCCATAGCCCATGACCTGCGCAATGCCGCGATAGACGCCTTTCGGCGCCGGCGTGGTCCAGCCGATCTTCTCGGCCACGGCATTGAGCACCGCCAGATGCTTGGGATGGTTGCCCATCAGCTTGCGGCGGAATTCGAGCGGGTCCTGACCTGCGGCCTGGGCCAGCTCGTCCATGAAGCATTCCGTGTAGATCGCGTTGTGGTTGACGTTCACGCCTCGCCAGAAGCCGGGCGGAACGTGCGGGTTGCGCATCGCATGCTCGACCAGGAGATTGGGCACCGAGTAGCCGAACGCGGCCTCGCCGGACTGGGCGACGCCCTGGAATGCGGCCGGATCCATGCCGTTCTGCAGCGCTTCGGGACGCAGCGAGAACAGGATCGACTGTCCGGACAGGCGGTAGTGCAACGCGACCAGATTGTTGTTGGCGTCGAACGCGCCGGTCATCTTGCACTGGGTGATCGGGTGATACCGACCGTGCGCCATGTCCTCCTCGCGCGACCACACCAGCTTGATCGGCGTGCCCGGCATCTGCTTGGCGATCATGACCGCCTGGCGGACATAGTCGGTCTGGCCGCGCCGGCCGAAGCCGCCGCCGGGCATCACCTTGTGCACGTCGCACTTCTCCGCCGGCAGGCCCGAGGCTTCGAGCGTGGCCGCGAAGGCCGCCTCGCCATTCTGCGTGCCGCACCAGACCTCGCATTTGTCCGCAGTGTAGATCGCGGTGGCGTTCATCGGCTCCATGGTGGCGTGGTTCTGGTAGGGATAGCTGTAGACGGCCTCGATCTTCTTGGCGGCGCCAGCGATCGCCGCCTTCGCGTCACCGTTCTTGTTGCCGACATAGGCGGGCTGGTCGTTGTCGAGACCCTCTGCCAGCCACTTCGCGATCGACTCGCTGGAGACCTTGGCGTTGTCGCCCTCGTCCCAGACGATCGGCAGCGCGTCGAGCGCGGTCTTGGCGTGCCACCAGGTGTCGGCAACGACCGCGACCGCGGTATCGCCGACCTTGACGACCTTCTTGACGCCCTTCATGCCGGCGATCTTGGCTTCGTCATAGCTCTTCAGCTTGCCGCCGAACACCGGGCAGTCCTTGATCGCGGCGTTCAGCATGCCCGGCAGCTTGACGTCGATGCCGTAGACCATCGTGCCGGTGGTCTTGTCGGCGGTGTCGAGCCGCAGCAAGCCCTTGCCGATGATTGTCCAGTCCTTGGGATCCTTGAGCTTGACCTCGGCCGGCGGCGTCATCTTGGCGGCGGCTTCGGCGACCTTGCCGTAGGTCGTCGTCTTGCCCGATGCCTTGTGCGTGATGACGCCCCTGGCGACGGTGCATTCGGAGGCCGGCACCTTCCACTCGTTCGCGGCAGCCTCGATCAACATCACGCGCGCGGTGGCGCCGCCTTTGCGGACATAATCTTGCGAAGAGCGGATGCCGCGGCTGCCGCCGGTCGAGAAATCGCCCCAGACCCGCTTGCGGGCGACGCTCTGGCCGGGTGTCGGATATTCAGTCGTCACCTTCGACCAGTCGCATTCGAGCTCTTCGGCGACGAGCTGGGCGAGGCCGGTGAGCGAGCCCTGGCCCATCTCGGAGCGGGCAATGCGGATCACCACGGTGTCGTCGGGCCGGACCACGACCCAGGCGTTGACCTCGGGCGAGCCGTCGGCCGCGCGGACCACGGCGGGTCCGCCGAAGGGCAGGTCAAGGCCGATTGCGAGGCCGGCGCCAACAGCGGCGGTGCCGACGACGAAGGCGCGGCGGTTCATCCTGGGAGAGATGTGCTTGTTCATGTGACGGCTCCTTATGCGCTGGCGATCGTGTGGATCGCTTCGCGCACCTGCTGGAAGGTGCCGCAGCGGCAGATATTGGTGATGGCCTCGTCGATGTCGGCGTCGGTCGGCTTCGGCTTCTCATTGAGGAGCGCCGCCACGGCCATGATCATGCCGCTCTGGCAATAGCCGCATTGCGGAACGTCCTTGGCAATCCAGGCTGCCTGTACCTTGTGCAGCGTGTCGCCGGACGCGAGCCCCTCGATCGTGGTGATCTTCTTGCCCTCGGCCTCGCTGACCGAAATGCCGCAGGAGCGGGTGGCGACGCCGTCCATGTGAACGGTGCAGGCGCCGCATTGTGCAATGCCGCAGCCATATTTGGTTCCGGTCAGACCGGCATTCTCGCGGATCGCCCAGAGCAGGGGCGTATCCGGCTCGACGTCGAGCGTGAAGGTTTTTCCGTTGATTGTTAGGTTTGCCATCGCAAGTCCCCTGATTGGCCCAATCCACCGAATGGACTCAGGGGCGCAATGTGTCCGGCATATTGGAACTGTTCAAATCAATAGTCCGCGGGGTGGCTATCGAAGATTCGCGTGGCTGAGGGAAGATTATGGGGACTGCGGTGTTTGGCCCCGGAACTCGTCGGGTGCGCGACGTCTCTCAAGGCGCCAATGCCCGGCTTGGGACGACGCTCCGGCGTGTTCCGCTGCGCTGCGGCGACAGTTTGTCCGCTTTGCCGGGATGCAAGACCGAAACGCTTTGCTACACTGCAGCCGAGTCAAAAGGAGTTCCATGAACTTGGCAAGCCCTTGCAACGTGCTGATGCTCTATCCGCTGTTTACGGCGGAGTCTTTCTGGAGCTTTGGCGAGTCCTGCAAATTGATGGGCGTGAAGCGCCCCGCCGCGCCCCTCGGCCTGATCACGGTCGCCGCGATGTTGCCCGAGGACTGGACTGTCCGGCTGATCGATTGCAACACGGCGTCCTTCGGTGAGGACGATCTCGCCTGGGCTGACGTCGTCTTCACCGGCGGAATGATGCCGCAGCAAGCCGACACGCTGCGCCTGATCGACGTGTGCCGCGCAGCAGGCAAGCCGGTGGTGGTCGGCGGTCCCGACCCCACCTCCAGCCCGCACGTCTACGAGAAGGCCGACTTCCGGGTGCTCGGCGAGGCCGAAAGCGTCATCGACGAATTCATCGCGGCCTGGGAGGGCGGTGCGCGCGCCGGCCTTTTCATCGCGCCGAAGTTCCAGGCCGACGTCACCACGACGCCGGTGCCGCGGTTCGATCTGCTCAAGTTCGAGGACTATCTCTATCTCGGTGTGCAGTATTCGCGCGGCTGCCCGTTCACCTGCGAGTTCTGCGATATCATCGAGCTTTACGGACGCGTGCCGCGCACCAAGACCAACGAGCAGATGCTGGCCGAGCTCGAGAGACTCTACCAGATGGGCTATCGCGGCCATCTCGACTTCGTCGACGACAATTTCATCGGCAACAAGAAGTCGCTCCGCCTGTTCCTGCCGCAACTGGCCGAATGGCAGCGCGCGCACGGCTATCCGTTCGAATTGTCGACCGAGGCCTCGGTCAATCTCGCCGACGATCCTGAATTGCTCGACCTGATGGGGGCCGCCAATTTCTTCGCTGTCTTCGTCGGCATCGAAAGTCCGGATCCCGCAACCCTGGTCTCGATGCGGAAGAAGCAGAACACACGGCGCAACATCGCCGAGAGCATCCACAAGATCTACGCCGCCGGAATGCTGGTCACCGCGGGGTTCATCGTCGGCTTCGACAACGAGAAGCTCTCGATGGCCGATGCCATGGTCGACTTCATCGAGGAGGCCGCGATCCCGGTCGCGATGGTCGGCCTGCTCTATGCGTTGCCGAACACGCAGCTCACGCGGCGTCTCGCCAAGGAAGGCCGGCTGCACGCGGGTCACGATATTGCCCCGGTCACGGGCGGCGATCAGTGCACCGGCGGTATCAATTTCGATCCGGTCCGGCCGTTGCGCGATATCCTGACCGACTACAAGACGGTGCTGGAGCGTATCTACAGCCCCGCGGCCTATGCCGGCCGTGTCGATAAGTTGATGACCCTGCTCGATCGCTCCAGGCAGCGCGACGACCTCGTCGAGGGTGATATTCGCTCCAAGATCGGCGCGATGGAGACCGTGCACCGCGTGGTCACCGCGCTTCCCGAGGCGCGCGGGCCGCTGTGGCAAACCTTCATGAACTGCGCCAAGCGCGACACGTCATCGGCGCGCATCGCGGTGCAGATGATCGCGGCCTATGCGCATCTCGGGCCGTTCTCGCGCAAGGTCATCGAAGCCATCGACGTGCGGCTGGCCGAGTTGGACGATCAGACCGTGATCCCGGCGGCGACGATCGACGTGGCGGCGGCCCGGCATCTGGCCTGATAGCCCTACTTCACGGCGAGCCGCAGGAAGCTCATGACGCTGCCGAGTGCGGCAAAGCCGGCGCCGAGCGCGAGCGCCACCGTTGCACCCTCGTGGCCGGCGAGCCCGAAGCAGGCCGCGGCGAGTGCCGCGCCGGTCGTCTGTCCCGTCAGGCGCGCGGTGGCGACGATGCCGGAGGCGCTGCCGCTGCGATGGGGCGGTGCGCTCGACATCACCGCCTTCATGTTCGGCGCCTGGAAGAAGCCGAACCCCATGCCGCAGATCACCATCCGCCAGATGATGTCGGGGATGGCGGGATTGGCCGGAAGCATCGCAAGCAGCGCCATGCCGAGGCCGAGCAGCACGAGGCCGATGCCGCCGAGCAGGCCGACGGCATAGCGGTCCGAGAGGCGCCCGGCGATCGGCGCCATGATGCCGACCACCAGTGGCCACGGCGTCATGAAGAATCCGGTCTCGACCTGCGAGCGGCCCAGCACGTCCTCGAAGTAGAACGGCAGCGAGACGAAGGCGAGGCCTTGAACCGCGAAGGAGCACACAGCGGTCGCCGCCGACAGGGCGAACATCGGTCGGCTGAACAAATCGATCGGAAGCATCGGCGCAGGATGGTCCGCATGGCGGCGAGTCAGAACGAAGCCGAGCGCGAGAGCCGCGACCAGCTCGATTCCCACGATAACAGGCGACAGATTGTGAGCGGCGCTGCCGATGCCGGTGATGAACAGGCCGAGGCAGGCCGACGCCAGCAGCGCGCCGAGAAAATCGAAGCCGTGATCGGCGCGCGGCGTCTTCGGCAGCATCGCAAAGCCAATGCCGGTGGCGACGAGGCCGAACGGGATGTTGACGGCGAACAGCCACGGCCACGGGCCGAGCGCGAGAATGGCCGAGGCGACCGAAGGCCCGAACGTGAACGCCGTCGCGACCACCAGCGCGTTGTGGCCGAAGCCGCGGCCGAGCATGCGTCCGGGATAGACGAAGCGCACCAGCGCGGTGTTGACGCTCATGATGCCGCTGGCCCCGAGGCCCTGCAGCGTGCGTGCGACCAGCAGGCTGTCGAGCGACCATGCCACCGCGCAGAACAGCGAGGCGATGGTGAACAGGATCAGGCCGCCGAGATAGATGCGCTGGTGCCCGACGATCTCGCCGAGCGCGCCGAGCGGCAGCAGCGTCGCCACCAGTGCGATCTGGTAGACGTTGACGACCCAGACCGACTGCTCCGGGCTGACATGCAGGTCGGCGGCAATGGCGGGCAGGGCGATGTTGGCGATCGCGGTGTCGAGCGAGGCCATCGCCAGCGCGGTGAAGATGGCGGCGATCGCCCAGCGCCGCTGCGCAGGCGGCAGACCGTCGGCGACGGTGTGGTCGGGCTCGCGCGCGGCGGCAGGTAACGTGATTGTCATTGCGTTAGCGCGTTGCTCCGGCGGCGTGGCTCAGGGGACTTTGGGCATGTACTACGGCCAAGCCTGCTTCCACAGGCATATGCTTGCATGCTGTGTATGCGCGAAGGCGGGGCGATGCGGCCGCGCGCCGGCGTATGATCGCGCCGGCTGCTGCAATCCAGGGGGATCATCATGCAACTCGTCGTTCTGCCCGGTGACGGCATCGGACCGGAGATCACGACCGCGACATCGGGCGTGCTGCGCGCGGCCTCCGAGCGCTTCCAGCTCAATCTGCGGCTGGAGGAGCATGCGGTCGGGCATGCGAGCCTCAAACAGTTCGGCACCACGGTGCGTCCCGAGCTGCTCGACATCGTCCGCGCCGCCGACGGCCTGATCCTGGGCCCGACCGCGACCTTCGACTTCAAGGACGAGGCGCATGGCGAGATCAATCCGTCCAGGCACTTTCGCAAGGGCCTCGACCTCTACGCCAATGTCAGGCCGGCGCGCACCTATGCGGGGCGGCCCGGCCGGCTCGGCGAATTCGATCTCGTGGTGGTGCGCGAGAACACGGAAGGGTTTTATGCCGACCGCAACATGGAGCAGGGCAATGGCGAGCTGCTGGTCACGCCTGATGTCGTGATCTCGCTGCGCCGGATCACGCGTCTGTGCTGCGAGCGCATCGCGCACGCCGCCTGCCGGCTGGCGATGAAGCGGCGCAAGCATCTCACCGTTGTGCATAAGGCCAATGTGCTCAAGATCGGCGACGGGATGTTCCTCGACATCTGCCGCGAGGCGGCGAAGGCCTATCCCGGCCTCGAAGTCGACGACATCCTGGTCGATGCCATGATGGCGCATGTGGTGCGCAACCCCGATCGCTTCGATGTCATCGTCGCCACCAACATGTTCGGCGACATCCTGTCCGATCTCACCGCGGAGCTGTCAGGCAGCCTCGGCCTCGGCGGCTCGCTCAATGTCGGTGACCGCCACGCCATGGCGCAGGCGGCGCACGGCTCGGCGCCCGACATCGCAGGGCAGGACGTCGCCAATCCGGTGTCGCTGATCCTGTCGACGGCGCTGCTGCTGGCCTGGCACGGCGAGAAGACCGGCGCGGTGCGCTATGAGGAAGCCGCGCGCGCGATCGAGGCGGCGGTGGCGAAGGCGCTTCGCGCGGGCAGGGCGACGCGCGACGTCGGAGGCAAGCTCGGCACCGTCGCGGCGGGGGCGGCGATCGCGGAGTTCTTGCAGGCGGAGTGAGGGCCTCTCGCAGATTTTTTTGGGGCCCAGACCCAAAACGTCGAAAACAACCCCATGCACAGTAGATGGCTTCTTGATCGATAAGGGGTTTTCGGACCGCGTCGCGGCGGCATCCGCAGACGACGTAAAGTTGACCCGTCGGGCAAAACACTGGCATGATGTCATCGTGGCCGCGACTGTGAACAAGGCCCGCGCGCAGGCTGAAAGCCCGCCACGCTTTTCAAGATGATGCTCTAAGCCTTCAGCCGGGGAACGAGGCGTATCGCGTTCTCATGGCCGATCGCATCGAGATCCCCTGCCGGGAGTCCGAGCTTCTGCAACTGCGCCAACTGGCCAAGGCCGAAATACGGATAGTCGCTGCCGTAGGTGATCTGGGAGGCCGGCACGAGCTTGAGCAGCGCGGCCATGGACGGTGCGAACGTCGCATTCGCGGTGTCGTAGTGGAGCCGGGCCAGTTCGCCTTCGATCCCCTCCGGCGCAAACTCCTTCAGATCGGGCCGCGCCCCATAGAACGAATTGATCCGCCCCGCCATCATCGGGATCGTGCCGCCGGCGTGCGAGAACAACCATTTGATGTCGCGGTAGCGGGCAAATGTGCCGCTGAGCAGGAGGCTCGTCACGGTCCGTGTGGTGTCGTGCGGGACTTCGATCACCGCCGGAAACGTGCCGACGCTGAGCGCACTACAGCAGCTCGCGACCAGCGGATGCACGTAAACGACCGCCCTTCAGCTCTTCGAACACCGGCCTGTACGCGGCATTGCCAAGCCATTTGTCGCCGTAGCTGCTTTGCAGGCCGATCCCGTCCGCCTTGAGTGTGTCGAATGCATAGTCGATCTCCTTCAGCGTGGCATCGATGTCCAGCATCGACAGGGTCGCGAACAGGCCGAAGCGACCCGGATGGTCGCGCATCATCTCCGCCGCGTATTCGTTGCAGGCGCGCGCCAGCCGGCCGGCTTCCGCCGGTCCGAGGTCGAACCATACGCCCGGCGTGGAGGCGACCGACAGAATGCCGGTGCGTATGCCATTGCGGTCCATGTCCTCGACGAGCTTTTCGCGGGTCCAGGCCACCTGACCGGGAAAGTGCGGCTGCTTGCGTGCGTCTTCGTAGCCAAGCCAAAGCTTTTGATATTCGAGCGGATAGAAATGAAGGTGGGTGTCGATCAGCGCGGGCCTGGTCTGTCCGTGGACTGCAATTGTCGGAATGGCCGAAGCCAATCCGAGTGCGCCTACTCCAGCGAGAAAGTCGCGGCGCGACGACAGCGGGCCGCAACAGTTCAGGCAGCCCTGATGCCCTCGCGATGTCCGATCCCACATGATCATGTTGCGCATCTCCCGTGACGAGTTGGCAGTGACCTGGCCCGCTGTGTTTCGAGCTAATTGTTGGGAATTGGAATGTGCCGATTTTTCGTCGCGAAGCGATGTCTCTCATCTCGCAATCGCCAGCAATTTTATGTGAACGCGACCCGAGTTTTCCGCTACGTGAGCAATGTTCGCGAATGTCGCCTTCAGCCCGTAAGATGGGTAGAGCAGTTGCGAAACCCATCGCGCTTCACGTTGGATGCTGTCGATGGGTTTCGCCGCGCTCTCCCCATCCTACCGGCTGATATGTTGCGACATTGACCCGTCAGGCAAAACACTGGCAAAATGCAATCGTAGTGGGGATCGCGGTGTGGATGCATCGGTGGTGGCCTCAAGCAATTCCAGTGAGCTGACCTATGACGTCTGACAGTGATGGCATCAACCTCGCGGCCAAGCCAACCGGAACGGGTTGCGTGGAATGCTCGGCTGCAGGCGGGTGGTGGTTTCATCTTCGCAGATGTGTCGAATGCGGTCACATCGGCTGCTGCGATACGTCACCTAATCAGCACGCAACGAAGCACTACGCGGCGACGGGTCACCCGATCATCACCAGCTTCGAGCCGGGCGAACGATGGTTCTACGACTATCGCACAGGGGAGGCTTTCGCCGGCCCGAAGCTTCAAGGCCCTCACGCGCATCCGTTGGACCAGCCGGTGCCCGGACCGGCCGGTGCGGTGCCTCCCGACTGGCAAACGCTGCTGCATGAATAGGCGGTAGCGAACGGTCTCAAGAGGGCCGGACGTCGGCGTTGCAGTCCGATCTTCGCAGTGTCGTAGGATGGGTAGAGCACTTGCGAAACCCATCACGTGTCACGCTCGATACTGTCGATGGGTTTCGCGGCGCTCTACCCATCCTACGAGTCAGTCGATGATGTTGTTTCCCTCCGCCTTCAGGCGGGCGATATTGTCTTTCATCTGTTGCAGCCGCTCGGGCGCGTGGCCTTGCCACTGCGTCACCTCGGCGATGACGCGCAACGGATCGCGGGTGCGATATGACAATGTCGGATTGCCCGGAAACTTCTTATCCGTCACGTTCGGATCGTCCATGATCGGTCCGGTCGGCTCCACGACGTAGATTCGTCCTGGTGCGGTGCCTGCGGCCAGCTCGGCGCCCCAGATCGCCGCATCCAGCGTGGCCGCGAAATAAACCCAGGACAGCGGCTTCACATCGGTGAAGTTGGATTGATAGCCGACGACAATCAGGTCGCCGGGTTTCAGATCAGCACGTGTGCCGTGGAAGAAGGATTGCGAGAACATTGTTGCAGCAGATGACATGAGACGATCCTCGAAACCGTAGCTGAAACGACCCGTTGCTGGCATTGCAGATACCCAACGCAAGCAGAGCGTGCGTTAACACCAGCGTCGCTCAAGTCGCAAGCAAGCAGTCGCGTTCCGCTCCGTCTGTGGCAAGGCGCTCGCAGAGCGCGGCAGCTGAGGGCTCTTGCCGCGCAGGGATGTTCTCCGCAATCCTCGGCAATCCCGACGCGGAGACACCCCCACCAGCGCTCCCCCGCAAGCGGGAGAGGGAGCTCAAGTGCCGATGCCGACGCATCGTGTACTCCAAATGCGATTGGTCCCCATCCACGCGACTCACCGTCCCCGTGCCGGGCGGGATGCAGTTGATGATGATGCCGTGTTCGCCGGTCTCGCGCGACAGGCCTTTGGCCCAGGCGTGCACGGCGGCTTTTGCGGCGAAGCATGTGCGATGCGGCGGTTGCTGGTGAAGTTCAGCGCGATCGCCTCGTCCCGTTTGCTGTCGGACCGCGTCGTGTCCTCGGGTTCGCCGATGCGGAACTCATCCCATTGCCTTCACCGCCCAAGGCGTTGCAGCAGAAGCTCGTTCGACTGGGCGGGCAACGAGGGCAGCTGCCGCTTCAGTTCGGCGAAGGCCCTGTCGGTAATGTCGAGCGTGTTGTTAATGTCGTCCGTCGTCAGGGCGGCGTTGAAGAACATGTTGTGATAGGGGTGAAGGTAGACCCCCGATCGAACCGCATAGCCGGCCCAGAAGTAACCCTTTCGCATGTCCGGATCGTCGTCGAACAGGATTTGCGGCATCTGTGACGGCCCGGTCTGGCGAACGGGAATATCATGTGCGGCGGCTTGCGCCGCGATGCCTGCTCGCAGCCGCGCGGAATTGGCGATGATCCGCTCGAGATAATCGGTCGTCCGGATCTCTCGCAGGGTCGCGATCGCCGCCGCCATCGGCACGGCGGAGAACCAGAAGGATCCTGTCACGTAGATGCTGGACGCGGCGCTGCGCGCCTTCTCCGAACCGACGAGCGCCGAGATCGGATAGCCGTTGGCGAGCACCTTGCCCCATGCGCTGAGGTCGGGCTGCACGCCGTGCACCGACCAGCTGCAGTCGCGCGCGAGGCGAAAGCCGCTGCGCACCTCGTCGAGGATCAGCAACGCATCCGCGTCATCGCAGAGCTTCCGCAGTCCAAGCGCATATTCGGCCGAGGGCGCATATTGGTCATTGAACGTCTCATGACGGAATGGCGTCGCGAACACGCCGGCGACATCGCCGTCAGCCTTGCGGAACGCGTCCACGGCACTGTCGAGGTCGTTGTAGTTGAAATAGATGATGTGGGCCCGGTCTTCCGCCGTGATGCCCTTGATGTTGGGCGTGTTCCAGGGGGCGGAGCCGTGATAGGTGCCCTTCGCGACCAGAATCTTGCGGCGATCCCGATAGGCTCGCGCCGTGACCATCGCCATCGAGGTCGCATCGCTGCCGTTCTTGCAGAACATCGCCCAGGCCGCATGGCCGATCATCGACACGAGATCTTCCGCAAGCACGACCATGGCCTCGGACGGGCCGGTCATGGTGTCTCCCATCGCGGCCTGGGTCCGCGCGGCGTCTTCGACGCCGCGGTGCCGGTAGCCGAGCAGGTTGGGACCGAACGCACACATGTAGTCGACGTAGCGGTTGTCGTCGCAATCCCAGAGATAGGCTCCTTCGGCGCGCGAGAAGAACTGCGGATAATCCTCCGATAGCAGGGCGACCGACTCGTGACCGTACATGCCCTTGGGGATCACCTGCCGTGCGCGTTCGCGCAGCTCGGAGTCCTTCGAATTTCTCTTCATGGATTGTCCTGTCGGTTGTGGGGGCGCACCTCGATGCGAAGGAGGCCGCCGATGCGATCGTCACCTCGAGCGCGATCGGGGGCGATTGTCCCGGAAAGCGCTGCGCGCTTCCCGTTCATGCTCTAGCCCGCCAGCGCAATCTCGGGACGACGCTGCTGCCACGGCATCGCAGCCTCGAAGGCGGCTGCTGCCTGCAGGACACCGAGATCGTCGAAGCGACGGCTGACGATCTGCAGGCCGACGGGCAGGCCGGCGCGGGTCATGCCGCAAGGCACGCTCGCGGCCGGATGGCTCGACATGTTGAAGGGGTAGAGGAATTCGGACCATGCGAGCCAATCCCAATCGTGCTCGGGCCAATGTTCCGGCCTGACGCGCTCGACCGGAAAGGCCTCAACCGAGGCGACCGGGGTGATGAGATAATCCCAATCCTCGAGGAAGCGCGATATGCTGGCGACGTACGCGTATTTGCGCTCGCGCATGTCCATGTACTCGGTCGCGGAATAGTTGGCGCCTTCGCGAATGCAGGCGACGAGGTCGCTGCCCATGCTGCTCTCCCATTTCGGCAACAGCCCGGCGCGGCGGCCCCAGAGGGCCGCCCAGAAGAAGCGCCCGAGTTCCGGTCCCTGCGGCCCCCATGGCGGCGTCACGATCTCCACCTCGGCCTGAAGCTCTCCGGCAAAGACCTTGGCCGCCGCCGCGACGATTCCCGCTATCTCGTCGTCGACACGGGCATGACCGAGGTCGGGGCTGAAGGCGATGCGCTTGCCCTTCATCGAGGTCTTGAGCTTGGCGAGATAGGCATCGGGCTGTGCTTCGCAGGATGTGTGGTCGAGCCAATGCGGCCCGGCCATCGTCTCCAGCATCAGCGCGGCATCGGCCACAGTTCGCGCCATCGGGCCGATATAGGTGGCGTAGTCGTTGTTGGAGACCGGCGCGTAGGGGACCCGGCCGAAGGTCGGCTTCAAGCCGAAGACGCCGCAGAAATGGGACGGCATCCTAATCGAGCCGGCGCCATCCGAGCCGAGGTGCAGCGGTCCGTAGCCGGACGCTGCGCCTGCGCCGGCGCCGGCCGACGAGGCACCGGCATTGTAGCCGCGCTTCCATGGGTTGTGCGTGACGCCCGTGACCGGATTGCGGCTGATGCCGGACCAGCCGAATTCGGACATCGTGGTCTTGCCGAGGATGATCGCGCCGGCATTGCGCAGCCGCGCCACGACGACATTGTCCTCGCTGGCGATGGGGCCCTTCAGCGCATGCGTGCAGGTCGCTGTCTCGTAGCCGGCGACGCCGAAGGCGTCCTTGATCGTGACGGGGATTCCTTCGAGAGGCCGGGCCTCTCCGCTGCGCAGGCGCCGCTCCGATTCCCGGGCTGCAGCCAGCGCCTCGTCTCGCATCACCACGGAAAACGCGTTGATCGACGGCTCCAGCGCCGCGATCCGGTCGAGGATGCTAGACGCGGCCTCCACCGGCGAGAGCTCCCGGCTTTCAAAGCGCGTCTTCAGTTCGGACGCGGTGGCGTAACCCAGTTCGGCGTGCAAGTCGTTCATGTTGTCGGCCATCCCACCGAGGCGTTGATTGCATTGGTCGAGGTGTGATCGATCTGGTCTGACGGGCTCTGAAGATCAGGCCTTCTTCACACCGTAGAACTGGGAGAAGCCCAGGGGAATGCCGCTGAGCTTCTGCGAGTATGCGGCCGGTTGCGCGTAGTAGCCGAGCGGCAGATAAGGGGTGTCCTGCATGGCCTGGGCCTGGATGTCCCGCGCCAGGCGCTTTCTTTCCTGATCGTCCTGGGCCGACAGAAACGCGAGGCGCAGGGCCTCGATCTTCTCGCTGCTCGGCCAGCCGAAGGTGCCCGCCTTTCCAATGCCTCTCAGGTAGGAGTGAGCGGCGGGATTGATGGCGGACGCGCCCGGAACGTAATTGCACCATGCGCTCCAGCCGCCCTGGTCGAGCGGCCGCTGCGACGCGATGCGCTGCAACACGGTGCCCCAATCGGACACCTGGTAGTCGACTTCGAGGCCGATCTTCTTGAACATGTCGGCGGCGACCAAGCTCATGGAATTGAGCGCGTGGAGGTCGGCCGGGACGACGAAGACGATCCGCTCGCCCTTGTAGCCGGCTGCCTGCAGGTCGCGTTTGGCCTTGGCGTAATCCGGGGCGCCGGCAAAGACGTCCATGCCGGCATCGTTTGCGAGGGGCGAGGCGGGCAGGAAGAAGCCGACATTGTCCTTCCAGAAATCGCCGTTGGTGCCCATGACGGCCGTCATGAATTCCGACTGGCTGATCGCCGACAGGATGGCGCGACGGATCGCGGGATTGTCGAACGGCGGCACCAGATGATTCAGCCTGATCATCGCGAGATAGCCGCCGGTGTCCTTGACCTCGACCTTGATGTTGCCCCGCTTGGCGAGCAGCGGCAGCAAGTCCGGAGTCGGCTGCTCCCACCAGTCGACCTCGCCGACCTGCAGGGCGGCCGCGGCCGTCGCCGCATCCGGCAGAACGCGCCAGATCACGCGGTCGAGGTGGACGGTCTTGGGACCGGCCATGAAGCTGGCGGTGCCCGATGGTCGCGGCACGTAACCGTCGAACCGCTTGTAGACGACCTGGGATCCGACGACGCGTTCGTCCGGCACGAACTGGAACGGTCCGCTGCCGATCATCTCCTTGACCTGCTCCGTGCCCGGCGTCAGCGCGAGGCGCTCGGGCATGACGGGGCATACGCTTGACGGCTTGCCGAGCGCATAGGCCAGCAACGGAAACGGCTTCTTCAGGTCGAAGACGATCGTGTTGTCGGACGTTGCGGAGAGTTCGGCGGTCGCGCCGCGAAGGTCTCCACCGAAGACGTCACGGCTCCACCAGCGCTTGATGCTGGCCACGGCATCGCGCGCCAGCACGCGCTCTCCGTCGTGAAATTTCAATCCCTCCCGCAACGTCAGCGTCCAGCGCAGGCCGTCGCGGTCGATCTGGTGACCCGCCACCATCTGCGGCTGCGCTTCAAAACGTTCGTCGACGCCATACAGCGTGTCGAACACCAGCAGTGCGTGGTTGCGGGTCACGAGCCCCGTCGTCTGCACAGGATCGAGCAGAGTGAGATCGGATTGCGGAACGAAGGTCAGGACCTTCTCACCCGCTGCCGATGCAATGCGAGGCGCTGCAATCGCGGCCGTTGCCGTGGCGGTTGCGGCTTTCAGGAAATCTCGGCGGTGCATGGCACTCCTTTCAGGGAATGGAGATCAGGCGCGGACCTCGCCATGCGCCGAATGATATTGATATTAATTTCGATTATAAAGCGGAGTCTTTGGGCGCGTCTTCCAAGGAAAGATTCCTGCATTTTCACGATCATAGCGAAATATGAGCACAAAATCATCACGGGGCCGCCCATGCTGCAAGCAGGGGCGCCCTGAGACTTTCGGGAGATAGTGGAATTTTATATGAGTATGGATCGGCTTAGGGCTCGCGTCGTTCGACGACTTCCGGCAGGTAGCATCGCAAATAGGCGATCGAGCATCTGGTCGATTCCTCGAGATATTCCGGCGTGATGGATCGATGCAGGCTGTAGGACAGCGCCCAGACTCCATCCACCAGCGCGATCGACACCGCGACCCATTTCTCCAGATCCGGCACCTTCGGCATATCGAACGTCGCACGCAGATAGGCGGTGCGCTGCTTGGCGAGTGCGGCGTTGCCGCTCAGATCGGTGTTTCTGACCTCGACGCTGACGCCCGCGCCCATGAACAGGCGCAGCGCGGCGGGATTGCGGTTCAGATGCGCGGCGCCGGCCTTCTGGCTGTTGGCGATGTAGTGCTGCCAGGTTGGAGGAGGAGGGTGAACGGGAGCCATGGCGCGCGCCGCGATCTCGGCGTGGTAGCGCTGCGCCAGGGCGACAAAGGCCGCACCCCGGTTCGGAAAGAAGTGATAGACCGAGGCGAGAGGCACATCTGCCCGCTCGGCGATCTGAGCCAGACTGATATCCTCGTCGAGCCTTTCGGCGAGCAAGTCGGCGGTGGCATCGAGCAGAAGATGAAGCCGCTCGCGACCGCGCTTGCGCATCGGCGAACGACGTTCAGCACCCAATTCTTTGCCGTTCCCCAAATTGGTCGCCATCACGCTAAGAGATTCAGACGAAGCGCGGCGCCAAAGATTGAAATGCGCTGCGCTGATCGACAGCCGGGCGTGTACCGGTCAGCGTAGTTACCATCAACCCCTTGGCCGGATCAACCGGCGCTGGCGGCGTCGAGATCGGCGATGCAGTCTGTCACCCACCCTAGAACTGATACCGCCTCAATCCCCCATCCACCGGGATCACCGTGCCCGTGATGTACCTTGCCACCGGCGAGGCCAGGAACACCGCGAGTGCGGCAAGATCCTCCGGCTCGCCCCAATAGCCGACCGGGATCTCCTCCTCGGCAAAGCGCTCGCGATAATCTGGCGGATAGTTGCGGCGGATCTGCTCGCTCATGATGCGGCCGGGCGGGATGCAGTTGATGGTGATGCCGTGCTCGCCGATCTCGCGCGACAGGCCCTTGGCCCAGGCGTGCACGGCGGCCTTGGCGGCGAACGCGGCGTTGAGGCCTTCCGGCTCGGACTTGCCGGTGATGTTGACGATGCGGCCCCATTTGCGTGCGATCATCTGAGGCAGCAGCGCATGCGCGATGCGGCGGTAGCTGGTGAAGTTGAGCGCAATGGCTTCGTCCCATTGACTGTCGGGCGCGTCGACCGGCAGCGGGCGGCTGCCGCCGGCATTGTTGACGAGGATGTCGACATGGCCGAGCTGTTTCAGCGCGAAGGCCGCGATGTTCTCCGCGGCGTCCTTGGCCATCACGTCCTGCTCGAACGGCGTGATCAGGCCGCCTCCAATCTCCTTCGCCAACTCGGCAAGCAGATCACTCCGCCGCGCCACGCCGACGACGCGCACGCCTTCGGCAGCCAGGCCCTTGGCGATGGCACGGCCGATGCCAATGCTCGCGCCTGTCACGACAGCGGTCTTCGATTTGAGCCCGAGGTCCATGGTCACACGCTTTCTTGTTTTGGTTTTTTGATCTTGGTGTTCGTTTGCTGCTCGTTTCCTGCCCGTCCCAGGTGCGGCGATTTGCCCGACCGGGACGAGCAGTGGTAACCAAGAGCTCATCCGAAGGAAACACGAAAAAGAAAAGGCGCTGAACGATGGTCTGGGATCCGCAGCAATATCTGAAGTTCTCCGGCCACCGGCTCCGGCCCGCTGTCGACCTGTTGATGCGGATTCCGGATTTCGGCCCGCGCACGGTCGCCGACCTCGGCGCCGGCGCCGGCAACGTCACCAAGCTGATCAAAGAACGCTGGCCGGATGCGGCCGTCACCGGTGTCGAGGGCTCGGCCGAGATGGTCGCCGCCGGCCGCAAGGCGGCGCCGGACGTGCAATGGTCGCATGAAGACCTCGGCCATTGGCGTCCCGCGCAGCAATACGACGTCGTTTATTCCAATGCCGCACTGCACTGGCTGCCCAATCACGCGGCATTGTTTCCGTCGGTGATGGAGACGGTCACGCCCGGCGGCGTGCTCGCGGTGCAGATGCCGCGCAACTTCCTTGCCCCCTCGCATGTGTTGATCGGCGAGACCGCGCTGAACGGTCCCTGGCGGTCCAAGGTCGAACATCTCGTCACCCCGCCGCCGGTCGAGGGGCCGGCCTTCTATCACGACCTTCTTGCGCCGCTCTCGCAGAACGTCGACATCTGGGAGACCGAATATCTCCAGGTGCTCGAAGGCGAGAACCCCGTGAAGGAATGGACCAAAGGGACCTGGCTGACGCGCTATCTCGACATCCTGCAGGGCGAGGAAAAGGCCGCCTTCGAGGCCGCCTATGGGATGCGCGTTGCAAAGGCCTATCCGAAGAATGAGGCGGGACAGACGCTGTTTCCGTTCCGGCGCCTGTTCATGGTCGCCCAGCGCAAGGGCTGATCGCGCTGCCGCAATGCGATAGAGGCGCTCGCTCCCCTGGAGAGGCGAGCGCGCCGGGTTGCGTAAGTCACGGCGGTCAAGATAGCTTGCCTGCGGCAAATTGGGCTTAGGTCTAGTTGTTCGGGTGGTGGATTGCTGCCACTACTGACGACGCAAAACAAAAAAGACCCGGTTTTCAGGGGTTATTGGGGAGGTCTTTCATGCGCAAGCTGCTTCTCGCGGTCGCCGCGGCCGCGTTCGCTCTCGTCCCTGCTATCACCCAGGCCCAGAGCCCGATCGTCATCAAGTTCAGCCACGTCGTCGCCAACGACACCCCGAAGGGCAAGGGCGCGCTGAAGTTCAAGGAACTCGCCGAGAAGTACACCGACGGCAAGGTCAAGGTCGAAATCTACCCGAATTCGACGCTCTACAAGGACAAGGAGGAGATCGAGGCGCTCCAGCTCGGCTCGGTGCAGATGCTGGCGCCCTCGACCGCGAAGTTCGCGCCGCTCGGCATCAAGGAGTTCGAGGCGCTCGACCTGCCCTGGCTGTTCAAGGACGACGCGACCTATTCCAACGCGATGAAGGGCACGCTCGGCAAATGGCTGTTCCAGAAGCTTGAGACCAAGGGCATTACCGGGCTCGCCTATTGGGACAACGGCTTCCACATGCTCTCGGCCAATCGTGCGCTGATGAAGCCGACCGATTTCCAGGGCCTGAAGTTCCGCATCTCCGGCTCGAAGATCGCCGACCAGTATTTCCGCATCCTCGGCTCAATCCCGCAGATCATGGCGTTCTCCGAAGTCTACCAGGCGCTGCAGACCGGCGTGGTCGACGGCTGCGAGAACACCGCGTCCAATTATCTGACGCAGAAGTTCTACGAGGTACAGAAGGACATCACCGTGTCCTATCACGCGCATCTGCAATATGCCGTCATCGTCAACTCGAAATTCTGGTCGGGCCTGCCGCCGGATATCCGCACGCAGCTCGAGAAGGCGATGAACGACGCGACCGACTACACCAATTCGATCGCACGCCAGGAAAACGAGGACGCGCTGGCGGAGATTAAAAAGACGGGCAAGACCACGCTGCATTACCTGAGCGATGCCGATCGCAAGGCATGGCAGGAGGCGATGCAGCCGACGTATAAATGGGCAAAGGGCCGGGTCGGGCAGGAAGTGCTCGATCTGGTCGCCAAGGAACTCGACGTCAAGATGAACTGACGGCCGCGTTCTTACCGGAACAACCATGAACGGTCGGGGGTGATCCCACTCCCGGCCGTTTCGCTCTTGAATGACGAGCCGATGCTGGGGGGACCAAGTTGCTGCGCGTGCTGAATCGTTTTCTCGACCACCTCGAGGAATGGCTGATTGCGACGCTGATTGCGGCTGCGACATCGCTCATCTTCGTCGCCGTGCTGCACCGCTATGGGGCGGGACTGTCGATCGACATCGCCAAATGGGCGGAGGCGCGGAATCTCGGCTTCCTCGCCGTGCCTGCACGCGCCGCGTTCGTCTGGCTTGCCGCGCTGGATCTGTCGTGGGCGCAAGAACTCTGCATCTACATGTTCATCTGGATGGCGAAGTTCGGCGCCGCCTACGGCGTGCGCACCGGCATCCATGTGGGCGTCGACGTGCTCGTCAATGTCCTTCCCGGCGGATCGCGCCGGCGCGTCATCACCTTCGGACTGCTGTGCGGCGCCTTGTTTACATCCATCGTGTGCTATTTCGGCGCTGCCTTCGTCGGCCAGATGTGGCAGACCGGCCAGCAGTCGAACGACCTCGAAGCGCCGATGTGGCTGGTGTATCTCACGATTCCGCTCGGCTCCGGCCTGATGTGCTTCCGCTTCCTGCAGGTCGCCTGGTCGTTCTACCGTACCGGCGAGCTGCCGCACCACGACATGGCCGGCGTCGAGGGTGTCGAGCCGGATCCGGTGCATCCGGCGCCGGTCACGCGCAGCCAGGTCGTCCGCGACGAGCGAAGCCCGCTCGGCTGGGTCCTGATGCTGCTGCCTGTGCTGATCGTCGCGATCTGCTTCGCGCATGCCGCACATGTCATCACGCTGCCGCAAGGTCTGCGCGTCGCAATCGTGTTCGGGCTCCTGCTCTCGTTGATGCTCACGGGCATGCCGATCTCGATCGCGCTTGGTCTCACCGTGCTCAGCTTCATGTTCACGCTGACCGACGTGCGCACGGAGTCGGTCGCGCTGAAGCTCTTCACCGGCATCGAGAGCTTCGAGATCATGGCGATCCCGTTCTTCATCCTCGCCGGCAACTTCCTGACGCATGGCGGCGTGGCGCGACGGATGATCGCGTTCGCGACCGCGCTCGTCGGACACTGGTATGGCGGCCTAGCTCTGTCGGGCGTGGTGGCGTGCGCGCTATTCGCCGCGATTTCCGGCTCCTCGCCGGCGACAGTGGTGGCGATCGGCTCGGTGATCCTGCCCGCGATGGTCGCGCAGGGATTCCCCAAGCGGTTCGGCGCCGGCGTCATCACGACGTCGGGCTCGCTCGGGATTCTGATTCCGCCGTCGATCCCGATGGTCCTCTATGCGGTCTCCACCAACACGTCCGTGGGAAAGCTCTTCATCGCCGGCATCGTGCCGGGACTCGTGCTCGCGTTCCTGCTGGGAGCGACGACTTTCTACCGCGCCTGGCAAAACGACTACCCGCGGATGCCGAAGGCGACGTTCATGGAGCGCGTCGATGCGTTCCGCAAGTCGATCTGGGGCATCCTGCTGATCGTGATCGTGATCGGCGGCATCTACAGCGGCCTGTTCACGCCGACCGAGGCTGCAGCGGTCAGCGCGGTCTACGCCTTCATCGTCGCCGTGTTCATCTACAAGGATCTGAAGCTGCGCGACGTGCCGCGCGTGCTGCTATCATCGGCCAATCTTTCGGCGATGCTGCTCTACATCATCACCAACGCGGTGCTGTTCTCGTTCCTGATGACCTACGAGAACGTGCCGCAACAGCTGGCGCAATGGATGATCGACCAGGGACTCGGCTGGATCGGCTTCCTGCTCGTTGTCAACCTGCTGCTGCTGCTGGCCGGCAACGTGATGGAGCCGTCCTCCATCATCCTGATCATGGCGCCGATCCTGTTCCCGGTCGCGATGAAGCTCGGCATCGATCCCATCCATTTCGGCATCCTGATGACGGTCAACATGGAGGTCGGGCTGTGCCATCCGCCTGTCGGGCTCAACCTCTATGTCGCATCGGGCATCGCCAAGATGGGCATCACGGAACTCACGGTCGCGGTGTGGCCGTGGCTGCTGACGATGCTGGGATTCCTGGTGGTCGTGACATACTGGCCGGGCCTGTCGCTATGGCTGCCAAGGTTGCTCGGCATGTAACCGACCGAACGGCGGCGCATGGCTAACGCGCGGTAAATCCGCACGCTCAAATGCCATCGCTTTGCGGTGCACGCATTTTTACGGATGTGCGGTACGACCGTGCCAGCGGATGAGGCTGGCATGTTGTTCAACAGAATGGAAACCGGACCGGCGTCGATATCCGACGCCGTCTATTTGGAAGTCATCACGGGCCTGCACGGCACGACGATGCCCACCATTCTCGCCGCCGCCTGCCAGGCGATGGTCGGCGCCATCACGACCTATGAGACCGGCGACACCGCGATGGCGGCGCTGACGGTTGCCGGAATCGTCGTGGCCATTATCCGCCTGTTCGAAATTGTCGCATTCCGCCGTCGCCTCGCGCGTCCGCCGCAGCTCGGCCGGGCCGAGGCCGCGCGCTGGGAGCGGCGCTATATTGCGGGCACCATCGTGACGGCGCTGGTGCTTGGCGTGTTTGCCGCGCGCAGCATTGTGCTCGGCGATGCGCTCTGCTGCGTGATGGCGATCGGCATCGGCTTCGGGTTCGGTGCCGGTGTGGTGGCGCGGCTGGCGCTGCGGCCCGTCGCGGCGCTGCTCGATCTCGTCGCGATCGCCGCACCAGCCGCGATCGTGACCTTCATGCAGCCCGATCTCCGCCATGTCGGGCTCGGCCTCCTCATCCTGATGTATGTGGCCGCGAGCTTCGAGATGGTGCGGCTGAGCTTCAACGCCTCGATCAGCCAGATTACGCTCAAGCGGCAGTTCGAGCAGCTGGCGCGCTCGGACGCGATGACCGGCGTCTTCAATCGTTCGGTGCTGGCGGAGGATCTGCCCCGGATGCTGGCGGACGGGGCTCCCGGTATGATCGCCGTCCACACGCTTGATCTCGACCGTTTCAAGGAAGCCAACGACAGGTTCGGCCATCCCGTCGGCGATGCGTTGCTGAAGCAGGTCGCCGGGCGGCTCAAGGTGCTCGCGGCTCATGATGATCTCGTGGTCCGGATGGGCGGCGACGAGTTCATCCTGGTGCAGCGCGCGGCGGTCGACGCCGAGGCGATGGCGCGGCGCATCGTGCAGTTGATCAGCGCGCCCTATGATGTCGACGGACAGGTGATCGCGCTCGGCGTCAGCGTCGGCGTTGCCGTGGCGCCGGCGGACGGGCGCACCACGGAAGCGCTGTTGTCGCGCTCCGACCGGGCGATGTACCGCGCCAAGCAGGACGGCGGCGGCTACGGGTTTGCGCGCGAGCTGCGGATGGCGGACGATGCCGTGGCATCGGACAAGCCGGTTGCCGAAGGGCTGGCCGCGTAAGGACCTGTTGGAACCGCAATCGAGATGCGGTTAGATGCCTCCCCAATCAAGACCAGCCGGGGAGGGCTTATGAGCAGCATAGAAGCAGCCGACACGCCGAAGGGCGCAACGCCGTCCGTCATCGCGCAGCAGGCGGCGATGCTGAATGCGCTGCCGTTTTCCGACACGCGGGATTTCGATGATGCCGCGCGCGGCTTCCTCGGCACGATCGAGAACGCGGAGATCACCAACCCGCAGGGGCGAACGGTCTGGAGCCTGAAGCCCTACAGCTTCCTGTCCGATGAACAGGCGCCGCCGACGGTCAATCCGAGCCTGTGGCGGCAGTCGCGGCTCAACATGCAGCACGGGCTGTTCGAGGTCGTGCCCGGCGTCTACCAGGTGCGCGGGCTCGACATCGCCAACATGACGCTGATCGAGGGCGACAGCGGCGTCATCGTCGTGGACACCCTGACCTCGATCGAGGGGGCGCGTGCCGCGCTCGATCTCTATTTCAAGCACCGGGGCCTGCGGCCGGTCGCGGCCGTGATCTTCACCCATACCCACACCGACCATTGGGGCGGTGCGCGCGGCGTGCTGGAGGAGGATGCGCTCGCCACCGGGCGCGTCCCGATCATCGCGCCGAACCTGTTCATGGAGCACGCGGTGTCCGAGAACATCATCGCGGGACCGGCGATGCTGCGCCGGGCGCAGTACCAATTCGGCCCGTTCCTGGCAAAGGGAGCGCGAGGGCAGGTCGATTGCGGCCTCGGCAAGTCGATGGCGGCGGGCTCGGTCGCGCTGCTGCGACCGACCGACCTGATCATGGCGACCGGCGACCAGCGCGTGATCGACGGCGTCGAATTCGAATTCCAGATGGCGCCGAACAGCGAAGCACCGGCGGAGATGCATTTCTTCATCCCGCGCTACAAGCTGCTGAACCTCGCTGAGAATTGCACCCACAATTTCCACAATCTGCTGCCGTTCCGCGGCGCCGACGTGCGCAATGCGCTGGCTTGGTCGAAGTACCTGGGCGAGGCCCTCAAGCTCTGGGACGGCAAGGCGGAGGCGATGTGCGGCCAGCATCACTGGCCGGTGTGGGGACGCGAGCGCATCGGCACCATGATCCGGCAGCAGCGCGACCTTTACAAGTTCGCGCATGACCAGACCATCCGCCTGATGAATCACGGCCTCACCGCCGCCGAGATCGCCGAGACGATCCAACTGCCGAAGAGCCTGGAGGGCGCCTGGCATGGCCGCGGCTATTACGGCCACATCCGCCATAACGTGAAGGCGATCTACCAGAAATATCTTGGCTGGTACGACGCCAATCCGGTCAATCTCGATCCGCTGCCGCCGGTCGAATCCGGCAAGAAGTATGTCGAATACATGGGCGGCGCCGACGCCATTCTCGCGCGGGCGCGTGCCGACTTCGACAAGGGGGAATTCCGTTTCATGGCGCAGGCACTCAGTCATCTTGTGTTCGCCGAGCCGGACAATGCGGCAGCGCGTGCGTTGCTCGCCGACACGCTGGAGCAGCTCGGCTATGCCGCCGAGAGCGCGACCTGGCGCAATGCGTATCTGTTCGGTGCGCAGGAGCTGCGTCAGGGCATGCCGAAGACGCCGGCGCGTCCGCCGATGCCGCGCGAGACGCTGGCGGCACTGCGCACCTCACAGCTCTGGGACGTGCTCGGCATCCGCCTCAACGGCCCGAAAGCGGAAGGAAAGCACATCGTGCTGAACTGGAGCTTTTCGGATACGGGCGAGACGTTCGTGCTCAATCTGGAGAATTGCGCACTGACCTATACCGAAGGCGTGCAAATGGAGGGCGCCGACGCCAGCTTCACGCTCGCGCGCGCGACACTCGATGAGGTGATCGCGAAGCTGATGAGCTTTCCGGAGGCGGTGGCTGCCGGCAAGGTCAAGCTCACGGGCAACCCGATGAAGCTGGCGGAGCTGATGGGCCTGATGGACGAGTTTCCGCGGATGTTCGAGATCGTGGAGCCGAAGCGCGCGGTGGTGAGGTAAGAGCGCGCAACCTCACACTCACTGTCGTCGTCGTCCCCGCGAAGGCGGGGACCCATAACCCCAAGGAGAAGTTTGACGCGACACTGGCAACAGCGAGTCTTCGCCAAACATTATCCTGTGGATATGGGTCCCGGATCTGCGCTTCGCTTGTCCGGGACGACAGTTGCGGTCGGGGCTGCTACTCCGCGCTGCTCACCAGCTTGATCCGCGGCGTCTGCGCTTCCGTCAGGCTGCGATAGGCCGCGAGATAATCCAGCGCCATCCGCCGCGCGGTGAAGCGCGTTTCGAACTGCTTGCGGACCGCGGCGCGGTCCAGTTGCGGAAGCCGCTTGACGACGCCGGCCGCGCTGATGATGTCCTCGACGATGAAGCCGGTCAGGCCCTCGTCGATGATCTCCGGCACCGAGCCGCGATTGAAGGCGATCACCGGCGTGCCGCACGCCATGGCTTCAATCATGACGAGACCGAACGGCTCGGGCCAGTCGATCGGCAGCAGCAGGCCGAGCGCGCCGCTCAGGAAGTCGGACTTTTCGTGGTCGCCGATCTCGCCGATGAAGTCCACCAGCGGATTGCTGGTGATCATCGGCTTGATCAGTTCGTCGTAATAATCCTGATCGGCGCGATCGACCTTGGCCGCGATCTTCAGCGGGATGCCGCACTGCATCGCGATCTTGATGGCGCGATCGACGCCTTTCTCGGGCGCGATGCGGCCGAGCACGGCGAGATACTCCTGCTTGGCCGGCTTGGGTGTCAGCAAATTCTCCGGCAGGCCGTGGTGGATGGTCCGCACCCAGTTCGCCTGCGGCACCGGACGCCGCTGCGCATTCGAGATCGAGATGACGGGGACCTTGGAGAAGGTGTTGAACACCGGCTGATGCTCGGGAAGATCGAGCCGGCCGTGCAGCGTGGTCAGGAACGGTGTCGGCTGCCGGTGGAACAGCGACCATGGATAATAGTCGAGATGGAAGTGGAGGAAGTCGAACTCCTCGTCGTCACATTTCTGCCGCACGCGCTCCAGCATCACCATGTGCAGCGCATTGGGATCGCGCACGGAACCATCGAGGCGAAGCGCCCGCGGCCAGGTTGCGTCCAGCTTCGCCGACGTCTGTGAATCGCCGCTGGCAAACAGCGTCACGTCGTGTCCAAGGGCAACCAACTCTTCCGTCAACCAGTGCACCACCCGCTCGGTACCGCCATACAGCTTGGGTGGAACAGCCTCCGTCAACGGAGCTACCTGCGCGATGCGCATCTCGCCATCTCCTCTGCGATAATGATCGTTGAAACCCAGCCTCGGCACCGGCATGCCAACAGGGGAACGTTCTCGCATATGCGAAGTTCCTCTCCTCGAACGTTACTTCTTCGACACACCGCAGCGTGGTCGCGATGATGCCATCAGCTCTTCTCACATCGTCCGCATCCGCATGTCGTGATGGTCCAGCCCGGGAACCGAGGCGAAGCGGTCGATGTTCAGTCGATCACTAACAAAATTAGAAAACATCACGACGGGGTCGCAGTCACATGGATCATCTTTCTGGATACGCGCGCAGGCCATTTGCCTTTGTCTTGCGCTATCTGCGGCAACATTTGGCCACGCACCTGGTGATCCTGATCGCTGTCGTTGCAGCCGTTGCCTGCTCAGTGGGCACACAATATGGCGTCAAATCTCTCGTCGATGCTCTGTCGGCGGGGCCGTCGCACGGTGGCGGCGTATGGCTGGCATTCATTCTGCTCATGTCGCTGATCGCCGCGGACAACTTTCTGTGGCGGATCGCAAGCTGGACAGCGAGCTTTACCTTCGTGCGCGTCACCGGCGACTTGCGCCGTGACATCTTTCGTCATCTGACCGGGCATTCACCGAGCTATTTCTCCGACCGGATGCCGGGCATGCTGACCAGCCGGATTACGGCCACATCGAACGCCGTTTTCACGGTCGAGAACATGTTCGTCTGGAATGTGTTGCCGCCGTGCATCGCCACAATTGCGGCGATCGCCCTGATTGGAACCGTCAGTCCCTATATGGCGCTCGGCTTGATCGTGATCGCGGGCGGCATGGTGGCCGCCATGTTCCGTCTCGCCGCAGCCGGCAAACCGCTCCATGACGACTTCGCCGACAAGGCCGCTGTCGTCGACGGCGAGATGATCGATGTCATCAGCAACATGCCCCTGGTCCGAGCCTTCTGCGGCATCGGCCATGAGCACGAGCGGTTCGACGCCACGGTGAACCGGGAGCTCACGGCGCGTAGCCGCAGCCTGCGATATCTGGAGAAGCTGCGCCTGCTGCATGCCGCTGTAACCGTGCTGCTGACGATTGCCTTGATGGCCTGGGCGGTCACGCTCTGGCAAAAGGGCGAGGCGACCACCGGCGATGTCGTGCTGGTCTGTACGCTCGGCATCTCGATCCTGAGTGCGACGCGCGACCTTGCCGTGGCGCTGGTCGATGTCACCCAGCATGTTGCGCGCCTGACCGAGGCGATCGCGACGCTGCTGGTGCCGCATGAGCTCCGCGATCATCCGGAGGCGGAGCCGCTGGTCAAGAGCGGCGCGGCGATCGCGTTCAACAATGTCACGTTCGGCTATCCCGGCAGCGAGAAGATCTTCGAGCGGTTCAGCCTGCGGCTGCAGCCCGGCCAGCGCGTCGGCCTGGTCGGCCAGTCCGGCGGCGGCAAGTCCACGCTGTTCACGCTGCTCCAGCGCTTCTACGACGTCGACGAGGGCAGCGTCACCGTCGACGGCCAGGACATCTCCATGGTCACCCAGCTCAGCCTGCGCGAAGCCATCTCCGTGGTGCCGCAGGACATCTCGCTGTTCCACCGCTCGATCCGCGAGAACATCCGTTACGGCAGGCCCAATGCGACCGACGACGAGGTGCTGCGCGCGGCGATTGCGGCGCGCTGCGATTTCATCGACAGCCTACCGGAAGGCCTCGACACCATGGTCGGCGACCGCGGCGTCAAGATGTCCGGCGGCCAGCGCCAACGCATTGCGATCGCGCGCGCCTTCCTCAAGGACGCGCCGATCCTGTTGCTGGACGAGGCGACCGCCGCGCTCGACAGCGAATCGGAGGAAGCAATCCGCGAGGCGTTGTCGCGCCTGATGCGCGGCCGCACCGTGATCGCGATCGCGCATCGGTTGGCAACGCTGCGGAATTTCGACCGCGTGGTCGTGCTGAAGGGTGGTAAGATCATCGAGGACGGCTCGCCCGAGCGTCTGATGCAGGGCCACGGGCCCTATCGTGAGCTGGTCACGCAGGAAATGAGCCGGCTCGCGCAAGCAGCCGCGTAAATCAGTCGCGTTCAAGTCGTTTGCGTCTTGATACCAGCGCAGGGGAGCAGCCCATGGCGGCCGAAGCCGTAACACAACTCGTCTCCGTGACCCGGACTCTGGAACAGGTCGCGGAGCAGCCGTTCTACATTCCGATGACAGGGCCATCGGCGCGGCCACGGCGCTCGCTCAAGCACGACGATACCTTCATCGTGCTCGACAGCCACGGCGACATCGGCGCGTCCGCGGGCGGGCCCGACGGCCTGTTCAACCACGACACGCGTTACCTCGCGCGGCTCGAGCTCGTGCTCGACGATCTCCAGCCTTTGCTGCTCGGTTCGAACCTGCGCGACGACAATTCGGCGCTGACCGTCGACCTCACCAACCCCGATATCTACCGCGGCGGCAGCCTGGTGCTGCAGAAGGACCTGCTGCACATCGTGCGCACGATCTTCCTGTGGCGTGGAACGGCCTATCAGCGCATCGGCGTGCAGAACCATGGCGATCGCCGCGCCAGCTTCGAACTGACGCTGCTGTTCGGCAACGACTTCGCCGATCTGTTCGAGGTCCGCGGCGAACGGCGCGCGCGCCGGGGGACCGGCACGAGCAAATTGCTCGGGCCCACCGACGTGCTGTTCGAATACCGCGGCCTCGACGATGCCCAGCGCACCACCGCCCTGCATTTCGACCCGCGGCCGACGAAGTTGTCGGTGAATGCCGCGACCTGGCAGCTCGAGCTTGATCCGCACGAGTCGAAATCGCTGTTCGTTGCGGCGTCCTGCAACCGGCCGATCGGGGAGAAGCCGGCGCGCTTCTTCAGGGGCCTGCTGGCCCATCGCCGCGAGATGCGGCAATCGACCATGGGCGCGGCCAGCATCGAGACCTCCAACAACATCTTCAACGAGGTGCTGTGCCAGGCCATGGCCGACCTCAACATGCTGATGACGGAGACGCCGCAGGGCCGTTATCCCTATGCCGGCATTCCCTGGTATTCGACGACGTTCGGGCGCGACGGCCTCATCACCGCGCTGCAGATGCTGTGGGTCGACCCGCGCATCGCCAAGGGCGTGTTGCGGCGGCTCGCGCATTTCCAGGCCAAGGCGGTCGATCCGCTGGCCGATGCCGCGCCCGGAAAGATCCTGCACGAGATGCGCGGCGGCGAGATGGCCGCGCTGCGCGAGGTGCCGTTCGCGCAATATTACGGCAGCGTGGACTCGACCGCCCTGTTCGTCATGCTGGCGGGCCGTTATTTCGAGCGCACCGGTGACGAGCAGACGCTCGCCGAGCTGTGGCCGGCGATCGAGGCGGGGCTTGCCTGGATCGACGGTCCCGGCGACCCCGATCAGGACGGCTTTGTCGAATATCAGCGCGCGACCGAAAAGGGGCTGGCCAACCAGGGCTGGAAGGATTCTTACGACGCGATCTTCCATGCCGACGGCCAGCTTGCGGAGGGCAATCTCGCGCTGGCGGAGGTGCAAGGCTACGTCTTTGCCGCCAAGCAGCTTGCCGCGCGTTGCGCGTTGCGGCTGGGCAAGCCCGAGCTTGCCAGAAAGCTCGAGACGGAAGCCAAGTCACTGGCCGAGCGGTTCGAGAAGGCATTCTGGTGCGAGGAGCTCGGCACCTATGCGCTCGCGCTCGATGGCAAGAAGCGGCCCTGCAAGGTGCGGACCTCGAATGCCGGGCAGGTGCTGTTCAGCGGCATGATCCGCGAGGATCGCGCACGTCTGGTCGCCGCCGATCTGATGGGGCCGCATTTCTTCTCGGGCTGGGGCATCCGCACCGTCGCGCAGGGCGAGGTGCGCTACAATCCGATGTCCTATCATGACGGGTCGATCTGGCCGCATGACAACGCGCTGATTGCGCTCGGGCTCGCGCGCTACGGGCTGAAGCATTCGGTCGCGCATGTCTTCAAGGGCCTGTTCGACGCGGCCACTTACATGGACCTGCGGCGGCTGCCGGAATTGTTCTGCGGCTTCCGGCGCGAGAAGCGACGCGGCCCGACGCTCTATCCGGTCGCCTGCGCGCCGCAGGCCTGGGCCAGCGCGACGCCGTTCACGCTGCTGGAGGCGGCGCTTGGCATCGAGTTCGACGTCGGCCGCGGCGAGATCCGGTTGCGCAATCCGCATCTGCCGCCATTCCTGAACGAGGTGATCTTGCGCGATCTGCGCCTCGGCGAGTCCAGCGTGGATCTGCGCGTCAGCCGCCACGGCGACGACGTGGCGCTGGAGGTCTTGCGCACGCGCGGCCAGATCCAGGTGTCGATCGTGCTGGCGCGCTAGCTGTGCCGGCGGGGAGGGTTCATGCGTAGCGCCGGATGGTTGTCCCTGAGCGTCGCGATCGTCGCGGGATTGACGGTCGCGATGTCGCGTGCCGCCGAGGAGCCGCCCGCGGCCTCGAGCGAAGTGAATGCGCCGGCGACGGCAGCGCCGCCGGCCTCGACGGTTCCGGTCACGCCGAAGGACGCCGCCCCGCCGCCGTCGGTGACGATCATCGGCGCCGCCGATGCGCATGGCGTGCTCGGCCGTGACGTGCTCAGCGCGGCGAACGAGGACATGGGCCGGATCGTCGACGTCATCGTCGACCGGAGCGGCCACGTGCGCGCCGCCGTGATCGATTTCGGCGGCTTCCTCGGCGTCGGCAGCCGCAAGATCGTGGTGGACTGGAACGCGATGCGGTTCGGCAAGATTGTCAACAAGAAGGACAGCATCACGCTGGAACTGACCAAGGCGCAGGTCGCGGCCGCGCCGGAATACAAGGAAGACACGCCGATGGTCGTGCTCGGGGCGTCCGGGAGCCTGCAGCCGCTGCAAGCTGTTCAGTGAGGCGCGGGGAGGGATGGCCGCCGGTGATGTTGTCGAGAAAGCCGAACCATGCAGATCGCGAGAGGCGTGTTGAACAGGACAATTCAGCCGCGCCATCGTCCGCGGGTATTCCGGCCCCGTCGCGCCAGAGCCTGCGCGGTCTCGACTGGTTCATCTTCTTCCTCGCCGACGTGCAGACCGGCTTCGGCCCCTTCATCGCGGTCTATCTCACGACGCAGAAATGGACCCAGGTCGAGATCGGCCTCGTGCTGTCCATCGGCGGCATCGTCGCCCTGATCGGGCAGATGCCGGGTGGTGCGATCATCGACGCCGCGAAATCCGAGCGGCTGGTCGCTGGACTTGCGATCGCCGCCATCGGCGGCTGCGCGCTGGCCTATGCGGCGATGCCGATCTTCCCGGTGGTGATGGCCGCGGCTACGCTGCATGCGGCAGCGAGCTGCGTGCTCGGGCCGGCGATCGCGGCGATCAGCCTCGGCCTCGTCGGGCCGCTGGCGATCGGCGAGCGGCTCGGCCGCAACGCCCGGTTCGCCTCCCTCGGCAACGGCGTCGCGGCGGCGGTGATGGGCACGGCAGGTTACCTGCTGTCGAGCCGCTCGGTGTTCCTGGTCACCTTCCTGCTTGCGATCCCGACCCTGATCGCGCTGTCACGTATTCGCGAGGAGGAGGTCGATATCGCGCGTTGTCACGGCGAGATGCCGCGCGAGGCCAGGGATCGCGGTGACACCAATATCTGGCACCTGATCCGGCAGAAGCCGCTGATCGTCTTTGCTCTGAGCGTGCTGCTGTTGCAGCTCGCGAACGCCGCGATGATGCCGCTGATGGCGAGCGCGGTGACGGCGCGATCGAGCCAATGGGCGACGGTCCTTGTCGCCTTCTGCATCGTCGTGCCGCAGGCCATCGTGGCGCTGCTGTCGCCGACCGTCGGACGCAAGGCGCAGGCATGGGGCAGGCGGCCATTGCTGTTGATCGGGTTCGCCGCGCTGACGATCCGTGGCCTGCTGTTCGCGACGGTGCGAGATCCCTATCTGCTGGTCGCGGTGCAGGTGTTCGACGGCATCACGGCGGCGGTGTTCGCGGTGATGATTCCGCTGATCGTAGCCGATGTTGCGTTCGGCAGCGGGCACTTCAACCTTGCGCAGGGCATCGTCGGCACCGCGACCGGCATCGGTGCCTCGCTGAGCACGGCGCTCGGCGGCTATGTCAGTGACAGGTTCGGCAATGCCACGGCGTTCATCGGACTTTCCGGCGTCGCCGCGACCGGGCTTCTGCTGATCCTGCTGTTGATGCCGGAGACCCGGCGCACCGGCATGGTCGCCGCAAAAGAAATGGCCGGCTGAACGAATTCAGCCGGCCATAAGTGGGGGAGGAAAAATCAGGCGTCGAGATTGTGCAGGCGGGCGCGGTTGCGCAGCACGATCTGGCGGGCACCGGAGAAGCCGAGAATGCCCTGGGCGTGAAGCTGGGACAGTGCGCGCGACACAGTCTCGAGCGTGAGGCCGAGATAGTCGCCGATGTCGCGGCGGCACATCGGCAGCGCCATCATGCCGGCAACGGCGAGGCGGCGGTCCATTTCGAGCAGGAAGGTCGCGACACGCTCCATCGCGGTCTTGCGGCCCAGCAACAGCATGTGGTCTTCGGCGTGGCGAAGCTCGCCGGCGGTCATGGCCCAGAGCTTGCGGGCGACCTGCACGTCGGTGCCGGCGGCCTTTTCGAGGCTGGCGCGCTTCACGAGGCGCACGGTGGTGTCGATGATGGCTTCAGCGGCAAGGCGGTGGGTGGGGCCGGACTCGAGGCCGAACACGTCGCCGGGAAGATGGAAGGCGCCGATCTGGCGGCGACCGTCGGAGAGGAGCTTGTAGCTGCGCACGGCACCGGTGACGACCTGGTAGACGTATTCGGACGGCTCATCCTCGCCGTAAATCTCCTCTTCCTTGCGGTAGGAGAACTCGGTGGCGACAAGGCCGATATGGCCCGCGATTGCGCCGAACTGGTCCGAGACGGAATGGCCGGGAGCAATCTTGCCGTTGATCTGGGTGTTGATCGCCTGGGTGTTGAGCGTCTGGGTCAGCATCTGCGCCATCTCCGTTGTGATGGCGAATTCGTACGCGGTATCGGGTGCTTCGAAAATTTCGCGAGATATCTTAAGGAGGTCTACCTACGTAGAATCCCGTAGGTCAGTTCCCGGCCCTGTCCTGGATGGCATGGCGGATGCGCTTGACGAGGTTTTCGTCGAGAAGCGGCTTCAAAATCACGTCTTTTACGCCTGCGGCCGCGGCCCGGGCGGAGATGTTCACGTCCGGATAGCCGGTGATCAGGATCACCGGCGTTTCGCCGTCGGACTGGCGCAGGCGGCCGACGAGCTCGAGGCCGTTGATGTCGGGCATCTTGTAGTCGATGACGTAGCAATCCGCGCCGTGTGCGCCGCTCGCATTGAGCAGCGCCGTGGCATTCCTGAAGGTCCGCACGGCAAAGCCGTCGGTTTCCAGCAGGAAGCGCAGGGATCCCAGCACGGCATCATCGTCATCGACCACGTAGATTGTGGGCTTGGATGATGGCGCCATCGGAAGCTGCCCAGGATAAGAGCTGATCTCAATCATACCTGATCAGATAGCACCGGCGGCAAGAACGCATCTTGACTTGCCTCAATCCTTCAGCATGCCGGCGCGCATCGCCAGCCGCACCAGCTCCGAGAGGCTGTTGGCCTGCATCTTGGTCATCACATTGGCCCGGTAGACCTCGATGGTGCGCGGGCTGATGTCGTATTCCCTGGCGATCAGCTTGTTGGAGAGCCCCGCGATCAGCCCCTCCATCACCTGACGCTCCCTGGGGCTCAAGGAGGCGACCCGGGCCGCGATGTCCTGGGCAATGGATTCGCTCTTGGCTGCCGGCTCGGCCTGGCGAATCGCGGATTCGATCATGGTGACGAGGCGGTCGTCCTCGAAGGGTTTTTCCAGGAAGTCGAGGGCGCCCAGCTTCATGGCCTCGACCGCGAGCGGCACGTCGCCATGACCGGTCATGATCAGGATCGGAAACGGGCTGTGCTGCGTCTTCATGCGCTTCAGCAGCTCGATCCCGTCGATGCCCGGCATGCGCACGTCGGAGACGACGCAGCCGAAGGCGAGGCCGGGCAGGGCGTCGAGGAAGCTCTGCGCATTGTCGAACAGCGTGACGCCGAAGCCGGAGGAATCCAGCAGGAAGTTCAGCGAGTCCCGCATCGCCTCGTCGTCGTCGATGACGTAGATATGTCCCTTGGTCGTCATGGATCAGGTCTCGTCGGCTGCCGGCAGGGTGAAGCGGAATGTCGCCCCGCCCGATGCGTTGCTCTCGGCCCACATGCGGCCGCCGTGAGCTTCGATGATCGAGCGGCTGATGGACAGTCCCACGCCCATGCCGGTGTCCTTGGTGGTGAAGAAAGTCTGAAACAGGTTTGGAATGACGTCATCCCCGAAGCCGTGGCCAGTGTCGGACACCTCCACCTCGATCATGTCGTCCCCAACGCGGGTGTTGGCGACGACGAGCTCGCGCCGCTGCGATTGCGCCATCGCTTCCAGCGCGTTGCGGAACAGATTGACCAGCACCTGCTGGATCTGCACCCGGTCGGCCAGCACGAGATCGGCGTCCGGATCGAGGCTGAAACGGAGCTGAACGTTCTGCTCGCGCGCGCCGGCAAGGCCGAGGGCGCCGGCTTCCTCGATCAGCTTCGACAGGCTCTCGACCCGCTTCTCGGACTCCCCGCGCGCGACGAAGTCGCGTAGCCGCCGGATGATCTGCCCGGCGCGCACCGCCTGCTCGGCGGCGCGATCCATCGCGCTCTCGATCTTGGCGACGTTCGGATCCGAGCTGCCCGACAGCAGCCGCCGCGAGCCCTTCATGTAGTTGCTGATCGCGGCCAGCGGCTGGTTGAGCTCGTGGGCGAGCGCGGAGGCCATCTCGCCCATGGCGCTCAGTCTGGAGACGTGGACCAGCTCGGACTGCAGCTCCTGCAGCCGCGCCTGGGTCTGCTGGTGCTCGGTCAGATCGCGGACGAAGCCCGTGAAATAGGGCTCGCCGCCGGACTGCATCTCGCCGATCGACAGGTGCATCGGAAAGGTGGTGCCGTCGCGGCGCCTGCCGGTCACGATGCGGCCGATGCCGATGATGTGCGGATCGTGGGTGACGCGGTAGCGCGCGATGTAGCCGTCGTGACGGGAGCGGTCGGGCTCCGGCATCAGAATGCTGACGTTCTGGCCGATCGCCTCCTGCTCGGGCCAGCCGAACAGACGCTCCGCGGCGGTGCTGAACAGCTGGATCACGCCGTGACCGTCGATGACGATCATGGCGTCCGGAATGGTTTGGAGGATCGAGCGCAGGTGCGATTCGCGGGTGCGCAGCGCCTCCTCGACCTGCTTCTCCTCGTCGATGTCGAGGAAAATGCCGCTGAGGTGACAGGCGGTGCCGGCCTCGTCCCGAATGAGACCGGCCCGGGCGCGAATCCACTTTCCCCTGCCTTGGCCGCCTGCGACCCTGAAGGACACGTCAAAACTGCCGCCGTGCTCGCAGACGCGCTTGATCGCGCGCTCGACCCACTCGCGGTCGTTGGGCTCGAGGCGTGCCAGGAACAGCTCGTAGCTGTCCGGCTGGTCCGGCTCGACGCCAAACAGGGCCCTGGACGTGTCGGACCATTCCAATTCCATCGTCCTGAGATCGAGATCCCAGGTGCCGACGCCAAACCCCTCGATTCGAACGCGGAAATGCTCGCCCCGACCGTCATCATTCGGATGTGTAACGCGGGTCGGCGACAAGCGGTGGCTCCATCTTCATGCGGTTAGCCCGGATACCGTTACCGCCGATGCAATGTCGCCCAAGGCCGGGCCGGAGGCAAGTTCGGATGTCTTATTCCATCGGCGGAGGCCCCGCCGCGCGGTGCCCGGGGCGTTTGATCTATCTCATCCTGCGGAGCGTCGACTGGGCTACAGTTTCATGAAAGCGTAATGCCCGGAGAGTTTCGATGACATATGCGACCGTGATGGTCAGCCTGGCGCTCGATCAGCCCAACGATTCGCGTTTACTGGTCGCAGGCGAGCTTGCCGAGCGATTCGAGGCGGCTATCGTCGGGGTCGCCGCGGCGCAGTTCGCGCCGCCGCTGTATTTCACCGATGGTGCCGCGGCTCAGGGACTGATCGACCAGGAAGAAGCCTCCATCAAGAGACGCCTGGCCGAACTGGAGGCGCAATTCCGTGCCGCGATCAAAAATCGCGGCGGCCATGTGGAATGGCGCAGTGCCATGGATTTCCCGGAGCGATTTACGCTCACCCAGGCGCGTTGCGCCGACATCATCGTCAGCGGCGGGCAGAGCCCGGCCTTCTCCGACGCATTCGCGCTCGCGAGCCCCAAAGATCTGGTGATGCAGTCCGGCCGGCCGATCCTGGTCGTGCCCGACGGCGTCAACTGGCTCGATCTGCGCAGTGCCCTCGTGGCGTGGAAGGATACGCCGGAGGCGCGGCGGGCACTGGCCGACGCGCTGCCGATGCTGCGCAAGGCAAGGGATATCGCCGTCGTCGCGATTCCCGAGGGCGACGACGACCGTCCCGTCGCCGTCGCCGGTGTGACCGACGTGACGGCCTGGCTTGCCCGCCACGGCGTTGCCGCGACCGCTCGCGTTTGCGAGGCGGCCCGGAACGAAACCGTCGCCGGGCAATTGGAGAAAGTTGCCGGCGACGTCGGCGCAAGCCTGATCGTTGCCGGTGCCTATGGTCATTCGCGCTTCCGCGAAATGATTCTTGGTGGTGTTACCCAATATCTCGTCACGCAATCCGCCCGCTGCGTGCTGCTGTCGCACTGACGGCCGGCTGGAAGCGAATCGAAGAGGACGCGCCGTGTACAAGTTTCTCGAGCAGACCGTCGACGGTTACATGACACGCAACGTCAAGACGGTTCAGCGCGACCTCGACATGCTCGCGCTCAGCGAGATGTTCGAGGACGACGATTTCAACAGCTACCCGGTCGAGGACGACGGGCAGGTGGTCGGCATCGTCACCAAATTCGACATCCTGAAGTGCTTCGCCTTCACGCCGAGCCAGATGCTGCCGCGTTATCCCGACCTGATGAGCCGCAAGGTCGGTGACGTCATGACGCCGGAGTTCATCTATGTCAGCCCCGATACGCGGTTGACGCGGGTGCTCCAGATCATGGTCGAGCACCGCATCAGGAGCATCATCGTGCTCGACGGCGCGCAGAAGCTGGTCGGAATCATCGCCCGCGAGGACGTCATCAAGGCGCTCAAGGCGACGGCGCGCGACTGACGAATCGTCCCTGGATTCCGCGATCGAGACCTCCGTGTTTCCACGGAGGCGAAGCCTTGCCGCGCGCACTGTGCGCGGTGCAAACGATTGATTTCGTTTTCCGATCTTTCTCGGCCTCACATTAACAGAAATCCATCTGTCTTGATTTCAATCAATTCCCCGCGAGGGTGAATGTGGTTTCTGGCCTCGTGTTCTTCAGAGAGAATCCGCATGAGCCAGCCCTCCATCTCAAAATCCATGACCATCGGTGAAAGCGGCCTGGCTGTCGTGTTCGCAGTCACCGCCTTCCTTTGCGTGATCGCCGCAGCCAAGGCGCTGGACGCGCCGTTCGCCTTCCACGCCGCGCTCGGCGCGGCGGCGAGCATCGCCGCGGTGTTCTTCGTCATCAACAATTACTACGATCGCCCGGCGGTGCTGCCGCCCGCCGAGATCAATGGCCGGCCCAACTACAACATGGGGCCGATCAAGTTTGCGTCCTTCATGGCGATGTTCTGGGGCATTGCCGGCTTCCTGGTCGGTCTCATCATCGCCTCGCAGCTGGCCTGGCCCGCCCTGAACTTCGATCTACCCTGGATCCAGTTCGGCCGGTTGCGGCCGTTGCACACGTCGGCGGTGATCTTCGCCTTCGGCGGCAACGTGCTGCTCGCGACCTCCTTCTACGTCGTTCAGAAGAGCTGTCACGTGCGGCTTGCGGGCTATCTGGCGCCCTGGTTCGTTGTGCTCGGCTACAATTTCTTCATCCTGATCGCCGGCACCGGCTATCTGCTCGGCGTGACGCAGTCCAAGGAATATGCCGAGCCGGAATGGTATGCCGACCTCTGGCTGACCATCGTCTGGGTGACCTATCTGCTGGTCTTCCTTGTCACGATCATCAAGCGCAAGGAACCGCACATCTTCGTCGCGAACTGGTTCTATCTCGCCTTCATCGTGACGATCGCGGTGCTGCACCTCGGCAACAACCCCGCGCTGCCGGTGTCGTTCTTCGGTTCGAAGTCCTACATCGCCTGGGGCGGCATCCAGGACGCCATGTTCCAGTGGTGGTACGGCCACAACGCGGTCGGCTTCTTCCTCACTGCCGGCTTCCTCGCCATCATGTACTACTTCATTCCGAAGCGGGCCGAGCGGCCGGTCTATTCCTACCGCCTGTCGATCATCCATTTCTGGGCGCTGATCTTCCTCTACATCTGGGCGGGTCCCCACCATCTGCACTACACGGCGCTGCCTGACTGGACGCAGACGCTCGGCATGACCTTCTCGATCATGCTTTGGATGCCCTCCTGGGGCGGCATGATCAACGGCCTGATGACCCTGTCGGGCGCCTGGGACAAGCTGCGCACAGATCCCGTGCTGCGCATGCTGGTGGTCTCCGTCGCCTTCTACGGCATGTCGACCTTCGAAGGCCCGATGATGTCGATCAAGGTGGTGAACTCGCTCAGCCACTACACCGACTGGACCATCGGCCACGTGCATTCCGGCGCGCTCGGCTGGGTCGGCTTCGTCTCCTTCGGCGCGCTGTACTGCCTGGTGCCGTGGGCCTGGAATCGCAAGGGGCTCTACAGCCTCAAGCTCGTCAACTGGCACTTCTGGATCGCCACCCTCGGCATCGTTCTCTACATCTCCGCGATGTGGGTGTCCGGCATCCTCCAGGGCCTGATGTGGCGCGCCTACACCTCGCTCGGCTTCCTCGAATATTCCTTCATCGAGACCGTCGAGGCGATGCATCCCTTCTACATCATCCGCGCTGCCGGCGGCGGGCTGTTCCTGATCGGCGCGCTGATCATGGCCTATAATCTCTGGATGACGGTTCGCGTCGGCGAACAGGAAGTCCAGATGCCCGTCGCTCTTCAGCCGGCGGAATGAGGAGCTCAAGCAATGTCGTTCTGGACACGCCACCAAATCTTCGAAAAGAACTCGATCATCCTGGTCGTCGGCATCCTGCTGGTGATCGCGATCGGCGGTCTCGTCGAGATCACCCCGCTGTTCTACCTCAAGAGCACGATCGAGGTGGTCGACGGGGTCAGGCCCTACACGCCGCTGGAACTCGCCGGACGCAACGTCTACGTCCGCGAGGGCTGCTATCTCTGCCATTCGCAGATGATCCGGCCCCTGCGCGACGAGGTCGAGCGCTACGGCCACTTCTCGCTCGCCGCCGAGAGCATGTTCGACCACCCGTTCCAGTGGGGCTCGAAGCGCACCGGTCCCGACCTTGCCCGCGTCGGCGCCAAATATTCCGACGACTGGCACGTCACCCATCTGACCAACCCGCGCGCGATCGTGCCGCAATCGGTGATGCCGGGCTATCCCTTCCTGGCTCAGACGGAAGTCGATCCGGATACGATCGCCGATCACATGCGAACGCTGCGGACGGTCGGCGTGCCCTATACCGACGACCAGATTGCCAACGCGGGCGCCGACATGAAGGCCCAGGCCGATCCGGACAATTCCGGCTCCGACGCCTTCACCAAGCGCTACGCCAAGGCCGTCGTGCGCAACTTCGACGGCAAGACCGGGACGCCGACCGAGATGGACGCACTGATCGCGTACCTGCAGATGCTCGGCACCCTGGTCGACTTCAAGATCTACAACGAGAAAGCCAATCTTCGCTGAGAAGGCACGAACGATGAAAGCCATCCTGACACTCGACAATCTCGCGTCCGGTCTCGTGACCACGATCTGGACGCCGGTGTTCGTCGCGATCTTTCTCGCGATCATCGCCTACGCATTCTGGCCCCGTAACAAGGCTGCCTTCGACGAAGCAGCACACCTGCCGTTGCGGGAGGAGTAAGAGATCATGACCGACCATAGCGAAATCGATTCCGTCACCGGCAGGGCCACGACCGGGCATGAGTGGGACGGCATCAAGGAGCTCAACACGCCGCTGCCACGCTGGTGGGTGATTACGTTCTACCTCACTATCGTCTGGGCGATCGGCTACTGGATCGTCTACCCGGCCTGGCCGCTGATCTCCAGCAACACCACCGGCCTGTTCGGCTACTCGTCGCGCGCCGACGTCGCCGTCGAACTCGCCAACCTCGACAAGATCAGGGGCGACAAGATGGTGGCTCTCGGTGCGGCCTCGCTCGCCGACATCGAGAAGGACCCGGCCTTGCTGGCGCTCGCCCGCGCCAAGGGCAAGACCGTGTTCGGCGACAATTGCGCGCCGTGCCACGGCTCCGGCGCCGCCGGTGCCAAGGGCTACCCGAACCTGAACGACGACGACTGGCTGTGGGGCGGCACGCTCGACCAGATCATGCAGACCATCCAGTTCGGCGCGCGCTCGGGTCATGCCAAGACGCATGAGGGCCAGATGCTCGCCTTCGGCAAGGACGGCGTGCTGAAGCCGGACGAGATCGTCACGGTCGCCAACTATGTCCGCGCCTTGTCGGGCCTTCCGACCCGCAAGGGCTATGACGCGGCAAAGGGCGAGAAGATCTTCGCGGAGAACTGCGTCGCCTGCCACGGCGACGGCGGCAAGGGCAACCAGGAGATGGGCGCTCCGAACCTGACCGACAAGATCTGGCTTTACGGCTCGGACGAGGCGACCCTGATCGAGACCATCAGCCAAGGCCGTGCCGGCGTCATGCCGGCCTGGGAAGGGCGGCTCGACCCCGCCACGATCAAGGCGATGGCGGTCTACGTCCACTCGCTGGGCGGTGGAAAATAGCCGACCGGTCACAAGCGGGGGCGAACAAAACCGCCCCCGTTTGAGCTGGATCAACTGACGCGGCGGTGTCGGGTCTAGGTTTAATCGCACCTTTTCGAGAAGTTCCAGGCGATGAACAAGACCGTGAACCCCAAAGACCTCACATCCGACGACGACAACGGGCCACTCTACGTAGCCCGCAAGAAGGTTTATCCCCAGAGCGTCTCGGGGACCTTCCGCCGGATCAAATGGGGCCTGATGGCGGTCTGCCTCGGGATCTACTACTTCCTGCCCTTCGTGCGCTGGAATCGCGGCCTCGGCGCCCCCGATCAGGCCGTGCTGATCGATCTTCCCAACAGCCGCTTCTACTTCTTCTTCATCGAGCTGTGGCCGCAGGAGGTCTACTATTTCACCGGCCTGCTGATCGTCGCCGCTGTTGCGCTGTTCCTGATGAACTCGGTCGGCGGCCGTATCTGGTGCGGCTATCTCTGTCCGCAGACGGTGTGGACCGACGTGTTCTACGCCGTCGAGCGTCTGATCGAAGGCGACCGGCGCGAGCGGATGAAGAAGGACAAGTCGTCCGACCCGATGAAGCTCGAGCGGATCTCCGAGATCGTGCTCAAGCATTCGATCTGGCTCATGATCGCCTGGTGGACCGGCGGCGCCTGGGTGCTCTATTTCTACGATGCGCCGACGCTGGTGAAGGAGCTCGTCACCTTCCAGGGGCCGATGATCGCCTATATCTGGATCGGCATCCTCACCGCGACCACCTATCTGCTCGCCGGCTACATGCGCGAGCAGGTCTGCACCTACATGTGTCCCTGGCCGCGGATCCAGGCCGCGCTCACCGACGAATGGGCGCTCAACGTCACCTACCGCTACGACCGCGGCGAGAAGCGCACCTCGGTCAAGAAGGCGGCCGAGCTGCGCGCGCTCGGCGAGCAGGTGGGCGATTGCGTCGACTGCTATCAATGCGTCGCGGTCTGTCCGACCGGCATCGACATCCGCAACGGGCCGCAGCTCGAATGCATCCAGTGCGGGCTCTGCATCGACGCCTGCGACAACGTGATGACGAAGATCGGCCGGCCGAAGCGGCTGATCGGCTACGACAACGACATCAACATCCACCGCCGCCAGGAAGGCAAGGCGCCGATCTACAAGATCGTCCGCGCGCGAACGGTTGCCTACAGCGCCATCATTGCGGCCGTGGGCGGTTTCATGATCTACACGCTGGCGACCCGCAGCCTGCTCGACGTCAACGTGCTGCACGACCGCAACCCGGTCGCGGTCAAGCTCAGCGACGGCTCGATCCGCAATGCCTATACGGTGCGGCTGCTCAACAAGAGCGGCTACGACCGCGTCATCGCGATCGACGCCAGCGGTCCCGCCAACTTGACCATCCACGTCGTCGGCGCCGATTCGGTGACGCCGGATCGGCCGATGATCGTCATCCCCCGTGATTCCACCAGCGAACTGCGCCTGCTCGTCACCGCTCCGGCGGAGAGCAATCCGGAGAAGTCGATTCCGGTTCGCTTCCACGTCACCGATATCGGCCTTGGCGAAGCCGCCAGCGCCACCGACAATTTCGTCGCGCCGTAGGACCAGGAGACTGCCATGGCAACCAAGCCGCTGACCGGGACCAAGGTGTTCCTGATGCTGGTCGCCTTCTTCGGCGTCGTGATCGGCGTCAACGTGACCATGATGAAGCTCGCGATCGCGACGCTGCCCGGCACCGATGTCGACAGCCCCTATGCCGCCGGTCTCACCTATGACCGTGAGATCTCGGCGGCGCAGGACCAGGCTGCGCGCAAATGGCAGGTCAGTGCCCATATCGAGCGCCGCACCGACGGCGGCGCCGCGCTTCAGGTTGACGCGCGCGACGCCAGCGGCCGGCCGGTGACCGGCTTGAAATTCGGTGGCCGCCTGGAACGGCCGACCGACAAGCGCGCCGATCTCCAGGTCGAGCTCTCCGAAGCCGGCATCGGCATCTATCGCGGCAATGCCGCCGCCGTCGCGCCCGGCCAGTGGGATCTGGTGATCGAGGGCGAGGCGCGCGGGACGCGCGTGTTCATGTCGCGCAACCGCGTGATCCTGAACTGAAGGACATCGACATGCACGTCACGCGGGATTTTTCGCATTACGTCCGCGCCGCGGGCGAGGGCGTCCAGCACATCGATCTCGCCGTCGAGGGCGTTCACTGCGCCGGCTGCATGGCCAAGATCGAGCGCGGGCTGTCGGCGATGCCCGACGTCACGCTGGCGCGCGTGAACCTCACCGACCGCCGCGTCGCGCTGGAATGGAAGGCGGGCACACTCGATCCGGCCCGCTTCATCGACCGCCTCGAGGAGCTCGGCTACAAGGCCTACCCTTACGAGACCGAAAGCGCGGAAGCGACCGAGGTCGCCGAATCGCGCTTTCTGCTGCGCTGCCTCGGCGTCGCCGCGTTCGCCACCATGAACGTGATGATGCTGTCGATCCCGGTCTGGTCGGGCAACGTCTCGGACATGCTGCCGGAACAGCGCGACTTCTTCCACTGGCTCTCGGCGCTGATCGCACTGCCGGCGGCGGCCTATGCCGGCCAGCCGTTCTTCCGTTCGGCTTGGCGCGCGCTGTCGGCGAAGACGACCAACATGGACGTGCCGATCTCGATCGGCGTGATCCTCGCGCTCGGCATGTCGGTGGTCGAGACCATCCACCACGCCGAGCACGCCTATTTCGATGCGGCGATCATGCTGCTGACGTTCCTGCTGGTCGGCCGCTTCCTCGACCAGAACATGCGGCGGCGGACGCGGGCGGTTGCCGGCAATCTCGCCGCGCTCAAGGCCGAGACCGCGGCCAAGTTCGTCGGGCCCGACGAGATCTCCCAGGTGCCGGTCGCCGCAATCCATCCCGGCGACATCGTGCTGCTGCGGCCCGGCGAGCGCTGCGCGGTCGACGGCACGGTGATCGAGGGGCGTTCCGAGATCGACCAGAGCCTGATCACCGGCGAGACGCTCTACGTCACCGCGGAGCAGGGCACGCCGGTCTATGCCGGATCGATGAACATCTCCGGCACGCTACGGGTGCGGGTCTCGGCGGCGTCGGAGGCGACGCTGCTCGCCGAGATCACGCGGCTGCTCGACAATGCGCTGCAGGCGCGCTCGCGCTACATGCGGCTCGCCGATCGCGCCTCGCGGCTCTACGCGCCGGTGGTGCATGCGATCGCGCTCATCACCATTCTCGGCTGGGTCATCGCCGGTGCGTCCTGGCACGATGCGATCGTGACCGGCGTTGCCGTACTGATCATTACCTGTCCCTGCGCGCTCGGCCTTGCCATCCCGACCGTGCAGACGATCGCCTCGGGCGCGATGTTCAAGTCCGGCGTGTTGCTCAATTCGGGCGATGCCATCGAGCGCCTCGCCGAGGCCGATCACGTCATCTTCGACAAGACCGGCACGCTGACGTTGCCGAATCTCGAAGTCACGAACGCGGCCGACATTCCCGCCGGCATCTTCGATCTCGCCGGCCGGCTCGCGCTGTCGAGCCATCATCCGGTGGCCGCCGCGGTCGCGCAGGCCGCCGGCGCGAAATCGCCTGTTGTCGGTGTAGTCGAAGAGGCCGGGCAAGGCGTGCGCGCAACTCTGGACGGCGTCGAGATCCGTCTCGGTCGGCCGTCCTTCTGCGGCGCGGAGGCGCTGGTCAGCGGCGCCAATCTCGATCCCGAAGCCTCGATCGTCGCCTTCAGCAAAGGGCCCGAAAAATTCATCCTGTCGGTGCGTCAGGGCCTGCGGCCTGACGCCCAGGCCGTGATCGCGGCGCTGAAGGCGCGCAACATCGGTATCGAGATTCTCTCCGGAGACCGCGAGCCGGCGGTGAAGGCGGCAGCGCATGCGCTCGGCGTTCCCGAATGGCGCGCAGGCGTGACGCCCGCCGACAAGATTGCGCGGATCGAGGAGTTGAAGCAGCGCGGTGCGAAGGTGCTGATGGTCGGAGACGGCATGAACGATGCGCCATCGCTGGCCGCGGCCCATGTGTCGATGTCGCCGATCTCGGCCGCGCATCTCAGCCAGGCCACCGCCGATCTGGTCTTCCTCGGCCGGCCGCTGGCCCCCGTCGTCGCGGCCATCGACGCTTCGCGCAAGGCGCTGCATCTGATGCGGCAGAACCTCTGGCTCGCGATCGGCTATAATGTCCTCGCCGTGCCGGTCGCGATCAGCGGCGTGGTGACGCCCCTGATCGCCGCGGCCGCGATGAGCGGCTCCTCGATCCTGGTCATGTTGAATTCGCTGCGGGCTCGTAGCCGCGCGCGGGAGATCGTGTGATGGAAATCCTGGTCATCCTGGTCCCGCTCGCGCTGATGCTCGGTCTTGCCGGCCTTGCCGCCTTCCTCTGGTCGCTCCGCAGCGGCCAGTACGACGATCTCGACGGGGCCGCCTGGCGTGCCATCGCCGACGACGAGCCGCCGCAAGAGGCGCCGGTCAAGCGTTAACGCTTCAAATTGAGCGTGAGCAGGGCTGCGGCCGCGAGGGCGGCGCCGATGCCGGCGACGCAGACGGACCAGCCGAAGGCATCGAACAGACGTCCGAGCACGGCCGTGCCGACGAGCCCACCACAGAAATAGCAGGCGAGATAGATGCCGCTGGCCGTGCCGCGGTTTCCGCCGGCGGCCTGTCCGACGAAGCCTGTGGCCGCGGCCTGCGCGAAGAAGGTCCCGACACCGACTAGGACCATGCCAATGAGTACCTCGCCGAGATACGATGCCAGCAACAGCGGCAGGCCCAGTCCGGCGACAGCGAGCGAGCCCCAGATCGTCGGCCGCGTTCCGAGGCGCGAGGCGACCTTGCCGGCCAGCAAGGTCGTGACCACCGACGGCAGGAACACGAAGTAGACGAGGCCGAGGTCCATCATGCCGAGCGACAGCGGCGGCCGGACCAGCACGAAATTGACGAAGGTGAAGGTGCCGATGAAGGCGAACAGGATGCAGAAGCCGATGCCGAAGGCGGCGCGCAGCTTTGGATTGCGCCAGTGCGTGATCGTGCCGGTCAGCGGCGATTCCGCCGGCATCACCGCATGCATCGGTGGCACGCGCTTGACAGTGAAATGGACCAGTGCTGCTCCGGCCAGATTGAGGCCCGCAAAGACGTAGAAATTCCAGGCGAGGCCAAGGCTGTCCGCGACCGCCGCCGAGATCAGCCGGCCGACGAGGTTGCTGGCGACGTTGCCGGTGATGTAGGCGGCGAACGCGCTGCCGGCGTCCATGGCGCTGCATTGCTCGCCGAGATAGGCGAGGGTGAGTGCGAAGGCGGACGCCATGCACAGGCCTTGCGCCACCCGCAAGGCGGTGAAGACCGTAAGGTCCGGCGCCGACGCCAGCAGGCTGGTGGGGATCGCCAGAAGCGTGAGGCTGAGCAGGATGCCGGTCCGCCGGTTGATGCGCGGGCTGAAGAAGCCGACGACGAGGCTGGCTGTCGCCATGCCGAAGGTGCTGGCGTTGACGGCAAAACCCATCGCAGCCGGCGTGACGCCATAGTGGCGCGTCAGCGAAGGCAGGATCGCCTGCGTCGCGAACAGGTCGACGACGGTCAGGAATGCGGTGAGGCCGATCACGAGCGAGCGCCGCGCGACGCCCGGGGAATGCCCGTCCATCGTCATCGCGCCCTGCCTGACGGTTGCGGAAAGATCGGTCATGACCAACTTCTCCTGTGAGTGATGTGGCGCCCGGCATGCGGGCGGCATGGGGATCCCGGGCACCACATCCAGTCACGCGTGCACTGGGGCCACGTGCGCGCGTCACATGTGGTGGTCGTTGGGGTCCTTGCGGACGTCGCCGACATAGAGAATGACCGTCTCCTTGCCGAGGTTCTTCCACCAGTGCGAAGTGCCGAACGTTTCGCGACGGAGGTCGCCGGCCTTGTGCACGATCGGGTCGATGCAATTGGAGGCGTATTCGACGATCTCGCCCTGCTGCACGAAGATCAGCGCCGGGCGGTCGTCGTGGCTGTGCCAGGGCACGATGCCGCCGGGCTCGATCGTCAGCTTGCGGAAGCGCAACTCGCGGCCTTCGATATGCGCCGGCTGCTTGCCGAGGTCGATCGCGCCGAGCGTGGTGTCGGTGACGCCGACCGGCTTGGTGTCCACCATCTGCTGCGCGTTCGGCTTGATCTTGTCGGCCGGGCATTCGCCGGCGAGGACCGGCGTTGCAAACGCCAGCGCGCCGAGAACCGCAAGGCCCGTCCAAACCACGCGCGACAATATGTGGTGCCTAGACATGTAAGTCTCCTCTGTTGGCCGCAACCTCGCTGGTCGCCGGCTATGGCAGCAGCTTCGTCGAGCGCGTGTCGCACCTGAAATGCCGTTTCGCTTTCGGTGCGATAGCGCCGTGCTATGGCGGCGCGATAGGCGGCGGCTATCGAACCGATTGGAGATCGGCATTTCCTCATCGGCAGCTTTCGATGCTCGATGTCGGGGCGCGCCCGATTGGCGGGCGTTCACGTCAATCCGGAGGAGCATCTCATGACGAAAGTGTCCAAGACCTTGCTTGCCGCCGCCGCGTTCGCGATCATCGCGACATCCGCTTTCTCGGAAGCGACCTGGGACTTCAAGGCCGGCATGGCCTATGTCTATGGCGGGCCCGGCAAGATGTCGGCGATGGCCATGGCCCCCGCCGAGAAGAACCACGAGGCCATGATGAAGAACGCGAAGAAGGTGCCCGACAACACCGTCTTCTTCATGGACAACGGATCGCTGTACTCCACCTCAGGGCGGCTCGATCCGACCGGCAATTTCTACGTGAACTGAGCACCGTCCCGGCCTGGTGGCCGCCCCTTGCGGGCGGCCGAGCCGAGAAACTAGTATTCGTCTCAAGAATGCCGGAGCGGAAGATGACGTCACTCTCGCCAGCCGACGCCGAGCGGCTCAGGTCTGCCTTCCAGCGCTGCCGGGACATGGACGGCACGCTGAACGAACAGCTCCGTGCCTATGCCGACGCCAGCCGCGAGGTCTTCCCGGCCTATGGCGAGGCGGTCGATCGCCTAGTGGCGCGACTGGGTGGGAACGGCGGTGGCGAGACCGCGCCGCGCCCGGGCGAGGCGATGCCGCCCTTCATGCTGCCGGATGAGAGCGGCCGTCTCGTCGCGCTGACTGCACTGCTCGAGAACGGTCCGGTCGCGGTGATGTTCTTCCGCGGCCATTGGTGCCCCTATTGCCGGCTCAATGTCCGTGCCGTGGTCCATGCGCTGGACCGCATCGAGGCGATGGGTGCGCGGGTCGTCGCGATCATGCCCGAGACGCAGGAATATACGAGGCAGATCAAGGCCGATTCCGGTGCGCCATTTCCGATCCTGACCGACCTCGACAATGGCTATGCGCTGTCGCTCAATCTCGCGATCTGGCTGGGCACCGAAATCCAGAGCCTGTTGTCTTACCAGGACATGGCGAGATTCCACGGCAATGACGGCTGGATGCTGCCGATCCCGGCCGTGTTCGTGGTCGGCCGCGATGGCATCGTGAAAGCCCGCTTCGTCGATCCTGATTTCCGCAAGCGCATGGAGATCGACGACCTGCTTGCCGCGTTGGAAAGCGCGGGCAGGGAGAACTAGCCGCGGGCTGTCCTCGTATCACCCGGCGATCGCCCGCCAGTCCGCGCCGCGCAGCATCCGCATCACCGCGTTGGCGACCGCCGTGCGTTGCCGGCCGGCCACGCCGTAGAGGCTGACGGTGCGGCGGGCGTCCAGCCCGGCGACCGCGGCGCGCGTCAGCTTCTCCGGCACCGGTGACGTGTGCGGCACCATGGCGACGCCGATGTCGGCCTCGACCAGCTCGATCAGATCGTGCTCGCTGGAGACTTCATGGCCATGTTCGACGTCGATACCGTGCTCGCGCAGGCTCGCCGAGATGCGTCCGGCGTGCTCGCAGAACGTCCGGCCCAGCAGCTGCTCCGCGCGCAGGTCGTCCAGTTCGATTGAGTTGCGGCCGGCCAACCGATGTCCGTTGCTGACGACGAGTTCGAAACCCTCGGTGAAGAGCGGCCAGACGTCGAGCCGGTCCCAGGCCTCGTCGATCTCGGCGGCGATGCCGAGTTCGGCTTCGCCCTTCTTCAGGAATTCGGCGACCTCGCGGCTGGAGCCGCGCAGAAAGCGCAGCTCGAGCCGGTTGAACTGCCGCCTGATCTCGTTGAGATGCGGAATCAGCAGCGCGAGGTCGATCGAGTGCGTCAGCGCGATACGCAGCGCGCCGATTTCGCCGCTCTTGAATGAGGACGCAAGAGAGCGTGCGCCGGCAGCGGCATCGTAGCACTGCTTCAGCAGCGGATGCATGCGCTGGCCGAGTTCGGTCAGCTGCGCCGCCGGCCGTTCGCGACGGAACAGATCGCCACCGAGCTCGGCTTCGAGCTGCTTGATCGCTCGCGTCAGCGAGGGCTGTGTTACGTTGCACTCCTCGGCCGCGCGCGTGAAATTGAGCAACTGCGCGACCGCGAGGAAATAGCGGACCTGATGCATTTCCATGGCTCGGCTCCCGGCAGGATCGGCGGGAAATCTAACCGATCGGGGCAGGGAATGATATCCTGGGCGCGATAGCGCCCGCGTATGGTTTTGGAAGCCAGCCGGCATTTCCAAAAGGCCCGGCAATCGCCGAGAACGGCAAGATGTAACAATGGCCGTACACCTGACGAATGATAAACCACAGGCTCGACAGGAGCGACACATGAACGGCATGCAGCACAACGGGCAACGAAAGGACACGGACCTGCCGGGTCAGGTCGTCCTCGTGCTTCAGGGCGGCGGCGCGCTCGGCTCGTACCAGGCCGGCGTCTACCAGGCGCTGCACGAGGCCGGCATCGAGCCCGACTGGATCATCGGCACCTCGATCGGCGCGATCAATGCCAGCCTGATTGCGGGTAACACCCCAGAGCGCCGCCTCGCGCGCTTGAAGGAGTTTTGGAAGCGGATGGAGCAGAAGCCGGCCTGGGACTGGCGTGCCGCGTTTCCCGGCTTCAACGAGAAGCTGGCCTATTGGTCGGCCGTGACCCACGGCATTCCCGGCTTCTTCCGCCCCAATCCGCTCGCGCATGCCGGAGATTCCTATCCGCTGGGTGCCGATCACGCCGGTTACTATTCGACCGCGCCGCTCGAGAAGACGCTGAGCGAGCTGGTCGATTTCGACCTGGCCAATCGCTGCGCGCCGCGCCTGACGGTCGGTGCGGCTCATGTCGGCACCAGCGAAATGCGCTATTTCGACAGCCGCGACGGCGAGCTGACGGTGAAGCATGTGATGGCCTCGGGCGCATTGCCGCCGGCCTTTCCGGCGGTGCGCATCGACGGCGAACTCTATTGGGACGGCGGCATTCTCTCGAACACGCCGACGGAAGCGGTGTTCGACGACAATCCACGCAGGGATTCGCTGATCTTCTCCGTGCATCTGTGGAATCCCGTCGGCGCCGAGCCGACCACGATGGCGGAGGTGCTGAACCGGCACAAGGACGTGATGTATTCCAGCCGGATCGCGAGCCAGATCACGCGCCAGCAGCAAGCCCATCGCCTGCGCCATGTCATCAACCAGCTCGCGGCGCGGCTGCCCGAGAGCGAGCGCAGCGATGCCGCGGTGAGGGAGCTGATCAGCTACGGCTGTCCGACCCGCATGCACGTCGTGCGGCTGCTGGCGCCGCAGCTCGACCGCGAGACCCATACCAAGGATATCGACTTCAGTCCGTCGGGGATCACGCGGCGCTGGCATGCTGGCTACGCTCACACCAAGTCGGTGCTCGCGCGCAAGCCGTGGATCGGCGAATTCGATCCGCTCGCCGGCGTGGTGTTGCACGAGCATATGGACGAGATGCCGATGGCCGCGGAATAGGGACGCGTCTCCTTCATTGAAATGCCACAGGCTTTGCGGATTGTGGTTGCCCGCAGTCGAAAGGCGTTGCAAGTGGTGTCCGCGAGCGATCTGGAAGCTGCCCTCAATCGGGTCCGCGCTGAGGCGGCCGGACCTGATGCCGGCGTGTTCGGACCTGACACGGTGACCTGGCAACTTGACCGTGAGGCCGTGATCTTTCTCGGCGCCGGCCGCGCGCTGCTGCTGCAACTGGCGCATCCCTGGGTCGCGGCTGCCATCGCTGAGCACTCCAAGACCCTTGCTGATCCTATCGGCCGTTTTCATCGCACCTTCGACATCGTCTTCGCCATGGTGTTCGGCTCGCTCGACCGGGCGCTGTTGTCGTCAAGGCGGCTGCACCGGCGCCACAGCATGATCGTCGGAGCGATGCCGGAGACGGTCGGTCCGTTCGCGGCCGGCTCGCGCTACTGCGCCAACGACACCCCATCGCTGCGCTGGGTCCACGCGACGCTGGTCGAGACCGCGCTGATGGCGCACGATCTGATCCTGCCGCCGCTCCCGGCGGAGGCGCGGGAGCGCTATTGGGCCGAGAGCCGGACGTTCGGCGCGTTGTTCGGATTGACGGCGGACGATCTGCCGGCGGACTGGGCCGGCTTTGCGGCCTACACGGCCGCGATGGTGCGGTCAGACATTTTGACCGTCAGTCCGGCGGCGCGCGGTATCGCCACGCAGATCTTTGCCGGCGCACGTCCGTGGCTGCGGCCACCGCGTTGGTACCGGGCGCTCACGGCGAGGATGTTGCCGGAGCAACTGCGCGTCGGTTTTGGATTTGAGCTCGACGAGCGCGACAAGAGGGCGGCCGACAATGCGCTGCGATGGATAAGCCGCGTCTATCCGAAATTGCCGGACCGGCTGCGCTATGTCGGGCCCTATCAGGAAGCGCAGGCGCGGCTGCGGGGTGAGCCGCGGCCGGATTGGATGACGCGGTGCCTCAACCGGGCCTGGATCGGACGGCCGCAGATGGATGTAAGCGGGAAGGGGTGAAGTTCAAAATTCTTGTGTCCCGGACAAGCTGCAATGCGCGAGCATTGCGGCGCGGAGCCGGGACCCAGGGGCTACGAGCTCCGTCGACACATGGGCCCCGGCTCTGCAGCGCACCGTCGAAGAGACGTTGCGCTGCGTCCGGGGACGAGAGGAAACGCCTCGGCTCACACCGCTGCCAGCTTCCGGTACAGCGCGTTGTAGCTGCCGGCGGAGATGCTCCAGGAGAACGAGCGTCCCATCGCGCTGCGGCGCATGGTGTCGAGTTGGTCTTGCGCCATGAAGGCCTCGAAGGCGCGGCGGACGCCGCCGAGGAAGGAATCGCGCGAGGGCTTCGAGAACAGGAAGCCGGTCTCGCCGTCGGTGATGGTCTCGGCGAGGCCGCCGGTCTGGTGGCCGATCGGCAGCGAGCCGAACCGCTGGGCGTACATCTGGCTGAGCCCGCAGGGCTCGAAGCGCGACGGCATCAACGTGAAATCGCTGCCGGCAAAGATGCGCCGCGCCTGGGCGTCGTTGAAGCCGATCGTGACCCCGATCGCATCGGGGCGGCGGCGATGCGCATCGACCAGCGCCTGCTCGAGCGCAGGTTCGCCGGAGCCGGTGACCACGATCTGCCCGCCGGCGTCGACGATCTCGTCGGCCGCCGCCAGCACGAGGTCGATGCCCTTCTGATGCACGAGGCGCGCGACGATGCCGAACATCGGGCCGCGCGACACCGCCAGCCCGAACTGCTTGCGCACGTAATCCGCATTGGCCTTCTTGCCGACCCAGTCGCCGGCGCCGAACTGCTGGGCGAGCTGGGCGCAGGAGCGCGGGTCCCAGCTCTCGTCGATGCCGTTGAGGATGCCGGTCAGCTCGGCCGCGTCGGAGCGCAGCTGCAACAGGCCCTCGAGGCCGCAGCCGAACTCGGTGGTGGTGATCTCCCGCGCGTAGGTGCCGCTGACGGTGGTGAGATGCGAGGCGTAGACCAGCCCGGCCTTGAGGAACGACATCTGATCGTAGAATTCGACGCCGTCGATGTGGAAGGAGCTCTCGGGTACGCCAATTCGCCGCAGCGAGTCCCTCGGGAAGAGGCCCTGATAGGCGAGGTTATGGATGGTCAGGATCGACGGGACCTTGGCGCCGCGCCAAGCAAGGTAGGCCGGTACGAGCGAAGCCTGCCAGTCGTTGGCATGGACGAGGTCCGCTGCCCAATTCTTGTCCAGCTTGCCCATGGCAAGCTCAGCGGCTGCCGAGGCGAAGCGCGCGAAGCGGATGTCGTTATCCGGCCAGTCGTTCCCAGACTCGTCGCCATAGGGGTTGCCGGGCCGGTCGTAGAGTTGTGAGCACAACAGCACATAGACCGGCAGGCCGTCCTTGGTCGCGGCCCGGCCGAGCGAGCAGGCCGGCATCTCTGCAAACGCAGGGCAGCGGCCGACGATCTGTATGTGCGTGAGTTGCTCGATGATGTCGCGATAGCCGGGGAGCATGATCCGGATATCTGCGAAAGGGCGAAGCGCTCTGGGGAGGGCGGCGGAAACGGCGGCTAGTCCGCCAACGCGGACGAAGTCGTCCATCTCGGTTGTAACGAACAAGACCCTCAAGAACTGCTGCCCTCTTCCGATCCCGCCTGCTGCTATGCAAGAACGGGTCCAGTTGCCCCTGGAATTCCTAGGTCACCCGCAAGACGCGTCGGTTCGGTAAAGACTTTCCTACTCAGCCGCCGCCCTCTAGGCTCGCCGCACCAACGAAAGACAATATCGATAGTTCCTAAGGGACCGCCGGGGATGCAGCTATCAGATAAGCACGAAGAGACGACGACAAAGGCTTTCGCCGGTCTCAGGGTGCTGGATTTTTCGACCACCATCGCAGGCCCCCACTGCGCGCGGATGCTGGCGGACATGGGTGCCGAGGTCATCAAGATCGAGACCGACGGCGGCGAGACGATGCGGACCCGGCCACCGCTGCGCAACGGTTGCAGCACCGTGTTCGGCCAGCTCAATGTCGGCAAGAAGAGCGTGGTGCTCGACCTCAAGTCCGAGGACGGCAAGGAGGCGGTGCGGCGGCTGGTCGCGACATCAGATGTCCTTGTCGAGAACTTTCGCCCGGGCGTGATGCACCGGCTGCGGCTCGACTATGACAGCCTCCGCCCGGTCAACCCGAAGCTGATCTACTGCTCGATCTCCGGCTATGGCCAGAGCGGTCCCTCGGCCGAGCTGCCGGCCTACGCGCCGGTGATCCATGCCGCCTCCGGCTATGACATGGCGCATCTCGCCTACCAGCCCGGCCGCAATCGGCCGGACTATTGCGGCATCTATCATGCCGACGTCGTCACCGGCACTTACGGCTTCGGCGCAATCGCGTCTGCGCTCTATCAGCGCAGCTTGACCGGGCAGGGCCAACACATCGACGTCTCCATGCTGGAGACGATGCTGACGCTGACGGTGCTTGAGGTGCAGAACTCGCAATTCGCGGTGAAGCCGCCGCCGCGCCCGATGTTCGGCCCGACCGAGACCGCGAGCGGCTATGTCATGATCACGGTCGCCAGCGAGAAGACCTTTCAGGCATTGATGGGGGTGATCGGCCGTCCCGAATGGATTTCCGATGCGCGCTTCTCCACCTATGCCGCACGCCGCGACAACTGGGCCGAATTGATGGATGGCGTCGAAGCCTGGTCGAGGCAGCACCCGACGGACGCATGTCTGTTCGCATTGGGCGCTGCCGGCGTGCCGGCTTCGGCCTATCGCACCGTGTCCGAGGCGCTGGCCGATCCGCAACTCGCGCACCGGCAGGCGCTCTCGTCGGTAGAGGACGGCGGCGGCTCCTTCCAGGTGCTCAATCTGCCGTTCCGGATGTCGGGCGCCGACACGGCGCCGGGCAAGACGATGGCCGTGCTCGGCGAGCACACCGACAAATTGCGCGAGGAAATCGGTCTCGCCGACAATGCACCAATTCCGTCAAGCAAGACGGCTGCGACAAACTGAGCGCATTGCAGCACCACTACAGCGTTTGATCTTGCGCGTGTTCCTCTTGCCGTGGCGATCATTTGTCGCCAATCTCGCTCCCGAGTCATTCAACGATCCGAAACATCGGACGAGGGATCCCGGGAGGAACCATGACGAACATCGCTGCTGCGGCACGCAGGCGCGCGCCGATTTTCCTTGTTGCGGCATTTGCTCTTCTCCCGCTGACCGAGCGGGCCCAGGCGCAGAAGCCGGGCGGCAGCATCACCGTCGGCCAGGAGCTGGATATTACGGGCTTCGATCCGCTCAAGGTCGGTGTCTACGACACCTCGACCTTCACCGCGGCGGCTGCGATCTTCGACACGCTCACCACGCTTAATGACAAGGGTGAGGCCGCGCCAAAGCTCGCGGAGTCCTGGACACATTCGGACGATTACAAGAGCTGGACCTTCAAGCTGCGCCAGGGCGTGAAATTCCACGACGGTACGCCGTTTAACGCGCAGGCCTTCAAGGAGAATTTCGACCGGCAGAAGGACCCCGCCAACAAGTGCCGCTGCGCCTTCTACATCACCAACGTCAAGGAAGTGCTGGCGCCCGACGAATATACGGTCGTCTACAATCTCACCGATCCCTCCGTGAACCTGCCGGCGACGATCACCATCCAGAGCCAGAACAACGTCGTGCATTCGCCAACGGCCTGGAAGACCAAGGGCGACGACTACAATCGCAATCCCGTCGGCACCGGCCCCTACATCCTGAAATCATGGACCGCCGGCGACCGCATGGTGCTGGAGAAGAACCCGAACTATTGGGACAAGGGCCGTCCCTATCTCGACCGCATCATCCTGAAGCCGCTGCCCGACGCGCAGTCGCGCTTTGCTTCGCTGCAGTCGGGCGAGGCCGACATCATCTGGGACGACGAGAACGACGCCGACAACATCATGAAGGCGCAGAAGGACTCCAAGCTGACTGTGCACACCTACAAGGGCTCTGGCGCGCAGGTCTATGCCTTCAACACCAAGCAGGCGCCGTTCGACGACGTCCGTGTCCGTCAGGCGCTGGTGATGTCGATCGACCGGCCAAAGATGTCGCAGGCGATCAGTAACGGCCTGAGCCGGCCGGCGTCCAATCCGTATGGCGACGGCTCCTGGGTCAAATGCAAGGACGACGGCGCGCTGCCGTTCGACCTCGAGAAGGCCAAGGCACTGATCAAGGATCACGGCAAGCCGGTCGAGTTCAAGATGCTGGTGACCGCGACCCCGCGTGGCCGCATGATCGGTCAGGTGCTCCAGCAATTCTGGAAGCGCGCCGGCGCCAATATGGAGATTGAGCAGGTCGATCAGGCCACGATTCCGCCGCGCGCCTTCACGCGCCAGTTCCAGCTCGTGCCATGGCGCATCGTCGATCTCGCCGATCCCGATCCGCAGATGTATGCGAACTTCCGCAGCGGCAGCCCGCTGGCGCTCGCCAACTTCGTTGATCCGGAGCTCGACCGGCTGCTCGACCATTCCCGCGTTACCGCCGATCCCGCAGCGCGGATCGAGGATTATTGCGCGATCAGCCGGCTGATCAACAAGGAGGCGATCTGGTTCTGGACTTTCCAGAACACCTATTATGCGCTGTCGAGCGCCAGGCTGAAGGGCTTCCCGAAGATCTACAACGGCGTGATCGACGTCTCCTCCACCTGGCTGGAATGACCGGGCGATGCTGAACTTCATCGTGCGGCGGCTGTTGGCCATCCTGCCGGTTCTGCTCGCCGTTTCGCTGCTCACCTTCCTGATCGCCTCGCTGCTCCCGGGCGATCTTGCCTATGTCATTCTCGGCGATCAGGCGACGCCGGAGAATGTCGCGGCACTGCGCCGTGACATGGGGCTCGACCAGCCGCTGTGGTGGCGTTACCTGAGCTGGCTCGGCCACGTCCTGCAGGGCGATCTCGGCCGCTCCTTCCGCACCGGGCAGACCGTGCTGCAGGCGGTTGCCGAGCGCATTCCGGTCTCGCTCCAGCTGATGCTGATGGCGGAGTTCATCGGGCTCGTGATCGGCGTTCCCGTCGCGATCGCCTGCGCCGCGCGCGCCGGCGGCGCCTTCGACCGCTTCATGACCGGCAGCGCCTTCGCCATGCTGTCGATGCCGTCGTTCCTGATGGCGATCCTGCTGATCTATCTGTTCGCGGTCGAGCTGCGCTGGCTGCCGGCGACCGGCTATGTGCCGTTCAGCGAGGAGCCGCTCAACAATCTGCGCTTCTTCGTGCTGCCGGCGCTGACGCTGGCCCTCGCCGAATGGCCTGGCATCATGCGGGTGCTGCGCTCCGACATGATCGCGACCCTGCAGGAGGACTATATCGCGCTGGCGAAGGCAAAAGGCCTCAAGCCATCGCGCATCCTGTTCGTGCATGCGCTGAAGCCCTCGTCGCTGACGCTGGTGACGGTCACAGGCATCAATATCGGCCGCCTGCTCGGCGGCACGCTGATCGTGGAAACCATCTTCGCGCTCCCCGGTATCGGCCGGCTTCTGGTCGGCGCGATCTACACCCGCGACCTCGTCATCCTCCAGGGCGTGGTGCTGCTGGTGGCCTGCGGCTTCGTCATCGTGAATTTCATCGTCGACATGCTCTACGCCGTGCTCGATCCGAGGATCCGCCATGGCCACGCTTGAACTCTCGATGCAGGACGAGGCCGTGTCCGTGCCGATCCGCCGCCGGCGCAAGCTCGGCCTGCTGTTCTGGCTCGCGAGCATCTGGCTCATTGTGATCCTGACACTCGCGATCCTGGCGCCGGTGCTGCCGCTGCAGAACCCCGTCGACATGGACATGCTGGAGCGCCGCGCCGCGTTCTCCGGGGAGCACGGGCTCGGCACCGACAGCCTCGGCCGCGACGAGCTTGCCCGCCTGATCTTTGGTGCGCGCGTCTCGCTGACGGTGGGGCTGATTGCGCCGATGATCGGTCTGGCGCTCGGCGGTGCGCTGGGGTTGCTTGCCGGCTATTTCCGTGGCCGGTTCGAGACGTTGGTGGTCGGCAGCATGGACGTGCTGCTCGCCTTTCCGCCGCTGATCTTCGCGCTCGCCGTCACCGCCTATCTCGGCCAGTCCATCCCCAATCTCACAATGATCCTCGGCGTGCTCGGCATTCCCGCCTTCATGCGCGTGGCGCGGGCGGCGACGCTGACCCTGGCGCGGCGCGAATTCGTGATCGCGGCCGAAGCGCTCGGCGCCAGCCACGCGCGCATCCTGCTGCGTGAGCTGCTGCCGAACGTGATCCTGCCGCTGCTGGCGTTCTTCCTGCTCGGCGTCGCCGTCACCATCGTGGTCGAGGGCGCGCTGTCCTTCCTCGGTCTCGGGGTGCCGCCGCCGATGGCGAGCTGGGGCAGCATGATCGGCGAGGGCCGCGACAGCCTCGACGTCGCGCCGCGGCTGGCCTTCCTGCCGGCCGTGGGGCTGTTCCTGACTGTGCTGGCGTTCAACCTGGTCGGCGACACCATGCGGGCGCTGACCGACCCGCGTCAGGGGGCGCTGTGAGCGCGCCGCTGCTGACCATCGATAATGTCGCGGTCGAACTGCCGACGCCGCGCGGCAATTTGCGCGCCGTGGATCATGTCGATCTGTCGCTGGAGGCCGGCCGCACGCTCGGCATCGTCGGGGAGTCCGGCTGCGGCAAGACCATGCTGTCGCGCGCGGTGCTGCAGCTGCTGCCGAGGAAGGCGAAGCTCACCGGACGCGTGATGTTCGACGGCCAGGATCTGGTGCGGCTCGATGCGGAGCGGTTGCGCCGCCTGCGCGGACGCGACCTTGCGGTCGTGTTCCAGGACCCCATGACCTCGCTCAATCCGGTGCTCACCATCGGCACCCAGTTGATGGAGACGATCCAGGAGCACCTCGAGCTCGATGCGCCTGCGGCGCGCAAGCGCAGCATCGAGTTGCTCGCCGCCGTCGGCATCCCGGCACCGGAGCAGCGGCTGGCGCAATATCCGCATCAGTGTTCCGGCGGCATGCGCCAGCGCATCGCGATCGCGATCGCGCTGTCCTGCGAACCGAAGCTGCTGATCGCGGACGAGCCGACCACGGCGCTCGACGTGACGATCCAGGCGCAGATCCTCGATCTGCTCGCGCGCGAACAGCGCCGCCGCCACATGGCGATGATCATCATCACCCACGATCTCGGCGTGGTCGCCGGCCGTGCCGACGAGGTTGCGGTGATGTATGCGGGCCGGGTGGTGGAGCGCGCGCCGACGCAGGCGTTGTTCAAGCGGATGCACATGCCCTACACGGAGGCGTTGCTGGCGGCGATCCCGAAGCTGGACACCGCGCCGCATACGCCGCTGCCCGCCATCTCCGGCCGCCCACCCGATCCAACGCGGCCGCTGAAGGGGTGCTCCTTCGCGCCGCGCTGCCGCTATGCCGTCGAGCGCTGCCGCGAGGCGAAGCCGGAGTTGAAGAGCGCCGAGATGCCGGGGCATCTCTATGCCTGCTTCCATCCGATCCAGATGGTGGAGGAGATCGGCACATGATGCAGCTGGCCCTGCGCGATGAGCCGCTTCTGAAGGTCGACAATCTCGTCGTGGAATACGGTCTCGGCAACAAGACGGTGCATGCGGTTTCCGGTGTCAGCCTCCAGGTCGCGCGCGGCGAGACGCTGGGGCTGGTTGGTGAGTCCGGCTGCGGCAAGTCGACCCTGGGACGCGCAGTGCTGCAACTGCGCCGTGCCAAATCGGGGCTGGTGCAGTTCGACGGAGAGGATCTCACGGCGATGCAAGGCGAGGCGCTGCGCAAGATGCGCCGCCGCGTGCAGCTGATCTTTCAGGATCCGATCGCCTCGCTCAATCCGCGCCGGCGCATTGGCGACATCGTTGCCGAGCCGCTGATCATTGCCGGTATCAAGAACGCCGCCGAGCGCAAGCGGCGCGTTCACGATGTGCTCTCTGCGGTAGGGCTCGACCCCGATCTCGTGGCGGGCCGCCTGCCGCACGAATTCTCCGGCGGCCAGTGCCAGCGCATCTGCATCGCGCGGTCGCTGGTGCTCAACCCTGAGTTCATTGTCTGCGACGAGCCGGTCTCGGCGCTCGACGTCTCCATCCGCGCACAGATCCTCAACCTGCTGGAGGAGATGAAGGCGCGTTTCGGTCTGACGCTGCTGTTCATTGCGCATGACCTTGCTGTGGTCAAAGCGGTCAGCGACCGCGTCGCGGTGATGTATCTCGGCCGGCTCTGCGAGGTCGGGCCATCTGAGCAATTGTTCGCGAGGCCCGCGCATCCCTATACGGACCTGTTGCTGAAGGCGATCCCGGTGCCGGATCCGGATGTCCGTCCCGCCGAGAGTGTGGCGATTGGCGAGCCGCCATCGCCGATTGCGCCGCCGTCCGGCTGCCGTTTCCGCACCCGCTGTCCACGGGCGGATCAGCGATGCAGCGCGGAGATACCGGAGTTGCGCGAGGTCGCGCCCGGCCAGTTCGCCGCTTGCCACCATCCGCTGGCCTGAACTAAGACGGCTGCCGGGTTTGTCTCGCCCCGCCGGTCATGGCATGGTGGCGGCGAGAACGACAAACATGCCGGGAGGACGCCGATGAAGAGTTTCAAGGTCGCCGATTTCAAGGCGCCGCTGCAGGAGTTTGACGAGGCGACGCCGCAGCCGTCGGGCACGCAGGTGCTGATCAAGGTCAAGGCCGCCGGCGTCTGCCATAGCGACCTTCACATCTGGGAAGGCGGCTATGATCTCGGCCATGGCCGCAAGCCGCTGTCGCTGAAGGACCGCGGCATCAACCTGCCGCTGACGATGGGCCATGAGACCGTGGGCGAAGTCCTGGCCTTCGGCCCCGACGTGAAGCCGGCTGACCAGGGCGATCTGAAGCTTGGCGACATCGGCCTCGTCTATCCCTGGATCGGCTGCGGCAAGTGCGCCGTTTGTCTGGCTGGTGACGAGAACATGTGCGCGACGCCGCGCTCGCTCGGCGTCTATTGCGACGGCGGCTATTCCGATCACATGCTGGTGCCGCATCCCCGCTATCTGCTCAACCTCAAAGGCCTCGATCCTGCCACGACCGCGCCCTACGCCTGCTCGGGCGTCACCACTTACAGCGCGCTGAAGAAGGTCGAGCAGCATTTTGACACGCCGATCGTGATGTTCGGGGCGGGCGGCCTCGGCCTGATGGCGCTGTCGCTGCTGAAAGCCATGGGCGGCAAGGGTGCGATCATGCTCGATATTGATGCCAGGAAGCGCGAAGCGGCGGAGAAGGCCGGCGCGCTCGCCACCGTCGATCCCAAGGCGCCGGATGCGCTGGAGCAGCTCGCCAGGAAAGCGGGCGGGCCGATCCGCGCCGTGATCGACCTCGTCGGCAACGCCGCCACGACGCAGCTCGGCTTCGACTGTCTGGCCAAGGGCGGCAAGCTCGTCATCGTCGGCCTGTTCGGTGGTGGCGCGACCTGGGCGCTGCCGCTGATTCCGATCAAGGCGGTGACGATCCAGGGCAGCTATGTCGGCAATCTGCGCGAGACGCAGGAGCTGCTCGATCTCGTCCGCACCAAGAAGGTGCCGCCGATCCCGGTGACGACGGCACCGCTCGCCAGGGCCAACGACGCGCTGGTGCAGTTGCAGCAGGGCGCGGTGGTTGGGCGCACGGTGCTGACGCCGTAGTTACTCTCTCTCCTCCGTCATTGCGAGCGAAGCGAAGCAATCCAGAAGTCCCCTGCGGAAACGGTCTGGATTGCTTCGTCGCTTCGGTCCTCGCGATGACAGCCTCTTCTTCCTACGCGCAGGAAACTTCAATGTCCGCAAACAACGCCTTCCACATTGCCGTGCTCGGTGGCGACGGCATCGGCCCCGAGGTCATGGCGCCGGCGATCGAAGTGCTGCGCAAGATCGAGGCGAAGTCGGACTTGCGCTTCCGCTTCACCGAGGCGCCGGCCGGCGCCAACAATTACCTCGCGACCGGCAAGTCGATGCCCGACAGCACCATCAAGCTGTGCGAGGAGGCGGATGCGATCCTGCTCGGGGCCTGCGGCCTGCCGTCGGTGCGCTACCCCGACAACACCGAGATCGCGCCGCAGATCGAGCTGCGCTTCATCTTCGATCTCTACGCCGGCGTGCGGCCGGCGCGGCTGATTCCAGGCGCGCCGAGCCCGATCGTCGGCGCCGACCGGCGCGGCATCGATCTCGTCGTGATCCGCGAATCCACCGAAGGCCTGTTCGCCTCGATGGGTAAGGGGGTCGTCACCCACGAGGACGCACGCGAGACGCTCGTGATCACGCGCAAGACCTCCGAGCGCCTGTTCGAGTTCTCGTTTCGCCTCGCCGAGCGGCGCAAGGCGCGCGGCAAGCCGGGGATGCTGACCTGCGTCGACAAGGCGAATGTGTTCAAGGCCTTTGCGTTCTTCCGCGGCATCTTCGACGAGATCGAGAAGAAGCACCCCGACGTGAAGACCGACCGGCTCTATGTCGATGCCTGCTCGGCGATGCTGGTGAAGCGTCCCTGGGATTTCGACGTGATGGTGATGGAGAACATGTTCGGCGACATCGTCTCCGACATCACCGCGAGCCTGATCGGCGGTCTCGGCATGGCGCCGTCGGCCGACATCGGCGACAAATACGCCGTGTTCCAGCCCTGCCACGGCACCGCCCCCGATATCATGGGGCAGGGCAAGGCCAATCCGACCGGCATGATCCTGTCGGCTGCGATGATGCTGGACTGGCTCGCCGACAAACATGGCGTCGAGAGTGCGGCCGAGGCCGGCGAAGAGATCGAGCGTGCGGTGGATCAGATCTACGCCGACGGCATCAAGCCGATGGAGTTCGGTGGCAGCAACGGCACGGCGGATATCACGAAGGCGGTGCTGGGGGCGCTCTGAGAGCAATCGCACGGCAGCGGTTGCTTCACCTCGCCCCGTCAGAACGGGGCGAGGGAGCGCCGATCCAGCCGGAGCTTGGCCATGCGCGGTTATCAGCATCAGAGAGCTGCGCGACACTGATATTTAAGTTCCGAACGCTATATGGTCGAGGCAGCCGGCAGAGGCTGTTTCTATTTATGTAGATTGTTTCTGGGAGAAACAAATGTCGGTCTCTGGAGCTAGTTCTTCGACCACAGCGAGCGCGCTGCTCTCGCTGCTCAAAACGAACGCGACGGCAAGCGACACATCGGCCACGCAAAGCGCGAGCAATGCATCGTCGGGAACGGCAGCCAGTGCGAAACCGGAAGCCAGCGCGATCTCATCCGGCGCCAGTTCGTCCGTGCAGGTCAGCAGCGATGTGTTGGGTGTGTTGATCGACGCGCAGGCGTCCAGCACGGGAGGCGGCGCGTCCTCGGATAGCTCGACTGCATCAGCTACGGACAGCGGTGCAGCATCCAGCGGGTCTTCGTCGTCGAGCAGCGGGAGTTCGGGGGCAAGCAGCGGCTCCAGCAGCGGCAGTAAGACCTATGACAGCGCCGATACCAACGAGGACGGCAAGGTTTCAGCGGCGGAGCAAGATGCCTATGACGCCAAAACCAAGGTTCACGTCGACAAGACGTCCGCTGGCGGGGTTGCTGCCTAGGCGCAGCCTGGAAGCTATTTCCCCGTAAACTGCGGCTTGCGCTTCTCCATGAAGGCCTGGCGGCCCTCGCGGAAATCCGCGCTGTCCATGCAGGCATTGCCGATCGCCCTGATCGTCTCCATGTCGCGCCCGCTTTCGTCCTTCAGCACCTGCGCGATGGTGATCTTGGCGGCCTTGATCGCGAGCGGGGCGTTTTGCGAGATCGTCTCTGCGATCGCCATGGTCTCGCCCATGAGCTGATCTTCCGGGATCAGGCGTTCGACCAAACCAATGCGCAGCGCTTCCGTCGCGTCGATGCGCATGCCCGTGTACATCAAGAGCCGCGCCCAGGATGGGCCGACCAGCGACACCAGATGCTTCAGGCCGTCATAGCCGTAAGCAATGCCGAGCCTAGCCGCGGGAATGCCGAACTGGCTGTCGTGTGAAGCGATGCGGATGTCGGTGAGCATCGCGACCTGCATGCCGCCGCCGAGACAGAAGCCCTGGATGCAGGCAATCGTCGGCTTCGGGTAGTCGGCGAGCAGCGCGCGCTGGGCGGCGCTGCGCTTGGCATATTCTTCGGAGGCCGCCGCGTTGTGGCGGGTCTTCTCGAACTGGCTGATGTCGGCGCCCGAGACGAACGCCTTGCCGCCGGCGCCGCGCAGGATCACGACGCGCACTGAATCGTCATCGCGTAAGGCCGTCAGCGCCTCGCCAAATCCCTCCCACATTTCCAGCGACATCGCATTGCGCTTGTCGGGATTGTTGAAGGTGATCACACCGACGCCGCTGGCCGCATGCTTGAGGATCTTGCCGTCGGCATATTGTGTTTCGGTCGTGCTGAAAATGTCGGACATCGCGCGCTCGCTGGTCAAAGGCCGGGCGCAATGTGCTGTCAGGTCGCGCGCGGGGTCAACCGTGGCAAGGCGAGGGGCTTGGCATCAGCTTGTGCCGCGATTGCATGCCGCGGTTACCTCCGCGTCGAATGGCCGGCAGGCGGCCAAGAGAAAGGGCGGCCAAGCCGCCCTGAAAAGCCGATGCCGCGCGCCGATGGCGCGCAGGCTCAAATCTGATCCGGCAGCCTCGTTCAATCCGGCCGCGTCCCCGTGACGCGGTGGATTGAACATCGGCCTTTGACTTCAGCCTTCAACATAGCTCTTGGAGGCCAGGCCGTCGATCGATCAGGCTTCGTTCGCCGCGATCGATTCCATCAGCGAGACGAGCTGACGCTGCACCGTCTGATCCTTGATCTTGCTGTAGGCGCGCAGCAGGCGGAGGCTGAACGCAGAGTCGAGGAACAGCAGGCTCTCGACTTCGCGCGCCTTGTTGTCGCCGTCATAGAAGAAGGTCACGGGCACATCGAGGGCGGTGGCGATCTGCTGAAGCCGAGCCGCGCCGACGCGATTGACGCCCTTCTCGTATTTCTGGACCTGCTGGAAACTGACGCCGAGCTTTTCGCCGAGCTCAGCCTGCGAGATCTTCATCTCGACGCGCCGCAGACGGATCCGCTTGCCAAGCTCAATGTCCGGCTTGCCGGCACTGCGCTGCTTCATTCTTTTCGCCGCTGTCTTCATACTTTTTCTCATCGTTCTTCGGTTGAAAACCCCCCGAAGAGCTGGGTCAGGGGTTCGCCCATATAGGAGTCCTTGAATTCGTGCGGGTGCACGAATTCTTCCTTAAACCACGGGAAGCGCGCCGGATTGAAAGCATCGATCAGCCAGTCAATCATGTGCCGCACGCGCGGAATCCGGCCGCTACCAGGATGGTAGGACAACCAGATATCCAGCGGTCGGTTCAGCTCGACCTCCAGTGGAATCAACTTCCCGCCAAGCGCAATGGCATAGCTCGGGAATACGCCGATGCCGGCTCCATTCGCGACAGCCCAGTAGTTGGCGCTTGAGACGTTGGTCTTCATGACCAGAAGGTCACGTTCCGGTACGCCCGGGAAGAAGCTCTCGAAGGTTTCCTTGGCGGCGATCTGGTCGGCGAATTGCAGCACCAGGCGGTGCTTGATCAACTCCGCCGCGGAGCGCGGCGCGCCATATTTCTCGACGTAACTCCTGGAGGCCCAGAACATCAGATGCATGCGGCCGAGCCGCACCAGCTTGACGTCGAGCGCCGAAGGCCGCGACAGGTGGATGGCGACGTCGGCCTCGTGGCGCGAGACGTCGGCCGAGCGCATCGCGCAATGCAGGTCGACCAGGATTTTCGGATAGGCCTGCTGGAATTCGACCAGCCGCGGGGCGAGCCAGAACGTACCCAGTCCCTCGGTCACGGCGACGCGGACCTCGCCGGACAGGGCATTGGCCGTCGAATCGCTGGCGCGCAGGACGTCGAAGGCCGCGGCCTCCATGCGTTCCACGGCTGACACCACCAGCGCGCCCTCATCGGTCAGATGGGTGCCATGGACGTCGCGGGTGAACAGGGTGGTACCGGTCTGGCGCTCGAAATCGTCGATCCGGCGGCGGACGGCGTTGATCGATAGAGACAGGCGCTCGGCCGCCGAGCGGAAACTGCCGCATCGAACGACTTCCAAGAAAATGCGAGCCGCATCCCAATCAGAGAGGCCGCTGATATTGATCTTTGGGCGTTCCTCCAGTGGAACGCCCCTTTCCGCCAAGGAGTGCATACAAGTCCCTTTGGGTCGCTAAACTGGCAGAATCTGGGGCAAACCACAACCACGACGGGTTGGGGGCCGGCGAGTTTTGAACGCCATCTTTACTACCTCGTTGGCGGTATCTGGATGCTACCAATTGCTGGGAATCGGGCAAGCTATCGTCCGGGTGAGGGGTGTCGCGTGAGTTCCGTTGCGAGCCTTGAAATGGCTACGGGATTGTCGGCGTCGTCTATGACGGGCGTCCTCGCCCGAGTGCTTCGGAATTGCGCGATGGATGAATCGCATATCTCCGGGCGTTCTTCCCCTGACACTCACGACGATGGCAAACCGCGCAGCGCGGGAATGTCAGCTGGAAGTGCGCAGAAGCACTTCGAAATCATGTTCGGAGGCGCAGACGCCTCATGCTATCCTTACTGCTCCACGGGGGCCGAGGGGATCGCCACGACTATATCTCGCAGGCCGAACTAACGGAAAGAACGCCGGTGTCGCATTCAGACGAACAGTTGCAGTCGGTGCTGGAAACGCTTGAGGAGTGCCGCAAGGTCCTCAACGAGATCAACAGCCGTGAGTCGGCCGAATTGCTGTCCGTCGTCATTCTCGACGTGCGGATGAAGCTCAAGGGAATTGACGGTGCCGATCTCAAGGCGCTGTGCGACGAAATGCTGCGGAGCGCTGCCAGCGATCCGCAGTCCCCCTCCAAGCAGACGCAGGACCAGCCCCGGCGTCCGCTGCTCCGCGTGGTGAAGTAGCCGCGCCGCCGAATCTCGCTTTTTGGCGAGATTTGTGCGCGTCCCGGTGCCGTATCTGTGATCGCAGATGGCATCGGGAGGAGCCCTGGTTTTGTGCGCCTCTGTTGCGCATTTTCCGGCATCGGCTACACCAGTGCCGGTTCGGCTCCGGTGTGCGCGCACTCCCCCGTGTGCGGCCAGAGGGCCTGAGATGGCTCCGACTGCATCATGCAAAATGTTTCGATCCCGGCGGCGCTGATTGCCGGCCTCGTCAGCTTCCTCTCCCCCTGCGTCCTGCCTCTCGTTCCGCCCTATCTGATCTATCTGACGGGCGCGACGATCGAGCATGTCGAGAGCGATGAGCCGGCCTCGGCCTCCAAGCGCGCCATCATGATGTCGGCGCTCTTGTTCGTGCTGGGCTTTTCAACGGTGTTCGTGGCGCTCGGCGCCAGCGCTTCGTTGGTCGGCGGATTGATCCGCGCCTGGTCGGCCGAGCTGTCGATCCTTGCCGGCATCGTCATCATGGTCATGGGACTGCATTTCCTCGGACTGACGCGGATCGGCCTGCTGATGCGCGAGGGGCGGCTGCCGATCCCCAAGCCCGTCGGCCTCTGGGGCGCCTATCTCATGGGGCTGGCCTTCGCCTTCGGCTGGACGCCGTGCATCGGCCCGATCCTCGCGGCGATCCTTTCGATCGCTGCGGCCGAAGCGACAGTGACCAAGGGCGCAGGGTTGCTCGCGGTCTATTCGGCCGGCCTCGGCATTCCCTTCCTGATCGCAGCGCTGATGATCGAGCAATTCTCGACCCTGTTCGCGCGCATGAAAGGCCATCTCGTCAACGTCGAGCGCGCCATGGGCGTGTTGATGGTGATCACCGGCATCGGCTTCCTCACCGGTGCAGTCTCGAATGTGAGCATCTGGCTGCTGGAGACGTTCCCGGCACTGCAGACGATCGGATAGGGCGCAGCGGTCCCGTCGATGGGAACCGGGTTTTCACGGATGGAACCTGAAAGAAACCGTTCCGGATCTCCGGTCATGCTCCTCTGCAGAATCAAAATACCAAACTTTTCCGATCCCGAGACGTTGCAGCAGCACAACCGCGTGGTGGAGATCTCGTGACAAAGACACTGTTCCTAGAACCCTTGTCGAACAACGCGGCTCTGGTTGCCTGGCAATTCGTGGGGCAACCGTTGCAGGAGTGGCCGAGCTGGGTCCAGTCAACCTGCTCGCTTCAGAAGGATGCCGAGGGAAAATTCGAGCTTCGGCACGAGCGCCGCAGCGGCACGCAGATTGTCTATCTCGGCGAGTGGCTCGTGAGGGATCTGGACGGCGGCATCGACTTCTACACGGACGCCGAGATTTGGGCGCGGTTCGCCGCGAAGCGCTAGTGATCTATCGCACAGGTCGGGTGGGGCAAAACGCCTCGCCCTTTCGGACACACTTCAGATGCAATCTGAGGTAATATTTCGTCCTACTGCACCCAGAGGGGCAATTTTCAAAAACGTATACTGAAGCGAGAATTTTACACCGATCGACAAACTCGGCGCCCCTCTCCCTTACAGCATTTTGCGCAGGAGCAAGCGATGGGAACCGACGTAAACGTTCAGCCCGGTCATGGCAAAGCCGGACGTCAGCCGACGCGACAATTTCTCGATACGCTTTCAGGACACGACGATCCCGGCATGTTCGGTCGGATGTTTCCGACACTCGAACCGCTGGCCGTCGACGACGGTCCGCTTCATGATCTCGCCAACGCGATGAAGGACCCCGCTCCGGGCGACGCGGCTGGAAACAATACCAAAGTGCCCGCCGGGTTCACTTATCTCGGGCAGTTCGTCGATCATGACATCACCCTGGATCTGACTTCCTTTGGCGACAAGGAAGCCGACCCGATGGCCGTGCAGAACTTTCGCACGCCGGCGCTCGATCTCGACAGCATCTATGGTCTGGGTCCAGACGGAAGCCGCCACTTGTACGCGCGCAATTCCGCTGGCGACAACGGCAAGACCCCGGGCCCCAAACTGCTGATCGGCAAGACGGTCAACGTTCCGCTCGGCAACGTCACGGGAGATCACCGCAACGATCTTCCGCGCAGTCCCGAGGGGTTCGCCTTGATCGGGGATCATCGCAATGACGAGAATCTGCTGGTCGCGCAAACTCACGTTGCGATGCTCAAATTTCACAACAAGGTCTGCGATCAGCTCGCTGCGTCGGGCAAGCCGCCCGGCGAGATATTCGAAGAAGCGCGCCGGATCGTGACTTGGCACTACCAGTGGATGGTCCTGCACGATTTTGTGGAGCGGATCACCGAGAAAGGACTGGTGGCGAAGATCCTCGAACAGGGTCGGCGCTTCTACCGCTTCAAGAAGATCCCGTACATGCCGGTCGAGTTCTCCGCCGCGGTCTATCGTCTCGGCCACAGCATGGTTCGCGAGGTCTACAGCCACAACAGGATCTTCACGCCGGGCGGCGTCGTTCCTGGGACCCTCGACCTGCTGTTCCAGTTCACCGGGCTTTCGGGAGGCATCATCGGAGATCTCGCGCCTAATCCGATCCAGCCGCCGCTCCCGCTTCCGGTGCTTTCAAGCAACTGGATCATCGACTGGCGCCGCTTCCATGAGATCCTGCCGTCCAATCCGCCGGGAGTCGCGTTCAACCCGTCGCGCAAGATCGACCCGTTTGTCGTGCCGCAGCTCCACACTCTGCCTGGTGACGGCAGCAGCCTGCCGTTCCGCAATCTCAAGCGCGGTGTAATATTGGGATTGCCGTCCGGGCAGGACGTGGCGAAGGCCATGAAGATCAAGAATCCGCTGACGCCGGCCGAGATATCGAAGGGGACCGACGGAGCGGTGGCGAAGAAGCATGGTCTGCACGAGCACACCCCGCTCTGGTACTACATCCTCAAGGAGGCGGAGCAGCGGGGCGGCGGCGAAAAGCTCGGACCGGTAGGGGCGACGCTTCTTGCCGAGGTCTTCGTCGGTCTCGTCCACGGCGATCACCAGTCGTACCTCTGGCTCAAGGGCAAGAGCTGGAAGCCAACGCTGCCTTCGCAAGTGCCAGGTGAGTTCACCATGGCCGACCTGCTGCGCTTTGTCGGAGACATCAGCCCGATCGATGGCATCTCGACCGTCTAGTTGCTTGACGATCTGCCGGCTGCACAAATGAGGCTGGGCCGCGAATTGGCCCAGCCCGTGTTTGGCTGCAGCGTCCCGGTGATCGCGAAATATTGCACCGGCGCGCCCTCGCCGACGCCACGAGTTCCTCGCCGATGTCCCCGTTCACCGCGCCTCGTCGAGCGCGCAGATGACCGTGCAGACCACGCCGCGCGGCAGAAAATCCACCGTCGCCTCGCCGCCGAGCTGGTCGCGCGCGCTGCGCTCGATCAGGCGGGAGCCGAAGCCTCGCTGTACCGGAGCCGTCACTGGCGGGCCGCCGGTCTCGGTCCAGATCAGCCGCAGCCGCGGTTTTGGCGTGTCCCCGATGACCTCCCATTCCAGCGTGACCCGGCCGGTCTCGTTGGAGAGCGCGCCATATTTCGCGGCGTTGGTGGCGATCTCGTGCACGATCATCGACAGCACGACAGCGAGCCTCGGTGACAGCGGCACCGTGGGGCCTGTCATGCGGATACGTTCGGGGCCGGAGAGCAGGAACGGATGGAGCACCCGCGCGATCACGTCCTTCAGATCGGAGCCCTGCCATTTCTCCTGGCTGAGGAGATTGTGCGCCTCGGCGAGTGCGCCGAGGCGGCCCTCGAACTTGATCCGCTCGTCGCGGCTGGCGCTGCGGAAGGTCTGCACCGCGATCGCCTGCATCAGCGCCAGGGTGTTCTTGACGCGATGGTTGAGCTCCTCGATCAGCAGATTGTGCAGCATGTCGCCGCGCGCGATCGTGGTCGCCATCCTGACCGCAAAGGTGAGGCCGATCAGCAGCAGCACGCCGCCGATCAGGCTGGTGATCGCGATGTTGCGCCAGAGCGGCGCGATCAGCGAGCTCTCGGCAACACCGGCCGCGACGGTCCAGCCGGTCAGTCGCGAGCGCGTGTAGGCCGAGGCCAGCGCGACGCCTTCGAGCGAGACGGTCGACAATGCGGCCTCGGGCGCGCGAAACATCGCGTTGTACAGCGAGGGAGACGCCTGCTTGCCGAACGTCTCGCTCGGATTGGGCGCGCGTGCGAACACGAAGCCCTTGCTGTCCAGCAGCGACACCGTCCACTGCTCGTCGGGACGTTGCCGGTCGACCAGTTGCTGGAAGATGTCGAGCGGCGGGCTGAACGAGAGCGTGTAGGCGACCTCGCCGTCGCGCAGCACCGGAACTTCGACCGTCACGATCGGACGCTTCTTGGTCGAGCCGACGAACAGATCGGAATATTGCGGCGCCTTGCTTGCAAAGACCCGCTCGACGATCTCGCGATTATTGCGTGGCGGCAGGCTCGCCGTGTCGGGTGTCACGGTCGAGAAGAGCTGATGCCCCGACCGGTCGGCCAGAAGAAGAATGCTGTCTTCGCCATATTGGTTGATGAAACCCGCGGCGAGGTGCCGGAAGCGGTCGAAGTCGCCGCTGCGCAAGGATTCGCTGAGCGCGAGCACCTGCAACCCGCCCGTCATCCGCTGCACCTCGGCGTCGAGCACGAGGCGCATGCTGCGGACAGTCTCCAGCACCCGGCGCGTGGCGTCGGTGCGATCCTGGCGGTAGTTGGCGTAGGCGAGGCCGACCGCGAACACGATCAGCGGCAGCGTCGTTCCCGCGACCAGAAGAGCGAGTCGGACCGGCAGGGTGAATTTCGGCAAACGTGAACGTCCCGGTTCCAGCGCATCCGCGCTGGATTATGATTTTGCCCGACCATACGGGCATGATTTGCGCGGCGCTATAATTTTCGCATTTTGGAGAGCAGTTCAGAAAAGGATTTTGCAGCGCGGTCGCCGGCGTCCGCGCCTCAGCTCATGCCGATCGCGGTCAGCAACAGGCACACGGCGTAAACGGCCGCCAAGCTGAGACCGGCGATCCGGGCCTCTCGATGCGATGTCATGGTCGCCTCCCGGGTGGCGGCCGCCTTAAGGCGACCGCCGTCCATACATCTTGATCAATCGATTTCCTGAACGACCGTCCGCGTGGCGGGATCCACCAGCATCACGCGCTCGCCGGCGTAGACGTAGCGATATTTCGTCAGGGACGGACCCCAGTCCGATGGAACGGCTTCGAGCTCGACGTCGCCTGGAACCGTCGCGCCGACAATGATCTTCTCGTTCTTCACGATGGGACGTACGCGGTGCTCGGTGACGTAGGATTTGATCCTGGTCCGGTATTCCGGCTCGATCTGAACGACGGCCGTGTGACCGGTTCCGGTGGTGGTCACCACGGTGGACTGCGCGACCGCGCCAGTCGAGATCATCACCACCACGGCGGAAAGCAGATATAGCTTGTTCATCTTGTTCTCCTCACTGGAATAAGTGCGGCTCAACCGTCCACTGCAGACGGCGTTCCCTCGCTCTGGAACAAATTGCCGCTTTTTCCCGTTTGTGAATCGACCAGGCAGCAACGCCTGGCAATGGAGGAGAGCAAAAATGAAGCTGAAGATGGCAACTGCCGCGCTGATGATTGCTGTGTTTTCCCTGCCCGCGTTCGCGGCCGACGAGTTCTACGTCGTCCAGGACGTCAAGACGAAGAAATGCACAATCGTCGACAAGAAGCCGACGGAGACGACCATGACCGTCGTGAGCCCGTCGGGCACGGTCTACAAGTCGCGTACCGAGGCCGAGAGCGGCATGAAGACCGTCAAGGTCTGCACGTCAAACTGAGGAGGACGACAAATGCCAATTCTGATTTTGTGGGCGGTGCCAGCCGTGCTCGTGATCGGCGGTGGCGTCTATCTGATTGGCCATCTTCACTGAGCAGAAAACAACGGGGCCCCGCGATTCTTCGCGGGGCCCCGTGACACGAGCGTTCCTACAGATTGCTCTCGGTGATGGCGGCGTAGACCATGCTGCGCAGCTCGCGCCGGATGGGATAGGCGCTCGACGGCAGCACCTGCGTCATGAAGATGGTCACGAGTTCCTCGGCTGGATCGATCCAGAACGAGGTCGTGGCCGCGCCGCCCCAATTGTATTCGCCGGGGCTGCCGGCGACCAGCGTCTCCGCCGGGCGCATGGTCACGGCGAAGCCGAGACCGAAGCCGATGCCGTTATAGGCGGCCTCGGCGAACATCGAGCGCGAGACTTCCGGCAGCGAACGCCCGCCCGGAATGTGGTTGCTGGTCATCAACGCCAGCGTCTTCGGGCCGAGCAACCTGACGCCGCCGAGCTCGCCGCCATTGAGCAATGCACGGCAAAAGGTGAGATAGTCGGCCATCGTCGAGCACAGCCCGCCGCCTCCGGAGATGAGCGAGGGCGGGATGAGGAACGAGCTCTTGGTCGGGTCGTCCTGCAGCGTCAGACCCTCGCGGCGCTGGCCTGCGTGGAAGGTCATGCCGCCACTCGGATCGGCGGAATAGCAGGCCGCGAGACGGTGCGCCTTGGAGGCCGGCACGTGGAAATCGGTGTCGGTCATGCCGAGCGGATCGAGAATTCGTGCCTTGAGAAACTGTTCGAACGGCATGCCCGAAATCTTGCCGACGAGATAGCCGAGCACGTCGGTCGAGACCGAGTAGTTCCAGGCTTCGCCCGGCGAGAACTCCAGCGGGATTTTCGCAAGGCTCTCGATCATGGTCTGGAGCGTGCCGGACTTCTCGACCTCGCCGATCTTCTCGGCGCGATAGGCCGCATCAACGTTGGAGCGCTGCTGGAAACCGTAAGTCAGCCCGGAGGTGTGGCGGAGCAGATCGACGATCAGCATCGGCCGGGTCGGCGGCCGAGTCAGGAAGGCCGGCGCGGTGCCGGCGACGAACACGCCGAGATCCTTCCATTCCGGAATGTACTTGGCGACCGGCTCGTCGATCGCGACGAGGCCTTGCTCGACCAGCATCATGAAGGCGACGCTGGTGAGCGGCTTGGTCATGGAATAGATGCGGTAGATGGTGTCGTCCTTGACCGGCGCCTTGCGCTCGATGTCCGCATAGCCCTGTACCGAGCTGTGGGCGATCTTGCCGCGGCGATAGACCAGCAGATGCGTGCCCGGAAAACGGCCGGCATCGATGTACCGGTTCTTCAGATGCGCATCGACGCGCTCGAGCGCGGCCTTGGACATGCCCACGGATTCGGGCGAGGCGGGGGTAGGGGCGAGCATCAGTTTCCTCCGGGGCGTTTTGCCGGAAAGTTGATACCGAAATGGCGGCCGCATTCCAAGCCGGTTGCGCTTAACGCGGACCCGCCGACTGGTGTAGGCTCCCGCCCGGAACGCCTTAGGGAGCCCATCCGGGCCAACGAGAAAAACGCGAGGGCAAACGCATATGACCCAGTTCAACGAGACCGAACTCACCGAAGCCGTCGTCCAGAGCTTCGACAACACCCCGGACCCGCGGGCCAAATTCCTGCTCCAGGAATTGGTGAAGTCGCTGCACGATTACGTGAGCAAGACCGGTCTCACCTTCGAGGAATGGGAATACGCCATCGATTTCCTGACTCGCACCGGCCACAAATGCACCGATACCCGCCAGGAATTCATCCTGCTGTCGGATGTGCTCGGTGTCTCCATGCTGGTCGACGCGGTCAACCACCGCGACCGCGAGGGCGCCACGCAGACCACGGTGCTCGGCCCGTTCTATGTCGGCGAGCACAAGGTCACGGCACACGGCACCGATATCTCGCCGAACAACCAGACCGGCGATCGGATGTTCGTGCAGAGCCGCGTCACCGACCTCAAGGGCAAGCCGCTCGCCGGTGTCCCCGTCGACGTCTGGCATGCCGATGATGACGGCTTCTACGATTCACAAAAGCCGAACTACGACGAGGTCGGCGCCTCGGCGCGGGCGCGCTTCATCACGGACAGCGACGGCCGCTTCTTCTTCCGCACCATTCTGCCGTGCAGCTATCCGATCCCGACCGATGGCCCGGTCGGCGAGATGATCGTGCAGACCAAACGGCATCCGATGCGCCCCGCGCATGTGCACTTCCTGGTCAACGCAAAGGGCTACGAGCCGCTGATCACCCACGTCTTCATGGACGGCGACAAATATCTCGATTCCGACGTCGTGTTCGGCGTCAAGGACGACCTCATCGCCAAGATCGAGCCGCGCAACGATCCGGCGATGCCCGACGGCACCAAGGCGAACGGTCCGTGGCATTTGATGACCTATGAATTCCACCTCAAGCCGGGTGGTGGCATGGCGCCGAAACCGCTTGGGACGAAGGCGGCGGAGCCGGCGTGAGGCCGGATCGAGGGTCATCGCTCATCGGAAGGGCAGTGCCGTTGAGGCATTTCTCTTTCGCCCAACATAGGCCTTGCGCCGATTGCGCAATGGGTAGCTAGTGTTCGTGTCAGCGCACCACGCTACCCGGCCGTCGGAGGGCGCAATGCAAAACTACATCAATCACGAAAACATCAGACGTTATCAGAAGCTGATCGCCGTCAGTGAGGGTGACCCATCCCGCGACGAAGCACGGCACCAAACGCTGTTACGACTCCTGGACGAGGAAAAAGCTAAGGATGAGAGACCGCACGACTGGCCAAACGTCTGATCAGGGCCGTTCTGATCCAGTTTTCGGCTTTCTTGATCGAAATGGAACCTGCGTTTGCGTGTGGCGGGAGTATCGAGACTCCCAATGAGCCGTCGCGATATCGCCGACTATCCTGGATCGATATTGGAGAAGCCTGCTGGGCGCCGATTGTCGATTGCAACATTGTTGGGTCGCGTTCTGAACATAAAGCTAGAGCACCTTGGTCCCATCACCGTCCATTGTTGGCTGCTATCGGTGACAGAGAGTGCTGCATGCTCCCGCCCATCAAGGAGCATCGGATATGTCACACTATAAAGCCTACCTTATCTCCCGAGACGGCCACCACATTAAAGCCGTCAACCTTGAGTGTGTCGACGATGACGCGGCAAAGACACGCGCTGAGCAACTGACGGACTTTAGTGATGTCGAGCTATGGGAGCACGCCCGCAGGGTTGCGAAGTTTGGCACCAAATCTGACTGAAGACGCTGGCTGCGGGTTTCCCCGCCGCCCATTCCCCGTCGATCGCCGCCGCAAGAAGTCAGAACAGTTCTTGGCGCGCTGCTTTGTTCTGACCGGCCGTATATGCCCGCTTGGCCACCAGCAACTGCCGTCTGCACCTCACGAGTTCATCCTCTAACGTGCATGCAGCAGCGCCAGCAGCACGACCACCGCGCCGGCGAGCGCCGCCGAGGTCAGCTTCCAGAACATCAGCGGGCTGCGCTCCAGGAGCGGCGTGATCCGCGTGTCGAGATAGGCCGGATTGGGGGAGCGAAGCTCGAAGACGAATTCGGACAGATCCTCGTGCCGCTTGTAGGGATCGGGATGCAGCGCGCGCCGGAGCGCGCCATCGACCCAGGCGGGCACGTTGCGGTCGTCATCGGCCGGGCGGTACTGCAGCCTCCGCACGTCCGCCTTGCGCCGGATCTTTGCGATCTGGGCGCCGTAGGGAAGCCTGCCCGTGAGCATCTGGTAGCAAATCACCGCCAGCGAAAACATGTCGGAGCGCGGCGAGCCGCCTTGCCCAAGAAAATACTCCGGCGCCGTGTATTGGACGGTCCCCAGGATGTCGCCGGACTCGTCCTGCGGCGCGGCCTCGGTGACGCCGGCGACCCGGACCGATCCAAAGTCGATGATCTTCGCGGTGCCGGTCTTGTCGATCATGATGTTGTCGGGCCGCAGATCCTGATGCAGCATCTCCATGCGGTGGAAGGCGCGTAGGCCCGCGGCGATCTGCTCGATCAGTCCACGGACGGTTTCGAGGTCGGGCCGGGGATTGTCCGTCATCCACTGCCGCAACGTCTGTCCTTCGATGAATTCGGTCGCGACGTAGAGGTAACCGCGCCGCCGCGACTGTGACAGCGGTTTGAGCACGTGCGGGCTGTCGATCCGGCGCGCGATCCATTCCTCCATCAGGAAGCGCTTGAGATAGGCGGCATTGTCACGCAGATCGATCGACGGCAGCTTGAGCGCGACCGGCGCGTCGGTCTCCGTATCGACGGCGAGATAGATGTGGCTGCGGCTGCTGGCGTGGATCTCCCTGATGATCCCGTAGCCGTCGAAGATCGCGCGCGGCTCCGGCAAGGGAGGCAGCGGCAGTTCGGCGGTCTGATTGAAGATACCTGCCGGCTCGCGCTGCGGCACCGCATCGACGCGGAGGATCTGCACCGTGATGTTGTCGTCGCTGCCGCGCCGGTAGGCCTCTTCGACGATCGCCTTGGCCGCGCCGTCAAGCTCGGCTGCGCGTTCGTTGATGGCGCTGATGATGAAGCGATGGTCGACGAATTCGTAGGCGCCGTCGGTGGCGAGCAGGAAGGTGTCGCCGGCCTCGATCTCGACCGTCTGGTAGTCGATCTCGAGCTGCGGATTGATGCCGAGCGCGCGGCCGAGATAGGTCTGCTCCGACGACACGATGATGCGGTGATCCTCGGTCAGCTGCTCGAGCGCCTTGCCGGCGACGCGGTAGATGCGGCAGTCGCCGACATGGAAGATGTGCGCAGTGGTCGCCTTGATGACCATGGCGCTGAGCGTGCAGACGTAGCCCTTGTCGCGGTCGTAGGCATATTGGCTCTTGCGCGTCTGCGCATGGAGCCAGGAATTGGTCGCGTCAAGCACGCGGCGGGCGGAGGTCTTCACCGTCCAGGATTCCGACGTGCAGTAATAGTCCATCAGGAAGCTCTTGACCGCGGACTCGCTGGCGATCTGGCTCACCGTGCTGCTCGAGATGCCGTCGGCCAGAACGGCCGCGATGCCCTTCAGGCTGAGCTGTGGCTCCGCCGGAATCAGGACGCCGTGGAAATCCTGGTTGACAGGCTTGCGGCCCTTGTCGGAGTGCTGGCCGACCGAGATCTGGAGTCCGCGAGTCATGGTCATCACCAGGGAAGGGGAGCCTCACCCTGGGCGGGCGAGGCTCCCCTGTCGAGACGGATTCGATCAGGCCGCGACGCGGGGCGGCGCGGTCTTGCCGGCCTGGCGCTTCGGCTGGGTCATGACGTGCGTGGCATAGAGGGTCAATCCGGTGAAGGCGAGGCCGCCCACGAGGTTGCCGAGCACGGTCGGGATCTCGTTCCAGATCAGGTAATCCATGATCGAGAATTTCGCGTGCAGCATCAGGCCCGACGGGAACAGGAACATGTTCACCACCGAATGCTCGAACACCATGTAGAAGAACACCAGGATCGGCATCCACATCGCGATCACCTTGCCGGGGACCGAGGTCGAGATCATGGCGCCGACGACGCCGGTCGAGACCATCCAGTTGCAGAGCATGCCGCGCATGAACAGGGTCGCCATGCCGGCGGCACCATGCGCGGCATAGCCGAGCGTTCGGCCTTCGCCGATGTTGCCGATCGCTGCCCCGACCTTGTCGGGATCCTGCGTGAAGCCGAACGTCGTGACGAAGGCCATCATCAAGGCGACGGTGAAGGCTCCGGCGAAGTTGCCGACGAAGACGAGGCCCCAGTTGCGCAGCACGCCGCCGAGGGTAACGCCGGGGCGCTTGTCGATCAGGGCGAGCGGCGAGAGCACGAACACGCCGGTCAGAAGATCGAAGCCCAGGAGATAGAGCATGACGAACCCGACCGGAAACAGCAGCGCGCCGACCAGCGGCTGGCCGGTGTTGACGTTGATGGTGACGGCGAACCAGGCGGCCAGCGCGAGGATGGCGCCGGCCATATAGGCCCGGATGATGGTATCCCGGGTGGACATGAAGATCTTGGACTCGCCTGCATCCACCATCTTGGTGACGAATTCCGAAGGCGCGAGATACGACATCAATGGTTCCTTTTGCTTCGTGAGTGAGACCGACACGCCCCTCGAGAGAGCGCGCTGAACGTGATGGGCCGTGCGGGCTGATTGCCGCGCACGAGGGCTATGGGAGGTCTGGAAGCCTTGGGAATCGCGTCACGACGAAGAGCCGGAGGGGGCCGCGAAGCAGTTGAGCTTCCGGGCTGCAGCCGCCAGAGGCTGCAACATTGCGGCAAGCCGCAGTCTTCGTTGACGCCATAAGGAAATGCAAGTCGCGTGCCGATGCGGCGCGCTTAAAAATGATAGCAATTTCAATTGGATGGTGCCGGCCAGCATCTCGCTTTGACGGACTCCGCGGCCTTTTGGTTAGGCGGTTGCATAAAATTTGTGCGTCGCACAAGAAGTGAGCAATCCGCAAATTTCGCGTGCGGAAAAGGCCTGAGGCCGTCTGGCGTGGTACAGGTAACGCATTGAAAATTTGACGTTTTCAGATGCACCACGCTTGGCACGAAGCTTGAATGGTTCCAAGCTGACGCCACTGAAGCCGTCCCGCGAGACTTCTCATCCGAATTTGCTGACGCCACCAGGCGGGGGTTCCCCCGTCGCGCGTTCGCATGCGCCTTTTTCGGGCGCCACGGACGGACCGGGCTGCTCGTGCGTACTGACACAATCATTCGCAACGACGCAAAGGACGACACCGCCCATGACCAAGCGCATTCGCCGGCCTTCGGATACTGGCCTGAGCCGCCGTCAATTGTTGAAAGCCGCCAGCGGCACCGCCGCCCTTCTCGCTGCCGCCAAGCTGAATTTCCCAGCCGGCGCGTTCGCGCAGGATTCAGGCCCCGAGGTCAAGGGTGCCAAGCTCGGCTTCATCGCGCTCAGCGATGCCGGTCCGTTGTTCGTCGCCAAGGACAAGGGCCTGTTCGCAAAATACGGCATGCCCGACGTCGACGTGCAGAAGCAGGCCTCCTGGGGCACCACGCGCGACAACCTCGTGCTCGGCTCCGAAGGCAACGGCATCGACGGCGCGCACATCCTCACCCCGATGCCGTATCTGATCTCGGCCGGCAAGGTGACGCAGAACAACCAGCCGACGCCGATGTACATCCTGGCGCGTCTCAATCTCGACAGCCAGTGCATCTCGGTGGCCAACGAATATGCCGACCTCAAGCTCGGTGTCGATGCCACGCCGTTCAAGGCGGCGCTGGAGAAGAAGAAGGCCTCCGGCAAGGCGGTGAAGGCCGCCATGACCTTCCCCGGCGGCACCCACGATCTCTGGATTCGCTACTGGCTCGCCGCCGGCGGCATCGATCCCGACAAGGACATCGAGACCATCGTTGTGCCGCCGCCGCAGATGGTGGCCAACATGAAGGTCGGCACCATGGATTGCTTCTGCGTCGGCGAGCCCTGGAATCTGCAGTTGATCCACCAGAAGATCGGCTACACCGCCATCACGACAGGTGAGCTCTGGAACAAGCACCCGGAGAAATCCTTCGGCATGCGCGCGGCCTTCGTCGACAAATATCCGAAAGCCTCCAAGGCGCTGCTGATGGCGGTGATGGAAGCGCAGCAATGGTCCGACAAGGCCGAGAACAAGGCCGAGCTTGCCGCGACCATGGGCAAGCGGCAGTGGATGAACTGCCCGGTTGAAGACGTGCTCGACCGCTCCGCCGGCAAGTTCGACTACGGAATTCCCGGCAAGGTGGTCGAGAACTCGCCGCACATCATGAAGTACTGGCGCGACTTCGCCTCCTACCCGTTCCAGAGCCACGATCTCTGGTTCCTCACCGAGGATATTCGCTGGGGCAAATACGAGGCGAATTTCGACACCAAGGCGCTGATCGGCAAGGTCAACCGCGAAGACATGTGGCGTGATGCTGCCAAGACGCTCGGCGTCGCGGCGGCCGAGATCCCGACCTCCACCTCGCGCGGCAAGGAGACCTTCTTCGATGGCAAGGTGTTCGATCCCGAAAATCCGGCGGCTTATCTGAAGTCGCTCGCGATCAAGCGCGTCGAAGTTTGATGGAGCCAGCGGCCGCCGCGAGGCGGCCGCATCGTCTTTTGAAGCCGGAGAGATATTGCGATGAACATGCCTGCCACGAAGTTGGATGTTGAGACCGCGAAGCCCGTTGGCGCGGCCGCACCGGTCGTTGCGATGACGCCGAAGCGTGCTCCGCGCAGCGAGGCCTATGCGCGGATGGCGCGGGAGACCGCGGTGCGCGTGATCCCGCCGCTCGTGGTGATCGCGCTCCTGATGCTGGTGTGGGAACTGGTCTGCCGCCGCGCCGGCTCGGCGCTGCCGCCGCCGTCAAAAGTGTTCAAGGACACCAAGGAGCTGATCGTCGATCCGTTCTTCGACCATGGCGGCATCGACAAGGGCCTGTTCTGGCACCTCTCCGCCAGCCTCCAGCGCGTCGCCTTCGGCTATTCGCTCTCCGCCATCGTCGGCATCGCGCTCGGTGTGCTGGTCGGGCAATCGGTCTGGGCCATGCGCGGGCTCGATCCGCTGTTCCAGGTCCTGCGCACCATTCCGCCGCTCGCTTGGCTGCCGCTCTCGCTCGCCGCCTTCCGCGACGGCCAGCCGTCGGCGATCTTCGTCATCTTCATCACGTCGGTCTGGCCGATCATCATCAACACCGCGGTCGGCATCCGTAACATTCCGCAGGACTATCGCAACGTCGCCGCGGTGGTGCAGCTCAACCCGCTCGAGTTCTTCTCCAAGATCATGATCCCGGCGGCGGCGCCCTACATCTTCACAGGCCTGCGCATCGGCATCGGCCTGTCCTGGCTCGCGATCGTGGCCGCCGAAATGCTGATCGGCGGCGTCGGCATCGGCTTCTTCATCTGGGACGCCTGGAATTCCTCGCATATCAGCGAAATCATCCTGGCGCTGTTCTATGTCGGCATCATCGGGTTCGTGCTCGATCGTCTGATCGCGGGCCTTGGCAGGATCGTCACCCGCGGCACGGCGCAGGGCTGAGGAGAACACACATGACCGCCTATCTGAAGCTCGACCACATCGACAAGATATTCACCCGCGGCGCCGCCACCACGGAGGTGCTGAAGGACATCAACCTGACGATCGAGAAGGGCGAATACGTCTCGATCATCGGCCATTCCGGCTGCGGCAAGTCGACCCTGCTCAACATCATCGCCGGGCTCACCACCGCCACCACCGGCGGCGTGCTGCTGGAGAACCGCGAGGTCAACTCGCCCGGCCCCGATCGTGCCGTGGTGTTCCAGAACCACAGCCTGCTGCCCTGGCTGACCGTGTTCGAGAACGTCAAGCTCGGCGTCGACAAGGTCTTCGCCAGGACCAAGACCAAGGCCGAGCGCGAGGCCTGGGTGATGCACAATCTCAACCTCGTGCAGATGGCCCACGCCAGGGACAAGCGCCCCTCGGAAATCTCCGGCGGCATGAAGCAGCGCGTCGGCATCGCGCGGGCGCTGGCGATGGAGCCGAAAGTGCTGCTGCTGGACGAGCCCTTCGGCGCGCTCGACGCCCTGACCCGCGCGCATCTGCAGGACTCGGTGATGGCGCTGCACCAGAAGCTCGGCAACACCATTCTGATGATCACACACGACGTCGACGAGGCCGTGCTGCTGTCCGACCGCATCGTGATGATGACGAACGGACCGTCCGCCCGCATCGGCGAGGTGCTGGAGGTACCGCTGGTGCGGCCGCGCAAGCGGCTCGAGCTCGCGACCAGCGCGACGTACTTGAAGTGCCGTCAGCGCGTGCTCGAATTCCTCTATGAGCGTCACCGCTTCGTCGAGGCCGCGTAACTCGCGAGCGGTCGCCCTTGGGCCTGACGCGTCGCAGCCCGCAGGGTGAGGGCGCGCCAAGCCTCGCCGAAGCCAGGTGTGACACTTGGTATGAAACTCGCTTCTCCCCGTATGCGGGGAGAAGTCCCGCTGATGACGTTTGACCCATGAACCTTGTTCGCAACGGCGCGCACCAAGGCAAACCGAAACAGACAGGATTACATCATGACGCCGGAACAGATCACCCTCGTCCAGCAGAGCTTTTCCAAGGTCGCGCCGATTTCCGAAGCGGCTTCCGTGCTGTTCTACGACCGCCTGTTCGAGGTGGCGCCGTCGGTGCGCGCGATGTTCCCCGAGGACATGACCGAGCAGCGCAAGAAGCTGATGGGCATGCTCGCCGCCGTGGTCAGCGGCCTATCGAACCTCGAGACGATTCTTCCGGCGGCCTCCGCGCTCGCCAAGCGTCATGTCGCCTACGGCGCCAAGGCCGAGCACTATCCCGTGGTCGGCGCCACCCTGCTCTGGACCCTGGAGAAGGGCCTCGGCGAAGCCTGGACGCCTGAGCTCGCCGCGGCCTGGACCGACGCCTACGGCGTGCTGTCCGGCTTCATGATTTCCGAGGCCTACGGCGCGCAGTCGCAGGCCGCTGAATAGGAGATGCCTTGTGAGTGAACCGCTTGTCATCGTCGGTAACGGTATGGCGGCCGCACGTCTGGTCGACGAGCTCGCCAAGACCGCGCTCGGCCGCTACGCGGTCGCGGTGATCGGCGAGGAACCGCGGCTCGCTTACAATCGGGTGCTGCTCTCCTCCGTGCTGGCTGGTGAGACCGGCTCGCACGAGATCGAGCTTCGGCCGGCGGACTGGTGGCGCCATCGCGGCGTCACCGTCCGCTACGGCTACCGCGTCACCGAGATCGACATCGGCCGCCGCGAGCTCAAGATCGAGGGCGAAGAGAGCATGCACTATTCCAAGCTGGTGCTCGCCACCGGCTCGACGCCGTTGCGGCTCAACGTACCCGGCGCCGATCTCGCCGGCGTCCACACTTTCCGCGACACCCGCGACGTCGATTTGCTGCTGGCGCTCGCCGCCGGCAAGAAGCGCGTCGTGGTGGTCGGCGGCGGCCTGCTCGGGCTCGAAGCGGCCTACGGCCTCGCCAAGGCCGGCGCGCCCGTCACGCTGCTGCACCTGATGGACCGGCTGATGGAGCGCCAGCTCGATCTGCCGGCCGCCGACCTGCTTAAGACGCTGGTCGAACGCAAGGGCATCCGCATCCTGCTCAATGCCAGCACGAAGTGCATTCATGGCGACAGTCGCGTCGAAGCCGTCGAACTCGCCGACGGCAGCCGCATCGAGGCCGATGCGGTGATCTTCGCGGCCGGCATCAGGCCCAATGTCGCGCTTGCCAGGGACGCCGGCATCGCGGTCAATCGCGGCGTCGTCGTCAACGACGAGATGCAGACTGCTTCGCCCGACATCTACGCGCTCGGCGAATGCGCCGAGCATCGCGGTACCTGCTATGGCCTGGTCGAGCCGGCCTATGAGCAGGCGCGTGTGCTGGCGCGGCATCTCGCCGGCCGTCCCGCTGCCTATCAGGGCAGCGTGGTCTCGACCAATCTGAAAGTGTCTGGCGTCAGCGTGTTCTCCGCCGGCGACTTCATGGGCGGGGAGGGCAGCGAGAGCCTCGTGCTCACCGATCGCCGGCGCGGCACCTACAAGAAGCTCGTCATCGCCGACGGCCGGCTCACCGGCGCGGTGCTGATCGGCGATACCGCCGATGCGCTCTGGTATCTCGAGCTGATCCGCAATCGCGAAAAGGTCACCGCGATCCGTTCCGACATGATGTTCGGCCGCGCGCTTGCGCTTACGCCAAAGGCCGCTTGATATGACGGTGATCGATCCCTCGCTCCGCGCCACCCGGACGACCTGCCCTTATTGCGGCGTCGGCTGCGGCGTGCTCGCAACACCTGACGGCAAGGGCGGCGCCGCGATCGCGGGCGACCCCGATCATCCCGCCAATTTCGGCCGGCTGTGCTCGAAGGGCTCCGCGCTCGGCGAGACCGTCGGGCTGGAAAGCCGGCTGCTCTATCCGATGATCCGCTGCAAGGGTGTGCTGGAGCGCGTGGCCTGGAGCGATGCGCTCGACCACGTCGCCCACCGCATGCAGCACATCATCGCGCGCGACGGCGCCGATGCGGTCGCGTTCTATCTCTCCGGCCAGCTTCTGACCGAGGACTATTACGTCGCCAACAAGCTGATGAAGGGCTTCGTCGGCACCGCCAATGTCGACACCAATTCGCGGCTCTGCATGTCGTCCTCGGTTGCCGGCCACCGCCGCGCCTTCGGCGCCGACACCGTGCCGGGCTGTTACGAGGATCTCGACCAGGCCGATTTGCTGGTCTTCGTCGGCTCGAATGCGGCTTGGTGCCATCCGGTGTTGTTCCAGCGCATGCTCAGGAATCGGCAGGAGCGCGGCGCGCGCATGATCGTGATCGATCCGCGCCGCACGGACACCGCGGGCGATGTCGATCTGTTCCTCGGCCTCAAGCCCGGCACCGACACGGCGCTGTTCTCCGGCCTGTTCGTTCACCTCGCCGACAATGGCGCGCTCGATCAGGACTACATCGCGCAGAACACGTCGGGCTTCGACGACGCGCTGGCACGTGCGCGCAACATCGCCGGCAGCGTTACCGCGACTGCGCTTGCCACGGGCCTGCCCGAACAGGACGTCGCGGCCTTCTTCAAGATGTTCCGTGACACGGAGCGGGTCGTCACGCTCTATTCGCAGGGCGTCAACCAGTCGGCGCAAGGCACCGACAAGGTCAACGCGATCCTGAACTGCCATCTCGCCACCGGGCGGATCGGCAAGCCGGGCGCCTCGCCGTTCTCGCTCACCGGCCAGCCCAACGCGATGGGCGGCCGCGAGGTCGGCGGCCTCGCCAACCAGCTCGCCGCGCACATGAACTTCACGCCGCCGGACATCGATCGCGTCAGGCGGTTCTGGAAGGCGCCGCGCATCGCCACCCATGAGGGGCTGAAGGCGGTGCAATTGTTCGAGGCCATCAACCGCGGCGAGGTCAAGGCGCTGTGGGTGATGGGCACCAACCCCGCGGTGTCGCTGCCCGATGCCGATTTCGTGCGCGAGGCGCTGAAGAAGCTCGAGCTGTTCGTGGTCTCCGAGAACGTGCTCTCCAACGACACCGTCGAGGCGGGCCCGCACGTGCTCTTGCCCGCGCTCGCCTGGGGCGAGAAGTCGGGTACCGTCACCAATTCCGAACGCCGCATCTCGCGCCAGCGCGCGTTCCTGCCGGCGCCGGGCGAGGCACGGCCGGATTGGTGGATCCTGAGCGAGACCGCAAAGCGTCTCGGTTTCGGCGACAGCTTCAACTACGAATCCGCCGCCGACATCTTCCGCGAGCACGCCGCGCTCTCGGCGTTCGAGAACAATGGCAGCCGTGATTTCGACATCGGAGCGCTGACTTCGTTGTCCGACGACGCCTTCGATGCCTTGAAGCCGGTGCAATGGCCGGCACGCGAAGGCGAAGTGCCCGGCGAGCGCTTCTTCGCAGCCGGCGGCTTCTTCACCAATGACGGCAAGGGCCGCTTCGTCGCGCCGGAGGTGCCGTCGCTGCGTGGCGAGACCGGGCCGTCGCGTCCCCTGCGGCTCAACACCGGGCGCATCCGCGACCAGTGGCACACCATGACGCGCACCGGCCTCAGCCAGCGGCTGGGCGCGCATCTGCCCGAGCCGTTCGTCGAGATCCACCCCGATGATGCCAACAAGTACAACATCGCCCATGATGGCTATGCCCGCATCACCACCGATTACGGCCAGTGCATCCTGAAGGTCGTCGTCAGCGACCGGCAGCAGCGCGGCATGCTGTTCGCGCCGATCCACTGGAGCGCGATGAACGCCTCGCATGGCCGCGTCGGCGCGCTGGCGGCATCGTTCACCGATCCGTTCTCGGGGCAGCCGGAATCGAAGGCGACGCCGGCGGCGATTGCACCCTATGAATACGTCTTCCGCGGTTTTGCGCTGTCGCGAAAACAACTCGACCTGCCGCCGAACCTGCTGTGGACGCGTGTCACGGTTGCCTGCGGCTTCGGATATCTCTTCGCCGACAATGCCGACCTGTCGCGCTGGCCGGCCTGGCTCGAGAGCGTCGCCGGCGAAGACGTTGCCGACTATCGCGACTTCGGCGGCGGCGTCTATCGCGCAGCCTCGTTCGCGGGCGACCGCATCGAGACCTGCCTGTTCGTCGGCCCCGCCCATGATGCCGGCGATTGGGAGGTGGTGAAGAGCCTGTTCGTGGCCGATCACGTCACCGACGACCAGCGCCGCATGCTGCTGTCGGGCAAGTCCAGCGAAGGCGCGGCCTCGACCGGTCCCGTCGTCTGCGCCTGCTTCGGCGTCGGCCGCGGCACCATCTGCGACACCATCGCTGCCGGCGCACGCACGGCCGCCGAGATCGGCGTCAAGCTCAAGGCCGGCACCAATTGCGGCTCCTGCATCCCCGAGCTGAAGCGGCTGATTGCGACGACGGACGTGGCGCCGGCGAAGCAGGTGAAGGTCGTGGGGGCTGCGGGGTAGGCCCGGTTCTTTCCGCCGTCATTGCGAGCGTAGCGAAGCAATCCAGAATCCCTCCGCGGAAAGACTCTGGATTGCTTCGCTACGCTCGCAATGACGAGGTTGATGCAGGGGTGTCAAAACACGAGGGCGGGTATAGGCTGGCACGCAGCCATGCTCCAACCCCAATCGACGCGCCCTTCATTGTGCCCTATGGTGCCGCGCTCTCTCCATCAACAACCACAAAAACAAAAATGATGTACCTGGAAACGCCGCCGCGCCTGATCGAAACCAAGATCTTCTCCGCCATGCCCGACAAGTTCCGCCGCAAAAGCGTGCGGACCGACTGGGCTGACGCGAACCGGCCGGGTGTGCTGACCGACAGCTTCATCGAGGGGCCGTCCTTCGACAAGGACGGCCATCTCTACATCGTCGACATTCCGTTCGGCCGGATTTTCCGCATCGCGCCCGACGGCGAGTGGTCGCTGGTCATTGAATACGAGGGGTGGCCGAACGGGCTGAAGATCGCGGCCGACGGCCGCATCTTGGTCGCCGACTACATGCACGGCATCATGGAGCTCGACGCCAAGGCCGGCAGCATCAAGCCGATCCTGACCGCGCGCAATTCGGAATCGTTTCGCGGCTGCAACGACCTGCATCTTGCCTCCAACGGCGACATCTTTTTCACCGATCAGGGCCAGACCGGCCTGCATGATCCCAACGGGCGGGTTTATCGGCTGACGCCTGGTGGCCGGCTCGATTGCCTGATCAATACCGGCATCAGCCCGAACGGGCTGGTGCTCGACCCCAGCGAAACCGTGCTGTTCGTCGCCATGACGCGCGACAATTCGGTATGGCGGCTGCCGTTCATGCAGGATGGCAGCGTGTCGAAGGTCGGCCGCTTCTGTTCGCTGTTCGGCACCAGCGGCCCCGACGGCATGACGATGGATACGGCCGGCCGCCTGTTCGTCGGCCACGCCTCGCTCGGCCACGTCTTCGTGTTCGCGCCGAATGGCGAGCTGATCGCGCGCATCAAGTCATGCGCGGGGCCGAGCTGCACCAATGTCGCGATCGGTGGCGCGAAGAAGGACCGGCTCTATATCACGGAGTCCGGGACCGGCAGCGTGCTGGTCGCGGACATCAGCGGCTTGTGAGTTTTGACATGAAATCGAACCTCTTCGGCAAGACCGGCGCCAGTGTCTCCGTGATCGGGCAGGGCACCTGGTATCTCGACCACGGCGATCGCAACCGCGCGGTCGCGGCGCTTCAACGCGGGCTCGATCTCGGCATGACGCACATCGACACCGCCGAAATGTATGGCGATGCCGAGCTCGTCATTGCGGAGGCGATTGCGGGACGTCGCGATGAAGTGTTCCTCGTCTCGAAGGTGCTGCCGAGCAATGCGTCGCGTCGCGGCACCATCACGGCCTGCGAGCGTTCGCTGAAGCGGCTGAGGACCGATCGCCTCGATTGCTATCTGCTGCACTGGCGCGGTTCCTATCCGCTGGAAGACACCGTTGCTGCATTCGAGGAGTTGGTAAAGGCGGGCAAGATCAAGTCCTGGGGTGTCTCGAATTTCGATGCAGATGATCTCGACGAAATTCTCGATGTCGCGGGCGAGGGCCGCATCGCCTGCAATCAGGTGCTCTACCATCTGAAGGAGCGCGCGATCGAGCATGCGGTGATCCCGTGGTGCGAGCAGCATGGCGTTGCCGTCGTCGCCTATTCGCCGTTCGGTCACGACGATTTTCCAACGAGCAACAGCAAGGGCGGCGCGTTGCTCGCGCGTATTGCCGAGGCGCGTCGCGCGACGCCGCGTCAGGTCGCGCTGGGCTTCCTCACCCGGGCGACTACGGTGTTTGCGGTCCCGAAGGCGTCGTCGGCGGAACATGCCGGCGAGAATGCCGCGGCTGGCGATCTCGCGCTGACGAAGGATGAGATTTCGGCGCTCGATGCGGCGTTTCCGCGCGGTCCGAAGCCGCGCGGCCTGCCCATGCTGTAGTGCAGCAAAGCGCGCGTTGCTCGCATTCTTAATGAAGCATTGACGCGCGCGGACCTGAGCGCATATCGGCATCCTGTTTTCGGAAGTTGTGAAAGCGGCGCTTTTGTCGTTTTTTACCACCGTTCCCGAATCGCATTATTCCCAGGTTCCAGCCGTGACCCCGCCGCCCGCCGCAGCCGCAAGGCTCGACAGTATTCCCATGCCCATGCCGGAGAAGAAGCAGAAGGTTCGCCGCGCGCCTGCGCGCGTCGATCATCCCTTCAAGGGCATCGCGCTGGTGCTGCTGTCGACGGTGTTTCTCGGCTGCTCCGACGTCACCGCGAAATATCTGTCGACGAGCCTGCCCTCGATAGAGATCACCTGGATCCGCTTCGTGACGTTCGCGCTGATGTTCGTGCCGGTGATGCTGCCGGGCTCGCCGCTCCATGCGATGCGCACCGAGCGTCTCGGCCTGCAGCTGATGCGCGGCGCCGCGCTGCTCGGCTCCTCGCTGTTCTTCATCACCGGCCTGAGCTTCCTTCCCATCGCAGAAGCTTCCGCGACCGGTTTCGTCTCGCCGCTGTTCGTCACCGCGCTGTCGATCATCTTCCTGAGCGAGAAGGTCGGCATGCGCCGCTGGATCGCGACCGCGATCGGATTGACGGGCGTGCTGATCATCCTGCGGCCGGGCTCGAGCGCGTTTCACGTCGCCGCGTTCTTCCCGATCATCTCGGCGTTCTGCTGGGCCGCCGCCCTGATCCTGACCCGCATGATGAGCGGACGCGAAGCCGTCCTCACCACCATGGCCTATTCCGCGCTCACGGGTGTTGCAATTCTCAGCCTGATGGTGCCGTTCGTCTGGGTCACGCCGAGCTGGACCGCGATCGGGCTCGGCATCGTGATCGGCATCGCCTCTACCGTCGGCCAGTGGATCGTCGTGCTGGCCTACCGCTACGGCGATGCCTCGGTGCTGGCGCCGTTCTCCTACACGCAGCTGCTGTGGGTCAGCATTCTCGGCTTCTTCCTGTTCGGCGAGCTGCCCGACGTCTGGACCGTCACGGGCGCGGCCTTCATCGTCGCCAGCGGTCTCTACATCGCCCATCGCGAGCGCATTCGCCGCGCCCAGCTCCTGGTGCTGGAAGAGCGTTCCCCGAACCCCTGACGCAAGTTCGTAGCGTCCACTTCGTGCTATCATCGGCTCCAATAACAGGGGAGGAGCCGCATGCGCGCTGCGATTTTCAGGAACGGTGAGATTGTCGTCGACCGCATCGCCGAGCCTAAGTCGGGTCCCGGCCAGGTGCTGGTCAAGACGCTCGCCTGCGGCATCTGCGGCTCCGACCTGCATGCGCGCCAGCATGCCGGCCGCATGGCCGACATGACCAGGAGAGCTGGTCGCAAGCCCATGGATGTCACTCGCGATGTCGTATTCGGCCACGAATTCTGCTGCGAGATCGTCGACTACGGTTCGGCCACCGAACGCAAGCTCAGGCCTGGCACACGGGTCTGCTCGATGCCGGCGCTGCTGACGCCGGAAGGCATCAAGGGCATTGGCTACTCCAACGATTTTGTCGGCGGTTATGCGGAAGCAATGCTGCTCAGCGAAGCACTGCTGCTGGAAGTGCCGAACGGCCTCGCGCCGGAACACGCCGCGCTAACCGAACCGCTCGCGGTCGGGGTCCACGCCGTGGCCAAAGCCAATATCCGCGGCGGCGAGGTGCCGCTGGTGATCGGCTGCGGCCCGGTCGGGCTCGCGGTGATCGCCGCGCTCAAGATCAAGGGCCTGCATCCGATCGTCGCCGCCGACTATTCGCCGGCGCGGCGCGCGCTCGCGGCAAAGCTCGGTGCCGATATCGTTGTCGATCCCAGGGTTTCGCAGCCGTATGCGACCTGGGCGGAGCACGCGCAGATGTCGGAGGCTGAGAAGGCGGCGCGGCCGCCGTTGCAGGCGATGCTGCCGGCGCTGAAGCCGGCGATCATCTTCGAATGCGTCGGCGTGCCCGGCTTGTTGCAGCAGGTGTTCGAGGGCGCGCCGCGCGATGCCAGGATCGTCGTGGTGGGTGTCTGCATGGAGAGCGACAAGAACGAGCCCATGCTCGGCATCATGAAGGAGCTCAACGTCCAGTACGTGCTCGGCTACACGCCGGACGAGTTCGCGGCGTCGCTGCGCCTGATTGCGGAGGGCGAGGTTGATGCGGCAGCGATGGTCACCGCCGAGGTCGGTCTCGACGGCGTCGCAAAAGCCTTTGCCGACCTCGCCAATCCCGAGGCGCACACCAAGATCATCGTGCAGCCGTGGCGGTGATAGTGCAGCCGCAGCGGTGGTGCGCTCCCTCCCTCGCTTGCGGGGGAGGGTTGGGGAGAGGGTGCTTCCGCATCGGTGGTCCCCGTGTGGAGAGAGCCCTCACCCGCGCCTCCGGCGCGACCTCTCCCGCTCGCGGGAGAGGTTAACGGAGAGCGCCTGCCCCAATCAATACTTCGACGGCACGTACATCTCCGGCGGGATCGGGCCGCGGTGATAGTCGGGATTGCGGACGCGCGGCGGCAGCACGACAGGCACGCGGGCGACCTCCTGGTACGGCATCTGGGTCAGGAGATGCGCGATGCAGTTGAGCCGCGCGCGCTTCTTGTCCACGGCGTCGACGATCCACCACGGCGAGTCCGGCAGGTGGGTGTGCTCCAGCATCGTCTCCTTGGCCTTGGTGTACGCCTCCCAGCGACTGCGCGACTCGACGTCCATCGGGCTCAGCTTCCATTGCTTGAGCGGATCCCTGATGCGCATGCTGAAGCGGAACTGCTGCTCGTCGTCGGTGATCGAGAACCAGTATTTGACCAGGATGATGCCGGAGCGGATCAGCATCCGCTCGAACTCCGGCACCGTCTTGAAGAACTCCTGGTACTCCTCCTCCGAGCAGAAACCCATCACGCGCTCGACGCCGGCGCGGTTGTACCAGCTGCGGTCGAACAGCACGATCTCGCCGCCGGCCGGCAGGTGCGAGACGTAGCGCTGGAAGTACCATTGCGTGCGCTCGCGCTCACTCGGCGCTGGAAGCGCGGCGACGCGGCAGATGCGGGGATTGAGCCGCTGGGTGATGCGCTTGATGACGCCGCCCTTGCCGGCGGAGTCGCGGCCTTCGAACAGCACGACGACCTTCTTCTTCTCGCTCTGCACCCAGTCCTGGAGTTTCACCAATTCGCCCTGGAGCCGGAGCAGTTCCCGGAAATAGAGCTTGCGGTCGACCGCGGGGCCCAGCGTGCCGCTTTCGTCCAGCAACTCGTCGAGACGGGCATCATCCAGCTCCATCTCCAGCTCCTCGTCGAGATCGTCGGCCATCTCGCGGATGATGCGCTCGCGGTTGGCGGCTTCAGAGGTGCGGTCGGCTGCGGTCATAAGGTCCTTCTCGCGGGCTTGGATGCCTGTCGCCCACGACCATCGGCGGGGTTTATTGCGTCCATGTGACACCGGTGGGCGGGCGAGCCATCACACCGGCAGCGCGATCGAATATTTCACCTGGCTGAGCGCAAAGCTCGACTCGATCGAGGCGATGCCGTCGAGCCGGGTCAGCTTGGTCTTCAGGAAGGTCTCGTAGGAGGCGAGGTCGGCCGCGACGACGCGCAACAGATAATCGCGGTTGCCGGTCATCAGATAGCATTCCAGCACCTCGTCCCATTTCGAGATCGCGCGTGCGAAGCGGTTGAGATCCTCCTCCTTCTGCCGCGCCAGCTTGATCGAGATGAAGACACTGACATGCAGCCCCAGCGCCTTCTGGTCGACGGTCGCGATGTAGCGCGAGATGACGCCGCGCTGCTCCAGCAGCTTGACCCGGCGGTGGCAGGGCGAGACCGAGAGCCCGACCTTGTCGGCGAGCTCCTGCATGGTCATGCGGCTGTCGTTCTGGAGGTAGCTGAGGATCTTGCGGTCGATGGCGTCGAGCTCGGACATTGGGACGGAACCTGCCTTTTTAGGGTCTTCCCTGGTATGGTATCCCAATATCCGAGGGTATGACGCGAAAAATTGAGAAATCTGGCGCGGCCCGCAGGGGTATGATCGGCCTTATTTTTCCGGAGCATCGCCATGCCCGTTGAGTCCGCCCGCCTCGAAACCCTGACCGCGCTGGCCCGCAAGGCGCTGTGGCTGTCGTCATGGACCATCCACCACGCCAACCACATCCGCCCGAACACGGACGGCCTGAAGGTCGGCGGCCACCAGGCCTCGTCGGCCTCGCTGGCCACCATCATGTCGGCGCTGTATTTCCACGTGCTGAAGCCTGAGGATCGCGTCGCGGTGAAGCCGCATGCGAGCCCGGTGTTTCACGCCATCCAGTACCTGTTCGGCCGGCAGAGCCGCGAGAAGCTGGAGAATTTCCGCGGCTTCAAGGGCGCGCAGTCCTATCCCTCGCGCACCAAGGACGTCGACGACGTCGACTTCTCGACCGGCTCGGTCGGCCTCGGCGTGGCGCAGACGCTGTTCGCCTCGCTGGTGCAGGATTACGTCAAGGCGCATGGCTGGATGAAGGACCGCCGCGAGGGACGGATGATCGCGCTGGTCGGCGACGCCGAGATGGACGAGGGCAACATCTTCGAAGCGCTTGCGGAGGGCTGGAAGCACGGCCTGCGCAACACCTGGTGGGTGGTGGACTATAACCGCCAGTCGCTCGACGCGGTCGTGCGCGAAGGTCTCTGGGAAAAGTTCGAGACCATGTTCCGCAATTTCGGCTGGGACGTCGTCATCGTGAAATACGGCCGGCTGATGCGCGAGGCGTTTGCGGAAGCGGGCGGTGAGGCGCTGAAGCGCTGGATCGACAATTGCCCGAATGCGCTCTACGCCGCGCTGTGCTTCCAGGGCGGTGCCGCCTTCCGTAAGCATCTGCACGACGAAATCGGCGACCAGGGCCCGATCACGAAATTGATCGACAAGCGCAGCGACGAGGAGTTGCTGGCGCTGATGTCGAACCTCGGTGGCCACGACATGGCGAGCATGCTGGACGCCTTCGAGTCGATCGATCACGACCGCCCGGTCTGCTTCATCGCCTACACCATCAAGGGCGTCGGCCTGCCGTTCCAGGGCCACAAGGACAACCACGCCGGCCTGATGACGGTTGCGCAGATGGAAAAATATCGCGAGAGCCAAGGCATCCGTCCCGGCCACGAATGGGACAGATACGAAGGCCTCGCGCAGGACGCTGCCGAACTCGACGCCTTCCTCGCGCGAGTGCCGTTCAACCGGGATGGCCGCCGGCTCTCTGCACCGGTGGTCGAGGTGCCTTCGCAGCTCGCCTTCAAGCCGTCGCCGCAGATGTCGACCCAGCAGGGATTCGGTCTCGTGCTGAACGAGATCGCCCGCGGCGACAGCGAGCTTGCGCAGCGCATCGTCACGACCTCGCCCGACGTCACGGTGTCGACCAATCTCGGTCCCTGGGTGAACCGGCGCGGCCTGTTTGCCCGCGGCGAGAAGGCGGATTTATTCCGCAGCGAGAAAATTCCCTCCACGTTCAACTGGGACTTCTCGCCCAAGGGCCAGCATCTCGAGCTTGGCATTGCCGAGATGAACCTGTTCATCATGCTCTCGGCGCTCGGCCTGTCGCACCAGATCAACGGCGAGCGGCTATTGCCGGTCGGCACGCTCTATGATCCCTTCATCGAGCGCGGGCTCGATGCGTTGAACTATGCCTGCTACCAGGACGCCCGGTTCATGGTGGCGGCGACGCCATCCGGCATCACGCTCGCGCCCGAAGGCGGCGCGCATCAGTCGATCGCGACGCCGCTGATCGGCATGGCGCAGGACGGGCTCGCCTCGTTCGAGCCGGCCTTCGTCGACGAACTCGCCGTGATCATGGGCTGGGGCTTTGAGCACATGCAGCGCGATCCGGGCGAGGGCGGTTCTGTCTATCTGCGCCTTTCGACGCGCGGCATCGAGCAGGCGCAGCGCATCATGACGCCGGAACTGGTGCAGGGCATCACCGACGGCGCCTATTGGCTGCGCAAGCCGGGCCCGAATGCCGAACTCGTGATCGCCTATACCGGCGCGGTCGCGCCCGAAGCGATCGAGGCGACTGGCTTCATCGGCGAGAGCCGCCGCGACATCGGCCTGCTCGCGATCACCTCGGCCGACCGCTTGCATGCGGGCTGGACCGCCGCGCGAAAATTGCGCCGCGATCGTCGCGGCGTGCAGCATCTCAGCCATATCGAAAAATTGCTGGCGCCGCTGCCGCGCGACTGCGGCATCGTGACCGTGATTGACGGCCATCCGGCCACGCTCGGCTGGCTCGGCAGCGTCCGCGGCCATCGCGTCGAGGCGCTCGGCGTCGAGCAGTTCGGCCAGACCGGCACCATCGCCGACCTCTATCGCCACTACGGCATCGACGCCAACGCGATCATCGATGCGGCGGAAAGCCTCACCGCGGGCGCGCCGGTCCTGCATCGCAAGATGGCGGTGTAGTCGAGGTAACTGGCTGTCATTCCGGGGCGACGCGTAGCGTCGAGCCAGGAATCCATCGGGCGTCGGTACAGGTGGTAAAATGGATTCCGGGCTCGCGACTTTGTCGCGCCCCGGCATGACGGCCGAGCCACCTTGCCTCGCTCCCGCCATCGGCTCATATATGCCCCGTCCGCCGCAACGCTGGCCCCGCATATGGCGGGTTCAATTGCCGGCGCTTTCGTGCAAGGATGCCTGCCGAAACGCCCCCACCATGCCCCCAAGAAGAGGTTAACGATGGTCAATCGCATGCAATTCTACATCGACGGCGCCTGGGTCGATCCCGCCGTCAAGAAGTCCACCGCCGTGGTGAACCCCGCGACGGAAGAGGCGATGTACGAGGTTGCGCTGGGCTCCAAGGCTGACGTGGACAAGGCCGTCGCCGCCGCCAAGCGCGCCTTTGCAACGTTCTCCCAGACCAGCCGTGAAGAGCGCGTCGCGCTGCTCACCAAGGTGATCGAGATCTACAAGGGCCGTCTCAAGGAGATCGGCGCCGCCGTGTCCGACGAGATGGGCGCCCCGCTGCCGATGGCCGAGAAGCTCCAGGCGGGCGCCGGCCTCGGCCATCTCATGACCACGCTCGACGTGCTCAAGAACTATCATTTCGAGGAGCCCGTCGGCACCGCCATGGTGCTGCGCGAGCCGATCGGCGTGGTCGGCATGATCACGCCCTGGAACTGGCCCCTGAACCAGATCGCCTGCAAGGTCGCGCCCGCGCTCGCCGCCGGCTGCACCATGATCCTGAAGCCCAGCGAGTTCACCCCGACCTCGGCGCTGATCTTCGCAGAAATCCTCCATGAAGCCGGCGTACCGAAGGGCGTGTTCAACCTCGTCAACGGCCTCGGCCCCGAGGTCGGTGCCGCCATGAGCGAGCACCCCGACATCGACATGATCTCGTTCACCGGCTCGACCCGCGCCGGCATCGACGTTGCCAAGCGCGCGGCGCCGACCGTCAAGCGCGTCAGCCAGGAGCTGGGCGGCAAGTCGCCGAACGTCATCCTCGAAGGCGCCGACCTCACGAAGGCGGTGACCGGCGGCGTGATGCACATGTTCAACAACTCCGGCCAGTCCTGCAACGCGCCCTCGCGCATGATCGTGCCGCTGTCCAAGATGAAGGAAGTCGCGGCGATCGCGAAAGCCGTCGCCGACAAGACCAAGGCCGGTGATCCCCGCGCCGAAGGCACCACCATCGGCCCGGTCGTCAACCGCGGTCAGTGGGACAAGATCCAGGGCCTGATCAAGAAGGGCATCGACGAGGGCGCAACGCTCGTTGCCGGCGGCCCGGGCCTGCCCGAGGGCGTCAACAAGGGCTTCTACGTCCGTCCGACCATCTTCGCCGACGTCACGCCCGACATGACGATCGCCCGTGAGGAAATCTTCGGACCGGTGCTGACCATCATCGGCGCCAAGGACGAAGCCGACGCCGTGCACATCGCCAACGACACGCCGTATGGTCTCGCCGGCTATGTCACGGGCGCTTCGGTCGAGGACGCCAAGCGCGTCGGCCGGCAGATCCGCGCCGGCAACGTCAACCTCCAGGGCGTTCCCAACGATCGCACCGCGCCGTTCGGCGGCTACAAGCAGTCCGGCAACGGCCGCGAGTGGGGCAAGTACGGCCTTGAGGACTTCCTCGAAGTGAAGGCCGTCGCCGGCTTCAACGCGGCGTAAGTTCTATCGCCTCAACGAACGAAGCGCCGGAGCGGGCAACCGCTCCGGCGCTTTTATTTTGCTCCGCCGTCATTGCGAGCGTAGCGAAGCAATCCAGAATCTTTCCGCAGAGGCAGTCTGGATTGCTTCGTCGCAAGTGCTCCTCGCAATGACGGGGAGAGTGTGGAGACTCTATCCCCCCACCGCGCCCTGCGTGTTCACATACAGCGCGTAGATCGACTGGCTCGCCGCCATGAACAGGCGGTTGCGCTTGACGCCGCCGAAGCAGAGATTGGCGCAGCGCTCGGGCAGTGCGATGCGGCCGATCATGACGCCGTCGGGCGCGAACACGACGACGCCGTCGAGCTCCGGATCGCCCATGCCCCAGCCGCACCAGAGATTGCCGTCGATGTCGCAGCGCATGCCGTCCGGCGTGCCGGGGCCTGCATCGATGAAGACACGCTTGTTCGAAATCGCAGTGCCGTCCGCCGAGACGTCATAGGCGAGGATTTTCCGGTTGGGCACGCCGCGGGATTCCACGACGTACAGAATTTTTTCATCGGGCGAGAAGCACAGCCCGTTCGGACCGAGCACGCCTTCGGCGACGATGCTCGCCTTGCCGGTCGCGGGATCGAACCGGTAGACATTTGCGTCGATCTCGGGTTCGGCCTTGTAGCCCTCGTAATTGCCGAGCAGGCCAAAGGTCGGATCGGTGAACCAGATCGTGCCGTCGGATTTCACCACGACGTCATTCGGTGAGTTGAGCTTCTTGCCGCCAAAGGAGTCCATCAGCACGGTGATGCTGCCGTCATATTCGGTGCGGGTCACGCGGCGCCCGCCGTGCTCGCAGGTGACGAGCCGGCCCTGCCGGTCGCGCGTGTTGCCATTGGCGAAATTGGAGGGCTTGCGGAACACCGACACCGTGCCGGTCTCCTCCTCCCATTTGAGGATGCGCTGGTTGGGGATGTCGCTGCACAAGAGATAGCGCCCGTCGCCGAACCATACTGGCCCTTCGGCCCAGCGCAGGCCGGTGGTCAGTCGCTCCACCGCCGACAGTTTCAACCAGTATTTTTCGAAGCGGGGATCGAGCGCGTGAATGGCTGGATCGGGATAGTAGCTCGCCGGCCTCCAGCCTGACCGCTCCTGGGTGTGGGACGATGCCTCATTCATGTCGGTTCTCTCGTTTCGTTCCCTCTGGACAATGCTGCTATCATTAGAGACACGTGACGGCAAATCGGTCACCAGCGACGAGGGAAGACATGCCGCGCATCTTGATGACGGGAGCTTCGGGCGGAATCGGAACGCGCCTGCGCAAATTGCTGCCGCCGATCTATCCCGACCTGCTCCTCTCCGACATCCGCGAGCCCAAGGACCTCGGCCCTAAAGAGCAGTTCAAGGCCGCGGACCTGTCCGACCTCGCGCAGGTCGAGGCACTTTGCGAGGGCGTCGACGGCATCCTCCATTTCGGCGGCTATTCGGTCGAAGGCCCGTGGGACGACATCCTCCAGGCCAACATCATCGGCGGCTACAATCTGTTCGAGGCCGCGTACCGCAAGGGCGTCAAGCGCGTGGTGTTCGCCTCGTCCAATCACGTCGTCGGCTTCTATCCGCGCCACCACAAGATCGGTACCGACGTCACCGTGCGCCCCGATGGGCGCTACGGCGTCAGCAAGGTGTTCGGCGAAGCGGTCGGTTCGCTCTATGCCGACAAGCACGGGCTTAAGGTCACCTGCATCCGCATCGGCAATTGCGACGAGCGGCCGCTCGATCACCGCCGCATCGCGATGTGGCTGAAGCCGGAAGATCTGGTGCAGCTCTGCCAGATCGGGCTCGAGCATCCCGACATCCATTTCGAGGTGTTCTACGGCGTGTCGCTGAACGAGCGCGCCTGGTGGGACAACCACCGCGCCTACGCGTTCGGCTATCGCCCGACGGGGCGCTCCGAGGATCACGTGGCGCACGCGATGGCCGAGCAGGCCAAGCTGAAGCCGGATCCGATCGGCGATCACTACCAGGGCGGCGCGTTCTGCAGCAACGAGTTCGACGGTGACGCGAGCCGGATCATCGACTGGAATAAGCGCTAAGGCTCGCTAGGTCCTGGCAAACGAAAGGGCCGTCTGGAAAGACGGCCCTTGTTTGTTATTCGACGATCTCGACGATCCGGTGGGTTCGCGGCTCGACGAGCACGGTGCGCCCGTTGACCACCGTGTAACGATACTCACGGGCGCCGTACTCCGGCGGCACCTCGTAATAGGTCACGCCTTCCTCTGGAAGAACGGCTCCAACTCTCACATCCTCGCGATACTGATATGAGGGGCGTCGTTGTTCGACGACGTAGGAGTGGAAGCGAGGACGCTGGTCGACACCAAGGACTCCCGCTACGCCGCCAACGACGCCTCCGACGACGCCACCGACAACAGCACCGACCGGGCCTGCCGCTCGCTCACCATCCCGCGCACCGCGTTCGACACCTCCGGGGACGCCCTGGGCCTGGGACGCCACGGGAAGCATAACGGCGACAGCAATAGCGGCAGCTCCGACAAAACGGCAAATCATGGCAGCTCCTACGATGGGGGATTGGTTCAGGACCAAGTACCAAGCGGCCGATAGGTTCCCCGGGGATTGCCGAGGTGGGGCGTTATCTTCCGGACAAGCGCGTGGCATGCCTCGGAATCAAAAATGCAGGTTGAGGCGCAGCAGAGCCTGGTGGCGTTCGAACTGGTCGAGGTTGAGGCTGCGGTTGTCTCCAAGGGCGCTGCCCGCAACCTGCATCTGCCAGGTGCCGGAGATGCCGATCTCTTTTGAGATGGTGTAAGAGAAGGTTGGTCCGGCGAAGATTGCGTCGCCTGCAAAGCGGTTGAGTGCGCCACCGTCATAGGCCCGCGCGTAGCGAACGCCGAGGCCGAACACGAGCTCGGGCCGGACGGCGTATGAGAGCGCTGCCTGCAACTGCATCTCGGAATCGTGTCGCCACAGATCGGTCGCGATCTCGCGCGTTCCGCCGGTCCCGTACCAGACGTTGAAGGCCGCAAACAGCCTGTCCTTGATCAACTCGCGATCGAACAACGCGGCAAACTCTGCGCCATATTGCGCGATAGGAATCCCACTGGCGTCGTCGATCCGGCTCCAGCCGGGCTGTGCGTGGAGGGTCAGCCCGAACGGTGCGACGGCGCGATCAACCAGCTTGTAGCGCAATTCAAGTGCAGCACCGCTGAACGCGACGTCCTGATGATCCGCAAGTCCGGGGACGCCTCGAATGCGCTGTCCGCTCAACGAAAATCCAGGCGCGATCCGGAAATTGTCCGAGACCGTGTATTTGACCTGGTTGAGATTGGCCAAGGCTGCGTAGCTGCCGGAGCGCTTGCCGAACGCGCCAACATTCTCGAACTCGACCTCGATTTCGCCAGGCTTGCCGATGTCGGAGCCCATGCTGAAACCAAAAATGTGCTCTGTGTCGATGTCCGCGTGATCTGCCGGCAGCCCAAGTGGTGGCTTGGAGATGCCGGGGCTCAACACGGTCCGGGAGGGAGCGTATGCCGGCCCACCTGGCTTATCGCCGGCGAAGGCCGAGATGCAGCCCGCCAAATGACCGGCCGCGATCGTTACCGCCGCCGCGGCGCGCGAGAAGCGCCATTTTCCGGACGCGAACAAATCCATGAGCACGAGAATCCAGACACCTTCTGAAGACGGGGGACTAGAGTGCGATTGCAAGTCATTCGCAAAATGATCCCATGGAACTTCATAGGCTGCAATTGTTGCTAGTCATTCTTAGTTGCGTTCTAATGTCGCGGATGCCGATGCCGAACAAATGGCCACGCTTCTACCGAGGGGCTGGCGGCTGGAACGGCAGGTGTTCGCTCGCGCCGCGCCGGCGGGTCTAAGGGACTGACTGGCGCTCCGCCTCATCACTCGCAATCCGCGCCAGATAGTCCTTCTTGCTGAACTGCATGTGATCCACACACAACTGCGCCAGCGCCCAGCTGTCGCGGCCCTTCAACAGCTCGATCATCAACTCGTGCTGTCGGCGCGACTGCGCGAGGCCGTCGCGGTCGGCGAGGTTCTTGGCGCGCATCGGCAGCGTCAGGTTCATGTAGTCCTGCAGCGAGCGCACCAGATAGGGATTGCCGCAGGCGGCGAACAGCGCGACGTGGAAGGCGTCGTTGGTCTCGTGAATGCCGCGCAGGTCTCGCACATCCGCCTTCGCGCAATACTGCGATTGCAGGGCTGTCAGCTCGTCGATCAGGGCCTGCGGCGCGGGCAGGGGAATCATCAGCGCGGCCTGCCGGGTCAACATCTCGCGGACCTCGTAGATCTGCCGGACCTCCTCGGCCGAATAGAACCGCACTGTTGCGCCGACGTTCTTCTCGCGGCGGACAATGCCGCGGCGCTCGGCGTCCACCAGCGCCTGCCGCACGAAATGCCGCGAGGTGCCGTAGGCCGACATCAGCGCGTCCTCGGTCAGGCGCGCGCCCGGCGCGAGGCGGCCGAAGATGATGTCTTCTTCCAGCCGCGCAACGACGTCGTCCGGATCATCGCGCCGGACCGGCATTGCCTCAGCGGTGCGAATGTCGGACATGCCCTCAGCCTCCGGCTTTGGCCGGTCCGTCCTGTGGAGCAGGGAAGGGGCAGATTGTCAATAATACGTGTCGTGAGCGGCGTCAGAAGGCCGAACTGCGACAATATGGGCCAATCTTATTGACAATCGAGGGACAGGCTGTACCACAATGGCAAGGCAAGGAGTGGCATGATGACGAGTGGTTTGCGCAAGGGTCTGACGAGCTATGGCGATGCCGGCTTCTCGCTGTTCCTGCGCAAGGCGTTCATCAAGGCCATGGGCTATTCCGACGACGCGCTGGAGCGCCCGATCGTTGGCATCACCAACACCTATAGCGACTACAATCCCTGCCACGGCAACGTTCCCCAGATCATCGAAGCCGCCAAACGCGGCGTGATGCTGTCGGGCGCGATGCCGTTCGTATTCCCGACCATCTCGATCGCCGAGAGCTTTGCGCATCCGACCTCGATGTATCTGCGCAATCTGATGGCGATGGACACCGAGGAGATGATCCGGGCGCAGCCGATGGATTCGGTGATCGTGATAGGCGGCTGCGACAAGACACTTCCCGCGCAAGTCATGGCCGCGATCAGCGCCGATTTGCCGACCGTGGTCATCCCCGTGGGACCCATGGTGGTCGGCCATCACAAGGGCGAGGTGCTGGGCGCCTGCACCGATTGCCGTCGTCTCTGGGGTAAGTATCGCGCCGGCGAGATGGACGATGTCGAGATCGAGGCGGTTAACGGCCGCCTCGCGCCATCGGTCGGCACCTGCATGGTGATGGGCACGGCCTCGACCATGGCCTGCATGATCGAGGCCATGGGCCTGTCGCTGCCGATGAGCGCGACGATTCCGGCGCCGCATGCCGAACGCTTCCGTCTGGCCGAGGCCAGTGGCCGGGTCGCGGCCGAGATGGCAAAGACCAAGGGGCCGAAGCCGAGTGAGATGCTGACGCCGGCCTCGTTCAAGAACGCGCAGGTCGTGCTGCAGGCGATCGGTGGCTCGACCAACGGCTTGATCCATCTGACGGCGATGGCGCATCGCTCGCCGCACCGGCTCGATCTCGAAGTGTTCGACCAGATCGGCCGCGAGGTGCCGGTGCTGATCGATCTGAAGCCGTCGGGCGAGCACTACATGGAGCATTTCCATCACGCCGGCGGCGTGCCGAAACTGCTGGCGCAGCTCGGCGACCTCGTCGATCTCGATACGAAAACCATTTCAGGCCAGACCCTGCGCGATGTTGTCGCCAATGCGGAAGACGTGCCCGGCCAGGACGTGATCCGGTCGCGCGACAATCCCATCAAGAAGGAAGGCGGCCTTGCCGTCCTGCACGGCAACCTCGCGCCGCGCGGTGCCGTCATCAAGCAATCCGCCGCGAGCCCGAAGCTGCTGAAGCATACCGGGCGGGCCGTGGTGTTCGAATCCGTCGAGGACATGACGCTGCGCGTTGACGATCCCGATCTCGACGTTACCGCCGACGACGTGCTGGTGCTGCGCAATGCCGGCCCCAAGGGTGCGCCCGGCATGCCGGAGGCGGGCTATCTGCCGATCCCGAAGAAGCTCGCGCGCGGCGGCACCAAGGACATGGTGCGCATTTCCGACGCGCGCATGAGCGGCACCGCGTTCGGCACTATCGTTTTGCACATCACCCCGGAATCCGCCGTCGGCGGGCCGCTGGCGCTGGTGAAGAACGGCGACATGATCAGTCTGGATGTTGCCAGGCGCAGCATTGAGCTGCTGGTCGATGCCGCCGAGCTCGAACGGCGTCGTGCCGCCTTGAAGCCGGCCGCCGCGCCCGACGAGGCGCGGCGCGGCTACGCCTGGCTGTTCAACGAGACCATCATGCAGGCCGACGAGGGCTGCGATTTCGATTTCATGCAGAGGACTGGGAAGAAGACCGAGACAGGCTGACAAACGACGAGCGCCCAGACCGCACAAGCGGCGGGCGATAAAACAGGGGGAAACGATGATTGCGCGATCCATGAGTGGATTGGTGGCTGCCGCCGCCATGCTTTTCGTCACCGGAGCCGGGGCGCAGGAGGTGAAGCATTATCGCTTCGCCTACGACCAGCCGCGCAACACCGGCTATTCCATCGCGGGCGACCTCTTTGCCGACAAGCTCAAGGAACTGAGCAAAGGCACCATGATCATCGACCAGTATCCCGGCGCGCAGCTCGGCCAGGAGCCGCAATTGCTGCAGCTCGTGAAGGCCGGAGACATCGAATTCGCGATCATCTCCTCGGCCAACACCGCGACCATCTCGCCGCAGGCCGGCGTGATGTCGCTGCACTTCCTGTTCCGTGACGAGAACCACGTCATCAAGGGGCTGGCCGATCCGAAAGTGTTCGAGGCGCTCAAGACCATGATCGACGAGACCACGCAGGGCCTGCACGTGATCGCGACGGGCTCGCAGGGCGTGCGCCACATGTACTCCAAGCGCGAGATCCACAATGTGGCTGATATCAAGGGCCTGAAGATCCGCGTGCAGGCCACCGCGACCGAGGACACTATGTTCCCGGCCTATGGCGCTCAGACCGTGCACATGCCGTTCGGCAGCGTCTACACGAGCCTGCAGACCGGCGTGGTAGACGTCGCCGAGAACAGCATCAACGTCTACCTCGTCAACAAGCACTACGAGGTCGCCCCGGTCCTCAACATCACCGAGCACGAGGCCAACAACGCGCTGGTCTTCATCTCCGACAAGCTCTGGCAGAGCCTGTCGGCGGAGCAGAAGGGGTGGGTGCAGACGGCGGCCAACGAGATCAGCACCAAGGAGCCGGCGAAGGCGTTCGACCTTGAGCGCACCGCGGCCGAGAAGCTGAAGAAAATGGGCGTCAAGGTCGTCACGGACGTCGACAAGAAGAGTTTTACGGGGATTGCCGACCCCTATCTCGACAAGCTCGCCAAGGAGCTCGGCCCGCACGCCGAGAAGGTCAAGAACCTGATCCGGTCGGTGAACTGACGGTGCGCTCCCTCTCCCGCTTGCGGGAGAGGGCTGGGGAGAGGGTGTCCACGGAGAGACTCCCAAAGAGGAGAGAACCCTCACCCGCGCCTGCGGCGCGACCTCTCCCGCAAGCGGGAGAGGTGAAGACAACTCGCAGTCATATTCCATTTGAGCTCACCCCGCTACGAGGCGGGACGACGGGGGACTAAATGCCCATCGCCGAAAAACTGGTTCTGACGCGCCAGCGACACCTGAAATGGCGCTGGCTCGACTGGCTCGAGCTTGCGCTGATGATCCTGTGCGGCCTGCTCTGCTTCGGCTTCTCGCTGTCGGTGACGGCGGACATCGTCACCCGCACCATCGGCCATCCCTGGCTATGGCTTCAGGAAGTCACTTCGACGCTGTTCATCTATGCGATCTTCGTCGGGACGGCGGCTGCAACCCGGCGCAACGACCATCTCTACCTCACCGCGATCTCCGAGGCGATGCATGGCACGCCGCGGCTGATCGTCGAGGTGATCATCCGCCTCGTCGTGCTCGGCGTCGCGTTTTGCCTGATCTGGTATGGCTATCAGAACTATCTCCGTGGCTTCGGTAGCTTCCGGCTGCCGTCGGGCACGCCGATCGCCTCGCTCTATGCGATCATCCCGTTGTCAGGCGTGCTGATCGGCCTGTTCACGATCGAGCAGCTGATCAACGGCCTGCGCAACGGTTTTGACCATCCCGAGCCTCCCGAGGAGGATGGAGCGCCAGACGTCACCGATGCACAGATGAGGGCACAGCCGTGAGCGCACCCGTCGTTCTGACCTTGATGACGATCTGCTTCCTGTCGTTCGGCTATCTCGGGGTGCCCGTGCCCTTCTCGCTGATGGCCGGTGTCTTCATCGGCGCGATCCTCTCGGACGTCTCGCTCGCTGCGATCATCCAGAAGATTTTTGACGGCGTCGATTCCGAGGCGCTGCTGGCGATCCCGTTCTTTCTGCTGGTCGGCGAGCTCATGAGCTCGGCCAATGTGGTGGTGCGAATAGCCAATTTGTCGGTGTCGCTGGTTGGGCATATCAGGGGCGGGCTGTCGCAGGTCGTGGTCGTCTTCAGCATGTTTTTCTCCGAAATGTCGGGCTCGACCACGGCCGATGTCGCGGTGATGAGCCGCGCCCTCGGTGGTCCGATGAAGCGCGAGGGTTACGAGCCCGCCTTCATCGCCGCCATCATTGCATCCGCCTCCACGATTGCGGCGCTGGTGCCGCCCAGCATCACCGCGGTGGTCTATGGCGCGGTCGGCAACGTCTCGATTGCGGGCCTGTTCATGGCAGGCGTGGTGCCGGGCCTGATGATCGGCTTCGGGCTGATGATCTACTGCTACTTCTTCGGCCCCTCCGGCCTGCGCAAGCCGCGCGCGCCGCTGCGGCAGGTGGTGTTCGCCGCGGGCGATGCGGCTTTGCCGCTGATGATCCCGGTGATCCTGCTGGGCGGCATTCTCACCGGCTGGTTCACGCCGACGGAAGCCGGCGTCGTCGCCGTGGTCTGGATCATCCTGGTGGTGATCCCCGCGCTCAATCGCGGGCATATCAGGAAAATCCCTTACGACTTCTGCCTCGCGGGCCTGATCTTCTCGCTGCCCCTGATCACGATTGGCGCCGCCAATGCGTTCGGCTGGATGCTCGCCTATTTGCGCGGCGCCAGTTACATCGCCGATGTGATCACTTCGATGGCCGGCAACGATCCGCATCTGATCATGCTGCTGATGGTGCTGCTGTTCACCGTGGTCGGCGATTTCATCGAGCCGGTGCCGACCATCATCATCTTCATGCCGCTGGTGAATACGCTCACCGAGGCCGGGGACATCAACGCCGTGCACATGGGCGTCGTGCTGATCGCGACGCTCGCCTTCGGCCTGATCACGCCGCCTTACGGCCTGGTGCTGCTGATGGCGTCGAAATTCGTCGGCGTCAGTTTTGCCAAGGCGCTACGCGCGGCGTTGCCGATCTATCTGGTATTCCTTGGGACGATCGCGTTTGCGATCTACTTCCCGAGCGTGGTGCTGTGGCTGCCGCAGAAAGTGCTGCCGGAATCGGTCGGTTGCTTCAAGTCGCCGGCGGGAACGGGCTACATCTGTCCTAAGTAATCTTGATCGAGTGATCTTCTCAAGTGACAAGCTGCTCGACGCGCCATTGCGCATCTTCGCGGGTGTAGCGAAACGGAGTGCCGTGGCTGTTCTTGAAATAGCTGCCGCACAGCGCGTTCGCCATCCCCTGCATCACGGCGTCGTGGCAGACGAACAGGAAGTCGTCGTCAGGATGACGGTCGAGCCAGTTGGAGACGCAAGCCAGCGACCGCTCGGTCATGGCGTCCCAGCTCTCGCCGTCGGCGGGCAGGATCGAGACGAGGCCGGTCGCCGATTTGACGCCGTGCTGGATCATGAGGTCGCGGACGGGGAGGCCCTCGAAGCTGCCGAAATCGAACTCGATGATGCGCTCGTCGATCGTGAGCGGCACCGCGATCGCGTCCGCGATGATCTCGGCGGTTCGCGCCGCGCGCACCAGCGGGCTTGCGACGATTCGGCTGATGCCGGTATCGCGCAGCATATCCGCGGCCTCGTGCGCTTGCCGCAGGCCGTCCGCGTTCAGCGGATTGTCGGTCCGGCCCTGGAAACGTCCTTCGCGATTCCAGTCGGTCGCTCCATGGCGCAGACCGCAGAACGAGCGCGACGGTGTGAGCGCGCTCACTTGCCCTTGCTCGTGAACTTCTTCACGGCTGTGCGAAACTCTTCCGTGTTCATCGCCATGATGATCTTGTGTTCTTCGGCGTCGAGCTGCTGCTTCACCGGCGTGGTGGCGGCCGCATAAACCAGCGACTTGGTGCCGGCGATGGCGGCCGGCGGGTTCTGCGCCAGCCGCTCGGCCAGCTGCCGTGTCGCGGCCTTCAGCTCCGTCGCCGGGACGATCTTGGCGACGAGGCCCCATTCATGGGCCTGCTGCGCGGTGAAATTGTCCTCGGCCAGGAAGATCTGCAGCGCGCGGCGGGAGCCGACCGTGCCGACGATGCCGACCGTGGAGCCGCCATCCGGCGACACGCCGATCTTGGCATAGGCGGGCGTGAATTTGGCATCCTCCGCGGCGATGCAGAGATCGGTGACGAAGGCGAGGCCCATGCCGGCGCCGGCGGCCGAACCGTGCACGCTGGAGAGCGACAGTTTTGGCATGCGCCGGATGATCTCGATGAAGGCGTGGTAGTGCTTGAGGAGCTCGCCGACGACCGGCGTCACTGTATTGGCTTCCGCCGCAGCGCCGATCGTCTGCAGATCGCCGCCGGCCGAGAAGGCGCGACCCTCGCCCTCGATCACCACGACCCTTATGGCGTCGTCGCTCTCGACATAGGTCGCGAGCTGCTCGAGCTTCTGCGCGATGGCCAGGTTGACCGAGTTGAACGCAGCGGGGCGGTTGAGGGTGATGGTCGCGATCGGGCCGTCGATCCGCAGCAGGGCGGGATCATCGGGTTGGGAAACGGGAGCAGGCATTCTGGAATCCCCGGCATGAGGTCGTTGCTGCAACTAAATCGCAGATGGCGAGGGGTGACAATCCCCGGCCGCCAGTGCCCCGGCCGCCGGTGCCCCGTGCACCACTCTTGCGCAGGGCGGAACGATGGGTTCAAATAGCGCGCCTTCGCCAAGGGACGGACACGAGCGCCGGCTCCTCCTGGGCAAGCAAGCCGAAATCAGTACGAGAGGAGACGACATGGGTTACGCTCGTGTCTTGCGGAAATGGGCTGTCCGATGACGGGCGGTCCGGTGATCATTGTCGGTGCCGGCCATGGTGGCTACCAGGTCGCCGCATCGCTGCGCCAGGCGGGTTTTTCGGAGCGCATCTGCCTGATCAATGACGAAGCGCATCTGCCCTATCAGCGGCCGCCGCTGTCCAAGGCTTATATCAAGGGCTCCGCAGGGCCGGAGAGCCTGATGTTCCGGCCGGAGAAATTCTACCACGACCAGAAGATCGAGCTGATTGCGGGCCGCGCCGTGTCGATCGACCGTGCGGGCCGCAAGGTGCTGCTCGCCTCGGGCGATCAGCTGCCTTACGGCCACCTGATCCTGGCGACGGGCGCGCGCAACCGGCTGCTCGACCTGCCCAACGCCAACCTGCCCGACGTGAAATACCTCCGCATCCTCGACGAGAGCGAGGCGCTGCGCCAGATCATGCCGTCGAAGACACGGGTGGTGGTGATCGGCGCCGGTTTCATCGGCCTCGAATTCGCGGCCACCGCGCGCATCAAGGGGCTCGAGGTCGACGTGCTCGAGCTCGCCCCGCGCGTGATGGCGCGCGCGGTGACGGCGGAGGTCTCGGAATACTTCCAGCAACGGCATCGGGACGCCGGCATCCGCATCCACCTCGGCGTGCAGGCAACGTCCATCGAGGCTGCGGACGGCAAGGTGACCGGTGTCTCCCTGAGCGACGGCCGGCATCTGCCCGCCGACCTCGTCGTGGTCGGCGTCGGCGTGCTGCCGAACATCGAGCTTGCGGCCGAGGCGGGGCTTGCCGTCGCGGCCGGCATCATCGTCGACGAATATCTTGCGACCTCTGATCCCAATATTTCCGCGATCGGCGATTGCGCGCTGTTCGCCAGCCCGCGCTTCGGCGGATCGCTGCGGCTGGAATCGGTGCAGAACGCCACCGACCACGCCCGCTGCGTGGCTGCGCGGCTGACCGGCGACAAGAAGCCCTATGACGGCCATCCCTGGTTCTGGAGCGATCAGGGCGATGACAAGCTCCAGATGGCCGGCCTCACCACCGGCTACGACCGCGTCGTGCTGCGCGGAAATCCCGCGAACAAGGCGTTCTCGGCGTTCTGCTACAAGGGCGAGAAGCTACTCGGCATCGAGTCCGTCAACCGCGCCGGCGATCACATGTTCGGCCGCCGGTTGCAGGCCATGGACCGCTCGATCACGCCAGAGCATGCCGCGGACGAAAGCTTCGACCTGAAGAGCGCGCTGGCGTGATCAGCCTGCGTTGAGAACCGCCGCCACCTCCGCGGCCGTCGGCATCGACGGCCCGGCGCCCATGCGCTGCACCGAGATCGAGGCGGCGGCATTGGCGAAGGCGAGGGCGGCGCGCAAGGCAACTCCGTCTGCCAGCTGCGCCGCGAGCGCGCCGACGAAGCAATCGCCGGCGCCTGTGGTATCGACCGCCTTAACCGCACGGCCGGGCACGGCAAATCCCTCGCTGGCAGCCAGCGCCAGCACCCCGCGCTTGCCGAGCGTGACGCAAATGGTCTGGTCCGCGCGCGCCTGAAGCTGTCGCGCCACCTCGATGATGCGCGCAGCGCTATCGTCCTCCGAAAGCTCCACACCGGCGAGGAAGCCGAGTTCGGTCTCGTTCAGCACGAGGACGTCGACGAGCGCGAGCAACTCGCGCGACATCGTCTGCGCCGGCGCCGGGTTGAGCACCGTCGTGGCGCCGGCCTCGCGCGCGCGCTGGAAGAACGCGGCAATCGTCGGCAGCGGAATTTCGAACTGGCTGACCGCGACGTCGCCCTTCAGCAGCGGGACGACACGGACGTCGTCGGCGGCAACCAGCGCATTGCTGCCGGGAATGACGACGATGGTGTTGTCGGAGGCCGCCACCGTGATGATGGCGGTCCCGGTATGCGCCTCGGCCGTCTCCTGGAGATAGCCGAGATCGATGCCCTGATCGGCGAGGAAGGCTTTCAGTTCAGCGCCGAAGGAATCCTTGCCCAGCCGGCCGATCAGCGTGGTCTGCGCGCCGAGCCGCGACGCCGCCACGGCCTGGTTGGCACCCTTGCCGCCCGGAAAATACAGCACCTGCTTGCCGGCGACGGTCTCGCCGACTTTCGGGTGGCGATCGGCGGTCGCCACCACATCCATGTTGATGCTGCCGGCGACGAAGACGCGCCCCATGACTCACCCTTGCGAAGCCTAGACCCTGACTTCGAACTCGTGCCTGACTTTGGCGATGTCCACAAGGGTCGGCAGGCCGGCCTCGTTGCCTAGGCGCTGGATCTTGAAGGTCGAGGCCGCGCGGGCAAAATCGAAATGCTCGCGCCAGCTTTTGCCGGGATGGGCGAGATAGGAATAGACATAGGCGCCGTGGAAGACGTCGCCGGCGCCGTTGGTGTCGATCACACGCTCGCGCGGGATCGGCATCGCCGGCATGATCTCGACCGCGCCGGCTTCGTTATACCAGAGCAGGCCCTTCTCGCCCATGGTGACGCCGCCGATCTTGCAGCCGCGTCCCTTGAGGTAATCCAGCATCTTCTCCGGCGTCAGGTCCATCTGCTCGCACAGGCGCTCGGCAACGATGGCGACGTCGATATATTCAAGCAGCTCATGCGTGTTGGTGCGCAGGCCGCCGCCGTCGAGCGAGGTCAGGATACCGGCCTCGCGGCAGACTTTCGCGTAGTGGAGCGCGGCATCCGGCTGATGGCCGTCGACATGCAGCACGCGGCAGCCGCCGAGATTGAGCATCGGGAAGGGGTGGATGTGATCGTCGTCGCGGCAGCGCACGATGGCCCGCTTGCCGTCCTTGGGCATAATGAAGGACAGCGAGGATTGGTTCACCTTCCGCCCATGCAGCGAGATTCCGTACTTCGCGCACATGTCCATGAACATGCGGCCGAGCCAGTCATTGGCCGCGGTGGCGATCAGATCGGGCACGATGCCGAGCTTGGCGCAGCAGAACGCCGCCGTGACTGCATTGCCTCCGAAAGAGACCGCGTAGTCGGTCGCCACGTGCTTCTCGTCGCCGGTCGGCATATGGTCGGTGATGAAGACGACGTCGATATAGGTCTGTCCGATAAAGAGGGCCTGCATTGGTTGTCCGTGATGCGCTGGGTGGTCCCGGCCGGCGGCTTACCTTAGCACCGCTTCGGCAGGAGGAACGCCAAAAATATTCGCGATCCCATGACGATAGGCGCTTGAGGTAGGCTTGGCGCCGGAATACGACCGTGGCAGGGCAGCATTGCCAGGGCCGAGCCGAAGACCCCCAAGGACTTTTCCAGGGCGTCTCGGTTCCCGCCCTGTTGTACGGGAGGGAACATGATCACCGGCCTCGATCACGTCGTCGCTCTGGTCAGGGATATCGGTGCGGCCAGGGCGGCCTATCAGACGCTGCTTGGGCGTGCGCCCGCATGGCAGAATTCCGGCGAGGGCGCCGACCGCGTGCTGTTCACCCTGGATAACATGACGATCGAGTTGATGGCGCCGAGCGGCTTCAACGTGGTCGCCGACCGCATGCGCGCGCTGCTCGACGACCAGGAGGGCGTGCTCGCGAGCCTTTGTTTTCGCGTCGCAGACATGGGCAAGATGCACCGGCGGCTGGACCGGGTGGCTTTGAAGCCGGATCCGGTCACCGAGGTCGAAAGCAGCGATGCCGAATCCGGCGCGGTGCTCCACTGGAAGCGCACGCGTGCTGCCACCGAACTGACGCGGGGCGTGCGCATGTTCTTCCTCGAACTTGCCGACGAGCGCCCCAAGTCGGCCGTGACCGACATCGCGCCGATCGACGCGCTCGATCACGTCGTGATCACCACCGAGGATTCCGATCGCGCCGCCGCGCTCTATGGCGCGCGGCTCGGGCTCGATCTCGCGCTCGACCGCTCCCACCACGACTGGGGCCAGCTGATGTTCTTCCGCTGCGGCGACCTCATTGTTGAGGTGGTGCGCCGCCCCGTGGCGGGTGGCGATGCCGCGCACGACCGTCTATGGGGCCTGAGCTGGCGCGTCGCCGACATCGACGCCACCCGTGCCCGCCTGATCGCCGCCGGCCTCGACGTCACCGAAGTGCGCAACGGCCGCAAGCCGGGCACGCGGATCATGACGGTGCGGAGCGGCACCTGCGGCATCCAGACCGTGCTGCTGGAGCGCTCGCCGAAGCCGGTGGAGTGAAGGCAGGTCCCTCCACCCGTCATTGCGAGCGCAGCGAAGCAATCCAGAGTCTTTCCGCGGTGGCAGTCTGGATTGCTTCGTCGCAAGGGCTCCTCGCAATGACAGCGCTTGCGTGATACACGCGGGTTACCAGCACTCCAGCGAGCATCCGATTGGCGAAGGCAACGGCAAAGCGAACTCTGAAATGGCAGCGTGACCCCGAGGGGATGCGGCTGCGGATTCTCGAAGCCGCCAAGCAGGAGTTTTCGACCCACGGGCTCGCCGGTGCGCGGGTCGATCGTATCGCCGCCAAGGCCGGCGCCAACAAGCGCATGCTGTATTATCACGTCGGCAACAAGGACGAGCTCTATCTCGCGGTGCTCGAAGGCGCCTATGACAAGATCCGCAGCGAGGAGCGGGGGCTCGATCTCGAGCATCTCGATCCGCCCGAGGCGATCCGGCGGCTGATCGAATTCACCTGGGGCTACTTCCTGCGCAACCCGGAATTCCTGTCGCTGCTCCAGACCGAGAACCTCGCGCGCGCAAAGCACCTGAAGAAATCGACCAAGGTCAAGTCGATGCACTCGCCCTTCGTCGAGATGATCCGCACCGTGGTGCGGCGCGGCGTTGACAGCGGCGACTTCCAGGTCGCAGTCGATCCGGTGCAGCTCTACATCTCGATCGCGGCGCTCAGCTTTTTCTATCTCTCCAACTCGGCCACGCTCAGCGTGATCTTCGGTCGCGACCTCCTGGACAAGAAAGCCAAGGACGAGCGTCTGGCGCACATGGCCGGCCTGGTGCTGGCCGCGCTGACGGGGCGGTCGTCGGAGCTGCTGGAGATCGCAAAGGCGCCGAAGCCGCGAGCCGCGGTGGCGCAGACGGTGTAGTCCGTAGCCCGGATGGAGCGCAGCGCAATCCGGGATTGGGGCCGATGATCTCTCATCTTGCTCCGTCATTGCGAGCGTAGCGAAGCAATCTAGGCTGTTTCTGCGGAAAGACTCTGGATTGCTTCGCTGCGCTCGCAATGACGAGGATCTTGCCGTGTGCTCAACCATTTAACCGTCACCCTGAGGCGCCGGAGCGTAGCGGAGGCCTCGAAGGGCGACGGCCCCGCTATATCCGGCCGTTCATCCTTCGAGGCTCGCTGCGCTCGCACCTCAGGATGACGGGGTCTGCTGGGAGCACAAAACGTCACAGGGAAAGCTCTGGACAGTATTTATCCAACGGGTTAATTTCTCTCCCGAAGAACAAGAATGCCGGGAGTGAGACGTGGCTGAAGTGAAGCCGCAAGGCGCGGTATCCAAGATGCTGAATGCGGCCTGGATCCGGCCGTTCTTGTTTCTGGTCTTCATCGTCGTGGCCTGGGATCTCGCGATCCGCGTGTTCAGGATTCCCGCCTATCAGATCCCGGCGCCGGGCGACGTGGTTGCCGTGCTCCGCACCGAATGGCCGGAGCTCCTGCGCCAGTCCTGGCCGACCACCTATGCGACCGTCTGCGGCTTCCTGCTGTCGGCCCTGTTCGGCATTCCCGTGGCGATGCTGATTGCGGGCTCGCGGACGGTGGAGAGTTACGTCTATCCGCTGCTGGTATTCTCGCAGTCCGTGCCGAAGATCGCGATCGCGCCACTGTTCGTGGTTTGGTTCGGCTTCGGCATCATTCCCAAAGTGATCTCGGCGTTCCTGCTTGGCTTCTTCCCGGTGGTGGTCTCGGCCGTGCAGGGCTTCAAATCGGTCGATCCTGATATGGTCGATCTTGCCCGCGCCATGCAGGGCAGCCGCTTCCAGGTGTTTTGTGCGGTGAACCTGCCGCATGCGCTGCCGGCGATCTTCTCCGGCCTCAAGGTGTCGGTGACGCTCGCGGTGGTCGGCGCCGTCGTCGGCGAGTTCGTCGGCTCCAATTCCGGCATCGGCTATGTGATGCAGCGCTCGATCGGCACGTTCGACCTGCCGACGATGTTCGCGGCGCTGGTGATCCTCGCGCTGCTCGGCGTGATCCTGTTCTGGATCGTCGACCGGATCGAGAAGCTGGTCATTCCCTGGCACGTCAGCCAGCGCGAAGACGTGATTTTCGCCTCTTAACTAACGAACGGCCACCAACGGCCGGCGCAACAAGGGCAAGGGAGAGAAACGATGAAGCGGTTGATTGGAGCTGTCTCAGCGGCACTGATGGTGTTTGCGGTTATGCCGGCGCAGGCCGCCGACAAGGTCGTGCTGATGTTGAACTGGTACGTCTATGGCGAGCACGCGCCGTTCTATTACGGCAAGGCCAAAGGCATTTATGCCGCCGAAGGCATCGACCTCGAGATCCAGGAAGGCCGCGGCTCGGCGGCGACCACGCAGGCCGTCGCCGCCAAGACCGCCGATTTCGGCTATGTCGACGTTCCCACCATGATGCGCGCGGCGATCAAGGGGGCGCCCGTGGTCGCGACCGGCGTGCTGCTGCAGACCTCGCCGATGTCCGCCATGGGCTTCGCCGACAAGAACATCCGGAAGCCCGAGGACATCAAGGGCAAGACGGTGGCGATCACGCCGGCCGACTCCATGACCCAGATCTGGCCTCTGTTCCTGAAGAAGACCGGCTTGAAGGAAAGCGATTTCCAGACGGTCGCCGGCGACGGCCAGACCAAGCTCAACGCGGTCATCAACGGCCAGGCCGATCTGCTGCTCGGCTACGTCATGGACCAGTCGATGAAGATCAAGGACGCCACCGGCAAGGACGTGTTCCCGATCAAGTTCGCCGACTACGGCATCAACATGGTTTCCTCCGGCATCATCGCCAACTCGGATTACGTGAAGGCCAATGCCGACCTCGTCCGCCGATTCATGTCGGCGACGACCAAGGCCGTCGAGGCCGCCGAGAAGGAGCCGAAGGCGGCCGCGCAGTCGATTCTCGATGCCAACCCCAAGGGTGGCAAGATCGACACGCTGACGCAGGGCTTCGAGCTGACCATTCCGCTCTACCGGACGCCCGAGACCAAGAGCAAGCGGCCGTTCCAGGTCACCGACCAGAACATGACCGACAGCGTCAATTTGATGGTCGAATATGGCGGGCTGGACGCCAAGGCCAAGGACAACCCGAAGGCGTTCTACACCAACGACTACCTGCCGAAGAGTGGCTCGTGAGCGACAAATATCCGCTGTCGTCCCTGCGAACGCAGGGACCCATAGCCACCGGCCTTGATTGTCACGGAAGGTCTCTCCTCGCAGGCCCAAATGTGCCGCCGCGGCGTATGGGTCCCTGCGTTCGCAGGGACGACGGGGGGAGAGGGCTGCGATGAACCCTGCGACCAGACCAATCGACATGCAGCCGGCCGCGCATCTGAGACTGGTGAGCGACCGGGCCGGCAACGACGCGTCGGGCATCAAGCTGTCAGGCGTCTCCAAGACCTACCGGACGCGCGATGGCGACGTACCGTCGCTGCGTCCGCTCGACTTCCACATCAACGACGGCGAGTTCTTCGTCGTGGTCGGACCAAGCGGCTGCGGCAAGTCCACGCTGCTCAAGCTGATCTCGGGGCTGCTGCCGCCGACATCCGGCGAGATCGTGGTCGAGGGCGAGAAGGTGACGACCCCGCACGGCAATGTCGGCATCGTGTTCCAGAATGCATTGCTGCTGCCGTGGCGCAACATCCTGTCCAACGTGATGCTGCCGATCGACATGAAGCGGCTGCCGCGGCAGACATATCTCGATCGCGCCAAGGCGCTGTTGAAGCTGGTCGGCCTCGAAGGGTTCGAGAAGAAGCTGCCCTGGCAGCTTTCCGGCGGCATGCAGCAGCGCGCCTCGATCTGCCGCGCGCTGGTGCACGATCCCAGGATCATGCTGATGGACGAGCCGTTCGGCGCGCTCGATGCACTGACACGCGAACGCATGAATGTCGAACTGATGCGGATCCAGCGCGAGACGCAGAAGACGGTGCTCCTGATCACGCATTCGATTCCTGAAGCCGTATTTCTGGCCGACCGCGTGCTGGTCATGACCGAGCGCCCCGGCGCGATCGCCGCGATCTATGACGTGCCGCTGCCGCGTCCGCGCTCGCTCGACGTGATGGCCGATCCCATCTTCACCGAGCTCGTGCAACGCATCCGCAAGCACTTCTTCTCGCAAGGGGCATTGGATTAGGACGATGGTGCCAGCTCCAATTTTCCAGGCGTCATGGCCGGGCTTGTCCCGGCCATCCACGCCTTGCCTCGCGCGACAAAGAACGTGGATGCCCGGGACAAGCCCGGGCATGACGACCATCTCTGGACCATGCCTGTGCGCCTGAAGCTGCGAGACATCGCCTTCTTCGAACGCCCCGTGCAGTTCGCGCGGCCGTTCCGCTTTGGCGCGATCACTATCAACGCGACGCCGCAGCTGTTCGTGCGGGTCGAGATCGAGGTCGAGGGCAGGGGCACCGCGGTCGGCGCCAGCGCCGAGCTGCTGGTCCCAAAATGGTTCGACAAGCGGCCGGAGCTATCGCCGGCGCAGACGGTCGACGGGTTGCGGCGGTCGCTTGAGATCGCGCGTGGTCTTTATCTGGCGCGGACCGGCTTCCTGACGGCGTTCGATCTGCATGCGTCGTGTATCGGCGCTCAGGTCGCGACCTGCGCGAAGAAGAATATTCCGGCGCTTGCCGCGGCTTACGGTCCGGCCGAGATCGACAAGGCGATCCTGGACGCGTTGCTGCGAGCCGCTGAGACCAGCTTCTTCGACGGCATGGCCGGGAATGTCGCCGGCATCGATGCGCGGCTCTCGCCCGACCTGAAGGACGCAGACGTCGTTCAGTTCCTCTCGGGCCGCAAGCCGCTGTCGCGCGTTGCCGTCAGGCATACCGTCGGCCTCGACGATGCCGTCGAAGGCGAGGGCGGTGTTGCGGATCCGCGTGAGAACGCCGGTGCGAATTATTTCAAGCTGAAGCTGGCGGGCGATCCCGCTGCCGATGCGGCGCGGCTGGCGCGCATCGGCAAGGAGCTCGATAGGCTCGGACGCGACCCCAGGGTGACGCTCGACGCGAACGAACAGTACGCCGATCTCGCCGCGCTGCAGGCGCTGATGGATCGGCTTGATCATGATCCTGCATTGCGACCAATCGCGTCGCGTCTGCTCTATGTGGAGCAGCCCATGCCACGCGACATCACCAGGCAGTCGCCGCTTGGCTCGCTCGCCGCGCGTAGCTTCATCATCGATGAAGCCGACGATTCCTATGATGCGTTCCCGGCGGCGCGGGCGCTGCGCTATCGCGGCATCTCGTCGAAATCCTGCAAGGGGCTCTACAAGTCCATCATCAATGCGACGCGCGCGGCAAAATGGAGCGCAGGCGGCCAGACGTTCTTCGTGACCGGCGAGGACCTGACCTGTCAGGCCGGCCTTGCCGTGCAGCAGGATCTCGCCCTCGGCGCCTTTCTCGGCATCACCCATGCCGAACGCAACGGCCATCACTATGTCGACGGCTTTGGCGACACGCCCGCCGCTGAGGCGCAGGCCTTCGCGGCCGCGCATCCCGATCTCTACGTCGATGCCGGGCAGGGCGCCCGGCTCTCCATTCACAACGGCGATCTCCTGACGGGATCGCTTCATGCTGCGGGCTTTGCGACGTCGGTCCATCCGGACTGGGCGGCATTGCGCCCGCTCGAACAGCCAAGATCAATTCAGGAGCAATTGGCATGACAACGCAACGCCTCGGCCTCATCATGAACGGCGTCACCGGCCGCATGGGGCTCAACCAGCATCTGATCCGTTCGATCGTCGCGATCCGGGAGCAGGGCGGCGTCCGCCTGAAGAACGGCGACCGCGTCATGCCCGATCCGATCCTGGTCGGCCGCAGCGCCGAGAAGGTCGAGGCGCTCGCCAAGCGCTACAACATCGCGCGCTGGACCACCGATCTCGACGCCGCGCTCGCCGACAAGAACGACACCATGTTCTTCGACGCCGCGACCACGCAGGCCCGCCCTGGTCTACTGACCCAGGCCATCAATGCCGGCAAGCACGTCTATTGCGAGAAGCCGATCGCGACGAACTTCGAAGAAGCGCTCGAAGTCGTCAAGCTTGCGAATGCCAAGGGCGTCAAGCACGGCACGGTGCAGGACAAGCTGTTTCTGCCCGGCCTGAAGAAGATCGCCTTCCTGCGCGATTCAGGCTTCTTTGGCCGCATCCTCTCGGTGCGCGGCGAGTTCGGCTATTGGGTGTTTGAAGGCGGCTGGCAGGAGGCGCAGCGGCCGTCCTGGAACTACCGCGACGAGGACGGCGGCGGCATCATCCTCGACATGGTCTGCCACTGGCGCTACGTGCTCGACAACCTGTTCGGCAACGTCCAGAGCGTGGTCTGCATCGGCAATACCGACATTCCCGAGCGTTTCGACGAGCAGGGCAAGAAGTACAAGGCGACCGCCGACGACTCCGCCTATGCCACCTTTCAGCTCGAAGGCGGGGTCATCGCGCATATCAACATGTCCTGGGTCACCCGCGTCTATCGCGACGATCTCGTCACCTTCCAGGTCGACGGCACCCATGGCTCGGCGGTCGCAGGCCTTTCCGACTGCATGATCCAGGCGCGGCAGGCAACCCCGAGGCCGGTGTGGAATCCCGACGAGAAGCGGCTGCACGACTTTTACGGCGACTGGCAGAAGCTGCCTGACAACGTCACCTACGACAACGGCTTTAGGGAACAATGGGAGATGTTCATCCGCCACGTCTACGAGGATGCGCCCTACAAGTTCACGCTGCTCGAAGGCGTCAAGGGCGTGCAGCTCGCCGAATGCGCGCTGAAGAGCTGGAAGGAGCGGCGCTGGATCGACGTCGCCCCGATCAAGGTCTGAGTCTCGATGTTTGTTGAGCCGTCATTGCGAGCGAAGCGAAGCAATCCAGAATGCCTCCGCGGCAACAGTCTGGATTGCTTCGTCGCTTCGCTCCTCGCAATGACGGGGAAAGGTCTAAAATCATGAACAAGCCTGTCATGCCGATCTCGTCATTATCGCTCAAGCTGCCGAAGGCCGATCGCTCGATCGAGACCTACCGGCTCGCGGCGTCGCGCACGTTCCCCGCAAAGCTCGAAGGCTCGCTGAACCGCATCGCGTTCTCGGCCGTGCATATGGTCGCCGACCCCCTCGCGGATAACGATCCCTGGCTCTCCGCCGCGATCGACTGGGACAAGACCATCGCTTTTCGCGAGCACGTCTGGGACCTCGGCCTCGGCGTTGCCGAAGCCATGGACACCGCGCAGCGCGGCATGGGGCTAGACTGGCCGACCTCGCTGGAGCTGATCACGCGCTCGGTCGGTGCCGCCAAGCGGCGCAATGCGCTGGTGTTCTCCGGCGCCGGCACCGACCATCTCGCGGTCGAGGACGCCAGGAGCCTCGACGACGTGATCCGCGCCTATGAAGAACAGATCTCGGCGGTCGAAAAGGTCGCCGGACGCATCATCCTGATGGCGTCGCGCGCTCTCGCCAAACTCGGTCGCAACGCGGACGACTACGCCAAAGTCTATGACCGCGTGCTCTCGCAGGTGCGCGAGCCCGTGATCATCCATTGGCTCGGCGATATGTTCGATCCCGCCTTGACGGGCTATTGGGGCACCAAGGACCTCGAAAAGGCGATGGACGTTGCGGTCGCCATCGTCAACGGCAATGCCGCCAAGGTCGACGGCGTCAAGGTCTCGCTGCTCGACAAGCAGCGCGAGATCGACATGCGCCGCCGCCTCGACAAGCGCATCAAGATGTACACCGGCGACGACTTCAACTACGCGGAGCTGATCGCCGGCGACAGCGAAGGCTTCTCACACGCGCTGCTCGGCATTTTCGATGCCATCGCGCCGGCGGCGTCCTACGCGCTGTCGCGGCTGGCGGTTGGCGATGAAGCCGGCTTCCACGACGTGCTGGGGCCGACGGTGCCGCTGTCGCGCCATATATTCAAGGCGCCGACGCGCTTCTACAAGACCGGCGTCGTGTTCATGGCATATCTCAACGGCCATCAGGACCATTTCACCATGGTCGGCGGCCAGGAGAGCACGCGCTCGATGCTGCATCTGGCCGAGCTGTTCCGCCTGGCCGATCAGGCCGGGCTGCTCGCAAATCCGGAACTGGCGACACGGCGGATGAAGACCGTGCTGGCCTCGCACGGGATCGAATCCTGATGCGCGATTTCTCGTCCGATCACCGCTGGCTGTCTCTCAACACGGCAACCGTCCGCAAGCAGGGTGACCTCGTTCAGATCATCGACGCCTGTGCGCGGCACGGCATCCGCGCCATCGATCCCTGGCGCGACCAGGTCGCCGCCGTCGGTCTCGATCGCGCCGCGCGCGCGGTGCGCGACGCCGGCCTCGATCTCTCAGGCTATTGCCGCGGCGGCATGTTCACCTCGGATGCATCGCGCCGGGGCGAAGTGCGCGACGACAACCGGCGCTGCGTCGACGAGGCCAAAGCGCTGGGCGCACCCTGCATCGTGCTCGTCGCCGGCGGCCTGCCGCAATATTCGCGCCCCGGCAGCGAGGCGTCGAAGGACATCGCAGCCGCGCGCGGGCAGGTCGAGGAAGCTCTTGCCGACATGCTCGACTATGCGAAGCAGGCAAAACTGCCGCTGGCGATCGAGCCGCTGCATCCCGCCTATGCCGCCGACCGTGCCTGCGTGAACACCACAAAGCAGGCGCTCGACATCTGCGACCGGCTCGATCCAGATCGCACGGGCATGCTTGGCGTCGCGCTCGACGCCTATCACATCTGGTGGGACCCGGAGTTGATGGGCCAGATCGCGCGGGCCGGCAAGGATCGCCTGCTCGCCTTCCATGTCTGCGACTGGCTGGTGCCGACAAAAGATATCCTCAACGACCGTGGCATGATGGGTGACGGCGTCATCGACATCAGATCGGTGCGCGCCGCGGTCGAGGCGCAGGGTTACGCCGGCTTTTCGGAGATCGAGATCTTCTCCAACGACTGGTGGGCCAAGCCGATGGACGAGGTGCTGCGCACCTGCATCGCGCGCCACAAGACGGTGGTTTAGGCATACGGGCGCCCGTTGCGCACAACGCAGCGGATCGCCTGAGATGTCAAACGGTTGCGACGACCCACCGCGGCATGCGCCCGTGACAGCCGTCTACTGTGCATGGGGTTGTTTTCGACATTTTTGTTTGGGCAATCAACCGATCGCGCAGGGCACGCTCAAGAACCCCCGGAACCGCACCCGCCCGCCGCGCACTGGCTGGCCGCTCACGGAATAGGTCGGGAAGCGCGCCAGGAAGCGCGAGATCGCAATGGCGCCTTCCAGCCGCGCCAGCGCCATGCCGGCGCATTGATGCGCGCCGGTGGCGAAGGCGAGATGCCGGTTCGGCGTGCGTGCGATGTCGAAGCGTTCGGGGTCCGTGAACTGCGCGGGGTCGCGGTTGGCAGCGCCGATGCACAGCGTCACCGACGTGCCGGCGTCGAGCATCACGCCGCCGAGCTCGACGGCTTCGGTGGTCATGCGGTTGCCGAGCTGGTTCGAGCTCTCGTAGCGCAGTATCTCCTCGACGGCGGTCTTGATCATGTCGGGATTGTCGATCAGCCGCTGCTTCTGGTCCGGGTTTCGGTCGAGCGCGACGAGGCCGTTACCGATCAAATTGGTTGTGGTCTCGTGGCCGGCATTGAGCAGGAAGATGCAGTTGTGCAGCAGCTCCTTCTCGGTCAGCCGTTCGCCATTTTCCTCGCCCTGGATCAGGCGCGTGAGTACGTCGCGCTCGGGATTGCCCGGATTCTCGCGCCGGCGTGCCACCAGCGTCTGGAGATAGGCGAGGAAGTCCGTCACCGCCTTGTTGCCGCGCGCCGCCACTTCGGACGATACGACAGGCTCGAGCGCGCCGAGGATCGCCAGCGACCAGTCGCGCAGCGGCCCGCGCTCGTCGTGGGGAACATCGAGCAGATTGCCGATCACCTCGATGGGGATGGAAGCCGCAAAATCCTCGATCAGCTCGCAAGCGCCCTTGGCGGCGATGGCGTCGAGCAGGCCGTCGACCAGCCTGACGATATCAGGCTCCATGCCTGCGATTGCACGCGGCGACAGCGCGCCCATGATCAGGCGGCGCACGCGGGTGTGCGAAGGCGGATCGTTGAAGACGAGGCTGGTGGTGTGATGCTCAAAGAGCGGCGTGTCGCCGTATTTCGGCGCGAACTCGCGCTTCTTGTCCGAGCTGAAGGACTTCGTGTTCTTGTAGGTGGTGACGAGGTCGTCATAGCGGGTCAGGAACACGGTGCCGTTCGGCAGGCGCTTGACGGGCTCGTTCTCCCGCAGTGCACGATAGGTCGGGTAGGGATCGTCGTAGAATTCCGCCGTCAGCCTCGTTAGATCGAAGCTGGCCGCCAATTCCTTCGCACTTGCGTTCATCCGCCATACTCGCCGGTTGAGACCGATATGCCGTTTTCGCTCTTTCGAGCGGTTGGCATCACCGTCTACAGTCGTGCCGTGATTTGCAAGCCGACCGGACGGGAAAATGCACGCTCGCACTGACGCAGCTGACACGGCCCTCAATTGGCCCGACGATATTTTCGCGACCTTGCAACGCTTCGACGTCAGGCAGGTGCCTTACGTGCCTGACGCCGGTCATTCGAGGCTGATCCAGCGCGTGCTCGGCTCGTCCACCATGCGTGGCATTCCACTGACGACGGAGGAGGAGGGCGTGGCTTTGCTCGCCGGCGCCTGGACCGGCGGACAGCGCGGCGTGCTGCTGATGCAGTCGAGCGGCGTCGGCAATTGCATCAACATGCTCTCGCTGATCCCGATCCTGCGCTTTCCGTTCCTCACGCTGGTGACGATGCGCGGCGAATGGGGCGAGTTCAATCCGTGGCAGGTGCCGATGGGATCGACCACGCAGGGCGTTTTCGAGCTCTCCGGCGTCAAGGTGCTGCGTGCGTCCAACGCGGCCGAGGTGCCGGCCGTGCTGGAGGCGGCCGCCGCCCAGGCCTACAACGCGCTCACGCCCACCGCCGTCCTTCTGTCGCAGCGTCTGATCGGCGCCAAGGTTTTCACCAAATGAGCAAGGCCAATCTCCTCGACCGCCGTCAGGTGGTCTCCGCACTGCTGGCGAACCGCAAGGACGTCGTTGCGATCGGCGGCCTCGGAGCCTCCACCAACGACATCACCGCCGCCGGTGACCATGCGCGCAACTTCTATCTCTGGGGGGGCATGGGCGGCGCCGCGATGATCGGGTTGGGCCTGGCGCTGGCGCAGCCGAAGCTGCCGGTGCTGGTCATCACCGGCGACGGGGAGATGCTGATGGGCATGGGCAGCCTTGCCACCATCGCCCTGCAGAAGCCGTCCAACCTTTCGATCGCAGTGCTCGACAACGAGGCCTATGGCGAGACCGGCGGCCAGGCCAGTCACACCTCCGCGGCGGCCGACCTCGTCGGCATCGCCAAAGCCTGCGGCATCGCGGACGCCCGCGCGATCTCGACCCTGGCCGAGGTCGAGGCCTTCGCCAAAGCCGTCCATGACGTTTCGGCGGGGCCGCGCTTTGCCAATGTGAAGATCGACAGCGCCAGCGTCGAGCGGATCCTGTCCACCCGGGACGGGACCTACATCGTCAACCGGATCCGCGGCGATCTCGGCTTCCAGCCGATCTGACGGCCTCAAGCTTGACGCTCGGCCTCCACTGTCCGGTGGGCGTGGGGGTGTGGCCGATTTCCAACGGATCGGCACCCATCTAGGTTGCGATGCAGCATAGTGCTTGACTTTGGCGTGGGTGAGTGCTTACTCACTAGTATGAGCTCATTGCGAATGACGAGCGACCTGAGGCGTCAATTGATCCTCGGCGCCGCAAAACGCTGCTTTGCCCGACACGGCTATACCGGCACCACGACCAAGAGCGTGGCGGCCGCCGCTGCTATTTCCGAAGCGCTGCTGTTCAAGCATTTCCCGTCCAAGGCGGCGCTCTATGCCGAAATCCTCAGCGACGAATGCGAGGCAGACCCGGCACTGACGGATTTGCTCGAGCGAAAGCCGTCGACGACGACCCTGGTCGAACTGGTCCGCGGCATGGTCCAGCATTTCCTTCACATCGCCGACGGTCCCGATCAGGAGGACGCCCAGCGCCTGCGACTGATGGCCACCAGCCATTTGGATGACGGCGAGTTCGCCCGTTTGCTATATGCCAAGATCGAGAAGCTGATCGGGGCGATCTTCCTCGCCTCGCTCGAGCGGGCCGTTGCGGCCGGGGACGCGCGGCCATTCAGCGGCGATCCGCTCAACTTGTTCTGGTTTGCGCATCATACGGTGATGACCGCTGCGCTGACCAGGCTGCCGGCCGCGCCTTGCCTCGCTTACGGCAAGGCTGACGACCTCGAGCGGCAGCTGTGTGAGTTTCTCCTGAGGGGTATCGGACTTAACGACGCCGCAATTGCTTCGCATTTGGGCCAGGATCAGGCCGCGGGTGCGGACAAGACGGCGATTGCAGAAAGCGCATGACAATGAACATCGTAACCGAACACAAGATTTCGGGCGAACCGATCGACACCAAGGCCCCCAAGCGTCCGGTTCGGCCGGTGCTGTGGTTCATTATCGTCGGCGCGCTGCTTGCAGCGCTCGTTGGCGGCCTCGTCTGGTTCAATTATTTCCGCGGCCAGATGATCAAGCAGTTCTTCGCCAACAACAAGCCGCCGCCGACCGCGGTCACCGCGGCCGAGGCGAAGTCCGAGGTGGTGCCGAACCTGCTGACCGCGGTCGGCGGTCTCGTCGCCGTGCACCAGGTCGACGTCAGCGCCGACGTCAATGGCCGCGTCACCGAGATCAAGTTCCAGCCGGGCGCGCATGTCGAAGCCGGCACGCCGCTGGTGCAGCTGTTCGACGCGCCGGACCAGGGCGACCTTGCCAATTACAAGGCGCAGGCCACGGTCGCGCAGCTTTCGCTCGACCGCGCCAAGCAACTGGCGTCGCGCCAGTTCGGCCCGCAGGCGACGGTTGATTCCGCGCAGGCGGCCTTCGACCAGGCGCAGGCGGGCATCGCCAAGACCGAAGCGTTGATCTCGCAGAAGCTGGTGCGCGCACCGTTCTCCGGCGATCTCGGCGTCCGCAAGGTCGAGGTCGGCCAGTATCTGACTGCCGGCACGGCGATCGTCTCGCTGACTGATCTGTCGCAACTGTGGGCCAACTTCACCGTGACGGAAAAGGACTCGGGCAACCTCAAGGTCGGCCAGCCGGTCCGGCTCAAGGTCGACGCCTATCCGGGCCGCACCTTCGAAGGCAAGATCACCACGATCGAGCCGCAGATCGCGGCCGAAACCCGCAACATCCGCGTGCAGGCAACGATCGCCAATCCGGAGAAGATCCTGAAGCCCGGCATGTTCGTGACCACCACGGTGGTGCTGCCGGACAAGCCGGCCGTCATCACCGTGCCTGAGACGGCGGTCGATTACACGCTGTACGGCGATTCCGTGTTCGTGATCACCGAGAAGAAGGAAGAGGACGGCAAGACCAGCCTCTCCGCGGTGCGCACCTTCGTGCAGACCGGCAGCCGGGTCGATGGCCGTGTCGAAATCGTCAAGGGCGTGAAGGCCGGCGACAAGGTCGTCGCGGTCGGTCAGCTCAAGCTGCAATCGGGCGCCGCAGTTGCGATTTCGGCCGACCCCGGTCCGCCGATCCCGGCGCAGCCGCCGCGCTACTGACACTACACGTGCGTGATCCGGCTCGGCCGGATCACGTCTGTCGAGACATAGAATCGAGATCGCCGCGATGCGCTTTACCGACATTTTCATCAAACGACCGGTGCTGTCGGTCGTCGTCAGCCTGTTGATCCTGCTGATCGGCCTGCGCGCGGCGATGGTGCTGCCGATCCGGCAATATCCCAAGCTTTCGAACACGGTCATCAACATCACGACCGTCTATCCCGGCGCGTCCGCGGACCTGATCCAGGGCTTCATCACGACGCCGATCGAGCAGGCGGTCGCCTCGGCCGAAGGCGTCGACTACATGACCTCGTCCTCGGTGCTCGGCACCTCGACGATCCAGGTCTACATCAAGCTGAACTTCGATCCGAACCAGGCGCTCACCGAAGTGCTGGCCAAGACGAACTCGGTCAAATACCTGATCCCGAAGGAATCCAACGACCCGATCGTCACCAAGACGACGGGCCAGACCACGGCCGTGATGTATCTCGGTTTCTCGTCCGATGAGCTGTCGGGCTCGGCGATCTCCGATTATCTGACGCGCGTGGTGCAGCCGGTGCTGTCGACCGTCGACGGCGTTGCCTCGGCCGACATTCTCGGCGGCCAGACCTTTGCGATGCGGCTGTGGCTCGATCCCATGAAGATGGCCGGCCGCAACGTCTCGTCGGCGGACGTCGCCGCAGCGATCCAGGCCAACAACTTCCAGTCGGCGGCGGGCCAGACCAAGGGCTATCTGATCGTTTCGAACATCTCGACGAACACCAGCCTGACCGACGTCAACCAGTTCAGGAAGATGATCGTCAAGGCCAAGGACGGCGGTTTCGTGCGGATGGAAGACATCGCCACCGTCGAGCTTGCCGCGCAGAGCACGGATGCGAGCGTCGCCTTCAACGGCGAGCATGCGATCTTCATCGGTGTGAATGCGACGCCGCAAGGCAACCCGCTGACGCTGGTCAAGGGCGTGCGCGCGCTGTTCCCGGAGCTCGAGCGCAACCTGCCGCCGTCGATGAAGATGAAGGTCGCCTACGACTCGACCAAGTTCATCCAATCCTCGATCGACGAGGTGGAGAAAACGCTGGGCGAAGCCGTGATCATCGTGATCGTGGTCATCTTCCTGTTCCTGGCCTCGCTCCGCTCGGTTATCATTCCCGTCGTCACGATTCCGCTGTCGATGATCGGCGTCTGCACGCTGATGCTGGCGCTGGGCTTCAGCTTCAACCTGCTGACGCTGCTGGCGATGGTGCTCGCGATCGGCCTCGTGGTCGACGATGCCATCGTCGTGGTGGAGAACATCCATCGACATCTGGAGGAGGGGAAAACGCCCGTCCAGGCGGCGGTGGAGGGCGCACGCGAAATCGTCGGTCCCGTCATCTCCATGACCATCACGCTCGCCGCGGTGTATGCGCCGATCGGCTTCCTTGGCGGTCTCACCGGCTCGCTGTTCCGCGAATTCGCCTTTACGCTTGCGGGCTCGGTGATCGTGTCAGGCGTGATCGCGCTGACGCTGTCACCGATGATGTGCTCGGTGCTGCTCAAGAACACCGAAGAGGGCCGCTTCGCCAAGCTCGTGAACCGCGTGTTCGGCGCGCTGACGCGGTGGTATGGCCGCAGGCTCGACCGTTCGCTGGATTACAAGGCGATCACCGGTCTCTTTGCGATCACGATCCTCGGGCTCGTCGGCTTTCTCTATATGCACACCTCGAAAGAGCTGGCGCCTGAGGAAGACCAGGGCATCGTGTTCGCGGTGACCAAGGCGCCGAAATACGCCAACATCGACTATGTCGATTTCTACGGCGAGAAGCTCGACAAGGAATTCCAGAAATTCCCCGAGACCGATCTGCGCTTCGTGCTGAACGGCATCAACGGTCCGCAGGGCGGCATCGCCGGCATGTTGCTTAAGCCCTGGGATGAACGCAAACGTTCGGCGATCCAGTTGAAGCCGCTGGTGCAGGCCGAGCTCTCCAAGATCGAAGGCGTGCAGGCCTTCGCATTCAACCTGCCGCCACTGCCGGGCGGGCCGGGCGGGCTGCCCGTGCAGATGGTGATCAATTCCACCGCCGGATTCCAGGCGGTCTTCGAGCAGATGGAGAAACTGAAGGACGCTGCGCGCAAGAGCGGCATGTTCATCGTCTCCGACAGCGACCTCGCCTACAACCAGCCCAACGTGGAGGTCACGATCGACCGCACCAAGGCGCAGGATCTCGGCGTCAACATGCAGAACCTCGGCTCGACGCTCGCGGTTCTGCTGGGCGGCAACTATATCAACCGCTTCAATCTCGAGGGCCGTTCCTACCAGGTGATCCCGCAGGTGCCGCGCAGCAACCGGCTGTCGCCGGAATCGCTCGGTGGCTATTACGTGACGACCAGCACCGGGCAGCAGCTTCCGCTGTCGACCGTGGTCTCGGTCAAGACCAAGACCGCGCCGAATTCGCTGACGCACTACAACCAGCTCAATTCGGCGACATTCTCGGCCGTGCCGATGCCCGGCGTGACCGTCGGTGCGGCGGTGGACTTCCTCGAGGGCGAGGCCAAGAAGCTGCCGGCCGGCTTCAGCCACGACTATCTCGCGGATAGCAGGCAATACGTGCAGGAAGGCAACCAACTCGCGATCACGTTCGGCTTCGCGCTGATCATCATCTTCCTGGTGTTGGCGGCGCAGTTCGAGAGTTTGCGTGATCCGTTCGTGATCATGATCTCGGTCCCGATGGCGATCGTCGGTGCGATGATCCCGCTGTTCTTCGGCATGGCGACGATGAACATCTATACCCAGGTGGGCTTGCTCACCCTGGTCGGCCTGATCACCAAGCACGGCATCCTGATGGTGGAGTTCGCCAACGAGCTCCAGGTCAAGGAACGACTCGACCGCCGCTCGGCGATCGAGATGTCGGCCCGCATCCGCCTCCGGCCGATCCTGATGACCACGGCTGCGATGGTGACCGGCCTGATCCCGCTCTTGACGGCAACCGGCGCCGGCGCGGCCAGCCGCTTCTCGATCGGCCTGGTCGTCGTGGCCGGCATGTCGATCGGCACGCTGTTCACGCTGTTCGTTCTGCCTGCCGTCTACGTGGTTCTGGCGACCGACCATCGTGCGGCGGCGGATTCCGATCGAAACAAGCAGGTCAGCGAGTTCGACCTCGGCGCCAAGGCCCTGCGGCCGACCTGAGGGCGTCGTCATCGAAAAAGCAAAAGCGGCAACAGCTTTCGCTGTTGCCGCTTTTTTGTTGTCTCGTGCTAATCTCGTCTTGGCGCCAGAGGGCGCCGACATGCAATAGGTTGAGGGACGGGACATGACGCGCGATTTTTCGGCCGGCAATTATCGTTTCATCCCGGCCGTGTTCCAGTATTCGTCGGGTGCGGCCGCCGACGACGGTTACGAGATCGAGCGGGTCAGGTTCGATCGGCTGGTGCCGCTCGCCGAGGGTTTTGCGCTGGCGGCGAAATTCATCCAGGAGGCGGGGCGTCCGCTGACCGCGTTCTGCGCCTGCGAATTGCGCTCGCCGGCGGCCTTCAGCGAGGAGGGGTTTCGCGCGTTCAACCTGCACTACGTCAAGACGCTGTCCGAATGGGGCATCTTCGACGGCACCACCAATCCGGTGGCGCGCAGCAATGTCTGTCCCGAGATCGATCCGCCGGCCGAGCCGTCCTTCTTCGCGTTCTCCTTCACGCGCCCCACGCGCGCGAAGACGCCGACCTTCGTGATCGCAGGCGGTGCGGAAGCGCGTGAGGGCAGTGGCACCTATCCCGAGCGCATCGTGCGCTATCGCGAGCTCGGCCCTGACGCGTTGCAGGAGAAGGTGCGGATGACGACGTCACACATGGAGAAGCGCATGGCGGAGTTCGGTTTCAGCTGGAAGGACACGACCGGTGTGCAGGCCTATTCGATCCGCGACTTCCACCATGCGCTGGCGGACGAACTGGTCCGTCGCGGTGCGTTGCGCTCCGGCCTGACCTGGCATTTTGCCCGGCCGCCGGTGGTCGATCTCGAATACGAGATGGATTGCCGCCGTGTGATCCGTGAAGCGGTGATCTAGCGCTGTCTTGGGTCGAGCGCGTCGCGCAGGCCGTCGCCGAGCAGGTTCAGCGACAGCACCACGAGGAAGATCGCAAGCCCCGGCCAGATCGCCATCCAGGGCGCCTGGGTCAGGAAGCGCTGGGCCGAATTGAGCATGCTGCCCCAGGATGGCGCGGGCGGCTGCTGGCCGAGGCCGAGGAATGACAGCGCCGCCTCCGCGATGATGGCGGCGGCGATCGACAGCGTCGCCTGTACCAGCAGCGACGGCAGGATGTTCGGCAGGATGTGCGAGAACGCGATTCGCCACGGCGGATTGCCGAGCGCGCGGGCGGCCTCGACATAGTCTTCCGCCTTGACGACCAGTACCTGGCCGCGCGTCAGGCGGATGAAGATCGGAGTGGCCGAGATGCCGATCGCGATCATGGCGTTGCCGAGGCTCGGGCCGAGGAACGCCGCCAGCGCAATCGCCAGGATCAGGAACGGGCAGGCCAGCATCGCATCGGTGATCCGGCTGATCAGCGCATCGGTGAACCCGCCGCGATAACCGGCGAGCAGGCCGAGCGGCACGCCGATGCCGAGCGCAATCGCGACCGAGATCAAACCCGCCATCAGTGAGGCCCGCGCGCCGTAGACGACACGGCTGAGGATGTCGCGGCCGAGATCGTCGGTGCCGAAGCAGTGCGCCGCGGTGGGCGGCTTGCGCACCAGGCTCCAGCTCGTCGCGATGGGATCATAGGGCACGACCAGCGGCGCAAGGGCCGCAAGGAGGATGAATGCCGTGATCACGACGAGCCCGAACACGGCGGCCTTGCGCTTGAACAGCCGGCGCCGGGCGCGGCGGGCCGGGCTGTCGAGCTCATCGGCCCGGGTGGTGGTGGGGCTGGCTGGCAGTGCGGCGTCGGTCATCGCCTAGCCTCGCAGCCGCGGATTGACGAGGACATAGGCGACGTCGGCAATCAGGTTGAGAGTGATGTAAACCGTGGCCGTCACCAGCACCACGCCCTGCACCACGGCGTAGTCACGGTTGAACACGGCATCCACGATCAGCTTGCCGAAACCGGGAATGGAGAAGATCTGCTCGGTCAGCACCGCGCCCGACAGCAGCGTGCCGAGTTCGAGAGCGCCGAGCGTGATGATCGGCGTCAGCGCGTTGCGCATGGCATGCTTCAGGATCACGGAGCGTTCCGACAATCCCTTCGCGCGCGCGGTGCGGACATAGTCGCTCTCCAGCACCTGAAGCATGGCGCTGCGGGTGTGCCGCATCAGGATCGCGGAAATCGCGTTGCCGAGCACGAAGGCGGGCATGATGGTCGCAGCCAGGCTCGCGCGCCAGTTCTCGGTGAGCGGCACGTAGCCAGAGGCCGGCAGCCAGCCCAGCTTGATCGAAAACAGGAAGATGAGGAGAATTCCAAGCCAGAAATTCGGCGTCGAGATGCCCCACAGCGCGAACAGATTGGCGCCATAGTCCCACGCCGTGCCCTTCTTCACCGCGGAGATGATGCCGGCGGGAATGCCGATGCAAAACGCGATCACGATCGCCATCGAGCCGAGCTGGAGCGTCACCGGCAGCTTCTGCGCGATCAGCTCGCGCACCGGCATCTTGTTGCGCAGCGACTCGCCGAAGTTTCCGGTCAGGACGCCCTTGAGCCAGTAGACGTACTGCACGGGGATCGGCTGATCGAGCTTGTACTGCTGGCGGATCTGCTCGATCACGGCGGGATCGCGCTCCTCGCCGGCCATCACCAGCGCGGGATCGCCCGGCAGTAGCTGTTGCAGCGAGAAGATCAGCACCGACACGAAGAACAGTGTCGGGATGATCTGCGCGATGCGGCGGGCGAGGAAGTTCAGCATGGCAAGGCCCGTGTCCCGGGCGCAGCGCAACATGCAATATTGCGCTGCTGAACCGGGACCCAGTTGCCACTGGTTGCTTTTGCTATGGCTTCCGGCTCTGCGGTGCAGCGCTTGGGCGCTGCGCCGCGTCCGGGACACACGCTCATCGTCAGAGACATCACTTGAACTTCAGTCCGACAACGCGCACGAGCCCGTCGGGCATCTGCTTGTAGCCCTGCAGCTTGGTCGTATGCGCGATCAGCAGCGTACGGTGGTAGATGTAGATGATCGGCAGATCGTCGAGCAGGATCTTGGTCAACTTTTCGTAGATCGCCTTGCGCTCGGCGACGTTGGCCGTCATGCGTCCGTCTTCCATCAGCTTGTCCGCATCCGGATTCGAATAGCCGCCGTCGTTCTGCGGCGCCTTGCTGCGCATGAAGATGTAGGAATTGCCGTCGGGATCGATGCGGCCGCTCCAGTTGATCTGGAAGATCTGGAATTCGCCGGCCTGGGCCTGCTTGAAGGTCGTCGCGAATTCGACCGCGCGGATCTTGATGTCGAAACCCGCTTCCGCAGCCATCGACTGGATCACCTGGGCCACGGCCTCGTTCTCCGCGCCCTTGGGGATCATGTAGTCCACGGTCACCGGCGTAGTGACGCCGGCTTCCTTCAACAGCGCCTTTGCCTTGGCGACGTCGCGGCCGCGGACCGGGAAGGCCTTCTGATAATAGGGATGCGTCGGGCTGACCCATTGATTGCCGGGCGTAAATTCGCCGTTGAAGACGACCTGGTTGAGGGCTTCGCGATCGATCGACAGGTCGAGCGCCTGGCGCACCTTCGCCGATTGGCTCAGCGGGCCTTTGCTCTTGTCGTTGCCGACGTTGACGGTCAGGCCGAGATAGCCGAGCTCCGGCGCGGTCGACAGCACGAGGCGGGAATCGGCGCGGACGTCCTTGATGTCAGTGGCGAGCACGCGCTCGATCAGATCGAGGCCACCGGACTTCAAATTGGCAAGGCGCACCGTCGCATCGACGATCGGCAGGAACACGACGCGGTCGATGTGGATATTGTCCTTGTTCCAGTAGTCGGCGAACTTCTCGAACACCATGCGGTCCTGCTGGACGCGCTCGACGAACTTGTAGGGGCCGGCGCAGACCGGATGCAGGCCGAACTTGTCGCCGGCCTCCTTCGCCGCCCTGGGCGAGACCATCATGCCGGAGCGGTCGGTGAGCTGGGCGATCAGCGGCGAGTAGGGGGTCTTCAGCACCAGCTTGATGGTCAGGGGATCGACGACCTCGACATGATCGACGCTGGCAAGTTCGGACTTGCGAAACGAAGTCGGCAGCGTCATGTGACGCTCGATCGAGAACTTTGCGGCTTCTGCGTCCAGCGGCTCGCCGTCGTGGAATTTGACGCCGGGCCGGAGCTTGATCGTCATCTCCTTGCCGTCGGCCGAGGTTTCGTGGGATAGCGCGAGCTGCGGCACGATGTTGAGCTTCTCGTCGATGTCGAACAGCTTGTCGCAGAAGGCGGAGAACACGATGCGGCCGACATAGGTGCGGCCGATGCTGGGATCCAGGATGTCGGGGTCCTCGGCGATGCCGATGCGAAGGGTGGTCTGCGCCTGGGCGCCGCCCACGAGCGACGTCAGCACGGCCGACGCCAGGATTGCCAAACGCATGAAACTCATCGCTCTCAACCTCTGTTTTGCGGTCAGGACGGGTCCGTTCCCAATGAACTAACCCCGCGGCCGCGCGCTGCTTCCGGGCCGCTGCCGAACGCAGCGACCAATTTCTCGAGAACCGGCGAAAAGCCGCCGTCGGACGGGACGATCGCCGCTGACGACGGAAGTTCCGACGTTCTGTGGCAGGCCGTTGCATGTCCGATGCCATCCGCGATGAGCTCGGGCATTTCGCTGCGGCAGCGATCGATCACGTAGGGGCATCGGGTGTGGAAGCGGCACCCGGACGGCGGGTTCAGCGCGCTGGGGATCTCTCCCTGCAGCACAATCCGGCTGCGCTTTGCCCGCGGCTTAGGCACGGGGATCGCGGACAAGAGCGCCCGGCTATAGGGATGGCCCGGCGCTGCGAACAGCACGTCTGCCTCCGCCGTCTCGACGATCTGGCCGAGATTCATCACGGCGACGTGGTCGGCGATGTGCTTGACCACGGCGAGATCGTGCGAGACGAAAATGTAGGCGAGGCCAAGCGTATCCTGAAGCTCGCGCAGGAGATTGAGAATCTGCGAGCGGATCGAGACGTCCAGTGCCGAGACCGGCTCATCGCAAATGATCAGCTTCGGCTCGACAGCGAGCGCGCGGGCGATGGCGATGCGCTGGCGCTGGCCGCCGGAGAACTCGTGCGGGTAGCGCCGTGCCAGCCGCGGTTCCAGGCCGACCAGCCGCAAGATCTCCTCGACACGCTCGCGCCGCTGCGCCGGCGGCACGAGATCGTGCAACGCCAGCGGCTCGGTCAGGATCTGGCCGACCGTCATGCGCGGATTGAGTGAGGCGTAGGGGTCCTGGAAGATGATCTGCGCTTCGCGGCGGAAGGCGCGCAGCGCATTGGCATCGAGCGAGAGCAGATCGCGGCCGTCGAAGCGAACGGAGCCCGCGTCCGGCTCGATCAGCCGCAGCACCAGCCGGCTGACGGTGGATTTGCCGCAACCGGATTCGCCGACGAGGGCCAGCGTCTTGCTGGCGTCCAGCGAGAACGAGACGCCGTCGACCGCTTTGACATGCGCGAGCGGGCGGCCGAACAGCGAGCGTTCGGCGACGAAATGCTTGACCAGGCCTTCGACTTCCAAGAGGGCAGTCATCGTCTCTGCTCCTCGCGAACACCGATCTTGTGTCCCGGGCGCGGCGCAGCACGAAGTGGTGCGACGCTGAACCGGGACCCAGCTCGTTGCCGCATGGGCCCCGGTTCAGCCGCGCACCACGGCGCTTCGCTTGTGCTGCACCGCGCCCGGGGCACGAGAGAGGAGAGGCACGCCATCACGACACCAACAATTCGAGCGGTGCGCGGATGCAGCGCGAGAGGTGGCCGGGGCTGAGTTCGACCAGCGGCGGCGGCGCTTTGGTGCAGGCGTCCAGCACGAACGGGCAGCGCGCGGCGAAGCGGCAGCCGGCGGGCGGCTGCGCCATGTTCGGGACCATGCCTTCGATCGTCGCCAACTGCTCGGCGCGATGGTCGAGCCGCGGGATCGAGCCGAGCAGGCCGACAGTGTAGGGGTGCTGGGGCGCGGTGAACAATTCATCCACCGGCGCACGCTCGACGATCTCGCCGGCATACATCACAGCGACCTCGTCGCAGACTTCCGCGACCACGCCGAGATCGTGGGTGATCAGGATGATCGCGGCGCCGCTTGCGGCTTTCAGCTCGCGCATCAGCTCCAGGATCTGGGCCTGCAAGGTGACGTCGAGCGCAGTGGTCGGCTCGTCCGCAATCAGCAGGCGCGGGTCGCACGCCAGCGCCATCGCGATCATGACACGCTGGCGCATGCCGCCGGACAGCTTGTGCGGATATTCGTCGATCCGCCGCTCGGCCGAGGGGATGTGAACGCGGCGCAGCAGCTCGATAGCCCGCTCACGTGCGCTCCGCCGCGAGCCGCCGCGATGGCGCAGGATGGTCTCGGTGATCTGGTCGCCGATGGTGAGGCTCGGATTGAGCGAGGTCATCGGCTCCTGGAAGATCATCGCCAGCCGGTTGCCGCGCAGATCACGCAAAGTCTGGTCCGAGGTCTTCAGCAGGTCGAAACCGTCGAAACGGATCGCGCCGGATATTTCCGCGCTCTGCTTCGGCAGCAATCCCATGATCGCCAGCGACGTCACGCTCTTGCCGCAGCCGGATTCGCCGACGAGGCCGAGCGTGGCGCCATTGGCGACGCTGAGATCGACGCTGTCGACCGCATGGGTGATGCGGCCGTCGTCGCCGTGGAAGCGGATGCGCAGGTCCTTGATTTCGATGAGAGGAGTCGCACTCATGTGCTGCCTTCAGCGTCCCGCGGCGTAGCCCTGCATGCCGCGTGGATTGGCGGCAGCGCGGCGGCGCACGCCGACGCGCGAGGCCGCGGTGAGGCGGCCTTCGGACCAGTCGGGACCGACCTCCACGATATGCCCGCGCTCCCTAAGGTTCTCGATCGTCGCCTTTGGCACGCGGTTCTCGACCACGAGCACGCCAGGACGCGCGGTGCGCGGCCAGAACGAGATGGGGAAATGTTCGGAATGCCAGGCCGGCGCGTCGATCGCTTCCTGGAGATTGAGGTTGCAATGGACGTGGCGCAGGAAGAATTGCGTGATCCACTGGTCCTGCTGGTCGCCTCCGGGCGAACCCCAGGCCAGATACGGCTCGCCATCGCGCAGTGCCATGGCCGGCGAAAGCGTGGTGCGCGGCCGCTTGCCGGGCGCCAGCGAGCTCGGTTGATTCTCCTCCAGATCGAACATCTGCGCGCGGCTCCCGAGGCAGAAGCCGAGCTCGGGAATGACAGGCGAGGATTGCAACCAGCCGCCGGACGGTGTCGACGAGATCATGTTGCCGGCCTTGTCGATGATATCGAAATGCACGGTGTCGCCGCGCACTTCGCCGAAGCGGCCCACCGTCGGTTCGCCGGCACCGAGCGCGCCAACGGCCTCGCGCTGGCCCTCGGCGCGGCGCAGCTTGACCACGCCGCCAAGACCCTCGATCGTGCCGGGCCGCAGATCGAGCGAGGCCTTGTCGGTGACGAGCTTGCGGCGCTCGTCGTTATAGGCATCCGACAGCAGCGTTTCGATCGGGATCTCGCTGAACTTGGGATCGCCGTAGAATTTCTCGCGATCGGCGAAGGCGAGCTTGGCGCATTCGATCTGGAGATGGATGAACTCGGGCCCGGTCGGGTCGAGCCCGTCGAGCGCAAAGCCCTTTAGCAAAGCGAGCTGTTGCAGCGTCACCGGGCCCTGGCTCCAGACGCCGGCCTTGCAGACGGTGTAGCGGCCATAATCGTAGGTGAGCGGTGCTTCGATGGTCGGCTGCCAGCGCGCCATGTCGTCGGCGGTGAGCACGCCGCGATGTGGCGAGCCGCTGACGTCCATCACGTCCTGCGTCCGGCAGAATTTGTCGATCGCTTCGGCGACGAAGCCCTGCGACCAGGTCTTGCGTGCGCGCTCGATCTCGGCGTCGCGGCCTCCACCGCCGCTCTCGGCCTCGCTGAGAATGCGGGCGTAGGTCGCGGCCAGAGTTGTGTTCGTGAACAGCGTGCCGGGCTTCGGAACTTCGCCATTCGGCAGATAGACTGCGGCCGAGGTCGGCCAGTGCTTGCGGAACAATTGCTCGACGGTCTGGATGGTGGCGCAGGCGCGCTCGACCAGCGGATAGCCGTCGCGCGCATAGGAGATCGCGGGCTCCAGCACATCGCGCACGCGCATCGTGCCGTAGTCGCGCAGCAGCATCATCCAGGATTCGAAGGTGCCGGGAACGCAGGCCGCGAGGAGGCCGGTGCCGGGCACCATGTCGAGTCCTTCGCTCTTGTAATGCGCGATGGTGGCGCGCGCTGGCGCCGGGCCCTGGCCGCAGATCACTTCGGTGCGGCCGCGCTTGACGTCGTGGACGATGACGGGCACGTCGCCGCCGGGGCCGTTCAGATGCGGCTCGACCACCTGCAGCGTGAAGGCGGTGGCGACGCCTGCGTCGAAGGCATTGCCGCCCTTTTCCAGCATGGCCATGCCGACGGCGGTCGCGATCCAGTGCGTGGTGGCGACGACCCCGAATGTGCCCTCGATCTCGGGGCGCGTCGTGAAGGGATCGGGATTGATGTTGGACATGGGACTTCGTTACCTTATGTGTCGCGCGCGCAATTGATCACAGGCGATGCCGCCTCGCCAATGCGCAGGCCGCATGGCACGCGCGCGTCACGCCGGGACCGGTGCGGTGTTCACCGCATGGCAGGCGACACCGTCGATCAGTTCGGGGACTTGCTTGCGGCAGAGGTCGTACGCCAGCGGGCAGCGTGGATTGAAGGCGCAGCCGGGAGGCGGATTGATCGGATTCGGGATCTCGCCCTTGACCGGAATGCGCTGGCGGCCGCTCATGGCCAGATCAGGCACGGCGCCCAATAACATCTTGGTGTAGGGCATGCGCGGACGGGAGAACAATTCCTTGCCTTCCGCGATCTCGACGATGCGGCCGAGATACATCACGCCGACACGGCTCGCCATGTGGCGGACCACGGCGAGGTTGTGGCTGATGAACATGTAGGTCAGGCCGAACTTGTCCTGGAGGTCGCGCATCAAATTGAGGATCTGCGCCTGCACGGAGACGTCGAGCGCGGAGGTCGGCTCGTCGCAGACGATGAACTCGGCGTCGGAGGCGAGCGCCCGCGCGATCGCGATGCGCTGGCGCTGGCCGCCGGAGAATTCGTGCGGAAATTTCAGCCGATCGTCGGGATGCAGGCCGACGAGGCTGAGCAGCTCGCCGACGCGCGCCTGGATGTCGCGTTCGCCCTGGATCAGGTCGAAGGCGCGGATCGGCTCGGCGATGATGGCATCGACGCGGAAGCGCGGGTTCAGGCTCGCATAGGGATCCTGGAAGATCATCTGGATGCGGCGCCGCAGTTTGCGCCGCGCCTGTGCCTGCCGCGGATCGGTCATCGAGACGCCGTCGATCAGCACGTTGCCGGAGCTCGGCGGCAACAGGCCGACCACCATCCGCGCCACCGTGGTCTTGCCGGAGCCGGACTCGCCGACCAGCGCAAAGGTCTCGCCCTTCCTGATGTCGAAGCTGACGCCGTCGACGGCTTTGAGGTATTCGAGCTGTCCGCCTTCGAGGACGCGGTTGAGCCACGGCTTGGAGACGTCGAACACGCGGCGCAGATTTGTGGCCTGGACGAAGGGGGCGCTCATGCCGCGCTCTCCGCCGGCGCGCTGTCATAGAGATGGCAGGCGACCGATTGCGTGCCTCGCGGTAGCGGTTCCGGCCGGTCGACCCTGCAGCGGTCGAACGCGGATTCGCAGCGCGGATTGAACGAGCAGCCGCGCGGGATCGCCGACAGCCGCGGCATCGAGCCGGGAATCTGCACCAGGCGCTTGTCCTCGCCGGCAAGCGTCGGGATCGCGCCCATCAGGCCCTTGGCGTAGGGATGAAGCGGATTCCTCACGACGTCCTGCACCGGCCCGATCTCGGCGACACGGCCGGCATACATCACGGCGACGCGGTCGGAGGTCTCGGCGATCACGCCCATGTCGTGCGTCACCAGCATCACGGCGGTGCCGTGGTCGCGGCCGAGCCGCTTGATCAGCGAGATGATCTGCGCCTGCACGGAGACGTCGAGCGCGGTGGTCGGCTCGTCCGCGATGATCAGCTCGGGCTCGGCGCAGATCGCCAGCGCAATGACGACGCGCTGGCGCATGCCGCCGGAGAATTCGTGCGGATAGCCGTCGATGCGCTTGTCCGGCGCGGGAATGCCGACCTCGGCCAGCAGGTCGATGGCGCGGCGGCGGGCGGCGGCTTCGGACAGATTGAGATGGGTCCGGATCGTCTCCACGATCTGGTCGCCGACCCGGTACAGCGGATTGAGCGAGGTGAGCGGATCCTGGAAGATCATGCCGATACGCTTGCCGCGGACGCGGCGCAGCTCCTCCGGCGGCAGATTGTCGATGCGCAGGCCCGACAGGCGAATCTCGCCGCCGGAGATGCGGCCGGGCGGATCGATCAGGCCGATCACCGACAGGCCCGTGACCGATTTGCCGGCGCCGGATTCGCCGACCACGCCCAGCACCTCGCCTTTGGCGATGTCGAAGGAGACGCCGTCGATGGCGCGCAGCGTGCCGCGGCGGGAGGCGAACTCCACCTGGAGATTGCGTACGGAGAGGACGGGTTCGGTCATCGGAGCTTTGGATTGAGCGCGTCGCGCAGCCAGTCGCCCAGCAGGTTGATGGACAGGATCATCACGGCGAGCGCGATTCCGGGGAATGCGACGATCCACCATTCGCCGGCGAACAGATAGCCGTTGCCGATCCGGATCAACGTGCCGAGCGACGGCATGGTCTCGGGCATGCCCGAGCCGAGGAAGGACAGCGTCGCCTCGGTGATGATGGCGAGCGCGAGGTTGATGGTGGCGATCACCAGGATCGGTCCCGTCGTGTTCGGTAGCACATGGCGCAGCATGATCACGGGAGCAGGCAGGCCGATCAATTGCGCGGCGGCGACATAATCCTTGTTCTTCTCGATCAGCACCGAGCCGCGCACTGTGCGGGCATACTGTACCCAGAAGCTCAGGCCGATCGCGAAGACGAGGACCGCCAGCATGCTCATCTCATCCAGCCTGTTGCCAAAGACGGACTTGGCGATTCCATTGATCAAGAGCGCGATCAGGATGGCCGGAAAGGAGAGTTGCACGTCGGCGATGCGCATGATCAGGCCGTCGATCGCGCCGCCGAAATAGCCGGCGGTCAGACCGAGCAGGATGCCGATCGCCCCGGACAAGACCACGCCGAGTACGCCGACGAGCAGCGAGATGCGCAGGCCGTAGAGGATCGCAGACAGCACGTCGCGGCCCTGCTCGTCGGTCCCGAGCAGGAACGGGCTCTGGCCGTCGGCGGTCCACAGCGGTGAGATACGCGAGTTCATCAGCTGCAGCTGCGCCGGGTCGAACGGGTTCTGTACCGACAGCACCGAGGCAAAGATCGCCAGAAGAAAAAACAGCAGCGTCACCGCGGCCGCGATCATGGTGATCTTCGAGCGGCGGAACGAATAGAACAGGTCGCTGTCGAGCGCGCGCCTGAACCTGCCCGGTACGGCCGCAGCGCGCTTCTCAATCTCGTGCGGAACGACCGCCTCGCTCATCTCAATGCGCCCGGCTGACCGTCGAGCGCAGCCGCGGATCGACGATGGTGTAGAGGATATCAACCACGAGATTGATGGTGACGAAGATCAGGGACACCATCATCAGATAGGCCGCCATGATCGGGATATCGACGTTCTGAACGGCCTGCACGAACAGGAGACCCATGCCCGGCCACTGGAACACGGTTTCGGTGATGATCGCGAATGCAATTACCGAGCCAAATTGCAGGCCGGCCACGGTGATGACGGGAACCAGCGTGTTGCGTAACGCGTGGCCGTAATGGATCGCCCGCGTGGTCAGTCCGCGCGCACGAGCGAAGCGGATGTAGTCGGTACGCATCACTTCCAGCATCTCCGCGCGGACGAGGCGCATGATCAGCGTCATCTGAAATAAGCCAAGCGTAATCGAAGGCATGATCAGTGCTTTCAAGCCCGACAGTGTCAGGAGGCCTGTCGTCCACCAGCCAATGTGGACGACGTCGCCGCGCCCGAACGAGGGTAGCCAGCCCAGCGTCACCGAGAACAGGTAGATCATGAGAATGCCGATCAGGAAGGTCGGTAGCGAAATGCCGATCAGCGAGAGCGCCTGGAATGCATGCGCGAGCCAGCTGTCACGGCGCAGTGCCGAAAAGACCCCCATCAGGATGCCGCTGACCATCGCAAAGATCGTGGCGCAGATCGCGAGCTCCAGCGTCGCCGGCATGCGCTCGATCAGCAGGCTCGTGACCGGCAGGCGGAACTGGTAGGACACGCCGAACTTGAACTGCGCCGCGTTGCCGATATAGCGGCCGAACTGCACGATCACGGGATCGTCGAGGCCGAGCGACTTGCGGATCGCCGCGCGTTCGGCGCCCGACGTATCCATCCCGACCATCTGGTTCACGGGATCGCCGGCGAAACGGAACATCGAGAACGATATGATCCCGACGGCGATCATGACGCCAATGGCCTGGATGGCCCGGCGCAGTGTGAAAGCGAGCATTTGTTCCTTTCACATCTCTTCAGCGGCACGCGTCATCGCGTTAGCCCGAAAATGCAAGTCCCGGAAGCCATCGCTTCCGGGACTTCACAACTTGTCGACAATTACTCGTCTTGCTTGGTCGCCCAGTAGAGCAGGACCTGATTGTCCGCGCGCTGGGTCAGTTTCACTTTTTTCGACACACCCCAGGCAAGCGCCTGCTGGTGCAACGGGACATAGGCCCAATCCTTGATCGAGACCTCGAAAGCCTGCTTGATCAGTTGATCGCGCTTGGCCGTATCGGATTCAAGGAGAACCTTGTCGGCGAGATCGTCGAACTCCTTGTTGCAATAGCCGGCGAGGTTGGCTTCGCCGCGATTGGGATCCTTCGGATCATCCCGGCAGCCCATGATGTCGTGCAGCACGTTCTGGGAGTCGAGCGTATCCGGGGTCCAGCCCAGCATGAACAGCGAGGTTTTGTAGCCGCCGGGCTTCAACACCTTGGCGAAATACTGGGCCTTGGGTTGGGCCAGCAGGTCCACCTTGATGTTGATGCGAGCGAGCATACCGACGATTGCCTGGCAGATGGCTGCGTCATTGACGTAGCGGTCGTTCGGGCAGTCCATCGTCACTTCGAAGCCGTCCGCATAGCCGGCGTCCGCCAGAAGTTTCTTGGCGGCGTCGGGGTCGAACTTCGGCCGGACGAAAGCCTTCGCCGAAAAGATCTCTGGTGCGACCATCAATGCGGATGGCGTGGACAGCCCGCGCATGACGCGATTCTTGATCAGGTCGACATCGGTCGCCCGGTAAACCGCCTCGCGGACGCGAATGTCCTTGAATGGATTTTTGCCCTTGACGTTGGAGTACAAGAGTTCGTCGCGCGCCTGATCCATGCCGACGAAAATGGTGCGGAGTTCTGGTCCCGTCAGCACGGTGGCGTTGGGGCTCGCCTTGACGCGCTCGATGTCCTGCACCGGAACCGGCTCGATCACGTCGACCTCGCCCGACAACAGCGCCGCGACACGCGTGGCCGGGTTTGCGATCGGCGTGAAGACGATTTCCTTCAGATTATGTTCCGGCTTGCGCCACCAGTTCGGATTGGCCTTGAAGACGGTCTTCACGCCCGGCTGATGGCTCTCGATCATGAAGGGGCCGGTGCCGTTTTCATGGAGCGAGGCGTAGCTCGGGGTCGTTGCGGCGGCCGGCGTCGGCGCCACCGCATCGTTCGCCTCTGCCCATTTCTTGTCCATGATGTACCAGGTCGCCCACAGCGCGGTCAGGATGGGATTGGGCGAGGTCAGCACGAAATCGACGGTGTAGTCGTCGATCTTGATCGCCTTGGCGTCGGCGGGAACACGGCTCTGGAAATTCGAGCCCTTCGCGCGCACGCGCTCGGCCGAGAACACGACGTCATCCGCGGTGAAGGGGTCGCCATTGTGGAATTTCACGTTCTTGCGCAGGTGAAAGCGCCAGCGTGTCGGCTCCGGTGTCTCCCAGCTCTCGGCAAGGCCCGGGATGATCTTCAGGTCCTTGTCGCGGGCGACCAGGCCCTCATAGACGTGGCCAAGATGCGCACTGGTGGTCGACTCGTTCAGCGTGTAGGGGTCGAGCGATTTGAGCTCACCCTGGTTGGCGTAGCGCAGCGTCTGGCTCGACGCCGGCGAGGCGGCCAACGCAAGCATACCGGCGAGCGTCGCCGCAAACAGACTTCGTCCGACTGACATTCTTGACCCTCTCCACTCGCCCGCACCGTCATTTTTGATTGTTCGGCGGGGCTGATCGATCCATGTTGCCCAGAGTTCTCGACCCGTGCAAGCGCCATTCCAGCAAGGAACGCGCCAAGTTGCACCGCTGTGCAGCAATGCTGACCGACAATTTAGGGGTGAGGGGCATGTGGGCGACATTCGACTTTCGACCGGCGTGGCCCCGGGGAATAATCGCGGAAACGACCGCCCAGCCGAGCGCGAGCCCGGCGGAACGATTTGATTGACCATATCGGCCGATCGCGGAAACCGGTGTCCCCCTCGCGTCTCAGGTCGCTTGCGTCTCACACCATGTCGCGGCGATACTGTGTGACGCCGTTCGAATCTCTTCCGGAGGGGACATGAAAGTTAACATCGAAATCGACTGTACCCCCCTCGAAGCCCGCCAGTTCTTCGGACTACCCGACGTGATGCCGATGCAGACCGCCGTGATGGACAAGTTGCAACAGCAGATGATGTCCAACATCGACAAGGTCTCGCCGGAATCCCTGATCCAGAGCTGGTTCACCTTCGATCCCAAGATCGCGGAGCGTTTTCAGGACATGTTCGTCACCATGGCCGGCCTCGGCGGCACGCGCGCCGGCGACAAGAAGAAATAATGGCGCGCGGGCCGGACGGGCCGCAGGCGACGGGTCGGCTTCGTCCGCCGGGCCTCGGCCTGCTGCTTGCCGAAGCCCGCGGACTGTTCGAGTTCAACGCCAGCCTGCTGCTGTCACCGGTCCTGATGCGCGCACCCAGGGGCGACGGCCATCCGGTTCTGGCGTTGCCGGGCTTTCTCGCCAGCGACCTCTCGATGGCACCGATGCGGCGCTATCTCCGCGAACTCGGCTATGAGGCGCATGCTTGGCGGATGGGCCGCAATCTGGGTGGGCTGGGGCGGATGCGCGAGGCCTTGCACGCCCGTCTCGCCGAGATCCATGCCGCGAGCGGACGCAAGGTCAGCCTGGTCGGCTGGAGCCTCGGCGGCGTCTATGCCCGCGATCTCGCGCTTCAGGCGCCCGAGATGGTCCGCTGCGTCGTCACGCTCGGCAGCCCGTTTGCAAGCGATGTCCGAGCGACCAATGCGACGCGGCTCTACGAGATGATGTCCGGGGAGCGTGTCGAGGATTTTGCGGAGCTGCGCGAGGCGATCGCCGGCGATCTTCCGGTGCCGGCGACGTCGATCTATTCGCGTACCGACGGTGTCGTGAACTGGCGCACCTGTCTGTTGCGGCCCTCCGACCGCGCCGAGAACATCGAGGTCCGCCTGGCGAGCCATATCGGGCTCGGCGTCAACCCCGCGGCGCTGTGGGCAGTGGCGGACCGCCTGGCGCAACCGGAGGGGGAGTTCTCCCCATTTGACCGGGCCGGCCCGTTTGCCATTGCATATGCCCCGCCGGAACAGGCAATATCGGCCTGACGAGAAGCGCCGGCCAAGGCGCCCGTCGGTATGCGTGGGAGGGAATCATGGCTGACGGTAAGAAGCTGTCGTCGCTGGACGCATCGTTTCTCTATCTCGAAACGCCGGAAATGCCGATGCATGTCGGCAGCATGGCGATCTTTCGCCTGCCTGAGGACTACAAGGGGGACTTCTTCGAAGACTTCAAGGCGATGATTGTCTCGCGCCTGCACATCGCGCCGATCCTGAAGGCGCGACTGGAGAAGGCGCCACTCGAGATCGACCATCCCACATGGGTCGAGGACGATCAATTCGACATCGACCGTCACATCTTCCGCGCCAGCCTGCCGGCGCCCCGCGATCGCGCTACGCTCGAGCGTATCGTCGGCTGGATGCACGCCAAGCTCCTGAACCGCGCCCGCCCGCTGTGGGAGTTCTACGTCTTCGAGGGCATGAAGGACAACGAGGTCGGGCTCTATTCCAAGATGCACCACGCCGCGATCGACGGTGGCGCCGGTGCGGCGCTGACCAACATGATCTACGACATCTCGCCGATCCCGCGGCAGGTTGATCCGCCGGCGGCGGGAGCCAAGCCCGGACAGGAGCCGCGCGACATCGCGGCGAACCTGCTCGATTCCTATCAGCAACTCTTCACCCAGCCGCTCGACGCTTCGGCGGCCGCGAAGAACCTGCAATTGCCGCGCACCGGCAAGAGCGACATCGGCTCGATCCTGTTCGACAATGCGATGTACCAGATCGAGAGCGCGGTGCGCTTCGCCGGCAACATCCCGACCATGGTCAAGAGCGTCTCCGACGTGCTCGGCAAGATCTCCGATCCCAGGTCGCGCGAGAGCCTTGCCAGCATGGTGTCGCCGCCGACCATGCTCAACAAGACGATCTCGTCGGAGCGGAGTTTTGCCGGCGTGTCAATCTCGTTGTCGCGGGCGAAGGCGCTGGCCAAGCAGGCCGGTGGCAAGCTCAACGACGTCGTGCTCGCGCTCGCCTCCGGCGTGGTCCGGCGCTACCTCCAGCAATACGGCACGCTGCCGGCCAAATCCCTGACCGCCGCCGTGCCGATCTCGCTCCGCGAGGAGGGCAACACCGAGGCCAACAACCAGGTGTTCGGCATGATCTGTTCGATCGCGACCAATATCGATGATCCCAAGGCACGGCTGGAAGCCATCATCGCGCAGTCGACCAAGTCCAAGGAGATGTCTCACCCGCTGCGTGCGCTGATGCCGCAGGTCTCCAACATCTCGATGCTCGGTGCGCCGATGATGGTGCAGATCCTGGCGTTGCTCTACAGCCGCTCCAATCTGTCCGACGTACTGCCGCCGGCCGCCAATATCACGGTGTCCAACGTGCCGGGGCCGCGGCAGACGCTCTATGCCGCCGGCGCCGAGCTGCTGCACATCTTCCCGGTGTCGATCTCGACGCACGGGCAGGCGCTCAACATCACCGTGCAGAGCTATCGCGACCAGCTTGATTTCGGCTTCATCGTCGGCGCCAACATCATTCCGCATGTGCAGGTAATGTGCGACATGCTGCCGGCGGAGTTTGCCGCGCTCGAGGCGGCCTATGCGCCGCCTGCGGCTGACATCAAGGGCGCCGCGGAATAGGAATCTTGCCAGGAATCTCATGATGATTGAAATGCCGCCGCTCAAATTCGCGCAGACGAACGGAATCCGCATGGGCTATTACGAGGCGGGCCCGGTCACGGACACCCCGCCGGTCGTGCTGTGTCACGGCTGGCCAGAGCTCGCCTTCTCCTGGCGCCATCAGATCAAGGCGTTGAGCGAGGCCGGCATAAGGGTGATCGCGCCCGACCAGCGCGGTTATGGCGCGACCGACCGGCCGGAACCGGTCGAAGCCTACGACATGGAGCATCTGACCGGCGACCTCGTCGGGCTGCTTGATCATCTCGGGATCGACAAGGCGATCTTCGTCGGCCACGACTGGGGCGGCTTCGTCGTCTGGCAGATGCCGCTGCGGCACCCATCGCGCGTCGCTGGCGTCGTCGGCGTCAACACCCCGCATTGGGACCGCGCGCCGATCGATCCGATCGCACTGTTCCGCCAGCGCTTCGGCGACCAGATGTACATTGTCCAGTTCCAGGATCCCGCGCGCGAGCCGGACCGGATTTTTGGCAGCCGGGTCGAGCAGACATTCGATGCTTTCATGCGCAAGCCGCTGCCGCGGCCGGCCGTGAAGCCCGATGAGCCGCCGGTCGCGGGCGTTGGCGCCTCGTCGAAGACGAACCTGGCGTTCCCGCAGATGATTGCGGCTTATGACGCCCGGCACGATCCGCGTACGCCCATCCTGTCGGCCGACGAGAAGAAGGTGTTCGTCGACACCTTCACGAAAACCGGCTTTACCGGCGGCATCAACTGGTATCGCAATTTTACGCGCAATTGGGAGCGCTCGAAGGGGCTCGACCACCATATCAGCGTGCCGTCATTGATGATCATGGCGGAAAACGACGCGGTGCTGCCGCCGTCGGCGGCCGACGGCATGGAGAAACTCGTCAGCGACCTCGAGAAGTATCTGGTCAAGGACAGTGGCCATTGGACGCAGCAGGAGAAGCCGGAAGAGGTCAACGCCAAGCTGATCGAATGGCGTAGAAGGCGGTTTGGCTAGCAACCGACATTGCGAGCGAAGCGAAGCAATCCAGAATGCATCCGTGGTGGCAGTCTGGATTGCTTCGTCGCCAGCGCAAAATTGCTCCGCAATTTTGTCGCGCGCTCCTCGCAATGACGACGTTGAAGATCGAGGCAGGGGGAAGCGTATTTAATGTCATCCAAGAACCGACTGGACCCGATTCCGCAGCCGCCGACAAAGCCGGTGGTCGGCAACATGCTGTCGCTGGACTCGGCCGCTCCGGTGCAGCACCTGACGCGGCTTGCCAAGGAGCTGGGTCCGATCTTCTGGCTCGACATGATGGGCTCGCCGATCGTCGTCGTCTCCGGCCACGATCTCGTCGACGAGCTATCCGACGAGAAACGTTTCGACAAGACGGTGCGCGGCGCGCTGCGGCGCGTGCGCGCAGTCGGCGGCGACGGCCTGTTCACGGCCGACACCAGGGAACCGAACTGGAGCAAGGCGCACAACATCCTGCTGCAGCCCTTCGGCAATCGCGCCATGCAGTCCTATCACCCGAGCATGGTCGATATCGCCGAGCAACTCGTCAACAAATGGGAGCGGCTCAACGCCGACGACGAGATCGACGTCGTTCACGACATGACCGCGCTGACGCTGGACACGATCGGCCTGTGCGGCTTCGAGTATCGGTTCAATTCGTTCTACCGGCGCGACTATCATCCTTTCGTCGAGTCGCTGGTGCGCTCGCTCGAAACCATCATGATGACGCGCGGCCTGCCGTTCGAGCAGCTCTGGATGCAGAAGCGGCGCAAGACCTTGGGCGAAGACGTCGCCTTCATGAACAAGATGGTCGACGAGATCATCGCCGAGCGCCGCAAGAGCGCCGAGGGGATCGACGACAAGAAGGACATGCTCGCCGCCATGATGACCGGCGTCGACCGTGCGACCGGCGAGCAACTCGACGACGTCAATATCCGCTACCAGATCAACACGTTCCTGATCGCGGGCCACGAGACTACGAGCGGCCTGCTGTCCTGCACGATCTATGCGCTGCTCAAGCATCCCGACATTCTCAAGAAGGCCTATGACGAGGTCGACCGCGTCTTTGGCCCCGACGTCAATGCGAAGCCGACCTACCAGCAGGTGACACAGCTCACCTACATCACGCAGATCCTGAAGGAGGCCCTGCGGCTGTGGCCGCCGGCGCCGGCCTATGGCATCTCCCCGCTGAAGGATGAGGCCATCGGCGGCGGCAAGTACAGGCTCAGGAAGGGCACCTTCACCACCATCCTGGTGACGGCATTACATCGCGATCCCTCCGTCTGGGGGCCCAACCCCGACGCCTTCGACCCCGAGAATTTCAGCCGCGAGGCCGAGGCGAAACGGCCGATCAATGCCTGGAAGCCATTCGGCAACGGCCAGCGCGCCTGTATCGGCCGCGGTTTTGCCATGCACGAGGCCGCGCTTGCGCTGGGCATGATCCTGCAGCGCTTCAAGCTGATCGACCACCAACGCTACCAGATGCACCTGAAGGAAACCCTGACGATGAAGCCCGAGGGCTTCAAGATCAAGGTGCGCCCGCGCGCCGATCGCGAGCGAGGCGCCTACGGCGGACCGGTCGCGGCGTCCGCCGCGCCGAAGGCGCCACGTCAGCCGACTGCGCGGCCCGGCCACAACACGCCGATGCTGGTCCTCTACGGCTCCAATCTCGGCACCGCAGAGGAACTGGCGACGCGCATGGCGGACCTTGCCGAGATCAACGGCTTTGCCGTGCATCTCGGGCCGCTCGACGATTACGTCGGCAAGCTGCCGCAGGAAGGCGGCGTGCTGATCATCTGCGCCTCCTACAATGGCGCGCCGCCGGATAACGCGACGCAATTCGTCAAATGGCTCGGCGACGATCTGCCGAAGGATGCCTTTGCCAATGTGCGCTACGCCGTATTCGGCTGCGGCAACAGCGACTGGGCCGCGACCTATCAATCGGTGCCGCGCTTCATCGACGAGCAATTGTCGAAGCATGGCGCGCGCGCGGTGTATCCGCGCGGCGAGGGCGATGCGCGCAGCGATCTCGACGGCCAGTTCCAGAAATGGTTCCCGGCGGCCGCCCAGGTCGCGACCAAGGAGTTCGGCATCGACTGGAATTTCACCCGCACCGCGGAGGACGATCCGCTCTACGCGATCGAGCCGGTGGCGGTAACGGCCGTCAACACCATCCTGGCGCAGGGCGGCGCGGTGGCGATGAAGGTGCTGGCCAATGACGAGCTCCAGAACAAGACCGGGTCCAATCCGTCGGAGCGTTCGACGCGCCATATCGAGGTGCAGCTGCCGGCCAGCATCAGCTATCGCGTCGGCGATCATCTGAGCATCGTCCCGCGCAACGATCCGACCCTGGTGGATTCGGTTGCCCGTCGCTTCGGTTTCCTGCCGGCGGACCAGATCCGGCTTCAGGTGGCCGAGGGCCGCCGCGCGCAATTGCCGGTCGGCGACGCCGTGTCGGTCGGTCGTCTGCTCAGCGAGTTCGTCGAGTTGCAGCAGGTGGCGACACGCAAGCAGATCCAGATCATGGCGGAGCATACCCGCTGCCCAGTCACCAAGCCGAAGCTGCTGGCCTTCGTCGGCGAGGAGCCTGAAACGCTCGAGCGTTACCGCACCGAGATCCTGGCCAGGCGCAAATCGGTGTTCGACCTGCTGCTTGAATATCCCGCCTGCGAATTGCCGTTCCATGTTTACCTGGAAATGCTCTCGCTACTGGCGCCGCGCTATTACTCGATCTCGTCCTCGCCGTCGGTCGACCCGGCACGTTGCAGCATTACGGTCGGCGTGGTCGAGGGCCCGGCCGCTTCCGGGCGCGGCACCTACAAGGGCATCTGCTCGAACTATCTCGCCAATCGGCGCGCGGGCGATGCGATATACGCCACGGTGCGTGAGACCAAGGCCGGCTTCCGGCTGCCCGACGACCCGTCCGTGCCTGTTATCATGATCGGACCTGGCACGGGACTGGCCCCGTTCCGCGGCTTCCTCCAGGAGCGCGCCGCGCGCAAGGCGAAGGGCGCCGCGCTTGGCCCGGCCATGCTGTTCTTCGGCTGCCGCCATCCGGATCAGGATTTTCTCTACAAGGATGAGCTGACCGCGCTGGCGGCAAGCGGCATCACCGAGCTGTTCACGGCGTTCTCGCGCGCGGACGGACCGAAGACTTATGTCCAGCACGTGCTCGCCGCGCAGAAGGACAAGGTCTGGCCGCTGATCGAGCAGGGCGCGATCGTCTATGTTTGCGGAGATGGCGGCAAGATGGAGCCCGACGTGAAGGCGGCCCTCGTCGCGATCCATCGCGAGAAGAGCGGCAGCGATGCGTTGGCAAGCGCGCGCTGGATCGAGGAGATGGGCGCGAAGAACCGGTATGTGCTGGACGTCTGGGCGGGCGGGTGACTGCCGGCCCAATCGTGCTAAAGCTCGCCCATGATTCCCTGGGAAAAAATCGACACCGCCAAGATCCCCGGCTCCGACGAGGAGCTTCGCCTGATGCGGCGCGGCAAGGAGTTTTCCATCAAGCTCGGCACCAACGAGCTGATGAACAACCGCCTGTCGGGCTCGGAAGCCGCGCTCGCAACGCTCGCGGCGAAGCAGATCGAGAAGGTCGCTAAGCCTGTCGTCCTCATCGGCGGCCTCGGCATGGGCTTTACCTTGCGCGCGGCGCTCACCGTGCTCGGAGCCAAGGCGAAGATCGTGGTCTCCGAGCTCGTGCCGGCGGTGGTCGCCTGGGCGCGTGGCCCGATGGCCGCGGTTTTCGGCGATAGCCTCGATGATGCCAGGGTGAAGATCCGCGAGATCGACGTCGGTGAAGTCATCCGGGCGAAGAGCTCGGCCTTCGACGCCATTCTGCTCGACGTCGATAACGGGCCGGAAGGGCTGACCCGAAAGGGCAACGACGCGCTCTACAGTGCGAGTGGATTGGCGGCGGCGAAGGCCGCGCTGCGGCCCGGCGGCGTGCTTGCGGTCTGGTCGTCGGGACCCAACCCCGCCTTCACCAAGCGCCTTGGCCGCGCCGGCTTCGACGTCAACGAAGTGAACATTCGCGCCACCGGGCGGGGCGGCGGCGCGCGTCACGTGATCTGGATCGCGCGGAAGGCTTGAGCCTCGTTCTAGGCCGCGTCGGCCACCGCGCCGTGCGCATGCTTGTCGATGGCGCCGATGATCTCAGGCCAGAAGCGCATCGACAGGGCGTGACCCATGCCCTCGATCATCAGCAACTTTGCGCCGCGAATTGACTCCGCGGTGTCCTTGCCGCCTTCGGGCCGCACCAGTGGATCGACGGTGCCGTGGATGACCAGCGTCGGTGTCTTCATGCTGTGCAGCCGCTCCTTGCGGCTGCCGGACGCGAGCACGGCGCGGAGCTGCCGGCCGACCCCGGCCGGATTGAGCCCGCGCGCGAACACGCGTTCGGCACGATCGAGATCGAGCGCTTCCTCTTCCGGAAAGGAGCCGGCCCGCAGCACCTTCCAGGTCTGGCCGAAGCGGACGATGAACTCCTCCTTGCTGCGGGGCGGTGGCGCCATCAACATGGTTGCGGCCTCGCGTGTCGGCGGCGGGACGCGTGGATTGCCTGTCGTCGACATGATCGAGGTCAGCGAGCGCACGCGCTGCGGAAACGACAGCGCCACCTCCTGCGCGATCATGCCGCCCATGGAGGCGCCGACCAGATGGGCCGACTTGATACCGAGCGCGTCCATCAGCCCGACGGTGTCCTTCGCCATGTCGATCAGCTTGTAGGTCGCGGCGACGGGAATCCTGAAGAAACGCAGCTTCAAGAGCTCGAGCGGCGTCAGGCGCTTGCCGCCGGTGAGATGGCTCGACTTGCCGATGTCGCGATTGTCGAAGCGGATCACGCGAAAGCCGCGTGCGGCAAGCTGTTCGCAGAATGCATCGTCCCAATGGATCATCTGCGCGCCGAGCCCCATGATCAGCAGCAGCGGCTCGGCGTTGTCGTTGCCGAAGCTCTCGTAGCAGATGTCGATCCCGTTAGCGCGGACGGTCTTGGGCGGCTGATGGGCATTCACGGCTGCGTTCCCTTCGCTTTCGAGCAATGCTGTATCGCACGCTTTTCGCTCGCAATGAAGCCGCGCGCGCGGGACCTTGCCGGTTGACCGGCACCTCGCAACGGTGTGGTATGGCGAAAAAGGAAGGGCATCGCAGCTCTCGATCACAGGAGGACGCCGATGACCGACAAGACCCATGACCCGGTCGCCATGTGGCAGAAGATGGTTGGCGAGATGGAGAGGGGGTTCAACTCCTTTGCCAATCAGGCCATGGCCTCTCCCGAGTTTTCGCAAGTCGTGAACCGGGCTGGCGGCGTTGCTGCAGGTGCACAGAAGCAGCTCGGCGAGCTCATGGAGAAATACCTGGTCACGATGAACCTGCCGAGCCGCGAGCAGGTCACCGGCCTTGGCGAGCGGCTGCAGGCGATCGAAGGCCAGATCGGCGAGATCAGGTCGATGCTGAGCCAGATGGCCGCAAGTTCCGGCTTACCTCAGGGCTCCGATACCGCATCGCGGCCGCCGCGCACAAAGCGCCCGCCATCCGAAGGCGGAGAGCAGGCATGAATGCTCCCGCCGGACTCGATCTCGCGGGGATCCCGGAGCGCATCCAGTCCGAGGTGCAGCGCGCCATCCAGCGCAGCATCAAGGGCGTCGAGTATTTCTCGACCTCGGGCCCCACGCTCGGCGCGACTCCGAAGGACGTGCTGCATTCGCGCGGCACCATGAGCCTGTATCACTACCGGCCGATGTCCGACGAGATTTACCGGGTGCCGGTGCTGATCGTGATGGCGACCACCAACCGCGGCTACATTCTCGACCTCGTGCCCGGACAGAGCTTCATCGAGTTCCTCCTGAAGCGCGGCTACGACGTCTACATGCTCGACTGGAGCGCGCCGCGGCCGGAGGAGAAGAGCCTGCGGATGGAGGACTATGTCCTCGACTTCATCCCGGATTGCGTCCGCCGCGTGCAAGCCGATTCCGGCGAGCAGGACGTCTCTGTGATCGGCTATTGCTTCGGCGGCGTGCTGTCGTTGCTTTACGGCGCGATCCACAAGGACGGCCCGATGAAGAACTTGATCTGCTTCACCACGCCGATCGATTTTCGCGAGATGAAGCTGTTCTCGAATTTCTCCGACCGCCGCTATTTCGACGTCGACCGCCTCGTCGACAGCGTCGGCAACGTGCCGCCGGAGATGATCCTGTCGTCGTTCGAGATGCTGCGCCCGGCTTCGCGCGCGGCGAGCCAGATCCAGCTCTGGGAGAACATCTGGAACGACGAGTTCGTGAAGTCCTACCGGATGTTCGACCGCTGGGCGACCGACACGCTGCCGCTGGCGGGGGAATATTTCCGCACCATCACCAAGGACCTGATGTGGGACAACAAGCTGTTCAATGACACCATGTCGGTCGGCGGCCGCGCGGCGAAGTTGGGAGACATCAAGGTGCCGTTCCTGCACGCGGTTGCCGAGCACGATCACATCGTGCCGTACGATGCCGCCAGGCACCTGATCGCCAAGATCGGGTCGGAGGACAAGGACGAGGTGATGCTGAAGGGCGGTCACGTCTCGCTCGTCGCCGGCGCCAACGCGGTGAAGCGGCTGTGGCCGAAACTGGATTCCTGGCTGGGGAAGAGATCGACATGAGCGAGCAGCGTTCCTATCCGCGCCACGTCAGGACCGACGCCGGCGATATCGAGATCCGCCTGATGTCGCCCGCGGACGAATCCGCAGTGCTTGCCTTCGGCCAGGGCCTGCCGACCCACGACCTGCTGTTCCTGCCGCGCAACATCAGCCAGCCGAAGGTGCTGTCGGCCTGGGTCAAGGAGATCGAGCGCGGCGCGATCACCAGTCTGCTCGCGGTGAAGGACGGCAGGGTCGTCGGCTGCGGCACCCTGGTGCGCGATCCGCATTCCTGGTCGCCCCATGTCGGCGAGATCCGCATGGTTGTGTCGCTCGATGTGCGCGGGAAGGGGGTCGGGAGGGCGCTGTCGCAGGAGACCTTTGCGCTCGCGCTCGGTGCCGGCCTTGAAAAGCTCTCGGTGCAGATGACAGTCGACCAGCAGGCGGCGATCGCGCTGTTCGAGAGCCTTGGCTTCAAGGCCGAGGCGCTGCTGCGGGACCACGTCCGGGACGTCGACGGCAAGACCCACGACATCGTCGTGCTCGGCCACAACGTCGCGCAGGTCCAGGCCCAGATGGAGGCTTATGGCCTGCCAGGCGCCGTCCAGCACTGAAAAATCGAATTCAACCCCATGCACAGTAGGCAAGGGGCTAGGAAGGCAGCAGATTGCCTCTCGTTGAGGCCGTTCACTATTTTGTGATATCGCACTGCAATATGAATATTGCAGTGCACCATTAACTATGCCATATAGGGGGTGCCCCGGGCCAACAAGGACGGGGTGAGCCCATAGCTCAGCCCAATGAGGATGGAGAGAACCCCATGACCACCGAAACCAACACCGCTTTCGAAGGCTTCAAGGACGCTTTCAAGAACATCCAGAACCTGGAAGTTCCCGAGGCTGCCCGCGAGTTCGTCAAGAAGACCGCCAACACCGCCAAGGATCGTGCGGCCGAGGCTTTCGCCGGCTCCGAGCGGGTGACCGCTGCCGTCGAGAACGCAGTGACCGAATCCGTCACTGAAGCCGGCAAAATCAGCCGCAACATCCAGCAGGCGATCTACGAGGACGCCGAGGCGTTCTTCTCGGGCATCGACAAGCTCGCGTCCGCCAAGTCGTTCAGCGAAGCCGTCGAGATCCAGTCGAGCCTGCTCCGCGCCCGCGGCGAAGCGTTCGTCTCGCGCGCCAAGGCGACCACCGACTATCTCGGCAAGCTTGCCGCCAACGGTGCGAAGTCCGCTCAGGACAATTTTGCCAAGGTCTACAACAAGACCGCCTGATCCGGCGCCTGAGTCAAAACTGAAATTTGAGGCCCGCTTCGGCGGGCCTTTTGTTTTTGCGCCGCCGCAGCCGTCATTGCGAGGAGCCCTTGCGACGAAGCAATCCAGAGTCTCTCCGTGGAAGAACTCTGGATTGCTTCGCTTCGCTCGCAATGACGGAGTACTGTGATGCAGTCATGAATTCGCCCGCCTCCTTCTCATTCGACACCCCCGGCGATGCCGCACGCGCGGCCGAGCTGCGGCGCGTGAAAGCATTGGCGACGCTGGTGCTGGCCGCGACGCTCGCGCTGTTCGCCGTCGCGAAATGGCTGCTGCCCGTGCATCCCGTGTTCGGCTTCATCGCGGCTTTCGCGGAAGCCGCGACCATCGGCGGGCTGGCCGACTGGTATGCCGTGGTCGCGCTGTTCAAGCGGCCGCTCGGCCTGCCGATTCCGCACACCGCGATCATCCAGAGCAACCAGGCCCGCATCGCCGACAAGCTCGGCGAATTCATCCAGGTGCATTTCCTCTCGGCAGGTCCCGTCGAGGCCAAGCTGAACGAGATCGATTTTGGATCGTTCGTTGCCGACTGGCTGCGCGACCGCAAACGCAGCGATGATCTGGCGCGCTTTGCGCTGCGTCTGTTGCCGGAGGCCTTCGCTGCGACCGAGAGCTCAGGCCTGATGACCTTCATCATTCGCCGCATGTCCTCGCAGCTCCAGGCGATCGACCTCGCGCCGCTCGCCGCCGGCACGCTGCGCGGCTTCGTGGCGGAGGGGCGGCACCAGATCCTGTTCGACGATCTTCTGCGCATGATGCACGAGACGCTCAATCAGAAAGACACGATGGCGATGATCCGCGAGAAGGTGCGCGCGGAGTTGCCGACCCTGCTGCGGCTCTACCGCGCCGACAAGTTTCTGGTGAACAAGATCGTGGCGTCCGCCACCGCCTTCTTCGATGAAGTGCGGGCGGATCCCAGGCATCCGTTCCGCGGCGAGTTCGACCGCATGGTGCTGGGCTTCGTCGACCGGCTCGGCACTGACCAGGCCTATGTCGATCGCATCAACGGCCTCAAACGCGACCTGCTGGCACGGCCCGAGCTTGCCGATCTTGCCCGCACCGTCTGGGCCAATACGCGCTCCTTCGTCGAGCGCAGCGCGAGTGGTGAGACGCAGGTGCTGCAGCATCATCTCGCCGGCATGTTCGTCGCGGCCGGCGACGCGCTCGCGGGCGATGCCGAGCTGCGCGGCGAGATCAACAAGGGGCTGGTGGCGGTGCTGCGTAGCTTCGTTGCGGATCAGAAGAGCGGCGTCTCGACCTTCATCTCCGACCAGGTCAAGTCGTGGGACATGGCGCAGCTGATTTCGCTGATCGAGATCAATATCGGGCGCGACCTGCAATACATCCGCTTCAACGGCTCGCTGATCGGCGGCCTCGCCGGACTCGCGCTCTACTCCGTAGAATCCCTGCTCCGGTTGTTGTGACTTTTGCGTCACGGGCGCCAGCATTAGCTCGCGGGCCTATTGTCGCCCCGCGTTCCACCGGCTTGAATGTCTGGAACCGGCCGCCTAGCTGATTCATGCTGCGCTGCGGAACGTCCGAGAAGCTGGCGTATTAGAATTCATACCCATGTTTGCCGGCATCGCCGCCGGCGGCCTTTTCAGGAATTTTAGCCAGGGGATACGTCGATGACCGCTACTGCCCAGACGCTGCGTCCGCCGTCTCGCACACTGATGTTCCTGGAAGGGCGCGCGATCCACGAGTTCGGCGCATTCCTCGGCGCGCTGCCGCTGCTGAGCTTCGCGCCACGCGGCGACGGGCATCCGGTGCTGGTGCTGCCCGGCCTCGTGGCCTCGGATGAATCCACACGCGCGCTTCGCACCTTTCTGTCGGGCAAGGGCTATACGGTGAGCGGTTGGCGCCAGGGCCGCAATTACGGTCTGCGCGAGGGCGTGCAGCACGCGATGATGGATCTGGTCCATGAGCTCAGCGACACGCATGGCCGCAAGATCAGCCTGGTCGGCTGGAGCCTCGGCGGCCTCTACGCGCGCCAGCTCGCCAAGATGATGCCCGATCGCGTGCGCCAGGTCATCACGCTCGGCAGCCCCTTTGCGGGCGATCCCAAGTCGACCAATGCCTGGCGCGTCTATGAATGGGCAAGCGGCCAGCGTGCCGATCAGGTCGATCCGAACTTCGGCAGCGATCTGGCCGTCCCGCCGCCGGTGCCGACCACCGCCATCTTCAGCCGCACCGACGGTGTCTGCGCCTGGCAGGGCTGCATGGAGAAGACGGGAGCCGAGACCGAGAGCATCGAGGTCGACAGCAGCCATTGCGGTATGGGCCACCATCCCGCCGTCGTCTATGCGGTGGCCGATCGGCTCGCGCAGAAGGAAGGCCAGTGGCGCCCGTTCGACCGCAGCGGTTGGCGCAGCCTGGCTTATCCGGATCCGCACAGGTGATTTTTCTTCGCCTCGCCCCGCTTGCGGGGAGAGGTCGGAATTTGCGAATAGCAAATTCCGGGTGAGGGGGCTGTCCGCGAATCCAACTCTCACCGACTCTGCGGAGACTCCCCCTCATCCCGACCTTCTCCCCGCAAGCGGGGAGAACGAGTATAGCCATTGTCGTTCCCGTCCATTGTCGCGCCCGCACCAAACGCGCTATGCCTCGCGCATGGCGCATCCGCTCTCCCGCATCATCGACCAGCTCAAGCGCGAACCGTCGCGCACCGGCTCCATCGTCATCACCGTGTTCGGCGACGCCATCGTGCCGCGTGGCGGTGTGGTGTGGCTCGGCACGCTGCTGGAATTCTTCGAAAGCCTTGATATCGACAGCGGCGTGGTGCGTACCGCGATGTCGCGGCTTGCTGCCGACCGCTGGCTGACGCGTGAAAAGGTCGGCCGCAACAGCTTCTACCGCCTGGCCGACAAGGGCCGCCAGACCTTCGAAGCAGCGACACGCCACATCTATGATCCGCCGCCGTCGGATTGGACCGGCCGTTTCGAACTCCTGCTGATCGGCAACGGCGAGGATCGCGACGCCTCGCGCGAGGCGCTGCGCAACGCTGGGTTCGGCAGTCCGCTGCCGGGCGTGTGGGTCGCGCCGTCAGGCGTGCCGGTGCCCGCCGAAGCCGCGGCTGCGATCCGTCTCGAAGTCTCGGCCGAGGATGACAGCGGTCGCCGTCTGCTCAGTGCGAGCTGGCCGCTGAAGCGTACAGCGGATGCCTATCTGAAATTCATGAAGACGTTCGAGCCGCTGCGCGCCGCACTTGCACGCGGCACGGATCTGTCCGAGGCCGACGCGTTCACCGCACGCATCCTGCTGATCCACCATTACCGCCGCGTCGTGCTGCGCGATCCGCTGCTGCCGGGCAGCCTGCTGCCGGCAGACTGGCCGGGCAGGGCTGCCCGCGAACTCTGCGGCGAGATCTATCGGGCGTTGCTTGCGCCGTCGGAACAATGGCTTGATGGCCACGGAACGAACGAAAAAGGCCCGCTGCCGCCGGCCCGAAAACTGCTGGAAAGACGGTTCGAGGCCTGACCGTCATGTTACAGAAATATCTTGCATGACGTAATTTCTGTTATATATTGTCTCCCAATAAAACGGGAGGATGCGCATGTACACCCAGGCGCTGAATACGGCCGAGACCGACGATCGCGGTCTCGAGGACGCGGCCAAGGCTGCGCAGTTCCAGGCGCGCATCGATGCCGAGGAGCGCATCGAGCCGAACGACTGGATGCCGGCGGCCTATCGCAAGACGCTCACCCGCCAGATCTCCCAGCACGCCCATTCCGAAATCGTCGGCATGCTGCCCGAAGGCAACTGGATCACGCGTGCGCCGTCCCTGCGCCGCAAGGCGGCGTTGCTCGCCAAGGTGCAGGACGAATGCGGCCACGGGCTCTATCTCTACGCTGCCGCCGAGACACTCGGTAGCTCGCGCGAGGAGCTGGTCGACGCCATGCTCGCGGGCAAGGCGAAATATTCCTCGATCTTCAACTATCCGACCCTGACCTGGGCCGATATCGGCACCATCGGCTGGCTGGTCGACGGCGCCGCGATCATGAACCAGATCCCGCTGTGCCGCTGCTCCTACGGTCCCTATGCGCGCGCGATGATCCGCGTCTGCAAGGAAGAATCGTTTCACCAGCGGCAGGGCTACGAAATCATGGTGACGCTGTGCCGCGGCTCGGATGAGCAGAAGGCGATGGCGCAGGATGCGCTGGACCGCTGGTGGTGGCCGGTGCTGATGATGTTCGGCCCGCCCGATGCGACCAGCCAGCACAGCGACACCTCGACGAAGTGGAAGATCAAGCGCTTCTCCAATGACGAGCTGCGTCAGAAGTTCGTCGATGCCACCGTGCCGCAGGCGCAATATCTCGGTCTCACCATTCCCGATCCCGGCATGGTTCAAGATGCCGACGGACACTGGCGCTACAGCGAGATCGACTGGACCGAATTCAAGCAGGTGCTCGCCGGCAACGGCCCCTGCAACCGCGACCGCATGGCCGCGCGCCGTAAGGCGCACGACGAGGGCGCCTGGGTGCGCGAGGCGGCAGCCGCCTATGCCGCAAAGCGCGCGCAACGCCCGACCGCACAAGCCGCCGAATAGGAGAAGCACGATGGCCACGCCGAACACGCCACTGTGGGAAGTCTTCATTCGCAGCCGCAACGGGCTTGCGCACAAGCACGTCGGCTCGCTGCATGCCAGCGACGCCACTATGGCCCTCCAGGCTGCTCGCGACATCTACACCCGGCGCGGTGAGGGCCTGTCGATCTGGGTCGTGCCGTCCAGCGCGATCACCGCGAGCGATCCGGCCGAGAAGGGCATGATGTTCGAGCCTGCGGAATCGAAGATCTACCGGCACCCGACCTTCTACGAGGTGCCGGAAGAAGTGGGGCACATGTGATGCCGGTCGCCAACACGGAAGTCTCCGAAACGCCGCTGGTACTCTACGCACTGCGCCGCGCCGACGATGCGCTGATCCTCGGCCACAGGCTGTCGGAATGGTGCGGGCATACGCCGATGCTGGAAGAGGACATGGCGCTCTCCAACATCGCGCTCGATCTCATCGGCCAGGCGCGGGAGCTCTACACCTACGCGGCCAAGGCCGAAGGCAATGGCAACGACGAGGACAAGCTCGCCTATTTGCGCGACGTGCGGCAGTACCGCAATCTGCTGCTGGTCGAGCAGCCGAACGGTGACTTCGCCCAGACCCTGGTGCGGCAATTCTTCTATTCCGCTTTTGCCGATCTTTACTGGCGCGCAATGATGACCTCGCGCGACACGACGCTCGCCGCGATTGCCGCCAAGTCGGAGAAGGAGAGCGCCTATCACCTGCGCCATGCCTCGGAATGGATCATCCGGCTCGGCGACGGAACCGAGGAGAGTCACAGGCGTGTGCAGGCTTCGATCGATCATCTCTGGGCCTTCACCGGCGAGATGTTCGCGGTCGACGACGGCGAACGCGCCCTGATCCATGCCGGCATCGCCATCGATCCCGGAGCCTTGCGAGGCCGCTGGCTGACCACGCTCTCCGATGTCGTCAGCGAGGCAACGCTGGTGCTGCCGCAGAACGACTGGATGCAGCAGGGCGGCCGCTCCGGCCGGCACAGCGAGCATCTCGGCCATCTGCTGTCCGAGCTGCAATCGATGCAGCGGACTTTTCCGGGGCTGACATGGTGATGGTGCTCGAGAGCGACGCCGAGCTGCGCCGGCGCGCCTGGGATGCGGCGGCAAGCGTGGTCGATCCTGAAATCCCCGTGCTGACGATCGCCGATCTCGGGGTGCTCCGCGATGTCGTTCTCGCAGGCGATCATGTCGAGGTCGCGATCACGCCGACCTATTCCGGTTGCCCGGCCATGAACATGATCGCACTCGAAATCGAGGTCGCGCTGGAGCGCGCCGGGTTCCATCGTCCGAAGATCCGCACAGTGCTGTCGCCGGCCTGGACAACGGACTGGATGAGCGAGGAGGGCCGCGAGAAGCTGCGCGCCTACGGCATCGCGCCGCCGCAAGCGTCAAGTTCGCGCCGCGCGCTGTTCGGCGAGCAGGTCGTGGCTTGCCCGCAATGCGGCTCGGAGCAGACCGAGCTGCTGTCCGAGTTCGGCTCGACCTCCTGCAAGGCGCTCTGGCGCTGCAAGGCCTGCCGCGAACCCTTCGATTATTTCAAGTGTCATTGACCATGTCCGCAGCCGCACCGCGCTTCCACCGCCTTGCCGTCAACGACCTCCGCCGCGAGGCGTCGGACGCCGTCTCGATGACCTTCGCCATTCCCGGCGAACTCGCCCGCGACTACGCTTTCACGCCCGGTCAGTATCTCACGCTGCGAACCATGCTCGACGGCGAGGAAGTGCGCCGCTCCTATTCCATCTGCTCCGGCCCTGACGACGGCGAGATTCGCATCGCCGTGAAGAAGGTCGATGGCGGCGCGTTTTCGAGCTGGGCGGCGGACGAGCTGAAATGCGGCGACGAGCTCGATGTGATGACGCCGACCGGGCGCTTCGGCGTGGTCGCGCCTGATGATGCCGGGCGCATCCATGTCGGCTTTGCCGCAGGCTCCGGCATCACGCCGATCCTGTCGATCGTGAAGGGAATTCTGTCGCGCGAGCCGGGCAGCCGCTTCTTTCTGTTTTACGGCAACCGCTCGACCGACAACATCATGTTCCTCGAGGCGCTCGAGGAGCTCAAGGACCGCTTCATCGATCGGCTCTCGATCTTCCACGTCATTTCCGGTGAGGAGCAGGACATCCCGATCCTGCACGGTCGGCTCGACGGCCACAAGGTGAGGGTGCTGTTGCGCTCGCTGGTGCCGGCGGCGAGCATCGATCACGTTTTCATCTGCGGTCCCCTTGGCATGAGCGAGGAAATCGAGACGACCTGCCGCGATCTCGGCATCGCGGAGGATCGCATCCACGTCGAGCGTTTCGTCTCCGAATTCGGCGGCAGGCCGCGGCCGAAGAAGACCGTTGCGCCTGACGCGCCGCCGAAGGCGATCGCCTCTCTGATCATCGACGGCAAGCGCCGCGACGTGCCGGTCGCCGAGGACGAGGCGATCCTCGATGCCGCGCTGCGCGCAGGCGTCGATCTGCCCTTCGCCTGCAAGGGCGGCATGTGCTCGACCTGCCGCGCCAAGCTGGTCGAGGGGGAGGCGCCGATGGACATCAATTATTCGCTGGAGCCCTGGGAACTGAAGGCTGGCTTCGTCCTGACCTGCCAGGCCAAGCCGTCGTCGGAACGGGTTGTGGTCGACTACGACCATGTCTGATCGGGCTTATCAGGCCCCGACGATGCAAATGCGTCGCATTATTTGACAGCTTGGGCCAGGCAGCAGAACATCATGTGCAAACAATCGGCCGGGAGAAGCGCGTGAACGTCAAAGCCACCTTGTCGCCTGAGGATATTGCCCGCGCCTGCGCCGATGCGATGTGGGCCGAGGACGATGCGTCCAAGGGGCTCGGGATGGAGATCGTCGAGATCGGCCCGGGCTTCGCGACGCTTGCAATGACCGTGCGGCCGGACATGGTCAACGGCCAGCGCATCGCCCACGGTGGCTTCATCTTTACGCTGGCGGATTCTGCCTTCGCGTTTGCCTGTAATTCGCACAATGAGCGCGTGGTCGCGGCGCAGGGCCAGATCACGTTCATCAAGCCGGGCAAGCTCGGCGACCGCCTTGTCGCGAAGGCGCGGGAGATCACCCGTGGCGGCCGCTCCGGCATCTACGACGTGCGCGTCACCGCAGGCGACACCGTCATCGCGGAATTCCGCGGGCATTCACGGGTCATACCCGGCACCTGGCTGCCGGCGCAAGATCAGTAAAGCGACCAAATCAAGAAAAAGAACGAACCAATGTTGAGGGGAAACGAGGATGGCTCTGACGAAGCTCAAGGAAGGTGGCGACGCCTATCGTGCCGAGATGGACGCGCATGAGCGCGCCTCTCGCGACGAGATCATGGCGCTGCAGACGCAGCGGCTGACCTGGTCGCTGAAGCACGCCTACGACAACGTCGCGCATTACCGAAAGGCCTTCGACAAGGTCGGCGTGCATCCCTCCGACTTTCGCGAACTGTCCGATCTCGCCAGATTTCCGTTCACGGTGAAGACGGACCTGCGCGACAACTATCCCTTCAACATGTTCGCCGTGCCGCGCGAGAAGCTGGTGCGTGTGCATGCCTCCTCCGGCACCACGGGCAAGCCGATCGTGGTCGGGTATACGCAAGCCGACATCGATATATGGGCGGACGTCATGGCGCGCTCGATCCGCGCCGCCGGCGGGCGCACCGGCATGATCATCCACAATGCCTATGGCTATGGTCTCTTCACCGGCGGGCTCGGCGTGCATTATGGCGCCGAGAAACTCGGCTGCACGGTGGTGCCGATCTCCGGCGGCATGACTGAGCGGCAGGTGCAGCTCATCAACGACTTCCGGCCTGATATCATCACGGTGACGCCGAGCTACATGCTGGCGATCCTCGACGAGTTCAAGCGCCAGAAGCTCGATCCGCGCCAGTGCTCGCTCAAGGTCGGCATCTTCGGCGCCGAGCCATGGACCAATGCGATGCGCGGCGAGATCGAGGACGCCTTCGACATGGACGCGACCGACATCTACGGTCTGTCGGAAGTGATCGGTCCCGGCGTTGCGCAGGAATGCATCGAGACCAAGGACGGCCTGCACATCTGGGAAGACCATTTCTATCCTGAAGTGATTGACCCCGAGACCGGCGCGGTGCTGCCGGATGGCGAAAAGGGCGAGCTGGTCTTCACCTCGCTCACCAAGGAAGCCTTTCCAGTGATCCGCTATCGCACCCGCGACCTGACGCGGCTGCTGCCGGGCACAGCGCGGCCGGGCATGCGGCGGATGGAGAAGGTGACGGGCCGCTCCGACGACATGATCATCCTGCGCGGCGTCAATCTGTTCCCGACCCAGATCGAGGAAGTGCTGCTCGCGACCGACTGGTGCGGCGGTCACTTCATCCTGGAGCTGACCCGCGAGGGTCGTATGGACGAACTGACGATCATCGCCGAGGCGCGGTCGGAGAGCTGGGACGGCCGGGGGCTCCTCGACCATGCCGACCGGGTTTCGACCCATATCAAGAATACGATCGGGATCAGCTCAAAGGTTCAGGTGGTGCCCCCCGACACGCTGGAGCGCTCGCTCGGCAAAGCTAGGCGGCTCTACGACAAGCGGCCGAAGGATTAGGTCTTACCCCTCATGGTGAGGAGGCGCGTAGCGCCGTCTCGAACCATGCAGGCCCGGATGCTGCAACACGGGCCTTCATCCTTCGAGACGCCGCTGGCGCGGCTCCTCAGGATGAGGGGAAGCAGGTTGACTTGGGTCTCCCCAAGGGCGACAAGGCCCGCGTTCAATCGTGGGTCATTCGATGTCTGCCACCGATACCAATACCGTCGAGGCGCGCTGTGTGCGTCTCAATGCCAAGGCCGAGAACGCGGCGGCCATTACACCGGTTGTCGAGCGTCATGCGCTGACGCGCGGTCCGAATGATCTCCTGATCGAAGTCAAGGCAGCGGCCGTCAATCCATCCGACGTCAAGGCCGCGACCGGGCTGATGCCCTACGCCTTGTTCCCACGTACACCCGGCCGCGACTATGCGGGGCTGGTGATCGACGGTCCGGCCGGCACGGTCGGAAACGAGGTGTTCGGCTCCTCCGGTGATCTCGGTATCCGCCGTGACGGCACCCATGCCAGCCATCTCGTCGTCGAGGCCGATGCTGTCGTCGAGAAGCCGAAGACCGTGTCGTGGGAGGAGGCCGCCGGCATCGGCGTGCCCTTCGTCACCGCGATGGAAGGCTTTCGCCGCGCCGGCGTGCCGAAGAGCGGCGAGACTGTTCTGGTGCTCGGGGTCAACGGCAAGGTCGGCCAGGCCGCGGTGCAGATCGCGACGTGGCAGGGCGCGCGTGTCATCGGCGTGGTGCGCAAGGCCGAAGCCTATGAGGGCCATGCCAATGCGCCGATCGAGGTGATCGACGCCTCCGCGACAGATGTTGCGCTGCGCGTGCGCGAATTGACCGCCGGCAAGGGCACCGACATCGTTTTCAACACGGTTGGAGATCCTTACTTCCAGGCCGCGCACAAGTCGCTGGCACTTCGTGGCCGCCAGATCCTGATCGCCGCGATCGATCGCATCGTGCAGTTCAACATTCTCGAATTCTATCGCGGGCAGCACACCTATGTCGGCATCGACACGCTCGGGCTGTCGTCGGCCGCAACGGGCGCGGTGCTGCGCGATCTCGGCCCGGGCTTTGCGACCGGGCACCTGAAGCCGTTCCCGATCAAGGCGAATGCGATCTATCCGCTGGAGTGTGCGAAGGACGCCTATGCTGCCGTTGCAGGTTCGTCCCGCGACCGCGTGATCCTGAAGCCGTAACCCACAGTCATTGCGAGCGCCGCGAAGCAATCCAGAAATGCATCTGCGGAGACAGTCTGGATTGCTTCGCTGCGCTCGCAATGACGGAGAACGGCGAGAGGTCTGAGAACAATCGATGGAATCGTCCACTCAACTCGTCATCCTCGCCGGTCTCATCATCGGGCTTGTCTACGGCGCGGTCGGCCTGCTCAGCGGCTTCTGCCTGATGAGCAGCATGCGGGGCTGGCTCGCAGGGGGAGACGGACGCCTCGTGCGGACTTATGCGCTGGCGATCGCCGTTGCGATCGCCGCCAGTCAACTCCTCGCCGGCAGCGGAATGGTCGATCTCGGCAAGTCGATCTATCTGCAACAATCGTTTTCGGCGCCTGTGCTGTTCCTCGGCGGCCTGCTGTTCGGTTACGGCATGGTGCTGTCGAACGGCTGCGGCTCGCGTGCGCTGGTGCTGCTCGGCCGCGGCAATCTCCGCTCCTTCGTCGTCGTGATCGTGCTCGCCATGGCCGCGCAGATGACGCTTAAGGGCCTGATCGCACCGGCGCGCATTGCGCTGGTTCAGTCTTCGCAAGCCACGGTGAGCGCCAATTCGCTGCCGTCCTTGCTGGCGACGCTTGGTCTCGGCGATGCGGTCTCGCGCGCGCTGGCCGCCGCCCTGATAGCCGTTGCGCTGATCCTGTTCGCTTTCGCGCATCCGGCGTTCCGTCGCTCGCCGGGCCAGATCGCGGCGGGCCTCGTTGTCGGGCTGCTCGTTGCGGGAGGATGGTTCGTCACCGGCCATCTCGGTGCTGACGACTTCAACCCGGTTCCGGTGACCTCGCTGACCTTCATCGCGCCGATCGCGGACGCCCTGCAATACGTCATGCTCTCGACCGGCCTGACGCTGAACTTCGGCATCGCGACGGTCGCCGGCGTTTTCGCCGGCAGTCTGGTCACCGCTCTCGCCACGGGTCGCTTCCATCTCGAAGGCTATTCCTCGCCGCGCCACATGCTGCGCTCGGCCGGCGGCGCCGCGCTGATGGGGATCGGCGGCGTGATGGCATTCGGCTGCTCGGTCGGGCAGGGGCTCACCGGCGTATCGACGCTGGCCCTCGGTTCGTTTGTCGCGGTTGCCGGCATCCTGCTCGGTACGACGGCGGGCTTGCGCGGTAGCTTGCGCGTTCAGCCCCTCGCGGTGGCCTGACATCGCAGCAAGCGATCGCCCAGCGTCGCAAGGCCGATGCCGGTCACGATCAGCGCGGCCGCGATGACGAGGCTCTTGTCGATCGGTTCACCCAGCAAGATGGCCGCGCTGGCGATACCGACGAGCGGCGTTCCTGTGGTGCCGAGCGACGTCGTCAGCGCCGAGATGCTCTTGTTGACCATCGACATCGCCCAATAGGCCAGCGCCGTTCCGATCAGGCCGGAGTACAGGAACAGCAGGATGAGCTTCCGTGACAATTCCGCGTGAGGCAGGCCTTCCGTGATGAGTGCAGAGACTGTCAGCACGATGGTTGCCACGAGCACCTGCCAGATCAAGAGCTGGAGCGGAGACGCGATCCAACGATGCACGCGGATATAGATGATATTCGCCGCCCAGGAGATTGCGGCCAGGATGACCATGCCCGCACCCATCACGACGTTGGTATTGGTCCAGTCGATCGAAGTCGGGTTGAGGATGACGGCAAGGCCGATCAGCCCGAGCAATGCGCCAGCGAGTTTTGGCGCGGTCAACGTATCCTTCCCTAGCAGGGGCGCCGCGATCGCGACCCAGAGAGGCGTCGTATAGCCGAGCACGATGGCCTTGCTGGCGGGCAGAAAGCGCACACCGGCCGCAACCAGGACCGAGAATATCGTCATGTGCAGCAGCGCGACGCTGAGGACCACCGGAATGTCGCGGCGCTCCGGGATCACCAGATTGTTGCTTAGCCCGAGGATCACGAACAAGCCGGCCAGGGCGATCCAGCTCCGGATCGCCGAAGTCCACAGCGGCGGAAGAAACTGGACGAGCTGTTTCGTCACCGACCAGTTCACGCCCCAAGCCAGCACGACGATGAGAAACAGGCCGACGGCCGCGCGGGGTGACAGGGAGTTCATCGCAAGATCCTTGAAGCAGTTCTATCAGGCGGATAGCATCCGGAGTGGAACCTGAAAAAGTGCCAGATCGGAAAGGAAATAGGTGCCAGTTTCGGAAGGTGTGATCTCCGCCCTGATCGAGCTGAAGCGGACCGACGACGAGGGGCTGGTCGCGCAACTGACGAGTCAGCTGCGGGGCCTGATCGCGACCGGCCGTCTCGGCAAGGGGCGGGAGCTGCCTTCGAGCCGCCGGCTTGCGAGCGATCTCGGCGTCTCGCGCAATACCGTTACCTATGCCTTTGAGCAGCTCGCCGCCGAGGGATATATCGAGGCGTCGCACGGTCGTCGTCCCGTGGTCACGGTCGACGGCGGCCAACGTGTCGAAGGGGCTGGCGCCGTCGCGTCTGGCGCCCGCCCGGGCAAGCCGCGGCTCTCACCCTGGGCCTCAAAGCTCAAGCAGGCCGATTGGCCGATGTCCTATCAGGCTCCGTTCAAGCCGCTGCGTCCGGGGCATGGCGATGTCAGGGAGTTTCCGAACGAGGTCTGGGCGCGTTGCCTCCGTCGCGGCGCAGTGCAGGCAGCGCGGCGCGAGCTAGGATCGGTCAACCGGTTCCGCTTGCGCGAGGCGCTGGCGCAATATCTGGCGACCAGCAGAGGCGTCCGCGCCACGGCGGACCAGATCATGATCCTGCCGAGTGCACAGGCCGCGCTGACCCTGATTGCGGCCGCCGTCATCACGCCCGGCGACGAGGTCTGGGTCGAGGACCCCGGCTATCCCGGCGCGGCAGCCGCCTTCCGCGCGTCCGGTGCGAGGCTCACCGGTATCACGCTGGACGGGCAGGGCATGCAACGGCTGCCGGGCCTCGTCGCTCCGACGCTGATCTTCATGACGCCATCGCACCAGCACCCGACAGGGCGGTTGATGTCGCTGGCCCGGCGCACCGAATTTCTCAGCCTGAGCAGGCCGGGCAAGACCTGGATCGTGGAGGACGATTACGACGGTGAATTCCACTATGACAGCCGGCCGGTGCCGGCCCTGCAGGGGTTGGACGCCCATGGCCGCGTTTTCTATGTCGGCACGTTCTCGAAGGCGATGACCTCGGATATCCGGCTCGGCTATCTCGTCGTGCCGCCGGTGCTGGTCGGCACTTTCGAGGTCGCGCAACGGCATATCGGGTTGATCGCGTCCAGCCATATCCAGGAAGCGCTGGCCGAGTTCATTGCCGATGGGCATTTTCTGGCGCATCTGCGCCGGGTGCGCCGGCTCTATCACGCGCGCCGCGATCATCTCGTGGATGGACTGGAGCGCCATCTCGGCGACGTGCTTTCGGTCGAGGTTCCCTCGGGCGGCATCCAGCTCGTCGCACGCCTCAAGCGCGGTCGCACTGATCAGGCCGCGGTCAAGCGGCTGGGCGCGGCTGGCGTCGTGACGCGCGCGCTGTCCAGCCTGGCGCTGGACCGGCCGCGCGATCACGGCCTGCTGCTCGGCTTTGCGGCGTGGCGCGAGAGCGAGATTAGCGTAGCGGTGAAGACGATGGCATCGTGCTTCTAACTCGCTACTCGACGGCCTTGGTGACGATGCGGATCTCCGAGGTCAGCGTCCGGTGCACCGGACACTTGTCGGCTATCTCCATCAGCTTCTTGCGCTGCTCGGCATCGAGCGCGCCGTCCATCGCGATGTCGCGCTCGATCTGGTCGAGCATGCCCTCGCGCGTCTCGCACTCCTCGCAATCCCTGGCATAGATCTTGGAGTGCTTCAGTGTGACCGTGACGCGATCGAGCGGCAGCGACTTGCGTTCGGCATAGAGGCGCATGGTCATGGAGGTGCAGGCGCCCAGACCGGCGAGCAGAAGGTCATAGGGCCCAGGGCCTGCATCCTCACCGCCGGCTGTAACCGGCTCGTCCGCCACCAGGCGATGTGGACCGACGGTGATCGTCTGGTTGAACTTGCTCTTGCGGGTTTCCTGCACGACGACCTTACGCGGTTCGGCGAGATCGACCGGTTTCGCGGGCTTTGCCGCGTCGATGTAGCGGCTCGCCCAGGCCGCGATCACCTCGGCCGCATAGAGCGCGTCGGCCGGCTTGTTCAGGAGATGATCGGCGTGGTCGAGCGAGACGAAGCTCTTGGGATGTCTTGCCGCCACGAAAATCCTCGTCGCGTTGTCGATGCCGACGGTGTCGTCGACAGGGGACTGCATCACCAGCAGCGCCTTGTGCAGGCCGGTGACGTCCTTCATCAGCTCCTGCTCGGCGATGTCGTCGAGGAATTCGCGCTTGATCCGGAATGGACGCCCCGCGAGTGACACTTCGACCTCGCCCTGCGCGCGGATGGTGTCGAGATGCTCCCTGAACAGGCCGGTGACGTGAGCCGGATCGGACGGCGCCGCAATGGTCGCGACCGCTTTCGCTTCCGGGATCTTCCCGGCGGCCGCAAGGATCGCGGCGCCGCCGAGGCTGTGGCCGATCAGGATCGTCGGCGCCTCGCGTGTCGAACGCAGATGATCGGCGGCGCGCACGAGATCGGCGACATTGGAGGAGAACGTCGAATTGGCGAACTCGCCTTCACTGGAGCCGAGCCCGGTGAAGTCGAAGCGCAGCACCGCGATGCCCCGGGTGGCGAGCGCGACCGAGATGCGCTTGGCCGCCAGCGTGTCCTTGCCGCAGGTGAAGCAGTGCGCGAACAGTGCGTAGGCCGCGGGCTCGCCGTCCGGCAGCTCCAGCGCGGCCGCAAGTTGATGGCCGCTTTCACCGGTGAATTGGAAGCGTTCCGTCGGCATGGGCTCCCCCTCGTGTTTGCCTGGTCTAGTCGCCTGAATAACGTTGCTCGGCCCAGGGATCGCCGCGGTTATGATAGCCGCGGACCTCCCAGAAGCCCGGTGCGTCCTTGGTCACGAATTCGATGGCCTGGAGCCATTTCGCGCTCTTCCAGAAATACAGATGCGGCACGACGAGCCGCACCGGGCCGCCATGCTCGTCCGTCAGCGGCTGGCCCGACCAGCTATGGGCGAGCAGCGCGTCTTCTGCGGCAAAGTCTTCCAGCGCGAGATTGGTGGTGTAGCCGTCAGAAGAATGCAGCACGACGAAGCGGGCATCTTCGCGCGGCTGACAGGCCGCCAGCAGTTCGCGCGTGGCGAGACCTTCCCAAAGATTGTCGTAGCGCGACCACGTCGTCACGCAGTGGATGTCGGAGACGAACTGCTCCTGCTTCTGCGCGGTGAATTCGGCGAAGGTCCAGAACACGGGATTCTCGATCGCACCGTAGACATCGAGCCGCCAGCGCTCGCGGGACACCGGGGGCATGACGCCGAGATCGAGCACCGGCCAGTCCTTGGTGAGGTGCTGGCCGGGCGGCAGGCGCTGGTCCTCCGGACGCGTGATCTTGCCGGTGAGAAAGCGGCCTTCGCGCGCCCATTTCTCCTTGGTGCGCGTCAGCTTGCTGTCGGGCGGCTCGTTGTCGTCGGCCATGATCTACTCGTGAATGGGTTACTCGTGGCGATGCATTGCAGAGGCGTGCTTGGTGTCGCGCATGGTGGAATAGATGATCAGCGACAGGAAGATGATGCTGGCGAGATAGTAGTAGAACCACTCCTCGTGCCCGATGCTCTTGAAATAGAGTGCGATCGCCGGCGCCGTGCCGCCGAAGAGCGAAACCGTGATCGCATAGGGCAGGCCGACGCCGAGCGCGCGGACATTGGTCGGGAACAGCTCTGCCTTCACCACCGCGTTGATCGAGGTGTAGCCGGCGACGAACAGCCAGGCGCAGCAGATCAGGATGAACGCTATGAACGGCGACTTGGTCTCCTTCAGCGTCATCAGCAGCGGCACTGTCGCGAGCGTGCCGGCGACGCCGAAGAAAATTAGTAACGGCTTGCGGCCGATCTTGTCGGAGAGCGCGCCGTAGATCGGCTGGAGAATGGTCGCGAAGATCAAGGTGCCGAAGATCACGAATGTGGTCTGGTCCTCGGTCAGGCCCACCGAGAGCTTGACGAAGGTCTGCATGTAGGTGGTGAAGGTGTAGAACGCCGCGGTGCCGCCGGCGGTGAGGCCGACCACGAGCAGCAGCTCGCGCGGGTAGCGCAGCAGATTGGTGATCGAGCCGGTCGGCTTCACGACCTTCTTGGCTTCCTCGAAGGCCTCGGTCTCGTGCAGATTGCGCCGCATCACCGCGGCAAAGATCGCGAGCGCCGCGCCGATCGCAAACGGGATGCGCCAGCCCCAGGCCTTCAGCTCCTCGGGCGTCAGGAACACCTTCTGCAGGAGCAGCAGCACGATGATCGCGGTGAGCTGGCCGCCGATCAGCGTGACGTACTGGAAGCTCGAATAGAAGCCGCGGTGCTTGGGATCGGCGACTTCGCTGAGGTAAGTGGCGCTGGCGCCATATTCGCCGCCGAGGCTCAGGCCCTCGATGACGCGGGCGAGCGCCAGGATCACCGGCGCGGCGAAGCCGATCGTGGCGTAGGTCGGCGTCAGCGCGATGATCAGCGATCCGAAGCACATGAAGACGACCGACAGGGTCAGCGAGATCCGCCGCCCATAATGATCGGCGATATAGCCGAACAACCAGCCGCCCAGCGGACGCATCAGGAACGTCGCAGCGAACACAACGGCGACGTTCAATTGCTGGACGACGGGGTCGTTGCCGGGGAAGAAGGCGGGGGCGAAGTAGAGCGCGAACGCCGTATAGGCATAGAAGTCGTACCATTCGACGAGGTTGCCGATCGAGCCGATGAAGATCGCCTTGATCCGGCGCTCGGCGTCGGCAATGTCGATGTGGTCGGAGGCCGGTTTGATTGCTTGCTCAGTCACGTCCGGCCTTTCGGTATCGCTGTTTGGAAAGGCCTACATCGCCTTTCCCAACAGAAATGGCAACTGGCGGGGGCCTCTCACCGTGCCCTGCGACCAGGTCACGGTGCCTGCCGGATCGAGCCGGAAGTCAGGAATCCGCTTCAGCCATTCCTCCAGCGCAACCTGCATCTCCATGCGCGCAAGGTTGGAACCGACGCAGCGGTGAATGCCGAGGCCGAAAGCGGCATGGCGATTCTCGCGGCGGTCGATCACGACTTTGTCAGCGTCCGGAAACACCTTGGGATCGCGGTTCGCGGCGGGGAACGACAGCAGCACCATGTTGCCCGCCTTGACCGGGCATCCCGAGATCGTGGTCTCCTTGACCACCTCGCGCGCCATCGTCACCGGCGAATAGGCCCGCAGCAGTTCCTCCACCGCGATCGGGATCAACCCGGGCTCGGCGATCAGGCGCTCGCGGTCGGCGGGCGTCCGGGCGAGGTGCCAGAGCGAGGAGCCGATCGCGCTCCAGGTGGTGTCGATGCCCGCGATCAGCAGCAGCCGCAATGAGCCCAGCACGTGGGACTCTTCCAGCGGCTGGCCTTCCTTGTCCTTGGCATTCATCAGGTAGGAGATGAGATCGTCGGTCGGCTTGGATCTGCGCTCCTCGATATGCGTCCTGAAATAGGCGCTCATCTCCTGCACGGCCTGGAGCAGCTTGCTCTCGTCCTTAATGCCGAGCTCCAGGATCATGTGGATCCAGTTGATGAAGAGATCGCTGTCGGACTCGGGAATGCCGAGCATATGGGCGATGGCCCGGACCGGGATGTATTTGGCGTAGCGCGCCGCCGCGTCGACCTTGCCGTCGGCGATGAAGCCGTCGATCAGTTCATTGCAGATCGCGCGCATCCGCGGCTCCAGCTTCTTCATCGCATCGGGCGTGAACGGCGGCAGCAGCAATTGCTTGGCCGGCTTGTGCACGGGCGGATCGGACGTGATCGGCGGCGCCGCGTTCCTGGCGACCTCGGGCCGCACGTCGCGGACGATGATCCGGCGCGAGGAGAAATGCTCGGTGTCGTTGGCGATCTCGCGCACCGCCTCGTAGGTCGTCGGCATGTAGCAGCCGAGGAAACGCTCGGTATGCACGACCGGGCTCGCGGCGCGCAGCTCGTCCCAGATCGGAAAGGGATCTTCGGTCCACTGCGGATCGGTGTGGTCGAAATCATGGACCCAGTCGGTCACGGGCGGATGGGCGGCGGGCTGGCTGACGTCGGACATATCAGGAAAATCCCTTGGGCTCGTGTTCGCTGATGGCGTGCAAGCGGGCGCAGGCCGCGCTACTCCTCGATCACATCGATTGCGATTTCCGGACAGTTCGATTTGGCAAGCCAGGCCTTGTCTTCAAGACCCGGAGAAACGATGCCGTCCCCGGCCTCATGGGCGTTGCCGTATTCGTCGAGCTCGAACAGCTCGGGCGCGAGCGCCTTGCAGCGGGCATGGCCCTGGCATTTGTCGGGATCGACGTGAACCCTCAGTCGCTCAGTCATGGCGGCTTCCTCGGTCGTGTGCGCGGACCCCGAAGGGCGGCGCGCGTTCCCCATATGGTTTTATTCTAAGTTATATCCTATTACATTCGTGGCAGGCTTTCCCTGTCAAGCGCAAACTTATAGGCTCGCGCGCAACATGCGCTCACAACTTGCCCGCAAGCCGGAGAATACCTACCACCATGGCGATCTCCGCGACGCCCTGATCAAGGCCGCGCTGCGCGAGGCGGAGCAGGGTGGGGCGGAAGCGATCAGCATCAAGGCGCTGGCGAAACAACTCGGTGTCTCGCAGCCGGCGCCATATCGGCACTTTGCCGATCGTGATGCACTGCTAACTGCGGTGACGGCGGAGGCGTTCCGGCAGCTTAGCGCACTTCTGCGCGAGGCGATGGCAAAACCGTCGAAGCAGTCGAAGCTGTCACGGCTGGCGCAGGCGACGCTCGAATTCGGCTTGCGCCGCAATGGCATCTACCGCTTGATGTTTGCCTCGCGCACGGTGTCCCGCGCCGCCAAGGGCAGCGAGTTGCACGAGGCTACGCGTGAGACGTTCGCGCTGGTGATCGAGGCGCTGGAAGCGCCGGCGGTGGGATTTTTGCGCGAGCGGCAAGCGCTCAAGATCTGGGCGGCGCTGCACGGCGTGGTGATGCTGGCCGAGCAGGGCCTGTTCACCGGCGAAGCCGCACATGCCACGCGCGAGGAGCTGGTCGAGGATTTCGTCAGCGAGACAAAGGCGGCGCTCGCGTTGGCGATCAAAGATGCGCAGCGGCGGAAAAAGACCGGCGCCTAGGCCTTCGCTTTCAGCAGTCTCATCAACTTGTCGACAGCGCTGTCCGGGGTCGTGACGACCGGGCGGCCGGTGGCCTCCGCGACCAGCGGCGCCGTCGCAGCGATGCTGAACTGCGCGAGAGCAATGACATCGCAATCGCGTAAGTCTTTCGATGCTTCGACAATCAGCCGGTCGTGTGTGGCACGGTCGCCGCGGTCGAGCGCGGCCAACGCGCCGTCGGCGAGTTTCGGTACGACCTGAACGGATACCGGAAACTCCGGCGGCATCGAGGCCAGCGTCGGTGGGAACGTCGAGAGCAGGCCAATCCGCTTGCCCATCGTTACCGCCCGCTCGATCATGGCCTCGTTTGGCTTGAGCACCGGCATTGGCGCATGCGCGCGCGCGACCGCATCGATGCAGGGGCCGAAGGCCGAGCAGGTGAACAGGATCCCGTCCGCACCGGTGGCCGCCGCATAATCGCCGAGCGCAAGGAAGCGCCCGGTCATGGCGTCGTTGAGCGCGCCGTCACGCGCCAGATCCGCCGAGAGGCTGTCGTCGAGCAGGTTCATCAGCCGCGCCTGTGGCCAGGCCTTCGCGAACGCCGCCTCGATCGGGGCGATGGAGTGCTTGAGCGCGTGGATGAGGGCGATGCGCATTCGGTAGCTGCTTCTTCTCCCTCGCCCCGCTTGCGGGGAGAGGGTTGGGGTGAGGGGGAGTCTCCGCGAGGACGGTGAGAGTTGGACTCGTGGAGAATCCCCCTCACCCGGATTGCGCCGGACGATGCTTCGCATCGCCGAGGCAATCCGACCTCTCCCCGCAGGCGGGGAGAGGTGAACTCCTTACTTGAACGGCACCGCGTACATCAAGCCGCCCTTGCTCCAGAGGCCGTTGAGGCCGCGCTCGAGCTTGAGCGGGCTTCCCTTGCCGACATTGCGCTCGAAGATCTCGCCGTAATTGCCCGTCGCCTTGATCGCCGTCACCAGCCATTTGTTGTCGAGCCCCAGCCGCGAGCCGAGGTCGCCGGAGGCCCCTAACAGCCGCTGGATCGCTGGCGTCTGCGACTTTGCCATCTCGTCGACATTGGCTTGGGTAACGCCGAGCTCCTCGGCCTCGATCAGGCCGTAATGCAGCCAGGTGATGATGTCGCTCCAGACTTCGTCACCGTTGCGAGTGAAGGGTCCGAGCGGCTCCTTGCTGATGGTCTGCGGCAGCACGATATAGTCCGCCGCGTTCGGCGCCGCCGTCGTCACCGCACCGGCGAGCGCGGAGGCGTCCTGGGTCATGGCATCGCAGCGGCCGCCGAAGAAGGTCTGGTACATGGTGTCGATGCGGTCGAACACCAGCGGCTTCCAGTCGATACCGTTGGCGCGGCCGTAATCGCCGAGCGTGACTTCATGCGTGGTGCCCTGCGCGACGCAGACGGTGGCGCCCTTGAGATCCTTGATCTCCTTCACGCCAAGATCCTTCTTCACGACAAAGCCCTGGCCGTCGTAGAAGTTGACCGGGCCCTGCCGCAGGCCCAGCGTGACACCGCGCAGATAAGTCTGTGTCGAGTTGCGGTAGAGCACGTCGATCTCGCCGGATTGCAGCGCGGTGAAGCGGTTCTGCGCGGTCAGCGAGACGTACTTTACTTTCGTCGCATCGCCGAGCACGCCGGCTGCAAGTGCGCGGCAATAATCGACGTCGAGTCCCTTGTAATTGCCTTGCGAGTCCGGCGCCGAGAAACCGGCAAAGCCGGCGCTGACGCCGCACACCAGCGTGCCGCGGCTCTTGACCGTGTCGAGCGTCGCTGCCGACGCTGCAACCGTCGATGCGGCGAACACGCCTGCCGCGATAACCAATTTCCTCATCGTGATACTCCCCTCAATGATTGACACTGCGCAAAACGTTGTCGACGGCCGTGCCGAGCTTGTCGACGATCAGGTCGATCTCCTCCGCGGAGACGATATAGGGCGGTGCCAGCAACACGTGGTCGCCGCGCACGCCGTCGACGGTACCGCCGCCGGGATAGCAACCGAGCCCGTTGGCGAATGCTTCCGCCTTGATCTTCTGGTTCAGCTTGAGCGCCGGATCGAACGAGGTGCGGCTGGCGCGATCCGCGACGAGCTCGATCGCCCAGAACAGCCCGCGCCCCCTGATATCGCCGATGTGACGGTGGTTGCCGAAGCGCTCGGTCAGCCGCTGTTCGAGCTGCCTGCCACGCTCCTTGACCCGATCGAGCAGGCCGTCCTCATGGATCACATCCTGCACCGCGAGCGCGGCCGCGCAAGCGAGGGGATGCGCGAGGTAAGTATGGCCGTGTTGGAAAGCGCCCGAGCCCGCGCGGATGGTGTCGATGACCTTGCCGCTCGCAAGCATCGCCCCGATCGGCTGATAGCCGCCACCGAGTCCCTTTGCGATGGCCTGGATGTCGGGGGCAACGCCCTCCTGCTCCCAGGCATGCGTCGTGCCGGTGCGGCCCATGCCGCACATGACTTCGTCGAGAATGAGCAACGCGCCGTGCCGGTCGCAGATCTCGCGCACCGCCTTGAAGTAGCCCTCTGGCGCCGTCACCGCGCCGGCGGTGGCGCCGACGACGGGCTCGGCGAGGAACGCCGCGACGGTGTCGGGCCCAAGCCGCTGAAATTCGGCTTCGAGCTCGGCCGCGAGCCGCGCCACGAACTGCGCGTCCGACTCGCCCTCGTGCTTCTCGTGGTAGGCAAAGGCCGGCGTCACGTGGCTGAAGGCGGTCGAGAGCAGCGGCGCATAGGGCGCACGGCGCCAGGCATTGCCACCGGCAGCGAGCGCGCCGAGCGTATTGCCGTGATAGCTCTGCCGCCGGGCGATGAAGTGCTGCCGCTGCGGCTCGCCGCGCTCGATAAAATACTGTCGCGCGAGCTTGATGCTGGCCTCGATCGCCTCCGATCCGCCGCTGACGAAATAGGCGTAGGCGAGACCGCCGGGCTCGTGCCCGACGAGCCGCTCGGCCAGCGCCTCGGCTGGCTCGGACGAGAAGAAGGCGGTGTGGGCATAGGCGAGCGTCGAGGCCTGCTTCGCCATCGCCGCGATCACGCGCGGATGCTGGTGGCCGAGACAGGAGACCGCCGCGCCGCCGGACGCGTCGATCACCCGCCGGCCGTCCTCGGCGAAGAGATAGATTCCTTCGCCGCCGATCGCCTTGGGCGGCGTCTCACGCAACGAGCGATGCAGCACGCGGCTGGTGTGAGCGGCCATGGGGTCAACCTTTCTCTGAGATATAGGTGGAGGCTGCAGCGAGCCGCGCCTCGGTGTTTTCCAGACGCTTCTTTGCGGCTGTGCCGCCGAGCGAGAACGTCACCGCGGCCAGCGACTGCGCGATAGCGATGGCCCCGGTGAGGCTGGGGAAGAAGCCGGGCGACGAGGCCGCTTCGAACAGCAGCACGTGGTCGGCGCCTTCGGCCATCGGTGCGGAGGGGCTGTCGGCGATTGCGATCAGCGTCGCGCCGACCCGATAGGCGGCTTGTGCCGCGCGGACGCTCGCATGCGTGTAGGGCACGAAGCCGATGACGATGACGGCCTCGCCGGGCCTGAAAGCGCCGAGATCGAGATCGTCAGGGCCGGACGCGCCGACGAGCTGCACCTGTTCGGGACGGAACAGCCGCAGCTCGTAGTTCAGCAGCTCCGCGACGCTGCGGCAGCTTCGATAGCCGGTGATCCAGATCCGTTTGGCATCGTGCAGCGCGCGGGCAGCCTCCACGATCGGTTGGGCCGGGATACGCGGAAGCCCGGCGGCTTCGGCCGCGAGCTTGTCGGTGACGAGCGCCACGTCGGCGTGCGGCCCGTTGCGGCGGCCCTTGGCGCGGCCGGAGAAGGGGGAAATCTGCGACGGCCGCCGCGCCTCGGTCAGCGCGGCGCGCAATTCGTCCCAGCCGGAATAGCCTATCGCTTTCGCGAGGCGCGTGAATGCGGCGGGATCGGCGCCGGCGACGGCGGCGAGATCGCGCATCGAACGGGTGGTGGCGTCGTAATCATTGGCGGCGACGAAGCGGCCGACCTCCTGCAAGCGCAGGGGGAGCGACGGCAGCGCAATGCGCAGTTCGCTCAGCGGCGAGGATTTCGCGGGCTCGTCCATGAAACATTTGTTGCATGGAATAATATTTGGTGCAACAGTTGACGTGCGCCGCCGGAAATCGCTGTTTTCGAGAAGGATTTTTGTGCTGTGACATCGGATGATCCCAGACCGCCGCCGCGCCGTCGTCTCGCTGCCGCGCTTGGGCCGAACGCGTTGAAGGGCCTGTTCTGGCAGGTGCTGGTGGTCGGGATCGCGGTCGCGGTCATCGCCTTCCTCTGGTCCAACACCGTCACCAACCTCTCGGCCCGCCGCATCGCCACAGGCTTTGCGTTTCTCGGCCGCGAAGCCGGCATGCCGATCGCTGACAGCCTGCTCGCCTACAATCCGAGAGATAGCTATCTTTGGGCTTTCGTCGTCGGCATCGCCAATACCTTACGCGTCGCCGTGATCGGCATCGTGCTCGCGACCGTCCTCGGTACGCTGATCGGCATCTCGCGGTTGTCGGCGAACTGGCTGCTGTCGCGACTTGCCGCGGTCTATGTCGAAACCCTGCGTGATATCCCGCTGCTGCTCCAGCTCCTGTTCTGGTACGTGCTGATGCAGGCGCTACCGGCCGCGCGTGCGGCGTGGCGACCGGTCGAGGGCGTATTCCTGTCAAATCGCGGCCTGATCCTGCCCGCGATCCCGGTTGGCTCGCCGCAGCTCTGGGTGATTGGAACGGCGGTGCTCGGGCTTGCCGTGTTCTATCTCATCCGGCGCTGGCAGATCGCGCAGCAGATAAATGACGGCAAGCCGCGGCCGGCCTGGCCGTTTGCGGTCGGTCTGATCGTCGCACTGCCGGTGCTGGTATCCGTGCTGCTCGGCGTGTCCTGGACGATCGAGTGGCCTGCGTTGCGCGGCTTCAATTTCGTCGGCGGGCTGACGCTCGCGCCGGAATATTTCGCGCTGCTGCTTGCGCTGGTGACTTACACCTCGGCCTTCATCGCCGAGATCGTGCGCAGCGGCATCCAGTCGGTACCGCGCGGGCAGTGGGATGCCGCCAATGCGCTCGGCCTGCGCCGCAGCTTCATGCTGCGGCAGATCATCCTGCCGCAGGCTTTGCGTGTCATCGTGCCGCCGATGACGAGCCAGTATCTCAACCTGACCAAGAACTCCTCGCTCGCTGTCGCGATCGGTTACCAGGATGTGGTCTCGATCGCCAACACCACGCTGAACCAGACCGGGCAGCCGATCGAGGCGATCGCGCTGATCATGGCGGTATTCCTGACCATCAGCCTTTCGATCAGCTTCTTCATGAACTGGTACAATTCGCGCATCGCGCTGGTGGAGCGCTGATCATGACCGCGATCACCGACATTCCGGACGCACCGCGCGCGGCCCGCCGTCCCCAGATCGGCAACCCGGTGCTGCGCTGGCTCCGCACCAATCTGTTCTCGTCGATCCCGAACGGCATCCTCTCGGTGGTGCTGCTGGCAGTGCTTGGGAAAGGCATCTTCAGTTTCGTGCAGTGGGGCATCGCCAACGCGGTCTGGCTGACGCCGGCCAACGATTCCAGCGCCTGCCGCGCCGTCCGCGGCGTCGGTGCCTGCTGGGCAATCATTCCCGAGAAATATCGCTTCATCCTGTTCGGCACCTATCCGTTCGACGAGCAGTGGCGGCCAGCGCTGTCTGTGCTGGTCTTCATCGCGCTGTACTACGTCTCCACGCGACGCGCTTTGTGGCGGCGCGAGCTTGCCTATCTCTGGATCGGCGCGCTGGCGCTGATCAGCGTGCTGATGTGGGGCGGCGTGTTCGGGCTCAGCTTCGTCTCGCAGGATCGCTGGGGCGGGTTGCCGGTGACGCTGATCCTGGCAACATTCGGTTTGGCGTTCGGCTTTCCGCTCGGCGTCCTCGTTGCGCTCGGCCGGCGCTCGAATTTGCCGGCGATCCGCTCGCTCAGCGTGCTCTATGTCGAGCTGATCCGCGGCGTCCCGTTGGTGAGCCTGTTGTTCATGGCGAGCGTCATGTTTCCGCTGTTCATGCCGAACGGCTTCAACATCGACAAGCTCCTGCGTGCGCAGATCGCGATCATCCTGTTCGCGGGGGCCTATCTTGCGGAAGTCATCCGCGGCGGGCTTCAGGCCGTGCCGCGCGGACAATATGAGGCCGCCGATGCGCTGGGGCTGTCCTATTGGCGCAAGCACCGGCTGATCGTCCTGCCGCAGGCGATCCGCCACGTCATTCCGCCGCTGGTCAACACCTTCATCGCCTTCTTCAAGGACACCAGCCTCGTGCTGATCATCGGCATCTTCGACCTGCTGACGACGGCGAAGACCGCCATCATCGATCCCGGATGGCAGCAATTCTCGGTCGAGGTCTACATCTTCGTCGCCGCGATCTATTTCATGTTTTGCTTTGCGATGTCGCGCTACAGCCGGAGTCTGGAAGCGACCGGCGGAAGGTGAGGCTCCGCGTGTGCCGGACAAGGTTCAGCGCGCAAGCGCTGTGCCGCCGAGCCGGAACCCAGGGATGTACTGGAAGTCTTGGAGACATGGGCCCCGACTCTGCAGCGCACCGCTGAAGAAGCGCTGCGCTGCGTCCGGGGCACGAGACGGCTAATTCTTCACCCGCGGATCGATCGGCGTCGTGCCGCGCACGCCCAGAATATCCTCCAGCACCTTAGCGCCGGCTATGACTTGCGCATCCGCGCGCGGCGCGCCGACCACCTGCATGCCGACCGGCAGGCCCGAGGCGGTGAAACCGCAGGGCAGCGACAGCGCGGGACAGCAGGCCAGCGTGATGGCGTAGACGATGCCGAGCCATTCGACGTAATTGTCGAACCGCTTGCCGGCGCATTCGGCGACGTAGCGGTGCTCGATCGGGAAGGGCGGCACGATCGTCGTCGGCACCAGCAGCAGATCGTAGGTCTTGAAGAACTCGATCGCGCGCGCGGTCATGTCGACGCGCTGGGCTTCGGCACGCGCGAGCTGCTCGACGGTGAGCTTGAGGCCTTCTTCGATGTTCCAGATCACCTCGGGCTTGAGCAGGTCGCGCTTGGTCCGCAGCAGATTGGCCTTGGTGATCGCGAAATCGAAGGCACGAAGCACGTGGAAGCATTCATGCGCCTCGCGCCAATCCGGATGTGCCTCCTCGACGATGGCGCCGGCTTCCGCGAAGCGTTCGGCGGCCTTGCGTGTGATCGCCTTCACCTCGGGATCAACAGGCGTGATGCCGAGATCGGGCGAATAGGCGATGCGCTTGGGCTTCCTGGCCGAGCGCGCCGCGGACAGGAACGAGGTCGCAGGCGCCGGCAGCGACAGCGGATCGGCCGCGTAGTCGCCGCTCATGGCATCCAGCAGCAGTGCGAGATCCTCGACGTTGCGCGCCATCGGGCCGAGGACACCGAGATTGCGGTCGATCGCCGATTTCGGCGTATGTGCGACCCGGCCGATGCTGGGCCGCATCCCGGCGATGCCGCAGAAAGCCGCCGGGCTGCGCAAGCTGCCGCCCATGTCCGAGCCCTGCGCGAGCCAGGCCATGCCGGTGGCCAGCGCCACAGCGGCGCCGCCGGAGGAGCCTGCCGCCGATTTCGACGTATCCCAGGGATTGAGGGTGGCGCCGAACACTTCGTTGAAAGTGTTGGCCCCGGCGCCGAATTCCGGCGTGTTTGATTTGGCGTAGACGACCGCGCCATTGGCCTCGAGGTTCTCGACCACGATGTCGGACTTCGCGGCGATGCTGTCCTTGAAGATCGGCGAGCCCTGCGTGGTCAGCACGCCCGCAACGTCGGTCAGGTCCTTGATCGGCACCGGGAGGCCCGCGAGCAACCCGCGTGCGCCGGCCGGCTTCTGCATCAATGCCTTGGCGCTGTCCCGCGCGCGATCGAAGCACAGCGTCGGCAGCGCGTTGACCTTGCCGTCGACCTCACCGATGCGCTTCTCCAGCGCATCCAGCAGCTCGAGCGGTGAGACGTCGCCGGAGCGCAGCTTGTCGACGACGGTGCAGGCCGTTTCGCGGATCAGGTCTTGAGACAACGATCTTACTCCTGTGCTTATTGTGTCGTCGTTGCGAGCGCAGCGAAGCAATCCAGTCTGTCGCCGCGGGAGCATTTCTGGATTGCTTCGCTGCGCTCGCAATGACCGTGAAACTAACCCCAGCCTGCGCTGATGCCGCCATCCACCGTGTAGATGACCCCGGATGTATAGCCGGCGCGATCCGACGCCAGGAACGCCATCAGATCGCCGATCTCGCGCGCATGCGCGGGGCGGCCGAGCGGCAGGCTCTTCTGGAATTCCTTGTAGCGGCTCTCGTCGCCGAACTGGTGCTTTGCACGCGTCTTGAGCAGGCTGACGTGGCGGTCGGTACCAACAGGGCCGGGATTGATGCCGACCACGCGGATGTTGTCGGCAAGGCTCTTGCCGCCGAGGGCGCGGGTGAACGCCATCAGCGCGGCATTGCCGGCGCTGCCGCAGATGTAGTTGGCGTCGAATTTCTCGCCGGCTGCCCCGATGTCGTTGACGATCACGCCGCCGCCCTTGGCCTTCATCTGCGCGTAGATGTGCCGCGTGAGGTTGATATAGCCGAACACTTTCAATTCCCAGGCGTGCCGCCAGGCCTCCTCGTCGATCTTGTCGATGGAGCCGCCGGGGATGTCGCCGGCGTTGTTGACGAGCACGTCGATGTCGGAAGCCTCCCTGGCGAGTCGCGCCACGTCCTCGGGTTTGCGCAAGTCCACGACGCTCATCGCCGCGTCAATCTGGTGTGCCGAGCGCAGGCGGTCGGCCAGCGCCTTGAGCGCGTCGCCGCTGCGGGCAGCAAGCAGGAGGTGAGCGCCTTCCTCGGCGAACGCCTCGGCGGCGGCTGCGCCGATGCCCTTGGAGGCGCCCGTGATCAGGACACGCTTGCCACGCAGATGCAGATCCATGAGGGGTACTCGCTTGGTGGGAACAGGATGAAATCAGTAGGCGTTCGGCCGCGCCACGGTCAACATTGCAGTGCAGCGTTGCACCGTCGGCGACTTTGGTCCATTGCATTGCGGTCAAAAAGGCGGCGGCTGCCGACCAACCAGGGACGTTCTCGATGAGCAAGAAGCAATACCGGATCGCAGTCATTCCCGGCGACGGCATCGGCAAGGAAGTGATGCCGGAGGGCCTGCGCGTTTTGGAGGCGGCGGCAAAGAAGCATGGGGTGTCCCTGCATTTCGACCATTTCGACTTCTCGTCCTGGGACTATTACGAGAAGCACGGCCAGATGATGCCGGACGACTGGAAGGAGAAGATCGGCAAGCACGATGCGATCTATTTCGGCGCGGTCGGCTGGCCGGCGAAAATCCCCGACCATGTCTCGCTGTGGGGTTCGCTGATCAAATTCCGCCGCGAGTTCGATCAGTATGTGAATCTGCGCCCGGTGCGGCTGATGCCCGGCGTGCCGTCACCGCTGGCGGGCCGCAAGCCGGGCGATATCGACTTTTGGGTGGTGCGCGAAAACACCGAAGGCGAGTATTCGTCCGTCGGCGGCCGCATGTTCCCGGACACCGACCGTGAGTTCGTCACCCAGCAGACCGTGATGACCCGCGTGGGCGTCGACCGCATCCTGAAGTTCGCCTTTGAGCTCGCGCAGTCGCGGCCGAAGAAGCACTTGACATCGGCCACCAAGTCGAACGGCATCTCCATCACCATGCCCTATTGGGACGAGCGCGTGGAGGCGATGGCGAAGAAGTACCCAGGCGTGAAGTGGGACAAGTACCACATCGACATTCTCACCGCGAACTTCGTGCTGCATCCGGACTGGTTCGATGTCGTGGTCGGCTCGAACCTGTTCGGCGATATCCTCTCCGATCTCGGTCCTGCCTGCACCGGCACCATCGGCATCGCGCCCTCCGGCAACATCAACCCCGAAGGCAATTTCCCGTCGGTGTTCGAGCCGGTGCACGGCTCGGCGCCTGACATAGCAGGGCAGGGCATCGCCAACCCGATCGGTGCGATCTGGTCGGGCGCGATGATGCTCGAGCATCTCGGCGAGAAGGTCGCTGGCAAATCGATCGTGGACGCGATCGAGCGCACGCTCGCCGAACGCACGCTCCGCACGAAGGACCTCGGCGGCAACGCCGACACGACGGCGTGCGGCAAGGCGGTTGCGGAGATGGTGGACTAAGACGCGCTATCAACCGCAGTGTCGTCCCGGCGAACGCCGGGACCCATACCGCGGAATCTATCGAGCGTATTCGGCACGAGTACCGAACGACGAGTCTTCGCCAAACCACTTCTTGTGGCTATGGGTCCCGGCGTTCGCCGGGACGACACGGGTTGTAATGGCTCAGCCCGCGATCTTCTCGATCGCCGCCTGATCCAGCCCGAACTTCTTCCCGGCCTCCAGAATCTCCTGCCAGGTGGTCGGATCGACCGGAATGCCTTCGGCCAGGCGCTTCTTCTTGGTCTCGCGCTCGGGCTCGCCGGCGATCTTGACCCTGTCGACGCCCGCGGCGGGCGGCGAGCCGGTGTGCCAGGCGACGAAGCCCTCGACCTCGCGCGCGAGGTTCTCGGCGGTGCCGAGCTTGCCTGGGTCGATGACGATCGAGAGCATGCCGTTGAGGACGTTGTGCTTGCCGTCGGACGGGCCCTTGACCGCCTGTCCGCCCGAGAGCGCGCCGCCGAGGATTTCACACACCAGCGCGAGCCCCGAACCCTTGTGCTCGCCGAACGGCAGGATGGCGCCGTGCGGCGGAATCACGGTGTAGCGCGGATTGGTGGTCGGTTTGCCTTCATTGTCGATGATGGTGCCGGGCTCGAGTTCGACGCCCTTGTTGTGGGCGACGCGGGTCTTGCCCTGCGCGATCCTGCTGGTGGCGAAGTCGAGCACGATCGGGTCCTTGCCCTTGCGCGGGATGCCGACGCAGAACGGGTTGGTGCCGTGGCGCGCATCGCTGCCGCCCCAGGGCGCCACGATCGGGCGTGAGATCACGTTGACGAAGTGGATCGAGACCAGCCCGTGATCGATGCATTGCTCGGCCCAGTGGCCGATGCGACCGATGTGGTGCGAGTTGGAGAGGCCGACCAGGCACACGCCGTTCTGCTTGGCGCGCTCGGCCGCCAGCTCCATCGCCTCATGACCGATCACCTGGCCGTAGCCGGTGAGGCCGTCGAGGGTGAGAAGCGGACCGGTGTCGAGCACGGTCTTGACGTGCGCGTTCACGGCGAGGCCGCCGTTGACGACGCTCTGGACGTAGCGCGGAATCATGCCGACGCCGTGCGAGTCGTGGCCCTTGAGGTTGGCCTCGACCAGATTGGTGGAGACGAGTTCGGCTTCGCGGTCCGAGGACCCGCCCGCCTTGACGATGGCGCGGATGGCGTTGGTGAGCGGCTCAGCCTTGATGGTGCGATAGTCGGCCATTGTTGTTGCTCTTATCCTTTCACGATCCTGCGGCAGTGGATCCATGCCGCTTCAATCAGGTTCTCGCTGGCTTCCGGCGTGCGGAAGGCGGAATGCGCCGACAGCGTCACGTTCGGCAGCTTCGTCAGCGGGTGATCGCCGGGCAGGGGCTCGATGTTGAAGACGTCGAGGCCGGCATGGCGGATGTGGCCGGACTTCAGCGCGTCAATCATCGCCTGCTCGTCGACCACTGCGGCACGCGCCGTGTTGATGAGGATGACGCCCGGTTTCATCGCAAAGATCTTCTCGCGCGTGATCATGCCGCGCGTCTCGTCGTTGAGCAGCAGATGCAGCGACACGACGTCGCTCGTCGCCAGCACCGTATCGAGATCGGTGAACGTGACGCCCGGATGCCTCTTCGGCGAACGGTTCCAAGCGATCACATTCATACCGCTGCCGGACGCGATGCGCGCAACTTCAGCCGCGATGCCGCCGAAGCCGATCAGGCCGAGCGTCTTGCCGGTGAGCTGCATGCCGTCCTCGCGCAGCCAGTTGCCGGCGCGCATTTCGCGGTCCATCATCGCGATGACGCGGGCCGAGGCCCACATCAGCGCGATCGCGGATTCCGCGACCGCCGTGTCGCCATAGCCCTTGATCAGATGCACGGAGATGCCGAGCTCGGCGAGCTCTTCCGGATTCATGTAGCTGCGCGCGCCGGTGCCGAGGAACACGACGTGCTTGAGGCCCGCACATTTCTTCGCGACCTCGGTCGGCAGCGCGGTGTGATCGACGATCGCGATCTCCGCGCCGTCGAGGATCTCGGGATATTGCTCGGGCTTGATATCGGGATCCCGGTGAATCCGCACCTTTGGATCGCCGGGCTTCTCCAGCCGCTCCATGATCACGGCGAGGGCTTCGTTGGCGTCGACGAAAACTCCCTGCATGGCTCTCTCCGGTCAGGACGCGACGCCGGCGATCGCCAGCACGGTGTGCATGAGGACGTTGGTGCCCGCGGCACAGTCGGGCTGCGTGGCGTCCTCCAGCTCGTTGTGGCTGATGCCGTCCTTGCAAGGCACGAACACCATCGCTGCCGGCATGATCGTGTTGAGGTTGCAGGCGTCGTGACCGGCGCCGGAGGTGATGCGGCGGGAGGAATAACCGAGCGTCTTCGCAGCGTTCTCGACCGCCGCGATCAGCTTGGGATCGAAATGCGTCGGCGGCTTGCGCCAGACCAGATCGATCTTGACCTCGACCTTGCGGCGCGCGGCGATCTCGGCGATTGCCGCACGAAGATCGCGATCCAGCGCATCCATGATCGCGCCGTCAGCACTGCGGCAATCCATGGTGAAGGCTATCTCGCCGGGAATGACGTTGCGCGAGGGATTTGCGATCACGGCCTCGCCGATGGTGCCGACCGCGTTCGGCCCGTGCTTCTTCGCAATGGCCTCCATCGCCAGCACGATCTCCGACAGCGTTGCCAGCGCGTCGCGCCGCAGCGGCATCGGGGTCGAGCCGGCATGGCTCTCGAAGCCGGAAATCTTGCCGTCGTACCACAGCACGCCCTGGCCGGAATCGACCACGCCGATGGTCTTGTCTTCGGCCTCGAGGATCGGGCCTTGCTCGATGTGCAGCTCGACGAAACATCCGAGCTTCTGGAAACCGACCGGCTTGTCGCCGCGATAACCGATGCTGTCGAGCGCCTGGCCGACAGTGGTGCCCTCGACGTCCTTGCGCGACAAAATATCGTCGGTGGTGAAATCGCCGACGTAGGCCGCGGAGGCCATCATGGCAGGCGCGAAGCGCGAGCCTTCCTCGTTGGTCCAGTTGACGATGCAGATCGGCGCGTCGGTCTCGATGCCGGCGTCGTTCAGCGTGCGGATCACCTCCAGCGCGCCGAGCGTTCCCAGGATGCCGTCATATTTGCCGCCGGTCGGCTGCGTGTCGAGATGCGAGCCGATGCCGACGGGCAGCTTCGACATGTCGCGGCCCTTGCGCAGGCCGAACTGCGAGCCGAGCGCATCGACATGCACTTCGAGACCGGCGTCCTCGCAGGCCTTGCGGAACCAGTCGCGCACCTGCTTGTCTTCGCTGCTCAGCGTCAGCCGCCGCACGCCGCCCTTGGCCGTCCCGCCGAATTTCGCGGTCTCGTGAATGGAGCCCCAGAGGCGGGCGGAATCGATTTGCAGATTGGTGGCGGCTCGGCTCATGCGGTCGGTCTCTCGATTATCCGGCGCCTTTTTCAATGACGCGCCAGCGCGGGCTCGTCAACCGCGAGGCTGCTCTGCGCAATCTGCCGTGCGAGCTCGGCGACGCGCTCCACCGCGACGACGTCGGGCGAGGCGAGCCAGCTTGCGGTGAATGTCAGCGGTGCGATTGCGAGATCGGTGTCGAGCAGTTGCAACCGCCCATCGGCGAGCTCGTTCTCGACAATGGCATCGGGGATCACGGCGATACCGAGCCCTTCGACGGCCATGTGGATGACGGTGGCGAGCGACGCCGAGGCATGCAGGCGGATCGGTGGCAGTTCCGGCCGGTCGAACACCTCGCGCACGACCTCGTAAGGCTTGGTCTTGCGCGGAAAGGTGATGATCGGAAACCGCGCGAGCTCCGCCGGCGTGACCCGGCCCTTGCCGAGCCCGAGCGAGGGGCTCGCAAGGAAGCCGATCGGATAATCGGCGAGCAGGCGATTATGCACGCCGGAGGCCGACAGCGGTCCCACGACGAAGGCCAGCTCGATTTCCTGCGCGAGCAGGCGGGCGGTGAGGTTCGGCGTGATGTCGACCTCGATCTCCAGCGACAGGTTCGGATAGACCTCGTTCATGCTCTTCACCAGGCGCGGCAGCCAGGTGTGCACGATGGTCTCGGCGACGCCGAGCCGCATCACGCCGCGCATCGCGGAGCGGTCGCCGACCTCGGCCACCATCGCGGCACGCAGGCCGATCAGCTTTTCGGCATAGACCATCATCTGCCGGCCGCTCGGTGTCGGCGAGGCGACGCGATGGTCGCGGTTGAGGAGCTTGACGCCCATCTCGCGCTCGAGCTGGGCGATGCGCTGGGAGATTGCCGGCTGGGTGGTATTGAGCCGTGCTGCGGCGCCGCGAAAGCTCCCGAGCTTCACAACCCATAGGAATGTCTCGATCGACCTGAAGTCCAGCATTGGAAGGATTTCCCCGATCGATAAATCTAATTTATCAAGATCGATTAGAAAGGAAGATTAGACTTTATAGCACGCTTGGTGTTGGCTGTCTTTGTCGAGTTTATAGGCAGGTCGATCAAATGACTGTTTTGGTGGCAGCGCAGCAAACTGAAACACCCGACACCCTCCCGAGCCGCCAGGCGCGGCTCGCCTATCGAGGCGGCCAGGTGGGCTCCACGGCTGGTGTCGCTCCCGGCTTCGTCCAGGGCAATCTGGCGATCCTGCCCGCGGAATATGCCAGCGCCTTTCACCGCTTCTGCCAGCTCAATCCCAAGCCGTGCCCGATCATCGGCATGTCCGATGTCGGAAGCCCGCACATCCCCGCGCTCGGCGCCGACCTGGACATCCGCACCGACGTGCCGCGCTATCGCGTCTGGCGCCACGGTGAGGTGGTCGAGGAGCCGACCGACGTGACCAGATACTGGCGCGACGATCTCGTGACCTTCGTGCTCGGCTGCTCCTTCTCGTTCGAGGAGGCGCTGCTCGACGAGGGCATGCCGATCCGCCATATCGAGCAGAACGTGCGGGTGCCGATGTATCGCACCAACATCGCCTGCGGCGAGGCCGGTCCGTTCGCCGGCCCCATGGTGGTGTCGATGCGCCCCTTCAAACCGGCCGATGCGATCCGCGCGGTGCAGATCACCTCGCGCTATCCCGCCGTGCACGGCGCGCCGGTGCATCTCGGCCATCCGCACCTGATCGGCATCAAGGACATCGCCAAGCCGGATTACGGCGATCCGGTGCCGGTCGCCGACGACGAGATCCCGGTGTTCTGGGCCTGCGGCGTGACACCGCAATCGGTCATCAATGCCGCCAAGGTCCCGTTCGCGATCACGCATTCGCCTGGCCTTATGCTGGTGACGGATCTGAAGAACAGGAACATGGCCGTGATTTAGTAGGCAGCTTTTGCTGCTTCTTCGGGCTTTACCGCATCCGTCAATCGCTTCATTCGATCAACCGAAATTCAGTAACAGAGGACTTTGCCATGACGATCTCTCGCCGCGACGTGCTGCTTGGTGCGACAGCTACGGCTGCGCTAATGCCGCTTGCTGCACGCGCCCAGACCTCGGAAGTCGTGATCGGCGTCATCTATCCGTTCTCCGGCGGCAGCGCCCAGCAGGGCGTCGACGCGCAGAAGGCCTATGAGACCGCGCTCGAGGTCATCAACAAGGACACCGATTTCGACCTGCCGCTGGCGAAGGGCGAGGGCCTGCCGGGCCTCGGCGGCGCAAAAATCCGTCTCGTGTTCGCCGACCACCAGGCCGATCCGCAGAAAGGCCGCGCCGAAGCCGAGCGCCTGATCACGCAGGAGAAGGTCTCCGCCATCATCGGCACCTATCAGAGCGCGGTTGCCGTCACCGTCAGCCAGATCTGCGAGCGCTACCAGATTCCGTTCGTCTCGGCCGACAACTCCTCGCCGAGCCTGCATCGCCGCGGTCTCAAATATTACTTCCGCGCCGCCCCGCATGACGAGATGTACTCGGCCGCCATGTTCGACTTCTTCGACGCCATGAAGAAGAAGGGCACCAAGATCGAGACGCTGTCGCTGTTCCACGAAGACACCATCTTCGGCACCGACTCCGGCAACGCCCAGGCCAAGATCGCCGGCGAGCGCGGCTACAAGATCGTCACCGACATCAAGTACCGCGCCAACTCGCCCTCGCTCTCGGCCGAGGTGCAGCAGCTCAAGACCGCGAATGCCGACGTGCTGATGCCCTCGAGCTACACCACCGACGGCATCCTGCTGGTCAAGACCATGGCCGAGCTCGGCTACAAGCCGAACGCGATCGTGGCGCAGGATGCCGGCTTCTCCGAGAAGGCGCTCTATGACGCCGTCGGCGACAAGCTCGAAGGCGTGATCTCGCGCGGCACCTTCTCGCTCGACCTCGCGCAGAAGCGCCCGATGGTCGGCAAGATCAACGAGATGTTCAAGGCGCGTTCGGGCAAGGACTTCAACGACCTCACCTCGCGCCAGTTCATGGGCCTGATCATCCTCGCCGACGCGATCAACCGCGCCAAGTCGGCCGAGGGCGAGAAGATCCGCGACGCGCTGGCCGCGACCGACATCCCGGGCGAGCAGACCATCATGCCCTGGAAGCGCGTCAAGTTCGACGAGACCGGGCAGAACAACGACGCCGATCCGGTGCTGCTGCAATATATCGGCGGCAAGTTCGTCACCATCTTCCCGCCGCAGGCCGCGATCGCCGAAGCGACCTGGCCGATGAAGTAAAGGGCTGCGGGAGCAGGGAAGCAAATCGAGATCGTCGCGCGAGCCTCGTCATTGCGAGGAGCGAAGCGACGAAGCAATCCAGGCTGTCTCCCCGGTGAGATTCTGGATTGCTTCGCTTCGCTCGCAATGACGAAGCAAACGGTGACGTTTCGAACGGGGGACTAGAGTTGACAGCCCAAGCCATTATCCAAAGTCTCGCGAGCGGCCTGCTGATGGGCCTGCTCTACGGACTGATTGCCGTCGGCCTCGCGCTAATCTTCGGCCTGATGGACGTCACGAACTTCGCCCATGGCGAATTCCTGATGATCGCGATGTACCTGTCCTTCTTCCTGTTCGCGTTCTTTGCGATCGACCCGTTGCTGTCGGCGCCATTGGTCGCCGCGGCCATGTTCGTATTCGGAGCGGTGGTCTACCTGCTCGTCGTACGCTTCGCCATGCGGGCCAAGGCCAATGCCGGCATGGTGCAGATCTTCACCACTTTCGGCCTTGCCATCCTCATGCGCGGCCTCGCGCAGTTTTTCTTCACGCCGGACTATCGCAGCATTCCGCAGTCCTGGGCCGGTGGCAAGACCGTCTCGGTCGCCGGCATCTTTCTGCCGGAGCCGCAACTGATCGGTGCGGCCGTCTCGATCGCGGCCTTTGCCGGCCTCTATTTCTTCATCCACCGCACCGATTTCGGCCGCGCGCTGGAAGCGACCCGCGAGGATCCCGGTGCGGTCGCGCTGGTTGGCATCGACAAGAACCGCGTCTTCGCGTTCGGTTGGGGCCTCGGCGCCGCGCTGGTCGGCCTCGCCGGCGCGATCATGGCGGTGTTCTTCTACATCTATCCCGACGTTGGCGCGTCCTTTGCCCTGATCGCCTATGTCACGGTGGCGCTCGGCGGCTTCGGCAGCGTGTTCGGCGCCTTCGCCGGCGGCATCATCGTCGGCCTCGTGGAAGCGACCACCGCCTTGTTGCTGCCGCCCTCGCTGAAATCGGTCGGCATCTACGCGGTCTATCTGCTCGTCGTCTTCATCCGGCCGCGTGGCCTGTTCGGGTCGATGTGATGGACAAGACTTTTACCGCGCGGCGCCGCCGCGACCTCATCATCGCCGCGGCGCTGGCCGGGCTCGCAGCGCTCGCGCCGCTGTTTATCAAGGATGTCTACGTCCAGAACATCATGATCCTGACCTTGATGTACGCGGCGCTGTCGCAGAGCTGGAACATCCTCTCCGGCTATTGCGGTCAGATCTCGCTGGGGCACGCGCTCTATTTTGGCATCGGCGCCTACACCACCGAACTGCTGTTCACCAAGTTCGGCGTGCTGCCCTGGTTCGGCATGCTGGCCGGTGGCATGATCGCCGCGATCATCGCCATGGGGCTCGGCTATCCCTTCTTCCGCCTGCGCGGCCATTACTTCGTGATCGCGACCATCGTCATCGCCGAGATCGGGCTGCTGCTGTTCCAGAATTGGGAATGGGCGGGGGCTGCCATGGGAATCACCGTTCCCGTGCGTGGCGATAGCTGGCTGAAATTCCAGTTCATGCGCAGCAAGCTGCCGTACTTCTATTTCGCGCTGGTGCTGTGCAGCCTCGCCTGGTTCGTCACCTGGTGGCTCGAAGATTCCAAATGGGGCTTCTGGTGGCGTGCCGTGAAGGACAATCCGGAAGCGGCCGAGAGCCTCGGCGTCGTCGTGTTCAACTCCAAGATGGGTGCAGCCGCCGTCTCCGCCTTTCTTGTTGCCGTCGGCGGTGCGTTCTATGCGCAGTTTCTCGCCTATATCGATCCCGAGAGCGTGATGGGTTTCCAGTTCTCGCTGCTGATGGCGCTGCCGGCGGTGCTCGGTGGTATCGGCACCCTCTGGGGCCCCGTGCTTGGCGCGGTCATCCTGATCCCGATGACGGAGCTGACGCGCTCCTATATCGGCGGCTCCGGCCGCGGCGTCGACCTCATCGTCTATGGTGCATTGATCGTGGCGATCTCGCTGGCCCTGCCGCAAGGCCTGGTGAGCCTGTTCTCCCGTTCGAAAGCAAAAGGAGCCACGCGATGACCGCGCTCCTTGAAACCCGCGGTGTCTGGCAGCGGTTTGGTGGTCTCGTCGCCAACAGCGATGTCTCGATCTCGGTCGGCCGCGGCGAGATCGTCGGCCTGATCGGCCCGAACGGTGCCGGCAAATCGACGCTGTTCAATCTCATCGCCGGCGTGCTGCCGCCGACCCAGGGCTCGATCTGGTTCGACGGCGAGGATGTCACGGCCTTGCCGGCGGCGGAGCGCTGCCAGCGCGGCGTCGGTCGCACCTTCCAGGTGGTCAAGAGCTTCGAGACCATGACGGTCATCGACAACGTCATCGTCGGTGCGCTCGTGCGCAACACGGTGATGCGCGAGGCGCGTCGCAAGGCGCACGAGGTTCTGGAGTTCACCGGCCTTGCCGCGCGTGCCGACGTGCTCGCGAGCGACCTCGTGCCGGCGGAGAAGCGCCGCCTCGAAGTCGCGCGTGCGCTCGCAACCGAACCGAAACTGCTGCTGCTCGACGAGGTCCTCACCGGCCTTACGCCGACGGAAGCGCAGACAGGCGTGGCACTGGTGCGGAAAGTGCGCGATACCGGCATTACCGTGCTGATGGTCGAGCATGTCATGGAGATCGTGATGCCGCTGGTCGACCGCGCCATCGTTCTCGACCTCGGCAAGGTGCTGGTCGAGGGCAAACCCGCCGATGTCGTCCGCGATCCCAAGGTGATCAGCGCATATCTGGGAGATCGTCATGCTGTCAGTGCATGAAGTCACGACCGCCTATCAGGGCCTGGTCGCGATCTCCGCGGTCTCGATCGAGGTCCAGAAGGGCGAAATCGTTTGCGTGGCCGGCGCCAACGGCGCGGGCAAGTCGACGCTGCTCAAATCCATCGCCGGCGCCGAGCGCCCGCGCTCGGGCACCGTGACCTTCGACGGCAAGCGCCTCGACGGCATGGCGCAGCATCACATCACCGCCACCGGCATCGCCTATGTGCCGGAGAACCGCCGCCTGTTCCCGCGCCTGTCGGTGCGCGACAACCTTCGGCTCGGCAGTTATCTCTACCGCGGTGAGGCGGATCGCGAGAGCCCGCTTGATCTCGTCTTCACGCTGTTCCCGCGCCTCTCCGAGCGTCTCGACCAGCGCGCCGAAACGCTCTCCGGCGGCGAGCAGCAGATGCTCGCGATCGGCCGCGCGCTAATGACGCGCCCGCGGCTCCTGATGCTGGACGAGCCGTCGCAGGGCATCATGCCCAAGCTGGTCGACGAGATCTTCCAGGCGGTTCTGCGCATCCGCGACGCCGGCATGACCGTGCTGATCGTCGAGCAGCGCATGGCCGAGTGCCTCGAAATCGCCGACCGCGCCTACATCCTGCAGACCGGCCGCGTGCTGATGCAGGGCCCGGCGGCCGAGATCAGGGGCAATCCCGACGTGCGCAAGGCGTATCTGGGGCTGTAGGGCGCATTGGTCGCTCCGTCATTGCGAGCGCAGCGAAGCAATCCAGAGTCTTTCCGCGGAGGGATTCTGGATTGCTTCGCTGCGCTCGCAATGACGAGGTGAGAGCCGGGTTCAATGCTCGTGCCCATGCTCCGGCAACGTCACCGCGAACACCTTCACCAGATCCTTCACCTGCTCCGGTGACAGATAGCGCGGGTTCATCCCGCGCAGCAGCAGATACAGCTTCGCCGTCTCCTCCAGCTCCTCGGTCGCGAATACCGCGGCCTCCAGCGTGTCGCCGGCGACGACCGGGCCGTGATTGGCGAGCAGCACGGATGAATATTTGCCCGCCAATCCCTTGATCGCGTCCGCGACCGCGGGATCGCCGGGGCGGTAATAGGGCACGAGCGCGGTGGCGCCGCACTTCATCAGATAATAGGCGGTCATCGGCGGCAGTGCGGCGCGCGGATCGATCTCGGGCAGCATCGAAAGCGCGACCGAATGGGTGGAGTGCAGATGCACGATCGCGCATGCGCTTTCGCGCGTATCGTAGAGGGCCGTGTGCAGCGGAACTTCCTTGGTCGGCGCGTCGCCCGAGAGGAGGCGACCCCGCCCGTCCAGCCGCGACAGCCGCGCCGGGTCGAGGAAACCGAGCGAGGCGTTGGTGGGGGTGACCAGCCACCCGCCATCGTGCATCTTGACGCTGATATTGCCGGAGGAGCCCGGCGTCAGCCCGCGCTCGAACAGGGACCGTCCGAAGCGGCAGATATCCTCGCGCAGCTGCGTCTCGTTGCTCATGGCCGCCATGCCTGCTTGTCTCACGCTTTGGCAGCGCGGCCAAGCCGTGTTATTCGAGCTGAGAGCCGCCGCAAAGGCAGGCCGTCCGGGAAACGTTCGCAAGGGTTAGTTGCATGGCCGCCTTCACCTCACAGAAACAGCGCATCGCGGTCATCGGGCTCGGCTCGATGGGGTTTGGCATGGCGACCTCGCTGAAGCGCGCCGGCCATGCCGTGACCGGCTGCGATGTCTCGACTGACGCCGTGGCGCGCTTCGTGAAGGATGGCGGTGCGGGCGCGAAGACGCCGGCTGAAGCGGCCAAGGACGCCGACATCGTCGTCAGCGTTGTCGTCAATGCGGCGCAGACCGAGACGATCCTGTTCGGCAAGGATGGCGTCGCCGAGACCCTGCCGAAGGACAGCGTTTTCATGTCGTCCGCGACCATGGACCCGGATGTGGCGCGGCGTCTGGCCAAGCAGTTGGAAGCGACCGGCCGTCATTATCTGGATGCGCCGATTTCCGGCGGCGCTCAGCGCGCAGCCGAGGGCGAGCTGACGATTCTGGCGTCCGGCAGCGCGGCGGCCTTTGCCAAGGCGAGGCCGGCGCTCGATGCCATGGCGGCAAAGCTCTACGAGCTTGGCGATGCCGCAGGGCAGGGCGCGGCCTTCAAGATGATCAATCAGCTCCTCGCCGGCGTGCACATCGCCGCCGCCAGCGAAGCGATCGCGTTTGCCGCAAAGCAGGGCCTCGACATCCGCAAGGTCTACGAGGTGATCACGGCCTCCGCTGGCAATTCCTGGATGTTCGAGAACCGCATGCCGCATGTGCTCGATGGCGATTACACGCCGCGCAGTGCGGTCGAGATCTTCGTGAAGGACCTCGGCATCATCCAGGACATGGCGCGCAGCGCGCGATTCCCGGTGCCGGTCTCCGCCGCCGCTCTCCAGATGTTCCTGATGACATCCGCCGCCGGCATGGGGCGCGACGACGACGCTTCGGTGGCGCGGATGTACGCGCAGGTCACCGGCGTGAAGCTCCCGGGCGACAAGTAAGGAAGAGGATTCCAATGCCCCGTTTTGCCGCCAATCTCTCGATGATGTTCACCGAGGTGCCCTTCCTCGACCGCTTCGACGCCGCCGCACAAGCGGGTTTCACCGCGGTCGAATTCCTCTTCCCCTATGAGCATCCGGCCGACGCGGTCGGCGAGCGGCTAAAGCGCAACGGCCTGACGCAGGCGCTGTTCAACCTGCCGCCGGGCGACTGGAATGCCGGGGAGAAAGGCTTTGCGTCGTTGCCGGCGCGGTTCTCCGACCTCAAGGCGAGCTTGGAGACGGCGCTGCCTTACGCCAAGGCGACCGGCGTGAAGCGGCTGCACCTGATGGCCGGCATCGCCAATCGCGGCGAGCGGGTCGCGATCGAGGCATTTTACAAATCGGTGGCCTGGGCCGCGGAATTCTTCGCACCGCACGGCATCGACATCGTGCTCGAGCCGATCAATGCGCGCAACGTGCCCGGCTACTTCCTCAACGATTTCGGCTTCGCGCGCGACCTGATTCAGGAGTTGCGGCTGCCGAACCTGAAGCTGCAGTTCGACATCTATCACTGCCAGATCATCCATGGCGACGTCACCATGCGCCTGCGCGAGATGATGCCGATCATCGGTCACATCCAGATCGCCAGTATTCCCTCACGCAACGAGCCCGATGGCGAGGAGCTGAACTATCCGTTCCTGTTCGCCGAGCTTGATCGGCTCGGCTATGCCGGTTTCGTCGGCTGCGAATACAATCCGCGCGGCAAGACCACCGAAGGCCTCGCCTGGTTCAAACCCTATGCGGGAGTGAAGCCGTGACGCTCGCATTGGGCTGCATCGCCGACGACTACACCGGCGCCTCCGATCTCGCCAACACGCTGACGCGCGCGGGCCTGCGCACGGTGCAGACCATCGGCGTGCCAGCGGATGATCTCGCGCTGCCCGAGGTCGACGCCGTCGTCGTGTCGCTGAAGAGCCGCTCGATCGAGGCGGGGCTTGCCGTAGCGCGCTCGCGCGCGGCGGAGAAATGGCTGCGTGGCCGCGGCGCAAGCCATGTGATGTTCAAGATCTGCTCGACCTTCGATTCCACCGACGCCGGCAACATCGGCCCGGTCATGGACGCCCTGCGCGCCGATTGCGGCGAGGCCATCGTCCTGGTGACGCCGGCCTTCCCGGAGACCGGCCGCACCGTCTATCAGGGCAATCTCTTCGTCGGCGCCGTGCCGCTGAACGAGAGTCCGCTGAAGGACCACCCGCTCAACCCGATGCGTGATTCCAACCTGGTGCGGGTACTGGCGCGCCAGAGCAAGACGCAGGTTGGTCTGGTCGATCTGCCGACCGTCACGCGCGGCGCGGAAGCCGTGCGGGCGCGGCTGGCTGACCTCGCGGGCAAGGGCATCGGCGCCGCCATCATCGACGCGGTGTTCGACCGCGACCTCGAAACCGTCGGTCTTGTTGCGGCCCGGCATCGGCTGTCGGTCGGCGCCTCCGGCATGGGGCTTGGCCTCGCGCGCGCGCTGGTATCGACCGGCAAGGTCCGGTCGGCTGCGGCGAGCAATGGACAGGGCACCGCGGTCGGCGGTGCGGCGGCGTGCCTTGCCGGAAGCTGCTCGCAGGCGACGTTGCAGCAGATCGCCAGGGCTGAATCCGTCATGCCGGTGCTCCGTCTTGACCCGAACCGTGTTCTTACGGACAAGTGCGAAGTGGAGCGCGCGCTGGCCTGGGCGAGGCCCCGACTCGCTGAAGGCCCGGTGCTGATCGCGTCGAGCTCGACGCCGGATCAGGTCGCCGCACTGCAGGCGCGTCACGGCCGCGACGCGGCCGGTCACGCGATCGAGCAGGCGATGGCGGACATTGCGGAAAACCTAGTGAAATCAGGCGTCCGGCGCCTGATTGTCGCTGGCGGCGAGACCTCCGGCGCGGTCGTCGACCGCCTCGGGATTCCCGGTTTTCTGGTCGGTGCGGAGATCGCCGCCGGCGTCCCGGTGCTGCGCGCCGTCGGTGCCGAAGCAGGCGACATGCTGCTCGCGTTGAAGTCCGGAAACTTCGGCGGCCCCGAGTTTTTCGCCGATGCGCTTGGGCTCATGCGCTGAGCGCGGGGCGTTTTTAGTCCCTCATTCATTTTTTTAAGGTTCCGTACTCGTACGGAGTCGTAGTTAACAACTGCTCAGTCGCTTTGTTGTTGGATATCGGCGCCGCGCCTTTTGGTTGATTCCGATTTGAGCCGCGCGCCTGCGCCAACGCAAAGAGACCCAATATTATGCTCGCCACCATCTCCATCCGCGCCAAGATCATCAGTGTCGTGGCGTTTCTGCTGGTCGCCATGACCGGCATGGGCCTGCTCGCCGTCATGAAGATGCGGACGATCAACGCCAGCACCGTCGACCTCTCCACCAACTGGATGCCCAGCGTCCGCACGATTGGCGACCTGCGCGCCAGCGTCATCACCTACCGCAACGTGGTCCGCCAGCACATGCTCGCCGAGACCCTCGAGGACAAGCTCGCGACGGAAAAGACTGCGGCGACCGTGATCGATGCGCTCGCCAAGACTCGCACGAAATACGAGGCGATGATCACCTCGCCGGAGGAGCGGAAGCTTTACAACGATTGGTCGAAGCTCTGGGAAGACTACAAGAAGGGCACCGAAGAGGTGTTCGCGCTGTCCCGCAAGGAGGTCGGCAAGGTCCCGCACGACGCGCAGGAGCTGAACTCCAAGACGGTCAACAAGATCGGTCTTGCGGCGGATGAGGTCCTGACCAAGGACATTGAGCTCAACGCCAAGGGCGGTGATCAGGCCGCCGTCGATGCCGCCGATACCTTCTACTACGCCTTCATGCTGGTCGCGATCATCCTCGGTGCTGCGGTCATTGCCGGCCTCGGCGTCGGCTTCTATCTCGTCCAGGACGTCTCGCGCGGCATCAACTCCATCATCGAGCCGATGCAGGCGCTGGGCCGCGGCGATCTCTCCGCAGAGGTCCCACACCGCGGCGAGAAGACCGAAATCGGGGCGATGGCCGACGTGCTCCAGGTCTTCAAGGAGGCGCTGATCGCCAAGAAGGCCGCTGACGAGGCTGCCGCGGCCGATGCCGAAGCCAAGATCGAGCGCGGCCGCCGCGTCGACAACATCACCCGCGAGTTCGAATCGATGATCGGCGAGATCGTCCAGACCGTGTCGTCGGCCTCGACCCAGTTAGAGGCCTCCGCCTCGACGCTGACCTCGACCGCCGACCGTTCGCAGCGGCTGGCGACCACGGTTGCCGGCGCTTCGGAGGAAGCCTCGACCAACGTGCAGTCGGTGGCTTCGGCGACGGAGGAGATGGCCTCGTCGGTTGGCGAGATCAGCCGTCAGGTGCAGGAATCGGCGCGGATGGCGGGCGATGCCGTCAGCCAGGCCCGGACCACCACCGAGCGCGTCAGCGAGTTGTCCAAGGCAGCCGCGCGCATCGGCGACGTCGTCGAGCTGATCAACACCATTGCCGGCCAGACCAACCTGCTGGCGCTGAATGCCACCATCGAGGCGGCGCGCGCCGGTGAAGCCGGCCGCGGTTTCGCGGTGGTCGCTTCCGAGGTGAAGGCGCTCGCCGAGCAGACGGCGAAAGCGACCGGCGAGATCGGCCAGCAGATCTCCGGCATCCAGGCGGCGACCAACGACTCGGTCGGCGCCATCAAGGAGATCTCCTCCACCATCGAGCGCCTGTCGGAAATCTCCTCGGCCATCGCGGCCGCGGTGGAAGAGCAGGGCGCCGCGACCCAGGAAATCTCCCGCAACGTGCAGCAGGCGGCCCAGGGCACCCAGCAGGTCTCCTCCAACATCACCGACGTGCAGCGCGGCGCGACCGAGACCGGCACGGCCTCTTCGCAGGTGCTGTCGGCGGCGCAGATGCTGTCGAACGACTCGACCCGGCTGAAGACCGAGGTCAGCAAGTTCCTGACCAACGTCCGCGCGGCCTGATCTCGGATACACTTAATACTTTACGAGAGCGGCGCCCTTTGCGCCGCTCTCTGCGTTTTGCAGCACGCATATGATTCCGACGTCCCGCCTGCTCGCTGCCATTTTCCGACATGCCGGTAAAAATGCGGGGCTCTATCATCCGTTACTTCAGTAGTAGTGCGGAGTGCCGTTACACATTCAATCATGAGCCGATTGTATGAAGATGGAGCCGAATTCAGCATGCGACCGGGCAAGCTGTTCAAATTGATGGGCATCCGTGCGCCGGTCATTTCTGGGGAAATAGATGTCTTGGATCAATAATATTCGCGTCTCTGCCAAAATTTCTGCGGTGTTCGCCGCGATCTGTCTCGTCGTCGCCATCAGCACAGGGGCGATCTACAATTCGCTGAGCGTGATGAACTCGACGGCGAAGATGACGGTTCATACCTACCAGGTGCTGGAGCAGCTTAACGAGGTCGTCAGCGCCATGGTCAATTCCGAAACCGGCGTGCGCGGCTACCTTGTCTCGGCGGATACCGGCTTTCTCGCTCCCTACGAGGCAGGCCAGAAGCAGTTTCAGGCGGCAACGGCCAAGGTCGGCAGCCTGACTTCCGACAACGCGGCTCAGCAGAAGCGCCTCGAACGTGTCAAAGCGCTCGCGAGCGACTGGATGACCAATGTCGCACAGCGCGAAATCGCGCTGATGAAGGAGCCCGCAACTCAGGCGAAGGCGCGTGAGCTCGAGGCATCCGGCGCCGGCAAGAAGTCCATGGACGGCCTCCGTGCCGTGGTGCAGGAGATGGATGCTGAAGAGCGTTCTCTGCTCACGGTCCGTGCCGTGGCCTCCGACGCCGCGTCCGCAAACGCGACCATCGCGATGGCGGTCGGCGGCATCGTCACGCTGTTGCTCTCGCTGCTGGGTGCTTTTGGCGTCGCAGTTGTGGTCACCCGCCCGATCCAGCGGATCACCACTGAGATGGGCGTCCTCGCCAAGGGTGATACGTCGGTGGCAATATCGGGCACCGAGCGCAAGGACGAGATCGGCCAGATGGCCGGGGCAGTCCAGGTGTTCAAGACCAACGCGATCGAGGTCGAGCGGCTGAAGGCTGAACAGGTTGCAGTCGAACGCCGCAACGCCGAACAGCGCAAGGCCGACATGACCAGGCTCGCCAACGACTTCGAAAGCGCGGTTGGGGAGATTATCCAGACCGTGTCGTCGGCCTCGACCCAGCTCGAGTCCTCCGCCTCGACGCTGACGTCGACCGCGGACCGCTCCCAGCAGATGGCGACCACGGTTGCCGCGGCTTCGGAAGAAGCCTCCACCAACGTCCAGTCGGTGGCTTCGGCGACCGAGGAGATGGCCTCGTCGGTCGGCGAGATCAGCCGTCAGGTGCAGGAATCGGCGCGGATGGCGGGCGATGCCGTCAGCCAGGCCCGGACCACCACCGAGCGCGTCAGCGAGCTGTCCAAGGCAGCCGCGCGCATCGGCGACGTCGTCGAGCTGATCAACACCATTGCCGGCCAGACCAACCTGCTGGCGCTGAATGCCACCATCGAGGCGGCGCGCGCCGGTGAAGCCGGCCGCGGTTTCGCGGTGGTCGCTTCCGAGGTGAAGGCGCTCGCCGAGCAGACGGCGAAAGCGACCGGCGAGATCGGCCAGCAGATCTCCGGCATCCAGGCGGCGACCAACGACTCGGTCGGCGCGATCAAGGAGATCTCATCGACCATCGAGCGTCTGTCGGAAATCTCTTCGGCCATCGCGGCCGCGGTGGAAGAGCAGGGCGCCGCGACCCAGGAGATCTCCCGCAACGTGCAGCAGGCGGCCCAGGGCACCCAGCAGGTCTCCTCCAACATCACCGACGTGCAGCGCGGCGCGACCGAGACCGGCACGGCCTCCTCGCAGGTGCTGTCGGCGGCGCAGATGCTGTCGAACGACTCGACCCGGCTGAAGACCGAGGTCAGCAGGTTCCTGACCAACGTTCGCGCGGCGTAAGCTCCGCAACCAACTGTCGATCCGATAACGAGCGGCGCCGAATGCGCCGCTCGTTTTGTTTTGCCGTATCGCGATCGGTCCGGTGAACCAGTTGGTAAGCCTATCGTTCAACCGCAGGGCGAACTGGCGGGGTTCCACCACGTTCCTTGACGTAGGACAATTTCCCGTCGCCGACCTCGGATATTCCTTTTCGCCTGCCGCTCTCTGCCGCTGAGGCCGGTGCTGACGAGAAGGATGCAAACAGTGAATTTGAGAATCGGAACAGTCCTCCCCCTTGTCATTGCGGCGCTGGCTCTGATGGGCGTGGCCGCGACCGGTTATGCATCGCTTCAGGCATACCGCGACCGGCAGGCGGCGGACGCCTTCGTCGATCTCAACGGCGTCTCGCGGCTGTTGCTGCAGAGCGCGGGGCGGTGGGCCCTGGAGCGAGGCATGACCAATGCCGCGTTGAGGTCGCCGGAGGTGACGGCCGCCGATCGGCGATCCGAGATCATGAAACAACGGATCGGCTCGGACCAGGCTTTTCGCGAAGCTGCGCGCCGCCTTCGCGCGATGAGCAAATTCAACGTGGCCGGCCCCCGCATCGATGCGGCGGAACGAGCCCTTCAGAACGTTGAAGATTTGCGCCGCAAGGTGGACGAAAACCTCGCCAGGCCGGCGGCGGGGCGCAATGCGGAGATCGTCAACGGATTCGTGCCCGCCGTCACCGAGCTGATCGAATTGACCTCCATCCGGCTGCGCCTGGTCCTGGAAACGCTGGCTACTCCGCCTTCGTCGACGATGTCGCGTCTCGTCGGTCTTCGGCATCTTGCTGCGGAGATGGCCGAGAAGGCCGGGCGCGAACGGGCTTTCCTCGGAGGCGCGATTGGCTCGGGGAGCAGGGTGACGCCGGAAGAGTTGAGCCGGATCGCCGGTTTCCGGGGCTACGTCGAGCTTGCCTGGGGGACGATCGCTCCGCTGGCCGAGCGAGCCGACGTTCCAGGCGACGTCGCCGGAGCGATCAAGGGCGTCGAGCAGGACTACTTCCGGATTTACGACGCGACCCGCAACCGCGTGCTCGCGGCGGCGGCCAGCGGAGACTACAGGATCAGTGGCAACGACTATTTCGCCAGCGCGACAACGGGGATCAATGCGATCCTTCGCCTGTCCGAAGCGATCGGAGCGGCCGCGGATCTCGAGGCGACCGGGCAAGCCGCCAGGGCAACGTCCAATCTGATCGTCGCCGGCCTGATCCTGGCGAGCTGCGTTGCGCTGGTCTTGCTGAGTTTCTGGATCGCGTTCTCCCGGATCGTGCGGCCGCTGTCCGCACTGACCCGCGCCATGGGCGAACTCGCCGCCGGCAATTTCGCCGTGGCTCTCCCCGGTCTCGATCGCAAGGACGAGGTCGGCGACATGGCACACGCCGTGGAGCGGTTCAAGATCGTGGCGGAGCAGAAGGCACGCGACGAAGCGGAGGCCAAGGCCCGGCAGGATCGGATTGCCGCCGAGCAGCGCAAGACCGAGATGCACAGGCTCGCGGATCAGTTCGAGGCTGCGATCGGCGAAATCGTCGACACCGTCTCGTCGGCGTCCACGGAGCTCGAGGCCTCGGCGAGCACGCTGAATGCCACCGCAGGGCGCGCCAAGGAGCTCGCCGTAGCGGTCGCCTCAGCCTCGGAGGAGGCTTCGACGAACGTGCAGTCGGTGGCATCGGCGACCGAAGAGCTGTCGTCCTCGGTCAACGAGATTGGCCGCCGCGTCCAGGATACGGCGCGAATGGCCAACGCAGCCGTGGATCAGGCGGGAAGGACCAACGAGCGCATCGGCGAATTGTCGCGAGCGGCTGCGAAGATCGGCGTCGTGGTCGCATTGATCGACTCGATCGCGGGGCAGACCAATCTGCTGGCGCTGAACGCCACGATCGAAGCTGCGCGCGCGGGCGAGGCCGGTCGCGGCTTCGCGGTGGTGGCATCGGAAGTGAAGGCCCTGGCGGAACAGACAGCAAAGGCGACCGGGGAAATCGGCCAGCAGATCTCCGGGATGCAATCTGAGACGCAGGAATCCGTCGATGCGATCCGCGACATCGGCGGCACGATCACCCAGCTGGCCGAGATCGCCTCGGCGATCGCCGCGGCGGTGGAGGAACAGGGCGCGGCGACGCAGGAGATCGCACGCAACGTGCAGCAGGCTGCCCAGGGCACACAGCAGGTCTCGTCCAACGTCGGAGACGTCGAGCACGGCGCTGCGGAAACCGGGGCAGCCTCGACGCAGGTGCTTTCAGCGGCGCAGATGCTGTCGAGGGACTCCACTCGGCTGAAGACCGAGGTCGGCAGGTTCCTGACCAACGTCCGCGCAGCGTAAAGTCTCCACGAGATTTGTAGATGCGACCTTTCGACAACACCCGACGATCTGACGACGGGCGGCGCTAGAAGCGCCGCTCGCCTTTTGCCGCCGGCAGCTTGATGTGTCCTATGAGTGGTATCGTGCATAATTACCCGTAGTCGCACGGGAAGAGGATTTCATCGATAGTTAAATTCGTTTGATCAGAATTGCTAAAGACGTTTTGAACAGCGCAGTCCGGATAGGATTGACCGCATCGCGTTTCATTTGGGGGCTTTTGATGCGCAAGAATTTTCCGATCACCGAAATCGAATATCCCGTCAGTGACGAGACGCTGATTGTCTCCCGTACGGATCTGAAGGGCAAGATTGCCTATTTCAACGAGGACTTCGTTGCCGCGGCGGGTTTCACCTCCGAAGAGATGATGGGGCAGCCGCACAACATGATCCGTCATCCGGACATGCCGCCGGAAGCCTTCCAGAACCTTTGGGATACGCTCAAAGCCGGCAAGCCATGGCTGGGCGCGGTGAAGAACCGCCGCAAGAACGGCGACTATTACTGGGTGCTGGCGACGGCCTCGCCGATCCGTCAGAACGGCCAGGTCACGGGCTTTACCTCGATCCGCACCAAGTTGCCGGCCGATCAGCGCAAGCTTGCCGAAGAGGTCTACGCCGCGATCCGCGAGAAGAAGCCGCATGGCTATCGCATCGATGGCGGCATCATCCGCCGCCGTTCACTGCTCGACCGCTTCGCAATTTTCACGCGCACGCTGAAGGCGCGCCTCGTCACGATGATGGCGGTGCAGGTGCTGTTCATGCTTGCCCTCGGTATCTGCGGTGCGCTCGCGACGGGCGGTTCGACCAGCATGGCTCTGGTGCTGCTGGCCCTCGTCGGCGCTGCGTTCGGCAGCTTCGTCGGTATGGCAACCATGCGTGCGATCCGGGGGCCGATGCAGCAGCTCAACGACACCATGCTCAATCTCGTGCAGGACAAGCTCGACAACCGCATTGTGATCGAACGCGATGACGAGATCGGCGAGGCCCTGCGCAATCTCCAGACGGTGCAGACCATCATCCGCTTCAGCCGCGATGAGGTGCAGGCGGTACAGCGCCGCGCCGAGGCGCAACGCAAGACCGACATGACGAAGCTCGCCGATGGCTTCGAGGCTGCGATCGGCGAGATCGTCGAGACCGTCTCGTCGGCTGCGACCGAGCTCGAGGCCTCGGCCTCGACACTGTCCTCGACCGCTGGCCGGGCCCAGGAATTGGCGACGGTCGTCGCGGGCGGTTCCGAGGAAGCCTCCGCCAACGTCCATTCGGTGGCGTCGGCGGCCGAAGAGATGTCATCGTCGGTCCGGGAGATCAGCCGGCAGGTGCAGGACTCCTCCAGGATCGCCAGCGAGGCGGTTAGCCAGGCCCAGGCCACCACCGAGCGCGTCGGGGAGCTGTCGCGGGCGGCGGCGCGGATCGGCGATGTCGTCGAGCTCATCAACGCCATCGCCGGCCAGACCAACCTGCTGGCGCTGAATGCCACGATCGAGGCGGCGCGAGCCGGCGAGGCCGGCCGTGGCTTCGCCGTGGTGGCATCCGAGGTGAAGGCACTGGCCGAGCAGACCGCGAAGGCAACCGGCGACATCGGTCAGCAGATCGGCGGCATCCAAGCCGCAACCCAGGAGTCGGTCAGCGCCATCGGCGGGATCAGCGGCACCATTGCACGCCTCTCCGAAATATCGTCGGCGATCGCCGCGGCTGTGGAGCAGCAGGGCGCCGCGACGCAGGAGATCGCCCGCAACGTGCAGCAGGCCGCCCAGGGCACAGAGCAGGTCTCGTCCAACGTCGGTGACGTCCAGCGCGGCGCTGTCGAGACCGGCTCGGCCTCCACGCAGGTGCTGTCGGCCGCGCAGATGCTGTCGCGCGATTCGAACCGGCTGAGGCTCGAGGTCAGCAAGTTCCTGGGCTCGGTCCGGGCGGCCTAGCTATCAATCAGACCGGCAGTTCTGAAAGCGGCCCCTCGGGCGCCGTTTTGACGTGCCGACTTATCACCCTCGGCGCAAACGCTGCATATCTGGAATGCGATTTCGCTGTGCGATAGCAGGGAAGTGACCATCTGTGACCCGCTGGCGTTAGCCATTTCAGCGGTGTTCGGGTAAATCAGCGGGGGAACCCGCGGGGGCGTGTTCCCTGTCCCCAGATTTGGAATTACCCGACGAATGATTGCTCTGGTTCGTATTGCCCTGAGCCGGCCCTACACGTTTGTCGTGCTCGCGCTCCTGCTCCTGATCATCGGACCGCTGGCGGCACTGCGAACGCCGACGGACATCTTCCCCGAAATCCGCATCCCCGTGATCGGCGTGGTCTGGCAGTACACCGGCTTGCCGCCGGACCAGATGTCGGGCCGCATCACTACGCCGTTTCAGCGCTCGCTGACGACGACGGTCAACGACATCGAGCACATCGTCGCCAACTCTTATAACGGCTTCGGCATCGTCAAGATCTTCTTCCAGCCGACCGTCGACATCCGCACCGCCAATGCCCAGGTCACCGCGATCTCGCAGACGCTGCTGAAGCAGCTGCCCCCCGGTGCGACGCCGCCGTTAATCCTGAACTACTCCGCCTCGACCGTACCGATCATCCAGGTGGCTCTGTCTGGCGACGGCCTGACCGAGCAGAATCTCGCCGATATCGGCATCAACAATCTGCGTACCCCGCTGGTCACCGTGCCTGGCGCGGCAATCCCTTATCCATTCGGCGGCAAGCAGCGCCAGGTCCAGATCGACCTCGACCCGACCGCGCTCCAGGCCCGCGGCCTGTCCGGTCAGGATGTCGCCAATGCTCTGGCGGCGCAGAACCTGATCACGCCGGTTGGCACCCAGAAGATCGGCAGCTTCGAATACAACATCCAGCTCAACAACTCGCCGCTCAGGATCGAGGAGCTTGGCAATCTACCGATCAAGACCGTCAACGGCGCAATGGTTTACGTGCGTGATGTCGCGACCGTTCGCGACGGCAATCCGCCGCAGACCAACATCGTCCATGTCGATGGCAACCGTTCGGTGCTGATGATGGTGCTGAAGGCGGGCGCGACCTCGACGCTCGATATCATCGCCGGCATCAAGCAGAAGGTGATCGACGTCAAGGACCAGCTGCCGGACGCATTGAAGATCGGCTTCATCGGCGACCAGTCGGTGTTCGTCCGCGGCGCGATCCAGGGCGTCGCGTTCGAGGGCGTGATCGCAGCGCTGCTGACCAGCGTCATGATCCTCCTGTTCCTCGGCAGCTGGCGCTCGACCGTCATCATCGCGGTGTCGATCCCGCTCTCCGTGCTCGGCGCGATCATCATGCTCTCGGCGATCGGCGAGACCTTGAACATCATGACGCTCGGCGGCCTTGCGCTGGCGGTCGGCATCCTGGTCGACGACGCCACGGTCACCATCGAGAACATCAACTACCATCTGGAGCAGGGCAAGCCGGTCGAGCAGTCGATCCTCGACGGCGCCAACCAGATCGTGACGCCGGCCTTCGTCTCGCTGCTCTGCATCTGCATCGTGTTCGTGCCGATGTTCTTCCTCACCGGCGTCGCGCGCTTCCTGTTCGTGCCGATGGCGGAAGCGGTGATGTTCGCGATGATGTGGTCGTTCATCCTGTCGCGCACTCTGGTGCCGACCATGGCCAATTATCTATTGCAGCCGCATGTGCATCATGAGGGCGAACCGCCGAAATCGCGCAATCCGCTGGTCTTGTTCCAGCGCGGCTTCGAGGCGCGGTTCGAGCGCATTCGCGGTGGCTATCATGACTTCCTCGGGCTCGCGCTCGGGCACCGCGCGGTGTTCGTCGTCGGTTTTCTCTGCGTGGTCGGCGCGTCCTTTGCGCTGGTGCCGTTCCTCGGGCGCAACTTCTTCCCCGCGGTCGATGCCGGCAATATCCTGATGCATGTCCGCACCCAGGTCGGAACGCGCGTGGAAGAGACGGCCAACCAGCTCGCAGACGTGCAGAAGGCGATCCGCAAGCTGATCCCCGGCGAGATCGAGACGCTCACCGACAACATCGGGATGCCGATCTCCGGCATCAATATGACCTACAACAACACCGGCGTGATCGGCCCGCAGGACGGCGACATCCAGATCAAGCTTAGGGAAGGCCACAAGCCGACCGAGGAACACGTGAAGGTGCTGCGTGAGCAGTTGCCGCGCCTGTTCCCTGGCGTCAGCTTCTCCTTCCTTCCGGCCGACATCGTCAGCCAGATCCTGAATTTCGGCGCGCCGGCGCCGATCGACCTGCAAATCCGTGGCGCCAATATTGCCGGCAACTTTGCTTACGCCAACGGCCTGCTGGCCAAGGTGCGCAAGATTCCCGGCGTCGCCGATGCGCGCATCCAGCAGTCACCGAACAACCCGACCTTCAACATCGATGTCGATCGCACCCGCGCGCAATATGTCGGCCTGACCGAGCGGGACGTCACCAACAGCCTCGTGGTCAATCTCGCCGGCTCCTCGCAGGTGGCGCCGACCTACTACCTAAACCCCGACAACGGGGTGTCCTACTCCATCGTGATGCAGACGCCGCAATACCAGATGGATTCCCTCAGCGCCCTCCAGACGCTACCGATCACCGCAGCCGGCAATGCGCAGTCGCCGATCCTCGGCGGCATTGCCGACATCAAGCGCTCGACGTCGAGCGCGGTGGTGTCGCAATACGACATCCAGTCGATGGTGCAGATTTTTGCGACGACCTCGGGCCGTGATCTCGGCGCGGTTGCCAATGATATTCGCCAGGTCATCGCCGACACCGCCAAGGACGTGCCGAAGGGTTCTTCCGTCGTGCTGCTCGGTCAGGTGCAGACCATGAATAGCGCCTTCACCGGCCTTCTGTTCGGCCTGCTGGGGGCGGTCGTGCTGATCTACCTGCTGATCGTCGTGAACTTCCAGTCCTGGTCCGATCCGTTCGTGATCATCAGCGCGTTGCCGGCTGCACTTGCCGGCATCGTCTGGATGCTGTTCACGACGCAGACCACGCTGTCGGTTCCGGCACTGACCGGCGCCATCATGTGCATGGGCGTCGCCACCGCCAACAGCGTGCTCGTGATTTCCTTCGCTCGCGAGCGCTACGCGGAGCTCGGCGATCCCATCGCGGCCGCGCTGGAAGCCGGTTTCGTCCGGTTCCGCCCGGTGTTGATGACCGCGCTCGCCATGATCATCGGCATGGCGCCGATGGCGCTGGGGCTGGGCGAGGGCGGCGAGCAGAACGCGCCGCTTGGCCGCGCGGTAATCGGCGGCCTGATCTTTGCAACGTTCGCCACGCTGATGTTCGTTCCCGTGGTGTTCAGTATGGTACACAAGAAACAAGGCCCCACAGCCGCCGCCCCATTGGAGTCTCCGCATGTCACCCACTGAACCCCGCTCGCCGGTGTCGCACCGGAAACTGGGCATCTTCGGCGTGGTGGCGCTGATCGCGGCAGGCCTCATCGTCGGCACGGGCATCCGCGCCCGCGAGGAGCAGGGCTCCAGGCTGAAGGAATGGACCGACGACCAAGCCGTTCCCAGCGTCGCGGTGGCGCTGCCCAATGCCAAGGCCCGCAGCGCCACCATCGATCTGCCGGGCCGGCTCGAAGCCTATTACCGCGCCCCGATCTTCGCCCGCGTCTCCGGCTACCTGAAGAGCTGGAACGCCGACATCGGCGCCCGCGTCAAGGCAGGGCAGGTGATCGCCGAGATCGAGGCGCCGGACCTCGACCAGCAGCTCCTGCAGGCCCGCGCCGACCTCGCCAGCCAGCAGGCCAGCGCCAGGCTGTCGGAAGCCACGCTGAACCGCCGCAAGACGCTGGTCGCCTCGAATTTCGTCTCGGCGCAGGAGATCGACGAGCGCACCGCCGACCTCTCCAACAAGAACGCCGCGGTTCATTCGGGCCAGGCCAATGTCGAGCGGCTGGAAGCGCTGGCCGGCTACAAGAAGATCACGGTGCCATTCGACGGCGTGGTGACGGCGCGCGATACCGACGTCGGTGCGCTGATCAACGCGGGCGGCGGCTCCGGTCCGGCGATGTTCGTCGTCTCCGACATCACCAAGCTGCGCGTCTACGTCAACGTGCCCCAGAATTACGTGCCGGCGATCAAGATCGGTGCCAAGGCGACCATGGTGATGCCGGAGTATCCGAACCGGACGTTCCAGGCGACGGTGGAGGCGTCCTCGCAGGCCGTCGACGTCGCCTCGGGCACCACGCGCATGCAGCTCGGGCTCGACAATTCGAGCGGCGAACTAATGCCCGGCGGCTATGCCAGCGTGAAACTCAACTTGCAGCGCGACAGCGCGCCTCTGAGCATTCCGGCCAGCGCCCTGATCTTCAACGGCAGCGGCTTGCGTGTCGCCACCGTCGGCCCGGACGACAAGGTGCTGTTCAAGCCCGTGACCATCGCCCGCGATCTCGGCCGCGAGATCGAGCTCGCCTCGGGTATCGCAGCGGACGACCGCGTCATCACCGCCCCGCCGGACGGCCTGTCCGACGGTGACGTGGTGCGTGTGGTCGGCGCCGACAAGAGCAAGCCGGCCACCGCGTCGGAAAAGCAGGCGCCGAAGAGTTAAATGCGGTCGTCTCGTGCCCCGGACGCAGCGCAGCACGAAGCGATGCGCCGCAGAGCCGGGGCCCAGTTTGTTTCGCAGAGTTCAATGTAGCTTTCTGGGTTCAGGCTCTGCGGAGCGGCATTGCATGCCGCACCGCGTCCGGGACACGAGAGCTGACTAAACCACCCGCCACTCCGGCACACCATCCGCGGCCATCGTGATCTCGCCGAGCGAACCCACCGGGGTGCGGTCCATGTTGAGCAGATGCGCCAATGTCGCGCGATCGCTCGCGGGAATCCTTACCAGCGTGCGCCGGTCGTCTTGCGTCCGCAGCATGACCACGCCGTGCTCGACATCGCCGCCGCGGCCATAGAGCACGGTAAAGCTCTCGACCTTGCCTGTGCCGCTCGGCTCCGTCACGAACTCCGGGACCGCCCGCTTGTTGCGATCAGCTTCGGCCTGCACGCTGGTGTCCTGCGCCAGCGCCTCGCGTGGCAGGGCCGTCGACACCACCAGCGCATGATGCTTGGTGACGAAGCCGCCTTGTCCATAGAGCAGGCCGAGCCTGGCGCCCTCGCGCACCCGCCGCACCATCGCGCAGGCCGCATGCGTCATGTAGGTGTTGAGCGGGGCGCCGAAGAAGGTGAGGCCGCCGGTCACGGTCGGTTGCACGTCGGCGCCCAGGCCCAGCGTCCTCCGTGCCATCTTCGGCACGCAGGGGAAGCAGCTGTAGAGCTCGATCGCGTCGAACTTCCTGCCGTCGCCGCCGGCGAGGTCCATCACGGCCTTCAGCACCGCGTTCTGCGGATGGCTCTCGTAGAACTGGTCGCGCAAGAGGTAGTCGCGCGGCTCTTCTGCGGAGGCGCCGCCGAGCGGATAGACGAGCTTGTCCTCGGCAATCCCGGCCGCCCGCGCCTTGGCGAGGCTGGTCAGCAGCAACGCGCCGCCCATGTTGACGCTGGGATTGGCGACCATCAGCTTGTTGTAAGGCCAGGCTATCAGGCGGTTGTCCGCCGTCGGCGTCGTGATCTCGTCCGGCGCATAGCGCCGCTTCAGCCAGGCGTTGGGATTTTGCGCGGCAGCCTCGGAGTATCGCGACCACAGCGTGCCCGACTCCGCCATCGCCTCGCGTGGGGTCTGCCCCCAGTGCGCGGAGGAGGCCGCCTCGTAGAACGGATAGACCGTGACGGGGCGGAACACGCCGAGCGTCACCGCCAGCGGCTTCTGGAACGCCGCGCCGCGCTTGGGCTCATCGACATCGTGGGCGAAAGGCGTCCATGGCAGCTTCGCCCCGGCGCGCTCGGCCTTGGTCGCAGTCGACTGCGCCTCCGCGCCGCAGACCGCCGCGACGGTGCATTCGCCGCGCGCGATGCGCTTGGCGGCTTCATGGATGTAGCGGATCGGGCTCTCGCCCCCGACCGGGCCGTAATAGCAATGCGCGGGCGTGATCCCGAGCCGCTGTGCCAGCAGCTTCTCCGGATCGCGATAGCGCCAGCTGAGGAAATTGACGACGTCGAGCGACTGCACCTCGCCGAGCAGCCTTGCGCCGGCATCCGCTTCGGCGCGCCGTAACGCCTGCTCCAGCAGGTCGAGCGGCTCGAGGCCCGCGGTGATTTCCTTGGGACGGTCGACGATCTCGCCGCTGCCGACGATGACGGGGATATGGTCTTCGGGGATATTGGTCATTTCTTCTTGCTTCACGTTTCAGATTTTCGGCACGCCGTCGCCCTTCGAGGGCCGCTGAAGAGGCGGCCACCTCAGGGTGACGGCTACGGAGGAAGCGTCATCCTGAGGTGCGAGGCCGGCGGCGCAACGCGCCGTCGGTCGAGCCTCGAAGGATGGGCCACACACGACTACTCCACCAGCGCATTCATGTGCTCGACGGCTTCGGCGAATTCTTCCTTGAATTCCTTCACCACGGCGCCGGCGGACTTCACGCTGTCGATCAGCCCGACACCCTGGCCTACGAAATAGCTGACGAGGTCGCGTGCCCGCGCGTTGCCGCCTGCTGCCGCACGATCGATCGAGTTGAAGGCATCGCGGCTGATGATGCTCTGCAGCGGCATTGGCAGCGCGCCCGGGCTTTCCGGCGCGCGGTCCCAGGCATCGGTCCAGACCGAGCGGAGCTGACGCGCGGGCTTTCCGGTGCGGCCCTTCGAGCGGATCGCATCGCGCGAGGAGGCCGCAATCATCTTCTCGCGAAAGATCTCGGAGGTTTCGGACTCGACAGTTGCAAGCCACACCGAGCCCGTCCAGGCGCCGGCCGCGCCCATCGCCATGCAGGCCGCCATCTGCCGTCCCGTCATGATCCCGCCCGCCGCCAGCACCGGCACGTCGCGGATCGGCTTGATCGCCTTGATCACCTCCGGCACTAGCACCAGGGTCGAGACCTCGCCGCAATGGCCGCCGGCCTCGGTGCCCTGCACGACGAGGATGTCGACGCCGGCTGCGACCTGGCGCAGCGCATGCTCCTTGGCGCCGACGAGCGCCGCAACCGGTACGCCGTGCTTCTTGCCCATCTCGATCATCGCTTTCGGCGGCACGCCGAGTGCATTGGCGATCAAGCGGATCGGATGATTGAAGGAGACTTCAAGCAGCTGAATTGCCGTCTTCGCGTCGAACGGCTGCGGCTGGTTGTCGGCCACATCAGTCGTCGTCAGCTCGATGTCGTATTTCTTCAGGAGATCGCGCGTGTACTTGCGATGCTCTTGCGGCACGCGAGCTTCCAGGCTCTTCCAGGTGACGTCCTTCTCGCCAGCGGTCGAGATGTTTTCGGGGATCAGCACGTCGATGCCGTAGGGCTTGCCGTCGACGTGCGCGTCGATCCATGTCAGCTCGCGTTCGAGCGTGTCAGGCGTATGCACGGTCGCGCCGAGCACGCCAAAACCGCCGGCGCGGCTGACGGCGGCAACCACATCGCGGCAATGGCTGAAGGCGAGCAGCGGGAACTCGATTCCCAGCATGTCGCAGATCGGCGATTTCATGGCTCTCTCCCGGCGGCCTTCGCGTTGTTGTGCCTTGCGAGGGCGTTCGACGCCAGCCCCTCATAGGTTTGCGATGCCACGCCGGATTTGGGCGAGCATCTTGCGCGCAGGCGTTGCGTCCTGGACGGACCATGCGGTGATCACCAGCGGCGCAGGCTGCTGACAAGCTGGACTGCATGACGCCGGCCCGAGGCCCGCGCCGGGCGCAGAGCCGGCGGGGCTTGCCATCGGCCGCTCGCAGGCTAATTAATGCAGACGCATCTTTCCGCCGGAGCCACCTCATGACCGACGCCCCCTACGTACCGCCCAAAGTCTGGACCTGGAACAAGGAGAACGGCGGGCAGTTCGCCAGCATCAACCGGCCGATTGCCGGTGCGACCCACGACAAGGAGCTGCCGGTCGGCAAGCATCCGCTGCAGCTCTATTCGCTGGCGACGCCGAACGGGGTGAAGGTCACCGTGATGCTGGAGGAGCTCTTGGCGCTCGGTCACAAGGGCGCCGAATACGACGCCTGGCTGATCAAGATCGGCAACGGCGACCAGTTCGGCAGCGGCTTCGTCGACATCAACCCGAACTCGAAGATCCCGGCGCTGATGGACCGCTCGGGGCCGGAGCCGATCCGCGTGTTCGAGTCGGGCTCGATCCTGTTCTATCTCGCCGAAAAATTCGGAGCCTTCCTGCCGAAGGACATCAAGACCCGCACCGACACCATGTCGTGGCTGTTCTGGCAGATGGGCAGCGCGCCTTATCTCGGCGGCGGTTTTGGCCATTTCTACGCCTATGCGCCGACCAAGATCGAATACGCCATCGACCGGTTCGCGATGGAGGTCAAGCGCCAGCTCGATGTGCTCGACCGCCGCCTCGCCGACAACGAGTATCTCGCGGGCAAGGACTACACCATCGCCGATATGGCGGTGTGGCCCTGGTACGGTGCGCTCGCCAAGGGTCTGGTCTACGGCGCCGGCGAGTTCCTCTCGGTGCAGGACTACAAGAACGTGCAGCGCTGGACCGACCAGATCGCGCAGCGTCCGGCCGTCAAGCGCGGCCGCATGGTCAACCGCGTCTCCGGCGATCCCGCCAGCCAGCTCCACGAACGCCATGACGCCAGCGACTTCGAGACCAAGACGCAGGACAAGGTCGCACCGGCGACATAGGTGGTGCGCTCCCTCGCCCCGCTTGCGGGGAGAGGGTTGGGGTGAGGGGGAGTCTCCGCAAGGACGGTGAGAGTTTGGTTTGCGGAGAGTCCCCCTCACCCGGATTGCTTCGCAATCCGACCTTTCCCCGCAAGCGGGGCGAGGTAAGAGAAGCGCCTCCGCCCTACGTCCCCTTCACACCTTCCGCCGCCGGAAACACCAGGCGGTCATCGGTACGGCAATAGCGATCCGCGAACATGCGCCCGATCGGGTGATAGCGGTCCATGTGTACCCGCATCGCCTTGTCGTCCCAGAGCTCGTCGCGGATGTAGAAGTGCAGTCCTTCGCCCATGATCAGGCGGCGATCGTCGTTGACGTCGATCATCTTCCAGAGCTTGCACTCCATCGCCCAGGGCGTGTCGGCCAGTCGCGGCACCGCAACCGTCTTCGAGGCCGCGAGCTTCAGCCCGAGATAGTCGGGCTCGCCGATATCAGGGGGAAAATCGCCGCTGCTCTCGTGCATCGCCTTTGCCAGCGGCTCGTCGGCGATGTTGACCACGAATTCGCCGGTGCGCTGGATGTTGAGGAACGTGTCCTTGTCCTGGCCATCAGGCTTGCGGTTCGCCGCGAACATGCACAGCGGCGGATCCTCGCAGAAGGCGTTGAAGAAGCTGAACGGGGCGGCGTTGACCACGCCGGTCGGCCCAACCGTCGTCACCCACGCGATCGGCCGCGGCAGGATGAAGGACGTCAACACCTTGTAGCGCTCGCGTGGCGTCAGGTCGCTGGCGGCGTAGTCCATGGGGGCTCCGTTGCTTTTCTTGCCTCTTCCCGCTTGCGGGGAGAGGCCGACGCGCGCCAAGCGCGGCGGGTGAAGGGGAGTCTCCGCGACTCATCCGTCACCGCAGTTGTGGAAGCAGCCCCTCACCCCAGCCCTCTCCCCGTAAGAACGGGGAGAGGGGGAGGAGAGAGTCATCACGCCATGCTCAGCTCGTGGCGTCCCACCACCATCCAGTGCACCTCGTCGGGACCATCCGCAAAGCGCAGATGGCGGACGTCCTGATACATCTCGGCGAGCGGGGTCCAGTGCGAGATGCCGGTGGCGCCGTGCATCTGGATCGACTGGTCGATGATCTTGCAGGCGCGCTCGGGCACCATGGCCTTGACCATGGAGACCCAGACGCGGGCCTCCTTGTTCCCGAGCACGTCCATGGCCTTGGCGGCCTTCAGCACCATCAGCCGCATCGCCTCGATCTCGCAGCGCGCCTGCGCGATGATCTGCATGTTGCCGCCGAGATGGGCGATCTTCTTGCCGAAGGCTTCGCGGGTGAGGCCACGCTGCACCATCAGGTCGAGCGCCTTCTCGGCCTTGCCAATCGTGCGCATGCAGTGATGGATGCGGCCGGGCCCGAGACGGAGCTGCGAGATCTCGAAGCCGCGGCCTTCGCCGAGCAGCATGTTCTCCTTCGGCACGCGCACGTTGTTGAAGCGCATGTGCATGTGGCCGCGCGGCGCGTGGTCCTGGCCGAACACGTACATGGGGCCGAGCACCTCGACGCCGGGCGTGTCGCGCGGCACCAGGATCTGCGACTGCTGCTTGCTCGGTGCCGCATCCGGATTGGTCTTCACCATCACGATGAGGATCTTGCAGCGGGGATCGCCGACGCCGGAGATGTAATACTTCTCGCCGTTGATGACCCACTCGTCGCCGACCAGCTTGGCGGTCGTCGAGATGTTCTTGGCGTCGGAGGAGGCGACGTTCGGCTCTGTCATGACATAGGCCGAGCGGATCTCGCCGTTCATCAGCGGCTTCAGCCACTTCTCTTTCTGCTCCTTGGTGCCGACGCGCTCCAGCACTTCCATGTTGCCGGTATCAGGCGCCGAGCAGTTCATGGTTTCGGACGCGAGCGGGCTCTTGCCGAGCTCGGAGGCGATATAGGCGTAGTCGAGGTTCTTCAGGCCCTGGCCGGTCTCGTCATCCGGCAGGAAGAAGTTCCAGAGGCCTTCCTTCTTGGCCTTGTTCTTCGCGACCTCGAGTACCTCGAGCTGCTTCGGCGTGAAGCTCCAGCGATCCTGCTTGCCCTCGCCAGCCTTGGCGAACTCGATCGACATCGGCTCGACGGTGTCGCGGATGAATTTCCTGACGTGATCGTAGAGCGGCCGGACCTGGTCCGACATGCGCAGGTCATTGAGCTCGTCGCCGGGATTGAGGGTGTAGTTGGTGGTGCGGGGTATGTAGGCGTGTTTTGTCATTGTTCCTCCCGGGGTCACTGAGATCGCGTTGGGCGAAAGAATAGTCGCAGCGCGGCCAAAGCGCGAGCGCGCATTTTCTCACGCGAGCCATGCCACGCGATGGAATATCGCGAGGGCGTTTGAAATGTTGTTTGAATGGTGAGGCGGGCAGGCGCGGGCCGCACCCACCGTTGTCATCGCCCGGCTTGACCGGGCGATCCAGTACTCCGTGACGTCAGCGATTCACGGAGAAGCCGCTGCGTACTGGATTCCCCGCTTTCGCGGGGAATGACAGCGTCCTGCAGCAATCAATTCGGCATCCGGTGCATCGCGCAAATCTTGTTGCCGTCGAGGTCGCGCAAATAGGCGAGATAAAGCTTGCCGCCTGGACCCTGGCGCACGCCGGGCGGATCTTCGATCGACGCGCCGCCGGCAGCGAGGCCGGCCGCGTGCCAGGCATCGACCTGCTCGGGCGAAGCGCAGGCAAAGCCGATGGTGCCGCCGTTGGCGCAGGTCGCTGGCTCGCCGTTGATCGGCTTCGACACCGAGAACACTCCGGTCTTGGTGATGTAGAAGATGCGATGGCCGTCGACCCTGGCCGGCCGCACCTCGAGGGTGCTGAGCAGATTGTCGTAGAACGCCTTGGCCTTGTCGAGGTCGTTGGTGCCGATCATGATGTGTGAAAACATTTGCCCGTTCCCCTCAGAGTTTATGCCCGGATGGAGCGCAGCGAAATCCGGGTCTTGTTGCTTCTGGAAATCCCGGATCGCGCTGAGCTCCATCCGGGCTACGAGACTCAAAACGCGGTGTAGCCGCCATCGATCACGAACGTATCCGCCGTATGATACGACGACGCCTTGCTCATCAGGTACACCGCGATGCCGCCGAAATCGCTGGCCTCGCCGAAGCGCCGCATCGGAATCCGCGGCATCACGTTGGCGACGAACTTCTCGTTGGCCATGATGCCCGCGGTCATGTCGCTCTTGATCCAGCCGGGCAGGATCGCATTGGCGGTGACGCCGTGACGCGCCAGTTCGACCCCGAGCGCGCGCACCAGCGCGTTGATGGCCGCCTTGGTCGCCGCGTAGTGCTCGTTGCGCGCGGTGCCGAAGATCGAGGCGAGGCTCGATGTGGCGACAAGGCGGCCGAAGGGATCGCCGGCATTGGCGCGGTCGGTCATGTGCCTGGCAGCAGCCTGGAACGCGTGGAACACGCCGTCGAGATTGGTCGCAAACATCGTGCGCCATTCCTCCTCGGTGCGCTCGATGAAGGAGCGCCGGCCGCCGCCGCCGATGCCGGCATTGGCAAAGCACCCGTCGACCCGGCCGAACGTATCGAGCGTGGCCTTCATCGCGGCATTGACCGAGGCCGGATCGGTGACGTCGCACACGCGCGTGTCGACCTTGCCGGAGAGGCCTGCCATGCTCGCGGCAGCAGCCTTGTTCTTGTCCGCATTGCGGCCCCAGATCGAGACGTTGCAGCCCTGGCCGGCAAGCGCCTGCGCGATGCCGAGCCCGATACCGCCATTGCCGCCGGTGATCACGGCCACGCGGCCGGAGAGGTCGAAGAGGTTCATGGCGCGTTTCCTGTTTTTGGCGAGGTTTCTTAGGTCTGCGCGCGCCAGCCTGTGCGCGCAAGATTGTGCGATATGACGACAAGGTATGTTCGGACCACCATGGACAAGGCCGCGACAAAAATCAAATATGCGCCGGACAAAACCAATTCCGGCCTGCGAAACATCGCCGCCCGCAACTGACGAGGAAACCATGCAATTCAAACACGTCACGCTCGATTTCGATGGTTCGGTCGCGATCCTCAAGCTCGACCATCAGGAGGTGATGAACGCGGTTTCCGTGGACATGCTGGGCGGTCTTTCCGACGCGCTCGACGCGATCGAGGAGAAGAAGGACGAGGTGCGCTGCGTCGTGCTGACCGGCGCCGGGCGGGCGTTCTGCACCGGGGCCAATCTCCAGGGCCGCAACAATCAGTCGAAGAAGACTAAGGCCGGCATGACGCTCGAGACCGGCTTCCATCCGTTCCTGCGCCGCATCCGCAACCTGCACTGCCCGATCGTGACCGCGGTGAACGGTCCGGCCGCCGGCGCCGGCATGAGCTTCGCGCTGCTCGGCGACATGATCCTGTGCGCGCGGTCCTCATACTTTCTGCAAGCGTTCCGCCGCATCGGCCTCGTGCCGGATTGCGGCTCGACCTGGCTGCTGCCGCGCCTGATCGGCAAGGCGCGCTCGGTCGAATTGTCGCTGATGGGCGAGCGCCTGCCGGCGGAGAAGGCGCTGGAATGGGGGCTCGTCAACCGCGTCCATGATGACGGCGTGCTGATGGAGGAGGCGATGAAGCTCGCGCGCGACCTCGCCAGCGGCCCGACCGTCGCGCTGTCGCTGATCCGCAAGCTCTATTGGGACAGCCCGGAAAACTCCTTCGAGGATCAGCTCAATCTCGAATTTCAATGCCAGCTGCGCGCCGGCGACACAGAGGATTTCCGTGAAGGCGTCGGTGCCTTCCTGGAGAAGCGTCCTGCGCAGTTCAAAGGCAAATGATCGAGGCTGAACTCGCTCGCAGCGCCACGCGCTGGTGTCCGGGCGCGACGGGCGTCACCGGCGCGGCCAAGCTGTCCGGCGGCGCCAGTCAGGAGACCTGGCGCTTCGACATCGAGCATCCGGATGGGCCGATCGGCGCGATCCTGCGCCGCTCGCCGAAAGGCTATGGCGCAGCGCCGACACGCGCGGCGGGTCTTGCCGCCGAAGCGCAGCTGATGCAGCTCGCCTATGAGGCCGGCGTGCCGTCGCCGCGCGTGATGCACGTGCTGACGCCGGATGAAGAGCTCGGCACCGGCTTCATCATGCAGCGGGTCGAGGGCGAGACCATCGCGCGCAAGATTCTGCGCGATGACGAATACGCTGCGGCGCGGCCGCGTCTCGCGCGGCAGATCGGCGGCGTGCTCGCCGGCCTGCACAAGCTGCCGCAGGACAGATTGCCCGAGCTGCGCAGCCGGGGCGCGACGCAGGAGATCGACGAGTTCGAGCGCGATTATCGCAGCCTCAACTGGCCGAAGCCCGTATTCGAGCTGGCGCTCCGCTGGCTGCGTGACCACGATCCCGGCCCCTCGGCGGAGACGACGCTGGTGCATGGCGATTTCCGCAACGGCAATCTCATCATCGGCGCCGATGGCGTCCGCGCCGTGCTGGACTGGGAGCTCGCCCATCTCGGCGATCCCATGGAGGATCTCGGCTGGGTCTGCGTCAACTCCTGGCGCTTCGGCGAGATCGACAAGCCCGTTGGCGGTTTTGGATCACGCGAAGAGCTGTTCGCGGGTTACGAGGCCGCGGGGCGCAAATGCGATCCGGCACGGGTCAAGTTCTGGGAAGTGATGGGCACGCTGCGCTGGGGCATCATGTGCGGCGGCATGATGCAGCGGTTCCGCGAGGGACCCGACCATTCCATGGAGCGCGCCATGATCGGCCGCCGTGCTTCCGAGACCGAGATCGATCTGTTGCGGCTGCTGGCGCCGCGCGAGAGTTGAGACATGCAGGACGAACCGACCCCGATCGAGCTGACCACGGCGGTGGCCGATTTCCTCCGCAACGACATCACCCCGCTGATCTCAGGCCACCAGGCGTTCAAGCTGCGCGTCGCGATCAACATCCTCGACCTCGTGACGCGGCAGTTGACGCAGCAGGCGGGGAGCGACGCGAGGGAGGTCGAACGGCTGCGCGCACTGCTTGGTGTTGATGGTTCGGTCACCGATCTCAACGGTGTACTTGCCGAGCGCATCGCAAAAGGTGAGGTTGACCTCGCGACGCCGGGGCTGGCCGACCATCTGTGGGCGACGACCATGGACAAGCTCGCGATCGACCAGCCGAACTACGCGTCGTACAAGCGCGAGCTATCGAGAGGAGAGTAGACCTCTCCCCGTCATTGCGAGGAGCGCAGCGACGAAGCAATCCAGACTGCCTCCGCGGAGGCAGTCTGGATTGCTTCGCTGCGCTCGCAATGACGCTGTTGAGACGGCTCCGCCAATCTCTCCGCTTCGTCATGGCCGGGCTCGTCCCGGGCATCCACGTTCTTCGTACCGCGCGTTAAGACGTGGATGGCCGGGACAAGCCCGGCCATGACGGAGACCGAAGATACCTACTTCCCCACCCATTTCGGCGGCCGCTTCTCCGAGAACGCCTTCGGCCCCTCGATGTAGTCCTGCGAGGCCACCATCGCCTTCACCGCCGGGTATTCGCGCTGTTCCTCGATCGCCTGCTCCAGCGAGACGCCAAGCCCCTTCCGGATGGTCTGTATCGAGGCCCGGATCGACATCGGCGAGTTCTTGGTGATCATCTCGGCCCAGCGCAGCGCGCCTGATAGCGCCTCGCCCTGCGGCACCACCTCGTTGACGAAGCCAAGCTCGAAGCCTTCCTTGGCGCCGACATGGCGCGCGGTGAGGATCATGCCCATCGCGCGCTTCAGTCCGATCTGCCGCGGCAGCCGATGCAGGCCGCCGGCGAGGGCGGCTAGACCGACGCGCGGCTCGGGCAGGGCGAAGGTCGCATTCTCCGAGGCGATGATCAGGTCGCAGGCCAGCGCGATCTCGAAGCCGCCGCCCATGGCGACGCCGTTCACCGCGGCGATGATCGGCTTGTCACAGTCGGAACGCGCCGTGAGGCCGGCAAAGCCGCCTTTGTCCCAGCCGCGCTTGCCGCCCGCCGCCTGCCACTTCAGATCGTTGCCGGCGCAGAACGCCTTGTCGCCGGCGCCGGTGACGATGGCGACCCATTGCTCGGGATCGCTCGAGAATTCATCGAATACCTTTTGCAGTTCGAAATGCGCATCCGTGTGCAGTGCGTTGTAGACCTCGGGCCGCGACAGCGTGACGATCGTGATCGGTCCCTTGCGTTCCACCTTCGAAAACTTCAGCTCCATGATCGCTCCGGCATTGTCTCGTGAAGGACTATTGGCGTCATACTAGCGCGCACCGGCGCAGCGACACCATCGAATTGCGCAATGCGCCTTGCGTGCGTCACACGCCTCGGCTTGCTTGACTTGTCCGCGCTCTTCTCACCTTAATCGCGCGAAGCAGAAATGCGCCTAGCGCCTTAACGCAAAACGATAAAATCATCCGGGAGAGAACCGTGGATTTCTCACTGCCTGCCGATCTCGTTGCCTATCTCGGAGAGCTCGATCGTTTCATCGAACGCGAGATCAAGCCGCTGGAAGCGGCGGACGACAACGTCCGGTTCTTCGATCATCGCCGCGAATGGGCGCGCACCGATTTCGACAATGGCGGCCTGCCGCGCCATGAATGGGAGTCGCTGCTGCGCAAGGCAAAGGATCTCGCCGATGCGGCGGGCCATTTGCGCTTTGCGGTGTCGAAGCAGTATGGCGGCAAGGACGGCTCCAACCTCTGGATGGCGGTGATCCGCGAGCATTTTGCCGCAAAGGGTCTTGGCCTGCACAACGACCTCCAGAACGAGCATTCCATCGTCGGAAATTTTCCCGTGGCGACCATGCTCGACCGCTACGGCCGCGACGACCAGAAGGCGATGATCGACGGCTCCATCAAGGGCAAGTATCGCATCACGTTCGGTCTGACCGAGCCCAATCACGGCTCGGACGCCACGCACATGGAGACGCGCGCGGTGCCGGCGACCCGCGACAACGTCAAGGGCTGGATCATCAACGGCGAGAAGATGTGGACCACCGGCATGCACGTCGCCACGCATTGCGCGCTGTTCGCGCGCACCTCGGGCAATGACGGCGATGCCCGCGGTATCACCTGCTTCCTGGTGCCGGCCAAGAGCGACGGCGTCAAGGTCGAGGAGTACATGTGGACCTTCAACATGCCGACCGACCATCCCCGCGTCAGCTTCACTGACGTGTTCGTGCCGGAAGACGCGCTGTTCGGCGAGGTCGGCCGCGGCCTGTCCTTGGCGCAGTGCTTCGTGCACCAGAACCGCATCCGCCAGGCCGCGAGCTCGCTGGGGGCCGCGGTCTACTGCATCAACGAAAGCGTCAAATACGCGCGCGAGCGAAAGCCGTTCGGCAGGGCGCTCGCGGAGAACCAGGCGATTCAGTTCCCGCTGGTGGAGCTTGCCACCCAGGCCGAGATGCTGCGCCTGCTGATCCGCAAGACCGCATGGGAGATGGATAAGCTCACCGAGGAGCAGATCGAGCGCACGCTCTCCGACCGCGTCTCCATGTGCAACTATTGGGCAAACCGCCTCTGCTGCGAATCCGCCGACCGCGCCATGCAGGTCCACGGCGGCATGGGCTACTCAAGGCACAAGCCGTTCGAGCACATCTACCGGCATCACCGCCGCTACCGCATCACGGAAGGCAGCGAGGAGATTCAGATCCGCAAGGTGGCGGGGTTCCTGTTTGGATATATGGGGCCGGGGAAGCATTGATGTCGCGCGCAAAGCAGCAATTGCGGCTTCTCCGAGGAGGCAGTCTGGATTGCTTCGTCGCAAGGGCTCCTCGCAATGACGGGGGAGAGAGACAGGCCTCTGCCTCCTCACCCGTCATTGCGAGCGAAGCGAAGCAATCCAGAATCTTTCCACGGGGTTAGCTGGATTGCTCGTTTGCCTCGCCATCAATTCACCTGTCTATCCTTCCCCGCCCAATACGGCTCGCGCAATTGCCGCCGCAAGATCTTACCGCTCGGATTCCGCGGCAGCGCCGGCAGAAACTCCACGCTCTTCGGCGTCTTGAAGCCGGCGATGCGCTCCCGGGTGAAGTTGATGATGTCGGTGGCGGTCGCCTGCTTGCCCGGCTTCATCACCACGACGGCCTTCACCGCCTCGCCCCATTTCTCGTCGGGGATGCCGATCACGGCGGCTTCCGCGACGTCAGGGTGATCGCACAGCGCGCTCTCGACCTCGGCGGGATAGATGTTCTCGCCGCCGGAGATGATCATGTCCTTGATGCGGTCGTGGATGTAGAGATAGCCGTCCTCGTCCATGTAGCCGGCGTCCCCGGTGCGCAGCCAGCCGTCGCTGCGCAGCGTCGAGGCGGTCGCCTCAGGCAGATTCCAGTAGCCGGCCATGTTCGAGCCCGAGCGCGTCGCGATCTCGCCGACCTCGCGTGGCGGCAGCGGCTTGCCGTCAACGTCCAGAATGGCGATCTCGACGCCGGGCAGCGCCTTGCCGGCCGAGCGCATCCGCTCCAGCCCCTCGACGTGGTCCTCCGGCGGCAGCGCGACGATGGTGCCTGTTGTCTCGGTCATGCCGTACATCTGCACGAAGCCGCATTTGAAGACCTCGATGCACTCCTTCAGCAGCGCCGCCGGTATCGGCGAGGCGCCGTACAGCATGTATTTCAATCGCGAGAAATCGACCGTCCTGGCGCGCGGCTGCCGCACCACGAACTGCATCGCCGCCGGCACCATGAACAGCTTGGTGATGCCGGACTGCTCGAAGAAATCCAGCACCTTGGTCGGATCGAACTCGCGCGCGATCACGCCGCGGGCGCCGTGATAGAGCCCCATCACGCCCCAGCCGGAGCCGCCGATATGGAATATCGGCATTGCGACCAGCGATACGTCCTCGGTCGACCACCGGTTCCATTCCGGCTTGTCCGCGGCGTTGCCGGTCTGCACGAGGTTGAGGAAGTTCGCGTGGCTCAGCATCGCGCCCTTCGGCTTGCCGGTGGTGCCGGACGTGTAGAGCTGGATCGCGATGTCCTGGGTAGCGATCGGCACCTTCGGATCGTCCCCGCTCTGCGCGTCGCGCCATGCCGTAAAATCCTGCCATTCCGGCGCACCGCCCTCGGTGGTGATGACGGTGCGCACGCTCGGCAGCTGATCCTTGATCTGGCGGACCTGCGTGATGAATTCAGGCCCGACGAACAGCACCGGCGCCTTGCAGTCGCCCACGATGAAGGCGACCTCGGGGCCCGCGAGCCGCCAGTTCACCGGCGCCATCACGACGCCGGCCTTCATCGCGCCCATCAGCAATTCAAAATAGAGATCGCTGTTCTTGCCGAGATAAGCGATGCGGTCGCCTTTCTTCACGCCCATCGCGAGGAGCGCGTTCGCGACCTTGTTGGTCTTGATGTCGAACTCGGCAAAGCTGGTGACGCGGCCCTCGAACTCGTAAGCGGTGGCGTTGCCGCGGCTCCTGGCGCGCTCGCGCACCATGTCGGCGAGATCAGTCAATGGCTGTGTGGTGGACATGTCTCTCCCGTGACGTTTGTTTTTATGCCTGGGAGTGTGGCGTCATCCGCGGGTGAAGACAAGACGGGAGCCGAGCTGTCGTCCCGGACAAGCGCAGCGAAGCGGAGCGCAGATCCGGGACCCATAGCCACAAGACGCAATTTGGCGAAGACGGGTCATGGCCTGTCTTCGCCAAACGATGTTCGGTGGTTATGGGTCCCTGCTTTCGCAGGGACGACAGTTGTGGAGGATGCGAAAGTATCAGCCGCTGACAAGCTTCCGTGAGACGAACCTCACCCCCGCTTCGCCCGGTCCTTCTCGTTCTGCGCCATGATGCTTTCGCGCGCAGTCTTCCAGTCGTCGTCGCTCCAGTCGCGGAGTTGGTAGAAATTGCCGCCCATGGCGAGCGCCTGCGCGCCGTCCATGGCGATGGTCTCGCCATTGATCCAGTCGCAGCCGCCGGAGATCAGGAACACCGCGAGGTTCTGCAACTCTTCCATGGTGCCGACGCGGCCCATCGGGTTCATCGCCTTGGTGCGCGCACCGGCCTCGTCGCCGGGCTTGATGCGCTTGCTCATGCCCTCGGTCGGGATCTCGCCCGGCGCGATCGTGTTGAGGCGGATGCCGTAGCGGCCCCATTCGGTCGCGAGCGACATCGTCATGGCGTGGATCGCCGACTTGCTCATCGCCGACGGCACCACGTAGGGCGAGCCGTTGCGGACCCAGGTCACGGTGATCGAGACGACGTTGCCGGGTTGCTTCAGCGCGATCCAGCGCTTGCCGATCGCCTGCGTCACGTAGAACGTGCCGTGCATGACGATGTTGGCGACCGCGTCGAAGCCCTTCGGCGAAAGCTCCTCGCTGCGCGAGATGAAATTGCCGGCGGCGTTGTTGATGAGGTCGGTGAGGGGCGCATCGCGAAAGATGGTCTCGACCATCTCCTCGACCGCGAGGGCATTGCGGATGTCGACGCCGTGGCTGGTGACGCGGCCGCCATACTGATCCATCAGCTCGGTCGCGGTCTCGTCGCAGACGACCTTGCGCCGGCCACAGATATGCACCTCGGCGCCGAGCTGGAGGAACCGCGCCGCCATCGACTTGCCAAGCCCGGTCCCGCCCCCGGTCACGAGAATGCGCCGTCCGGCCAGAAGATTTTCCTTGAACATCGCTGTTTCTCCCGTACGGATTGTCAGTTAATTGGTCGATTGACTAAATCCGGCCGCCGTCTTCCTGTAAAGCGGCACCGAACAAGAACAGGCAAGAACCAGGGGAGAATTCGTCCATGGAAGAGCGCGTCTCGATCTCGATCTCGGAAGGCGTAGCTGACGTGCGTCTGGTGCGCGCGGACAAGATGAACGCGCTCGATCAGGCGATGTTCGAGGCCCTTGTCGCCGCAACCGAACGGCTTTCGAAGGAAAAAGGCGTGCGCGCCGTCGTGCTGTCAGGCGAGGGCCGCGCCTTCTGCGCCGGTCTCGACATGGGGCGTTTTGCAGCCATGAAGGAGAAGGGCGGCAACGGAATTCCGGGTGGCGAAAATCGCGATCTCACCAAGCGCACGCATGGCCAGGCGAATTTTCCGCAACAGGCGGTGTGGGGCTGGCGCCAGCTTCCGGTTCCGGTGATCGCGGCCGTGCACGGCGTCGCCTTCGGCGGCGGCTTCCAGCTCTCGCTCGGCGCCGACATGCGCTTCCTCAGCCCCGATGCGCGAATGTCGGTGATGGAGATCAAATGGGGCCTCGTGCCTGACATGGCGGGCACGCCGGTCCTGGCCTCGCTGGTGCGCGACGACATCTTGCGCGATCTCACCTACACCGGCCGCATCTTCTCTGCGCAGGAGGCGATGAGTTACGGCCTCGCTACGCGCATCTGCGACGACCCGCGCGCCGCCGCGCTCGAAGCCGCGCGCGAGATCGCCGGCAAGAGCCCCGATGCGATTCGCGCGGCCAAGCGGCTGCTCAACAATCTCTCGGTCGATCCCGGTCCCGCATTGCTGGCCGAGTCCGTCGAGCAGCAGAAGCTGATCGGCAGCGCCAACCAGACCGAAGCGGTGCGCTCCAATCTGGAGAAGCGCGCGGCGAAGTATGCGGATTAGCCACCGTCATTCCGGGGCGCCGCGCAAGCGGCGAGCCCGGAATCCATACTCCCGATGGTGGTTATGGATTCCGGGCCTGCGCCTTCGGCGCATCCCCGGATGACGAGTGATATTGTGGCCATCGTGTTCAACCCGACGAAAGATCGGAACGCAAAAATGAGTGGAACGTCTCCCTTTCTCGGCATCGTCTCCGGCGAGCGCCGCCGGACCCACGCCGAGGTCGCCAGCCGCGCCGATCGCATCGCGAGCGGCCTTGCCACGCTCGGCGTCAGGCAGGGCGATTGCGTCTGCATGCTGATGCGCAACGACATCGCTTTCCTCGAGGCGGCCTATGCCGCGATGCGGCTTGGGGCCTATGGCGTGCCGATCAACTGGCACTTCAAGCCGGAGGAGATCAACTACATCCTCGGCGACACCGGCACCTCCGTCCTGATCGGACATGCCGACATGCTGCACGCCCTGCGCGACGTGATTCCGAAGGGCGTCACCGTGCTCAGCGTCCCAACGCCGCCGGAAATTCTGTCGAACTACAAGGTCGATCCCGATCATTTGACAACGCCGGATTTTGCGATCGATTTCGAAACCTGGCTCGTGCAGTACCAGCCCTATGACGGCCCGGTCGTGCCACAGCCCATGAACATGATCTACACCTCGGGCACGACAGGCCATCCCAAGGGTGTGCGGCGCAATGCACCGACGCCGGCGCAGCAGGCCGCTGGCGAGCGCATGCGCGCGATGATCTACGGGCTGAAACCCGGCGCCCGCGCGATCCTGCCGGGGCCGCTCTATCATTCCGCGCCGAACTCGTTCGGCATCCGCGCCGGCAAGCTCGGCGGCGTCCTGGTGCTGATGCCGCGTTTCGAGCCCGAAGAGTTTCTTGAACTGATCGAGCGCTACAAGATCGACACCATCTTCATGGTGCCGACCATGTTCATTCGCCTGATGAAGCTGCCGGAGGCGGTGCGCAGGAAATACGACGTCTCCTCGCTCCGCCACATCATCCACGCCGCCGCGCCTTGTCCGGCGGACGTCAAGCGCGCCATGATCGAGTGGTGGGGGCCGGTGATCTACGAGTTCTACGGCTCGACCGAATCTAGTGCGGTCACCTTCGCGACCTCCGAGGACGCGCTGAGGAAGCCCGGCACGGTTGGCAGGATTTCGCCCGGCGCCGAGTTGCGCTTCGTCGGCGAGGACGGAAGCTTGCTTGATGTCGGCGAAATCGGCGAGATCTATTCCCGCATGGCCGAGATGGCGGACTTCACCTATCACAACAAGCCGGAGAAGCGCGCCGAGATCGACCGCGACGGTTTCATCACCTCCGGCGATGTCGGTTACATCGACGCAGACGGCTATGTCTTCATTTGCGACCGCAAGCGCGACATGGTGATCTCGGGCGGCGTCAACATCTATCCGGCCGAGATCGAATCCGTGCTGCACGCCGTTCCCGGCGTGCATGACTGCGCCGTGTTCGGGATCCCCGATGCCGAGTTCGGCGAGGCGCTGATGGCGGTGGTCGAGCCGCAGCCGGGCGTCACGCTCGATGCCGCCGACGTCCGGGCGCGGTTGAAGACCTCGCTGGCCGACTACAAGGTGCCGAAGCATATCGAGATCCGCAACGGTTTGCCGCGCGAAGACTCCGGCAAGATCTTCAAGCGCCGCCTGCGCGATCCCTATTGGGAGCAGGCGGGACGGAAGATCTGAACGCCTCGTAGCCGGATCGAAACGACAGGAAACCATTTGTCATGACCGACGCCGCAAACGAAGTCCTCTACACCGTCGCCGACCACATCGCGACCATCACGCTGAACGCGCCGGAGCGCATGAACACGATCTCCGGACCGATGCTGAACGATCTGGCGCGGCTATTGACCGAGGCCAACGAGGACAGGAACGTCCGCGTCGTCATCCTCACCGGGAAGGGCCGGGCGTTCTGCGCCGGCCTCGATCTGCGCAAGGAACGCGACGGCAACGGCCTCAGCGCCGCGTCGTCGCCGACCACGATCAATTTGCGCAACACGCCGCCGACGGTGTTGCAGGCGATGGACAAGCCGACCATCTGCGCCGTCAATGGCGGCGCGGCCGGCTACGGCATGGATACCGCGCTCGGCTGCGACATCCGCATCATGGCGGAATCCTCAAAACTCGCCGCCGCCTTCGTCAAGCGCGGCGTGGTGCCGGAATCCGGCGGCACCTGGCTGCTGCCGCGCATGCTCGGCTGGGCCAAGGCCTCCGAGCTGATCTTCACCGGCCGCACGCTCAGCGCGCGCGAATGCCTGGACTGGGGTCTCGCCAACGAGGTCGTGCCGGATGCCGAGTTGATGACCCGCGCCACCGCGATCGCTCGCGAGATCGCCGCCAACGCGCCGCTCGCGGTGCAGGCCTCCAAGCGCATGATGCGGATGGGCCTGAACGAAAACTTCTCCGACCACGTCCACCACGTCTATCTCCAGCTGCTGCCGTTGTTCAAGACGCAGGACATGGCCGAGGGCATGAAGGCGTTCATGGAGAAGCGCGAGCCGAAGTTCGAGGGGCGCTGATCCGAACCCCTACGCCAGCTCCCCGCCCACGAACAGCAGGAACGACCGCCCCGGCACTTTGTAGATCGCATCGAACTCGAACCGGTCGCCCGACGCACCGTCGGCGATGGTCGTGTCGAGCAGCAGCGACCAGCACGGGCCGGCCGTGGTGTGCGGCAGCTTGAAGTCGACCTCGCCCTCGTAGCTGTTGAGGATGATCAGCACGCTGTCGTCCTCGCCGCGGCGCGGGATCGCGGTCTTGCGCGCGCGGCCGTCGAGCACGACGCCGAAGCACTTTTGCCAGCCGTTCTCCCAATCGGCGCTCGTCATCTCGCCGCCGTTGGCGTTGACCCAGACGACGTCGCGGATGTCGAGCTGCGCGTCATGGGCACCGGTGAGGAAGCGGCTGCGGCGCAGGATCGGGTAGTCGCGCCGGAGCTGGATCACGCGCTTGGTGAAGGCGAGCAGCGCCTGCGCATCGTCGCCCATGGTCCAGTCGAACCAGGAGATGTCGCTGTCCTGGCAATAGGCGTTGTTGTTGCCCTGCTGGCTGCGGCCGAACTCGTCGCCGCCGAGCAGCATCGGCGTTCCCTGCGAGAGCAGCAGCGTCGCCAGCATGTTGCGCTTCTGCCGCTCGCGCAGCGCAAGGATGTCCTTGTCGTCGGTCGGGCCTTCAACGCCGCAATTCCAGGACAGATTGTTCGAATTGCCGTCCTTGTTGTTTTCGCCATTGGCGTCGTTGTGCTTGTCGTTGTAGCTCGCCCAGTCGTTCAGCGTGAAGCCGTCATGGGCAGTGATGAAATTGACGCTTGCCCATGAGCGCCGGCCGCCCCAACGGCCGAAAATGTCGGCCGACCCGAGCAGCCGCGCGGCAAGCGCGGAGGGCGGGGCCTCGCCGCGCCAGTAGTCGCGCACGATGTCGCGATATTTGTCGTTCCACTCGGCCCAGCCGGGCGGGAAGCCGCCGACCTGGTAACCGCCGGGGCCGCAATCCCAGGGCTCGGCGATCAGCTTCACGGTCGCCAGCAGCGGATCCTGGTCCATCGCCTTCAGGAAGCCGCTCTGCTCGTCAAAGCCGTAGACCTCGCGGGCGAGAATAGTGCCGAGGTCGAAGCGGAAGCCGTCGATATGCATGTGGCCGGCCCAGTAGCGCAGGCTGTCCATCACCATCTGGATCACGCGGGGATGGGACAGGTTGACGGTGTTGCCGGTGCCGGTGTCGTTGATGTAATAGCGCCGCCGGTCCGGCAGCAGGCGATAATAGCTGGCGTTATCGATGCCCTTGAACGACAGCGTCGGCCCGAGCTCGTTGCCTTCCGCGGTGTGGTTGTAGACGACGTCGAGGATCACCTCGAGCCCGGCGCCGTGCAGCTTCGACACCATCTCCTTGAACTCGCGCAAGGAGTTCGGCACGTCGGAGGCATAGCGCGGATCCGGCGCGAAGAAGCCGATGCTGTTGTAGCCCCAGTAGTTGACCAGGTTCTTTTTCAGCAGATAGTCGTCGTTGATGAAGGAGTGCACCGGCAGCAGCTCGACCGAGGTGACGCCGAGCGAGGTCAGGTGTCCGATCATCTCGGGCGCGGCGAAGCCGGCATAGGTGCCGCGCAGATGCTCGGGCACGTCGGGGTGCTTCTTGGTAAAGCCCTTCACATGCGTTTCGTAGACGATGGTCTCGTCCCAATGCACGTTATGCCGCGCCGTCTCGGCCTGCCAGTCGAAATCCGGATCGACCACCACGCATTTCGGCATGAACGGCGCGCTGTCGCGCTCGTCGAAGGTGGTGTCGTCGCCAGTCTCCATCTTGTAGCCGAACACCGCCGGGTCCCATGTCAGGGTGCCGGCGTGGGCGCGCGCATAGGGATCGAGCAGGAGCTTGTTCGGGTTGAAGCGATGGCCGGCCTCGGGCTGATAGGGGCCGTGGACGCGAAGGCCGTAAAAGGTGCCGGGCCCCACGCCTGCGATGTAGCCGTGGAAGACCTGGTCGGTATATTCCGGCAGCTCGAAGCGGTGCGTCTCGCGATCGCCGTCGAACAGGCAGACCTCCACCTTGGTGGCATTGGCTGAAAAGACCGCAAAATTCGTGCCCTTGCCGCTCCAATGGGCACCCAACGGATACGGCAGGCCTTCCTCGATGACGAAATCGGACATGTAAATCCCCAGGCCCCAATGGCCGCGACAGCAACGCCGTTGTGTTCCGATTGTTTCAATCGCTGTGCCATTCTGACGATCGCGTGCGTCAATTCGATGAAGTGGAAGGCGGGCGACGCCATTTGAGGCAATCGGACGCGGCGGAGGCCGCTGGCCGTCTTCGCAGCGATGATTTTCGCGCCTATATAGGCGGGATCATTGACCGCGGATAAAAACCATGACCCCCGTTTCCATGTTGCTCAACATCCTCTGGATCCTCATCGGCGGCGCCTGGATGGCGGCCGGCTGGCTGATCGCCGCGGTCATCATGGCGATCACCATCGTCGGCCTGCCCTGGGCGCGCGCGGCGTTCAACATCGCCGTCTACACGTTGCTGCCGTTCGGATCGCGGGCGGTCAATCGCTATGAGGTCACCGGTGTCGAGGATATCGGCACCGGGCCGCTCGGGGTGATCGGCAACATCATCTGGTTCGTGCTGGCCGGCTGGTGGCTGGCGCTCGGTCATCTCGTGACGGCTCTGGTGCTGGCCGTGACCATCATCGGCATCCCCTTCGCCTGGGCCCATCTGAAGCTCGCCGGCATCGCGCTCTGGCCGATCGGCAAGGTGATCGTGCCGGCCTAGGGGCGAACGCGAGACATGCCGCTCACTAGCCCCATCAAGCCTTATGATCCGACGTGGCCGCAACAATACGCGGCAGAAGAGGCGCGACTGAAGCCTGTTTTCGGTCTCGCGCTGATTGGGATTCATCACGTCGGGAGCACCGCCATACCTGACTTGGTCGCCAAGGCAGAAATTGACGTGCTTGCGGTAGTCAACTCAGACGGCGGGTTGGAAGGTTGGAGCCGATCATTGGTGGCGCTAGGCTACCGTCGCGGAGGCGATCTCTCACCGGGCCACCACTTTTTCAAGCGGGATGTGGGAGGTGCCCGCACTCACAAGCTTCATGTGTGCTTGGATGGTCATGGACAGATTGCTCGGATGCTGAGATTCCGAGATCATCTCCGCAGGCATGCAGAGGACCGTTTGAAATATCAGGAGTTGAAGCTAAGGCTGGAAAGCGAGAACAGCTCAGGTATTCAGCAATACCTGATAGCCAAAGACCCATTCATCCAAGAGATTTTAGCCAACCCCGATTGATGGGCCCTCCCTATGTTCGGACAAACTTGCGGCATCCATCACTAGACATTGCGTTGACGTTAAGAACGCCCGGCGCATCAATTCCGCCGCTGTGCGGACGTGGCCCACGGCGGACTGTCGGCTTCATTGCTCCTGACCGCGCCAGACCTGACAGGCCCTCACACGCGTTGCCCACACCATCCCTCGCGTTGCCCGACGGGCAAAACATGCCACATGCAGGTCAAGGCCGCGCCGTTCAAATATTCTGATTGACCGAAATTCTATATTCGGTTAAACCGCATGCCATCCCGGCCCGCCAAAGGGGCGTTTCGCGATCGTCACGATACGTGAGCCGGGATGCGATGGACGCGGCAGCGCCGGCGCGTGACGGGGTGGCAGGGCGGGCAATCCCCGTGAGCCATCACGATCCGCGGGATCGACACGGCGCGGTTACAGCGTTTCTTTTCGGCTTTTGGGGCGAGCACGCGCAAGCCCTGGAATGATCGGGGAGGGATGTCCGCGGACGGCAAAAGCGTGTGGTCCTGGCGCCCGCAGGCTGGCGTCAAGGCTTGCGGTGATGTGGCGGCCAACCGGTGCGCGCATCGATGAGCCGCAAGGCGACGGGGGCAATAGTGCATCGCTCCCCGAGGAGAGCGCGCCATAAGCCGTAAAACCATTGCGCAGGGAAGGCCGGGCGACCGGCATCACCTGTGGTCACCCCGCGTGCGTATTCCGCGTGCGGACCTTGGGTGCCAGCCGGCGCCCGGCCTTCCCTGCGCCCTTTCTTCTTGATGGGCGAAACGGACAGCAAAGCTCGGGCGAAAGGCGCCGCGAGATCGCGAAAGCATGTTCTTGCTGAGACTGACCACGAGCGCCCGTCAGTTTGCGGTGCTCCCAAGTTCGTCTTGCACTGCGGCAGAAAAATATCGCACACTCGACCCTGCCGGGGTGCCAAGGGTGCTCTTAAAGGGGAGCGAGCCATGTCCCTCCAGACCGTACCATCCGACGTCGCCGATCAGCGCGCCAACCGCCCTGAAGACGCTCAAGCGCTGGACGCGGACGCGCGGCTGCGGGACGACATCCGCCTGCTCGGGCGCATTCTGGGCGACACGGTGCGCGACCAGGAAGGGGCCGATCTGTTCGACCTGGTTGAGCGCATCCGGCAGACCTCGATCCGGTTCCACCGCGACGAGGACCGGCTCGCCCGCCGCGAGCTCGAGCAGATCCTCGACAGCATGTCGACCTCCGAGACGGTGCGGATCGTCCGCGCCTTCAGCTATTTTTCCCATCTCGCCAACATCGCCGAGGACCAGAACAACATCCGCCAGATGCGCGCCCGCAGTGCCGCCAGCGGCTCCGGAGTGCTGGCGGAGACGCTGGCCCATGCAAAAGCCGCGGGGATCGATGCCGATGCGCTGCGGAGCTTCTTCAAGACCGCGCTGGTCAGCCCGGTCCTGACTGCGCACCCGACCGAGGTCCGCCGCAAGAGCACCATGGACCGCGAGATGGAGGTCGCCGCTCTGCTCGACCGCCGCGAACGCGTCGCGCTGACCGCGGACGAGGCCGTGGCCTCCGACGAGCAGCTTCGCCGCGAGGTGCTGACGCTGTGGCAGACCAATCTGCTCCGCCGGACCAAGCTCACGGTGCTCGACGAGGTCGCCAACGGCCTATCGTTCTACGATTACACGTTCCTGCGCGAGGTGCCGCGGCTGGTCAACGTGCTGGAGGACCGGCTGGAGGAGGGCGGCGAGCAGGCCGCGGGCGAGCTCGCCTCGTTCCTGCGCATGGGAAGCTGGATTGGCGGCGACCGCGACGGCAATCCCTTCGTCACCGCCGACGTCATGCGCGGCACGCTGCGGCTGCAGTCGAGCCGGGTGATGCAGTTCTATCTGGAAGAGCTGCACGTGCTCGGCTCCGAGCTGTCGATCGCGGCGCACCTTGCCGACATCTCAGAGGAGCTGCGCACTCTGGCGGAGCGCTCGCCGGACACCTCGCCACACCGGATCGGCGAGCCCTATCGCCTCGCGGTCTCCGGCATCTATGCCCGCCTGACCGCGACGGCTGAAAAGCTTCAGGTCGAGATCACGCGCCGGCCGGTGGGCAAGGGTGCACCCTATGGGAGCGTCAGGGAGCTGCAGGCCGACCTCGACGTGCTGCACCGCTCGCTGATCTCCAACAACGCCCGTGTCATCGCGCGCGGCAGGCTCCGGCTGCTGCGGCGCGCGGTGGACTGCTTCGGCTTCCATCTGGCGCGGCTCGACATCCGCCAGAACTCTGCCGTGCACGAGCGCACCATCGCCGAGCTGATGGACGCCGCCAACCCCGGCATGTCCTATCTCGCGCTCGGCGAAGACGCCCGCATCTCGCTGCTGACCAACGAGTTGCGCAGCCCGCGCTCGCTGGTCTCGCCCTTCGTCAAGTACAGCGACGAGACCATGGGCGAGCTCAACGTCTTCCATGCCGCGGCGGAAGCGCATGCGAAGTTCGGCTCGGACTCCATTCCCCAGTGCATCATCTCGATGTGCAAGAGCATGTCCGACATGCTCGAGGTCGCGGTGCTGTTGAAGGAAGTTGGCCTCGTCCATCCCTCCGGGCGCAGCGCCATCAACATCGTGCCGCTGTTCGAGACCATCGAGGATTTGCAGGCTTCAAGCGTCATCATGGATCGGATGCTGTCGCTGCACGATTACCGTCGCCTCGTCGACAGCTGTGGCGGCGTGCAGGAGGTCATGCTCGGCTATTCCGACAGCAACAAGGATGGCGGCTTCGTTACCTCGGGCTGGGAGCTCTACAAGGCCGAGATCGGTCTCGTCGAAGTGTTCGAGCGGCATCACGTGCGGCTGCGGCTGTTCCACGGCCGCGGCGGCTCGGTCGGCCGCGGCGGCGGTCCGAGCTATGACGCCATCATCGCCCAGCCCGGCGGCGCCGTGAACGGCCAGATTCGCATCACCGAACAGGGCGAGATCATCTCGTCGAAATATTCCAACGCCGAGGTCGGCCGCAGCAATTTGGAGATCCTCGCGGCCGCGACGCTTGAGGCGAGCCTGCTGCATCCGCGCCAGAGCGCGCCACGCCGCGAATATCTCACCGCGATGGACGAGCTGTCGGGCCTCGCCTTCAAGGCTTATCGTGGCCTCGTCTACGAGACCGAGGGCTTCGTCGATTATTTCTGGGCCTCGACCGTGATCAACGAGATCGCGACCCTCAACATCGGCAGCCGTCCGGCCTCGCGCAAGAAGACCCGCGCGATCGAGGATTTGCGCGCAATCCCCTGGGTGTTCTCATGGGCGCAATGCCGCCTGATGCTACCGGGCTGGTACGGCTTCGGCAGCGCGGTCGAGCAGTGGATTGCGCAGCATCCCGACAAGGGCATGCCGTTCCTGAAAGAGCTCTACAATGAGTGGCCGTTCTTCCGCATGCTGCTGTCGAACATGGACATGGTGCTCGCCAAGAGCTCGATCGCGATCGCCTCGCGTTATGCCGAGCTCGTGCCGGACGAAGCCCTGCGCGAAAAAATCTTCGGCCGCATCCGCCGCGAATGGCATTCCTGCATCGAGACGCTGCTCGACATCATGGGTCAGGACCGCCTGCTGCAGGGCAACCCGCTGCTGGAGCGCTCGGTGCGCCACCGATTCCCCTATCTCGATCCGCTCAACCACGTGCAGGTCGAGCTCTTGAAAGAGCACCGCGCGCAGAACCCGGACGAGCAGGTGCTGCGCGGAATTCAACTGACGATCAACGGGATTTCGGCGGGGTTAAGGAACACCGGCTAACCATAGAGCCACGTCGCGACGCCACACTCAGTCGTCATGCCCGGGCTTGTCCCGGGCATCCACGTTCTAGGTACCGCGCGTCAATACGTGGATGGCCGGGACAAGCCCGGCCATGACGCGCGGAGACTACTGAGCGCTCAACAGAAATGCGCGCCCTGCGTCTCCACATAGACCGCATACAGCGATTGGCTCGCGGTCATGAACAGGCGATTGCGCTTCCTGCCGCCGAAGCACACGTTGGCGCAGGTCTCGGGCAGCAGGATCTGTCCAATGCGCGCGCCGTCGGTCGGTGCAAATATCTGCACGCCGTCGTAGCCGGGACCAACCCAGCCGGCGCCGACCCAGATGTTGCCTTCGGTGTCGACGCGAAGGCCATCGGGGAAGCCTGACTTGCCGTCAAGCTTCATGTCGATCAGCTTCTTCGGGTTCGACAGCTTCGCTCCGTCGATGTCGTAGGACCACACCACGTTTTCAGCCTGCGGATAATGCGTGATGCCGGTGTCGCAGACATAGAGCTTCTTGTAGTCGTGGCTGAAGGCGATGCCGTTCGGCTTGAACGGTTCGTCCGCAACCTTGGCAACCTGTCCGGTCTGCGGGTCGAGCCGATAGACTGCTTCCTTCTGGTAGGGCTGCAGCGAGCCGGTGTTGGCGAGCTTGCCTTCGTAGATGCTGATCGCGCCATAGCCGGGATCGGTGAACCAGATCGTCTTGTCGTTGGGATGCACGACCATGTCGTTCGGGCCGTTGAGCGGCTTGCCGCCGGCCTGCTCGGCCAATGTCGTCACCGAACCGTCATGCTCGTAGCGGACGAGACGGGTGCGCTCGGCGGAAAGCTGGCGCCCCTCGGTGTCGAACGAATTGCCGTTGGCCTCGTTCGACGGCTTGTGGAACTGCTCGGAGATGTGACCGTCGTCGTCGAGATAACGAAGCTGCCTGTTGGCCGGGATGTCGCTCCAGACGAGATATTGTCCTTGCGCATTCCACGCCGGCCCCTCCGCCCACAGGCAGCCGGTATAGAGCCGCTTGATCGAGGTGTTGCCGACCTTCGCCTTGAAGCGCTTGGGATCGATGGCAACGATATCGGGGTCGGGATAGCGCTGCGGCTCGGCATTGGCGCCGAAGTCGCGGGCCTCCGTGCGCGAGGCGAGCAGGGCGGATGCGGCGACGGTTACGGCGCCCTTGAGCAGCGTGCGTCGGCCGAGACCGCCGCTTGCGGTGGTATTGTCGGAGTTGGTCAGTATTCTTGTCATGGTTTCCTCCCAAGATTTTGTTGGGAGGCGACCATCCGCCTGCAATCTGGCGTAATGCAGGGCGATCTCCGGAGAAGACAACCAGAGATCGCAGGGCAGGAATGCCGGAAATGTGGCTAGACGCTTACACCGGATCCCACGGGAAAATGTCCGCCGAACGATCGAGCTTGTAGAACGAGCCCTTCAGCGCCGGCATGCCGTGTTCCGCGATCGACTGCGGCGTCCAGCCTTCGCTCCGGTGCACCGAGCGCAGCGGGCGGTTCTGGCTGAACAGGAACAGCTCGTTCATGCGCGCGCCGAAGATCTGCCCGGTGACGTCCTTGGCGGCATCGGAGAGCAGATAGGCGCAGATCGGCGCGATCTTCTCCGGGCCCATCTGCTTGATCTTCTCGACACGCGCCTTCTCGGCCTCGGTCTCGGTCGGGATGGTGCCGATCATCCGGGTCCAGGCGAACGGCGAGACGCAGTTCGAGCGGACGTTGAAGCGGCCCATGTCGAGCGCGATCGACTTCGACAGCCCGACGATGCCAAGCTTGGCGGCGGCGTAGTTGGCCTGGCCGAAATTGCCGATCAGGCCCGAGGTCGAAGTGAAGTGCACGAACGAGCCGGACTCCTGCTCGCGGAAAATGCGCGCGGCGGCATGGCTGACGTAGAACGAGCCCATCAGATGCACCTTGATGACGGCCTCGAACGCCTCCACGCTCATCTTGTGGAAGATCATGTCGCGCAGGATGCCGGCATTGTTGACGACGCCGTCGAGCCGGCCGAAATGGTCGGTCGCGGCCTTGACGATCTTGCTGGCGGGGATCGCCTCCGCCACCGATTCGAAATTGGCCACCGCACTTCCGCCGCGCTTCTTGATCTCCTCGACGACTTCCTCGGCGGGGGTGGCGCTGGTGCCGGCGCCGTCGGCGGCGACGCCGGGGTCGTTGACGACGACCTTCGCGCCCTCCGCGGCGCACAGCAGCGCGATCTCCCGCCCGATGCCGCGGCCTGCGCCGGTGACGATGATGACCTTGTCCTGCAGTGATTTGCTCATGTGGGTTACCTCTCGTTCGTAAACACGATCGTGCCACTTGCGGCGAACATGCCGCCGACGCCGTGGCACACCGAAATCTTCGCGTTCGGCACCTGCGCCGGCGCGATGCCGCGCATCTGGCGCACGCTCTCCTGGAGCGCGTACATGCCGTACATGCCCGAATGCATGTAGCTCAATCCGCCGCCATTGGTGTTGAGCGGCAGCTTGCCGCCGGGGCGGGTGTTGCCGTCGGCAATGAACTTGCCGGTCTCCTCATGCGGCATGAAGCCGAGATCGCCGAGGCCGTACAGCGGCAGATGCGCAAACGCGTCGTAGATCATGAGATGATCGACGTCCTTGTGTGCGATGCCGGCTTCCTTGAACGCGAGGGGACCGGCGGTCTTGAACGCGCGCGAGGAGTTGAACGTCTCCATCTGGCTGACCATCGGCGTTTCCACGCTCTCGCCCGTGCCCATGATGTAGACCGGCTTGCGCGGGAAGTCCTTGGCCCGGTCGGCCGAAGTCAGGATCAGCGCGCCGCCGCCGTCGGTGACGAGACAGCATTGCAGCAGGCGGAACGGATAGGCGATCATGCGCGAGTTGAGGACGTCGGCGACCGTGATCGGCTCCTTCATCATCGCTCGCGGATTCTTCGCCGCCCATTCGCGCTGTACCACGGCGACCGAAGCCAACTGCTCGTGGGTGATGCCGTAGGTCTTCATGAAGCGCAGCACGGGGATCGGGAACATGCTGGGCGGTCCGTAGACGCCGAACGGCGCCTCGAACTGGCCTTGCAGGCTGTCGGCGGGGATCGAGCGCGGCGCCTTGCCGATCATCGACTTGCCGCTCTCGGCATGCGTGATCAGCACGGTCTTGCACAGGCCGGCCTCGATTGCCGCGGCGGCATGGCGAACATGCAGCATGAACGAGCAGCCGCCGACCGAGGTGCCGTCGACCCAGGTCGGCTTGATGCCGAGATAGTGGCAGACCTGCTGCGGCGTCTCGACCGCGGTGGCAAAGCCGTCGATGTCGGACAGCTTCAGCCCGGCATCGGCAATGGCGTTGAGCGCCGCATCCGCGTGAAGCTGGAGCTGCGAGGCGTTGGGGATGATTCCGAGCTCGGTGGTCTCGGCCGCGCCGACGACGGCAACCTGGTTGCTGCGCATGGTCTATCCCTTCGCCGGACGGAACACGGGGAGGGTGATCTTGTCGTCGAGCGCCTCGAACGCCACTTCGAGCTTCATGTCGAGTTCGAGCGCCTCCGGGGTCTGCGGGCAGTCGATGATGTTGCTCATCATCCGCGGCCCCTCGTCGAGCTCGACCACCGCGATCGCGTAAGGCGGCGTGAAGCCGGGTGCCGCGGGGCGGTGGTTGATCACGTAGCTGTAGAGGAAGCCCTTGCCGCTCGCCTTGAAGATGCTGACCTTGCGCGAGGCGCAGGACGGGCAGAACGGGCGCGGCGGGAAATAGACATGCGCGCAGGCGTCGCAGCGCTGCAGACGCAGTTCGCCCGCCTTGGTGCCCTCCCAGAAATGCTGGGTCTCCGGCGTCGGTTTTGGTCGCGCGCGCTGCGGTTCGGCCATGTCGGCAGCTCCTCCCAGAAAGGCTCAGGTTTCAGACCTGCCTGTTTCGATCTTGATGCGACAATCGACCATGGCGCGTCAACGGTCCAGCAATGTGCATGCATGCCATCATGCGCACAATGCTTGTGTCTAACTGAGCCGTCGCTATAGATTGCGCGCGTAATATTCCGTGAGACAGACATGACCGATTTTCCGACACTGGCGAAGCTCGCCGACGACCTCGAAAGCGGCCGCACCACCTCCCGCAAGCTGGTCGAGGCCTGCATCGCCAGGATCGCCGATCCCGCCGGTGAAGGCCAGCGCACCTTCATCCACGTCGACAAGGACGCCGCGCTCGCGGCGGCGGACGCGATGGACGGCTTGCGCAAGGCCAAGGCCGCGCCGTCGCGCTATGCGGGTATCCCGGTCTCGATCAAGGATCTGTTCGACGTCAGGGGCCAGGTGACGCGCGCCGGCTCCCGCGCGCTCGACGATTCGGCGCCCGCCGAGCAGGACGCCGCCACGGTGGCGCGGCTGCGCAAGGCCGGGTTTGTCGTGATCGGCCGCACCAACATGACCGAGTTCGCCTATTCCGGTATCGGCATCAATCCGCATTACGGCACGCCGAAGGGGGCCTGGAACCGGGCCGAGGGCCACGTGCCCGGAGGCTCGTCCTCGGGCGCCGCAGTCTCCGTGCTCGACGGCATGGCGCATGGCGCGCTCGGCACCGACACCGGCGGCTCCTGCCGCATACCGGCGGCCTACAACGGCATCGTCGGCTACAAGCCGACGCAGCGCCGCGTGCCGCTCGATGGCTCCGTGCCGCTGTCGTTCTCGCTCGACAGCATCGGGCCGCTGGCGCGATCGGTCAGCTGCTGTGCCATTCTCGATGCGGTTCTCGCGAACGAGCCGATCGTCGCGCTGAAGCCGCGTCCCGTGAAGGGGATGCGGCTGGCGGTGCCGACTACGATTGCGCTCGACGACCTCGATGCGGAGGTCTCAGCGACGTTCGAGCGCGCCCTGAAATCGCTCGCCGACCACGGCGCCATCATCGAGCGCATCGAGATGGCCGAATTCCACGACATCGGCCCGATGAACGCCAAGGGCGGCTTTGCGGCGTCCGAAAGCTACGCCTGGCACCGCTATCTCCTCACCGCCAAGGGCGACGTCTACGATCCCCGCGTCTCCGTGCGCATCCTGCGCGGCGAGGCGCAGAGCGCGGCCGACTACATCGATCTCCTCAACGAGCGCCGCTCGCTGATCGCCCGCGTCAACGCCCGCATCGCGCTTTATGACGCCCTGGTGCTGCCGACCACCGCCAACACGCCGCCGAAGATCGCAGATCTCGCCGACGACAAGGCGTTCACTACCGAGAACCTGCGCGCGCTGCGCAATTGCACCCTGATCAACATGATCGACGGCTGTGCCATCTCGCTGCCCGCACATCGCGAGGGCGAAATTCCCGTCGGCCTGATGGTGGCAGGAGCGGGCGGATCGGACCGTCGCATCTTTGAACTTGCTGCCGGCATGGAGGCCGTAATTCGTGTTTGACCTGACTTTCACCGTCGACGCCCAGGACACCACCACGCCGCTGACGCTGGCGATCGACCAGATGGTCATCGCCGGCTGGACCGGCCGCGATCCGGTCGCGCGCGACAAGCACATCAAAGAGCTTCAGGAGATGGGCATCGCCCCGCCGGCTTCGACGCCGATCTATTATCGCGGCGCCGCGCGGCGGCTGACCCAGCAAGACCGCATCGAATGCACCGGTGACGATTCCTCCGGCGAGGTCGAGTTCGTGCTGATCGGCTGGCAGGGCCGCATCTTCGTCGGCTGTGGCTCCGACCACACCGACCGCAAGGTCGAGGCCTACAACGTCACGGTGTCCAAGCAGATGTGCGACAAGCCGATCGCATCGACGCTATGGGAGCTCGAGGACGTCATCGGCCATTGGGACAGGATGATCCTGCGCTCCTATGCCACCATCAAGGGCGAGCGCGTGCTCTACCAGGAGGGCACGCTTGACGCGATGCTGCCAGTCGCCGACCTCATCGCGCGCGGTTTCGACGGCGGAAAATTCCCCGACGGCTGCGCCATGTTCGGCGGCACCTTTGCGGCCAAGGGCGGCATCCGCCCCGCCGACCGCTTCGATTTCGAGCTGGAAGACCCCGTGCTGAAGCGCACGATCAAGCACGGATACGACGTGGTGACGCTGCCGGTGCGTGGCTGATCGGCGTCGTCATTCGTTGACGGGCCGGGTTTGGGCGCCCGGCGCTTCCCTGAGCAGGAGCGGCCGGTTCTTGGCCGCTGCAGCCTGCGTATCGCTGATCAATCCAGCCGTCTGCATGCGATCGATGCCGTAATCTCGTGCGCGCGTGTCGAATGTTCGAGTGCGGAACGGCCATCGTGCGCGCGTCATAAGAAACGCGATTTCGCCGATTTCGAGGTCCGCGAGCGCCTTTCCAAAGTAGATCTCCGCCCCGGCCGCCACGCCAAATGCGCTGCGGCCCAGATAGCTCTCATTGAGATAGATCTCAAGGATCCTGTCCCGGGACAGGCTGCGCGTGACGCGCTGCATGAAGTAGATCGATGCGATTGGATCGACCTGCCGGTCATTCTCCGCGCTGAGCAAGAGCAGGCAGCGCGCGACAGATTGCGTGATGCCGGCCGGCTTGGGGCTGCGTCCAGTCCCTAGAGCCAATACGATCTCGACAATCGGATTCAACGACCAGGCTTCATAGAAGTCAGGCTGCTCATAAGCGATCACGGCGTTTCGCAGCAGGGGGGACATATCGACGAGGGGAATGGTGGCACGCCCGGGATCGGTCCTGCACGCCGGGCCTGTCGGCGAAACCGCCGCGAGCTGGGCTTCGGTCGGAAGTCCGAAGCTGTAACCGTAGTGCCAGACCAGCCAGGCGGAGGTGGCCAGCAGGCCGATGCCCGTGAGCGAGAGCAGGGCCAGCGTCGTCTTTGCAGCTATGACGAGAAATCTGCGCATCAGGTGCAGGCTGAATGAGCGGGATGAGGTTCGTCCAACCTCGCGATGGAACCGGACGGAATTGGGGCGGGTTGGGCCTGACGGAAATCGGGTGGTCGTTCTGGCCGCGATCTGCCACATCCACCACCGTCATTCGGGGCGCGCCCATTGGGGCGCGAGCCCGGAATCCATCGTGCGTCATGGTCGGTGGAGCAGTGGATTCCGGGCTCGCGACCTTGTCGCGCCCCGGAATGACGGAGAGGATATTTCTATGGCAATCGCGAAACTTGCTCCCGCTGCCGTCAACATGGCAGCCGACCTCGCCGCTCACGTCGACACCCTCGACTGGCCCCAGATCACGAGCGAGCTCGAGACCCAGGGCTGCGCCGTCCTGAAGAACCTGCTGACGCCGGACCAATGCCGCGCCATCGCCGCCCTCTACCCCAACGACGCAGGCTTCCGCAGCCGCATCGTCATGGGCCGCCACGGCTTTGGCCGCGGCGAGTACAAATATTTCTCCTACCCGCTGCCCGACCTGATCGCCGAGCTGCGCCCGGCGCTCTACGCGCATCTGCAAGGCGTCGCCAATCGCTGGAACGAGGCGATGGGAATCGACATCCGCTATCCCTCCGCGCATGCTGCCTTCCTCAAGCGCTGCCACGACGCGGGCCAGGCACGGCCGACGCCGCTGCTGCTGCAATACGAAGCGGGCGACTTCAATTGCCTGCATCAGGACCTCTATGGCGAGCACGTGTTCCCGCTCCAGGTCGCGATCCTGCTGTCCGAGCCGGGCCGCGATTTCACCGGCGGCGAGTTCGTGCTGACCGAGCAACGCCCGCGCATGCAGTCCCGCGCCGAGGTGGTGCCGCTGGCGCAGGGAGATGCGGTCGCCTTCGCTGTGCATCATCGCCCGGTGCAGGGGACACGCGGCTCCTACCGCGTTAACCTCCGCCATGGCGTCAGCCGGATCAGATCCGGCCAGCGCCACACCCTGGGTGTGATTTTTCATGATGCCAAATGAGCGCTGCGATTGACGGGTGATCTGTTCGACACGGTCGCCGAAGCCCAGCCGTCGCGCGAGGAGATCGCCGACGGCGCCGTTCTGCTGCGCGGATTCGTCAAGCCGATCGAGAGCGAGCTGATCGAAGCCGTGCGCGCCATCGTCGGGCGGTCGCCGTTCCGGCGCATGACCACGCCCGGCGGCCATCTGATGTCGGTAGCCATGACCAATTGCGGCGAGCGCGGCTGGATCACCGATCACACCGGCTATCGCTACGACCCGATCGACCCGAAGACCGGCGCGCCATGGCCGGCGATGCCGCCGGTGCTCCGCGATCTGGCCCGGCACGCGGCAGAGCAGGGCGAGTTTGCCGGCTTCGCGCCCGATGCCTGCCTCGTCAACCGCTACGAGCCCGGCACGCGGCTGTCGCTGCATCAGGACAAGGACGAGCTGGACTATTCGGCGCCGATCGTCTCGGTCTCGCTCGGGCTGCCTGCGACATTCCTGTTCGGCGGCATGGCGCGCAGCGACAAGCCGCGCCGCTTCCGGCTGGTCCATGGCGACGTCGTGGTCTGGGGTGGGGCGAGCAGGCTCGCCTATCACGGCGTGGCCCCGCTCGCCGACGGCGAGCACCCGCTGCTCGGGCGCAAGCGGATCAATTTGACCTTCCGCCGGACGCGCTGACGCGTTTCCTCGCAGCCCTCACTCGTCTAAGGTTCCGGCGGGGGAGACAGCGACATGGCGACGACACAACTCTCGGCCGGTACTGCGACGGCCAATCGCACCGGCCTTTATCTGGCCGTGCTGCAACTGGCGTTCACGCTGGGCTGGACCACCTACGTCATCTATCTGCCGAAGCTCGCGGCCGAAGTCGGCATCGCACCATCCGCCGTCATCCTCATCCTGATGCTGGACCAGGCGATCTTCACCATCGCCGACACGGCGATGGGGATCGCCGCGGACAGGCTCGCGCCTTATGTCGGCAGGCTTGGCCTGTTCGTCGGGCTCGTGGCCGCGATCTCCTGCGGCGCGTTCGTCGCGATGCCCTTCGTAGCCGGCGTCGGCGCGGCTGCGCAGGTCTGGTTCATTGCGCTGATCGTGGTCTGGTCGATCGCTTCGTCTGCCTTGCGGGCGCCGCCGCTGACCCTGCTCGGCAAATACCGTGCCCGGCCGCAGGTGCCATTCCTCGCCGCGCTGGCGATGCTCGGCTATGGGGTCGCCGGCGCGGTCTCGCCCTATCTCGGCGTGGTGATGCGCGAGCATGACGCGCGGCTGCCGTTCGTGATCTCCAGCGTCGTGCTGCTGCTCACGGCGCTGGCGCTGTCGCGGATCGAGCACGATGTCGCGCGCGATACCTCGCTGCCGACGCCGGCCGAAGCGGCAAAGCCGCTGGGCGTGGTGCCGATCATCTTCATCGTCGCGATGGTGGCGCTGGCACTCGGCTTTCAGCTGCACTTTGCCATGAACAGTGCGCCGTCCTATCTGCGCTTTGCGAGGCTCGACGAGCTGCCATGGCTGATGCCGGTGTTCTGGATCGGTTTCAATATCGCGATGTTCCCAGCGAGCGTGGTCGTCAAGCATCGCGGTGGCCTGATCGTGATGGGCGCGGCCGGGCTGTTCGGTGCGGTCGCGATCGCGGCGGCCGAGTTCGCCGGTAGCCTCAACACGCTGATCGCCGCGCAGTTTCTCGCCGGCGCCGCGTGGGGCTGCATGCTGATGAGTGCGGTCTCCGCTGCGCTGGCGATCGGCTCGACCGGTGCGGAAGGCAAGGTCACCGGCCTCGTTTTCTCGGCACTGGCGCTCGGCACCTTCGCGCGCATGGCGGCGGTCGCTGGCGGCTTGCAGAAGATGCCGGACTACGCGCCCCTGCTGCATTGGGCGCCGGTCGCCTGCTGGTCGGTCGCAGGCGCCGGCTTGCTGGTGATCGCGGCGGCGCGACTACAGGGTGGCGTTCACCTCAGGGCTTCGGCGGGTGAATGAACGCCCACGGGCTGACTTCCGAATCCCTGATGACCTCGACCGAGATCAGGTACGGCCCGCCATGGGCCAGCGCCTTCTCCATCGCCGCCTTGAACTGGTCCGGCGCGGTGACGCGGGCCGCCGCGACACCGAAGGATTCTGCCAGCTTGACGAAGTCCGGGTTGACGAGGTCGGACGCCACCACGCGGCCGTCGAAGCGTTCGCGCTGGTCGCGGCGGACGTTGCCGTAGGCGTTGTTGTTGAACACCAGCGTCACCACGCCGATGTTGAACTGCACGGCGGTGGCAAGCTCCTGTACGCCGAACATGAAGCCGCCGTCGCCGGTGATCGCCACCACCGGCTTGTCGGGATTGGCGACCTTGGCGCCAAGCGCGGTCGGGAAGCCCGAGCCAAGCGTGCCCTGATAGCCTGACGTAATGAAGGTGCGCGGCTGGTAGACCGGGAAGCCGTACCAGGAGGCGAAGCCGAACTGCGACAATTCATCTGTGACGATCGCGTTCGCCGGCAGCACCTCGCGCAAAATGTTGAGATACGCCATCTGCGGCTGGATGCGCTGGATCTCTGCCTGCGCGGCTGCGGTCGCCTCACGGATCGCGGCGCGGCGGCCGGCCGTCTTGCCGTAGCCGGCCTTGCTGACGGCGGCGGCGAGATCGGCGGTCGCAGCCTTGGCATCGGCGACGATCGCGGTGTCACAGACAACACGGCGCATTTCGGCGGGATCGATATCGATGCGAACCGACTTCAGGTCAGGCGGCTGGTAGGGCCAGCGGAAGCCCGATACCGGCAGCTCCGCGCGGGTCCCGATTGCGATCATCAAGTCGGTCTTCGCCCACAGCTTGTATGCGGCCGCCATGGTCAGCCCGAGTTCGTGCGCATTGGAGACGATGCCGCGCCCGCTGCGGAAGGCGACCACGGGCGCATCGATCATCTCGGCGAGCGCGAGGATCTCCGCGCCGGCCTCGATCGCACCGCTGCCGACGAAGATCATCGGCGCCTTGCTGTCCTTGATCAACCTGGCGGCCTGCTTGATCATATCGGGGTCAGGCCGCGGCGCGGGCAGCGGCTCCAGCACCTGTGCCGCCGCGGTGTCCGCGCGCTGGGTGAAGACATCCCAGGGCATCTCGACGGAGGCGGGGCCGCGACGGCCGGAGGTCATCTCCTGGAAGGCACGTGCGACCACCGTCGGGGCGTATCCGGGATGCTCTATCCGCTCGGCCCATTTCACATAGGTGCGCAGGGTCGCGAGCTGGTCCGGCATCTCGTGGAGATGGCCACGGCCCTTGCCCAGGAACTGCGTCGGCACCTGGCCGGTGACGCACAGCACCGGCTCGTTGCAGCCAAATGCAGTGAGCAGCGCTGCGCTGGCGTTGAGCACACCGGGGCCAGGCACCACGCTGAACACGCCGGGCCTGCCACTGGAGCGCGCATAGCCGAACGCCATGTAGCCGCAGGCCTGCTCGTGCCGCGCGCCGATCACCTTGAGCTGGGCCTGGTGGAAGGCGTCGAACAGGCCGTAGACCTGCGCGCCGGGCAGGCCGAACACGGTGTCGACGCCATGGGCGACAAGGCCGCTTACGATCGCTTCGCCGCCGGTGAGGGTGGTCATTGCATCATTCCACTTCAATTATTGATCAGGCTTCGTCGACGACGCCGTTGCGCAAGCTTCCGATGCCCTCGGCCGCGATCTCGACGACATCGCCGGGCTTCAAATAGCGCGGCGGATCGAACCTTGCACCGGCGCCGGTCGGCGTGCCCGTGACGATGATGTCGCCCGGGACCAGCGTTGCGAAGGTCGAAATATAGCTGATGAGGGTGCGGAACGGAAACATCAGCCGGCTGGTACGGTCGTCCTGCCGCATCTCACCATTGACGTGTGTGGTCAGGCGGATATCGGCGATCTGCGATTCCTTCGTGTAGGGCACCAGCCAAGGCCCGAGGCTGCCGCTGGAATCGAAGTTCTTGCCCTGCGTGACATTGAACTTGCCATGACGCAGCCAGTCGCGCACCGAGCCTTCGTTGCAGAGCGTGAGCGCGGCGATGTGGTCAAGCGCGGCGCTTTCCGGAATGTGCCGGCCGGCCTTGCCGATCACCAGAACGATCTCGCCCTCGTAGTCGAGCTGCGCGGACGCGCGCGGGCGCACCAGCGGGGTGTCATGGCCGACGAAGGAGCGGGGCGAGCGCATGAACATGCTCGGATATTTCGGCGCGTCCTGACCGTCCTTGTACTCGGCGTTACGATCAGGATAGTTGACGCCGATGCAGATGATCTTTTCCGGTGCGGGTACCGGCGGCAGCCAAATGATGTCACCGAGCGCCTGGTCCGGCGTCAGGCTGGCCGCCTCCTCGGCGAGCCTCACCAGCTTCCCGGCCGCGATCACCTCGCGCAACGTCGGATAGTCCTTGGCGTAGCGCGTCGAGAGATCGACGATGCCACCCTCCAGCATGGCGCCGTAGCGGGTTTCACCCTTGACGGAATAGGTGGCGAGGCGAGGGAGCTTCATTGGTGATCTATCTCTCTTGTCGTCCCTGCCTAGTGCGCAATTGCGCACGGGCGCAGGGACCCATACCGCGTGATCTATCGATAGCGTGTGATGACAAGCCCGAACGGCCAACCTTCGCCAAACTCTTCCCTGTGGTTATGGGTCCCTGCTTTCGCAGGGACGACGAAGAGAGGCTTTGCCTGTCATCGGCATTAATCCGCCACCAGCACGTCGGCGACGAATTTCGGTTCGCGCACCGTCTGCCCCGTGAAGGGCGAGCCCTGCTCGAACCACGAGCGCGGTGCCGGTGCGCCCCACAGCGTCTGGCGGCGCGGATCGCGCAGCGACCAGCGCAGCGGCTCGTGGTCGTGATCCCCGGTAAAGTAATCGCTGGTATAGAGCTCCAGCCGGTGTCCATCAGGATCGCGGACGTAGAGGAAGAACGCATTGGAGATGCCGTGGCGCCCGGGCCCGCGCTCGATGTTCTTCACGTAGCCGGACGACGCCATCACGTCGCAGAGATGGATGATGTTCATCGCCGTCGGCGTCCAATAGGCGAAGTGATGCAGCCGAGGGCCCTTGCCGTTGGTGAAAGCGAAGTCGTGGACGTTGCCCTTGCGATGCATCCAGGCCGCGGCGATGCGGCCGTTCGGTCCGTCCTCCTCGGCATATTCGCTGAGGCGGAAGCCGAGCCGCGCGTAGAATTCGACCGTGTCCTGCACCTCGGCGGCGAAGACGTTGAAATGGTCAAGCCGTTGCGGATGGCAGCCTTTGTAGAGGTCGAAGCGGCGGAGCAGATGCGGCCGCTTGTCCATCGACGCATAGAGCTCGATCTGGAAGCCGAAGGGATCGGTGAATTGCAGCGTGCGGCCCTGGAAGGGCTGGTCGACGAAGGCGTAGCTGAGGCCATTCTCGGAGAGGAAGGCCGCGGCCTTGTCGAGGTCCCCGTCGTTGCCGACCTTGAAACCGAGCCGGGCGCAGGCGGGCGCCGCCGCCTTGCGCAGCACCAGCGAGTGATGCTGGTGCTCCTCGGCGGCGCGCAAGTACACGATCTTGTCGTCGGCATCCTCGACATGCAGGCCGACGGTGGTCTCGTAGAACGCGCGGCTGAGCTTCAGATCGGTCACGTCCAGCACGACGTGGCTGCAGCGGATGATGTTGAACGGCGGCTCGAAGACGTGTTGCGGTATCGGCATTGGCGTTTCCCCTCGGCTCGACGAGCGTCAGATCCCCAGTTTCTGAATCTTGTGCGTGCCCCGCGCCAGCGAGACGTGCTTGGTTTCCATGTAGAATTCGAACGAGTAATCGCCGCCGTCGCGGCCGATGCCGGAGGACTTCATGCCGCCGAACGGCGTCGGGAGGTGGCGGACATTCTCCGAGTTGATCCAGATCATGCCGGCCTCGAGCGCGTCGGCGACGCGCAAGCTCCGGCCGACATCGTTGGTCCAGACATAGCCGGTGAGGCCATAGCGGATGTCGTTGGCGATCTCGATCGCATCCTTCTCGTCGCGGAAGGGCAGCACGGTGAGGAAGGGGCCAAACACTTCCTCCTGCGCCACCCGCATCTTGCCGCTCGCGCCGGTCACCAGCGTCGGCTCGACATAATGTCCGCCGCCGGGTCCGTCATAGGCCTTGCCGCCGACGGCGATCACGGCGCCATCCCGGCGCGCGATGTCGAAATAGGAGCAGACTTTTGCGAGATGCCGTTCGTGGATCAGCGGCCCGATCTCGGTGGCGGGATCGAGCGGGTGGCCGACCTTCAGCGCCTTCACGCGCGCGGTCAGCTTCTCGATGAACTTGTCCGCGATGTTCTGCTGGATCAGCAGGCGGCTGGATGAGGTGCAGCGCTCGCCGTTGAGCGAGTAGATCATGAACACGACGGCGTCGAGCGCCCGGTCGAGATCGGCGTCGTCGAACACGATGACTGGGTTCTTGCCGCCGAGTTCAAAATGCACGCGCTTCAGCGTCGGGGCCCCTTGAATCATGATCGCCGAGCCCGTCGCGCTCTCGCCGACGAAACCGATCGCCTTGATGGCGGGATGCTCGGTCAGCGCCTTGCCGGCCTCTTCGCCAAAGCCGTGGACGGTATTGAGCACGCCGTCGGGAACGCCGGCCTCCTTGACCAGTCTGGCGAGAATGCTCGCCGTCACCGGCGACCACTCCGCCGGCTTGTGCACGACGGTGCAGCCGGCGGCCAGCGCAGGGGCGATCTTCCAGGTCGAGAGCATGAACGGCGTGTTCCACGGCGTGATCACGCCGACCGGACCGATCGGCACGCGGGTGGAGATGTTCCAGTGCTCGTCGCTCGGCGTGTTGAGGCCGTCGCGCGCCTCCGCGCATTTGTCGGCGAAGAAGCGAAAATTCTCGGCGGCCCGGATCGCGGCCTTGGCCATGAAGCGATAGGCTTGGCCGGTGTCGATGCATTCGAGCACCGCAATGTCGTCGGCATTGTCCTCGATGGCGTCGGCGACGCGATGCAGCAGCTTCTTCCGCATCGCCGGTCCCATGTCGCGCCAGGACTTGAAGGCGAGCGCTGCCGCCGTTGCCGCGGCGTCGATGTCCTCGGCGTTGCCACGGGCGACGCTTGCAAGCACCGCGCCGTCGACCGGTGACTTCGTCTCAAAGGTCGCACCCGATATCGAGGGCACGATCTTGCCGTCGATCATGTGTCCGATGCCGTCGGCTTGCAGTTTCTTCAGCAGCGGCGCGACGCGGTCGCGGTTGGCCTGAAACACATCGGCTTTCGGCGTGGGCTTATCCATGGGCGGCCTCCACTTTCAGGGCGTCGTGGATGTTGTTGCGCTTCCAGCTGGTGTCCTTGTCGTTGATCTGCATGTCGAACGACAGAGCGAACTTGCTGGCGGCGAAGACCGGATCGAGATGTCTTGAGAGCGTCTGGAAGACATGCTCGCCGGCCTTCTGGCGCGCGGGGAGGTCGCGGCCCTCGCCGATGCGCAGGACCATGTCGAGAAAGCCGTAGTCATTCCGCGCGTCGGCGATCGCATAATGCTCGCAGCGAATCGCGCGCACGCGGATGCCGCCGAGCGGGAAGATGCCGGTTTCGACCGCCGCCTTGCGCACGACCTCGCAGACCGCCCCTATGTCGAGGCGGCCATCGAGATTGGCCGAATATTCGATCGTGAAATGCGGCATCGCGGTTTCACTCCCCGTGTTTTTGTCGGCTCAAGCGAAGTAGCAGCTGACCGAACCGTAGGCGCCATAATCGGCCTGAATTGTGTCGCCCTTGCGGGTCTCGATCGGACGGATGAAGGAGCCGGCGAGCACGACCTGTCCCGGTTCGAGCGCGAGGCCGAGCGGCGCGATCTTGTTGGTGAGCCAGGCGACGGCGGTCGCGGGATGGTTGAGCACGCCGGCGGCAAGGCCGGTTTCCTCGAGCTGGCCGTTCCTGAAGCACAGCGCACCGATCCAGCGCAGGTCGGCGTCCAGCGGACGGATCGGCCGGCCGCCGAGCACGATGCCGGCATTCGCGGCGTTGTCGGCGATGGTGTCGTAGATTTTTCGCGTCGCTTTGGTGTCGGGATCGACACGCTCGATGCGCGTATCCAGGATCTCCAGCGCCGGCACCACGAAGTCGGTGGCGTTGAGAACGTCGAACATCGTGCAGTCGGGGCCGGCAAGACGCTTGCTCATGACGAAGGCGAGCTCGGCCTCGACGCGCGTGGCGATGAAGCGCTCGGTCGGAATGGTCCCGCCATCGGCGAAGAACATGTCGTCGAGCAGCACGCCGGAATCCGGCTCATTGATATTGAGCGCGCTCTGCATCGCCTTCGAGGTCAGGCCGATCTTGTGGCCCTTGACGACGCGCCCCTCGGCGATCTTGACGTCGACCCAGGCCTTCTGAATCGCGTAGGCATCGGCGATGGTGATGCCGGGGAAGTCCTGCGAGAGCTGCCGGATCTGCGTGCGGGTCTCCTCCGCCTGGTGCAGACGCTTCGCGCAAGCTTGGATATCGTCGCTGGAAAGCGCCATCTGTGATCTTACAAATCGGGGTGCCGAAATATACTTAACATGTTAAGTGAATGCGTCAAACGCAAATTGAGCTTGCTGCACTGCAAACGTTTGCGGCTTGAAAGGGCGACTTCGAAAGGGCGTTATGGCGAAGAGACCGGCTGATCCCGCAAACGCAAATGCGCCGTCCGCGCGGCAGGTGCCGATGCGCGACTTCTCGCGGTCGCTGCCGATGTCGCTGCTGCGGGCGCGCGAGGCCGTGATGCGGCAGTTCCGCCCCAAGCTGCGTGAACATGGCCTTACCGAGCAGCAATGGCGCATCCTCCGTGCGCTTGCGTCCATTGAAGCTGCGGAAGTCACGGAACTCGCGCGCACCGCGTTTCTCCTCGGGCCGAGCCTGTCACGTATCCTGCGCGATCTCGAAGCGCGCAATTTGATCGAGCGCAAGACCGCGAAGGCTGACCAGCGCCGCAGCATGGTCTCGATCTCCAGGGATGGCGTGAGGCTGATGGCCGCGGTCGCGCCATCCTCGGAAGCGATCTATGCCGAGATCACGCAGCGCTTCGGCGCGGGCAAGCTCGCCGAGTTGCAGGAGATGCTCGGACAACTGGAGTTGTGCCTCGCTTCCACCGGCGCGAATGATGAAGTCACGGATGAAGCGTAACGGCAAATTTGCATGATCGCTTTCCCACGACGCATGACTGTCGTCATTGTATAAAGCGTGAGCAGCGTCATCGCCGCGAAAAGCACTGAGAATAGACTGCTGTTGCGGGTGTTAATCACTATTGGGTGCGTGCCCTGCGCATTTAGTCGATGTTGGCGCAATATCAATTTACTCGTATCGGCAGAATTCGTAACTAGCATCCGGTTCTGCATTCAGCGATAGAGCCAAGACAAAGAAGGGCCGACAAGGATGCCCGGCTCCAGGGAGGAATGAATGAGACTGACGAGACGCGACTTCGCGGCCGGAATTGCTGCCGGCATTGCCGCGCCCTACCTCATCAAGAGCGCGAACGCGCAAGGCGCCACCATCAAGATCGGCATGTGTGCGCCGGTCACGGGTCCCGCCGCCGAGTCCGGCGGTTACGCCATCAAGGGCGCCAAACTCGCGCTCGAAGCCGTCAACAAGGCGGGCGGCATCCTGGGCAAGCAGGGCGAGTTGATCGTCGAGGACGACCAGACCACCAATCCCGGCATCGTGCTCGCGTTCTCCAAGCTCGCGGCGCAGTCCGACATCGTCGGGTTCCTTGGTTCGATTCGGTCGACCCAGGTGCACGCGATGGCTCCCGACGTCATCAAGCTCGGCAAGCCGGTGATGATCGGCGGTACCGATCCGAACCTGACGCATATGGGCAATCAATGGCTGTTCCGCTTCCGGCCCAATGACAGCTATTCCGGCCGCGTCATCGCGGAATACGGCGTCAGCACGCTGGGCAAGAAGAAATGGGCGGTGTTGCACTCGACCGATGCGTTCGGTACCGCGGGCGGCAAGGCGTTGACCGGCGCGCTCGAAAAGCTCGGCGCTCCGCCGGTGCTCGACCAGGGCTACGCCAACCAGAGCCAGGACTTCACACCGGTCGTGCTCGCCATCAAGCAGTCGGGCGCGGATATCCTCGGCTCCTACTTCACCTTCGAGAACGATCTCGGCATCTTTGCCCGCCAGTTGCGCCAGCTCGGCGTGAACATTCCCTGGGTCGGCTCGCCCTCGATCGTCAACATCACCGCGCTGAAGCTGGCGGGACCGGCGCTGTACAACACCTACGGTGTGGCCGATTACGCCGAGGACTCCAGCGAAGGCTCGAAGGCGTTTGGCAAGCTCTACCGCGATGCGGTCAAGGTCGCGCCCGACAACCAGAGCTCATGGACCTATGACGCCGTGACCGTGCTGGCAGCGGCGATCAACAAGGCCGGCTCCACCGATCCCGGCAAGATTCGCGAGTCCATCCTCGCGATCAAGAAGTTCCCGGGTGCCGAGGGCGAATACAATTTCGACCAGAACGGCGACGGTCTCCACGGCTACAACATCGTGAAGAACGAGAAGGGCAAAATCGTCTTCGACAAGCACATCGAGTTCAACGACTGACGTTGAAACGACCTCTCCGATGCCGGTCGGGGAGGTCGTGACGTCTTTTGTCGAACCTATTTGACCTCCAACAGAAGCTTGTCATGGATCTCGCGTTACAGCTCCTTTTTACCGGCATCGGCATCGGCGCCGTCTACGCGCTCGTCGCGCTCGGCTTCGTGCTGATCTTCCGTGCCACCAACGTGGTGAATTTCGCCCAGGGCGAATTCTCCATGGTCGCGGCCTATCTGATGGTGGTCGCGATCGAAGCTGGTCTGCCCTATTGGGTGGCCTTCATCGTCGCGCTGCTCGGCATGGCGCTGCTTGGCGTCATCTTCAATCTCGGCGTCTACTATCCGTTGCGCCACCGCACCTATCTGCCCGTGATCATCGCCACCATCGGCGCCTCGATCCTGCTCGCCAATTCCGTGCTCGCGATCTACGGCCCGCAGCCGCAGGTGCTGGAAGGCTGGTTCGAGACACCCGGCATTCAGGTCGGCCCGGTCTATCTCGACAGCCAGTATCTGCTGATCATCGGCGTCACCATCTGCCTCGTGATCTTCAATTTCTGGTTCTTCGAGAAGACCTTGCTCGGCAAGAAGCTGCAGGCGACCTCGCAGGACAAGGAGATGGCTTCGCTGCTCGGCATCTCCGTCTCGACGATGATCATGATCACCTTCATCTATTCGGCGGTGCTCGGCGGTCTCGCCGGCATTCTCGTTGCGCCCGTGCTGTTCGTCTCGATCCAGATGGGCTCGACCATCGCGCTCAAGGCCTTCGCAGCCACCATCATCGGCGGCTTCGGCGATGTCGCCGGCGCCATCATCGGCGGTCTTGCCCTCGGCGTGATCGAGACCTTTGGCGCGGCCTATATCTCGGTGCCCTACAAGGACGGCTTCGCCTTCCTCGTTCTGGTCGCCTTTCTGATCTTCCGGCCGCAAGGCATCTTCGGCGAACGCGTGGCGGAAAAGGCATGAGCGCACCCAGCGACAACATGCCGATTCCGGCACCCGCCATCCGTTCGAAGCCGCTCGTGGTCCGGCACCTGCCGTACTTCATCGGCGCGGCGATCCTGGTCGCGCTCGCGGCCAACATGCGCTTCGACGGATACGTCCACAACATCCTGCTGCAGGCCACCACGTTCTCGATCGCCGTGTTCGGGCTCTCGGTCGTGCTCGGCCTGTGCGGCCAGATCAATCTGGCGCAGGCCGCGTTCTTCGGGCTCGGCGCCTATGCGGTCGGCATCGGGACGAACGATTGGCATGTCAGCTTCTGGCTGTGCCTGATCGGCGGCTGCGTGATCTCGCTGCTGGCGGGCGCGTTCCTGGGCATGTCGACCTTGCGGCTCGGCGGCCATTACCTTGCGATGGTGACGATCTCGTTCCAGCAGATCGTCACGCTGGTGATGATCAACGCGATCTGGTTGACGCACGGCCCCGACGGCGTCTCCAATATCAAGCGGCCCGACCTGTTCCAGTCGTCGCAGAGCTATCTCGCCTTCTGCGTGGCGATGCTGGCGATCGTCGGTTATCTGGTCTGGCATCTCTCCGATACCAAGCTCGGCCGCGCCATGCGTGCGGTGCGCGACAACGAGCTTGCGGCCGGCGTCAACGGCATCGACGTCTTCCGCACCAAGATCTATGCCTTCGCGCTCTGCGCGTTGCTCGGCGGTCTCGCGGGCGGATTGTTCGCGGGCGGATTCGCCTATGTCAGCCCCGATCAATTCTCCTTCGCGGAATCGATCGTGTTCCTGACCATGTCGCTGCTCGGCGGCGTGGCCTCGCCGATCGGCTCGGCGATCGGTACGGGCCTCTTGATCCTGATCCCGGAATGGCTGCGTTTCCTCAAGAGCGTGCCGGGCCTCTACCTCGCGATCTACGGCCTGTTCGTTATCCTGATCATCCGCTTCATGCCCGACGGCATCTGGGGCTTCGTCGCGGACGCGTATGCACGCTGGCGCGCCAAGAGCGCGGCGCCTCCGGTGGCGGGCGCCTTGCATCTGAAGCCGGCGACGATCGGCGGCGACATTGTGCTGGAGGTCACCGGCCTGTCCAAGCACTTCGGCGGCCTCAAGGCGGTCGACGGTGTCGACATCGCGGTGAAGCGCGGCGGCGTGCATGCGCTGATCGGGCCGAACGGCTCGGGCAAGACCACGACGCTCAACGTGCTCTCGGGCCTCTATCAGGCAACGTCAGGCAAGATCGTGCTCGACGGCACCGACATCACCAACATGCCGCCGCATCAGCGCACGGCCTCGGGCCTTGGGCGCACCTTCCAGAACATCCGCCTGTTCCGTTCGATGACGGCGCTGGAGAACGTCGAGATCGGCGCGGAGCGGCCCGGCAACACCATGGTCGGGAAGGGCGACGACGCCCTGACCGAGCGAGCGATGGAGGCGTTGACCTTCGTCGGCCTCGGCAGCCGCGCCAACGAGCTGATCTCGAGCTTCTCCTACGGCCATCAGCGCCTGATCGAGATCGCGCGTGCGCTCGCCTCGAACCCGACGCTGCTGCTGCTCGACGAGCCTGCGGCCGGCCTGAACTCGACCGAGAAGCTCGAATTGCACGAGCTGCTCAAGCGCATCGCGGCGCAGGGCCTGACCATCCTGATCATCGATCACGACATGACGCTGGTCTCGGAAGCCGCCCAGCACATCACCGTGCTCAACTTCGGACGCCGTATCGCGGACGGCGAATCCATGGCCGTGCTGCGTCACCCCGACGTCGTCTCCGCCTATCTCGGGAGCGAATGATGCCGTTGCTCGAAATCCGCAACCTGGTGGTGCGCTACGGCGAGATCGAAGCCTTGCGCGGCGTCACCTGCGCCGTCGAAGAGGGGCAGGTGGTGACGCTGCTCGGTGCCAACGGTGCCGGCAAGTCGACGACGCTGCGCGCGATCTCCGGTCTTGCCAAGCCGACCTCTGGCGAGATCCTGTTCGACGGCAAGTCGATCGCGGGCCTCGGCCCGGAAGCGATCGTCCGCATGGGCATCAGCCACGTGCCCGAAGGCCGCCGCGTCTTTCCGGGGCTGACGGTGAAAGAGAACATCATGCTCGGCGCGTCCAATCGCCGGGCCTCGACCTCGGAGATTTCGCGCGAGGCCGATGCGATGTTCGATTTGTTCCCCGACATTCGCAAATTCACCAATGCGCTCGGCTGGACCTTGTCCGGCGGCCAGCTGCAGATGGTGGCCGTGGCGCGCGGGCTGATGGCCAAGCCGCGGCTGCTGCTATTGGACGAGCCGTCGCTCGGCCTTGCGCCTGTCATCGTCCAGGCCGTGTTCAAGATCATCTCCGAGATCCGGCGCAACACGACGGTCCTGCTGGTTGAGCAGAATGCACGCATGGGCCTTTCGGTCGCCGATTACGGCTATGTGCTGGAGACCGGCCGCATCGTGCTCGGTGGCAAGCCCGACGAGCTCTGGGGCAACGAAGCCATCCGCGCCGCCTATCTCGGCGGCCATGCCAAGGTGAGTGCGTAACCGGAGGGGGCCGTCCGGGGCCACAATCCGGGTTGGCATCCCCTTGCCGGATGAACCCGGGCGGCGATACTGTCGCCGCCCTCGAGGTCAGCACCCAGTGGGCGAGCGCATAGGTCTTGCGTCATTGCGAGCGTAGCGCGGCGGTCAGGTTGGCGCTAACAACAGGGTTGTGCTGTCGCGGCGTTCGGCGTGGTGCCGAAGACCCCAACAACAAAGAAGGAAGGCAACGTGGCGAACAAGGTCAAGGAAATCTGGAAGTCGGGCAAGGCCGTGGTCAACGCATGGCTGGCGATTCCCTCCGGCTTCTCGGCCGAGATGGTCGCGCAATGCGGCTTCGACAGCGTCACCGTCGACATGCAGCACGGCGTGCAGGACTATCTGTCGATGGTGCAGTGCTTCCAGGCGATGGACAAGCATCCGGTCACGCCGATGGTCCGCGTGCCCTGGAACGAGCCCGGCATCATCGGCAAGGTGCTCGACGGCGGCGCCTATGGCGTGATCTGCCCGATGGTCAACACGCCGCAGGAGGCCAGGAACCTCGTCTCCTATTCCAAATATCCGCCGAAAGGCGTGCGCTCCAACGGCCCGATCCGCGCCGGCATGTACGGCACCGCGGGCTCCTACCAGAAGACGGCGAACGACGATATCGTGCTGCTGCCGATGATGGAGACCCGGACCGCGGTCGAGAACATGGAAGCGATCCTCGACGTCGACGGCATAGACGGCGTCTATATCGGGCCGTCCGACCTCGGCTTCTCCTACGGCCTCGAGCCGAAGCTCGACCGCACCGAGCCCGAGATCCTCGCGATCTACGACAAGATCATCAAGGAATGCGGCAAGCGCGGCCTCAACCCGGGCATCCATTGCAGCGGCGCCGAAGGTGCTGCGCGCGCTATCAACATGGGCTTCAAGCTGGTCACGCTCTCGAACGAAGTCGGCCTGATGGCGACCTACGCCAAGATGCAGGTCAACGCGACCCGCAAGGATTCCGGCGGCAAGGCGTAAGGTCTCGTGTCCCGGACGCGATGCGGCGTGTAGCGCCGCTTCGTAGAGCCGGGAACCGGAGGCTTGCGAAGTACATGACGTGATAACTGGGCCCCGGCTCAGCAGCGCATCGTTTTGCGCTGCGCTGCGTCCGGGGCGCGATACTTGAAGACCCAAGGAGACCTCCCATGACCATCAGCCCCGTCATTCGCCTGCATCCCGATGATGGCGTGCTGATTGCGCGCGCGAGCCTGCCGCCGGGCACGTTGGTGGCTGACGGCGTGACGACGGTCGAGCGCATTCCCTCCGGCCACAAGGTTGCGATCAAGCCGATCGCGGTGGGCGAACCCATCAAGCGCTACGGCCAGATCATCGGCTTCGCGACCATTCCGATCGCACCAGGCCAGCACGTGCACGTGCAGAACTGCGGCATGGGCGACTTCGCCAAGGACTACGCCTATTGCGTCGACGTCAAGCCGACGCCGAACTTCGACCTGCCGGCGACCTTCGAGGGCATTCGCCGCCCGGACGGCCGTGTGGCCACGCGCAACTATATCGGTATCCTCACCTCGGTGAACTGCAGCGCGCATGTCGCGAGCCTCGTCGCCGACGTCTTCAAGAAGAATCCCTTCACCGGCGACAATCCGCTGGCCGAATTCCCCAATGTCGACGGTGTGGTCGCGCTGACCCACAAGACCGGCTGCGGCATGACGCAGAACGAGCCGCTCGCACTGCTTCGCCGCACGCTCGGCGGTTATGCGCGGCACGTCAATTTCTCCCACGTCATCGTGCTCGGTCTCGGCTGCGAGGTGAACCAGATCGGCGGCCTGATGGAAGAGCAGAAGCTCGCCGGCCGTCTGCGCGCGATGGACATCCAGGAGGTCGGCGGCACCCGCAAGACGGTGGAAGCCGGCATCGCCTTCGTGCGCGAGGCCCTCGCTGACTCCAACAAGGTAAAGCGCGAGTCGGTGCCGGTGAGCGAGCTCACCGTGGCGCTGCAATGCGGCGGCTCGGACGGCTATTCTGGCGTATCGGCCAATCCCGCGCTTGGCGCGGCCAGCGATCTCATCGTGCGTCACGGCGGCACCGTGATCCTGTCGGAGACGCCGGAGACCTACGGCGCCGAGCACCTGCTCACCCGCCGCGCTGTCAGCCGCGAGGTCGGCGAGAAGCTGGTCGATCTCATGCGCTGGTGGGACGAGTACACGACGCGCGAAGGCGCCGAGATGAACGCCAACCCGAGCCCCGGCAACAAGGCCGGCGGCCTCACCACCATCCTGGAGAAATCGCTCGGCGCAATGGCCAAGGCCGGCACCACCAATCTCGTCGACGTGCTGCGCTATGCCGAACCGGTGACCAAGCGCGGTTTCGTGTTCATGGATACGCCCGGCTACGATCCCGTCGCGGCCACGGGGCAGGTCGCCGGCGGCGCTAATCTCGTCTGTTTCACCACCGGCCGCGGTAGTGTGTTCGGCTGCAAGCCGGCGCCGTCGATCAAGCTCGCCACCAACACGCCCATGTACAAGCGCATGGAAGACGACATGGACGTCAATTGCGGCACCATCCTCGAAGGCGAGGAGACGGTCGAGCAATGCGGCCAGCGCATCTTCGAGTTGATTGTGAAGACCGCCTCCGGCCAGCCGACCAAGAGCGAGAGCTTCGATTTCGGCGGCGCCGAGTTCGCTCCCTGGGTGCTGGGCGCGACGATGTAATTGCACCCAGCGCGCTTCGCTGCGGAAATATGCAGGATCACCGGGAGGCCTCCGTAAATTTACGGGGTGCCTCGTAGCCGCACGGGTTCCCGCGCTCACTTACGATTAACAATTCCTGTCGTAATCCTAATGATGATGCGGGCCACTCCTTCGAGGGCGCTGCCCTTCGTGAGGATACGTCAACGATGACGCGTACGATACGGCCGACCGGCGTAGAGGATTTCCTCGGTGAGGAAGAACTGATCGTGTCGAAGACCGATCTAAAGGGCCGGATCACCTACGCCAACGACGTCTTCATTCGCATGGCGAAATATTCCTACGCGGAGCTGATGGGCGAACCCCACAGCATGATCCGCCATCCCGACATGCCGCGCTGCGTCTTCAAGCTGCTGTGGGACACGCTGCAGTCGAAGCAGGAAATCTTCGCCTACGTCGTCAATCTGGCGAAGGACGGCAGCCATTACTGGGTGTTCGCCCACGTCACGCCGACCTTCGACGAGCGGGGCAATATCGTCGGCTATCACTCCAATCGCCGCAAGCCGGATCCGGCGCAGATCGAACGCATCAAGCCGATCTACAAGACGCTGTGCGCCGAAGAGGCGCGGCATGCCAATGCCAAGGATGGCATGCATGCCAGCTTCGATGCGATGGTCGGACTGCTCAAGCAACAGGGTGTCGGTTACGATGAATTTGTGCTCTCTCTCTAAGGCGCAGGGAGCGACCGCGCTCGCGTGTGTTCTGGCCGTCGTTGCATTCGCCGTTTCGTTGCTCGGCGTGACCGGCATCGCCGGCGCGGCATTGGCGGGCACGACGGTCGCGTTGCTCGGCTACGCCGTCTGGTGCCAGCAGCGCACGGCGGTGGCCGTCGATGAGGTCGCTGACGTCTGCCGCAAGGCGGCGCGCGGCGATCTCGAGGCGCGCATTCTCAGCAACCGGCAGGCCGGGCGGATCGGGGCGATCCAGAAGTCGGTCAACGACATGCTCGACATCACCGACGCCTTCCAGCGCGAGGCCTCCGCGTCGATGGACTATGCCAGCCGCGGCAAGTATTTCCGCAAGATCCTCGCGCGCGGTCTGCCTGGCTCGTTCCGTCGTTCGGCGGTCGTCATCAATTCCGGTACCGACAGTCTTGGCCGTCGCGTCGTCGAGATCGCGGACCTCGCAAAGCAGTTCGGCACGCATCTCGACCAGGTCGCAGGCACGCTCATGGGCGCCGCGACCGATCTCGAATCCGACGCCGGCCAGATGGCGGCGGCGGCCGAGAAGACCAGCCGGCAGACCTCCGGCGTGCTCAGCGCCTCCGACCGGGCCTCGCGCAACGTCGCGACGGTCGCGACCGCGGCCGAGCAACTCGCATCCTCGATCGCCGATATCGGCCGTCAGGTGGCCGGCTCGACCACGAGCACGGGGCGCGCGGTGAACGAGGCCAATCGCGCCGGCAGCGAGATCCGTTCGCTTGCGGACGCGGCGCTGCGGATCGGCGACGTCGTCAAGCTGATCAGCGAGATCGCCGAGCAGACCAACCTGCTCGCCCTCAACGCCACCATCGAGGCGGCGCGGGCGGGGGAAGCCGGCCGCGGCTTTGCGGTCGTGGCCTCCGAGGTCAAGAGTCTCGCCAACCAGACCGCGAAGGCGACCGAGGAGATCAGCGCCAAGGTCGGCGAGATGCAGCAATCGACCACCAATTCGGTCGCGGCCGTCGAGGCGATCGCGCAGACCATCACCGAGATCAACGGCATCACCGCCGCGATCGCGACCTCAATCGAGCAGCAGGGCCTGGCGACCCGCGAGATCGCCCGCAACGTTCACGAGGCCTCGTCCGGCACGTCGCAGGTCTCGACCAACGTCACCGGCATCAGCGAGGCCGCCGCCGATACGGGGCGCGTCGCCAGCCGCGTCAACAGCGCCTCCGAACGCGTCCATGGCGAGGTCGAGACGCTGCGGCGCGAGGTGAACCAGTTCCTGCAGCGGCTGACCTCGGCGGCGTAGGGTCGCCTCACATGAGGTCGTCATGCCCGGGGTTGTCCCGGGCATCCACGTTCTTTGGGACCGCACAAGAAGGTCGTGGATGGCCGGGACGAGCCCGGCCACGACGCAGTGGAGCGCCGAACTCTCGTCTCTTATGCGATTGCCCCATGGACCGACGGGGGGTACTTCCTAGGCACCCTCTGCCCGTTGTTAGTGCTTGATCGCACCGACCTCAGGTGTTCTGCTCAAAAAAGCTGCTGGAGCATCGCACCCCGTGTCGATCTACGTCGCGTTACACCACGTCACCCACTACAAATACGACCGCCCGATCGATCTCGGTCCGCAGACCATCCGGCTGCGGCCGGCGCCGCACACGCGCACGCCGATCCTGAGCTATTCGCTCAAGGTCACTCCAGCCAACCATTTCGTGAACTGGCAGCAGGACCCGCAGGGCAACTGGCTCGCCCGCTACGTCTTTCCGGAGAAAGCGACCGAGTTGAAATTCGAGGTCGATTTCACGGCGCAGATGACCGTGGTCAATCCGTTCGACTTTTTCGTCGAGCCCTACGCCGACAGCTTTCCGTTCGAGTATCCGAAGGACCTGAAGACGGAGCTGGCTCCGTATCTGGAGACCATCAAGCCCGATCGCCTGTTCGCGAAATATCTCGACACGATCCCGCACGAAGCCCCGAACACGGTCAACTTCCTGGTCGACCTGAACAGGGAGCTGCAGAAGAAGATCCGCTACATCATCCGGATGGAGGCGGGTGTGCAGACGCCGGAGGAGACGCTCACCTCCTGCGCCGGATCGTGCCGCGACTCCGCCTGGCTCCTGATCCAGACCTTCCGTCATCTCGGTCTCGCCGCGCGTTTCGTCTCCGGCTATCTGATCCAGATCCGTCCCGACATCGATCCGATCGAGGGACCGCCGGAGGTGGAGAACGACTTCACCGACCTGCACGCGTGGGCCGAGGTCTATCTGCCGGGCGCGGGCTGGATCGGGTTCGACGCGACCTCAGGCATGCTCGCAGGCGAGGGGCACATTCCGGTTGCCGCCACGCCGCATTATCGCTCGGCGGCGCCGATCTCCGGCGGCGCGGGCTTTGCGGAGGTCGAATTCGCCTTCGACATGAGCGTCAAGCGCATCCGCGAGGCGCCGCGCATCACCAAACCGTTCTCCGACGAAGCCTGGGCCCGGCTCAACGATCTCGGCGAGCAGGTCGACGGCGATCTCGCCGCCGATGACGTGCGGCTGACGATGGGCGGCGAGCCGACCTTCGTCTCGGTCGACGATCTCGAAGCGGCGGAGTGGAATACCGAGGCGGTCGGCCCGACCAAGCGCGCGCTCGGCGACGATCTGATCCGCCGCCTGCGCACGCGCTTCGCGCCGGGCGGCCTTCTGCATTACGGCCAGGGAAAATGGTATCCGGGCGAGAGCCTGCCGCGCTGGGCCTTCGGCCTCTACTGGCGCAAGGACGGCGTGCCGATCTGGAAGAACGCCGACCTCATCGCGAAAATCGAAAATCCGCGCCGCGCCGAGGTGAAGGACGCTGAAGCCTTCATCGAGGGCGCGGCGCTGCGGCTCGGGCTCGATCCCGGCTACATCATGCCGGCCTATGAGGACACCGCGCTCTGGCTGCAGAAGGAAGCCGAGCTTCCCGTCAACGTCGATCCGTCCGACTCCAAATTGGCCAATCCGGAGGATCGCGCGCGCATGGCGCGCGTGTTCGAGCAGGGCCTCAACACGCCGCGCGGCTTCGTGCTGCCGGTGCAGCGCTGGAACGCGCCGCCGCGCTGGCGCAGCGAGCGCTGGCAATTGCGGCGCAATCATCTGTTCCTGATGCCGGGCGATTCCCCGCTGGGCCTGCGCCTGCCGATCGGGTCGCTCGGCTACGTTCAGCCCAACCAATATCCCTACATCGTCGAGCGCGACCCGATGGAGCCGCGCGGCAAGTTGCCGGTGTTCACCCTCGAAGCGCGCCCGGAAGCGCCGCCGCGGGCCCCGCCGGAGCAACTCAACACCTCCGTCCCGGTCCGCACCGCGATGTCGGTGGAAGTCCGCGACGGCGTGCTCTGCGCCTTCATGCCGCCGGTCGAGCGCATCGAGGACTATCTCGAGCTGGTCGCGGCGCTCGAAGCCACCGCCGAGGAAATGCAGCTCCAGGTCCATGTCGAGGGCTACCCGCCGCCGTTCGACCCGCGCATCGAGGTGATCAAGGTGACGCCCGATCCCGGCGTCGTCGAGATCAACATCCAGCCGGCGAAGAACTGGCGCGACGCGGTCGACATCACCACCGGTCTCTATGAGGACGCGGGCAAGGTGCGACTCGGTGCCAACCGCTTCCTGGTCGACGGCCGCCACACCGGCACCGGCGGCGGCAATCATGTCGTGATCGGCGGCTCCAGCCCGGAGGACTCGCCGTTCCTGCGCCGTCCCGATCTGCTCAAGAGCCTGGTGCTGTACTGGCAGCGGCATCCGTCGCTGTCGTACTTCTTCTCCGGCCTGTTTATCGGCCCGACCAGCCAGGCGCCGCGCATCGACGAAGCCCGCCACGACAGCATCTACGAGCTCGAGATCGCGCTCTCCCACGTGCCGCCGCCGGGCTACCAGACCCCGCTCTGGCTGGTGGATCGCCTGTTCCGGCACCTGCTCGTCGACATCACCGGCAACACCCATCGCGCCGAGATCTGCATCGACAAGCTGTATTCGCCGGACGGGACCACGGGGCGGCTCGGCCTCGTCGAATTCCGTGCGCTCGAGATGCCGCCCGATCCGCGCATGTCGCTGGCGCAGCAGCTGCTGATCCGCGCGCTGATCGCAAAATTCTGGCGCGAGCCGCAATCCGGCAAGTTCGTGCGCTGGGGCACGGCGCTGCATGACCGCTACATGCTGCCGCATTTCATCTGGGAAGATTTTCAGGACGTGTTGTCCGAGCTGAAGCAATCCGGCTATCCGTTCGAGGCGGAATGGTATCTGGCCCAGCTCGAATTCCGCTTCCCCGCCTTCGGCCGTATCCATCATGGCGGCGTCACGCTGGAGCTGCGGCAGGCGCTGGAGCCCTGGCATGTGCTGGGCGAGGAGGGTTCGGCCGGAGGAACGGTGCGCTATGTCGACAGCTCGGTGGAACGGCTCCAGGTCAAGGCGGAGGGCTTCGTCGAGGGGCGCCACATCGTCACCTGCAACGGTCGCCGGCTGCCGATGACCTCGACCGGCCGCTCCGGGGAAGCCGTGGCCGGTGTCCGCTTCAAGGCCTGGCAGCCGGCCTCCGGCCTGCACCCGACCATTCCCGTTCACGCGCCCCTGACGTTTGACCTGATCGACACCTGGAACGGCCGCTCGCTCGGCGGCTGCGTCTATCACGTCGCCCATCCCGGCGGGCGCAGCTACGACACGAAGCCGGTCAACACCTACGAGGCCGAGGCGCGGCGGCTGGCGCGCTTCCAGGACCACGGCCATACGCCGGGCCCGATGCAGCCGCCGCCCGAGGAACGCACAAATGAGTTTCCGCTGACCCTCGACTTGCGGACCCCGCTCCTGCAATGAGTATGAGGGCGGGGCAGGGAGAGGCGCATGGGCGAGGGCGCAGCCGAAGAGGACGACAGGGCGGGTAAGGCGCAAGGTCAGCGCGAAGGCCAGCGCCGCCTCGCGCAATGGGTCCGCGACTATCGCCGGCTGCCCGGCATCCCCGACGAGTTTCTGGGGCCCGACGGCGCCCCGCGCGCGGTCTGGGGCCGCTTTTTCGACGCCTTCGGCGCGCTTGCGCCCGACGAGATCGAGCGGCGGTTTGGCATGGCCGACCGCCACCTCCGCGAGGCCGGCGTCACCTACCGCGCCCCCGGCGACGGCGCGGACCGGCCCTGGTCGCTCAGCCACCTGCCGCTGCTGATCGACGAGGCCGACTGGAAGCAGCTGTCCGCCGGCATCACCCAGCGCGCCGAGCTGCTCGAGCTCGTCCTGCGCGACATCTATGGCGAAGGCCGGCTGGCCGCGGAAGGCGCGCTGCCGGCGGCTGCGATCGCCGGCAGCCCCGAATATCTCCGTCCCGTCTGCGGCGTGCCGCCGCCGGGCGGGCGCTACCTTTCGCTCTACGCCGCCGATGTCGGCCGCGGTCCCGACGGCCGCTGGTGGGTGCTCGGCGACCGCACCCAGGCGCCGTCGGGCGCGGGCTACGCGCTGGAGAATCGCCTGGTGCTCTCGCGCGCCTTCTCCGATCTCTACAAGTCGATGAACGTGCCGCGCGTCGCGCCGTTCTTCGAGGCGTTCCGCGACAGCCTGCGCGCGCGCGCCGACCGCGACGAACCGCGGATCGGCGTGCTCACGCCCGGCAGCTTCAGCGAGACCTATTTCGAGCATGCGACGCTGGCGCGCTATCTCGGCTTCCTGCTGGTCGAGGGCGACGATCTCGCCGTCAGCGATGACCGCGTTCACATCCGCACCGTCGCCGGCCTGAAGCGGCTCGACGTGCTGCTCCGCCGCGTCGACTCCAACTCGCTCGATCCGCTCGAGCTCGATGCGTCCTCGCATCTCGGCGTGCCCGGTCTGATCGACGTGCTGCGCAAGGATGGCGTCGTCGTCGCCAACATGCCGGGCTCCGGCGTGCTGGAGGCGCGCGCGATGCTCGGTTTCCTGCCGGCGCTGAGCCGCCGTCTGCTCGGCGAAGAGCTGAAGATGCCGCACATCGCGACCTGGTGGTGCGGCCAGCGCATCGCGCGCGATGAGGTGCTGTCGCGGCTCGACGAGGTCGCGATCGAAGGCGCCTATGGGCGCGGCGTTCCCGGGTTCGACAGCAACGGCCCGGTGCTCGCGAGTGAGCTCGACGCGGCCGGACGCCAGCGTCTGATCGATTCCATCAGCGCACGCGGCATGGACTATGTCGGCCAGGAGGTGGTGCGGCTTTCGACCATGCCGATATGGGAGCAGGGCCAGATCACGCCGCGCCCCTTCGTGCTGCGCGTATTCGCGGCAGCGACTCCCGACGGCTGGGCCATCATGCCCGGCGGCTTCTGCCGGATCGCCGAGCAGGCCGACGCGCGTGCGGTCTCGATGGGCGACGGCGCCCGCGCCGCCGACGTCTGGGTCGTCTCGGAGAAGAAGGTCGCCACCGCGACGCTGCTGCCGGCGACCGACAAGGTGCGCATCCGCCGCATCGCCGGTGTGCTGCCGAGCCGCGCCGCCGACAACCTGTTCTGGCTCGGCCGCTATCTCGAGCGCGCCGAAGCGACGCTGCGGCTGGTGCGGGCGCTGGGCTCGCCGAGCGGGCCCAACAAGGGCACCGCGGCCTCGCTGCAATCGGCGGAGCGCATCCAGCGCCTGCTGGTGGCCTGGGGCGCGATCTCGCAAGCCTCGCGCGCGACGCCGGGACGCGTCACCGCCGAAGCGCTGCAGAACGCCGAGCGTTTCGGCTCGGCGTTGTCGCTGGTGCGCGCGGCCCAGCGCACGGCGACGTCCTTGCGCGAGCGGCTGTCGCCCGATGCCTGGCAGGTCATCACCGAAATGGCCGAGCGGCTCGCCGTCGAGGTCGAGGACGACGACAGTGTGCTGAGCGCGGCCGAGCTGACCCTGCAGGAGCTTGCGAGCTTTGCCGGCCTTGCCCAGGAGAACATGAATCGTGCCGCCGGCTGGCGCTTCCTCGATGTCGGCCGCCGCACCGAGCGTGCCATCAACACCGCGCGCTTCGCGCGCCAGTTCGCCTATGACGAGGCCGGTGACGAGGATCTCGACATCCTGCTGACGCTGGTGGATTCCCAGATCACTTACCGCTCGCGCTATCTGCTGGCGCCGATCCTGGCCCCGGTGCGCGACCTCGCCGTGCTCGACAGCTACAATCCGCGGTCGGTGGCGTTCCAGGTCGCGACCCTGAACGAGCACATCGCCGCGCTGCCGAGCCTGAAGGAGCACGGCCTGATCGAGCGGCCGCAGCGGCTCGCGCTTGCCGTGCAGGCGATGCTGACCACGGCTGAAGCCGAGAAGCTCGAGGTCAAGTCGCTGTTCTCGCTGGAGCAGGATCTGCTCAGCCTCGCCGAGGCGATCGGGCTGCATTACTTCCCGCACGGCCCGAATGCCAGCCGGCCGGAAAAGCTGACGGGGCTGGCGTGATCTACGACATAAGGCACGTCACCACCTACGAATATGAGAGCGCGGTGAGCTTCGCGCGCTGCACGCTGCGGCTGGAGCCGAAGAACGGAGACGGCCAGGAGCTGATCTCGCACCGTGTCGAGATCCGTCCGCGGCCCTCCGAGCGGCATGTCCGTCGCGATTTCTTCGGCACGCTGACCGAGAGCATCGTGATCGAGACGGCGCATCGCAATCTGCGCATCGACTCGCGCTCGCGCGTGTCGGTCTCGCGCAAGCCGCCGGCGCGCGATGCCGCGAGCCCGGCCTGGGAGAGCATCCGCGACCTCGCGTTCGAGGCGACCAGCCTCGGGCCGTCCTCGCCGGTCGGCTATGTCTTTGCCAGCCCGCTGGTGCCGGTGCTGCGCCCGGTCAGCGCCTATGCCGCTTTGAGCTTTGCGCCCGGCGCGGGAATCCTCGCCGGCGCCGTCGATCTCATGCATCGCATCCGCACCGAGTTTCGCTACGACCCCAAGGCGACGGTGATCTCGACGCCGCTCGACGAGGTCTTCGACAAGCGCCACGGCGTCTGCCAGGACTTCGCCCATGTGATGATCGCGGGCCTGCGCGGGCTCGGTCTGCCCGCCGCCTATGTCAGCGGATACTTACGCACCATTCCGCCTGCGGGCCAGCCGCGTCTGCAGGGCGCCGACGCCACCCACGCCTGGGTGTCGCTGTGGTGCGGGGCGGAGCTCGGCTGGGTCGATTTCGATCCCACCAACGATCTCCTTGTCGCAAACGACCATATCGTGCTCGCCGTCGCTCGCGACTTTTCCGACGTCTCGCCGGTCGACGGCATCATCGTCGGCTCGCGGAAGCAGAAGCTCGGTGTCGCCGTGGACGTGCTGCTGGTGGAGTAGAAGATGATCGGCGTGCGCCGATCATCGCACCATGGTTTCGCGATCCCAGGCCTGGTAGTCGGGCGAACCTTCGACGCGGATGGCACCGTCGTAGCCGAATTCCACCATGTGCACGGTCACGTAGTCGTCCCCGAAAAAGACGACGCCATAGGCCTGCGGCAGGTCGGACGCGCTCAGCAGCCTGGTCTCGGAGAACAGTGGAAAGCTCGCATGGTTGGTGCCACGCAGCGACGAGGCGGGGATCCCTGCAACCGAGCCGGCGAGCGGCAGGTGACAATGGCCGAAGAAGACGTGGCGGATTTTTGCCCGATGGCGGCCGACGAGTTGCCGGAACGGCGCTTCGTCGAGCAGGCGAATCTGGTCGAAGGGAGCGAGATGCACCGGCATCGGGTTGTGGTGCATGAATAGCAGAAACGGCCCGTCATGCTCGGCAAGCCGTGCCTCGAGCCAGCCAAGACGGTCTTCGCAATAGCGCCCGGCATGCGTCTCCGGGTGAGCGGTGTCGAGGAACAGGCAGCGGCCGGCGGCCGTATCGTGAATGCCCTGAACAAAGCCGTTCTCGTCGGCGAGATCGGGGAAGACGCTCAGGAAGGTGGCGCGGCGGTCGTGGTTGCCGATGCAAAGCCGGACCGGCAGCGGATAATCATCAAGGCGCTGCCTGAGCCATTGATAGTCGGCAAGATCGCCCCAATCCGAGAGGTCGCCGGTAATCACCATCAACTCGGCGTCGTGATGATCTCGCAGGGCGTGCGCAAGCGCCCGCTCGAAATTGGCGCGCGGATCGCGGCCGCCGATGGTGGCGCCCGGTACGGTCAGGTGAATGTCGCTCAGATGAAGCAGCTTCATCGTCATCTCCGGTTGACGAGGCACAGGGCGCCGATGGCGCCCTGTGTTGACGGTGTCGGGACGCTCAGCGCGCCGCGCCGGTGGTCTTCGGCAGCAGTTTCTGCACGTCCGCCGCCATGTCGGCGAGGACGGCATCGGATTCTTTCGCGCGGGCGCCGGAGATGATCGAGTTCAAATGATCCTTGATCACGTCGGTGATCTTCAGGCCGTTGTCGCCGGGGAAGGCGTACCATTTCGTGAGCAGCGCGAGCTGGCCGACGGCGGTGAAGTTGTTGGGGTTCTTGACATAGAAGTCCTTCAGATAGACCTCGTTGGCGACCTTGTTGGGCGGCATGTAACCGGTGGTCTCGGCCATGATCGCGGCGCCCTTGGCGCCGGTCCAGAATTTCACCGCTTCCCAGGCGGCATCGCGCTTGGCCTTGTCCTTGGCGAGGATCAGCACGACATTGCCACCGGCCGGCAGCCGGCCGGTGGAGGGGGCGACGTCGGGGAACGGTATTGTCTTCAGCGCGAATTTGCCGCCGATCATCTGCGTGACCTTGTTGAGGTCCGAGGTCGAGGTGATGTGAAAGCCGGTCTTGCCGGCCGCGAACGCCGCGCGCATCGAGGGCTGGTCGAGATTGGGCATGCCGCCCTCATTGACGAGCCGTGCAATCATGTTGATTGCGAACTTGCCCTCCGGTCCGTCGAACGCGACTTTGGTCTCGTCGGCGTTGAGCATGGTGCCGCCGCGTGCGAACACCGGCGCCTGCCACAACCAGTTGCCGGTGATGTCCCAGGCATAGGTGACGCCGTTGGTGTCGTTGCCCAGTGCCTTGACCTTCTTGGCCAGGGCGATCAGTTCGTCCCAGCTCTTCGGCAGGTTGTCGATGTCGCCGCCAGCCTGCTTCACCAGATCGAGATTGACGTAGACGATGGGCAGGGAGATCGCGAAGGGCAGGGCATAGACCTTGCCGCCGGCGGTGCCGATGTCATACATCGCCTGGTGGAAGCCTTGCTTGTCGAAATCCTTTTCGGCGGCGATGTAGCCGCCGAGCTCGGCCGGGATGTTCTTGTCGACCAGGACACGGATGCGGTTCAGTCCCTGGAAGGACACGTCGGGCATCTGGTTGGTCACGGCTTCGCGCAGCACCTTCTGGGTGGCGTCCTCGTAGGATTCGTAAGGCGCCCGCATGGTGACCTTGATCTCCGGGTGCACCTTGGCGAACTCGTCGGCAATGCGCTTGTGGGTCTCGGTGAACAGCTCCGGATAGGGATACTGCATCACGATCTCGGTCTGGGTCTGCGCGAGCGCAGAGCCGGCCGCAAGCGACAGAGTCGCGGCGGCGATGAAGGACTTCAGCATGGATAGTCTCCCTGGTTGAGGTAACGCGGTCACTTGATGCCGGTGAGGGTGATGCCCTCGATGAAGCGGCGCTGGGCAAAGAGAAACGCGATGACGAGCGGCGCGATGATCACCATCGCCGCGGCCATCAGCGGGCCGTAGCTGGTGCCGGCCTCGTTGTTGCGGAAATGCGCCACGGCAAGCGGCGGCGTACGCAGTTGTTCGCTGTTGAGCACGATGAGCGGCCAGAAATAGTCGTTCCAGTGCGCCACCACGGAGAAGATGCCGAAGGCGGTGACGGCCGGGATCGCGGCCGGCAGCATCACCCGCCAGACGATGCCGAACTCGGAGATGCCGTCCATCCGCGCGGCATCGACGAGATCGTCCGGCACGGTCTTGAAGAACTGGCGCATCAGGAAGATGCCGAACACGGAGATCGTAAAGGGCAGGACAAGCGCGGCATAGCTGTCGAGCAGGCCGAGCTTGTGCAGCAACAGGAAGATCGGGATCGCGGTCGCCTGCGGCGGGATCAGGATCCCGAACAGCACGAGCGCGAACAGCGTCTCGCGGCCGACGAAGCGAAGTTTCGCCAGCGCGTAGGCCGCCGGCAGCGCCACCATGATCTGCAGCACGAAGATCGAGAACGTGACAATGACGCCGTTCACCAGGAAGCGCAGCAGATTGGCCTTGGCGAAGGCCTCGCGCAGGTTCTCCCACAGCGCGAAATGGTGCGGGATCAGATGCAACTCGCTGGAAAAGACCTCGGTCTGCGGCTTGGATGCGGTCGAGATCATCCAGATGAACGGCGCCAGCATGATCGCGGCACCCGCGATCAGGAGGATGTGGCGGAGTATCGCCCGGTACGGGATAGGATGCGAATGGCTCATGTATAGTGCACGCCGCGATCGGCGAGCCTCGATTTGACGAGCGTGAGTGCGAGAACGAAGACCAGGAAAACCACGGTGATCGCGGCAGCGTAGCCGGAGCGGAAGAATTCGAAGCCTTCCGTGTACATGGTGTGGATCAGCACCTCGGTGGATTTCGACGGGCCGCCCTTGGTCAGCACGTGCACGGTGTCGAACACCTGGAAAGAGCGGATGCCGGAGATCACCACGACGAAGGTCGTGACCGGCCCCAGCATCGGCCAGGTCACGAGGCGGAAGCGAGCCCAGCCGCTCGATGCACCGTCGATCTCGGCCGCTTCGTAGAGCTGCTTGGGGATGGAGACGAGGCCGGCGAGAAACAGCACCATGTTGAATCCGACCGCCTGCCAGATGCCGATCGCGCACAGCGCGTAGAGGGCGGTGCTGCGGTCCTGCAGCCAGGCGAAGGCCGGCAGGCCCGCGCTGCGCAGCAGCCCGTTCACCAGGCCGAATTGCGGATGCAGCATGAACTCCCACACGACCGCCATGGCGATCAGGGTCGCCATGACAGGCAGAAAGTAGATCGTCCGATATAAGCTGCGCAGGCTGGTCCCGCTCTGGATCAGCAGCGCGATCGCAAGGCCGGCGATCACGGCGCCGGGCACAACGATCACGACATAGGTCAGTGTGTTGCGGAGCGCGATCCAGAACACCCGGTCCGCGAACAGATCGTGGTAATTGGCCAGCCCGATCCATGAGAAATGCGGCGCGCCGAGCTGATAGTCGGTGAAGGAGAGCGCGATCACGCCGGCGAGCGGACCAAGCAGCATGGCCAGCATGAGCGTGACGGCCGGCGTCACCAGGGCGTAGGCGGCGTAGGTGCGGCGGCTGCCGTGAGCCTGCAACGCGCGGCTTGGGGCACCGGCGGAGACGATCGCCGCATCAATCGTCATGGAGCCGTCAGACATGGGCGTGCTCACGGATGCGCTCGGGCTGCTCCAGCCTGAGCTCGATCCGCTTCCCGGCGGGATCGAAAACCCGCACTGCGTCGGGGGCAAAGCCAAAGGCCGAACGACTACCCATCGCAGGCATGTGCCTGACATCCGCGAGCCGCGCGATCAGACGCAAGGCGGAGCCTTCGATCGCGAGATGGACGAATGCTTCCGCGCCAAGGTTTTCCAGATGGACGACCGTTCCGGAGAATGGCCCTGTGCCGAGTTCGATCCGCTCCGGACGCACGCCGACGCGGCAGTCGCCGGCCGTCGCACCGCACGCAAGCTTGAGGGCCGTCCCCAGCACGTCGATGCCGCCGTCCTTCCGGATCCGGCCGGGGAGAATGTTGATCTTGGGGCTGCCGATGAACTCGGCCACACGAATATCGCCGGGGTCGTTGTAGATCTCCGCGGGCGTCCCGGCCTGGATCAATTCACCCGCCATCATGACGGCGATCCGGCTTGACATGGTCATCGCCTCGGCCTGGTCGTGCGTGACATAGACGAACGTCGCGTTGAGACGGCGGTGCAGTTCGGCGAGCTCTGCGCGCATGTGGACGCGCAGTTTCGCGTCGAGATTGGAGAGCGGTTCATCGAACAGGAACGCCCGGGGCTCGCGCACCATGGCGCGTCCGACCGCGACGCGTTGCCGCTGTCCGCCGGACAATTGCCCGGGCTTGCGCCGCAGCAGCGGAGCGATGTCGAGTTGCTCGGCGATCCCGGCAATGTCGGCACTGATGAGCCGTTCCTTGGCGCGCCGGCTCGGCAGCAGCGCGCCCAGGAGCGGCAGCCGTTCGATCGCGGAGAGGCGCCGCATCCGCAACGGCACCGCGATGTTGTCGAAGGTACTCAAATGCGGATAGAGCGCGTAGGACTGGAAGACCATCGCCAGGTTACGCGCGCTCGGGCGAATGCCGTCCACCGCGACGCCGTCGATGCGGATCTGGCCGGAATTCTGCTGCTCTAGCCCGGCAATGATGCGCAGCAGGGTCGATTTCCCGCAGCCGGACGGCCCGACCAGGGAGATGAACTCGCCGTCCTCGATCCGGAAATCGATGCCCTTCAGGACGTCGGTACCATCGAAGGATTTGCGGATTGCGGAAAGCTCGATTTGCGCCATTCGCGCTGGTCCCCTGCTGCCTGTTGCGGCGCACGGAGGAGTAGGGAGCGCATGCGACATTCACATAACGGTCAATGGCCCTGCTTATGGGTATCCCAGGTTTTGCTTTCGTGTGGTCCTGATCGGGGGATATCGGCCTTGGGGTGTTTGTCGTGGCGCTGACGTCGTCGCGCGTCAGAGCGGTCAATGCGGTGTTCGAGACCGGCAGCTTTGCGGCCGCAGCCAGGCGACTGGGCGTGTCGCAGCCGGCGGTTGCGCAGCTTGTGCGCGACCTGGAGGCCGAATTCGCCGTTGCGCTATTCGATCGGCACGGCCAGAACCTGGTTGCGACGTCGCTGTGCCGACGGCTCTATGCCTCGACAAATCGCATGCAGGCGATCGAGGCGGACGCGCTGGCCATCCTGGAGCAGCGCGATGAGCTGACGGGGGGAGAGCTTCGGATCGGGCTCGGCAACGCCATGCCGGGCATGGCGCTGATCGCGGCCTATCGCAATCTGTATCCGAAGATTCAGATCAATATCGAGATCGGGAGCTGGTCGGCGATCATGGCGGCCGTGGTGGACCAGCGCGTCGACGTCGCTGTGCTGCCGGAGGTGCCGCAGGACAATCGCTTCCGTCGCGAGCCCTGCGTGCAGCAGCGCGTCGTCGCGATCTGCCATCCCGTTCACGACCTGGGCCGTGAATCGCGCGTGTCTGTCGCCAGTCTGATGCAGTATCCGCTGGTCTTTCGCACCCGGGATTCGTCGACCCAGCGTGCCGTGGACAGGGCGTTTCGCGCCGTCAATCTGCGCGCAAGTCCAGCGATCATCGTCAACACGCGGGAGGGCATGCTGGAGGCGGTCGCCAATCGGCTCGGTGTCGGGTTTGTCTGGGAGCACGGCTCGAGCCGCGTCGATCGCATCGCCAAGGTGGCGATCGCGGAAATCAAGGCGGAGTCGCCCGAATACATCTTCTCGTTGGTCGGCAGACGCGGCAAACTGGTCGAACTGTTCTATCTGGCCAGAAGTCTGTCGCGCTCGGCCGATGGCGCCGACATCCTGGCTGCGCCCTGAAGGGGCGGTCGGACCGGGACCGTTCCCCGCCCACCTCAAGGTGTGACGAAATGTAACCTCAACCGGGATGTTGCGCAGCGGGATTGTAACATATTGCCAAATTTGGGTTCCCGGGATTTGGTGAGGTGGCCCAAGATGGGCTATGCTGGCCTCTGCGTCGAGGACAAGAGCGGGGCGTCGGGAGAACGCGTGGGACACCACCGACAAACGGGGCTGAATCCATGATCACGTTGCCAAGACTGGCGGCCGAATCCCTGGAGAAGTTGCTGGGCACGTTCATGCGTCGGCGCTACGACGAAGACTCCGCAAGGATCGTAGAGGGGGCGACGCGCACGGCACTGGAGTGCATCGGCAACAGCGACGCGCTCTACCACAATATCGAGCATACCATGCTGGTGACGCTGGCGGGCCAGGCGATCCTCCAGGGCCGCCATCTGCATGGACACCTCTCGGCGGAGGATTACACCCACATCCTCGTCGCCTGCCTCGCCCACGACATCGGCTACGTCCGTGGCCTGTTCGAGGACGACGACGAGGACGGCTTCGTGATCGACGCGGCGGGCAACAAGGTCTCTCTGCCGCGGGGTGCATCGGATGCCAGTCTGATGATGTATCATGTCGACCGATCGAAACTGTACGTAGAGCAGCGGCTACGGCCGGTCGAGGGGCTCGACAGCGAGCGCATTGCCCGCGCCATCGAAGGCACGCGTTTTCCGGCCCGCGAGGGCCAGGGCTACGACGAGGATGCCTCGATCCTGCGCGCCGCCGATTTCATCGGCCAACTCGGCGATCCCAATTATCTGCGCAAGGCGAACGCGCTCTATTACGAGTTCGAGGAGGTCGGCATGAACCGGCAACTCGGCTACGACTCGCCCGCAGACATCGTGAACCGCTATCCACAGTTCTACTGGAACAGCGTCGCACCCCACATCCAGACCGAGATCGGTTATCTCAACAAGACCGAGATCGGCCGGCAGTGGATCGCCAACCTCTACAGCAACGTCTTCCGCGCCGAGCGCGAGATTTCGCTGTCAGGACCCCAGAAATAAAAGCCGGCCAAGGCGTTGCGCCGCGTCCCTTCAGTGATCCAATGCGGCTGCTGCAGCGTTGGGTCGATACTCCCTGTCTGTATCACGCGCGACGTTGGCTGATGGCAAGTTATGCAAGAGCGGCACTGTTCATCCTGATCGTGGTCGGGATAGGCTTTGTCATCGGTAGTACAAACCTGCCGGGCGGCTGGTACGCCGGGCTGACCAAGCCGCCGTTCAACCCGCCGAACTGGGTGTTCGCGCCGGTGTGGTCCGTGATCTACCTGCTGATCGCGCTGGCCGGGGCGCGGACCTGGGAGCGGACGCCGCGCGGTGCGGGCATGCTGCTCTGGACCGTGCAGATGCTGCTCAATTTTACCTGGTCGCCGGTCTTCTTCACCTGGCATCACACCGGCGTGGCGCTGGCCGTGATTGTCGCTATGCTGCTGTCGATCATCGGGTTCATCGTCGAGCGTTGGCAGACCGACCGGGTCGCCGCGGCGCTATTCGTGCCCTATCTCGCCTGGGTCGCCTTTGCCACCCTGCTCAACGCCAGCATTTTCTGGCTCAACTGAGCCGCGGATCACGTCACCGCTTCGGCGATGCCGGCTGCCTGGCGCCGGATCGTGCGCAGCTCTCCCGCATCCTTGCGGGCCAGGTTGGCATACTGGTTCTTCATCCGGCCGTTGGCGGCGAAGCGCTTGCGGTGCTTGTCCAGGAAATTCCAGTAGAGCGTGGTAAAGGGACAGGCATCCTCGCCGATCGACTTTTGGGGGTCGAAGCGGCAATGCCGGCAATGATCGCTCATGCGGTGGATGTAGTTGCCCGACGCCGCGTAAGGCTTCGTGCCGACAATGCCGCCGTCGCCATGCTGGCTCATGCCGAGCGTGTTCGGCAGGGAAACCCAATCGACCGCGTCCCAGAACATCGACATGTGCCAGCGATGGACGTCGTAGGGCCGCACGCCCAGGAGCATGGCGAACAGCCCGAGCACCATCAGCCGCTCGATATGGTGGGCATAGGCGTAGTCGATCGTGTGACCAATCGCCTCCGCAAGGCAGCGCATGTCGGTCTCGCCGGTCCAGTAGAATTTCGGCATCGGCAGTTCGGCATCGAGCGTGTTCGCTTCCGCATAATGCGGCATGCGCTGCCAATAGATGCCGCGGACGAATTCGCGCCATCCGATGATCTGGCGCGTGAAACCCTCCAGCGCGTTGAGTGGAACGGTTGTGTTTTGCAGCGCCGCCTGGACGACCTCCAGCGGACGCAATTGGTGCAGGTTCAACGGGCCCGATAGGACCGAGTGGTAGAGGAAGGCCTCGCCGGACCGCATCGCGTCCTGGTAATCACCGAACCGCGGCAGCCGCTCGGCGAGGAAGGCGTCAAGTTGCGCCAGCGCCTGTGTCCGCGTCACGGGCAGGTCGAAACCGTCGAGCTTGCCGGGGCTGTCTGCGAAGCGCGCAGCGACGAGCCGCAACACCTCCGTCGTGATCGCGTCGGGCGGACATGCGGGTCGCGGCGGTATGGACGGGCTGGTCCTGCCGAAGGATTTACGATTCTCCGCGTCGAAATTCCACGCACCGCCGACAGGTCGTCCCGCGATATCCATGAGAAGCCCGGTCTTTCGGCGCATGGCGCGATAGAAGGTTTCGAGCACCGGGCGGTAATGTCGCGCGGCAAAGGCCGCAAACTCCTCGCGCGAGCACAGAAAGTGGCTGTCGCTGCGGATCTCCGGCATCTGCGGCAGGCGGCGTAGCGTCTCTGCGACGCGCCAGTCGCCTGGCTCGACCACGATCGTCCGCGAGGGCCTGAACCTGCGCTGGGCCCGCGCGATCTCGGTTTCGAAGCGCCCTGTATTGTCCTGCTCGTCGATATGGACATAGTGCACACGCCGCCCGCGCGCGATCAATTCGTCCCTGAAGTGTCGCATCGACGCGAGGAAATAGGCAATGCGCTTCCTGTGTTGCGGGATGTAAGACGTCTCTTCGATCACCTCCATCTGCAGCACGACGTCTCGTGCGGGGTCGAAGCCGTCGAATGCGGTGCTGTCGGCGTCGAGCTGGTCTCCGAGCACGACGACGAGATGGCGGACGTCCTCCGGCTCGCTGGATCGGTCCAATGGCAGGCTCACGGATGGGGCTGCGGCGCGGGCGCGCCCGCCGCACATGCCATGCAATCGGCACGGACCGAGGCCAGCGTCCGATGCAGCCAGGTCTTGATCGTGCCGACGGGCACGCCAAAGCGCCGCGACAGGCTCAGCCGGCTTTCACCCTCGAGATAGGCAAGCGAGAGCAGATGGCGGCGATCCCGTGGAAGTCTGCCGAGAACACCAGCCGCGATCGGCTGAGCCAGATCGTAGTCGAACGGGTCGGAATCCCGCCCTCCGGCGTCGGGCACCCACAAGGCTTCGTCCAGATCGGTCGTCGCTACCTGCTTCAGCCGGAGCGCATCGATCGTGGTGTTGCGCATGATCGTGCACATCCACGTGATGGGCGAGGCGCGCTCAGGATCGAAACTCGCGGCGTGTTTCCAGATCTTGAGATAGGCTTCCTGCAGCAGGTCGTCGAGATCGACGATCGACGGCGACACCGACAGCGCGGTCTTGCGCAACCTGTTTCGCGTCGACGCATGCAATTCCGCAAAGGCCCGTTGGTCGCCGCTTCCGGCACGCCGGAGCAGGGCGCTCAAACGCTCGATGCTTGAATCCTTTTGAACGGCGCGACCGCAGCTCATGCTTCGTCTCCGGCATCAGTCAGCGAAGAAACGATGGAAGCGCGGCGCTGGATCACCTCCGCGACCGGAGGTCGCGCTCAAAGCCGGACGAAAGGCGAAATGAGCCGGCCAAGCAGTCCATGCAGTTCGAGGTCTCCGGTCATGGCGACCAGGCACAGGCAAGGCTCTTCCGGCCCCACGACCGGCTGATGATCGACGTCGCCGTCGCCGAAGTCGAAATCGCCGGGGCCGTAGCGGCCGGCTTCGTGACTGAAGCTGCCCTTCAACACGCAGGTCAGCTCCGTTCCCGAGTGCGAGTGTTGCAGCATGCGTGCGCCGGGCGCGGACCACAGCAGGAACGCGCGCGATTGTTTCGCGCTCGGCAGAATGATCGGTTGAAGCTTAAGCCCGGGTGCCACGCGGCGTTGCTTGCCGAACCGGCAGCGGCGCAATATCTCCGACAAATCCTCGTCCGGAAGCGCGGAGGGGGGCGGGACATCGGCGCGCGGCGCCGGCTGGGGCTCGTCGAGCTTCGCCATGATCGCCCCGAACGCATCGGCCTTCATCGCAACCGGTGCGGTCTCCTCCAGCGCTGCGCCGGCCAGATGCTCCATAGCCCCGGCAAAGCGGCGGCACGCCGGGCACTGCGCGACGTGCACGGCGACAACGAGATGATCGGCCTCGTCGAGCCGGCCCGTTGCGAAGTCGGCAAGCAGTTCATCCGGTGGGTGGTGGCTGATGGTCATGTCGGTTCGTCCAGCAGGTCTCGCAGGCGGCTCATGGCCAGTCGGATGCGCGATTTCACGGTTCCCAGGGGAATGCCGAGACTCTCGGCGATCTCGGCATGCGGCCGTTCCTCGATGAACGACATCCGGACCACCCTGGATTGCTCCTCTGACAGGCGAAGCAGCGCTGCCGCGACGCGCGACACATCCTCGCCCCTGGTCATGAGGATCTCCGGCGAGTCCACGATGTCGTCGGCGTCGTCGATGAGGCCGGGCTGGTCGGTACGCGCCTGTCGCACCGCGCGCCTCGCCGCGTCGATACGCAGATTCCGCGCGATGGTGAAGATCCACGCGGCTGCGCCGCCGGACGACGGATCGAATTGAGCCGCCTTGCGCCAGACGGCAAGCAGCGTGCTCTGCGCAATTTCCTCCGCGGTGTCGGCGTCTGTCCCGATCTTCATCAGGAGGCCCTTCACACGAGGAGCAAAATGCTCGAACAGAAGCTTGAAGGCATCGCGATCGCCATGGGCCGCGACACGTCCGATCAATTCAGCCCATTCCACCGTCGCCTTGGGCCTTTCCAATGGTGTCCGTTGCAACCGGATCCAGCGACGAGCGGGCACGGAGGGCCTGCTCCGTACGGACCTGCTCAGGGCTGGAAGACCGGCGTTCATGAAGCCTCGGTTGGTGTATCCGCTCGGAAACGATGGACGCCGCCGTTTGGATCACCTGCCGGGTTGCTCATGTCTTAGGCGTTCGCCCGCCCTGCGACAAGCGGGGTTCCAGTTGTCGTCAGTGATGCAGGGGCCGCTCACCCCGTCTTCATCCTGCTTCCGGTTTGTTCCCTTTGAAGCCGGGACCGGAGCGCCGTCCTAACCGGCGCTTAAGGCCCGCCGTGGCCCGATCGCCTGCCTGCGCCCCCATGCGCCGGGCGGCCATTCGCACTTTTCTAACCAACAATTGACCCGCCCTGATCCGTTCTCACGCCAAGCCCGTATCTCGCATTCGGGAGAAATCATTCGATGTGGCAAGCCCTGACCTGTCTGCCTGCGGAGCATGACCTCAGCTACGTCTTGGCTGCGGCGCTCGTCTGCGTGCTGGGCTCCCTGCTGTCGATGCGGCTGTTGGCGCGGGTTCGTCGCAATACCGGCATGCGGCGGTTGCATCTATTGTTCCTGTCCGGATTGGTTGCGGGCGGCACCGTCTGGACCACCCATTTTGCGGCCATGCTGGGCTACAACGCGCCGGTCGCGCGTGCCTTCGAGCCGGCGCTGTCGTTTGCTTCGCTGATGATCGCCGTGATCCTGGCCTGGATGGGGTTCTTCATGACGACCCACACCCGGCTCGGGCCCGCGATCGAGGGCGGCGGCGCGATCTTCGGTCTCGGCATCGCCGCGATGCACTACACCGGGATGGCGGGGTTCGAGATTCCAGGCGTGCTCGGCTGGAACTACCCGCTCGTTGCACTGTCTGTCGTGTTCGCGGCGGGCTTTGGCGCTGTGGCCGCCAACCGCATTGCGCGGCCGATCACGCGCTTCTGCAAATATGGCGGCACGCTCGCGATGATCCTGGCGATCGTCTCGCTGCATTTCACCGGCATGGCCGCCGTGACGATCTACCCGGTCTTCGACATCGCCGTGTCGCCGCAGACCCTGTCCGACACCTTTATGATCACCAGTGTCATCGTCGGCGTCAGTCTGATGATGGCGATGGGAGCCTCGGCCTACGCGATTGACTTGCAGGCCGCCTACGAAGCGACCGAAAGTTACAAGCAACTGGCGATGCACGACCCGCTGACCGGTTTGCCGAACCGCAACGGCTTGGCGCAGCGGCTGCACGATCTGCTGGCCGGACGCGGCGACGACACCGCGCGCGTCGTCGTGCTGGCGATCGATCTCGATCGCTTCAAGGACATCAACGACGTCCACGGCCATATCGGCGGTGACTATCTGCTGCAGCAGTTGGCACGGCGCATCTCCGGCGAATTGCAGGAGGGCGAATTCCTGGCCCGGATCGGCGGTGACGAATTCGTCGCCGTCAAGGGCGAGATCTTCGCGCGCGGCGAGGCGGTGAAGTTCGCCGAGCGGCTGCGCAAGGTCGTGCTCGAGCCGGTCGAGTGGCAGCATCAGACCCTTGCGGTCGGTTGCAGCATCGGCGTTGCCCTGTTTCCCGAGCACGGGCAGACCGGCGAGTGTCTCACCCAGCGCGCCGACCTTGCGATGTATCGCGCAAAGAGCCTCGGCCGCGGCAAGATCTGCACCTATGAGCCGTCGATGGACGAGGCCAGCCGCGCCCGCGCCGAGCTTGCGATCGATCTCAAGCGCGCACTGATCGGCAACGAGCTGGAGCTGTACTATCAGGTTCAGAACGATACGCAGACCGGAGGGATCGTCGGTTTCGAAGCCTTGATCCGCTGGAACCACCCGCAGAAGGGACGTATCCCGCCGGATGCCTTCATTCCGATCGCGGAAGAGACCGGCCTGATCATCGAGATCGGCGACTGGGTGATGCGGACAGCCTGCCAGACTGCCGCGCAATGGCGCTTGCCGTACAGGGTAGCGGTGAACGTTGCGCCGATGCAGCTCAACCACGACCTGTCGCGGCGGGTCGCGGAAATTCTGAAGGAGACGGGGCTGCCACCGGCGCGGCTGGAGATCGAGCTGACGGAGAGCGGCATCATCGCCGACCGCCAGCATGCGCTGCAGGTGGTGCTCGCCCTGAAGAGGATCGGCGTGACCGTCGCCATGGACGATTTCGGCACCGGCTATTCCTCCTTGTCGACGCTCCAGGCCTTTCCGTTCGACAAGATCAAGGTCGACAAGAGTTTCGTCCAGGCGGTCGAGACCAGCGTGCATGCGGCCGCGATCGTCAAGGCGACGCTGCTGCTCGGCCGCAGTCTCAACATTCCCGTGCTGGCCGAGGGCGTCGAGACCACGCGTCATCTCGATTTCCTCCGCGAGGAAGGCTGTGACAGCGTGCAGGGCTATCTGTTCGGCAAGCCGATGCCGGTCGATGTCGTGAACCGCATGATCGACGAGCAGAAGGTCGCGGAACCTGCCGAGGCGCAGCACGCGCACGATATGCGCAGGCCGGTCGCCGCGGCCTGAATGCACGCCTGGCCCTTGAGTGCCATCGCCGTGAAGGCTTAAGCTGCGAGCTTCCATCTTTGCCGGAAAGGTCGCATGCAACAAAGATCCGTCACCACCGATGTGCTGGAGATCGCCTATCTCGACTACGGCCCGCCCGATGGCTGGCCCTGCATCATGGGTCACGGCTTTCCCTATGACGTGAACGCCTATGCCGAGGCCGCGCCGATCCTTGCGCAAGCCGGCGCGCGGGTGCTGGTGCCCTGGCTGCGCGGCTACGGGCCGACGCGGTTTCGTCTCGCCCGGACTTTGCGCTCCGGCGAGCAGGCGGCGCTGGGCGCTGATCTGCTCGCCTTCATGGACGCGCTCGGCATCGAACGCGCGGTCGTCGGCGGCTATGACTGGGGCGGGCGCGCGGCCTGCGTCGTCTCGGTGCTGTATCCCGAGCGCGTGATCGGACTCGTCACTGGCAATTCCTACAACATCCAGAACATCGCCCGTGCGATGGAGCCGGCTTCGCCGCCGGAGGAGGCGGCGCTCTGGTATCAGTATCTCTTCCACAACGAGCGCGGCCGCCGCGCGCTCGAGCGCAACCGCCGCGGCTTCGCGCGCCAGCTCTGGGCGATGTGGTCGCCGACCTGGGCATTTGACGACGCGACCTTCGAAAGGAGCGCGGCGTCGTTCGACAATCCTGATTTCGTCGACGTCGTCATCCATTCTTACCGCCACCGCTACGCGCTGGTCGCGGGGGATCCCGCCTATGCTGCGATCGAGGCAGAGCTCGCCGTGCAGCCGCCGGTACGCGTGCCGACGATTGCGATCGACGGCGACAGCGACGGCGTCAATCCCGGCACCGCCCATCATGCGAAGAAGTTCGAGGGATTTTTCGAGCGGCGCGTGTTCGCCGGCGCCGGCCATAATCTGCCGCAGGAGCGGCCCGCCGAATGGGCGCAGGCGGTGCGCGATGTGCGCGCGGCAGCAGTGCGCGGCTGAGCTTCCAAAGAAACGCTGCGGCTGAACCGCCGCATTCGATCTTGATTTGCGTCAATGTTGCTGACGGCCTGGGCTGCTCTGCTGCCTGTCGTCCCGGTCCGGCTCATGCTATCCTGAATGTGCCTCCGGGCTTCGCATGCAGGAGTGGCGTCATGACAAGTGCTTCGGATACATCTCATCACTCAAGCCTCGGCTCCGGCATCGCCGCGCTGCATGCCAAATGGGGCTGGATCGTCGCGCTCGGTGTCGTTTATCTCATCGCCGGCTTCGTCGCGCTCGGCAGCGTGGTGATGGCGACGGTGGCGAGCGTGATCGTGGTCGGCGCCATGATGATCGTCGCCGGCGCGGCCGAGATCATCGGCGCGTTCCAGATGAAGAGCTGGGGCAAGTTCCTGATCTGGGCCTTGCTCGGCGCGCTCTATGTGGTCGCGGGCTTCCTGACCTTCGAGAACCCGCTGTTCGCGGCAGTACTGCTGACGCTCTTCCTCGGCGCATCGCTGATCGCCTCGGGCGCGGTGCGGCTGTTCCTCGCCTTCAGCATGAAGCGCGAAAGCCCGTGGGTCTGGGTGGCGCTCTCGGGCGCCATCACGCTGCTGCTCGGATTGCTGATCGTGGCGCGCTGGCCCGTCAACAGCGTCTACATCCTCGGCCTGTTCCTCGGCATCGACCTGATCATGGCCGGCGCGGGCTGGATCAGCCTCGGCTTCAGCCTGAAGCAGCGGCACTAACCAGCAACTCGACGCAAGACCATCTCGCGGAACTCCGCTGATCTGACGCGCTGACCAAAAACAGCGCGTCGCGCCGTCGCTTCGCCGCGCGGCGATAATCACCGGGGAGAAACCATGAGAGCCGCTTTGGCCCTGGCCGCAGCGCTGGCTGCCGCCTGCTTGTCGACATCCGCTTCTGCGCAAAAATCCTACGGTCCCGGCGTCAGCGACACCGAGATCAAGATCGGCAACACCATGCCCTATAGCGGCCCGGCGTCGCCGCTTGGCATCACCGGGAGGGTGATCGCGGCCTATTTCGACGAGGTCAACGAGAAGGGCGGGGTCAACGGCCGCAAGCTCAATCTCATGTCGCTCGACGACGCGTTCTCGCCGCCCAAGACCATGGAAGCCGCGCGCCGTTTGGTCGAGGGCGATGGCGTCGCCTTCATCTTCGCCACTATGGGCACCGCGCCGAGCTCGGCGATCGCGAAGTACCTCAACAGCAACAAGGTGCCGCAGCTGTTCCTGATCAGCTCGGCCTCGAAATGGAACGATCCGGCGAACATGCCGTGGTCGATGGCGCTGCCCTGGGCGCCGAACTACACCAGCGAGGCCGCGATCGACGTCGCCTATGCCCGCGCCAAGAACCCGAATGCGCGCTTCGCGGTGCTCTACCAGAACGACGACGCCGGCAAGGAATACTTTCGTGGCGTCAAGGAAGCGCTTGGTGCGGATGCAGACAAGGCGATCGCGATGGCCTCGAGCTTCGAGGTCAGCGATCCCACCGTCGATTCTCAGGTGCTGACGCTGGCGAGCACCAAGGCCGATGTCTTCATGATTTACTCCGTGACGCCGCGCGCCTGCGCGCAGGCGATCCGGAAGGCGCATGAGGTCGGCTGGGTCGCGACGCGCTTCCTCGCCAGCGGCTGCGCCAACAAGGCGACCGTGATGGTGCCGGCCGGGCTCGATGCCGGCAAGGGCGTGCTGTCGCTCGGCTCGCTGAAGCCGTTCGTCGAGCAGCCGAAGGACGATCCGGCGATGTCGGCCTATATCGACTTCGTGAAGAGGCGGCTGCCCAATGCCGACGTCAACAACGTCGCCGCGCTCTACGGCTACACGGTGGCCGAGGCGCTGGTGGTGGTGCTGAAGCAGTGCAAGGACAATCTGACGCGCGAGAACATCATGGCGCAGGCGGCGAACCTGAAGAACGTGCCGCTGTCGCTGCTGCTGCCGGGCATCACGCTCAACACCACGCCGCAGGATTTCCGCCCGATCAAGGACGGCTATATGCTCCAGTTCGACGGCAATGACTGGGTCGTGGCGAGCGAGCTGCTGCGGGGCACCTGACACACGGCTCAGCGAACGGGGGAGAATACCATGGACTTTCAACACTCCGCCCGTTCGCTGGAGCTTCAGGAGCGCGTCCGCCAGTTCATGCGGACGCATGTCGAGCCGGTGGAGGAGCTCTATTACGAGCAGGTGAAACCGGAAGCCATGCGCTACAGGACGCCGCGGGTGCTTCAGGACCTGAAGCGGCTGGCGCGGGAGCAGGGGCTCTGGAATCTGTTTCTGTCAGGCGAGCACGGGCAAGACCCTAACAAGATTGGCCTGAGCAATCTCGACTATGCGCCGGTGAAGGAGATCATGGGCCGCATCCTCTGGGCGCCCGAAGTGTTCAACTGCTCGGCGCCCGACGTCGGCAACATGGAGGTGCTGGCGAACTACGGCACGGCTGCGCAGCAGGAGCGCTGGCTGAAGCCGCTCTTGGACGGGCGCATCCGCTCCGGATTCTCGATGACGGAGCCGCAGGTCGCCTCCAGCGATGCCACCAACATCCAGTGCGAGATCAAGCGCGACGGCGACAGCTACGTGATCAACGGACGCAAATGGTTCACCTCGGGCGCGATGAACGAGGATTGCGAGATCCTGATCGTGATGGGCAAGACCGCGCCCGACGATCCCGACCGCCATCGCCAGCAATCCATGATCCTGGTGCCCAGAAACACGCCGGGCGTGCGGATCATCCGCGACATGCTCACCTACGGCTACGACGACGCCCCGGTCGGCCATCCCGAGATCGTCTACGAAAATGTGCGTGTGCCCGCCGAAAACATCCTGCTCGGCGAAGGCCGCGGCTTCGAGATCGCGCAGGGCAGGCTCGGGCCCGGGCGCATTCATCACTGCATGCGCCTGATCGGCTGCGCCCAGCGCGCGCTGGAATTGATGTGCCAGCGCGCGGTCTCCCGCGTCGCCTTCGGCAAGCCGCTCGCCGAGCAGGGCTCGGTCAAGGAGGACATCGCGAATTCCTTCTGCGAAATCGCGCAGGCGCGCCTCCTCACGCTGCAAGCCGCCGACAGGATGGACCGCGAAGGCAACAAGGCCGCCCGCGACTTGATCGCGGCCGCCAAGATCGTGGTGCCGAGCATGGCCGCCCGCGTCATCGACCGCGCCATCCAGATCCACGGCGCCGCCGGTGTCTCGCAGGATACTTTCCTGGCCCGCGCCTATGTCTACGCCCGCTTCATCCGCATCGGCGACGGGCCGGACCAGGTGCACCTCGCCGCTGTCGGCAAGGCGCTGATCAAGCGCGGCGGGGTGATGGCGTAGGCAGACAGCTTTCCGGACGTTTGCGCAAAAATCGGGGCTCGCATCTGGTCAAAAGGTAGCATGGTGTGCTCTGATGCACCGGATTCTTTGGTGCGTCACTGCCGACGTTGTTGCGCTCGGCATAATCAGCGAGCAGGTCAACAATGTTCAGTTTCGTCCCGGGCGGCCGGACCTCCGGCGCGCGGTCCATCGCGGCCATTTTCGTATCCATCCTGACGATCCTGATCGTCTGGAGCGGCCGATCCGCTCTTGCGGCCGTCGAGCCGTTTCCCGCGGATTTCAGAATCGAGCGCATCTCGGTCAACGGCGTCACCCTGCATGTCCGCGTTGGCGGAAAGGGACCGGCGGTCGTTCTCCTGCACGGCTTTGCCGACACCGGCGACATGTGGGCGCCGCTCGCCAAGGCGCTCTACAAGGACCACACCGTGATCGTTCCGGACCTGCGCGGGATGGGGCTGTCGTCGCAATCTGCAGGCGGCTACGACAAGAAAAACCAGGGCGTCGACATCGCCATGGTCATGGACAAGCTCAATGTCCAGAAGGCCGATCTGGTGACTCACGACATCGGCAACATGGTGGGCTATGCGCTGGCGGCGCAATATTCCGATCGCATCACCAAATGGGTCGTCATCGACGCGCCGCTGCCCGGCATTGGTCCCTGGGACGAAATCCTGAAGAGCCCCATGCTGTGGCACTTCAATTTCCGCGGTCCTGACGTCGATCGCCTGGTCAAGGGCCGCGAACGCATCTATCTCGACCGGTTCTACAACGAACTGTCGGCTGATCCCAAGGCGATCGACGAAGCGACGCGCAACCATTATGCGAAGCTCTATGCCCGGCCCGGCAACATGCATTATGCCTTCGAGCAGTTCGCTGCGTTCGGCAAGGACGCCGCCGACAACAAGGTTTTTGCCGCGACCAAGCTGAACATGCCGATCCTTGCCCTTGGCGCCGAAAAGTCCTTTGGCGATCAGCAAGCCGCGATCATGCGCGAGGTCGGCACCAGGGTCGACGCCGGCATCATCACCGGCTCCGGGCATTGGATCATGGAAGAGCAGCCGGCGCAGACCGTGAGCACGGTGCGCGCTTTCCTCGACGGGAAATGACGGGCAGGCGTTTCATTCGTATCGGCGACGCGCCGGAGCAGGTGCATCGGCGCGCCGTCGAGCAAGGGCCCGGGCGGGCAGGTCAGCCCGCCGGGATTTCGTCGAGCGGCCAGACGGGCCGGCGGACCTTTCGGTAGGACAGCTTGGTGTGGTCAAAGGTGGCAAGGCCGCCGCTGTCGGCCAGGATCACCTCCTTGGCCATCGGCCCGAAGGCCGCCCGGAAGTGGTGCGCGGACTTGACCGCGACGATGCGGAATCGAGCCGGCTCTGCGCCGAGAATGCGGAACATTTCCTGATCGTAGGTCTGCAGCGTGTTGGTCGAAATCGCGATGGAGATGCCGTTGACCTCCAGCAGGGCCGCAGGCCCGAGCGTCATGGGTTGGCCGGCATTCATCGGCCCCTCGCATACGAAGGCGCCGCCCGACAGGCCCGTCACCCGCCCGGTCAGCGTGAGCGGAGGTCCATAGCTGGCGGGATCGCGCTTGGCGCCGACGACGACTTCGAGGCTGGCCCCAAGGCCCGCTTCATGGCAACGGGCCGCCGCTTCGGGGTCGCCGAGGACGCCGAACAGCACGCTTTGTATCTCGGCGTCGAGCAGCGCCTCCAACAGGCGGACACCGTCGCCATAAGCGCCCGAACCCGGGTTGTCGCTGAAGTCGGCGATCACGAGGGGACGGGTATCCGTGGCATCGGCTGTGGCTGCGACGGCAAGTTGCGTCGCGGTCGGCAAGTCGAGCACCGTGACGGTGGCTTCGGCGCGCCGGCGGATCATCTCGTCGTTGAGCGCGGTCGCGGCCTGCCGCGCGGCCGTCTCAGCGGCGTTGTGGGAGGCATCATAGGTGACCTGAATGCTGGGGCCGACCTCGGCGATGTCCGAGCGGCTGAAGCCCGCGCAGAGGTCGACGGACAGAAGGCCGGGCGTTTGCGTCTGCATCTCCGCGGCGCGCGCCAGCAGGTCGCTCATCACGCCGCCCTGGGTCCGGCCATGATTGCATCCTTCGAGCAGAGGTCCCTGCAGGCGGAAGACTTTCGGACGAATCGTGCCGTCCATCGCCGACTGCAGCAGTTCAGCGGCGCGGAACGCCGTCTCGTACTGGTCGATATGCGGGTAGGTTCGGTAGGGCAGCATGATGCTGGCCAGCCGGCCCATCCGTTCGGTGACGTTGGCATGCAGGTCGAGCGTCACCGCGATCGGGATTGTTTCGCCCAGGCGCTTGCGCAAGCCTTCGAGCAGCGCCCCCTCGGCGTCGTCGTCGGTTTCGGTCACCATCGCGCCGTGCAATGCGAGGATGACCCCGTCGAGCGGCCCCGTTTCGCAGGCCGCGTAGACCAGGCGCTGCAGCTCGGCCCAGCACTCGGCCGTCACCTTCCCGGATGGGGTGGCCGAGGCGGCGATCGGCTGCACCAGGCTCCAGCCGTAACGCTTGGCTGCGGCCAGATGGGCGGCGATTTCCATCCGGGTGTCGGCCAGCGCCGGCGCGATCTCGGCATCGAGGAGAAATAGCCGCTTGCGATAGTCCTCGAGCGTAGTCGGAACGATCGAGAAAGTGTTGGTCTCGTGGGCAATCTGCGCCGAGAGAACACGCCGGGTCTGGCTCATGGAATTCCTTCTTGGTCTTGCTTGTACAATCGGACGGAAGTTCAGTCGCGCCGGCGCACGTTGATCTCCTGCCGCGATGGATCAGTATCGCGGGATGAGGAAAAACGCCAATGAGGAGGAAGTGCGTGGCTGCTATGTCCGCAGGCGGGCTGCCGCTGAGCCTCATCCTGAGGAGACCCGGAGCGGTCGTCTCGAAGGACGAGGCGCTGGCTCAGGCCTCGCCAGGCTCGCAAGCGATAACCCTCGTTATCGCGCGCGCATCTGCAGGCGTCCGATCAGCAGCCCGACCTGTTCGTCGATCCTGGCCAGCGCCGTCGGGGGATCGAGATATTCGATATCATCCACGTCCCAATATTGAACGCGATGGGCGACGCCGGCGAAGCGGCGCTCGACCATCGGGCGATGCTCGGCGTCCTTCAGCGCGATGACAAGCTCAGCCCCCGCAAAGTCGTCGAAGGTACAGAGCACGGGATGGCGCGCAGCGCCGGCCGGCGCGATGCCCTTTGCTTGCAGCGCCTCCAGCGCATAGCGCGAGATCGGCCCAACATTTTCCGGCGAGAGGCTCTCGGCGACCGCGCGAGAGAAGGAGAGCCAGTCCAGCCCTTCGAGCCCGGCGCGATGGTTGAAGACCTCCTCGGCATAGCGGCTTCGATAATAATTGCCGGTGCACAGAAAAAGCACACGATTGTTCTTGTTCATTGAGCTGCGCTTCTACCCGCGACCTGCTGCCCGCCGGGGGCAGCCAGACGACCTGACAACCTAGACAGGTTAGCATGGCTCTGCCTGATGGGCATCGGCTCTTGGATTATCCTCCAGCGGGTCCCGGTGGCTGGGATAGGATGGGCAGATCGAGCAGGAAATGAGTCCCGGGTCGATCCTTCAACAGCGTAAGATGGCCCTGAAGCTGCCTCACCATGCCCGTGACAACCTTGAAGCCGAGGCTTGCTCGCGGCTGATCGATGTCGAACCCCTCCGGAAGGCCGACGCCATGGTCGGAGACTTCGACGTGTAGGTGTCCATCGATCTCCCTGGCGGAAACTTCGATGTCGCCGCCTCCTTCCGGATAGGCGTATTTGACCGCGTTGGTGACAAGTTCGTTGATCAGGAGTCCGAGGGGAATGGCGTGGTCGGCTGCAAGCAGCATCGGATCTGCGCGGCAATGCAGAGTGTGCCCTCCGGTGTTGCCTTGCAGCTTCTTGCAGAGCTCGGTCATGAAGTCCGCAAGTTCGACATAACCGATGTGCGAACTGCGCCAGAGGTGATCGTGCACCTCGGCAATGGTCGACACCCGCAAACTCGCGTCCTGCAGCGCATTCGTGACATCCTGGGACTGGGCGCTGCGCGCCTGGACGCGGAGCAGGCCCACCACCGATGCGAGGCTGTTCTTGACGCGGTGGCTCATCTCTCGCGTCAGCAGCGCCTGGTGCTTGAGCGCTTCTTGAAGCTTGGCATCGGCCTGTTGACGTTCGATCGCGACCCCGAGCAGGCCGGCAAAGCCGGTAAGGAAATGAACGTCGTCCTGGTCGAACTGGCCGGGATCGGCGCTGTCGACTTCGAGCACGCCGAAGAAGGCCTTACCCTCTCCGCCTTTTTCGATCAGCACGTTGATGGCGCGCCTGATGCCGTGATCCGCCAATAGCTTTGGCGTGCGGAAGCGGGTGTCCGCCTCCAAATGGTTCGAAATGACGGGCGTTCCTGTCTGATAGGCATAGCCGGCAGGCGATCCGATGTCGGCTGCGAGTGAGACGACATCGATGGTCCCGGGCGCCCAGCCGACCCCCGCGCGCACCATCAGACGCTTTTCATCCGGTTCGTATTCAAGCACCTTGACGAACGGGGCATCCAATCCGATGGCGCACAGTTCGGTGGCGCGTTGTAGAATTTCCCGCAAGTCGCGGGTCTGCATGGCCGTGCGACCGAACTCGCCGAGCAGCGACTGCTGCCGCAGCCGGTAGTGAAGTTCGTTCCGGCTGAGGGGGGCGGACGAAGTATCGAGGGATTCCTGGCTCGCTTGACGTCCCTCATGCATACGATTCTCCGAACACGGGTTGCGCCCGGCAAATTTCGAATGTGTTTCAGCTGAAGTGTGGCTGCCTTCCTTCGGAGAGTCTGAGCAAAATAGCTCACCCTCCGAGTTCCAATCGCCACTGTGACGGCTTCTGCTCTGTGGTTGGACCACCGACACCGGCAGCGTCGGTGTGCGACTACTCACCTCCGGTTCCGGAGGACCATGGCTGATTCAGAAAACGATCGTAAATCCGAGATTGAGCGGCTGCGTTTGGCTTCGGAACTCAGGCAACTCGCCAAGGAAACGAGCGACCCCGATTTGAGGGAACATTGGCTGCGAATGGCAAGGCAATGGTCTGGCGAGGTGGAAGAGCCGGCCCAGGACCATGCCGTGGACGATACCGAGGTTGACGATACCGGGGTCGATAAGGATTTGGACGAATGATGAGCACCCCAGCCGGCAAATTACCGCCAATCGTCCTTGTCGTGGATGATGAACCGCTGCTGCGGATGCTTGCCGTCGAAGTCGTCGAGGAGGCGGGCTTCACCGCGATCGAGGCCCGCGATGCGGACGAAGCGGTTGCCATGCTGGAATCGCGCACAGACATTGCTCTGGTTTTCACGGATATCAACATGCCCGGAAGTATGGACGGACTCAAACTGGCTCATGCAGTCCGCAACCGCTGGCCTCCGATCAAGATATTGGTCGTGTCGGGCAGGCAGCAGCATCCATCCTCCGATCTCCCTACGAACAGCTGCTTCCTCGGAAAGCCGTACCAGGCGTCGGTATTGGTCGAGAAACTTCGATCATTGGTTCCCATTGACTGAGCCGAGGCAATCAAACGGGTGACTGAGCGCTTTTGCTCAGACTCATCTGTCAGATGAGTGCGACGTGATGGTCCCGATCCCGCGCGCTCCTATCGACCTGCCCGTTGTCCGGATGACGCAGAAGGCGGAGCCGGAACAAAATGGAGCCTTGGTGCAAACGGACCATGATCTGCGGAGCAATCGGCTGCTGGGCGCACTTGAGCCCGCCAGTCGCAAGCGACTGGATCCCCATCTGGAGCCGATCTCGTTCAAGCTTGGCGAGATGGTCTGCGACGCTGGAGGCCTGCTCCAGCACGCCTATTTCCCGCAGGGCTCCGTGCTGTCATTGCTCACCGTGCTGGAAAATGGCGCGGCGATCGAGACCGCGAATATCGGGCGCGAAGGTGCGTTCGGCCTGTTCGCTGCCATGTACAGCCGGGTCTCCTTCAACCGGTGCATCGTCCAGCTCGCAGGCCATACGGTCCGTTGTCCCATCCAGCTGTTGCAGTACGAATTCAGGAACAGCGAGCACGTGCGCGATCTGTTCGTAAGCTACTCGGAGACGCTGCTGTCGCAGGTCCAGCAGACGGTCGCATGCAATACGATGCATTCGACTGAGGAGCGAATTTGCCGCTGGCTTCTGATGATGCACGACAGGGCCGAAGGCGAAGCTCTTCCCTACACCCACGAATTTCTCTCTCATATCCTGGGCGCCAATCGGAAATCCGTGACGCTGGCCGCGCAGTCGATGCAGACCGCGGGTCTCATCAGCTATCGCCGGGGAGCGATTCAGGTGCTGGATCGCCTGGCCCTGGAAGCGGCATCGTGCGAGTGCTACGCAATCGTGAAAGAGCGGTTCGACGCATTTCTCACGCCGCCGTCGACCGCAGCTCCGGGCCACAACAAAAGCCGAAGCGGCCCAAGCGACGAGAATTGAGTGATCCATCCCGGCGCGCCCGGCTACGGGGGGGGGTTTTCGGCAGCTTTGTTGGAAACTGGCCAATCGCCGCCTTGTATCGGCGGACGTGGCGTTACCCCGCCTTGGCAATACGTCCGTCCGCAGACCCCGAGCGGAGGTTCTGGAAGAACTTTTCCACTTCCCGCGACAGCGTGTCCGCCGTCGCGGTCAGGCTGCTCGCCGCCGTCAGCACCGAGGATGCCGCCGTGTCGGTCTCGCCGATGGCGTCGCGGAGCGAGGTGATGTTGGCCACAAGCGTCTCGTTGCCCTGGGCCGCCGATTGCGCATTGGAAGAGATCTCGCGGGTTGCCTGGTCCTGCTGGCCGACGGCGCCGGCGATGGCTGTCGTGACCTCGTTGATCTCGCGCACCGCACCGCCGATCTCGCGGACGGCATCGACCGCGTTGCGGGTGGAGGCCTGGATCATCGCGACGTTCTCGCTGATGTCGGCGGTCGCCTTCGCGGTCTGTCCCGCTAGCGCCTTGACCTCGTGCGCGACGACGGCAAAGCCGCGGCCGGCGTCACCGGCGCGCGCTGCCTCGATGGTGGCGTTGAGCGCGAGCAGGTTGGTCTGCTCGGCGATCGCCTGGATCAAGCTGAGCACGCCGTCGATGCGCTGTGTGGCGGCGGCAAGGCTCTCGATCTCGGCGATCGATTTCTCGGTCCGCTGGCCGGTCTGCTCGACCGCGCCGGCGCTCTGCCGGACCTGACGGCCGATCTCCTCGACGGAGGCCGACAGCTCTTCGGCCGCGCCCGCCACCGCGGTGACGTTGTGGGAGGCCTGCTCGGTCGCGTCCGCCGCCGTGCCGGCGCGGCTGCTCGCATTCGCGGTGACGCGGGTGATGGTCTGCGCGGTCTCGCGCATGACCGAGGCGTTGTCGCTGAGGCCGCGCATGATCGCGCCGATCGCCTCGCGGAACTCGTCGACGGATTGCTCGATATGGCGGGCGCGCTGCTCGCGCGCGGCGGAGTCCTGCGACACCTGCGAAGCGAGATTGCGGTTGCGGCCCATCGCGTTCTGGAAGATCTGGATGGCGCGTGCCAGCGCGCCGATCTCGTCGGCGCGGTCAGCGTGCGGCACCACGACATCATCGGCGCCGTCCGCGACCTGCTTGATGGTCGCCGTGATGGCGGAGAGGGGGCGGGCGATCGACCGGGCGATGATGACGATGCCGATCACGACCAGCGCAAGCGCCACGCCGCCGAGGCAGGTCAGCACGAAGGACAGCGTGCGATTGGTCTCGGTCTGCTGTGCGATCTGTCTGGCGCGCTCGGCGTAGACCTTGGACAGCGCCTCGAGATCCTTGTTCAGCGCCGAGCGCACGGCGCGGTTGGCGTCGTTGTCGCCCCATTCGCGGCCCGCGGCCGCGTTGATCTCGACGCCGCGGCGTACCAGCTCCTTGCGGAAGTCGACGAACTGCTCGATGCGTTTCTTGAAGGTGGCAAACTGCTCGGCATCGTCGGCTTTGACGATGCCCTCCCAGCCTTTTACGACGTTCAGGATCTGCGCGTTGAACTTGAGCAGGCCCTCGCCGTATTTCTTCACCACGGCCGGTTCGGCCGACATGTAGACGCCGCGCGATTCCATCACGACCGCATAGACCAGCGAGTTGACCCGCTCGACGTTCAGCGCCGCCGCGTTCGCCGTCTCGATCGCGCTGGTCAGTTCGGCGCTGCGGCGGCTGTTGTAGTCGGACAGCAACGCGATCGCCGCCGTCAGCAGAGCGAACAGCGCAAAGATCGCATAGAGCTTGGTCGCAAGCGTGAAGCGGCCTGCCAGGCGAGTGGCATTCCCAGATCGGTCGGTGGTCATGGTGTTCAGGGGCCCGAATGGCCGGGAGCGGCCGGTGTGTGCGGTCGTTTTAAGAATTGATGCAAAACTATGCAGGAGGAAGGTGCATGCACGGTTAACGCGAGGGGCCGCGCGATGCAGCCGTCAGTCGCAGAAAGCCAAGTCTTATCAGGTGTTTGCCGGGGCTGCGGCTTCTGCCGCGCGAAAGACATGGAATGCTGCAAGCATCGGCATGCGCAAAGGCTGCCAACCGCGTATCCCAACGCGATAGACTGGTACCATGTCGGCGATCGGCCGACGACCCCGGAGAGGCCTTTGGTCTACCGCCACACCATCGACGCGACGACCTATACATTCCCTGATATGCGCGACCTCCTCGCCAAGGCGACGCCGCCGCGCTCCGGTGACCGGCTGGCCGGCATTGCCGCAGGGAGCGCCGAGCAGATGATCGCGGCACGGATGGCGCTTGCCGACGTTCCGCTTGGGCAGTTCCTGCAGGAAGCCGTCATTCCCTACGAAGCCGACGAGGTCACGCGCCTCGTGATCGACAGCCATGACGCAGAAGCCTTCGCGCCCGTGGCTTCGCTCACGGTCGGCGGCTTCCGCGACTGGCTGTTGTCGGATGCCGCCACGCCCGAGATCCTGCGCAAGTTGGCGCCCGGCATCACCCCGGAGATGGCGGCCGCGGTCTCCAAACTGATGCGCAACCAGGATTTGATCCTGGCCGCGCGGAAATGCGAGGTCGTCACCGCCTTCCGCAACACCATCGGCCTGAAGGGGCGGATGAGCACGCGGCTCCAGCCCAATCATCCCTTCGACGATGCCAGGGGCATCACTGCCTCGATCCTCGACGGCCTCCTGTTGGGGGCCGGCGATGCCTGCATCGGCATCAACCCGGCGAGCGACGACCCGACCGTCATCGGTCAATTGCTGCGCCTGCTGGACGAGGTCATCGCGCGGCTGAAGATCCCGACGCAGGCCTGCGTGCTGACCCACGTCACGACGACGCTGTCGCTGATCGGGCAGGGCGTGCCGGTTGACCTGGTCTTCCAGTCGGTCGCCGGTACTGAGGCAGCCAACCGCAGCTTTGGCATCGATCTCGCTCTGCTCAAGGAAGGGCAGGAGGCCGGTTTGTCGCAGAAGCGTGGCACGGTCGGCCAGAACGTGATGTATTTCGAAACCGGGCAGGGCTCGGCGCTGTCGGCGAATGCCCATCACGGCGTCGATCAGCAGACCTGCGAAGCGCGCGCCTATGCGGTCGCCCGCGCCTATGCGCCATTGCTGGTCAACAGCGTGGTCGGCTTCATCGGCCCGGAATATCTCTACGACGGCAAGGAGATCATCCGAGCGGGGCTGGAGGATCATTTTTGCGGCAAGTTGCTCGGCCTGCCGCTTGGGACCGACATCTGCTACACCAACCATGCCGAGGCGGATCAGGACGACATGGACAATCTGCTGACGCTGCTCGCTGCCGCTGGCGTCACCTTCATCATGGGGGTGCCGGGCGCGGACGACGTCATGCTGAACTACCAGTCCACGTCTTTTCACGACGCGCTCTATGTCCGCGACGTCTTCGGACTGCGCCGCGCGCCGGAGTTCGACGACTGGCTGGTGCAGGCCGGGCTGGCGGGCGCGGATTTCCGGCTTGCCGGCGATGCACTGCTGCTGCCCGATTTTGCCTCGCGGCTGATCGCGTGAGCGTGCGGTCGCGCGCCATCCGCGGAAGTCAAGGAAACCATTGGCGCCCTTCGCGAATTAGGATGCTGCCACAATATTGAGAAATTTCGGCGGCAGCGTTACGCTATATGTCCGGCTATTCGGCACCATATATCGAGCGTGGCTGGGGGAACTTTGATGCGAGCTGAAAGCAACGGAACGTCCCGGCGGATTCTCTGTGTGTTTCCGCGGTACACCTCCTCGTTCGGAACGTTCGAGCACTCCTATCCGCTGACCGACGGCGTCAGCGCCTTCATGCCGCCGCAGGGGCTTTTGCTGCTCGCAGCCTACCTGCCCGAGGAGTGGCAGGTTAAATTCGTCGACGAGAATCTCCGCCTCGCGACCAAGGACGAATTCGACTGGGCCGAGGCGGTCTTCGTCAGCGGCATGCACATCCAGCGCCAGCAGATGAACGACATCTGCCGCCGCGCCCATGCGTTCGACCTTCCGGTCGCGCTCGGCGGCCCCTCCGTCAGCGCCTGCCCGGATTATTATCCGTCGTTCGACTATCTCCATGTCGGCGAACTCGGGGACGCCACCAACCAGCTGATCGAGATCCTGTCGCGCGACACCTCGCGCCCCGAACAGCAGGTCGTCCTCACGACCAAAGACCGGGTGCCGATGACGGAGTTTCCGATTCCGGCCTATGAGCTTGCCGACGTGAAGAAATACATGCTCGGCAGCATCCAGTATTCCAGCGGCTGCCCCTATCAGTGCGAGTTCTGCGACATCCCCGGTCTCTACGGCCGCAATCCCCGCCTCAAGTCGCCGGAGCAGATCATCGCCGAGCTCGACCGCCTCCGCGAATGCGGCATGACCGACACGGTTTATTTCGTCGACGACAATTTCATCGGCAACCGCAAGGCGGCGATGGACCTGTTGCCGCATCTGATCGAATGGCAGAAGCGGACCGGCTACGTGGTGCGGCTCGCCTGCGAGGCGACGCTCAATATCGCCAAGCGGCCCGAGATACTCGAGAAGATGCGCGAGGCCTATTTCATCACCATCTTCTGCGGCATCGAGACGCCGGATCCCGACGCGTTGAAGGCGATGCAGAAGGACCACAACATGATGGTCCCGATCCTGGAGGGCGTGCGCACCATCAACTCCTACGGCATGGAGGTGGTGTCCGGCATCATCATGGGTCTCGACACCGACAAGCCGAAGACCTCCGATGCGCTGCTGGCTTTCGTCGAGGAATCCCAGATTCCGTTGCTCACCATCAACCTGCTCCAGGCGCTGCCGAAGACGCCGCTGTGGGACCGGCTGGAGCGGGAAGGGCGTCTGATCGAGGACGACGGCCGCGATTCCAACGTCGATTTCCTGCTGCCCTATGACGACGTCGTCGCGTCGTGGAAGCACTGCATGGGCGCCGCCTACGAGCCCGAAAAGGTCTTTGCGCGCTTCCAGTATCAATGCGACCACACCTATCCCCACCGCCTCAAGATGCCGGTGCCGGACGAGATGAAGACCTGGCGCAACATCAGGCGCGGCCTCGTCATGCTGCGTAACATCTTCTGGAAGGTCGGTGTGCTCGGCGACTACAAGCGGGTGTTCTGGAAGTTCGCGCTGGGACGCATCAAGCGCGGCGATCTCGAAGGGCTGATCGGCTGCACCCTGATCGCGCATCACCTCATCACCTTTGCGCGCGCGGCCTCCAGCGGCAAGCAGAACGCCTCGAACTATTCGATCCGGCTGCGCGAGGCCTCCGTTCCCGCCGAATGATGCGACATGTCTGATCCGGCCGTCCCCCGCCGCCCGACCCTCGATCTGCGGTCACTCACGCCCGCGCGCGTCGCGCTCGGGCGCAGCGGCGCGAGCGTGCCGACGCACGCGCTGCTCGATTTCACACTGGACCATGCCCGCGCCCGCGACGCCGTGCATGCGGCCTTCGATGCATCGCGACTGGTATCCGATCTCCGCGCGCTTGGCCTCGTCGTCGCCGAGGCGAGGAGCCAGGCGGCCGACCGCAGGGACTATCTTCGGCGGCCTGATCTTGGACGACAGCTCGATGCCGATTCGGCGCAGCTTCTGGCGCGAAGTGCCTCGCACCCGTGCCGGCTCGCGATCGTGATCGGCGACGGCCTGTCGGCGGCGGCGGTCCATGCCCATGCGGTCGAGCTGGTGAAGCATCTGCTGCCGCTGCTCGCAGAAGCGGATGGCGTCGCGATCGGCAATGTCGTCGTCGCCTCGGGCGCGCGCGTCGCGCTCGGCGACGAGATCGGCGCCATTCTCGGTGCGCAGATGGTGGTGACGCTGATCGGCGAGCGGCCGGGCCTGTCCGCACCCGACAGTCTCGGCGTCTATCTGACTTTCGCGCCGAGGCCCGGCCGCACCGATGCCGAGCGCAATTGCGTGTCGAACATCCACAAGGCCGGGTTGAGCCATGACGAGGCGGCGTTCAAGATCACCTGGCTCGTGCGCGAGGGGCTGGCGCGGCAAGCAACCGGCGTGGCGCTGAAAGACGAGAGCGCGGACCGGGCGCCGCGTCGAATTGGCACGGCTTTGCCCGAATGACGGGCATTCCGGCAAAAATCGCCGCATCTTGATCGGTTCGGCCACCCTTCGCCTGCTTGCGAGAAGAGTGATTGACCTGCTAAACCCCTCCCGGCGATTTTCCGCGCATTTTCAACGGGCAAGACCCCCATTGGTATGGCATTTTCCAGCCGTTCGCGGGGCGCAACAAGCTCACAGACCGAGCCGATTTAGGAACTGGACAAGGCATGCTCGAAAAGCACAGCGAGAGTGAGGTTCATGTCGAGAAGGTCGAGCAGGGACCCGCGTCCTCGATCGCCTTCGGGCTTGAGCGCATCGGGCTGATCGCCGTCCGGGCGCCGATCGTTTCCTGCATCGTCCTGCTCGTGCTGATCGTCGGCGCCGTGTTCGGCATCCACCGGATCAAGATCGACGATTCGCTGTCGCAGCTGTTCCGCTCCAACACCCGCGAATTCCGCCAGTATGAAGAGGTGACGAAGAAGTTCCCGGCCGAGGAATTCGACGTGCTCGTCGTGGTCGAAGGCAAGACCCTGCTGGCGCGGAATAACCTCGAGAAGCTGCGCGACTTCGTCACCGACCTGCAGCTCGTCGAAGGCACGCGCGGCCTGGTCTCGCTGTTCTCCGCGCGCCAGGCGCCGGCGCCGGGCAAGTTGCCGGCGGCGCTATTCCCGTCCGAGCTGCCCGAGGGCGCGGCCTATGACAAGTTCATCGAGACCGTCAAGAACAACGAGATCATCCGCGGCAAGCTGTTGTCTGAGGACGGCACGCTGGCGCTGATCGTGCTCTCGCTCGATCCGGAGGTGGTCGCCTCCAACAAGCTGACCAAGACCGTCGGCGACATCCGCGCGCTGATGAAGGAAGACCTCGGCGATACCGGGCTCAACGTGCAGCTCTCCGGCGTCCCGGTGATGCAGCTCGAGATCCGCAACGCGGTCGAGCGCGACGGGCTCACCTACAACATCCTCGGCATCCTCGCCGGCTGCGTCATCGCCATCATCTTCTTCCGCAAGATATCCTTCATGGTCGCGGCGGCGTTCCCGCCGATGATCGCGATCCTGCTGGCGCTCGGCGCGCTCGGCTGGGCCAATTTCAATCTCAACATGTTCCTGAACGTGATGACGCCGCTCATCATGGTGATCAGCTTCTCGGACTCGATGCAGCTCACCTTCGCCGCGCGCGACCGGCTGATCGCAGGCCAGGACAAGTTTACCGCGTTCAAGAACGCGGTGCTGGTGGTGGGCCCGGCCTGCGTGCTGACGCACGGCACCGCCGGCATTTCCTTCATCGCGCTCCAGTTCTCCGACTCCGACCTGATCCGCAAGTTCGGCGAGGCGGGGCTTGCCGCCACCATCATCGCGCTGGTCGCGGTGCTTTCGCTGGTGCCGGTGTTCGGCGTGCTGCTGGTGCGCAACGAGAAAGTCTTCGCGACCAAGTTCCAGAGCGCGGATGCCGGCGTGCAGGCGCTGCGTAATTTCTGCTACTGGATCGCGGTGCGCATGGTGGGCCGGCCCGGCCTGTTCAGCCTGATCGCGGTGCTGTTCGTCGCCGGCCTCGGCGTCATCTACGCCAATCTGGAGCCGCGCTACCGGCTCGCCGACCAGGTGCCGGACAAGCGTCAGGCCGTTGCCGCCAGCGACCGGCTCGATGCCAAGCTCACCGGCGCCAACCCGGTGAACGTGCTGATCCAGTTCCCCAAGGGTGAATCGCTCTACTCGCCGGAGACGTTGCAGACGATTGCCGACGTCCATGCGACCGTCGAGAAGACGGCCGGTGTCGGCAACGTCTGGTCGGTCGAAACCTTGCGCCGCTGGCTTGCGGAAAAGGCCGGCAGTGCCGACGTCGCGACGCTGAAGGAATATGTCAGCGTCATTCCGGAGCATCTGGTGCGGCGCTTTATCGATGCCGAGCAGGATGCCGTCGTGGTCGCCGGTCGCGTGCCGGACAAGGATTCCAGCCAGTTGCTGCCGATCGTCGACAAGCTCGATTCCGAGCTCGACGCCGTCCGCAAGAAGCATCCCGGCTACGAAGTCGCGGTCACGGGTCTTGCCGCGATTGCCGCGCGCAACTCGGCCGGCATGATCGAGAAGCTCAACCGCGGGCTCACCGTCGAATTCGCCCTGGTCGCGATCTTCATTGGCCTGGCCTTCCGCTCCTGGGTAGTGATGCTCGCCTGCATCCTGCCCGGCATCTTCCCGGTGGTGATGTCGGGAACGGTGCTGTGGGCGATGGGTGAGGGGCTGCAATTCGCCAGTGTCGTGGCGCTGACCGTTTCGTTCGGTCTGGGCTTGAGCGCTACCATCCACTTCCTCAATCGCCTCAGGCTGGAGAGCAAGCCGGGCGTCGGTTCGGCGCTCGCTGTCGAGCGCGCGACCGTGCTGGTCGGGCCGGCGTTGATCCTGACCACCTTGGTGCTGGCCTGCGGCCTCGTCGTCACGGTGTTCTCCGACCTGCCGTCGCTGCGGCTGTTCGGCTGGCTCAGTGCCTTCTCGATGGTGATGGCCCTCGTCGCCGATCTCTTCATCCTGCGGCCGACGGCGATGTGGCTGATCAACCTGCACGCCAGGTTGCAGGGCCCCGACAAGCCGGCGATCTGACACTTCGAGACCGACGATGCGGTCCGCAATGGAAAAACCCCCGGTTCGCGAGAACCGGGGGTTGGTCTTGATGGGAATATCTGAAGGACGAGGGCGATCAGCCCTTCGTCATCGTGATGTTCACGCCGCGGATCTCGCCCTTGGAGCTGATCTGCACGGTCTGCTTGCTACCGTTGGTGCGGAGCGACAAATTGGCGGCGAAGCCGTTGGCCTCGACGAACACCTCGATCTGGCCGCCGCCGGCGGTGCCCTGCAGATTGCCGAAGATGTTGCGGCTGGACTCGCTCCAGTTGCCGGAGATGCGGTCGCCCTGGCTGGTCACGTCGCTGGTGAGGTTGAACTTGTAGCTGTCGCTGGCACAGTTCAGGGCCTGCTTGAGGTTGAGACCGCTGCCGGCGACCTTGTAGTCGGCCTTGCAGCGGATACGCTCGGTGGAACCGTCGGACAGCGACACCGTGCCGGTGCCGGTCCACGCGCCGTCGAAACCGGCGAACGGCCCGGACGACTGAGCATGGCTTGTCGAGACTGAAAAGAGCAGCGCAGCCCCGATGCCGGCCGCCTTGATCGCCTGTCCAGATCGTCCAAAGAATTGCATTTTGAATATCCCATTTTCGAACGACGTTCGCTGACTGTCGAGAACGTCTCGCCACATCGAAAGTTTAGTGTTCCGAGCCTGTGTCAGGTTCAAAGCCTGACTGCCAGAGATGGCGGTTCACCACGCCCCCTGCAACAGGCTCCGATCCTGCAACGCCCGGTGTTTCGATGTGTTTCCACCAAAAAAGGCCGGTCGAGAGATGCAGCGCTGCAACAGGTCCGCAGCAAAACGCGGCGCTCCAGAATTATGACGTAGTATCAACCTCTTACATCTGCCAATGAAGCTTGGAGGAAGGCCTGGTTTGGTGAGTGCGGCGCCAATTTGGCCGCATTTACCAGCGCTTGTGCCTTCTCCGAATGCCGTGCTTGCCGCGGCGAACTTGCCACCAGAATGATCCGTTCCGGCCGTCCGCCCTGTGCTGCCCGGGATCGGTGTGATTCTGCCGTCAGAACGAAGGAATACAATGCGTAAGCTTCTCGTCGCTCTCACCCTGCTGTCGGCATCCCTTTCCACGGCGGCATTCGCCCAGGCAGGACGCGGCACGGACGCCGAACAGAAGGCCTGCACGCGCGATGTGCAGAAGTTCTGCCGTCCGGTCATCGACCAGGGCGATTTCACCATCCTGGCCTGCCTCAAGGAAAACCGGCCCAAGATCTCGCAGGCCTGCGACCAGGTCCTGAAGAGCCACAACCAGTAAGCTCGGCCGCTGGCCTACAAAAGGCGGACCCCGGGCCGCCTTTTCGGGTCCGATCGGCGCGGGCCGCCATCGACAGACAGGATTGGTTTTGCGGCCGTATTCCCCTATATGGGGGCCGCGGCGGCATCGCCGGCATGAGCCCGCGCGAGCGAAAAAGCCCTTCCTGTCCAAACGATTGTTGACCAGCCCTCGATGACCTCTGCGAGCGAATTGCGATCCGGCAAGGGTGACCGTGACGAGAATTTTCCCGTCGCGTCCTGGATCATTCATCCGCGTCATCGTGCGCTGATCCTGGCGTACTATAATTTCGTCCGCACCGCCGACGACATCGCCGATCACGCCACGCTGCCGCCCGACCAGAAGCTCGCCTATCTCGACCTGCTCGAGGCGGAGCTGCTCGGCAACGGCGACACCCAGGCTGAAGCTGTCATTCTGCGGCGCGCATTGGCCGAGCGCGGTATGGCGCCGCGCCATGCGCTCGACGTGCTGATCGCGTTCCGCATGGACGTGACCAAGCTGCGCTACGAGAACTGGGACGAGGTCATCCACTATTGCCGCTATTCGGCAATGCCGGTCGGCCGCTTCATGCTCGACGTCCATGGCGAGAGCACCTCGACCTGGGCCGCGTCGGACGCACTCTGCGCAGGCCTCCAGATCAACAACCATCTACAGGATTGCGGCAAGGATTTCCGCGAGCTCAACCGCGTCTACCTGCCGCGCGATGCGCTGGCCGCAAGCGGCGCCTCGGTCGAGCAGCTTGGCCTGACGCAGTCGCCGCCGGCGATGCTGGCCTGTCTTCAGGCGCTCGCGTTACGCAACGAAGCGCTGCTCGACGAGGGCAGGTCGCTGGCTGCGGAGATCCGGGATGTCCGCCTCGGCATCGACGTCGCGGTGATCCAGGCCTATGCCGACCGTATCGTGCGCCTGTTGAAGGTGCGTGATCCCCTGCGTGAGCGCGTGCATCTGAACAAGTTCGAGCTTCTCACCTTCAGCCTCGCCGGCATGATCGGCGAAGTCGGCCGCCGCGTGATCGGACGCAAGGCCATTTCCAGACCGGGGACTGCACATGACGCTTGAGGCGACCTCGCCCAGCGCCAATTACGGCTCGACCGCATCGAACAGCTCTTTCTACGCTGCGATGCGCATCCTGCCACATGACCAGCGCGAAGCGATGTTCCAGATCTACAGCTTCTGCCGGCAGGTCGATGACATCGCCGATTCCGACGGGCCGCGCGATGAGCGGCTCGCCGCGCTTCAGGAGTGGCGGAACGACATCGATGCGCTCTATCAGGGCCATCCGCCGCCGCGCCTTGCCGACTACGTCGGCTCGGTGAAGACGTTCGGGCTGAAGCGGGAGGATTTCCTCGCCATCGTCGATGGCATGGAGATGGACGTGCCGCAAGACATCCGCGCGCCCGACATGGCGACGCTCGATCTTTACTGCGATCGCGTCGCCAGCGCTGTGGGACGATTGTCGGTGCGGGTGTTTGGCCTGCCTGAAGAGGACGGCATCCTGCTCGCCCATCATCTTGGCCGCGCGCTCCAGCTCACCAATATCCTGCGCGACATCGACGAGGACGCCGGCCTCGGCCGGCTCTATCTGCCGCGTGAGGCGCTGCTGCATGCCGGCATCACCTCCAACGATCCGAACCGCGTGATCATGGAGCGCGCGCTGGCGAAGGTCTGCCTGCCGCTGGCACAGCGCGCGAAGACGCATTTCGAGCAGTCGGACGAGATCATGAACCGCAACAAGCGCCGCGCGGTGCGCGCGCCGCGGATCATGTCGAAATACTATCACGCCATTCTGGATCTGCTGATCGCGCGCGGCTTCAACGCGCCGCGCGAGCCGGTGCGTGTGTCGAAGATCACACGCATACTGATCCTGCTTCGTTACGCTTTCATCTGATGCAACACACAGCTCACATCATCGGTGCCGGAATTTCCGGCCTCTCCGCCGCCGTGCGGCTCGCCAATGCCGGCTTCAAGGTCGCTGTGCACGAGGCGACGCAGCAGGCCGGCGGCCGCTGCCGCTCCTATTTCGACGGCGCCACCGGTCTCACCATCGACAACGGCAATCATCTGCTGCTATCGGGCAACAGCCACGCGCGCGCCTATGCCCGTTCGATTGGCACCGAGGCCGGCCTCGTTGGTCCCGAAAGCGCGCAGTTTCCCTTTGTCGACCTCACGACCGGGCAGCGCTGGCAGATCGATCTCGGCAAGGGCCGGCTGCCGACCTGGGTGCTCGACGAGAGCCGCCGCGTTCCCGACACCGGGCTCACCGATTATCTCAAGCTGGCGCCGCTGATCTGGGCGTCGGAGCAGACACTGGTCGGCAAGTCGATTCCGACCGAAGGCGTGCTTTATCAGCGCTTGGTGCAGCCGCTGCTGCTGGCGGCGCTCAACGTCGATCCGCCCGAGGGTTCGGCGGGGCTTGCCGGCGCGATCGTGCGCGAGACGTTGCTTGCCGGCGGGCAGGCGTGCCGCCCGCTGATCGCCCGCGAGGGGCTCAGCACCGTGCTGATCGAGCCTGCGGTGAAATTCTTAGGCGAGCGGGGCCACAGCGTTCAGCTCGGCCATGAGCTGCGCTCGTTTGCGACCACCGACGGCAAGGTCGGCGCGCTGAACTTTGGCGGCGAGGATGTGATCCAGGTCGGTGAGGGCGATGTCGTCGTGATGGCGGTGCCGCCGCGCGCCGCCTCCAGCCTGCTGCCGGGCCTGAAGACGCCGACCGAATTCCGCGCCATCGTGAATGCGCATTTCCGCTTTGAGCCGCCGCAGGGTTCGCCGCCGATCCTCGGCGTGATCGGCAGCATCGTGGAATGGCTGTTCGCCTTCCCCAACCGCCTCTCCGTCACCATCAGCAACGGCGATCGGCTGGTCGATATGCCGCGCGAGGAACTCGCGCAGGCGATCTGGAACGACGTCTGCAAGGCGGGCGGAGTGTCCGGCGACGTGCCGCCGCCGTTGCCCCCTTGGCAGATCGTGCGCGAGCGCCGGGCCACTTTCGCCGCCACGCCGGCCCAGAATGCCCTGCGTCCGGGGCCGGTCACCGCGCTGAAAAACCTGTTCCTCGCCGGCGACTGGACTGCTACGGGATTGCCTGCAACCATCGAGGGATCGGTCCGGTCCGGTGATCGCGCCGCCGATCTGGTTTTGGCCGCCAAAGGATCCTGAGAGGGATAGTGACGAGCGGCCCTGACGGGCAAATGTCCCGGTCAATTTCAATCGACTATCGGAGCAATCGAGCGAGATGGATTCCGTGAACGCGACCAGCCGCGAAGCACAAGAATCGAGGATCTTGGAATCGAAGGTCCTGGAATCGAGCATTGCGTCGGCGACGCAAGGCGTCATCGGCTTCCAGCAGCCGGACGGCCATTGGGTGTTCGAGCTCGAGGCCGACTGCACGATTCCGGCCGAGTACATCCTGCTGCGCCATTACCTCGCCGAGCCCGTCGACACCGTGCTCGAAGCCAAGATCGGCAACTATCTTCGCCGCGTCCAGGGCGCCCATGGCGGCTGGCCGCTGGTGCATGACGGCGAGTTCGACATGAGCGCCAGCGTGAAGGCCTATTTCGCGCTGAAGATGATCGGCGATTCCGTCGACGCGCCGCACATGGTGCGCGCGCGCGAGGCGATGCACGCCCGCGGCGGCGCCATCAACAGCAACGTCTTCACGCGCTTCATGCTGGCGATGTTCGGCGTCACGACCTGGCGCGCGGTGCCGGTGCTGCCGATCGAGATCGTGCTGCTGCCGTTCTGGTCGCCGTTCCACCTCAACAAGATCTCCTACTGGGCGCGCACCACGATGGTGCCGCTGATGGTTCTCGCCGCGCTCAAGCCGCGTGCGAAGAATCCGAAGGGCGTCGGCATCGACGAATTGTTCCTGCAGGATCCGCGCTCGATCGGCATGACGGCGAAGGCGCCGCACCAGAGCATGGCCTGGTTCGTGCTGTTCCGCGCGCTCGACGGGATTTTGCGCGTGGTCGAGCCGATGTTTCCGAAGAGCCTGCGCAAGCGCGCGATCGATGCGGCGCTCGCCTTCACCGAGGAGCGCCTGAACGGCGAGGACGGCATGGGCGCGATCTATCCGCCCATGGCCAACATCGTCATGATGTATGACGCGCTCGGCAAGGACGAGAACTACCCGCCGCGCGCGATCACGCGCCGGGGCATCGACAAGCTGCTGGTGATTGGCGACGACGAGGCTTACTGCCAGCCCTGCGTCTCGCCGGTGTGGGACACGACCCTGACCGCCCACGCATTGCTGGAAGCCGGGGGTGACAAGGCGGTGCCTGCGGCGAGGCAAGGCCTCGACTGGCTGATCCCGAAGCAGGAGCTCGAGGTCAAGGGCGACTGGGCCGTGAAGCGGCCCGACGTGCGCCCGGGCGGCTGGGCCTTCCAGTACAACAACGCCCATTATCCCGATCTCGACGACACCGCTGTCGTGGTGATGTCGATGGACCGCATGCGCCGGGAGCACGGCGTCGCCGGTTATGACGCCGCGATCGACCGCGGCCGGGAGTGGATCGAGGGCATGCAGAGCGACGACGGCGGCTGGGCCGCCTTCGACGTCAACAACCTCGAATATTATCTGAACAACATCCCGTTCTCCGACCACGGCGCGCTGCTCGATCCGCCGACCGAGGACGTCACCGCCCGCTGCATCTCGATGCTGGCCCAGCTCGGCGAGACCGAGAAGACCAGCAAGCACGTGGCCGCCGGGGTCGCCTATCTCAGGAAGACCCAGCACCCCGAGGGGTCCTGGTACGGCCGCTGGGGCATGAACTTCATCTACGGAACCTGGTCGGTGCTCTGCGCCCTCAACATGGCCGGCATCCGCCACGACGACCCCATGATGCGCAAGGCCGCCGCTTGGCTGGCCTCGATCCAGAACAAGGACGGCGGTTGGGGCGAGGATGCCGTCAGCTACCGGCTGGACTACAAGGGCTGGGAGGCCGCTCCCTCGACCGCCTCGCAAACGGCATGGGCCTTGCTTGCCCTGATGGCCGCTGGCGAGGTTGATCACCCGGCCGTCGCCCGCGGGGTGGAGTACCTGATTGCAACACAGAACAAAAAAGGACTGTGGGACGAGCAGCGGTACACCGCCACAGGCTTTCCTCGTGTATTCTACCTTCGATATCATGGTTACCCAAAGTTCTTCCCGCTGTGGGCGTTGGCGCGGTATCGGAACTTGCGGAACACCAACAGCAGGGTGGTAGGGGTCGGAATGTGACTTTGGGGACGGGGGACTATCTTACCGCGGGCAATGCCATTGATCCGCGGCCCATCTTGATTGTGACCGGACTGGTTCAGGAGGCCCGCATCGCGGCCGGGCCCGGAATGGCGGTCATTTGCTCGTCGAGCAGCCCGACCCAGTTGCGGGCGCTCCTGACGGTGCTCGATCCCAATACGATTCGCGGCGTGATCTCGTTTGGCGTGGCCGGCGGGCTCGACCCGACGCTGCGCTCCGGCGACGTCGTGCTGGCGACCGAAGTGCTCTCCGGCGATACCCGCTGGGCCGCCGGCCTGTCGCTCGGCAACGACCTGATCGACCGCCTGACGTCGGGCCGCCGCCGCGTGGTGCGCGGCAGCCTCGCCGGCGCCGAGGAAGTGGTCACCGGGCGCTCCGGCAAGGCGGCGCTGCATTCGGAGACAGGGGCCTCCGCCGTCGACATGGAAAGCCACATCGCGGCCGCCTACGCCGCCGAGGCCGGCTTGCCGTTCGCCGCGGTCCGCGTCATCAGCGATCCCGCCCACCGCGCGCTGCCGGCGCTCGCCCGCGCCGCCATCAAGCCGAACGGCCAGATCGACCTCGCCGCCGTCCTGCGCGGCATCGTCCGCAATCCGGCCACGCTGCATGCGCTGGTCTCGACCGGCATCGACTTCAACCGCGCGCTGCGCTCCTTGCGCGGCTGCCGCGATTTTCTGATCGGCACCGAGCTGATCGAGAGCGAGCCGATGGTGTCGAAGGCGGCCTGAGCGGGTTCGCCGATCTGACGAATGAAAGGGCCCGGTCGCCAATGGCGATCGGGCCTTTTTCGTCCGTGCTGCTGTTCTCGCTTACAGCCGCCAGTGCTGCCAACAAAAAGCCCGGCGCTGAGGCCGGGCTTTCAATTCATCAATGAAGACGTCAGAAGTGATAGTTGGCGCCGACGCGCACGACATGAAAGTCGAGATCACTGAAGTGCGTGCCGATGGTCGAAGCCGTCGTACCAGGAGTCGCAGGCGCCGTTGATGTGATGTTGCTGCTTCCGAGATTGACGTAGAGATACTCGGCCTTCAAGGAAACGTTTCGCCAGGTGGCGTACTCAAATCCGCCGCCCACCGCGTAGCCGGTCAGGATTTTGGTCGTTGGTCCCGTGTAGCAGGCTGCCGCAGCCGCGCAGACAGCGCTCACGCCACCACCTCCCGCCACGGCGGTGAAACCGATCGTGTTGCTGAGAATGGAATCTTCGCGGACCGATCCGTAGGCGAAGCCGCCGGTGCCGTAGACGAGCAGCTTGCTGGTCGCGAGCAATCCGGCGCGCGCGCGAAGCGTTCCGAACCATTCGACATTCTGTTGCGCTTCGATCTGACCCGGTCGCCCGATAACCGCGTAGGGAGACGCCGCAGATCCCTTGATGTCGCTGCCCTGAAAATCCGCCTCAAAGCCGATCAACCAGTTCGGCGATACCTGCCAATTGTAACCAGCCTGCGCGCCGCCGAGAACACCCTTGACGTCGTAGGCGACCGGCGATGCGGCCGTACCGACGTTTCCAATGATCGAATTGGAGACGACGTCATTCGCCGTAAAGGTCGCAACCGGATCATTGAACCCATAGCCAACGTTGAGGCCGGCATAGAAGCCGGTCCAACTTGCGACGGCGGCCATCGCTGGCGCTTTCGTATAGTTGGAAGCAGCCATGTCGGCAGCCGACGCGGAGGTGGCCGCCAGCGCTGCGAGCGCGGCGAAAGCAATTCTTTTCAATTTCGTATCCTGAGGTTAGCTGGCGCCGTGGTCGCCGCGACTAGACCACGGCAGACGCAAAAATGCTGTCACTGCTGAGCCACATGTGCGCAGTCCTCGCAGCCTGTGGTTGGTCGCTGGCGTCAGGTTCACCCATCGAGTGGGACTACGGCGACGTATTGCGATATGACCAACTAGTGACACCCATTGGCCGGCCTCCGCGACCGCGGGGTGGTGGAGCTAAAGCGAGTTCGCAATCAACGAATCGCTTTTGACCGCGAGGAGGCGACGATGGCGCATGGTGATTGATCTGCATTCCAACAACTGCGTCGTGGTGATTATTCGTGGGTTCAATACGGCACGGGAGCGGCTCTGAGCGACGTGTCATCAGCGCAATGACGGCGTGGGCGGTCTCCTCAAGGTCAGCACCTACAAGGTCATTCAGCCTCGGCAACTGACCCGGGCTGCGCCAAGCAGGCACGATGGCATAGTGCCACTGTTTTGCCCGACGCGTCAAACGGATTTCGTAAAACTCGAATTCGCGCGGGCTCTGAATCGCGTTGGCTGGCGGCGCGTCTGGCTGCGAAAATGACCCGTGCTGCGATGCTCGCCGGTTTGCGGCTGATTTACTCGCTGCGGCAATAGCTTGACGGAGCTGGTCCTATGTCGGCCAGCGATCGTGGTTCTACTGTGCATGGGGTTGTTTTTCATTTTTTGCAGAAGGGCTCCCGGCCAGTCAATCAGAGGGCAGGGGCTTGGCCTCCGCGATCACTCCGGCCGGCCCGCCGAATACGCTTGCGCCGAAAAAGAAAAGGCCCGGTCGCCATCGCGACCGGGCCTTGTTCGCTCGAACTTGCTGTCGCGCTTACGCCGCCGTCGAAGCCTTCCGCGCGGCCTTCTCCTGTGCAGCCGCGGCTTCGTCCTTGCGGATCTCCGACAGGCGCTTCTGCACTTCGGCCGAGAAGATGTACTGCGCCGGACGCTGCTTGCTCATGTCGATCTCCGGCGCCATCGGACCCGTGGTCCGGATGCCGCGCAGCGACACCCACATCGCCTTGATCGGGTTGTTGAGCGCCGCGGTCGCGGCGGTCGGCTCGTAGCCGCAATGGGCCATACAGTCGGCGCACTTCTCGTACTTGCCGGTGCCGTAGGTTTCCCAGTCGGTGGTGTCCATCAGCTCCTTGAAAGTCTTGGCGTAGCCTTCACCGAGCAGGTAGCAGGGCTTCTGCCAGCCGAAGATGTTGCGCGCGGGCATGCCCCACGGGGTGCACTCGTATTCCTGGTTGCCGGCGAGGAAGTCGAGGAACAGGCCGGAATGCATGAAGTTCCACTTCTTGCCCTTGCCCATCGCGAAGACGTCGCGGAACAGCTTCTTGGTCTTGGTGCGGTTGAGGAAGTGCTCCTGGTCCGGCGCGCGCTCATAGGCGTAGCCCGGCGACATCGAGACGCCGACACCGAGCTCGACGGTGAGGTCGAGGAATTTCGCGATCTCCTCGGCCGGGTGGCCGTCGAAGATGGTGGCGTTGACGTTGACGGTGAAGCCGCGCGCCTTGGCTGCCTTGATCGCGGAGACGGCGCGGTCGAACACGCCCTTCTGCGACACGGCCTTGTCGTGATGGTCCTTGAGGCCGTCCAGATGCACGGAGAAGAACAGGTAGGGCGAGGGCTCGAACAGGTCGAGCTTCTTCTCCAGCAGCAGCGCGTTGGTGCAGAGCGAGACGAACTTCTTGCGCGCCACGAGGCCGCGCACGATTTCGCCGATCTCCTTGTGGATCAGCGGCTCGCCGCCGGGAATGGCGACCATCGGCGCGCCGCACTCGTCGGCCGCGTCCCAGCACTCCTGCGCCGTCATGCGGCGGTTGAGGATCGCATCCGGGTAATCGATCTTGCCGCAGCCGACGCAGGCGAGGTTGCAGCGAAACAGCGGCTCCAGCATCAGCACGAGCGGATAGCGTTTGCGGCCGAGCATTTTCTGCTTGAGCAGATAGGCGCCGATACGCATTTCCTTGAAGAAGGGGATAGCCATTACAAAGTTTCTTTCTGGGCTTGGAATTCGGGTGGGTCAGCTCGCAGCCAATTGAGCCGGAAGCCGGAATTCGATGTTTTCCTCGCGACCCGGCAAAACCTGGACCTTGACCGGTCCGATCCGCCGCATCGCTTCGATCACGTCATCCACGAGCACCTCGGGCGCCGAAGCGCCGGCCGTGACGCCGACGGTCCTGGCATCTTTCAACCATTCCGGATTGAGCTTGCTGCCGTCGGCAATCAAATAACTCGCGACGCCGGCCTCAGTGCCGATTTCGCGGAGCCGGTTCGAGTTCGAACTGTTGGCAGCGCCCACCACCAGGATCACGTCGACCAGCTTGCTCAAGTCCCTTACCGCAGATTGGCGGTTCTGTGTCGCATAGCAGATATCCCGGATATCGGGGCCTTGAATATCTGTAAAGCGGGCCTGGAGGGCCGCAATAATGTCCTTGGTGTCGTCCACCGACAGGGTGGTCTGGGTGATGTAGGCCACTGGCGTATCTGCCGGCAGGGTCAGGGCGTTAACCTCTTCAACGCTCTGAACCAGAAGCACGGGGGCGGGAACCTGGCCCATGGTGCCCTCGACCTCGGGGTGGCCGGCATGCCCGATCAGGATCAGGGTGCGGCCCCGGGCGATGTAGCGCTTCCCCTGATTGTGAACTTTCGTGACCAGGGGGCAGGTGGCATTGAGCACCGGAAGGTCCCGCGCGGCGGCCTCTTCCTCGACGCTGCGGGCGACGCCATGGGCGCTGAAAACGGTCACAGCCTTCGGCGGAACCTCGGACAGCTCCTCGACGAAGATTGCGCCTTTGTTCTTCAGGCTCTCGACCACGTACTTGTTGTGCACGATCTCATGGCGCACGTAGACGGGCGGGCCGTACTTCTCCAGCGCCCGTTCCACGATCTCGATCGCACGCACCACGCCTGCGCAAAAGCCGCGCGGCTGCGCTAGATAAACTTCCATAGGACGCCCATCACGCAAGTTGCACCAATCCGCTTCTCAGGTCCCCGGCGGCAACCGGATACTGCCCAAAGAGCTGCAATAACCGCACCATTGGTTTCGCACACACGGTAACCGCCCACCCCAACTGGGCCCCAGCGCATGGAGGCACAGCAATTTGTGTCAAAAAATCGGCAGAAAGGAAAGGTGGGATGAAACCCGGGTTCCGTTTCGGCTCAATTTTGTGGTGTTATAGTACAGACCCTGCTGTGGGCAAAATGGCGACATTTGTGCTCATCCCTTCGCCACTTTGCCGCCTCAACTTCCCGGCTATACCGACCGCCCGCAATGATTTTTTCATGGCTCGCCGCCGTTTACCTCGAACCTTGTTCCGGCGACTGCCACTCAAAACATCAATAGGTTTCGCCCGGGAACTCCGATAAACAGCGGGCGTTTCCGGCAAGCTGTTAACAGCAGAAAGAAAAGAAGTGCTGCAAAGCGTCGTCGTTGCCATCGTCAGGGCCTGCACCCGGTTTGCCTCCCTCGTCGTCGTTCTCGGTCTCCTGCTGTCGGTGGGGGCCGGCTATTACACATCGCAGCACTTCGCCATCAACACCGACATCAATTCGCTGATTGCCCAAAATCTGGACTGGCGCCAGCGCGACCAGCAATTCGACCGCGCCTTCGACCGCGACGCGACGATTCTCGCGGTCGTCGAGGCAAGGACGCCCGAAATGGCGACCGCGGCGTCGGACGCGCTGTTCGCGAAGCTGAAGGACAACAAGACCGACTTCCAGTCGATGCAACAGCTCGGCACCGGCGAGTTCTTCGAGAAGAACGGTCTGCTTTTCCTGCCGACTGACGAGGTCGCCAAGACCACGAGCCAGTTCGAGTCCGCGGCGCCACTGATCGAGATCATGGCGGGCGACCCCTCGATCCGCGGCCTGACCGGCGCGCTGGAAACGGGACTTGCCGGCGTCAAGCGCGGCCAGGTCAAGCTCGACAACACCGCGCGGCCCTTCAACCAGATCGCCCAGACGGTGGAGACGGTGCTCAACAAGGGCAATGCGAGCTTCTCCTGGCGCGAGCTCGTCAGCGACGAGCCGCTGTCGGATTCCGACAAGCGCGCATTCATCGAGTTCAAGCCGATCCTCGACTACAACGCGCTGGAGCCCGGCAAGGGCGCCACCGATGCGATTCGCAAGGCTGCGGCCGATTTGGATTTCGCGACCAAATACCAGGCGCGGGTGCGGCTGACGGGCCCGGTCCCGATTGCCAACGAGGAGTACGCTACCGTCCAGGAAGGCGCCGTCGTCAACGGTGTCGGCACTGTTCTCGTCGTGCTGCTGATCCTGTGGATGGCGCTGCATTCGTCGAAGATCATCTTCGCGGTATTCGTCAATCTCTTCGTCGGCCTTGCGCTGACGACCGCTGCCGGCCTGATGATGGTCGGCTCGTTCAACTTGCTGTCGATCGCGTTCGCCGTGCTGTTCGTGGGACTGGGCGTCGATTTCGGTATCCAGTACAGCGTCCGCTACCGCTCGGAGCGCTACAAGCACGACGATCTCTCCGGCGCGCTGGTGCTTGCAGCCAAGCGCTCCGCGGTGCCGCTGTCGCTGGCAGCGATGGCGACCGCGGCCGGCTTCCTCTGTTTCCTGCCGACCGATTACAAGGGCATCTCGGAGCTCGGCCAGATCGCCGGCGTCGGCATGCTGGTGGCGTTCCTCTCCAGCATCACGGTACTGCCCGCGATGCTGAAGCTGTTGAACCCGCCCGGTGAGCAGGAGCCGGTCGGCTACGCCTTCCTGGCGCCGCTCGATCACTTCCTTGAGACCCACCGCGTTCTGGTTGTCGGTGGCACGCTGCTACTGGCGGTCGCCGGCCTGCCGCTGCTCTACTTCCTGAAGTTCGACTTCAACCCGATGAACCTGCGCAACCCGAAGGCGGAATCGATCGCGACCTTCCTCGACCTGCGCAAGGATCCGAACACCGGCGCCAATGCCATCAACGTGATGACCACGTCGGAAGAGCAGGCGAGACAAGTCGAGGCGAAGCTGGAGAAGGTGCCGGAGGTGCTGCGGGTGATGTCGCTCGACAGCTTCGTGCCTGAGGACCAGCAGCCGAAGCTGAAGCTGATCGCGCAGGGCGCCAAGGTGCTGAACCCCGCGCTCAATCCTGACCAGGTGGACGCCGCGCCCACGGACAAGGAAAACGTCGATTCGCTGAAGTCCTCGGTCGACAATCTGCGCAGGACCGCGGGTGACGACAAGGGCCCCGGCGCGGTCGCCTCGCGCCGGCTGGCGGATGCGCTTCAGAAGCTCGCCGATGGCGACGAGGCCACGCGCAACAAGGCGCAGGACGTGTTCGTCACGCCGCTGAAGATCGTGTTCGACCAGCTCAGGAACGCGATGCAGGCCGGGCCGGTCACTCTGAACTCACTGCCCCCCGAACTCGTCAGCGCCTGGAAGAGCAAGGACGGCATCATTCGCGTCGAGGCGCAGCCGAAGGGCGATCCCAACGACAACGACACGCTGCGCAAATTTGCGGCGGCCGTGCTCATTGCCGAGCCGACCGCGATCGGCGGACCGGTCTCGATCCTTAAATCCGGCGACACCGTGGTGAAGGCATTCATCCACGCCGGCATCTACGCGCTGCTGGTGATTGGCCTTCTGCTGTGGGTCACGCTGCGGCGTTTCGTCGACGTGCTGATGACGCTGGTGCCGCTGCTGGTTGCGGGCGCGGTGACGCTCGAGATTTGCGTGTTGATCGGCCTGCCGCTCAACTTCGCCAATATCGTCGCGTTCCCGCTGCTGCTCGGCGTCGGCGTCGCCTTCAAGATCTACTATGTCGTGGCGTGGCGCTCGGGCAGAACAAATCTGCTTCAGACCAGCCTGACGCGTGCGATCTTTTTCAGTGCGTTGACCACGGCGACGGCGTTCGGCAGCCTGTGGCTGTCGAGCCATCCCGGCACGTCCAGCATGGGCAAGCTGCTCGCGCTCTCGCTGGTGACGACGCTTGCCGCGGTGTTGCTGTTTCAGCCGGCCCTAATGGGCAAACCCCGCAATCTCAGGGAGTAGGCAGATGTCGCCGACCGGGTCGGCGGCGCCCTTCTGACCGGGCTTGGCCGCAGTGGCGGCCTTCGGGGCCGCGGGGGCAGGCGCCGCTGCGGCAACCGTCGTGCCTGCAGCTTTAGGAGGTGTACCGGGCTTGGGCGCGCCCTTGGCCATCGCGTTCGAGGGGCTCAAGGGAATCGGAGGACCGACCCGGGTCCAGGTCTCGCCGCCGCAGAGAAAGCCCATCACGCAGCCCTTGATTTCGAGCTGGTCGGCCCCGGCCGGCGTGATGGTCGCGCTGTAGAGCTGGCCATCTTTCGCATTGTAGACCTGCCCCTCCCACTGATCGATGCCGGGCTTCTTCTTCATGTCGATCAGGGTCGCCATGCCGAGCGTCGGCCTGTTCTTTTTTGATGCATCCGGATTGTATTCGTCGCGTCCACCGGGCTGCTTTTCCCAGGAAACCGCGCCCCACATGCTGCCATTGCATTGGGCAACGCGAATGTTGGCGACGCCGTCGGCGACCCGCCAGTCGCCGGTGGGATCGGCGGCAAGCGCAGGTGTCAGGCAGGTGTAACCGCCTGCCAGTAATATTCCGGTGTAAAGGGCCAAACGCATGATAGTTCCTCGGCAGTGCAACATGGGCTAAAGCTGTGCTTGCGAAGATGGTCCGAAAAAGGGCAAAAGGCCGCACAGACCGTTTTCAGTTACTCACCGTTTTCAGTTGACGAGACGGTCCTCAATCGAAGTATGTAGCGGATGCAAAGCCAAAATCCAGACATGTCTCAGCTATTCGCGGACCGTCAGGCCCAGCGCAGCGCCCTGCATAATCGGTATCTGAACGAGCAGTTCGTTCGGGTTCTCAAGACCATCGGTTACGATGTCGGCTTCCAGAAGGGGCAGGGGCAGTACCTCTACGATCGCGACGGCGCGCGCTATCTCGACCTGTTGTCCGGCTTTGGCGTGTTTGCGATCGGGCGCAATCATCCCGTCATGCGCGAGGCGCTCAAGAGCGTGCTCGATGCCGACCTGCCCAATCTGGTCCAGTTCGACGTCTCAGTGCTCGCCGGCGTGCTCGCCGAACGGCTCCTGAAGTACGTCCCCTATCTCGACAAGGCGTTCTTCGCCAATTCCGGCGCCGAATGCGTCGAAGCGGCGATCAAGTTCGCGCGAGGCGCGACTGGCCGCCCCGGCATCGTCTATTGCGCCCATGGCTATCACGGCCTGACCTATGGCGCGCTGTCGCTGACGGGTGATTCGAATTTCCGCACCGGCTTCGAACCGCTGCTGCCAGGCTGCACCTCGATCCCGTTCAATGACCTGGCCGCGCTCGAAAAGGCGCTGGCCTCGCGCGAGGTCGCGGCTTTCGTCGTCGAGCCGATCCAGGGCAAGGGCGTCAACATGCCCACGGACGAGTTCCTGCCCGGCGCAGCCGCGCTCTGCAAGAAATACGGCACGCTGTTCGTCGCCGACGAGATCCAGACCGGCATGGGCCGCACCGGCCGCTTCCTCGCGGTCGAGCACTGGAACGTCGAGCCCGACATGGTGCTGCTGTCGAAGTCGCTGTCCGGCGGCCATGTGCCTGTTGGCGCGGTGCTGACGCGCAAGGCCATCTTCGACAAGATCTTTAACCAGATGGACCGGGCCGTGGTGCATGGCTCCACCTTCTCGAAAAACGACCTTGCGATGGCCGCGGGCATTGCCACGCTCGACGTCATGGAGTCCGAGAAGCTCATCGAGTCCGCCGCCAAGCGTGGCGCCGAGCTGCGCCTCGCGCTGACGCGCATGGTGCCCGGCTACGAACTGCTGAAGGAAGTGCGCGGCAAGGGCCTGATGATCGGCATCGAGTTCGGACCACCGAAATCGCTGCGCCTGCGGGCTTCGTGGAATGTGCTGGAGGCCGCCAACAAGGGCCTGTTCTGCCAGCTCATCACCGTGCCGCTGTTCAAGGATCACAAGATCCTCACGCAAGTCGCCGGTCATGGCAGCCACACCATCAAGCTGCTGCCGCCGCTCACGATCACCGAAGAAGACTGCAACTGGATCGAGAAGGCGTTCGACGACGTCATCGCCGGCAGCCATAAGGTCCCCGGTGCGATCTGGTCGCTCGGCAAGACGCTGGTGGACAACGCGGTGCGCCGGTCGGCCTAGCGCAGCCGCGGCGCAGGGTCGCTAGGTGCGACCTGCTGTAGCAGTCTCCCTCACGGAGCCTTGAAGCAGCCCCCACTTCCTCCGCAATAAACTTCCTAGGGAGAGGAGCGGGCGATGCATGCGACCGGCGGCTGCCATTGTGGAAAGATTCGCTACGAGGTGAACGGCGACGTGATGGTTCACGCGCTCTGTCATTGCGCGGATTGCCGTCGCCATTCTGGCGCACCGATGGTCGGCTGGGTCATGTATCCGCTTGAGGCAGTCAAGGTGGTGCAGGGCCAACCGAAGATCTATCGTTCGTCTGAGCACGGACGACGGCACTTCTGCGCCGAATGTGGCACTGGACTTTTCTACATCAACGAAAACATGCTGCCCGGTATCATCGACATTCAGAGCGGCACGTTTGATGAGGCCGATGCCGTTCCGGCTATGATGCATATCCAGGTCGCCGAGCGGTTGCCCTGGATGGAGCTGGCCCATGAACTTCCGGTCTTTGAGCGCTTCCCTCCGCAGCAATGAGAGCGCGTTGCGCGAGCTCCCGACAGCGATGCGACCGACTATCCCTCCACATTCGCCTTCATCGCCGCCTCGAACTTGTCGACGAACTCGGCGAGCTCATCGCCGCCGATATCGCTGACGGCCCAGAAGTTCAGGCCGCGCTCGCCCCAGCGGCGGCAGTTGAAGCCCTGCATGGTCTGGGTCTTCGGCGGCCGGTGTTCGGTGCTCGTGGTCTGCGATACGAACAGGTTGATCACGTGCTGCCGGCGCTTGTAGACAACGGCGCCGATGGCGCGGGCGTCGATATAGTCGAGCCGGCCGCCGACCAGCGTAAAGCCCTGCGCGGTGAGATCGATCACGGGCGGAGCGACATCGAGCTTGCCGTTGAACCACGGCTTGACGGTGTGCTGGTCGGTGGAGACCACGTCGATGAGATGGCCGGCCTGGAGCGAGCGCAGATGCGCGGAGACGACCTCCGACAGGATGCGCTGCTGGTCGTCCTGGCGCAGCACCACCGCGACGACGCCGGAAGCGGCGAGCGCGGAGACCGCCGAGCCCATCGCAAAGCCTCGCAGCACGGAGCGCCGGGTCGGTTGGCGTTGCGGCTGTGGCAGCGAAGCCTCGATCCGGCTGCGCAGACCAGCCGGCGCGCTGTAGCGCAGATTGGTGTCGGCGAGCACGCGCTGCATCTCGCGTTGTGCGGCGAATTCCGCAGCGCAGGCCGGGCAGCTGGCGATGTGGGTCTCGACCTCGCGCGCGTGGCCGGCATCGAGCTCGTTGTCGAGCAGCGCGTGAAGCAGAATATTTGCTTCGTCGCAGGTCATCTTGCTTGCTCCTCTTCCGCCGTCCAGGCCGCGCGCAGCATGGCGCGGGCGCGGGCGAGGCGAGACATCACGGTGCCGACGGGCACGCCGGCGGCCTCGGCGATTTCACGATATGACAGGTTGTTGATCTCCCGCAGCACGAATGTTTCCTTGAACGGTTCGGCGAGCGCGTCGATCATCTTGCGGATCGCACCGGCATCGCGGCTGCGCAGCACCTCGGTTTCAGGGCTCGCTTCGCTCTCCTGCCATATCGGCGTCTGCTCGGCGGCGCCGGGCGTGTCCTCGATCGCGCTGTGCCTGTGCGCGCGCCGCGCATATTCGGCGTTGCAGACGTTGCGCAGGATCGCGAACAGCCACGGCTTCATCGCAGGCCCGCGGTAGCTGTCGAAATGCTTCAGCGCACGCAGATAGCACTCCTGCACCGCATCCTCGGCGTCGGAGGCGTCGCGCAGCAGATAGCGCGCGAGCGTGTAGACGTCGTCGAGATAGGGCAGCGCCGCCTCGCGGAAGCGCTGTGCCTTCTGCAGATCGTCGATGGCGGGCATCGCTCCTCGCTTTGCCTCTTGTTCTGCGCGTCGCGTCGTCTCGTCCAGGCTCGTCTGGTCGGCATGTGTGACCGAGGGCACACGAGCCCGGCCGGCGTGGGACCACCGGCCGGGCAAGACGTTGATGCCTTGGTTGGATGCGTTACTCAACCTTGATCATCCCCGTCATGTGCGGGTGCAACGAACAAAAATATTTGTAGTCGCCCGCATTGGTGAAGGTGAAGGAGAACTTGTCGTCGGTGTCCAGGGTCTTTGACCTGAACTTGCCGGCCGACACCACGGTGTGCGGAATGTCGTCCCGGTTGGTCCAGGTCACGGTGGTGCCGACCTTGACCGTGAGCTCGGCCGGCTGGAATACGAAATTGTCGATGTGGACTTCCATGTCGTCGGCACGGGCGGCTGTTGCGGGCAACAGGATGGCCGCGGCCACAGCGACACCGAAGTCGCGGCGAGTGAGTGTCTTCATTGTCAATTTCCGTTCAGCCTTGCAGCGGCGTGTCGATGATCGCGAGCCGCTGCTCGTTCTGCTTGAAGTTGACGCTGGCAACGCCGAGCATGGCGCGGAGCCTGGCGTCCTCGACCTTCATCGGTCCGGGCGAGGGCGCGGTCCCCGGTGCGGGCTGCGGGAACGCGGTCGAGCGCGCGGTGTGGAAGGTGACGTTGCCCTCGACCTTCTGCATCACCTGGTGGATGTGACCGTTCAGCACGGTGACCGAGCCAAAGCCCTTGACGTATTCGAGCGCGCGGCCGCCGTCCTCGGTGCCCCAGCCCCATTCGGGGTAGACGGTCCAGAGCGGGATGTGAGCAAAGAGCACAATGGGTGTCGATTTCGACTTGCCGCGCAGGTCGTCCTCGAGCCAGGCGAGTTGCTCTGCGCCGAGATTGCCGAGGCCGCCGGCCTTGAGATCGACGACGTTGACGAGGCCGATGAAGTGCACGCCGCCGGCATCGAAGGAATACCAGCCCGCCCCCTTGGTGCCGCGACCGTAGCGCTCGCGATAGAACTTCACGTCCTCGTCGAGGAAGTCATGTTCGCCCGGCACGTAGTGCACGTCGAGCTTGCTCTGCGAGATGATGCGGTCGGCATTGTCGAATTCGGCGGCCTTCGACAGGTGGGTGATGTCCCCGGTGTGAATCATGAAGGACGGCTTCGTCGGCATCGCGTTGATTTTGGCGACGGCTTCCTCCAGCGTGCCGAGCGCATTGGGATTGGCCGGCTTGTCGAAGCCGACATGGCTGTCGCTGATCTGGAGGAAGGTCATGCCGGGTGCCGCCGCGGTCGCGGCTTGCGCGGAATCGATGATGCCGAGCGAGCGCGGTACGCCGCCGGTGATGGTCCAGAGCACCCCGGTGCCGGCCCAGGTCATGCACTCCAGCACCTTGCGGCGGCTGACGCCGTCCTCGCCGTGATCGTGTCCGCTCATCGCTCAGCTCCTCTCGCCCGGAATTGGGCTTCGGGGAGGTGATTGGAGGAGGGAGGGGCTTATTCCCGGTTGCGATGACGTTTTCGTGAGGTCGATCTCGTGTCCCGGACGCGGTGCAGCGCCTCTTGGCGGTGCGCCGCAGAGCCGGGACTCAGGAAGCCGCACGGTACACGGTGAGATGGGCCCCGGCTCTGCGCGGCAGCGTTTCACTGCAGCGCGTCCGGGGCACGAGAGTTACTTCGCGAACTCTCTCACGGCTTCCACCACGCGCGCCGGCACTTCCTGGGCCACGCAGTGCCCGGCGCCCTCGAAGACCATCGTGCTGACGCGCGGAATTAGCGATACGGCCCGTCGCGCCATCTCCTGGTAGATCGGCCCCGATTTCGCGGCGGTCGTGACGCGCACCGGGCAATCGATCCCGGCGAGCCCGCCGAACGGATTGCCGCGGGCATCACCAGCATAGACCTGCTCCATCGCCTCGTAGATCGGACGCAGGATCGCCGACTCGATCTCGGGCGTGCAGCAAAGCCGAACGCGACCACTGTCGAGCGGGACGAAGCCGTGGCGTACATAGGCGCGCAGCGACGTCTCGGTCCAATCCGCAAATGCCGGCGCGGTGCGATAGCGCGCGAACACGGCGTCGGCATTGTCGAACTCGGCGCGCCTGCGCAGCGTGCCCTCGACGCGCGCGAGGGATTCGTCGTTCAGTCCTCCGGAACGTGCCGCGCGCGGGTCCATGACCGTCGGCTCCATCACGAACAGGCGCGTGAAACGTCCCGGCAGAAGTTGTGCCGCAAGCAGAAGATCGGTTGCGCCGGCGCTGTGGCCGATGCCGTAGACGTCGCGCAGCTCAAGCGTATCGATCACCCGGCAGACATCCTCGGCATAGTCGAGGAAATGATAGGCGCCGGGCTTGTGGCTGGCGCCGTGGCCGCGGCGGTCCAGTGCATAGACGGTGTAGGTCGAGGCGAGATCGCGCGCGACCTCGTCCCAGACATCGGCGACGAAGCCGGTGCCGTGCACGAGGAGCGCGGGTGGTTTGCCGCTCTCGCCCCATTGCAGCATGGCGATCTCTGCGTCGGCGGGGCCGATTGAAAAGCGGTGTGGTTTGATCATGGTGGTGAGACGCTACTTCGCATCCTCCAGGATCATGGTCGCGCCCTTCTCGGCGATCATCGCGGTCGGTGTGTTGGTGTTGCCCGAGGTGATCGTCGGCATGATGGACGCGTCGACGATGCGAAGGCCGCCGAGGCCATAGAAGCGCAGGCGCTCGTCGACCACCGCCATCGGATCGTTCGCCGCGCCCATCTTCGCGGTGCCGACGGGATGGAAGATGGTGGTGCCGATGTCGCCGGCAGCCTTGGCGAGCGAGGCGTCGTCGTCGCCGACGGTAGGGCCGGGCAGATATTCGCTCGGGCGATATTTCGCCAGCGCCTGTTGCTTCATCAGGCGGCGGGTGGTGCGGATGGCGTCGGCGCCGACCTGGCGGTCGTCATCGGTCGACAGATAGTTCGGCGCGATGATCGGCTTCTCATCAGGGCTCGCCGAACGCAGCCGCACGGTGCCGCGCGAGGTTGGCTGGAGATTGCAGGCGCTCACCGTGATCGCGGGGAAGCGGTGCAGCGGATCGCCGAACTTGTCGAGCGACAGCGGCTGCACGTGGAACTGGATATTGGCGCGCGCGCGCGTCGCGTCGGAGCGCGTGAAGATGCCGAGCTGCGACGGCGCCATCGTCAGCGGCCCACGGCGGCGGAACGCATAGTCGAGCCCCATCATGCCGCGGCGGAACAGATTGTAATAGGTCTCGTTCAGCGTGCGCACGCCCTCGACCTTGTAGATCGCGCGCTGCTGGAGATGGTCCTGCAGATTGCGTCCGACGCCGGGCTTGTCCATGACGATGTCGACGCCGAGCGGCGACAGCCAGTCGGCGGGCCCGATGCCGGAGCGGTGCAGCACCTGCACCGAGCCGATCGAGCCTGCCGAGAGCACCACCTCGCGTTTGGCGCGCGCCTCGATGATCTCGCCGTTCTGGATGAAACGCACGCCGACGGCGTGGCCCTGCTCGATGATGAGGCGGTCGACCAGCACGTGCTTCTCGAGCCGCAGGTTCGCCCGGTTCAGCGCCGGCTTGAGGAAGCCGCGCGCTGACGACCAGCGCCGGCCGCGCTTCTGGTTCACGTGGAAATAGCTGGTGCCTTCGTTGTCGCCGGTGTTGAAATCCGGAATGCGCTTGATGCCCATCTCTTCCGCGGCATCGCCGACGGCATCGAGGACATCCCACGACAGCCGCGGCGCCTCGATGCGCCAGCCACCGCCGGCGCCGTGGTGCTCGCTCGCGCCGAGGAAATGATCTTCCAGCCGCTTGAACAGCGGCAGCACGTCGTCATAGCCCCATCCGGTCAAGCCGAGCTGGCGCCAGTGGTCGTAATCGGCGGCCTGTCCGCGCATCGAGATCATGGCGTTGATCGCCGAGCAGCCGCCGATGACCTTGCCGCGGGGATAGGCGAGTGCGCGGCCGTTCAGGCCCGGCTCGGCCTCTGTTTTGAACATCCAGTCCGAGCGTGGATTGCCGATCGCGAAGAGATAGCCGACCGGGATGTGAAACCAGATCCAGTTGTCATCGCCGCCGGCTTCGAGGATGAGAACGCGGTTTCCTGGTACGGCCGAGAGCCGGTTGGCGAGGATACAGCCGGCTGTACCGGCTCCGACGACGATATAGTCAAACTCACCTTCAAGCCGCCTTGGCATTCTGTTTCCACCCGGATGGTCACTTAACGTTCCATCCTAATAGGCAGACGCGGCGGGTCGGGACAAGTCCGGCCATTCCGGCCATGCCGGGCGGGCAGGGCCAGGCCTCAGCTGGGCCGGTTGGGTGGACTCGCCCTTGCATGGTAGACAGTCCTGCATTTTTAACAGAGCTTGAGATCCTCCATGCCCATCGTGAATCGCGTCGCCGACCTTCAACCCGATATTCAGGCTTGGCGCCGGGACATCCACGAGCATCCAGAGCTGCTGTATGACGTCCACCGCACCGCAGCATTCGTGGCAGATCGGCTGCGCGAGTTCGGCTGCGATCAGGTCGTGACCGGTCTTGGCCAGACCGGTGTGGTCGGAGTGATCAAGGGCAGCAAGCCGGCCGGCGAGGGGCTCAAGGTGATCGGCATGCGTGCCGACATGGACGCGCTGCCGGTCGACGAGCAGACCAACCTGCCTTACGCCTCCAAGACGCCCGGCAAGATGCACGCCTGCGGCCACGACGGCCATACCGCGATGCTGCTCGGCGCAGCCCGCTACCTCGCCGAGACCCGCAACTTCGCCGGCGACGCGGTGGTGATCTTCCAGCCGGCCGAGGAGGGCGGCGCCGGTGGCGCAGCCATGGTCAAGGACGGCCTGATGGAGCGCTTCGGCATCGAGCAGGTCTACGGCATGCACAACGGTCCGGGCATTCCGGTCGGCTCGTTTGCGATCCGGCCGGGCGCCATCATGGCGGCAACCGACGAGGTCGACATCAACATCGAAGGTCTCGGCGGCCATGCCGCGCGTCCGCACAAATGCGTCGATTCTGTGCTGGTCGGCGCGCAAGTGATCACCGCCTTGCAGTCGATCGTCGCGCGCAGCGTCGATCCGCTGGAATCGGCCGTGATCTCGATCTGCGAATTCCATGCCGGTAACGCCCGCAACGTCATTCCGCAGACCGCGACGTTGAGGGGCACCATCCGCACGCTGTCGCCGGAGGTGCGCAAGCTGGTCGAGAAGCGCGTCCGCGAAGTGGTGGCCGGCGTGGCGCAGATCACCGGCGCCAGGATCGATCTGCACTACAAGAACAACTATCCCGTCGTGATCAATCACGCCGCGGAGACCGAGGTCGCCAAGCGCATCGCGAAGCAAGTCGCGGGCGATGGCAATGTGCACGAGATGCCGCCACTGATGGGCGCCGAAGATTTCGCCTATATGCTGGAAGCCCGGCCCGGCGCCTTCATCTTCTGCGGCAACGGCGACAGCGCCGGCCTGCATCACCCCGCCTACAACTTCAACGACGAGGCGATCGTGTTCGGCACGTCCTACTGGGTCAAGCTGGTCGAGGAACAGCTCGCGGCGTCGTAAGGCTTGTTGTTCACTCGCCCCGCTTGCGGGGAGAGGTCAAATTCGATCGAAGATCGAATTTGGGTGAGGGGGACTCTCCGCGAGTCCGTCTCTCACGGTGATCGCGGATGCAGCCCCTCACCCTAACCCTCTCCCCGTAAGAACGGGGAGAGGGAAGGAAGATCAGAAGATCCGCGAGAAGATCACGTAGAGCGTCGCCGACAGCGCAATCGCGCAAGGCAGCGTCAGTACCCAGGCCATCAGCAGGTTGCGGATGGTCGCCATTTGCAGGCCGGATCCGTTCGCGGCCATGGTGCCGGCGACGCCGGACGACAGCACGTGGGTGGTCGAGACCGGCAGGCCGAACACGTCGGCCGCGCCGATCGTGGCGGCGGCGACGAGCTCGGCGGAGGCGCCTTGCGCATAGGTGAGATGGGTCTTGCCGATCTTCTCACCGACCGTGACCACGATACGCTTCCAGCCAATCATGGTGCCGAGGCCAAGCGCGATGGCGACCGCGATCTTCACCCAGTTCGGGATGAACTTCGTGGCGGCGTCGAGCGAGCCCTTGTAGGTGTTGAGCACCGCGACATCGTCTTTGCTGAGGTCGTTTTCCTTGTCCTTCATCAGGAAGCGGATGGCTTCCGAGGTCAGGTACATGTCGTTGCGGGTGTTGCCGACGGCTTCGGCCGGCACCTTGTTGAGCGAGCCATATTTGGCAACCTGGTCGCCGACGTCCTTCACCAGCACGGCGAGCGAGGGATAGGTGCCCTCGTTGAGCTTATGCAGCGCGATGTACTGCGTCACCGCCGGACGGGGATCGCCGATGATGCTGTGGCCGGCACCCTTCGCCGCGATCACCTTGGCGGCGGCTTCCGAGGTCTTCTGGAACTGGGCGACCTGGGAGTCCGGCAGCGCGCGGTTGAGGGCGTAGGCGGTCGGCACGGTGCCGATCAGGATCAGCATGATCAGGCCCATGCCCTTCTGGCCGTCATTGGAGCCGTGGGCAAAGCTGACCCCGGTGCAGGTCGCGATCAGCAGGCCACGGATCCACAGCGGCGGCGCCTTGTTGCCTTCGGGTGCCGCATACAGTGCCGGGTTGCGCACTACGAACTTGAGCAGCAACAGCAGCGCGGCGGCGCAGACGAAGCCGAACAGCGGCGACAGCAGCAGCGCGTAGCCGATCTCGGTGGCCTTGCTCCAGTCGACGCCCGAGGTGCCGTCACGGCCGCGCATCACGGCGTTGGCAATGCCGACGCCGATGATCGAGCCGATCAGCGTGTGTGAGGAGGAAGCGGGCAGGCCGAAATACCAGGTGCCGAGATTCCACAGGATCGCGGCGATCAGCAGCGCGAACACCATCGCGAAGCCGGCGCTGGAGCCGACCTGGAGGATCAGCTCGACCGGCAGCAGCGAGACGATGCCGAAGGCGACAGCACCGGAGGACAGCAGCACGCCGAGGAAGTTGAAGAAGCCCGACCACATCACCGCGACTTCGGCCGGCAGCGAATGGGTGTAGATCACGGTCGCCACCGCATTGGCGGTGTCGTGGAAGCCGTTGACGAACTCGAACCCGAGCGCGATCAGGAGCGCGACGAACAGCAGGATGTAGGGTAGATAGGTCGTGACCTTGGTTCCGGTCGCGTTGACGTCGACATAGATGCTGTAGGCGACGAACAGCAGGCCCGCGGCGAGGATGCCGAAGAACAGGATCATCGTCAGCGGGTTGAAACCCTTGTCGAGATTGGGCCGGGAAGCCGGCTGGACAGGCGTCGGATCGCCTACCGCACGGTCGAATGTAACATCTGTCATTTGGACGCCCTTTGGCTCTCTTGAAGGGCTATTGTCTGCGATGGATTTGAAGGCTGAATGACAGCTGCGTCGTATCGCCGCTTTCTCACCGGTATTTATGCGGCGCGTGCGGCCTTCTTCTGCAAGTCGGCCGCGATCTTCAGGTCTTCGACAAAGCGCTGATATTCCAGCGCCTTCGCTTCCGGATCGGGCAGCCGCAGCAGATAGGACGGATGCACCGTCACCAGTGCCTTGCGGCCGTCGGGAAGATCGATCAGCCGGCCGCGGGTCTTGCCGATCGGGGTGATCTTGCCGAATACGCTTTGCGCGGCGGTGGCGCCCATCGCGACGACGAGATCGGGTTGAACGACCGCCAGCTCCCGCTCATACCATTGCCGGCACGCCTTGATCTCCGGCGTTGCCGGTTTCTGGTGCAGGCGGATCTTCCCACGCGGTACGAATTTGAAGTGCTTCACCGCGTTGGTGACATAAACCTTCTTGCGGTCGACGCCGGCCTCCGCCAGCGCGCGGTCGAGCATCTGGCCGGCCGGGCCGACGAAGGGATGGCCGGCGAGGTCTTCCTTGTCGCCGGGCTGCTCGCCGACCAGCATGATGGTGGCGTCTTTCGGGCCCTCGCCGAACACGGTCTGCGTCGCGTCCTTGTAGATCGGGCAGGCGCGGCAATGGGCGGCCTCCTCGCGGAGCGCATCGAGATCGTCGGCAGCAAGCTTGCGTGTCATCGGAACCTCCGGTCGCTTTTGTGGCTTGTGCGGGTCGGTTGCGGCATAGGCGAGCATGGCGCCGGTCATGCGCTCGGCGTCCTCGATCAAAGGCTTAATGATTGAGGCTTCGGGCAGGTTCCTCCAGTATTTTTTCGGCATCTCCGCCTGCATCGCCTTCACCTTCAACCGCGCCGGATTGAAGATGCTGGCATAGTAACGCCGCCAGGTTTCCTCCAGCCGGTCTTCGGCAGGTGCTTCGCTCTTGCTGACGCCCGGCGTGAACGAGAGCGCGTGGCCGTCCCAATGCGCGCAGAGGTCCGGCGTCAGGATCGACCAGGGCATGTCGGCAAAGCGCCTGGCGAAGAACGGCGCGGCGAGCTCGACGATGTGGTGCTCCGGCTCGAACCAGGCGACGTAATGCGCCTGCCGTTCCCTGCCGATCTCGCGGAAGCGCACGAAGGCATGCATCTTGTGCTCGTCACGATGGACCGCTCTCGCCATCGCAATGACCTGCGCTACATCAGGGTCGGTCGCGACCTCGATGAGATCGTGATTGTCCTTCAATCGCCAGAGCAGGCGATAAAGGATGGCGAAACGCTGGGGATCGCGGTGCAGAATTGCTGACTGTGCGAGGTCGACGAATTTGCCTGATACGTTGAAGGTGCCGTCGTTTACCTCGAGGATCGGAGACGGCGCGGGCGGTGCGAACAGCTCCGCTTCGCCGCCCTGCACGGTCCAGGTGATGTCGGTGGGTTGTATATGATGCAGCACGAGGCTGCGTGCGGCTTTGCGCCAGCCGTCGAAATCGGTTTCGGTGTCGAGGGTGATGTACAGCATCAGAAGCCAAATCCCAGTTGCGTTGCTTTCGGCTTAAACCGCTCGATGAGCCCGGCCGCATCGAGCCGATGTGGGGCAGGCCGGTGATCGCTGAGGACGATGAACGGCAGCGCCTTTTTCTGGGGAACATGCAGCCGCGCCAGATCGGCAACGCGGATCGTGGTGGTGCGCCGCGTTGCAATGATGCGTTCGACCGTCTTGGTGCCGAAGCCGGGCACGCGCAGCAGCTCCTCGCGGCTGGCGCGGTTGATGTCGAGCGGGAAGCGGTCGCGGTTGCGCAGCGCCCAGGCGAGCTTGGGGTCGATGTCGAGCGGCAGCATGGCGCTGTCGTCGACGATCTCCGCAACGTCGAACCCGTAGAACCGCATCAGCCAGTCGGCCTGGTAGAGCCGGTGTTCGCGTAGCAGCGGCGGTTGCACCAGAGGCAAGGCGCGGCTGGCGTCGGGGATCGGGCTGAAGGCGGAGTAGTAGACGCGCCTCAGCTTGTATGAGCCGTAGAGATTGGAGCTTGTGTGCAGGATGGTGTGGTCGGAGGCGCTATCTGCGCCGACGATCATCTGCGTGCTTTGGCCGGCGGGCGCGAAGCGTTGCGGCCTGGCCTTCGTCTTTGCGCTGCGGCTGTCCTCGGCCTCGTCCAGCTTCAGCCGCAGCCGGCCCATGGTGCGGCGGATCGCGCGTACGTCCTTCTCCGGCGCGAATTGCTGCAGGCTCGTCTCCTCGGGCATCTCGATGTTGATGGAGAGACGATCGGCATATCTGCCGGCTTCCGCGATCAGCGCGTCGTCGGCTTCCGGAATGGTCTTGAGGTGGATGTAGCCGCGGAAGTGATGTTCTTCGCGCAGTTTGCGCGCGACGCCGACCACCTGCTCCATGGTGTAATCGGGGCTGTGGATGATGCCGGAGGAGAGGAACAGCCCTTCGATGTAGTTGCGCCGATAGAAGTCGAGCGTCAGCTTGACCACCTCGTCGATGGTGAAGCGGGCGCGCGGCACGTTGCTGGAGGCGCGGTTGACGCAATAGAGGCAATCGTAATTGCAGGCGTTGGTCAGCAGCACCTTGAGCAGGGAGATGCAGCGTCCATCCGGCGCGTAGGAGTGGCAGATGCCCATGCCCGGCGCGGTCGAACCCATGCCCTTGCCGTCGCTGGAATCCCGCTTCTCGGTGCCGCTGGAGGCGCAGGATGCATCGTATTTGGCGGCGTCCGCCAGGATCTCCAGCTTACGTTGTACGTCCATCGTGGAATCCCTTTGATTCAACTCATGAATCAGACCGAACGCCAATTCGATTGACGCCCGGGCCGCCGTTAGCTTTATATTAGAACATATCATGAACAAATGAGCCAGCCGCAGGTTCTTATTTTTGAGAGCCTTGGCAATCACCCCTGAAGGAGCGGCGACGATGAGCGGCGCACGCATCAGCGCGCTTGCGACCTTGCGCGGCCAGATCGAGCGCATCGAAGCGGCGGAGGTCGTGCATCAGCGTGATCGCGTCGCGCTTGGCCATCGCGAGGTCGACAGCGCGCTGAAGGGCGGGCTCGCGCGCGCTGTGATCCACGAGGTGTTTTGCGAGGGGCGGCAGGGGGCGGCCGCGACGGGTTTCGTCATGGGTCTCGCGGGGCGCGTGTCGGCGCGCCGGCCGCTGCTGTGGGTGCGGCAGGATTTTTCGGAACTGGAAACCGGCGCGCTGTCGATGAGCGGGCTGGCCGAGCTCGGCCTCGATCCGCGCCGCGTGGTGATGGTGCGCGCTGCGGATGTCGAGAGCGCGCTGCGCAGTTCGGCCGATGCGCTCGCCTGCGATGCCCTCGGCGCGGTCGTGCTCGAACTCTGGGGTGAGACGCGGCAGTTCGACCTCGTGGCGAGCCGCAAGCTGACGCTGGCCGCGCAATCGTCCGGTGTCACCGGCTTGATGTTGCGGATGGCGGCGCAGCCGCTGCCCTCGACCGCCGAGACGCGGTGGATGCTGCGCGCTGCGCATTCGCCGCCGGGTGCGATGTGGAGTGCATGGGGCGCGCCGCGCTTCGATGCCGAGCTGTTGCGCAATCGTCATGGCCCGTGCGGCCGGTGGATCATGGAATGGAAATGTGATGAGTGCCAGTTCAGTGAACCGTCGGCGCATCCTCAGCCTGTGGCTGCCGCGCCTGCCCATCGACCGGATCCAGCGGTTCTTCGGCAACGTCGGACTGCATGAGACCAATGAGCCCAGCATCGTCGTCATCAAGGACAACAACGCGCTGGTGATCCATGCGCTTGACGATGCGGCGTCGCGTTTGGGGCTGTATATCGGCCAGCCGCTGGCCAATGCGCGGGCGATGTGTCCGGACTTGAAAGTGTTCGACGCCGATGTCGTGGCCGACGCGAAGACGCTCAGTGACATCGCCGACTGGTGCGACCGCTTCACGCCGCTGGTGGCGCTCGATCCACCGCACGGGCTGTTCCTTGACATCACCGGCTGCGCGCATCTGTTCGGCGGCGAAGCGGCACTGTTGCAGACGCTGGTCCGTGCGCTCGGCCGGCAGGGTTTTGCCGTCAGTGCGGCGATTGCCGGCACCTCGGTCTGCGCGCGTACGCTGACGCGGCAGACCTCAGGCACCATCGTTGCCGATGGCGGGGAAGCCGCGGCGATCGACCGGTTTCCGGTGTCCGCGCTCGGTGCAGGCGAAGCCATCACCACCGGTTTGCGCCGAGCGGGCCTGAAAATCATCGGCGATGTCGCTGCGCGCGCGCCAGGCGAGATCACGGCACGCTTCGGCGCGCGGTTCTCCACGCTGCTCGCGCATGCGCTGGGACAGGGCGATGCGCCGATCAATCCGCGAAAGCCGCTGCCTGATTACATCGTGGAGAAGCGCTTCGCCGAGCCGATCGCGACCGACACCATGATCGCGATGACGCTGTCGCGCCTTGCCGACACGTTGATCGCATCCATGGAGAAACAGGGCAAGGGCGCGCGCCGGCTGGAAGCCGCCTTCTTCCGCACCGACGGCGTGGTGCGCGCGATCATGGTCGAGACCGGGCGGCCGGTGACGAAAAGCGCGGTCATCGACCGTCTGTTCCGCGAGCGCCTCGACGCGCTCGCCGACCCCCTCGATCCCGGCTTCGGCTTCGACATGGTGCGGCTGTCGGCGAGCCGCACCGAGATCGTGGTGCAGGAGCAGCGCGATCTCGACCCCCATGTCCATGACAATGACGAGCTCGCCGCGCTGATCGACCGGATCGCCGCGCGCATCGGCGGAAAGCGCGTTGTCGTGCACCTGCCGCAGGATACGCATATCCCCGAATGTGCGGTGCTGGCAGCGCCGGCGCAGCACCATCTCGCCGTCGCCATGCAGGCCGAATGGCCGGCGCGCACCGAGAACGAGCCGCCGCTGCGTCCCTTGCGGCTGTTCGACAGACCGGAGCCGATCAATGTGCCGTTCGCGACCGTGCCCGATGGGCCGCCGCATCAGTTCACCTGGCGCCGCGCGCTGCATGCGGTGGTGCGGGTGGAAGGACCCGAGCGCATCGCCATGGAATGGTGGCGGCAGGACGGCAGGCAGCTGACGCGGGATTATTTCCGCATCGAGGATGCCGAAGGCCTGCGCTTCTGGATTTTCCGCGACGGTCTCTATGAGGGGGAAGTGTTCGACGGCGACGGCAAGCCCGCTTCTCCCGGCTGGTATGTCCACGGTCTCTTCGCATGATCACGCCCGCTTATGCCGAGATCGGCATCACCACCAATTTCTCCTTCCTGCGCGGCGGCTCGGATCCGCGCGCCTATGTGCATCAGGCGAGCAAGCTCGAGATCCCCGCAATCGGCATCGCCGATCACAACACGCTCGCCGGCGTGGTGCGGGCCTGGAAGGAGCTTGATCATGAGAAGGTGCTGAACAAGCCGAAACTGCTGGTCGGCGCGCGCATCGTCTTCGTCGACGGCACGCCCGACATCTTTGTATATCCGCGCGACCGCGCAGCCTATGGAAGGCTGTGCCAGCTCCTCACAAGGGGCAAGCGCGGCGACGACATCACGCGGATCGAGAAGGGCGAGTGCCATCTCACCTTCGCCGATCTCCTGGTGTTTTCCGAAGGCCAGCTCCTGGTCCTGACGCTGCCGCATCGCTTCGATGCGGCGCAGACGCTGGATATTCTTGCAAAGCTGAAAGCAAGCCGCGCCGATGGCGTGTGGCTGGCGGCGAGCCTGATCTATCGTGGCGACGACCGCCGCCGTCTGTCACGGCTCGATGATCTCGCGGCGGCAGCCAAGGTGCCGCTGCTCGCGACCAACGAGGTGCTCTATCACGATGCCGGCCGTCGTCCGCTCCAGGATGTGCTGACCTGCATCCGGGAAAAGACCACGATCGAGGCGATCGGGCGGAAGCTGGAAGCCAATGCCGAGCGCTTCCTGAAGACACCGCGCGAAATGTCCCGGCTGTTCCGCGACTTCCCTGAAGCCATCGCGGAGACGATGCGCTTTGCTGACAAGATCGTCTTCGCGCTCGACCAGCTCAAATACCAGTATCCGGACGAGCCGGTGCCGCCGGGCAAGACCGCGCAGGGCCATCTGGAGGACCTGACCTGGGCGGGTGTCGACACCTATTTTGGTGGTGTCGACAACATCGGCGACAAGCTGCGCGCGACCCTGAAGAAAGAGCTCGCGCTGATCGCCGAACTCAAATACGCGCACTATTTCCTCACCGTGCATGACATCGTCCGCTACGCGCGCAGCCAGAACATCCTGTGCCAGGGGCGCGGCTCGGCGGCCAATTCGGCCGTCTGCTACGTGCTCGGCGTCACCTCGGTCGATCCGACCAAGGTCGATCTCCTGTTCGAGCGCTTCATCTCCAAGGAGCGGCTGGAGCCGCCTGACATCGACGTCGATTTCGAGCATTCGCGGCGCGAGGAGGTGATGCAATATGTCTATCGCCGCTACGGCCGCCACCGCGCCGCGATCATCGCCACCGTGATCCATTACCGTCCGCGCAGCGCCATCCGCGACGTCGGCAAGGCGCTGGGCCTGACCGAGGACGTCACCGCCGCGCTCGCCGACACCGTGTGGGGAAGCTGGGGCCGTGGCCTCAACGATATGCAGGTCAGGCAAGCCGGGCTCGATCCGCAAAATCCGATGATCAACCTCGCGGTAGAGCTTGCGACCGAGCTGATAGAATTCCCGCGCCATCTTTCCCAGCATGTCGGCGGCTATGTGCTGACGCAGGACCGGCTCGACACCTATGTGCCGATCGGTAACGCCGCGATGGACGACCGCACCTTCATCGAATGGGACAAGGACGACGTCGACGCGCTCAACATGATGAAGGTCGACGTGCTCGCGCTCGGCATGCTGACCTGTATCAGGAAATGTTTTGACTTGATCGCGGGCCACAAGGGGCAGCGTTACGAGCTTGCGGATATCAAAGGGGAGGATGACGACGAAGTCTATCAGATGCTGCAGCGGGGAGAGTCGCTCGGCGTGTTCCAGGTCGAGAGCCGCGCCCAGATGAACATGCTGCCGCGGCTGAAGCCGAGGACCTTCTACGACCTCGTCATCGAGGTTGCGATCGTGCGGCCCGGACCGATCCAGGGGGACATGGTGCACCCTTACTTGCGGCGGCGGAAAATGAAGCCGGAGGACATCGCGTATCCTTACCCGAAGGGCGGCAACAAGAACGAACTGCGGGAGGTCCTGCACAAGACGCTCGGCGTGCCCCTGTTTCAGGAGCAGGCCATGCGGATTGCGATCGTGGCCGCGGAGTTTACCTCGGAAGAGGCCAACGGATTGCGGCGCGCGATGGCAACATTCCGCAACGTCGGGACCATTGGCAATTTCGAAGAGAAAATGATCGGCAACATGATCAGGCGAGGGTATGATCCCCAGTTCGCCAGAAATTGCTTCGACCAGATCAAGGGGTTTGGCTCCTACGGTTTCCCCGAGAGCCACGCGGCCAGCTTCGCCCAGCTCGTCTACGTCTCTTCCTGGTTGAAATATCACCACCCCGATGCGTTCTGCTGCGGGCTCCTCAATTCACAGCCAATGGGCTTCTACGCCCCGGCGCAGATCGTCAGCGACGCCCGCAAGAATGGCGTCGAGGTGCGTGACATCGACGTGTCCCATAGCTTTGCGCAGAACACGCTGGAGGAGGGGAGCGGCAAATATTGCGCCGTACGCCTCGGCTTTCGCCAGATCGACGGCTTCCACTGGCTCGATCAGGATGAGGAGAGGCTCAGGAAGGAGCAGGCCAAGCGGCAGGGCAAGGGCTACGTCGTCCAGGAGGACTGGGCCGGTCGCATCATCGCCGCGCGCAATCGCGGTACCTTCACCTCGCTCGAGGATTTTGCTCGGGATACCGGCCTGCCGAAGCGCGCGCTGATCCTGTTGGCGGATGCCGACGCGTTCCGCTCGCTCGGGCTCGACCGCCGCGAGGCGCTGTGGCAGGTGCGGCGGCTGCCGGACGATGTCCCGTTGCCGCTGTTCGAAGCGGCGACCGCGCGCGAGCAGCCCGACGAGAACGCGCTGCCGTTGCCGCTGATGCCGCGTTCCGAGCAGGTTGTCGCGGACTACCAGACCATTCGGCTGTCGCTGAAGGGCCATCCGATGGAGTTCTTGCGCGAGATGTTTTTGCGCGAGCGGGTGGTGGCATGCAGGGAAATCAGCCACGAGAACGAACGGCGGCGCGTCCGCTGCGCCGGCGTGGTGCTGGTCCGGCAGCGGCCGGGCAGCGCCAGCGGCGTCGTGTTCATGACGCTCGAGGACGAAACCGGCATCGCCAATGTCGTGGTGTGGCCCAAGATCATGGAGCAGTACCGCAAGGAGGTGATGGGCGCGCGCCTCATCCTGGTCGAGGGCTATATCCAGAGCAGCCCCGAAAAGGTGACGCATCTCATCGCCCAGCGCATGGTCGACCGCTCGCACGACCTGGTCGGCCTCGCCAACGACGCGCTGAGCCACAAGCATGCCGTGCCGGCCGGCGCCACGGTGGTCGAGCCGCTCAACGACGACCCCCGCGCCCACGCGGACATGCCCGCGCAAAAAATCCGCCACCCCCGCAACGTCCGCATCCTGCCGCCGTCGCGGGATTTTCATTGAGGGTTGTTCAGCCGCAAGTCTCTCACCGTCACCCCCGCGCAACGGCGAAGCCGTTGTCGCTGGAGGTGGCCGCTTCTTCAGCGGCCCTCGAAGGGCGACGGCCCGACTGCATCGGGGCCGTGCATCCTTCGAGGCTCCCTGCACGGTGCTACGCACCGTACAGCTCGCACCTCAGGATGACGGAACTGGCAGGGACGCGCTTCCCTAGAAATTCACCCTGTTCGAGATCGCGCCATCCACAACGAGATTCGAGCCCGTGGTGAACCCCGACACCGGGCTCGCCAGGAACACCGCCGCGCTCGCGATCTCCTGCGGCGTCGCCATGCGGCCGGTGGGGTTGCGCTTCATGGCATCATTGTAACGCTCTGGCATGTTCTGCTCGATCATGTTCCAGACGCCGCCCTTGAAATAGACCGTGCCGGGCGACACGACATTGACGCGGATCTTCTTCTTCGCGTATTGCCGTGCCAGTCCCTTGGCCATGTGGATCAGCGCCGCCTTGATCGGGCCGTAGGAGCTGGCGAGATCGGCCTGCGCCGCCGAGATCGAGGAGATGATGACGAAGGCCGCATCGCCGCGCTTCTCGCCGCTGGCTTCGAGGAACGGCCGCGCGGCATCGAACGCATGCACGGCGCCGAGTACATCAAGCCGGAAGTTCTGCTCCCAGGACACTGCATCGTGGCCTTGCGCCATTGCGCCGGCGTTGGAGAACAGCATGTCGATGCCGCCGAGCTCGTTTGCTGCGCTCTCGATCCAGGATTTCAGCGCCGCGCCATCGGTGACGTCGACCGCACCACCAGTGGCGTTGATACCGCTTGCCTTCAATTCGGCAACAGTAGCCGCGACCTGATCGGCATTGCGCGCGCACACCGCCACATGGGTGCCTTCGCCGGCCAGCGTCGCCGCAATCGCCCGCCCGATGCCGCGCGTGCCGCCGAGCACAATGGCGTTCTTTCCTTTGAGACCGAGATCCATTGGTTGGTTTTCCTTTTTGTTGATAGCAAGAAGTGTAGCTGTTTCAGAAGACCCGCAGAAGCCTCCATATCGTCGTTGCGAGCGCAGCGAAGCGACGACGCAATCCAGACTGTGTCAGCGGAACGATTCTGGATTGCTTCGCTACGCTCGCAATGACGTGCAGAAGGGAGCGGCCCGCCTCACTCCGGCGCCGCCCCCACCGGCGGGCCGCCGGGCGGGCGGTGCAGGAAGGTCAGCGACGCGTACGCGCCGGCCCAGGAGCCGATCGCGGCGAAGGCCACGTAGAAGGCGTTTTCGGTATAGCTGATCACCGCGTAGGAGGAGAGCAGATACCACACCGCGCTCCAGTTCGCCGCCGGCACGCGCTTGCGCGCGATCACGGCCGAGGTGAACATGACATAGACCGCGTCGGTGGCCGCCGTTGCGATGAATACGGCGCCTGCGGTGAGGGGATCGATCGCGGCCATTGCAATCCTTTCTGCGGTCATGACATGGTCGCGAAAAGTAGAGGGAGAGACGCGGTATGCAAAGTCCCGCCGACATTCTCAACGATATCTGGACCTCTGCGGGCGGCGAGCCGGCTGCGCTTGCGCGTGTCCGGCTGACCGGCGAAGAGCCGCAGATCCCGTCGTCGTTTCGCGTCGCCGTCGCCGGACAGACCACGATCGCTGCCGCAGGTCTCGCCGCGGCCGAGATCTGGCGGCAGCGCAGCGGGCAGGCACAGGACGTCTCCGTCGACATGCGCCACGCCGTCGCCGAATGCCGCTCCGAGCGCTATTTGCGCCTCGACGACAAGCCGCCGCCCCCGGCCTGGGACGCCATCGCCGGCGTCTACAGGACCGGCGACAACCGCTTCGTCCGCTGCCACACCAATTTCCCGCATCACCGCGACGCCGTCTGCAAGGTGCTCGGCTGCGAACCCGAGCGCGAGAAGGTGCAGGCCGCGCTCATGCAGTGGAAGGGCGAGGATTTCGAGACTGCGGCTTACGCTGCCGGCGGCGTCGTTGCCCTGATGCGCTCCTACGACGATTGGTCTGCGCTGCCGCAGGCGCGCGCGCTCGCCGAGCTGCCGCTGGTCTCGATCGAGAAGATCGGCGAGGCTCCGCCGAAGCCGTGGCCGGATGGCGATCGCCCGCTCGCAGGCCTGCGCGTGCTCGATCTGTCCCGCGTCATCGCGGGCCCCGTCGCCGGCCGCACGCTCGCCGCTCACGGTGCCGATGTGCTGCTGGTCTCAGGTCCGGACTTGCCCGCCATTCCCTGGCTCACGATCGACACCGGTCGCGGCAAGCTCACGACGTGCATCGAGCTGAAGAGTGAAGCGGGCAGGGCGCAGCTGCGCGCGCTGCTGCGGGACGCCGACATCTTCTCGCAAGGCTATCGCCCGCGCGCGCTCGCCGCCCTCGGCTTCGCGCCAGAGGAGGCGGCAAGCATCAATCCCGGCATCGTTTACGTCACGCTGTCGGCTTATGGCCACACCGGCCCGTGGGCCGAGCGACGCGGCTTCGATTCGCTGGTGCAGACCACGACGGGCTTCAACCATGCCGAGGGGCAAGCCGCCGGCATCGAGGGTCCCAAGGAATTGCCCGCACAGATGCTCGACCACGCCACCGGCTATCTGATGGCGTTCGGCGCGATGATGGCCAAGGCGCGCCAGGCCCGCGAAGGCGGCAGCTGGCACGTGCGCGTGTCGCTGGCGCAGACCGGGCGCTGGCTGTGGAATCTCGGTCGGCTCGACGGCGGCTTGAACACCCCTGATCTCACGGGCGAGGCCGTACATGCTGCGTTCATAGAGCCCATGCCATCTGGCTTCGGCATGCTGAAAGCAGTGCGCCATTCAGCACTGCTGTCGGCGACGCCGGCGCAATGGAGCCGTCCGGCGATGCCGCTCGGCAGTCATCCGGCACAGTGGCCGGCGCGAAGCTGACATGAAGCTGACGTGTCGCAAAATTTTAACGCAAACCGAAAGATGGCCAGCGTTTTTTAGGTTGTTTGAAATCGCAATTCGGCACTATTAGCGCGACCGATAAGGCAGGCGTCTGCCAGGATCGTCGCAGACACGACCGGGCCCCATGGTAGTTGAAAATACCAAGCGATTGCAGTTGGTTACGAAACGACGGGTGATCTCATCCGTAGTTTTACTAGCTCTTGCCGGTGCCGGGGCCTACGGCTTTCTCTATGCGGGGTCCAAGGACAAGAAGCATTCCGAGATTTCCAGCCAGTCGCGCAGGAATGCGCAGAACTTCACGCCGTCGCCGTCCGAATGGGCGACGCTGACGATCGAGCCGGTCAAGGCCAAGACCTTCCGGGCCGAGTATGTCACCGAGGGCAAGGTCGCAGTCGACGAAGACCGTTCGACGCCGGTGTTCTCGCCTTACGCAGGCCGGGTCACCAAGCTGCTTGCCAAGCCCGGCGAGATGCTGAAGCAAGGTCAACCGCTGTTCACGATCGAGGCCGCCGACACCGTGCAGGCCCAGAACGATTTCATCGCCGCGATGACCTCGCAGAACAAGGCGAAGTCGGCGGTCGATCTCGCCGACATCCAGTTCAAGCGCGCCAAGGACCTCTACGAAGGCCACGCCATTCCGCTGAAGGACTACCAGCAGGCGGAAGCGACCCAGGTCCAGGCGCAGAACGACATGCGCTCCTCGGGGACGGCGCTGGAGGCCGCGCGCAGCAAGCTGCGCATTCTCGGTTTCACCGACGAGACCATCAAGGTGTTCCAGGACAAGGGCGTCATCGATCGGGAGGTCACGATCTACTCGCCGATCGCCGGCACGGTCGTGCAGCGCAAGATCGGCCCCGGCCAGTACGTCAATTCCGGCGCCAGCGATCCGGTCTTCGTGATCGGCGATCTCTCCACGGTCTGGCTCACCGCCTTCGTGCGCGAGAGCGACGCGGCCGCGGTGTGCATCGGGCAGGACATCAGCGTCAACGTGATGGCGCTGCCCGGCCGTCCGCTGACCGCGAAGATCAACTACGTCGCTGCCGCGATCGACCCCGCCACCCGCCGTCTGCTGGTCCGCGCCACCATCGACAACAAGGACGGGCTGCTCAAGCCCGAGATGTTCGCCAACGTCACGATCTATTCGGCCGGCGACCGTGCCGCGCCTGCCGTGCCGAAGCAGGCGCTGATCTACGAGGGCGACCAGGTCCGCATCTGGGTCGCTCGCGAGGACAAGTCGGTCGAGCTGCGTCAGATCAAGATCGGCCTCATCAACGGCAACCTCGTCGAGGTCACCAGCAACCTGAAGCCCGGTGAGCAGATCGTCGTCAAGGGCAGTCTGTTCATCGACCGCGCGGCGTCCGGTAGCTGATCGGCGACCCAAAAAAACTGAAGCCAGACTGAAGACCTGAATGGATCGCCTCGTCGCACTTGCCGTCAACCGGCGCTTCCTGATGGTCGGCATGTTCGTCGCCGTGCTCATCGGCGGCCTGATCGCCTTCAACCAGCTCAACATCGAGGCCTATCCCGATCCGACCCCGCCGATGGTCGACATCGTGACGCAAAGTCCGGGCCTGTCGGCCGAAGAGATCGAGCGCTACATCACGATCCCGATCGAGACCCAGGTCGCGGGTCTGAAGAACATCACGACCATCCGTACCATCTCGCTCTACGGTCTTTCCGACGTCAAAATCCAGTTCTCCTTCGCCTACACCTATGACGAGGCGTTGCAGCAGGTGCTGAACCGCCTGGCGCAGCTCGCGCCGCTGCCGGGCAATGTGCAGCCGCAGATCTCGCCGCTCAGCCCGATCGGCGAAATTTTCCGCTATCGCCTCGTCGGTCCGCCCAACTACAGCGTGCTCGATCTCAAGACCATCCAGGACTGGATCCTGCAGCGCCGTTTCCGCTCCGTGCCTGGCGTGATCGACGTCACCGGCTGGGGTGGCAAGAGCAAGACCTACGAGATCCAGGTCGATTTCAACAAGCTCGTCGCCAACGGCCTGACGCTGCCGCAACTGCTCCAGGCGGTCGGCAACGCGAACGTCAATGTCGGCGGCAACACCGTCAATATCGGCCAGCAGTCGGCCGTGGTGCGCGGCGTCGGCCTGATCCGTTCGATCGACGATATCGCGAATACGATGGTCTCGCAGACAGGCGGCAACCCGGTGCTGGTGAAGGACGTCGCCACCGTCACCGTCGGCCAGAAGCCCCGTCTCGGCATCGCCGGCCTCGACGACTCCGACGACATCGTGCAGGGCATCGTCCTGATGCGCCGCGGCGAGCAGAGCTCGCCGACCATCAAGCGCGTTCACCAACTCGTTCAAACCATCAACGACTCCAGCATCCTGCCGCCCGGCGTGCGCATCGAGCGCATCTACGACCGCGGGGACCTGATCGAGCTCACCACCCACACCGTGCTGCACAACATGGTGGTCGGCATTTTGTTGATCGTGCTGCTGCAGTGGATCTTCCTCGGCGATCTCCGCAGCGCGCTGATCGTCGGCGCCACCATTCCGTTCGCGCTGTTCTTCGCCGTGATCATCCTGGTGTTGCGCGGCGAGTCGGCAAACCTGCTGTCGGTCGGCGCCATCGATTTCGGCCTGATCGTCGATGCCACCGTCATCATGGTGGAGGCGATCTTCCGGCGCCTGACCCAGACGACACCGATGTCGGAAGCCGAGCACATGTCGCACGAGACGCTGTTCGGCATGAAGAGCCATGCCATCCTCAGCGCTGCGGCCGACGTGTCGCGCTCGATCTTCTTTGCCGCGGCGATCATCATCGCCGCGTTCCTGCCGCTGTTCACGCTGTCCGGCGTCGAGGGCAACATCTTCGGACCGATGGCGCGCACCTATGCCTACGCACTCGCCGGCGGCCTGCTTGCGACGTTCACGGTGACGCCGGCACTGTCCGCGATCATCCTGCCCGCGCATGTCCATGAGACCGAGACCAGGGTGATGCTGGTCCTGCATCGGATCTACATGCCGGTGCTGAATTGGGCCGTCGCCAACCGCGGCATCATGCTCGGCGCCGCGGTCGGCCTCGTGCTGATGACGGTGGCGCTCAGCCGGCTGCTCGGTCTTGAATTCCTACCGAAGCTGGAAGAGGGCAACCTCTGGATCCGCGCGACGCTGCCGCCGACCATCTCGCTCCAGGAGGGCAACTCCTACGTCAACGAGATGCGCAAGGTGATCCGGGCCCGGCCCGAGGTCGAGTCCGTGGTGTCGCAGCACGGCCGCCCCGACGACGGCACCGATGCCGCCGGTTTCTTCAACGCCGAGTTCTTTGCGCCGTTGAAACCCGTCAGCCAATGGCCCGGCACCCGCGACAAGGAGGAGCTGACCGCGCAGCTGCTCAAGCAGCTTGACGACCGCTTCCCCGGCGTCGAGTTCAACTTCTCGCAATATCTGCAGGACAACGTCTCCGAAGCCGTCTCCGGCGTGAAGGGCGAGAACTCGATCAAGCTGTTCGGCAGCGATCTCCAGGCGCTCACGGATACCGCCAACAAGATCAAGTCGGTGCTGGCCACCGTCCAGGGCGTGACGGATCTGGCGGTGTTCACCTCGCTCGGCCAGCCGACCGTCCAGATCGACATCGACCGCGCCAAGGCCGCGCGCTATGGGCTCGCGCCCGGCGACATCAACGCCACCATCAAGGTCGCGATCGGCGGCGACACCGCGGGCGATCTCTACGAGCCGGGAAGCGACCGTCACTTCCCGATCATCGTGCGCCTCGCGCCGGAATACCGCCGGAGCGCCGAGGCGATCCAGAATCTGCGGATCGGCGCGCCGGGACCGAACGGCACCGTCACGCAGATCCCGCTGAGCGAGGTCGCCACCATCAGCCTCGTCTCGGGCGCGGCCTACATCTACCGCGAGCAGCAGGAGCGCTATCTGCCGATCAAGTTCTCGGTGCGCGAGCGCGACCTCGGCAGCGCGATCCGCGAGGCCCAGGACAAGATCGCCGAACAGGTGCAGCTGCCGCCCGGCTCGCACATGGAATGGGTCGGCGAGTTCGGCAATCTCCAGGATGCAATCCGCAGGCTCTCGATCGTGGTGCCGATCTCGCTGGCGCTGATCGGCGTCCTGCTCTGGTTCAATTTCGGTTCGATGGTCGACACGCTGCTGGCGATGAGCGTGATTCCGATGGCGATCTTCGGCGGCGTGCTCGGGCTGTTGATCACCGGCACCGCGTTCAGCGTCTCGGCCGCGATCGGCTTCATCGCGCTGTTCGGCATCGCCGTGATGGACGGCATCATCATCCTGTCGCAGTTCAACCAGCTCATCGAAGAGGGCATGGACCGCATGAGTGCGGTGATACGCACCGGCGAATTGCAACTCCGGCCCGTGCTGATGACCTGCGTCGTCGCAGGCATCGGCCTGTTGCCCGCGGCGCTGTCGGAGGGCATCGGCTCGCAGGTACAGAAGCCGCTCGCGGTCGTCGTCGTCACCGGCATGATGCTGGCGCCGGTCGTGATCCTTGTGACCCTGCCGGTCCTGATCTCCTTCTTCTCCCGCCGCGCGCGCTGACCGCCGCCCGTCACAGCATCCGCTGCGCGATTCGTATCAGCATCGTGGTGCCGAGCCCGAGCAGCATCAGGCTGGCGAACCGGCGGCTCAGCGACAGCATCCGCGGCGTCAGCCTTGACCGCGCGGTTGCCACCGTCGTGCTGAGCATAGTCCACCACACCGCGGAGCCGACGAATACGCCCGCGATCAGCGGCGCTGCTGCGGATTGCGTAGAGAACGCGTTCAGCGCGGCCAGAAACAGGATCACCGTGAGCGGATTGGTGAACCCGAGCGCGATGGCGCTGAGATAGGCGCGCGCCAGGCGCACCCTGTCGAATTCACCGGTCTCCTGAAGCGTGACGGAACCGCGGTGGGTCCGGATCGCGAACCACAGCAGGGTGAGTGCGGAGACGATACCGAAGCCAACCGCATTGGCCTCGACCCAGGGCTGCGCAAGTGCGCCGAGGCCCAGGACCGCGAAGGCGCTGTAGGCAAGATGCACGGTGGCCGCACCGAAGCCGGTTGCGAGGCCGGTGGCCACGCCCGATGCCAAGGTGCGCTGGATGCACAGCATGCCCATTGGTCCGATGGGAGCGGCGACGGTGAAGCCAATTCCGATGCCGGAGAAAAGCGCGGCGAGATAATGCGATAAAGGCATGGTTCCGCACGAACAAATGAAATCTGTGCGTGCGTACCCGTGAAACGGAATCCTTGCCTCGACCGAAAGGGTGAAAAGCCAAAGGAAACTCAAACACGTTCGTGTGAGTCAGATGTTGTTGTGCTCTCGCGACAACAGTTCCATGACTCGAATTGGAATTACATCGCGCGCCGTTGAACCTAATGGCGCGTGCCGCGACTCAGAACCCGTAAAGTCGCGCCGGATTGTCGACCAGGATCTTCTTGCGCACATCCGCATCCGGTGCCCACACCGGCAACTGATTCAGCAGGCGGCCGTCGTCGATCGGATAGAACGGCGCGAGGTCGGAGGCCTTCCGCCCGGGCAACGGAACCGAATCGGGATGAGGCCAGTCGGTTCCCCACACGACGCGGTCCGCGTTCGCCGCGATCAACGCACGCGCGTAGGGCGCCACGTCCTGATAATCAGGTGCGAGCTTCGACGAGCGATAGGCGCCGGAGATCTTGACATAAGCCTTGCCGGATTTGACGAGCGTGATCAGGTCGGCAAATCCCGGCTGTTCCAGCCCGAGTGAAGCCTCGGCGCCGCCGAAGTGATCGAACACGGCAGGCACCGGCGAAGCCAGCACCAGATCCTTGATCGCCGAGATGATCGGCAGCGTGGCGTAGAGCTGCACGTGCCAGCCGCGCGCCTTCATGCGTTCGACCGCGGCGGTGAAGCGAGCGCGTCCGACATCGGGATTGTTGATGCCGTCGGTCGCAAGATTGATACGGATGCCGCGGAAGCCGTCCGCCTGCATCGCATCGAGTTGCGCCTCGCTCGTCTTGTCGTCGATCACAGCAACCCCGCGCGCAGTCGCGCCGCGCGCCTTGATGCCGAACGAAGTGGAGGAGTTGTCGGTGCCATAGACGCTCGGCGTCACGATCACGACGCGCTCGATATGGAGTGCCTTGTGCAGGGCGGCCATTTCCTCCGGCGAAGCCGGCCCCGGCGTGTAGACGCGTCCAGCAAAGAACGGAAACTTCTCGACGTCGCCATGAATGTGCGTGTGGCAGTCGCAGGCATGCGCCGGGACGTCGAAGTTGATCGGCGTCGCGGGCTGTGATGCGCGGGCGTGGGCGTAGCTGGCCATGGGGACTCCGGCGGCGAGGGAGCGAATTGTGTTGTGCGTCTAAGCGCTACGACAGGATATCACTGCCCCGACGGCGTGCGCAGGCCGTGCCAGGCATCGCGGACCTGCTGGTAGTGCACCTCGGGCAGGTAGTCCGGCGTGTTCAGGCTCAGGGTCTTGACGTCGAGATGACCGACCGCGCTCAGCAGCGTGTAGGAGGCGATGACGCGGTCGCGCAGTGCGCTGATCAGGCGGGCCTTGGCCTGGATGAGATCGGCCTGCGAGTTCAGCACATCCACCGTGGTGCGCTGGCCGCCGGCGGCTTCGCGCTGCACGCCCTGCAGCGCGACGGTCGCGGCCTTCACCTCGGACTCCGAGGCCGAGACCGCGATCTTGGCGCCTTCATTGGCAACCCACGCGCTGGTCGCGGCCGTGCGCGCCTGGTTGCGAACCTGGTCGAGCACGAGCCGGCTCTGCGCCGTGATCTCCTTGGCCTGCCGGGTCTGCGCGGCGGCCTGGCCGCCGTCGTAGATCGGCACGGTGACATTGGCGACGACCGAGGCCTGATCTTCGGCAAAGGTGCCGAGCGTGGGGTCGTTGTTGCGGCTCTTGCTGGCGCTGCCCTGAATGGTGGCGCTCGGCAGCAGTGTGCCCTCGGCGAGGCGGATGTTGGTCGAGGCGACATCGACGTCGAAGCCCGCCGCCATCACCGCCGGGTGCTGGCGGATCGCCATGGTCAGCGCGTCCTCGCGGCTCTTCGGCAGATAGCGATCGACGACCTCGGCGGCCCGAAGCTGCGACGGCGCGTTGCCGATCACCTGCGCGTAGACCGCCTGGCTCACCGCGAGCGCGACTTCCGCGGCGTTGAGATCGGAGAGGCCGCGGTTGAGTCGCGCTTCGGCCTGTGCGCTGTCGGTCGGCGTGACGTCACCGGCATTGAGGCGGCGCTGGGTGACCGAGAGCGTTTCGCGCAGGAACGCGACGTTGGAGCGCTGCGCCTCGACCAGCGACTGGTTGGCCAGCACGTTGGTGTAGGCGGTGACCGCGTCGAGCAGCACGCCCTGGCCGACATTGCGCAGCGCCTCGCGGCCGGACTGCACCTGGAGCTCCGCAGCTCGCACGTTGTTGGCGGTACGGAAGCCGTTGAACAGGGTCTGCGTCACGGTGACGCCAATCACCCACGGCTTCAAATTCGCGGTCTGGATGGTGTTGTCGGGCAGCAGATTGCGAACCGATTGCAGGCCGGCGCTGAGGCTCGCCACGATCTGCGGCCGGTAGCCGGCGAGTGCCTGCGGCACGTTCTCGTCGGTCGCGCGTTGCCGCGCGCGTTCGGCGTTGAGCTGCGGATTGGTCTGGTAGGCCTTGGCGAGCGCCTCGGGCAGGGCTTCCGCCCATGCGGCGGCGGGCAGGGCGCAACAAAGCGCCAGCGCGGTCCATGTCGCAAGCACAGGACCCACGCCCGATCGATGCCGCGTCATCACGCGACCAGCTCTGGCGGCACGCCCAATCATGTAAACCCGCAAAACCCCGGCTGTCCGCCCCCGCCGACGGTGGCCTCTTAGCTGTTTAACCAGCCGAGGTCCCGCAGGCAAACTGCCGCGGGGGAAACCCCCATGTATTCCGTGCTTGTTGCAGGCGCGTCACAGCATTTTTGCGGGAGGACGCCGGAGCCTTACACCAGCCTGACCGCTCGCAGGTATTACCGGTTCTTGTTCACCGGCTTGCGCTTCTCGATGAAGGCGGCCATGCCCTCGGAGCGGTCTTCCAGCGCAAAGGTCGCGTGGAATAGGTTGCGCTCGACGCTCATGCCCTCGGCGAGCGTGGTCTCGAAGGCGCGGTTCACCGCCTCCTTGGCCATCGCGACCGCGGGCCGCGACATCGACGCGATCTTCTCCGCGGCGGCCATGACTTCGTCCATGAGCTTGTCTGCGGGCACAATGCGGCTGACGAGGCCGCTGCGCTCGGCTTCGGCCGCATCCATCATGCGGCCGGTGAGGCAGAGGTCCATCGCCTTGGCCTTTCCGATCGCGCGGGTCAGGCGCTGGGTGCCGCCGATGCCGGGAATGGTGCCGAGCGTGATCTCGGGCTGGCCGAACTTGGCGGTGTCGGCGGCGATGATGAAGTCGCACATCATGGCGAGCTCGCAGCCGCCGCCGAGCGCGTAGCCCGCGACCGCGGCGATGGTCGGCTTGCGGCAGCGCGCGATGCGATCGCCGCCGATCGCGGCGAAATCCTCCGAGAACATGTCGATGAAGCCCTTCGGCTGCATCTCCTTGATGTCGGCGCCGGCGGCGAAGGCCTTTTCGCTGCCGGTCACGACGATGCAGCCGATCGCGTCATCGCCCTCGAGATCGTCGACGGCCGCTGCGATCTCGCGGAAGACTCCGAAGGAGAGCGCGTTGAGCATCTTCGGCCGGTTCAGCTTGATGATGCCGACCGCTCCGATGCTTTCGACGATGATGTGTTCGAACGTGCTCATGCTCCACCCACGCTTTTGATTGAGCGGGCAATGTGCCCGCTGGCGCGGTGGGCTTCAAGGGGCCAGCAGCCAACGGAACGCGGGACGAGCTGCGCGTTCCGGAATCAGGCCAAGAACTAGGGCAAGAACTAGACCGAGAATTAGGCCATGAACATGCGCGCGGCGGAGGCCAGCGTCAGCAGCGTGCCCACGCCGATGAAGATCTTGCCGATCAGCGAACTCTGGTCCCAGGCCGAGCTCTGGCTGCTGGCCATGACCGGGGCGGGCCGCGGCTGCGCGTCGGTTGCGGCAATCACCGCCTTCTGCGCCGGCGGGTTGTCCTGTTGCAGGGCGCGATCGATGTCGTTGAGCTGGTCGGGCGCCACCACCTGGATCCCGGCATCGGGGGCGGCGGTATTATCGGACGCTGCCTGCACATTGTCATTGGCACGGCCCGTCATCGCGGAGGCCGCAGTCGCGGTCGGCGTGTCGGCGGCGGCGAGCTGCGCATTGGCGTTGGCGACGTCCGGCGGCATCTGGCTGGAGGCCGGCACGTCGTTGCTCGCCTTGGCCTCGGTCTTGTCCTTGGACTTCTCGGCGGTTTTGGCCTCGTCGGCCTTGGCCGCGACGTCCTTCCCGTCGGCCTTGTCGTCGGAGGATTTCTGCGCCGTCTTGCTTCCGCTCCGGCGGTTCGCGTAGGAGCGCCGCTGCTTGCCGGATTTGACGACGTCCCCCTGTTTGCTCGCACCGTCCGCTTTGGAGCTCGCGGCCGAGCTCGGTGCGGCCTGCGCGGCGCCTCCGAACAGCACGAATACAGCGGCCGTAAGAAGCAATGCCGCTCGCCTGCTGGCTTTCAACATGTTGACGATCTCCCCGATTACGCCATCCCGGGAGCGAACAGAGACCTTGGTGCATGACGACACCGGGGCAAAAAATGGGAATCTTCGGGCCACACTTGGCGAAAACGGGGCAGTCAGCCTCCAGCGGTCGGCCGCCGGGTGCGGACGAGGCCGATCGATGTTATGAGCCGTCGCGGGTTCTTGCGGCCGCTTCGGAAAGCAGGCGCCATGCCATGATCACGAATTCGTGATCATGCGGGCGCCGGCGTAACAAATTGAACAAGCGGCCGAATTGCAAGGTGAGGGGCGCGCGTGCGCGGACGTGAGGACGAGTGGACCGACCTGATGCGGTCGGCCATGGCAGGCGATGACGCGGCTTATCATCGCCTGTTGAAGGCGGTCACGCCGGTGCTGCGCGCTGCCGCGAGGCGGGGCTTGGCGCGGGCCGGGCAGCCTCCCGACCAGGCCGAGGATATCGTGCAGGAGATTCTGTTGGCGGTGCATCTGAAGCGGCACACATGGGACAGCGAGGCCCCCTTCGCCCCGTGGCTGTTCGCGATCGGCCGCAACAAGCTGATCGATACGCTCAGGCGGCGGGGCCGGAGGATCTTCGTCGACATCGACGATTTCGCCGAGACCCTGCCGGGCGAGATGCCGGAGGAGACGGCCTCTGCAGCCGAGGTCGCAGCGCAGCTCGGCACGCTGCCGCAGCGCCAGCGCGACGTGTTGCAGTCGATCGCGGTGGAGGCTGCCTCGATCAAGGATACGGCTGCGAAGTTTTCGATGAGCGAAGGTGCGGTGCGGGTCGCGCTGCATCGCGGACTTGCGGCGCTGACCGCCAAACTGCGGGACCACTAGTCATGGATACCGATCAACTCATTCGCAGCCTCGCGGCCGACAACGCCCATCGCGCGCCGCGCGTCGGCGCCATGCTGACCATGGCGTTGCTGGTGGCCGCGCCCCTGTCGATCCTGATCTTCGCGACGTTCCTCGGCGTGCGGTCCGACGTGATGAGCGCGATGCACAATCCATTCTTCGACATGAAGTTCGCGGTCACGCTGTCGCTCGCGATCCCCGCGATCATCGTCAGCCTGCATCTGTCGCGCCCAGAAGCCTTGATGCGCGGCTGGGGCTGGCTGCTGCTGCTGCCCGTCGGCCTGCTTGCGGTCGCGATCGGCGGCGAGGCGATGATGGCGCCGGCGATGCCGATGACGATGCGGATGATGGGCAAGAACTCCAGAGTGTGCCTGCTTGCGATCCCGGCGATGTCGCTGCCGCTGCTTGCGGGCGCGCTGTTCGGCCTGCGTCACGGCGCGCCGTCTCACCCCGCGCTCGCCGGTGCGCTCGCCGGCCTGGTGTCGGCCGGCCTTGCCGCGACGCTCTACGCCTCGCACTGCACCGACGACTCGCCGCTGTTCGTCGCGACCTGGTACACGCTCGCGACTGCGCTGGTGGCTGCGATAGGCGCGCTGGTGGGGTCGAGAGTCCTGCGGTACTGAGACGTTCTGCGTCAAATTGCCGTCGCGCTGGAGATCCGCGCTTTCATCGGGCCGTAGCGTCTGCCGCCACGCGCGTTCAAGTTCATTCCATTGTGAACGGCTGATCTGCTCCGCGGCTAGAAACTTACTTCGGTTGGACGACTTCTAATCAGAGCGTCGTTGGACGCTGCTGAAGCGAGGGATATGCCCAACCATGCGAAAACCCAGCGCATTTGAAATGTCGCGGCGGAACCTTTTGGTCGGAACCGCGACGTCGGTCGCAATGGGCGCCGCGTCACGCGGCGCCGAAGCTCAGAACTCTGCCGCGCCGCCTCTGACGACTGCAACTGCGACGGCGCCCGCGATGGCGACGGTGTCCTTCAACGTCAATGGCGAGGTCCGCGCCCTGAAGCTCGACACCCGGACGACATTGCTCGACGCATTGCGCGAGCACCTTCATCTCACCGGCACCAAGAAGGGCTGCGATCAGGGTCAGTGCGGCGCCTGCACCGTGATGGTCGGCGGACAGCGCATCAATTCGTGCCTGACGCTCGCAGTGATGCATGAAGGCGACAACGTCACCACGATCGAGGGGCTCGGCACGCCGGACCACATGCATCCGATGCAGGCCGCCTTCGTTGAGCATGATGGTTTCCAGTGCGGCTATTGCACGCCGGGACAGATCTGCTCGGCGGTTGCCGTGCTCGACGAGATCAAGGCCGGCATTCCCAGCCACGTCACCGGCGATCTGAATGTCGCGCCGGAATTGACGAATGCCGAGCTGCGCGAGCGCATGAGCGGCAACATCTGTCGTTGCGGTGCCTATTCCAACATCGCCGAGGCCATCACCGAGGTCGCTGGGAGGCCCGCATGAAGTCTTTTACCTACGAAAAGGCGGATTCGCCGGCGGCGGCGGCTTCCGCGGCGGTCCGGACCAGTAACGCCAAATTCATCGCGGGCGGCACCAATCTGCTCGATCTGATGAAGCTCGAAATCGAGACGCCGTCCCATCTGATCGACGTCAACGGCCTGGCCTTCGACAAGATCGAGCCGACGCCGGATGGCGGCCTGCGCGTCGGAGCGCTGGTGCGCAACACGACCTTGGCGGCCGACGCGCGGATCCGGCGCGACTATGGCCTGCTGTCGCGCGCGCTGCTGGCTGGCGCGTCCGGGCAGTTGCGCAACAAAGCGACCACCGCGGGTAATCTGCTGCAACGGACGCGCTGCCCCTATTTCTACGATACCAACCAGCCGTGCAACAAGCGCGCGCCGGGCAGCGGCTGCGCCGCTATCGGTGGCGTGACCCGCCAGCACGCGGTGATCGGCTCCAGCGACACCTGCATCGCAACCCATCCGAGCGACATGGCGATCGCCATGCGTGTGCTCGATGCGACCGTGCAGACGGTTCGTCCGGATGGCACGACGCGCGATATCCCGATCGCCGATCTCCACCGCCTACCGGGGGACACGCCGCAGATCGAGACGACGCTTGCGCCCGGCGAGCTGATCACATCGGTGACGCTTCCGAAGCCTGTCGGCGGAACGCATATCTACCGGAAGGTGCGCGACCGCGCCTCCTATGCCTTCGCATTGGTGTCGGTCGGAGCGATCGTCCAGCGCGATGGAACGGGACGGGTCGCCGTCGGTGGAATCGCTCATAAGCCATGGCGTGTCGAGGCGGCGGAGGCCGAGTTGCCCCGCGGTGCGAAGGCCGTTGCCACGCGCCTGCTCGACGGGGCCAAGCCCACCCGAGACAACGCATTCAAGCTGGCACTGGTCGAGCGCACGCTCACCGCCGTGCTCGCTGAAGCGAAAGGTTGAGCCATGAAGTTCGATACGCCCGCAACCACCAACCCGATCGACCAGCTCAAGATCATCGGTCAGCCGACCAGCCGGATCGACGGTCCTCTCAAGGCGACGGGCAGGGCAACCTATGCCTATGAGTGGCACGACACCGCGACGCGTCCTGCCTACGGCTACATCGTCGGCTCTGCCATCGCCAAGGGCCGGATTGCATCGATCGACCTGTCCCGCGCGAAGGCGGCGCCGGGCGTGATCGCGATCGTTACGGCCGAAAATGCCGGCAAGCTCGGCAAAGGCGATTACAACACGGCCAAGCTGCTTGGTGGTCCCGAAATCGACCATTACCATCAGGCGGTCGCTGTCGTCGTGGCCGAAACCTTCGAGCAAGCATGCGCCGCGGCCCAGCTCGTTCGGGTCGACTACAGTGCAAGTAAGGGTTCATTCGACCTGTCAGCCGGACGGGATGGCGCCGTAAAACCTCCCGCTGAGGACGACGGCCAGCCGGACACGAAGGTCGGAGATTTTTCTGGCGCCTTCGCTGCCGCCCCGGTGCAGCTCGATGCGACCTATACCACGCCGGATCAGGCCCATGCGATGATGGAGCCGCATGCGTCGATGGCGGCGTGGGATGGCGACAAGCTCACCTTGTGGACCTCCAACCAGATGATTGCCTGGACGACCGGCGACGTCGCGAAGACGCTCGGTCTGCCCAAGGAAAATGTTCGCCTCATTTCTCCCTTCATCGGGGGTGGATTTGGCGGAAAGCTGTTCCTGCGTTCGGACGCAGTCCTCGCGGCACTGGGCGCTCGGGCGGCCAATCGTCCCGTCAAGGTCGCCATGCAGCGCCCGCTGATGTTCAACAACACGACGCATCGTCCCGCGACGATCCAGCGAATCCGCATTGGCGCGACCCGGGAGGGCAGGATCACCGCGATCGGACACGAGAGCTGGTCGGGGAATTTGCCTGAAGGCAGGCCGGAGACGGCAGTGATGCAGACCCGTCTGCTCTATGCCGGCGCGAACCGTATGACGGCACTGCGCCTGGCGATGCTGGATCTGCCCGAGGGGAACGCCATGCGCGCGCCCGGTGAGGCGCCCGGCATGATGGCGCTGGAGATCGCGATGGACGAGATGGCGGAGCGGCTGAAGCTCGATCCCATCGAATTCCGCGCCCGCAACGACACCCAGGTCGATCCCGAACATCCCGACCGTTCCTTCTCACAGCGTCAGCTCGTCGAGTGCATGCGGATCGGCGCGGAACGCTTCGGGTGGAGCAAGCGAAACGCCGAGCCGGGCAGGCAGCGCGACGGCCGCTGGCTGGTGGGCGTGGGCATGGCGGCCGCGTTCCGCAACAATCTCCTGATGAAGTCTGGCGCGCGCGTCCGGCTCGACAGCAGCGGCACCGTGACGGTCGAGACCGACATGACGGATATCGGAACGGGCAGCTACACCATCATCGCGCAGACCGCGGCGGAGATGATGGGGCTCCCGCTCGAAAAGGTCGTCGTGCGTCTCGGCGATTCCAGCTTCCCGGTCTCCGCGGGCTCGGGCGGGCAGTTCGGTGCCAACAATTCGACCTCGGGCGTGTACGCGGCCTGCGTCAAGCTGCGCGAGGCGGTGGCGCAAAATCTCGGCTTCAACTCCGCTGATGTCGCCTTTTCGGATGGGCAGGTGACCTCGGGCAATCGAAGCGTTCCGCTCGGACAAGCGGCCTCGGACAGCGAGCTCACGGCGGAGGATTCGATCGAGTATGGCGATCTCGCCAAGACGCACCAGCAATCGACCTTCGGTGCGCATTTCGTCGAGCTCGGCGTCGACGTCGCGACTGCCGAGATCCGCGTCCGCCGGATGCTTGCCGTCTGCGCCGCGGGGCGGGTCCTCAACCCGAAGACGGCGCGCAGCCAGGTGATCGGCGCCATGACGATGGGCGTCGGCGCGGCGCTGATGGAAGAGCTGGCGGTGGATAAGCGGGCCGGCTTCTTCGTCAACCATGATCTCGCCGGCTACGAAGTGCCGGTTCATGCCGACATTCCGCACCAGGATACGATCTTCCTGGACGAGACCGACCCGATGTCCTCGCCGATGAAGGCGAAGGGGATCGGCGAGCTCGGGCTATGCGGCGTCGCAGCGGCGCTGGCTAACGCGATCTACAATGCGACCGGCATCCGGGTCCGCGACTACCCGATCACGCTGGACAAGCTGCTGCACCACATGCCCGACGTTTGATGCGGGCCGGACGCACCGCCGGCGGCTCAGGCCGCCGACGTCGTGCTCTGCATGCGGTGGAAACGCAGCACCTGCTGCGCGGTCGATGAGCGCAGGGCCTCGTAGGTATCGCGCAGCGTCAGCATGTCGGTCTGCGAGCCGCCCGAGAGCTTCTCGCGCATGGCGATGATCGCGCGCACGCTCGACCATTGCATGCCGGCAACCTTGGCAAGAATCATCACGCCCTCGGTGCGGCTCTCGATCATCATGTTCTCGGCGGTCTCGACCGCGACGCCTGCGAGCGCCGCGAGCCCCGCATTGGTCTCGTCGAACTTGCCCTGCTCGGCAAATGTCGTGACCTGCAATTCGTCGAGACGGCCGTCTTCGTGCAGCGACTTCACCAGCGCGCGCGCCATCTCGGTTTGCCGGGTCATGGCGGCGGCGCGGACGCGCTGGGCGGCCTGCTGGACCGCGCTCGATACTTCGTCGGCGAGCTCCGGATGCGCGGCCTCCAGCTTCCTGCGCACGCTCAAGGAGGCTTTCGCAATCAGTTTCAGGTAATGATGGCGCGGCAGGTCGGGCCGCAGGCCGATGCAGGTGGCGAGGTCGTCGTCGCGTTCGGCGCGTGTGACGAGATCGGTGAGACTTCCCTCGGAGAGCTGTGCGCCCGGGTTGCTGACGGTCGATTGCACCACGTCTTCGTTGCCGCGGGTCACCAGCACGTCGGTCAGCGCTTCCGACAGCACTCGCCGCAGCGAGATCGCCTTGAGATGCGCCTGGCCGCGGGTGCGCGCGATCTCCATCAGGGTCGCCTCGTCCAGCCGTTCCGATGTCGACAGCACGGGGCCGGCGACCTCGATGATCTCGTCGAGCGCGAGCGTGCGGATGATTTTCGGCGGCGCTGCTGCGATCGGCGCGAGACGGTCGGCGAGCAGCGCTCTGGCCGACGTCTCGATCTGCTCGACCAGGCAGTGAAAGACGTCGTCGAACACGCCGGTGTGCTCGTCGGAATAGTCTATCGCGTTGCCGATGAAGAGATCGGTGACGCGGCGCAACGTCTCGACCCGGCGCGCGACGGTGCCGTGCGAGAGCGCTGCCTGCAATTCCTCGAGCAGGTTCTCGGATGATTTGGCGGATCTGGATCTCATGGCCCTGTCCTGGAGCGTTCGGTCCGGCGGCGGCTTCTGACGCGCCGGAAGAAAATGAATAGGTCAGCTCGTTGCAATTCGGTTGCGCCCTTGCGCCTTGGCGGAATAGAGCGCGCTGTCGACGCGCGCGAGAAACGTGTCGGCAGTATCATTGTCGCGTAGCATGGCGACGCCGGCGGAAATGGTAACGTGCATGCTCGGAGAAAATGCACTCCAGTCGAGATCGGCGACGATCCCGCGGAGCCGTTCGAGCATGCGTTGTGCAGCGTCGCTCGTGGTGTCCGGCAGCAGCAGCAGGAATTCCTCGCCGCCATAGCGGCCAAAGCTGTCGGTCGGGCGGATGTTGGCGAAGATGGTGATCGCAAAGGTGCGAAGCACTTCGTCGCCGGTGGGGTGGCCGTGGGCGTCGTTGATGCGCTTGAACCAGTCGAGGTCGATCAGCGCGATCGCGCAAGGTGTGGAGTCCTGCCGCGCCTTTTCGATCTCTACGTCCAGATGACGCATGATGCTGCCGCGGTTATAGGAGCCGGTGAGCTCGTCGAGCTCGGCGAGTTCCTCGATGCGCTGATAAGCGGCCTTCAGCTCGATGCTGCGCTGGTACAGGATCTTGCGCAGCGTGGCGCCGAACAGGCCGAGGAAGGCGCATTGGCCGATCACCAGCACGAAGCACAGCATCGAGGCGGTCCGCTGCAGCCTCGTCGCAACGGGCATGCCGATCGGCAGGTCGGAGGCGAGGAAGACGGCGGCGAGACCGGTGGCCGCGAATGCCCAGGTGAGCACGGCCTGAGCGGAGGTCATCCGCAGCGTGCCGAACGCGAAAATCAGGAACAGAACGCTGATGAAGGCGATGCCGATCGTGGGCTCCGATACCAGGAACACGAACTGCAGCGCCATGTGCGCGGAGATCTGGAACACCGTGAGATAGTGGTCGGTCGACCTGTCCCCGACGCCGGCCTCCGACATCACGACGAAGATGCCGATGATCGAGAGGCCGCCGACCCAGAACAGCGACGGCACGTGCATCGGAACGGCGCCGTCGAAGCCGTAGAGCAGCAGGACGAAGGCGCCGAGCGAGTAGCTTGCGACCTGGCCGACATACATCTGGCGGCGCTGCCGGGCCCGGCGTGCCCGCACCTCGGGCGCGGTCACCGCGGGCGCGAGCACGAGATCCGCGGCCTCAGCGGCATTCCTCTCCGGAAGGGACGTCGCGGCCGTGCTCATGGTCTCGCCGGTGGTGGATGTCAGCCGGAAAATCTACGCGGCAAGCCTTTAGGTTTGGTATCCTTGGAAATCGAATCCGAACCGTGCAGCGCCGAACAGGACGACATCGGCCGGCGGGAGGAATTTGTCGGCGATTAGGTATCGTTTGCGATGCGGTCGAGCCAAAGCAGGGCTTCGTGAGACATACGTCGTGCAGGACTGCTATGGAACCGGACTTGGTCGGCCCGTTCGCGCTGGACGGGCATCCCACAGGAAAGTATTACAGTATTATGTTACCTATCTGGATCCAGGCCGCCAACCGCCGCGGGTGGGACAAGAAAAACGCGCGTATGTGGGGTAGATCACACAGACCCCCGTATGACTGCGGTACGTTGAAGAATTTCATACCTCCCGTCGAACCGTCCGCCGCGCCGACCCGACCAACTTTGCGAGACGGGCATTGAGCGTGACACAGGCGGCTTCGGACGAGGTCCTGATCGCCAGGATCGCTCAAGGTGACCGGCTCGCCATGCAGGTGCTGTACGGGCGGCATCATGTCAGGGTGTATCGCTTCGGGCTGAGGCTCGTGCGGGACGAGCAGGCGGCGGAAGACCTCATCAGCGAGGTGTTTCTCGACGTCTGGCGTCAAGCCGGCAAGTTCGAGGGCCGATCCGCCGTTTCCACCTGGCTGCTGGCAATTACCCGATTCAAGGCCCTGTCTGCGCTCCGGCGCAGGAAGGACGTTGGGTTGGACGACGAAGCTGCCAACGCGATCGAGGATTCGTCCGACGATCCGGAAGTCGCGGTGCAGAAAAAGGATACGAGTGAAGCGTTGCGGGAGTGTTTGACGGGCCTCTCGCCGGACCATCGGGAAATCGTCGATCTCGTCTACTACCACGAGAAATCCGTGGAAGAGGTGGCCGAAATCGTCGGGATACCGGAGAACACCGTGAAGACGCGCCTCTTCTATGCGCGCAAGAAACTGGCCGAACTGCTCAAGGCAGCCGGCGTTGAGCGAGGCTGGCCATGATGGCATTGAGCAAGAAGATGCTGGAGCAAGAGCCCAGTGAAATTGAGATGCTGCTGCCGTGGCACGCGGCCGGCACGCTGAATGCGCGCGACGCCCGCCGCGTCGAGGAGGCGCTGGCGAATGATCCGGCGCTGGCAAAGCAATATGCCGCGATCCGCGGTGAATACGAAGAGACCATCCATCTGAACGAGAGCCTCGGGGCTCCGTCGGCCCGAGCGATGCAGAAGCTGTTCGCCGCGATCGACGCCGAGCCGGCGCGGGCGACAACGTCGCTGCCGTTGTCGGCGCGCATCTCGACCTTCTTCGCGAGCCTGTCGCCGCGCGCGCTGGCCTGGTCGGCGGGCTTGGGTGCCATCGCGCTGCTGCTGCAGGCCGGCATCATCGGCGCGGTGCTGATGAAGACCCAGACCGCGACCTTCCAGACCGCCTCGCTCTCGACCAGCTCGTCGATCACGCGCGAGCTCGGGGCTGCCGCTGCACCGGCGCGCGCGCTGGTGCGCTTCACGCCCGAGGCACGCGTCGGCGACATCACCGCGCTGCTCGACAGCTACCAGGCTTCGATCATCGGCGATGCCAAGGGCGGCATGTTCCGTCTCCAGTTCGACAGGGCGATGAGCCAGGACGAACTCGCCTCGCTGCTTGGCAGGATGTCGCGCGAGAAATTCGTCAACCTCGCCGTCGCGTCGCCGTAAGGCGGCGCTGAACCGATGACGCGCAAGTCCGAGAGTGGGGCAAGATCCGGGGCCTATGCTTCGTCGGTCGGAGCCGGCCTTCTGCTTGCTGCCTGTCTTGGCGTCGAGGTCGCGCAGGCGCAGGCGATCATGCGCACGCCCACGATCAGCGTCCCGACACGCACCCCGACCATTTCTCCCAGCATCGCTGCGCGCGCCAGTCCCGGTATGGCGGCCAGAGTGGTGGCCGTCGACCGCGGCCCGCCCAGGATCGCCGCCACGACGCCCCGGATCTCGGCGCGGATGGCCCCGACGCCGGTGCTGCCCTATGCGCGCTATTCGCCGAACCTCTATCCCGCCTGCACCGCGCCCTATCGAGACGCCGCCGGCGAGTGCCTGGCGCAGCCGGATGCAGATGGCGACGGCACTGGAAAGTCCGGCAAGAAGAGCGCCGGCAACGGCCGCCGCAACAACACGCCGGTTGCCGTGAACCTGCGGACCTTCGCAGGCGAATTCGTCGCCGAGATCGACAGCGCGCTGTCGCTGACCGAGGCCGACGAGCTGGCGCGCCGGCACGGCCTGACGCGCGTCTCATCCGAGAATTTTCCGTTGATCGGGGCCACCATCGGCCTGTTCCGCATCACCGACGGCCGGCCCTCCGAGACGGTGCGGCGCGAGTTCGCCGCCGACGGCAGCGTGCGCTCGGTCCAGCCGAACTTCCGCTATGTGCTCCAGGACCAGAAATCGTCCGTGCCGATCGAAGGCGACCCCGCGCAATATGCGCTGGCCAAGCTTCGCCTGCCGCAGGCGCATACCCTGGCGCACGGCGCCAACGTGACGGTTGCCGTGATCGATTCCGGCATCGACGCCGGGCATCCCGAGCTCGCTCATTCCGTCGCCGACAATTTCGATGCGCTGGGCAGCACCGAGGGCCCGCACGTCCACGGCACCGGCATCGCCGGCGCCATCGTTGCGCATGCCAAGCTGATGGGCAGCGCGCCCGAGGCGCGCATCATCGCCATCCGCGCCTTCGGCGGCACCACGGGCGGGGCCCAGAGCTCGTCCTACGTCATCCTGCGCTCGCTCAACTACGCCGCCGAGCACGGCGCGCAGATCGTCAATATGAGCTTTGCGGGCCCCAAGGACGCGGTGATCGAGCGCGCCATCGCCGCGACCGCCGGGCGCGGGCTCGTGCTGATCGCGGCGGCCGGCAACGCCGGCGCCAAATCCCCGCCGCTCTATCCCGCCGCCAATCCCAACGTGATCGCGGTTAGCGCGACCGACCAGCAGGACAAGCTGTTCACGGCGTCCAACCGGGGCAATTACATCGCGCTGGCCGCGCCTGGCGTCGACATCTTCCTGCCGGCGCCTGATGGAAAGTACCAGATGACCTCGGGAACCTCGTTCTCGGCGGCCTATGTCTCCGGCGTCGCCGCGCTGCTGCTCGAGCGCAACTACGCGCTGAAGCCGGAAGCGCTGCGCATGACGCTGGCGAAGACCGCGCGCGACCTCGGTTCACCCGGGCGTGATGATCTGTTCGGCGACGGTGAGGCTGATGCTTTTGCCGCGGTCATGGCTGTTCCAGCCGACAGCGCGACGCCGGTCGCGGCGGCCTCAGGTACAACAAAACGTGAAGATGCCGAGAAGCGTCGCGACGAGCCCAGCGTTCGCGCCATTGAGCAACCCTCGTTGTCGAGCGCGGATGATAAAGCTGCGGTTTCTCAGGCGGATAGGCCGGCGACACGATAGCGGCTGCGACAAGATTGCACGCGCAGCGAAGGTCAAAAAATCCAACGCCGCATTGAACGTCCTGCCCGCTGCCACGACCAAATTATGTGGGAGCGGTCATCCCTCCCCATCAGTCATATTAGGCGCGAGCGCCCATCCACCCCAAGCGCCCATATGGCTCGACCCGTCCGGTTGTCCCCCCGGACGGGTCTTTTCTTTTGGGGCGTCTGTTTCTTTGAAGCTCATCAATCGTTCAGCTCCCGGTTGAAAGATCGCGCCCGCGTTCACCGCCGTCGCCCGAGCGGCCCACCGCACGTCCGTCATGCTTGCGCGAAGCTTGACTCGAAAACACAGCAAATATCCGCACGACTACGGTGTTTCCTCCCGAATTCCGTGTCCTTGCTGGACAAGTCAAAACTTTTCCACAAAATATTCATGTCGCGTCTAAATTGATTCGTTTGCGTTGCGTCGCGTCCGTATTTTTTCCTCGACGGGCTGGTTCATGACACATCGCCAAGGCGCGGCAGTTAGCCGTGACGTTGCAGCGCGCTGGTGCGCGCTCGCCGAACAGCGGCTGGAGCATCTGTCCGAAATGTTCGAGACGGGACGCTGGCGCCGCTATCACTCCGAGATCTCATTCCTCGAAAACATCCAGGAAGCCAAGCGTGCCGTACAGGCCTGGCGCGCGCTCGTAACTGGCGACGACGTCGCTGCGGCAGCTGCGCGGGTTACGCCCGCCTTTGGCTGGTCGCCAGCGGCAATGCCCCGCATAGCGCCGCGCGAGCAGCCCGCGCAGACCATGCAGCCGAAGGCCGTGCACATCGCCCCCGAGACCGCCGTGCCGGTCAGGCTCGATCCCAGGCCGGACGTATTGGCCGAAATCACCGAAGCGCCGCTTGTCCCGACCACGCCGCTGGCGGCTCCTGCTGCGGTGGCCTTGTTCACGGCACCTGATGCCGTCGCACCGCTCAGGGCACCCGCCGCGAGGGCACCGCTCACCGCACCCGTCGTAAGGCCGCCAGTCGCTGCACACGCTGCCATCGCGCCGTCCACTGCGCCGGCTGTGAAGCCACCGCCGACCAGGCCGGCCGCAATGGCGACGCTGCTGCCCCAGTTCGCTCCGCCGGCCGCCGAAATCGTCACGGCCTCCGAGCGCGTCGTCGAATTCACCTTCAGCCTCGACGGCCTGGAAGCGAAGTACCCGCTCCTGCGGAACGCGTTCTAACGCCGTACCGCGTTCCCGCCGACCACGATCTGCGCGAACCGCTGCGCGCCGTCGGCCGACAGGTCCGACGTCACCGCGCGCGCGTGATCGAGGCCGACCACGGCGCCGCGCGGGGTTTCCGAGATCATGTTGTTGTTGACGAGCGCGGTGCCGGCGCCCGGCACCACGGAGACGCCGATTCCGGCCAGCGCCTTGCGGATCACGTTGCCCGTGATCGCGACATCGCGCAGATATTTGCCCCAGCCGGCGACGATGCCGTAGGACGGCGCGTTCTCGATCACGTTGCCGGTCACCGATGAATCTGCCTCGATGTAGATTCCGACGCCGGCATCGTCGTCGGGCGCGGTGCCGATCGGCCGCTTCGGGATCAGGTTGCGGATGATGTTGCCCTGGACCACAGCGATGCGGCCGCCTTCGTTGAAATTGCAGACCGAGACCCCGACGGCAGCACCGTCCACGATGTTGTTGGCGATCACCGCGGCCTCGAACGCGAATTCCGAATAGAGCGCGACCTCGCGCACGTCGCTGACGCTGTTGCCTGATATGTGGATGTTCGAGGCCGAGTTGCCGCGCACGGCCGAGTAGTCGCAATTCCTGATGCGGTTGCCGCGCACGATCACGTTGCCGGCGCGGAAGGCGTTGATGGCGTTGCCGTACTGGCCCGAGCCGCCGGGACCGGCCTTGATGTCCTCGATGCGGTTGTCGGCAACCAGCGTGCCGTCGTCGCCGATCGTGGTGCGCAGGATCTCGATGCCGTTGTCGTTGGTGCCGGTGATGGTGTTGCGGGAGACGCTGAGGCCCCTGGCGTCGAACGAGACCACGGCCGTCACCGCGATGTTGACGAAGATGTTGCCGGAGATGTCGCCGGACACCTGCTCGAGCCAGATGCCGCTGCCGCCGGAGCCGGTGATCTCGCAATCGGTGATGCGGACGTCGCGCCCGCCGAGCACATGGATCAGCCCACGCCGTGTCGGCAGCGCAATGCCGCCGCCGTCAAAGGTGATGCCGGTGAGGCCGATCGCATCGGCGCCGTCGCTCTGGATCGCGGAGGCCCCGCCGGTGAAGACGAATTTCGTCGCGCCGCGCACGCCGAGCAGTTGCGCGCCATTCGGCAGCCGCAGCATTCCGCTGCGATAGACGCCGGGCGGCAGCGCCAGCGGCACCTGCGCGCGTGCGGCTTCGTCGATCGCGCGCTGTAGCGCACGCGTCTGGTCCTCGCTGCTGCCGGGCCTTACGCCATATTGGGTGGCATCGCGGCCAAGCAGCGACGTCAGCGGCGCAGCGCGCGCAGCATCGGCCGGCATGGCGAGCGCGCCGGCGATGCCGGCAGTCGAGGCTCCGATGAGATGACGGCGGTTGAGATCCATGACGCGTCCTTCCGCGGACGCGGGACGTGTCCGCGAGGATTAGGTAGCGCAGGGCAGCTGCGGTCGTCGGGATAGTTTGCGGTAGGGTTAAATGTTTACCGCAAGGGAGGTGCCGTAGGGTGGGTTAGCCGTAGGCGTAACCCACCCTATCACCGCGAGTACGGAACCTGCCGATGCAGAAGAGGTGAATTACGCCGCGCCAATTCACCCTACGAAGCCGGCATGCTCCGCGCCTTCCGCGCCATTCCCACCAACTCCATCAGCATCGCCTCGCCGGCATCCACCAGCTCGTCCAGCGTGATCCGTCGCGCGCCCTTGCGTCGCACCGCGCCGCTGCGTGCGAGCAGGGGGATATGGATGAACGCGGCGAGCCGCGGCCCATCCGCCTTGACGTTCTCGATCGCGCGCCAGCTCAGGTAATTGCAGAGATAGGCGCCGGCATCGCGCGAGGATCGCGCGTCGATGCCGGTGAGGCGCGCGGCGCGCAGCAGCCTCGCCGTGTGCGGGCCGAACGTCATCGCATCCGCATGGCCGGCGATGCCGCGCTTGCTCGAGCGGGTGTTGGCGGCATCGGGCCAGAGCATGGTGACGGCGTTGCGGGCGCGGGTCTCGACGCGCAAATAGGGCGTGCGGGAAGCGAGTCCGAACATCAGCAGCGCATCCGGCTTCTCCATTGCGAGCACCTCCGGCAATTGCCGGTCGACCGCGGCATAGGTCACCGGAAAGATATGGCTCGCGATCGCGACATCGTCGAGCGCGGGGCGGCGCAGTTGCGCCAGCCGCGCGACCAGCGGCTGGGTCGGATTGTAGGGCGCGCCGGGGAACGGCCCGAAGCCGGTCAGGAGAATGCGCAGCTTATCGCTCATTGCAGCAACTCCAGGATCTGCTCGGCGGCGATGGCCGGCGTCAGATGGCCTTCGGCCACCTCCGCCTCGATCTTCTTGACCTTCGTCCGTACAGACGCCTCACTCCGCAGCCGCGCCAGCATGCGCTGCTCCAGCATCGACCACATCCACTTCACCTGCTGGTCGCGACGCCGCGCGGCGAAATCGCCGGACGCGTTCATCGCCTTGCGATGATCCAGGACCTTTTGCCAGAGTTCGGCGATGCCGGTGCCCGCCAGCGCCGAGTAGGTGATCACGGGGGGATGCCAGTGTTCCGATCTCGGCGCCAGAATATGCAGCGCGCCGCGATAGTCGGCTGCAGTGACGTTGGCGCGCTTGAGATTGTCGCCGTCGGCCTTGTTGATGGCGATCATGTCGGCGAGCTCGACCAGGCCCTTCTTGATGCCTTGCAACTCGTCGCCGCCGCCCGGCAGCATCAGGGCGAGAAAGAAGTCGGTCATGTCGCAGACCGCCGTCTCGGACTGGCCGATGCCGACGGTCTCGACCAGCACGACGTCGAAGCCGGCGGCCTCGCACAGCAGCATCGCCTCGCGTGTCTTCGCCGCCACGCCGCCGAGCGTGCCCGACGAGGGTGAGGGGCGGATGAAGGCGTCGTCGGAGGCCGAGAGCCGCGCCATCCGCGTCTTGTCGCCGAGGATCGAGCCGCCGCTGCGCGCCGAGGACGGATCGACCGCGAGCACCGCGACCTTGTGGCCCTGTTCGATCAGATAGGTGCCGAGCGCGTCGATGGTGGTGGATTTGCCGACGCCCGGCGATCCCGTGATGCCGACCCGAAACGCCCTGCCGGTGTCGGGCAGCAGCATCTGCACCAGTTCGCGCGCCAGCGCCTGATGGTCGCTACGGCGGCTCTCCACGAGCGTGATAGCCCGGGCGAGGGCCGCGCGGCTGCCGGAACGGAGATCTCGGGCGAGGGATTTGATGTCGAGCGGGGCCTTCTTCTCAGTCATGCCCTACTTTACAACGCCCCGGCAGGGCAGGCGAGAGCCGCCCGCTGCATATCACCTGCTTGTTGCCACCGCCGTCCGCACCGGTTTCATCTTGCGCCAGGCCCAGACCATCACCGGCCACAGCAGCGCGCCGATCGCCATGGCGGCGAGGATGGCGGCGACCGGGCGCTCGAAGAACGGCAGGATGCTGCCGTCCGACTTGATCAGCGACGTGACGAAGGCCTGCTCGACCATGGTGCCCATGACGATGCCGAGCACCATCGCAGCCACCGGATAGCCGTTCGCCTCCATCACGTAGCCGATCACGCCAAAGGCGGCGACGGTGACGACGCCGAACATGTTGTTGCCGATCGCGAACGAGCCGACCGCGCAGCACAGCATGATGATCGGCATGATGGCGGAGCGTGGCGCCAGCAGGATGTAGGCGGCAATCCGAATCATGGCGATGCCGAGCGGGATCATCATGATGTTCGCGATGATGAACATCAGGTAGATCGCATACATGCTCGACGCCTTCTCGGTGAACAGCGTCGGGCCGGGATTGAGGCCCTTCATGTAGAGCACGCCGATCGCGATCGCGGCGATGGTGTCGCCGGGAATGCCGAACAGCAGCGACGGCACCCAGCCCGAAGCGATGCTAGCATTGTTGCTGGCGCCGGCCTCGACCAGGCCCTCGACATGGCCGGTGCCGAATTTCTCCGGCTCCTTGGAGAAGCGCTTCGACATCGCGTAGGAGACCCAGGCGGCCATGTCGGCGCCGGCTCCGGGCAGCACGCCGATGATGATACCGACGATGTTTCCACGCGTCATCTGCCAATGATATTTCTTCGTCAGCTTCCACTGACCGGCCATGATGCTTCCGAATTTGCGCCGCGGCAGCGGTGGCGGTTCGGGCGTCAGCATCGCGCGCATCACCTGCGCCACTGCGAACACGCCGACCAGCGCCGGGATCGGCTCGATGCCGCCGAACAGATCGGTGAGGCCGAAGGTGAAGCGCGGCACGCCGCCGGGATTCTCGATGCCGATGCAGGACACCAGCAGGCCGAGGAACATGCCGGCGATCGCCTTCACCGGCGAGGAGCGTGCGACCAAGGTGGCGCACATCAGGCCCAGCAGCGCCAGCCAGAAATATTCGTAGGTCGAGAACGACAGCGCGATCTCGGCGAGCGGCGGCGCCAGAATCATCAGCGATAGCACGCCGGCGATGCCGCCGACGGCGGAGAACCAGACGCCGGCTCCGAGCGCCAGCTCGGCCTGGCCCTTGCGGGTCATGGCGTAGGCCTCGTCCGCATAGGCGGCGGAGGCGGGCGTGCCGGGAATGCGCAGCAGCGCGCCGGGGATGTCGCCGGAGAAGATCGCCATCGAGGACGCCGCGACGATGGTCGCGATCGCCGCGATCGGCGACAGATAGAAGGTGACGGGGACGAGCAGGGCGGTTGCCATCGTCGCCGACAGGCCGGGCAGCGAGCCGATCACCAGCCCGTACACGGAAGCTGCAAACATCGCGATGATGACCTCCCAGGTGGAGATCAGCGCGAACGCTTCGATGAGGCTCTTCAGCATGGGATCACCAGGGCGTCGGCAGGAGGCCGGCAGGAAGCGGCACGCGCAGGAGCTTGCCGAAGATGAGGTGGATGGCGAACGGGGAGAGCGCTGCGAGCGGTAGCGCCAGCTTCCATTTGGCCCCCAACGCGGTCGAGGTCACATAGACCATGAGCGCGGCGGTGATGATGAAGCCGAGCCGGTCGGCCGCGATCACGTAGAACAGCAGCAGCGCCGGCGGCAGCAGCGCGCGCAGGCCGTAGAGCTTGCCTTGCGGCGGCGGCGCCGCGGCAGTCTGGCCGTCCTCGAGCGGGATCAGCTCTTCCTCCTCCTCGAAGGAATGGCCGATGCCGAATACGATCGCGAGCCCGCACAGCGCCAGCCCGATGCCGATCACCAGCGGAAATACGTTGGGGCCGACCGGCTGCCCCGGTACCGGCGGCAGGATATAGCCGCCATAGGCAGAAGCCGCACCGAGCGCGACGAGAAACGATCCCGTGACGGAGTCGGGAAGACGCATGACGTAATCCTGTCAGAGTTTCGGGGGGCCTGCTCCCTCGCCCCGCTTGCGGGGAGAGGGTTGGGGTGAGGGGGGCTCTCCGCGGGGGCGGTGAGAGTTGGATTCGCGGAGAGTCCCCCTCACCCGCATTCGAGCGGAGCTCGAATGCGACCTCTCCCCGCAGGCGGGGCGAGGTACGAAGGTCACGCCTTGCTCAGGCCCGCGGCCTTCATCGCTTCGCCCATCTGGGCGTCGCCCTTGTCCATGAAGCTGCCGAACTGGCCGGCATCGCCCCACACGGTCCCGAAGCCGCGATTGCTCATGAAGTCCTTGAACTCGGCGGAGTCGTAGACCTTCTTCAGCGCCGCGGTGAGTTTCGTTGCGAGCTCCGGCGGCAGGTTTTTGGGCGCGCCGATGCCGCGCCAGGCGCCGGTCGCGTAATCGATGCCCATCGCTTCCTTCAGCGTCGGCACGTCCTTGAAGATCGGGTTGCGCGCCGGCGCCATGATCGCCAGACTCCTGGCCTTGCCGGCCTCGATGATCGCGCGTGCCTCCGGCACCGAACAGGTGGTGAGGTCGAGGCCGCCGGCGGCGAGATCCTGCATCGCGGGCGCCGCGCCGTTCGACGGCACCCAGGCGACCTGGTTGGCCGGCAGGCCCATCGCCTGCATCCAGCCGACCAATGCCAGATGCCAGATGCCGCCCTGTCCGGTGCCGGAGGCCTTGAACTTGCCAGGAGGCGCGGCCTTGATGGCGTCGGCGAGTTCCTTCACCGTCCTGTAGGGCGAGGAGGAGGACACCTGGATGCCCGGCGGATCCTCGTTCATCAGCGCAAGCGGCGTATAGCTCTTCGGCGTCAAGTCGGTGAGGCCCTGCCAGTGCATCATCGAGATTTCGACGGTGAGCATGCCGATGGTGTAGCCGTCGGGCTGCGCGGTCGCGATTGCGCTATGGCCGACCACGCCGGAACCGCCGGTGCGGTTGACCACGTTGAAGGGCTGGCCGAGGTCCTTTTCCAGCAGCGCTGCGACGATACGCGCGGTGGCGTCAGTGCCGCCGCCCGCGCCCCAGGGCACGATCACGGTGACCGGCCGGGCCGGATAGGCCTGTGCGCGCGCGGGTGTGAGGCCGAATGCGGCGGATGCTGCAACCGCAGCGGAAGAGGCCGCAAAGGCGCGGCGCGTAATCTTGGACATCAATGCCTCCCAGCGGCGCCCGTGAAACCGGGCGCTCTTAATGGCGGCATTCTAGTCGGCTTTGCCGGGTCGCTGCAAGGTAGCGCTACCACAGCGCTGTGAGCAACCTGTCGCTGCTCAGGACATGGTCACTGCGGCTCGTCCCCGTCCCCCTTCGGCCGCGCACCGCCAAAGATGCGTGTGCCCTCTGGGGTGAGGTAGGGCTTCAGCGTTTCCCACGGCACGAATGCGACATATTCGCCCTCGGCGTAGGGGCCGACTGCGTAGGGCGGATAGTGGAAGGTGAGGCCGGAGCTCTTGCCCGCTTCGGTCGACGGCGCGAGCGTCACCGCGCCGATCTTGAGCAGGCTCGGCGCCACGCCCTTGAACCATTCGTCGGTCGCGGTCTCGCTGGTATCGCGCTTCTTCTTCTCGATTGTCAGCGAGGCGATCGCTGCCTTCGCCATCGCCTTCATGGTCGGGCCCTTATCGACGGTCTCGGTGAAGAACGGGCGGATCGAGATGCGCTTGTTCTCGGCCTTGTCCCACAGGATCGTGTTCACGTCCGAATTGGGATGGGCCCCGCGGGTGTTCATGTAGTCGTCGCGCAGCACACTGACATAGCGGTCGGCGACCACCGAGCGGATCGCATATTTACGCTCGAAATCCCAGCCACCGTCCTTGAAGAACTGCGGATCCTCCTTGCGCGAGGCGGCGGCTTCGGCGGCACTCTTGTCCAGCCACTTCTTGCCTTCGGCGAGGCAATCGGCTGCCAGCGCCGCATCCGCTTTGATCTTGTCGTCGAGGAAGACGCGCGCCTCGATGCTTTTGGTCTTGACGACGGCGTCAGGCTTGGGGTCGGCGGCATGGGTCGCACCCTGGAATGCGACGCAACCCACGACCATGGCCAGCGCACGCACGAATGTTGGCGCGGAGAACATAACGCGTATCCTTTGTAATCCGGAGATCGGCGGCGGACTTACTCCGCCGCCTCGCTATGCCCGAGCCGCGCATTCAGCTTGTGGATCAATTCCTCGGCCGCATCCGCGATCACGGTGCCCGGCGGGAAGATCGCCTCGGCGCCGGCCGCATAGAGCGCATCGTAATCCTGCGGCGGCACCACGCCGCCGACGATGATCATGATGTCGTCACGGCCCTGCTTCTTCAGCGCGGCCTTCAGCTCCGGCACGGCGGTGAGGTGGGCGGCGGCGAGCGAGGACACGCCGAGGATGTGGACGTCGTTCTCGACCGCCTGTCGCGCGGCTTCATCGGCGGTTGCGAACAGCGGCCCGATGTCGACGTCGAAGCCGATGTCGGCGAACGCGGACGCAATCACCTTCTGGCCGCGGTCGTGGCCGTCCTGGCCGATCTTGGCGACCAGGATGCGCGGGCGGCGGCCTTCCGCCTCCTCGAAGGCGTCGATCAGCTCTTGTATCTTCTCGACCCGGTTACCCATGCTTGACGCCTCCCGCTTGTAGACGCCGGTGATGGACTTGATCTCGGCGCGGTGTCGGCCGAACACCTTTTCCATCGCGTCGGAGATTTCGCCGACGGTCGCCTTCGCCCGCGCCGCGTCGATCGCGAGCGCGAGCAGGTTGCCGTTGCCTTCGCCGGCCGAGCGCGTCAACGCGGCGAGCGCGGCGTCGACGTCCTTCTGGCTGCGTTCGGCCTTCAGCCGCGCCAGCTTGTCGATCTGCAGGCGCCGGACATTGGTGTTGTCGACCTTGAGGATGTCGATCGGCGCCTCATCGGTCGGCTTGTACTTGTTGACGCCGATCACCGCCTGCCTGCCGGCATCGATGCGCGCCTGGGTCTTGGCAGAGGCCTCCTCGATGCGCAATTTCGGCACGCCGGCCTCGATGGCCTTCGCCATGCCGCCGAGCTCCTCGACCTCCTGGATGTGGCCCCATGCCTTGGCCGCGAGATCGCGCGTCAGGCGCTCGACATAATACGAGCCGCCCCAGGGATCGATGATGCGGGTGGTGCCGCTCTCCTGCTGCAGGAACAGCTGGGTGTTGCGGGCGATGCGCGCCGAAAAATCGGTCGGCAGCGCCAGCGCTTCGTCGAGCGCGTTGGTGTGTAGCGACTGGGTATGGCCCTGCGTCGCCGCCATCGCCTCGACCGTCGTGCGCATCACGTTGTTGAAGACGTCCTGCGCGGTCAGCGACCAGCCCGAGGTCTGGCTATGCGTGCGCAGCGACAGCGAGCGCGGATCCCTGGGATTGAACGGCTTCAGCAGCTTCGCCCACAAGAGGCGCGCGGCGCGCAGCTTGGCGACTTCCATGAAGAAGTTCATGCCGATCGCCCAGAAGAACGACAGGCGCGGTGCGAAGCGGTCGACGTCGAGACCCGCGGCAATGCCGGCACGTAAGTATTCGACGCCGTCGGCGAGCGTATAGGCGAGCTCGAGGTCCTGCGTCGCGCCGGCCTCCTGCATGTGATAGCCGGAAATGGAAATCGAGTTGTACTTCGGCATCTTCTGCGAGGTGTAGGCGAAGATGTCGGAGATGATCCGCATCGAGGGCGCGGGCGGATAGATATAGGTGTTGCGCACCATGAACTCTTTCAGAATGTCGTTCTGAATCGTCCCTGAGAGCTTTTCTGGCGGCACGCCCTGTTCGCCCGCCGCGGCGACGTAGAGCGCCAGGATCGGCAGTACCGCGCCGTTCATGGTCATGGACACGCTCATCTGGTCGAGCGGAATGCCCGCGAACAGCGTGCGCATGTCGTAGATAGAATCGATCGCAACGCCGGCCATGCCGACGTCGCCGCCGACGCGCGGATGGTCGCTGTCATAGCCGCGATGGGTGGCAAGATCGAAGGCGACCGAGAGGCCCTTCTGACCGGCAGCCAGGTTGCGGCGGTAGAAGGCGTTGGAATCCTCGGCCGTGGAGAAGCCTGCATATTGCCGGACGGTCCAGGGCTGGTTGACATACATGGTCGGGTAGGGGCCGCGCAGGAACGGCGCGATGCCCGGATAGGTCTCGAGGAAATCGAGCCCGGCCAGATCAGCCTCGCCATAGGCCGGCTGCACCAGAATGCCCTCGGGCGTCAGCCACGGCTCGGCACTGCCGATTGGTGCGGCGGTGGCGGCTCTCTCGAAAGCGACGTCTGCAAAGTTCGGAATGCGGCTCATGGTTTCAACCATATCATGGGGTGGCGCATTGGGCGCTCAATCATGGTCCGGATGCTGATGGCTGACGATGGTCGCCATCTTCTCCGGCCCGTAATTCTGTTGCGTGGTCTGGCTCGGCAGATTGGCGATTCCGACCACCCAGCCGAGCCGGGATTCCGTTCCGTATTGCCGGGTCGGCACCAGCCGGTCGGGGCGGTCGAAGGCGCCGGTCATGATTTCGATGCGATCTCCGTCGATGCGGCCGAAGCTCAGCGGGGTGCCGCACGCCGCGCAATAGCCGCGATCGGCGATCGAGGAGGAGCGGAAGAACGACGGCTGCCCCTTGGTCCAGGCGAAGTCAGCCCGGTTGATGTCGGCAAACGAGGCGAACGGCGCGCCGCTCGCCTTCTGGCACATCCGGCAATGGCAGATCGAAACCTTCTCCGGTGCTGCCGTCAACGCAAAGCGGACCGCGCCGCATTGGCAGCCGCCGGTGAGAACGGGTTTGCTGGCCTCGGTCATGCCTGCTCCATCCGGGCGTAAGCGTCCTGCAACGTCGCCAGCGCGTCGCCACCAGCGAAGACGAAGCCCGTGACGCCGGCCGCACGCAGGGCCGCCTCGGCCTCGGCGGGGCGGCCTGCCAGATAGATATGTCGGCTGCCTGCGGTTTGCAGGGCCTTTGCCGCGGCTTCGGCGTGTTCCGCATAGACCTTGTCGCTGGAACAAAGGCACGCAAGCTCCGCGCCCGAGGCCTTGAACGCGGCCGCCAGCTCGGCCGGATCGGCAAAACCCTCGCTGTCGACGGCCTGGATGCCGCCGGCCTCAAAGAAGCTTTTTGCAAAGGTCGCGCGCGCCGTGAAATCGGCGGGCGTGCCGAGATTGGCCAGAAACACTTTCGGCCGCGTGCCACGCGCCTTCAACGCTGCATCCGACTTGTCGCGCAGCGCCTCGAACGGCTGCGCCAGCCGGATCGGCGGCAGCGGATCGAACTTGTACTTCTGCTCGCCGTAAGGTGCGAGCGCGACCGGCGCCATCTTGAGCACGGCCGTCTCGCGCTCATGCAGGTTGGGAAACTCGCTGGCCCCGGTCAGCACGTCGCGGCGTTTTGCGATGTTGGCGTCGCGCGCTTTCCACGTGGCCGCGACTTTGCTCTGGAACACGCCTTGCTGAAGCGCGGCGAAGGCGCCGCCGGCCTTCTCGCTGTCCTGGAACAGCGCCCAGGCGGCGTCGCACAGCTGCGCGGTCAGTGTCTCGATGCCGCCGGCGCCGGCCGCGGGATCGCTGACCTTGGCAAGGTTGCTCTCCTCCAGCAGCAGAAGCTGGGTGTTGCGCGCCACGCGCCGCGCGAACGGATCGGGCAGGCCGAGCGCGAGCGTATGCGGCAGCACCGTGATCGCATTGGCGCCGGCAAGGCCCGCCGCGAATGTCGCGATGGTCGCGCGCAGCATGTTCACGTAGGGATCGCGCTGCGTCAGCATGCGCCAGGCCGTGTCGGCGGCAATGAACAGCGGCTTTGGCGTGAGTCCGCACGCGGTTTCGATCCGCGCCCACAGCAGCCGCAGCGCGCGAAATTTCGCCATGGTCAGGAACTGGTCGGCATCCGCGGAGAGTCGCGCATAGACCATGCCCTGCGCCTGCTCCAGCGGAACGCCCGCGCTTTCGATCGCGCGCAGATAGGCGACACCGCAGGCGAGCACGAAGGCGAGCTCCTGCACCTCGGAGCCGCCGGCATCGTGGATGACGCGGCCGTCGGCGGAGGCAAACGGTCCCTTGAATCCGAGCGCGGCGAGCCCCTTGATGGCGCCGGTGACGGCGGGAACGATTTCGTCCCAGGTATAAGGGCTGTGGCCCCACACCGCGCCGGCCGCGAGCGGATCGAGCCCGAAACGGATGTTGCAGGCAGCGGGATCGAGGCCCTTGCTCTTCACATATTCCGCGACATGGATCGCGGCCATCCGCGACTGCGGCCCGATCTGGAGTTCGATACCGATACCGGCGTCGAGATGAATGTCCTTCAAGACCCTTGCGACCGCATCGGCCGTCGGTTCCAGGCCGAAGCCATGGCTGCCAGTGCCACCCGCGAATACCAGCGCAAGTCCTGTCGCGCCGTTCTCGAGATCCTGCAAGGCTTGCGCGTTCGCCGCTGCCGCATCGGGATGGTCGATCCGCTGCATGATCTGCCACGGCGCGGCCGCGGCCCGTCCGACCACCGGCGTAACGCCCTTGGCGCGCGGATAGAGCGGATCGATCTTCAGCCCGTCATAGGTCTTGCCGACCAGCTTCTCGAACGGCGCGCCCTTCAGCACGCCATCGACCAGCTTGCGCCAGTCTTCGACGGTCGCCTTGGGAAAATCGGCCGCCAGCGGCAGGTCGTCAGTCACGGAGGTCATACGGCCAAGGGCTCCCAAACGGCTTTGTTATTCGCAGGCGAAATTGCCACGGCCGGGCGTCGCTGCAAACGGTTGTTTTTGGTTAACCGGTATCCGGAAGCCGCTCAATGCCTTGCGTCGAGACGCTGGCGAGCCCGTCACGGACACGAATGCCCGAGATCATACGGTCGGGCGCGATTTCGGCGAGCGGCACCAGCACGAAGGCGCGTTCGAACAGGCGCGGATGCGGCAAGGTCAGATCAGGCTTCTGCATGGACACATCGTCATAGGCGATCATGTCGAGATCGAGCGTGCGTGGACCCCAGCGCCGCTCCTTGGTGCGTGTGCGACCGAATTTCTGTTCGACCTTCTGCAGCACGAACAGCAGCGCGTGCGGATCGAGCTCGGTCTCGATCTCGACGCAGGCGTTGATGAAGGGATCCTGGTCCTCGGCGCCCCAGGGCGGCGTCGCATAGTCCGAGGAGCGAGCGACCAGCACGCCTTGCGTCATGCCGCAGACATGCGCGATGGCCTTTCCGAACGTCGCACGGACATCGCCGACATTGCCGCCGAGCGCAATGAGGACGCTCGCCATCTCAGGGATGCCGCGAGCGCGTCAGCATGATGCCGACGTCGTCGAAGATTGCGGCGATCGGCGCATGCGGCTTGTGTACGGTGATCTTTACGGCGCGAATGCGCGGGAAGTGCGACAGGATGGCGTCCGCGACCGCGCCGGCCGCGCGCTCCAAGAGCTTGTAATTGGTGTTCTTGAATGCGGCCGTCGTCGTCGCCACGACTTCGGCGTAGGACACCGTATCGGAAAGCCGGTCGCTGCGCGAAGGCTCCGACAAATCGGTATAGAGTTCGAGGTCGATGATGAAACGCTGGCCGACTTCGGTTTCGTGATCCATCACGCCGTGGCGAGCGTGGATCGACAGGCCGGTCACGAAGATCGTATCGGTCATTGCTTGCTCTCGATTGCGTGTGCCACCCGCAGGGCCTGCAAGGTCTCGGCGACATCGTGGGTCCGGATGATCCTGGCGCCGCGCTGGGCGGCGATCAGGTGCGCGGCGATCGAGCCCGCGAGCCGTTCTTTCGGCTCCGACGGCGACACCGATGCGATGAAGCGCTTGCGCGAGGCGCCGACCAGGATCGGCAGGCCGAACATGTCGAATTCGCGTAAGCGCGCCAGCGCGATCATGCTCTGCTCGGCGGTCTTGCCAAAGCCGATGCCGGGATCGAGCACGATCTTCTCGCGCACAATGCCGGCTTTGGCGGCGATATCCAGCGAGCGGAGGAAGAACGTCTTCATGTCCGCGACGATGTCGATGGCGGAATCGACGTTGTCGCGGTTGTGCATGACGATGACGGGGACGCCCCTTGCGGCGACCAGCGGCGCCATGGCGGCGTCGCGTTGCAGGCCCCAGACGTCGTTGGCGATCGTAACGCCCTGGTCGAGCGCGAAAGCCACGACCTCCGCTTTCATACTGTCGATCGACACCGGCACGCCGAGCGCCACCAGGTCGGCCATCACCGGCTTCAGCCGGGCGATCTCGTCCGCCGCCGTGACCGGCCGGGCGCCCGTGTAGGGCCGGGTCGATTCCGCGCCGATGTCGATGATGTCGACGCCGGCATCGATCATCGCCCGTGCCCGCTGCAGCGCCAGCGCGGGCGCAATGAACTCGCCGCCGTCGGAGAAGGAGTCCGGGGTGATGTTGAGCACGCCCATCACTGCCGGGATCGGCCGTTCCAGCAATGTCCGCACCACGTCGGGCCCGGCCGAGCCGGCCTGGGGGACGGATGGGGATGGCGAGGCGTTCATGCCGCCCGCTTTAGCGGTCGGGGAGGGGGGATTCAAGGCGGGATTGGGCAGTGCGCGCCACTCCATGACCGTCATCCCCGCGCAACGGCGGAGCCGTTGTCGCTGGAGGTGGCCGCTTCCTGAGCGGCCCTCGAAGGGTGACAGCCCGGTCTGGCGCTGGCCGTGCATCCTTCGATTCTCTCCGCACGGTGCTGCGCACCGCGCGCCTCACACCTCACGATGACGGAGAGAATGAAGGGAGAAGGCTTGAGCTAATACGTGATCTTCGGCGGCAGCTTCTTCGCCTTGGCGATGATGTCGCAGACAGACTTCTCGGAAGGCAGGATGCGGACGAGCTTCTTCTTCTCGTTGGCTTCGCGCATGCTCTGGGCGAGCCTTGCCGGGTTTCGATAGGCGAGCTCCCGCACGGTGGTGACGCCGGCGGCGCGAACCAGGCCGACCTTGGCACGGCCCATGCCGGGGATGCGCATGTAGTCGGAGACGTTGGCCCATTCGAGCAGCAGCTGCTCGCTGATACCGGTCTTGGCGGAAAGCGTCTTGCGGCCCTTCACGGTAGACGCCGCCTCGAGCAGCGCGTCGGTCGTGCGGATTCCCTGCGCCTTCAACTTGTTGGCGGCAAAGGCCGGCAGGCCCTCAATCTCGGAGATCGGATATGTCATGATACTCGATATGAAATGCGTCGCTCAGGCGAACTGGCTGAGGCCCGGCGTTCCCGCGATGATCTTGCCCATCTGATCCGCTCCGATTTTGTCTCGGCCGTAGCGGAAAAGTTCACGGGCAATGGTCTGAATCTCGGACATGCCAAGTCCGAGGCCCATCAGGCGGGTGCCGACGGCCATCAGGCCGCCGCCCATCAGTCGCGACAATCCACCGCCGCTCTTGGACGCCTCGATCGCAGCTTCAGCACCGGGGATCTGATCGATTAGGGTCTGCACGCTGTCGGAAGGTCCCTCGTTGCGGAGGAAGCCCAGGATAATGCCGACAGTCTTTTCAGCGACAGCACTATCTATGCTGGCGTTCGACGCCAGCCGCCCGATCAGTTCGTCCATAAGGCCCGCCCCTCAGCCGGTTTGCACCCGGAATATTGCTTTCGAAAATGATCTTGAGCCGGTGCGATGTGAAATACAAGCGATGAACGCAACCAACGTTCCGATTCATTCTCGAAGACGCGAAAGGTGTTGCAACGATGCAAGAGCGGAGATGGAATCGGCGAAAAATTGCCGCGGTGCGTACGCGTCGTCCCTACTTTCGGCGGATGCCGTGCCGATGTTTCCGGCAATGTCGCATGCTCGGGGCGCGTTGAACGGTTTCAATCGGCATGCGACATGCGTTAAACTACGGAACAGGTGCATTCGCGTTTCAATATGCGAAACACGGCAGAGAGATCAGAGAGAATAATGACGGCTCAGGACAGCAAGCTCGGCGACACCGGCGACAAGATCTTCGTCGGCAAGGGAGACGAGCAGGCGTGGCTGACGCTGGCGCTCGCCAATCGCCACGGCCTCGTGACCGGCGCAACCGGAACCGGTAAGACGGTCTCGCTGCAAGTCATGGCGGAAGGATTTGCGCGCGCCGGTGTTCCGGTCTTCGCGTCGGACATCAAGGGAGACCTCTCCGGGATCTCTGAGGTCGGCGAGGCCAAGGATTTCATCGTCAAGCGCGCCACCGAGATGGGGCTGACGTTCCAGCCAGACCAGTTCTCGACGGTGTTCTGGGACGTGTTCGGCGAGCAGGGCCATCCCGTGCGGGCGACCGTCACGGAGATGGGGCCGCTGCTGCTGGCGCGGATGCTCGACCTGAACGATGTGCAGGAAGGCGTGCTCAACGTCGCCTTTCGCGTTGCCGACGACAACGGGCTGACCCTCATCGACATGAAGGATCTGCGCGCGCTGCTCGATGCCATCGTGCCGGATGCCGGCAAGAAGGGCGCGGATGCCGAGGAAAGTCCGCTTGCCGCCATCAAGAAGGCAGCGCAAGGTTTTGGCAACGTCACCAAGGCCACCGTCGGCACTATCCAGCGCCAGCTTCTAGTGCTGGAGAACCAGGGCGGCACCAAATTCTTCGGCGAGCCGGCGCTGTCGCTCAAGGACTTCATGAAGACCGACCGCGACGGCCGCGGCATGGTCAACATCCTCGTCGCCGACAAGCTGCTGCAGAGTCCACGGCTTTACGCGACATTCCTGCTGTGGATGTTGTCGGAATTGTTCGAGGAGTTGCCCGAGGCCGGCGACCTGCCGAAGCCCAAGCTGGTGTTCTTCTTCGACGAGGCGCACCTGTTGTTCAACGATGCGCCGAAGGCGCTGTTGGACAAGATCGAGCAGGTGGTGCGATTGATCCGGTCCAAGGGCGTCGGCGTCTATTTCGTCACGCAAAATCCGATCGACGTCCCCGACCGCGTGCTCGGGCAGTTGGGTAACCGTGTGCAGCATGCGCTGCGTGCCTTCACCCCGCGGGACCAGAAGGCGGTCGCCGCCGCGGCGCAGACCTTCCGGCCCAACCCGAAGCTCGACACCGCCAAGGTGATCACCGAGCTCGGCAAGGGCGAGGCACTGGTGTCCTTCCTCGAAGGCAACGGCACGCCGACCATGGTCGAGCGGGTGATGATCCGGCCGCCATCGGCTCGCATCGGACCGATCACGCCGGAAGAGCGCAAGGCGATCATGGATGCGAGCCCGGTGAAGGGCAAATACGATACCGTCGTCGATGCAGAGTCCGCTTACGAGATGATCCAGAAGCGCGTCGCCGGCACCGCGGCGACGGCGGATGCTCCTGCGGGCGCAAGCGGCGGCGGCATCCTCGGCCGGATCGGCTCGATCGTCGGCACCATCTTCGGCACCAATGTCAAGCGCGGCCGCCTGTCGGCGGGCCAGGTCATCGCGCGGGACGTGACACGGTCGGTGACCAATCAGGTGATCGGCGGCATGGCCGCCAATCTCGGCAAGTCGGTCGGCGGCCAGCTCGGCGGGTCGATCGGCCGCACGCTGGTCCGCGGCGCGCTCGGCGGGCTGCTGCGGAGGTAGGCAGGAAGCCCTGTTCGGGGCAATTCGCCCGCAACTGCGGCCGCTTCCGGGAAGAGGTCGACCGGGCGGGGGTACAAATTCGCTTGAGGGGGCTCTCCAAGTGTCCCTCGGTCTGCTAGGTCCTGTGTTCCCTGACTGGACCGGACTGTGATCTCAACCGACCCGTACCCCAAATCCGGCGCGCTCAGAAAGCTGTCGCTGCGCGCGCCGCTCGACCTGCTTTTTCTGTTCTGCTGCGTCCTGTTGACGGCCGACGTGCTCGTTCCCGAGATCTTCGGCCACGGCAAGACCAAGGATTACGGGCTGTGGTACTGGGCCGGACAGCAGGTCCTGCACGGCGAGCCGCTCTATCCGGGTGATCTCCGCGAGTATTTCGAGTTCATCTACCCACCGCTGCCGGCGATCCTGCTGGCGATCCCGAGTTGGTTCGGCAAGATCCCGCTCTATGTCGTGCTGTCGATCCTGAACGCGGCGGCGTGGTGGTACACCGGCATGTTCTCCAATGCCATGACGGGATCGGGCCGCTGGCCCGGCCCATGGCTGGAGGCGCTGCCGGCCCTGGTCACCGTGACCTTCGTGTTCGACATGTTCGACCTCGGCCAGCCGAACCTCGTGCTGCTGGCGATGATGCTCTGGGGCTTCTGGTGCCTGCAGCATCAGCGGTCCTGGCTCGCGGGCTTCGTGTTCGCGCTCGCGACGGCCATCAAGGTGTTTCCGATCGCGGTGCTGCCCTATCTGGTCTGGCGGCGGAACTGGACTGCCGCCGTCGCGACGGTCGCCTTCACCGGCATCCTTCTTTATATCGCGCCGGCGCCGATCCGCGGTTTTGAGCGCAACGCGGCCGAACTCAAGACCTGGTATCAGGGCATGGTCGGCTCGAGCTCGGAAAAGGGTTTTGGCCAGCGTGACGAGCAGAACTGGTCGTGGGTCAACCAGTCCCTCATTGCCGTCACGCACCGCCTGGTCCGGCCGATCAACTACAATCAGGAAGATCCCAAGAAACCGCCGCGCACGATGAATGTCATCGACGTCGACTACCAGACGGCGAACTGGATCGTGCTGGCGCTGTCGGCGCTGCTCGGGCTCGGCTTCGTCGCGGTCATGCCTCCGCAAGCGCGGCGAACGGCGCGCTCCGACGCCGAAGAGCTCGGCATCCTGTTCTGCCTGATGACGGTAGCCTCGCCGCTGGCGCGGCAATACTACTTCATGTGGTTGTTCTTCCCGATGACGGTGCTGATGCATCGTGCCGCTTACGACGAGCGGGCGAATGTGCGGCTGGGGACCTGGCTCGCGCTGGGCGCGGCCGGAATCCTCATGCTGCTGGCGCTGCCGTGGTTTCCCAATGTGCTCCAGGCCTGGGGCAATAACCTCGCCGCGACCGCCGTTCTCGCAGGTACCCTCGCTTGGCACATCCGGCATCCGCCGGTTGCGGCTGGCTCCGACGCAGACGCGGCGCTAAAACCCGGTACCTCCTAAGACTCAAAAGTAGGGAATACGACCATGGCCAATGCACAGCTTCAATCCGTGCTCGACCACATCGACAAGGATTCCGACAACAGCCTGGAGCGTCTGTTCTCGCTGTTGCGGATCAAGTCGATCTCGGCGGATCCGGCCTTCGCCAACGACTGCAAGGCCGCGGCCGAGCATCTCGCCAGGGATATCGCAAGCCTGGGCGTCGCCACCGAAGTGAGACCGACCGCCGGCCATCCCGCAATCGTCGGCAAGACCGCAGCCGGCGGACGGCCGCATGTGATCTTCTACGGTCACTACGACGTTCAACCGGTCGATCCGCTCGATCTCTGGCACCGTCCGCCGTTCGAACCCGTCGTGACCGACCACGCCGACGGCCGCAAGATCATCGTCGCGCGCGGTGCCGAGGACGACAAGGGCCAGGTGATGACCTTCGTCGAGGCCTGCCGCGCCTGGAAGAAGGTGACGGGCTCGCTGCCGATCGACGTCACCTTCCTGATCGAAGGCGAGGAGGAGGTCGGCTCGAAGAATTTCGTGCCGTTCATCGAGGCCAACAAGGACGAGTTCAAGGCCGACTACGTGCTGGTCTGCGACACCGGCATGTGGGACCGCAACACGCCCGCGATCACGACCTCGCTGCGCGGCCTGCTGTACGAAGAGCTGAAGATCACCGCCGCCAACCGCGATCTGCATTCCGGCGTGTTCGGCGGCAGCGCCATGAACCCGATCCGCGTGCTCACCAAAATTCTTGGCGGCCTGTTCGACGACGACAACCGTATCACCATTCCGGGCTTCTATGACGGCGTGAAGGATCTGCCGCCCGATATCCTGGAGCAGTGGAAGAAGCTCAATCTCACGCCGGAGATGTTCCTCAAGCCGATCGGCCTCTCGATCCCGGCCGGCGAGAAGGGGCGCCTTCTGATCGAGCAGGCCTCGTCGCGCCCGACCTGCGACGTCAACGGCATCTGGGGCGGCTATATCGGCGAAGGCTCCAAAACGGTGATCCCGTCGCACGCCTCGGCCAAGGTCTCGTTCCGTCTGGTCGAAGGGCAGGACCCCCAGACGATCCGCAAGGCGTTTCGCGACTACGTGACGGCGCGGCTTCCGGGCGATTGCAAGGTCGAATTCGGCGATCATTCGGCGGCACCCGCCGTCGCGCTCGACTGGAACATGAAGCCGCTTGCGGCCGCCAGCAAGGCGCTGACGGAGGAATGGGGCAAGGAGACCGTGCTGATGGGCTCTGGCGCCTCGATCCCGATCGTCGCCGACTTCAAGCGCACGCTGGGCCTGGACTCGCTGCTGGTTGGTTTTGGATTGGACGACGACAACATCCACTCGCCGAACGAGAAGTACGACCTCCGCAGCTTCCAGAAGGGCATCCGCTCCTGGGCCCGCATCCTCGCCGCGCTGGCGGAGGTTGGCGAAAGTTGATTGAAAGTGTCTTCTTGGGGTAAGGAGCTTATCTTTGGTTGTGTAAAATTGTTGAATATTGTATAGGTTGTTTTTGGCGTCGATTGAGGAGAGATCGAATGCTAATTCTTGTCAGGGCATTGGCGGCCACCTGCCTAGTGGTTGTTTCGCTGGGAGGATCAAGCGTCTCGGCACAGGAGCTCGAGCGGCTATTGCCTCCTGCAAGCGCTCAGTGCGATGGCACTCTTCCCAAGAGATTTCAGCGCGAACCGTGGGATTTTACGACGAATTCTAAGGCGCCATCTCGGCGAGGGGATTCAGTCTTTCTCCACTGCATCTTCAATAATGATCCCAAAAATGTTCTTGATGTGAACTGGTTCATCCCAGGAGTTAAGGAAACGATCCCTGGCAACACATCGGCGCTGAGCCCACGATATTCTTGGAAGCCGCCGTTGGGTAGTCCCGATGGTTGCTTGGTCTTTGGCAACTTGCTCGACCGTTGGGAGAGAGCGCAATTTTGGGCACGTCACGAAGACAAGGACCGGCTTGATCGAGAGAAGGGACAGGATTGCAAATCTCTGAAACCTACCGAGGCACGTGCCGATGCAGGAAAACTGGATAAGGCGGAAGATACGGTCGCACCTTTTCGGATGTTTCTGCGCGCGGATGCGGGCCTATCGACCTCGGCTCTCATCGCCTTCGAGGGTATAACTGGCGTAAAGGTCAAGGACAGTCGAACCTACCAGAGTTATGTGACTTATCGACTCAGGGACGAAAAAGGAGAGCCTCCAGCGCAGTTCGCAACATATTTTCTTACGCCTCGTTGGGTTGGTCCAGTTGAAGTGCTCGCAAAGTCCTTTTCTTCGTACGTAAAGGGTCCAATCGTCCTTGAGGCAAAGAAAGAGCCCGCGACTATCTACTTCAATGTTGAAGGCACTGGTGACTGGGACCTTCAGGAACTGGAGTATGCGATTACTGACAACAAAGGGCGGGTCTCCGGAAGTTTCTTTGCGCCTGTGCTGATATCACTTCCACCGAGATAATCTGGATATGAAAGCAGCTGATATAGGCAAGGTTTTCGGTACGGCGTTCGTGAGCCAGATACTAACGTTTCTCAACGCCGCCTATCAGCCGTTCGAAGGCACGATTTTTGTGTTTGATGCTTGGCAGCCGAAGGCCAGCCAGAGTGCCGTTGCAATTGGATTTGTTGTTATCTTAATCACAGCCGCGATTGTTATCAGATCAAACCGGCCAGTTTCCAAGGGGGCGATTTTTGTAGCTGGTTTTGTTTCCCTTGTTCTTCTTGTACTTTGTGCCGCTACGCATGTCTTGCTCGCTTCAGGCTTTGCTCCGTCACGATCATTCCTGTTCTGGGTTCGCGACATCTTTTGGATGCTTCTTTATATCTTCATGTTGGTAGGTGTGGGGACTACCGTTGCGCTCGCGTGCCTCAGCTTGTTCTGGAAACCATCAGGTCCCGGCTGAACGACAAGAGATATGGCGCGTTGCTCCGCTTCTGCCCCCAAACAAAAACGCCGCCCGGAATTGGGCGGCGTTTCATTCCAAATCGTGCAGAGGTAGGTGACGCCTACCCTACACGAAACCTCGAAAATCTCAAGACCGGTAGCCCGGCAGCTCGCGGTCGAGCTTGCGCAGCAAGGGCGGCCAGACGAGGTTGGTGGCGCGCAGCTCGGCGCGGTCGCGGTTGGCGAGCAGCTCGGTGTTCTTGTCGATCGCGACGTGGTCGACCGGATAGACCGGCGTGCCCAGCGCGCGCGTGCGCACCTGCATCGAGCAGGCGCGTTCGAGGTGGTACATGCGCTCGAAGGCGGAGGCGACCGAGCGGCCGACCGTCAGCGTGCCGTGATTGCGCAGCAGCATGTGGTTGTGGTCGCCGAGGTCCTTCTGCAGCCGCGGCCGCTCGTCGTGATCGAGCGCGATGCCTTCATAGTCGTGATAGGCGAGGTCGTGGGTGACGAGCTGGGCGGTCTGGTTCAGCGGCAGCAGGCCTTCGGCGCTGCTCGACACCGCGGTGCCGTCGAGGGTGTGGAGATGCAGCACGCAGATCGCGTCCTCGCGGACCTCGTGGATCGCCGAATGGATGGTGAAGCCGGCGGGGTTGATGCTGTACTCGCTCTCGGAGAGCTGGTTGCCGTGCAAATCGACCTTGACGAGGCTGGAGGCCGTGATCTCGTCGAACATCAGCCCGTAGGGGTTGATCAGGAAGTGATGCTCGGGGCCGGGCACGCGGGCGGAGATGTGGGTGTCGACGAGGTCATCCCAGCCGTACAGGGAGACGAGGCGGTAGCAGGCCGCGAGATTGACCCGTTGCTGCCACTCGGCCTCCGTCATGTTGGAGGGCACTTCCCTCAGGCGCGCTTCTGCTGGTGACATGGCCGATATCTCCGAACCTCGTTGTTGCGGAGCGAGAGCCTAGTCTTGGCGGTGGTCGGCGGCAAGGTGGTCAAATCGCAGCAGCCAAGCGTGGCCCGCATGGAGCGCAGCGTAATGCGGGGGCCACGACAAAGGTCCCGGATTTCGCTTCGCAAAATCCGGGCTACGGCTCAGGAGGAAAAAATTACGGCGCCGGGATCGACAGCAGGCTGGAAATGCTGCGGCCGCGGATGTCGTAGACGCGGGCGAATACGACGTCGTCGCGCTTGATCTCGACCATCACGGGCGCGGTGAGGCCCTTGCAATAGAACTCGCCGAGCGTCATGGCGAAATCAGCGGCGTTGGAATCCCATCCGATGGTGAAGTCGGGGCCGAGCGCGACCTGCGCCGGGCGCTGCGGACCGCACACCGCGACCTTCCACTTGCGATTGCCGGGCGGCACTTCCTGGCGCTCCACGATCTGCTCACGCAGCTCGTCCGAGGCCTGCTTCAGCGCGAGGCCCCAATAGTCGAGCATGAAGCGGCTGTCGGCGCCGCGCACGGTGCCGGCGATGTGGTTGAAGTGGGTGTATTGGTAGGGATGCAGCCGGATCATCTCGGCGAGCGGGAGCGCAAGGCCGAAGCAGAAGGTCGCGAGCACGACCGGCTGCCAGGTGCGGTGGTTGGTGCGCAGGCGCTCCATGGTCCAGGCAAAGGCGACTCCGCCGAGCACCGCCATCGGCGGGATCACGAAGACGAAATGGCGAATGCCGTTGTACAGCGCCGGCCGCTTCACCATCGCGATCGCGAGCGGCAGCGTGGCCGCCAGCGTCAGCATCAGCATGATGGTCTTGCGGCGGGCCGGAACCTCGCTGCGCGTCAGCATGGCGAAGGTGCTGACCACGGCGCCACCCATCAGGATCAGCATCACCTCGGGCAATTGCAGCGCGAACAGCGTCGGCAGATAGGACCAGGGCATGTCGGGCACGGACACGATCGCGCCGTCGAACATCTCCTTCCAGGGCTTCTCGAAGAAGTGCGAGAAGTAGGTCAGCGCCTCGAAGGGATTGCCGGGCTTCATGATCGACCATGGCCAGATCAGGCCCATCACGAGGTAACCGAACACGAGGCCGGGCAGCAGCACGTAGACGACATGGGCGAAGCGGCGGGCCGCCTCGCGGACGCCTTCAGTGCGCAGTTCTTCCAGGAACAGCGGGATGAAGCCGATCGTGGCGTAGACCAGTGCGAGCCCTCCGAGGATGCGGCAGCCGATCGACAGGCCCGCACCCAAGCCGACGATTAGGATCGTGCGCGGCGAGGGCTTTGGATATTCCTCGGCGAGCCGGACCAGGCCGAGCATCAGGATGATCATGGCCACCGCGAAGGGCGCGTCCTTCGGGTTCATGAACATGTGGCCGTAGAAGATCGGGCATAGCGCGAGCAACAGCAGCGCCGCGAGCCCGGCCAGCGGTCCGCCGATGCGGCGGCCGAGCCGCCACGTCACCGCAAGTCCGACCACGCCGACGATCGCGCCGAGCAGGCGTCGCGTCTCGAACAGCTCGAGCGGAATGACTTTGTGCAGCAGGGCCGCGACCATGTCGAAGCCGCCGCCGTACATATAGAGGTTGGCGAAGGAGAGCGCCGCGGTGTCCCTGAAGCCGGAACCGAACATGCGCAGCAACAGGTCGGCATATTCAGCGTGGGTGTAGTCGTCCCATCCGAGCCCGTAGTCGCGGAAGGTCAAGCCTGCGGTAATGGCGACCGCAGCCAGCACCAGCATGGCGAGATCGTCGCAAGTCCGTTCAACCGAGCGCCGATGAGGCGTGTCGATCGCCGAAGTCGTGATGGATGTCATGGCTATTGGTGACCCGGAATCCCCTCTTGGCCCTGCCGGTGCGCGCGGGCCACTTCCCCGGAATCCCTATAGCGCAGTTCCATTACCAAGTAATTGGGCATTATGGCTAAATTCCTGATGCGACGCAGCAAATCCTTGCAACTCGGAGTACACTTCAGTAGCGAGCCGTAGCTGAAGGGAATGTGAATAAGTCCCTGATTTCCTTCCCTTTAGGAACGCAGGGCACAATTCGCCGTTGGCGAGGAACACCGTATGACGGTATCGTGCCGCGACGGGTGTCGCGTGTGGATGCGCGGCCGGGGGTGAGTTCGATGACCTTGGCATTGTTGATCGCTGGGATTTTCGCCGTTGTGGCGGGCCTCCTTGCGATCCTGTTCGGCTACGCCAACAGGGATTTCAGCGTTGGCAGCACCCTCATAATCTCCGGCACCATTGCCGTCTGCTCCGGAATGTTACTGGCCGGCCTCTATACCGTCGTCATGGAACTGAAGGGCATCGCCCGCCGGCTGGCCGGATCCGCCGCGGTGCCCGAGGTGCGGGTTAGGCCGGTGCTGCCGGGCCTCGGGGTGCCCAATGCGCCCGAGCCGGCGCCCGCCGGGAGGATCGAGCCATCAGCCCCGCCGCAACCACCCGCCGGGGGTCCGCCGCCCTGGCAGAGCGAAGTCACCGCGCGCGAGCGTCCGCGCGTCGAGGCGCCGCCGGAGCCGGAAGCTCCAACGCCCGCTGCGGCTCCGGAGCCGCCACGCCGCCGCAACCTGATGTTCGCCTCGACGTCGCGCAAGGAGCGCGAGCGCGCGGAGTCGAAGGCGCCCGATGGTTCGCCGACGCCTCCTGACGAACCCGCGGCAGCGGCCGTCCCGGAGCTTCCGCCGGCGAACTTCGATGATGCCTGGCCGAAGCCGGATCGCATGCGTCCACCGGAGCCGCCGGCCGCTTCGCGCCGCCCGCTTCAGCGCTCGCCGTCGACCTTTACCGAAGCTACTGCCCCGCCGCCGCCGGCACCCGAGCCGGCGCCGGGGGGCGAACAGCCCCCCGTGACGGTGCTCAAATCCGGCGTCGTCGACGGCATGGCCTATTCGCTCTATTCCGACGGCTCGATCGAAGCGCAGATGCCGGAAGGCATGATGCGCTTTGCCTCGATTGACGAGCTGCGCGCCCATCTCGACGAGCGGGGCGGCTGAAGCCTGCGCGCGATCAAAGCGCCACCGTTCTTGTCACACGGTCGGTCATCAGCTCATATTCGTCAGTCGTCCTGTTTCAGCCGAACCTCTCGTCGACACAAAATGCTTTGGTGGCGTCTTTGCCATGAGACTCACACATGAGACGCAGCGATTAAGGAAAGGTCGGGCCCATGTCGGATGCCGGGGCTAAGAATTTCATCGAGCTGACGGCGAGCATCGTCTCGGCCTATCTCGGCAACAACCCGACGCCGGCCGCCGAGATTCCGAACCTGATCAGCCAGGTGCACGGCGCCTTGGTGCGGGTCTCGACAGGCCGTGCCGAGACCGTGCCGCTCGAGCCGGCAAAGCCCGCGGTCTCGCTGAAGAAGTCGATCGCGCCGGACTATCTGGTGTGCCTCGAAGACGGCAAGCGCTTCAAGTCGCTGAAACGCCATCTGCGCACCCAGTACAACATGACGCCGGAGCAGTATCGCGAGAAATGGGGCTTGCCGGCCGACTATCCCATGGTCGCACCGAACTACGCGGTGGCGCGCTCGCAACTGGCGAAGCAGATGGGCCTGGGACAACAGCAGCGGAAGCGGAAGTAAATTCCTAGGGAGCTTCCGCGAGCGCCTCTTTGGCGTCGGTCTTGATGCGCTCGACCATGGAGCGCAGGCCGTTGGAGCGCTGCGGCGTCAGATGATCGCGAAAGCCGAACTCGTCGAACACGGCGATTGCATCGGTCGCGAGAATTTCCTGCGGCGTGCGGCCCGAATAGAGCGAGAGCACGATCGCGACCAGGCCGCGCACGATATGGGCGTCGCTGTCGCCGCGATACTTCAGGATCGGCGCGCCGTTGCTGCGATCGACCAGCTTCTGCAGCCAGACCTGGCTGACGCAGCCATTCACCTTGTTGGCGGCGGAATGTTCCGCCTCGGGCATCGGTTCCAAGGTGCGGCCGAGCTCGATGACGTACCGGTAACGGTCGTCCCACTCGTCCAGAATCTCGAAATTGTCCCTGATTTCGTCAATCGTCGTCATGCTGGCCCAAGGTTCCCACGTCCCGGCAATATAGGGACGCAAGGCCGCGAAATCGATAGGGTTTGAAGCCTAATTCGCGGGCTGCGGGCCGCGCCATTCCAGCGCGAGGTCGTCCTGGGTCAGGGTCTCGTGCTGCATCTCGTTCGATGCGGCATCGCCCTCGCCGGCCAGCGCGATCGAGCCGGTGTGGTCGGGCGCCTTCTTGTCGGTCTTCTCGAACTGGTCTTTCTTGTCGTTGATGATCTGGTAGATCTTCTTCGCGCCGTCCTGCGCGCGCTGGCCGATGATGGTCGCGGCCTGTCCGCCGACCTCGCAGGCCGCCGGCTGGCGCTTGCAGAACTGGGTCATGTCGGAGACGGCAGCGGTGGCAGCCTGCACCGCGTCGGCAGCGCCGATCTGCGGCAGCTTGTCCGATTCGGGTGTCTTGTCCCGCGGCAGGAGCACCAGCACCAGCCCGAGCCAGAATGTGATGCGGAGCAGAAAGCGCATCTTGTCGACCTGTATGTTAGATCCCGCCGCGGCGATTCCCGCAGGGCGCATCGGACCTAGCAACTCTCGATAAATCGCAAGTGATTGCCTTCCGCTTAATTCGCGGAAAATTGACGCAAAAATCTTCGCAAGCGCCGGTCTCGTAAATTTTCGGTTGACGACCGCGCCCGTGATTCTGCCGGGGTCCCTCATCCACCAATTCGAAACCATGAGGGGGACGGTGAAACCCTGTGTTCACCATCCCCGATGATGACGTCGTCAAATCGTCTAAAAATCTCCGCGATGACACGGTGTCCGGCGGCAGACCCATCCGCCTTAGCACTCGTTTAAGGTCGCTCTGACACGGTGGCTCAACGATAAGGAGGCGTTCCGGCGCGTCTTCTCGACGAATGAGCCGAAGCGCGAGACCCGTGACAGTTTTGAGTATCATCCGCGATTGTCTCGATGCGCTGCTGCATCCCTCCGCGCGTTACGATGCGCTGACGCGAGCACGCCATCGTGCCTTCATGGCGCCGCGGCTTCTGGGAAGCCTGGCCGCCTTTGCCGCATTTCCCGTCTATCTAGCCATGCGCGGCGCGCCGAATGCGATCGAGGTCGCCGCCTTCGCCTGGCTGATCGCGCCGATCATGCTGTCGTGGTTTCTGTCGCGCACCGGCCGTTATGAAGGCGCGCATGTGCTGTCGTCGCTGGCGCTCGCCGGACTGATCATGGTGATTGCGGCTACCACCGGCGGCATCGAATCGTTCGCCGCGGTCTGGCTGGTTGTGGTTCCCCTCGAAGCCGCGCTCTCGGCCTCGCGCCGCGTCGTGGCCTTTGCGTCGTTGCTGGCATTGTCCTGCGCGGGGATCCTGATCCTCGTCAGCCAGCTCGGCTGGCTGCCGCACGCAGACCCCAGCGCCGCAGAACGCGGCGTGCTGATGGCGCTCGGCGTCGCGTCGGCGACGCTTTATGCCGCGGGTCTCGCCTTCGGCGCGGAGTCGCTCGCGCGCACCAGCGTCACGCTGCTGTCGCGCGAGGAGGAGCGTTATCGCCTGCTGGCGCGCAACATGAGCGACGTCATTTCCCGGCATCGGCGCAACGGCGCGGTGCAGTTCATCTCGCCGGCGGTGGAAGCCATGCTCGGCATGCCGGTCGCGCAACTGCTCGGCCATGGCCTGTTCGATCGCGTCCATGTCGCCGATCGCCCCGCCTATCTCACCGCCTTGTCGGATGCCGCGCGCGGCGACGTGCGCAGCGTCGAGTTCCGGTTGCGGCGCGACCCTGACGGCTCCGAGCGTGGTCAGGTCGATTTCATCTGGGTCGAGATGCGCTGCCGCCCGCTCGACCCGAATCCGGGCCGTGATGCCGCGCAAGAGGCCGAGGTCGTCGGCGTGATGCGCGACATCACCGATCGCAAATTGTCCGAGCAGGCGTTCGATCAGGCGCGCAGCGCCGCGGAAGCGGCCGACGCCGCCAAGACGCGCTTCCTCGCCACCATGAGCCACGAGCTGCGCACGCCGCTCAACGCCATTATCGGCTTCTCCGAGATGATCGCGCAGGAACAGACCCTGATGCTGAGCGCGGCCCAGCGCAAGGAATACGCCCAGCTCATCAACGATTCCGGCCAGCATCTGCTTTCGGTCGTCAACGGCATCCTCGACATGTCCAAGATGGAATCGGGCAATTTCGAGATTGCGTCCGAGCCGTTCGCGCCGCGTGCCTCGCTGATGCATTGCTGCAACCTGCTGGCGCTGAAAGCGCGCGAGAACGGCGTCGATCTCGTCACCGACGCGCCGCAGGACCTGCCCGTGATGACCGGCGATCCGCGCGCCTTCAAGCAGATCGTACTCAACCTCGTCGCCAACGCCATCAAGTTCACCGAGCGCGGCGGCCAGGTGTCCGTCGTGGCCTCGGTGTCCGGGTCGCAGCTTGCGCTGCGCATCAGCGACAACGGCGTCGGCATCGCGCCAGACGATCTCAAGCGCATCGGCGCGCCGTTCTTCCAGGCCGGCAAGACCTACCAGCGCCGTCACGAAGGCACCGGCCTCGGACTGTCGATCGTGAAGAGCCTCGTGGCGTTGCATCTCGGCGAAATGACGGTACAAAGCAGGCTCGGCGAGGGCACCGCCGTCACCGTCAAGCTGCCGCTCGTCTACACGCCGCCGCAGGCCAAACCTGCCGATGGAATGCCGGCAGAGAGCAAGATCGCGACGCTGACGCCGGCGCTACGTCAGGAAACTCTGGAACAACTTCACGACCAACCTGCTCTGGTGAAGAAAAGTGCCTAAGAAGTCTGCCAAGGACCAAGCCGCTCCGCGCCGTCGTGGCGCCAAGGCCGCGGCTGTCGACGTCGAGACCGAGCGCAACCTCGTGATGCGGGTGTTGCTGCACAGCCCCAAGGACACGCTGGCGGGCCTCGTCGCCGTCGCCGCGATCAGCGCGATCGTTGCCAATGCGCTGTTCCTGCAGACCGGCCGCCATCCCGCGCCGATGTTCGGCACCGTGATCAATCTTCCCGCGCCATCGTCGGTGCCGCTGTCCAACCCGTTGCCGCGTCCGCGCCCCGTCGGCGCCGATACCTCGCCGCTCGAGCCGAAGGCGACCGAGTTTCGTGTCGAGCCGAAACCGGCCGAGAAGGCGCCTGAAAAACCCGTTGAGTCGACCGCATCGACGCCGCGTGCGGGCGATCCCATGACCAATCTGGTCAAGGCCACGACCTCGACGCCGCCGTCCGTCGCTGTCGCGCGCCCGCCGGCGCCGATCCCGGTGCAACAGGGCCCGGCCGCGCGGCGCATCGCCGGCGTGCAGCGCGCGCTGGCAGAGTACGGCTATGGCAATTTGAAGGTCACGGGTGCGATGAGCGGCGAGACCCAGGCCGCCATCCAGAAGTTCGAGCGCGAGCACAAGATGCAGGTCACCGGCCAGGTGTCCGACCGCCTGTTGCGCGAACTCGGCGCCGCGATCGGCCATCCCGTCGAATAGCTGCGGTTCCCGCCGTCATTGACGCGCATCAATTTCGTACCGCAGGCCGGCAAACAGAGGTCGCGTCGTCGCGGCCGCCATTTGTCCCGTATCAATGACTGCCGATGGCCTCAGGGAAGATGATCTCTCATCCTCATCAGGGAAGAGAGGTCTGTCATGTTCAAGGTTTCGATGCTGGTCTGGATTATGCTGGGCACCACGTTGGCGGGCATCAGCATGATCGTGGTGCTGATGGTGCCGGGCTTCGCGGCAAATGCCATCAGGAATATTCCCTATGCCGTGGCCGCGGGATTCGCGCTTGCGATCCCACTGTCATACCTCGTCGCGCGCCAGATCGGCGGCGGACGAGAAAGCACGCGCGGGGTGTGAGAAGCACGAGCTGAGACTGGCGCGGTACGTTGTGCTGGCCTATCGTGCGATTCATGCGCCTGAAGTCGAACATCTGGGTCTCAGCCTATCTGCGCCGGTGCCAGACCGAGGGCGTCTACGGTGCCGTGCGCCGCCGCGGCGCAGAGGAGGCGGGGGCGGTGTTCGTGAAGGTGGCGCTGCTCGACGGCAGTGCGATGCTCTACGTGCCGGCGCCCCAGACCTCCTATGACGACGGCCGGCCGATCGATCGCTTCTTCGTGCCGCTGACCCCGCAGCCGATGCCGGAGCCCGAGGTCGAGGAGCGTCTGACCAAGGAGGTCCGCTTCGATCCCGACGCCTGGATCGTCGAGACCGAAGACCGCGCGGGGCGTCACTTCCTCGACCTTGCGAAGACCTAGCGATCCGACGATCCGTCGGTGCCTGTCCGTACCCCGGGCGCAGAGCCCGGCTGCACGGCCGGCCGCGTCTGGCCTGCGCCGGCACGCGCGCGCTGGCGTTCGCTGTCGTGCAGGGACGACTGGTATTTTGCCCGCGTGACGGCGAGCGTGGAGCCGCGCCAGGCCGCCAGCATCACCAGCGCGGAACGGTCGCTGAGGCGATCGTAGAGCCGCGACAGCCGGTAGACCGCATCCACCGAGTTGCCGATCTCCGGCTTGAAGAACAGCAGGATGCGCTGGAAGTTGGCGCTCGGCATGTCGAGCGCGCGCGCGGCGACCGCGAGCGCCTCGCCGCCGGCATCGTCGACGATCTGCGCCGCGACGCGCGAGGGCAGGATCAGGCTGTCGCCGAGCTCGAAGGTGAAGTTCTCGATGTCGCCCGCGATCGCCGCCATCTCCAGGATCTGGATCGCGCGCTTGGCGCGCACGGTCGGAATCCGCGGCGCGGCCTTCAGCGGGGTCTGCGCCAGATTTTGCAGGATCAACGCGCGCTGGGACGCATCGGCGCGGAAGAACATGTCGTGGATCTCGGCGGCGTCCTTCGGCTGCATCGCCATATTCGAGGCCATGCGCAATTCCGCGTCGGTCGGCGTACGGGCCGGCGAGGGGGCGGATGCGGGTGCGGGGATTTCGCGCGCCAGCGGAACCCTGCGGCCTTCCTGGGCCGCGACCAGCCCGAGCTTCTGCAGCACCGGGACGGGGGTGGAGGGATAGATCGCAAGCCGCGCCTTGACGGCCGCGCGCGTCGCATCGTCGACCTGGTCGATCAATCGCGTGGCTAGCTCGACGAATTGCCGCTGTTCGTCATCGCTGTGGACGCGCGTCTGGACATAGAGGTCGGTCAGCACGCGCAGCAGCGTCGGGCGAACATCGACGCCTTCGCGACGGGAGAGGCTCATCAGCCCGTCGAATCCGGGAAACAGCGACTTGGTCATGGAGAGATACGCGACCTGGAAAAGATACTCGGCCGCCAGCCTATCGCAGGTTCCTTTAAAGGCTCGTTAAGGAAAACGAGGCGTGAAGTTCGAGCCGCAAATTGCGGCGTCGCCGTGCCGCAACGGGACGCGGGCAGGCGGCCCGTGCGGTTACGGTCGGGCGGGCGCGTTTACATCCCGTTAACCATGAGCTGATCTTAATGAATGCACATTGCACGAGCGCGCTCGGTCGCGCGGCAATTGATAGAGAGCTGATATGGGGACCATCATCGAATTTCCGGCCGGTCGCCGGGCAGGCTCGTCAGGAGACGCCGCACCGCGTACGGAAACGGGAAGGATCCTGATCCTTCCCGTGATCCGCATCGAACGCGAGACGGACGAAACCAGCGACGGTCGCGGGCCGGAAGCGGGCACAGCGCCGGGGCGCCGTCGTCGTCGCCGCTAGCATCCGGCTTTTGCAATGCCGGACGTCATCCGCCAAATTCGCCCCGTCGTAACGGCCATCCTGCTCGCATTCACGGGCGCGACGCTCGCCGCCTGCAGCGGGGGTGATTTCGGCCGCACCCGCGCCGACATGCGCAGCGACGACATGCATAGTTGGCTCGGTGCCGAGGTCACCTCCAGCGTCGGTTTGAAGCCGTCGCGATTTCAGCTCACCGATGAAGAGCGCCAGCTTCGCGACCTCGCCTATCCCATGATCGAGCCGCCGCTGTCGCGCCCCGCATGGAAGAGCGTGTTCGGGGACTACAAGGCCTTGCCGTCGCCCTGGCGGCAGAAGATCGTATTCGACCGCACCATGTACGGGCGCACGCTGATCGACGAGCCGCACCGCTCGCACTCCTCGCGCTACGCGCAGTTGATCGAGGACGTGCGCAACGACACCACCCGCTTCGAGCCGTTCTTCGGCTGCGCAATCCGCGTCATCGACCTCGACAAGAAACGCAACGCCAGCATGGCGCGCGTCTCCGGGCTTTCGCCGGCGGAGAAGGCGGACGCGATCGAGCGCATGCAAGAGAACTCGCTGATCATCCAGTGGGTGCAGCTCTCGCTCGAACAGCGCGTCTCGTCCTACCGGTGGGCGCTGGAGCGCCTGGTGATCCAGGCCCCCGACGGCATGGCCGCCGACGCCGATCGCCTGATCGGCGAGCTCGCCGCCCAGACCGCCAACCCGCCGGTCGCGGCGCAGCCGCCCTACGGCCGCGCGGTCGTCTCGAAGGGCTGATGCCTGGCGCCTTCGAGCGCTGCGACGGCATTGGACCGCGACAAGCGCATCGCCAATCCGTCAGCGCTGCCCGTCGTGCACGAAGATATCGGACGCCTTGAGGCCTCCGATGTATCGGGCTTCCGAACGATCGTGCCTGGATCGACAGCTCCTGAAGCACGACGACGATTCATCCCGATCTCACGTGCTTCCGGATTTGTTCGAGAGCGTTGCCGACGTCAGGGCGGTTCTAATCTGAAGCGATTCTAATCTGAAGTCATTCTAGTCTGAAGGGATTCTAGTTCGAACGTGCGCAACAGCGCCTGAATACGCTTTCGTCACGCCGCCGTGATTGTTACGGCTGCCCTCGCAATCTCAGTTGGATGCGAGGCGTGTTGGGAATGAAGAACGCGAAGTTCCTGTTTTCGGTTTCGACGATCGCGTTGGCGAGCTTGGCGTTCGACGTTTCTGCCTTTGGTCAGCCGGCCACTCAACTCGCTCCTGTCGTTGTCGAATCCGCAGAACCGCGACCTGCAGCCCGTCCGAAACCTTCGCAAGCTGCACGTACGGCTGCGCGACGCAACGCGGCACGCGCCGCCAATGCTCAGCCTGCGGCTCCGGTCGCGGGCGCGTCCTCGCCGGGGCGGGAGACCGCAACGGGTCCCGTGCAGGGCTATCTCGCGACGACGAGCGGCACGGGCACCAAGACCGACACGCCGCTGAATCTGACCGCACAGTCGATTTCGGTCGTCAGCGCCGAGCGCGTGCGGGATCAGGGCGTCAGCAACATCCAGGAAACCCTGCGCTACGTGCCCGGCGTCTTCGCCGAGCCGGGCGGCGTCGATTCGCGCAATGATTATTTCAAGATCCGCGGTCAGGACCCGAACGTCTATCTCGACGGCACGCGGGTGAACAACCGCAACAATTTCAACGAATGGCGCGTCGATCCCTACATGCTCGAACGCATCGAGGTGTTCCGCGGGCCCGCATCGGTGCTCTATGGCGACACGTCGACGGCTGGTCTAGTCAACCTGATCTCGAAGCGTCCGCGCGCGGAGCAAGCCAGCGAGATCGGCGTGTCCTTTGACAATTTCGGCCGCAAGCAGGTCCAGACGGACTCGACCGGCAAGGTGACCAAGGACGGCGAATGGCTCTATCGCTTTGTCGGCCTGTTCCGCGACAGCGGCACCCAGGTCGATTTCGTTCCCGACAACCGCCTTCTGCTGGCGCCGTCGTTGACCTGGCGGCCGACCACGAACACGAGCTGGACGGTGCTCGGCGTCTACCAGAAGGACAAGACCGGCACCACCAACGGCTTCCTGCCGCGCGAAGGCACGCTGACGCCGGGCATCAACGGCTACATCCCGCGCAACCGTTTCGTCGGCGATCCCAACAACGACGTCTACCAGACCGAGACCGGCGCGATCAGCAGCTTGCTCGAGCACAGTTTCAACGACGCGGTGAAGTTCACGCAGAACCTGCGCTATGCTCATGTCGACGGCGTCTATAAGAGCGTCTATGCGAATTTCTACGGCGACCCGTTCCTCGATGCCTCCAGGCGCACGGTGAGCCGCTACGCCAACAGCCAGGCCGTCTCCAACGACAACTTCACCGCCGACAACAATCTCCAGATCAAGGCGCTCACCGGTGCGCTCGAGCACAAGGTGCTGTTCGGCGTCGATTATCGCGACTTCTATGCGCGTTCGTCCGTCGCCCCCTTCGCCTCCGACGCGACGCCGTTCGACCTTTATGCGCCGGTCTACACCAGCGTTGCACTGCCTGATCTGGAGCGGCTTGCAAACGCGCGCCAGAATCAGACCGGTCTCTACGCCCAGGACCAGATGCGTTACGGCCCTTGGCTCGCGACGCTCGGCGTCCGGCAGGATTATGCCAGCACGCGCTATCCCGGATCGGACAGCGACAGGTCGGCGACGACGGGGCGCGCAAGCCTGATGTATGAAACGCCGTTCGGCTTCAATCCCTACGTGGTCTGGGCGCAGTCGTTCAACCCGGTGTGGTTCAGCCCCACCTATGGCGGCGCCGGCTGCTATGGTGGCCCCTGCAAGGACCAGCGTGGCGAGATCTATGAGGTCGGCTTCAAGTATACGCCGATGCAGGGTCTGGCGATCAACGGCGCGATCTACGACACCGTGGAAAGGAACCGGCTGGCGACGTCGCCCGATCCGGCACTATCGAGCCAGATCGGTCAGGTCCGCATCCGCGGCGCGGAGATCGAGGTCATCGGCAAGGTCACGCCCGATCTCGATATCATCGGCAGCTATTCCTACATCAACGCCAAGGTCGAAAAAGGCGACAATGTCGGCAAGACCGTCGAGGGCGTGCCCGCTAACCAGGCGTCGCTGTGGGGAAAGTACCGCCTGAGCGCGCTCGGCCTGCGCGACGTCACGGTCGGTGCCGGCGTGCGCTACATCGGCGAATCCTACGAGGAGACCAACACCTACACCATTCCGTCCTACACGCTGTTCGACATGATGATCGCCTACGATCCGGGCAAGTACAGGCTGCAGCTCAACGTCAGCAACGTCGGTGACGAGCGTTACGTGGCGGCCTGCTACGCGCGCGGCGATTGCTATTATGGACAGGGGCGGACCATCCTGGGGACGGCGACCGCCCGGTTCTAGGCTGAACCGTCAGGCTTCGATCGCCGCGAAATATCGTCGGCGGGGATGAAGCGGAGCGTGCCGGCACGGCGCGTCGGCTTGCCGGTGTCGTTAGTGTGATTGACGCCGTCCATGACCGGAACCTCGTGGAAATCGAACGGGCTGATCCCGTCGAGGCAAGCGACGTTGACGGCATAGAGCGACGTGTCCGATCGCCGCTGATGATGGGTGTAGATTCCACAGACCGAGCAGAAGAAGTGCTGCGCCGATCCGGTATGGAAGCGGTACGTCGTCAGCGTATCCTCTCCCTTCAGGAATTTGATCCCGCCCATCTCCGCCATCGCCACGACGGCGCCGCGCATGCGGCAGTAGGAGCAGGTGCAGCGACGGATCGATTTGAAGCCGTCGCTGAGCGTCACCTCGAAACGCACCGCGCCGCAATGGCACCGGCCCGCCCGAACGTTCGTGTCGTTCATGGTGCGGCGTCTCCCGTCAATTCGCGAACCTAACGCGCCTCGACCACTTCGCCGTCCTCCTTCACGAACCGGCCGACGGGGGCGTCCAGCAGATCGATAACGGCTTCGGAAGGGCGGCACAATAGCGTGCCTCTGTCCGTCACCACGATCGGCCGGTTGATCAGGATGGGATGTGCCATCATGAAGTCGAGCAGCTCGTCGTCCGTCCATTTGGGATCGGCTAGGCCGAGCTCCTTGTAGGGCGTTCCCTTCTCGCGCAGCACTGCGCGAACCGGGACGCCCATCGCCGCGATCAGCTGCTTGAGCGTTTCGCGCGAGGGCGGCGTCTTGAGATATTCGATCACGGTGGGCTCGACGCCGCTCTGCCGGATCATCGCCAGCGTGTTGCGCGAGGTGCCGCAGTCGGGGTTGTGATAGATCGTCACGCTCATGCGATTGTCTCCGCTATCAGGCCCGGGCCGCAGGCTGTCGTTTGTCGTCGTTCACTGGCGTGCCTCGGCGGCCGTGGGTGCCTTGCCGGCTCCGGCTTCGTACCAGCCTCTGGTCGCCTTCACGATGCGGACGACGGATAGCATCACCGGGACCTCGACGAGAACGCCGACGACAGTCGCAAGCGCTGCGCCGGAGTCGAGACCGAACAGGCTGATCGCCGCCGCAACCGCCAGCTCGAAGAAGTTACTCGCGCCGATCAGGGCGGCCGGAGCGGCGACGCACCAGGCCACGCCAAACCGCCGGCTGAGCCAATATGCCAGGCCCGCATTGAAATAGACCTGGACGAGGATCGGAACGGCGAGGATCGCGATGACGCCCGGCTGCCTGACGATCTGCTCTCCCTGAAAGCCGAACAGCAGCACCAATGTCGCCAGCAGCGCAGCGAGCGAAAGAGGCTGCAGCGTCCGCAGGCTGCGGTCGAAGGCATCGCCGCCCTTTTGCAGCAGCACCCTTCGCCACGCTTGCGCGACGATCACGGGAACCACGATGTAGAGCAGGACCGAGAGCATCAGCGTGCCCCAGGGAACGCTGATGGAGGCCACTCCGAGCAGCAGCCCGACGAGCGGTGCAAACAGGAAGACCATGATCACGTCGTTGAGCGCGACCTGGCTCAGCGTATAGTGGGGTTCCCCCTCGCACAGATTGGACCAGACGAACACCATCGCCGTGCAGGGCGCGGCGGCCAGCAGGATCAGACCCGCAATGTAGGACGGGATCTGGCCCGCCGGCAGCATCGGCGCGAACACATGGCCGATGAAGAACGTGCCGAGCAGCGCCATTGAGAATGGCTTCACGGCCCAATTGATGAAGAGCGTGACGCCGACGCCGCGCCAATGCTCGCGGACCTGGCCCAGCGAGCCGAAGTCGATCTTCAGCAGCATCGGCACGATCATGAGCCAGATCAGCGCCGCGACCGGCAGGTTGACCTTGGCAATCTCGGCGGTTGCGACCGCGGCAAAGAAGCCGGGCATGACATGTCCCAGCGCGACGCCGGCCACGATGCAAAGCGCGACCCAGAGAGTGAGGTATCGTTCGAACAGTCCCATCAGCTATGCCACATCGTCGTTGGAAAGGGTTGCGCCCTCGGAGCGGCCGATCTCGCGCAATTTGGTGCCGAGCGAGAGCTTGTCGACACTCTTCAGCGGCAGGCTCACGAAGGTATCGATCCGGTTCTTCAGGTAGCGGAACGCCGTGACGAACGCCGCCTGCTTCTGCAGCTCCGTGCCTTCGGCTGCGGCAGGGTCCTCGATGCCCCAGTGCGCGGTCATCGGCTGTCCCGGCCAGATCGGGCAGGCCTCACCGGCGGCGTTGTCGCAAACGGTGAAGACGAAATCCATCACCGGCGCATCGGGCGCGGCGAACTCCAGCCAGCTCTTCGAGCGCATTCCGTCGGCTGGATAGTCCATGTTTTCCAGCGTGCGCAGTGCCAGCGGGTGGACCGCGCCTTTCGGTGTGCTGCCGGCGGAGAAGGACCGGAAGCGCCCGGCGCCGTCCTTGCGCAGGATCGACTCGGCGAGGATCGAGCGCGCCGAATTGCCGGTGCACAAGAACAGGACATTGTAGATCTGGTCAGGCACGGACTCGTCCCTTTCGTTTTGGAGCGCAGCAGGCTTGCAGGCTGTCGACCACCGGCTCGCACACCTCAGGCCGCCCGCCGCAGCAATCCCGCAGCAGGAACAGCGCGACGTCGCGGAATTCGGCGAGGTTGGCGCGGTAGACGATCGAGCGGCTGTGCCGCTCGGAGGTCACCAGACGCGCGCGCGTCAGGATCGACAGATGCGCCGAGAGCGTGTTCTGCGGCACCTCCAGCAGGCGCGCGAGCTCGCCGGCCGCAAGGCCGTCGGGCTCGTGCCGGACCAGCGTCCGGAACGCCTCCAGCCGGGTCGATTGAGACAAGGCGGCGAGCGCGAGAACGGCTTCTTCGATTTCCATATATCCAGACTTATGGAAATGTTGCGCCGTCGTCAATCCGGAATTTCTCGGGTCTGCCTGGCGCAGGGAATCGATATTTCGAATATTCTAGAAATACAGTTGACAGAGCCGAGGCGGCGGCTCATATTCGGAGCATGAAGATCGCTGACGCAGCCGCACGTCTGGAAGCCCTGGGCAATCAAACCCGGCTGCAGATCTATCGCGCCCTGGTTCGGGCGGGGCACGCGGGCATGCCCGTCGGCCGCCTGCAGGACAAGCTGAAGATTCCGGCATCGACGCTGTCGCATCACATCAAGTCTCTGGTCGCGGTCGGGCTCGTCAGCCAGGTCCGCGAATCCACCACGCTTGTCTGCCACGCCAACTTCGATGCGATGCGGGGGCTGGTGGATTTCCTGGCGGCGGAGTGCTGTGCGGACGACGTCGGATGCAAGGATGCGCAGACGGCGGCGTGAGTTTTCGTCGCCGATTTATTCGATGATTCTAGAATGATGGGAGTAGTGACATGAGCGACGCAAAGACAGTTGCCATCATCGGGGCAGGGCCGGTTGGACTCGCTGCGGCAGCCCATGTGCTCGAACGCGGCCTGTCGCCGATCGTGCTGGAGGCCGGACCCGAAGCGGGGCATGCGGTTCGCCAGTGGCAACAGGTCCAGCTGTTCTCGCCGTGGGAATACAACGTCGACAAGGCCGCGGCGCGCCTGCTCGCACCGACCGGATGGAATTCACCGGACCCGCAGTCCTATCCGACCGGCGGGGAGCTGCTCGATCGATATCTGACGCCGCTTGCGACAAGGACGCCGCTGCGTGATGTGATCCGCACCTCCAGCCGCGTCTCGGCCATCAGCCGCGTCGGCTTCGACAAGGCGAAGACGAAGGGCAGGGAGCAGGCGCCGTTCGAGATCCGCTATCAGAACGGCAAGGGCCCCGAAGTGCTGCGCGCCGATGCCGTGATCGATACGTCAGGCACATGGTTCTCGCCCAATCCCGCCGGCCGCAACGGCTTGCCGGCGATCGGCGAGCCCGAATGCGCCAGCCGCATCGCCTACGGCATGCCGGATGTCCGGGGCGCCGCTCGCGCCAGATATGCCGGCAAGACCGTTGCCGTGCTCGGCGCGGGTCACTCCGCGGTGGGCACGCTGATCGATCTCGTGCACCTCGCGGACGAAGCACCGGGGACGCTAGCCATCTGGCTGCTGCGCGGCGCCGATCCCGCCAAAGCCTTTGGCGGCGGCCGTAACGACAAGCTTGCCGCGCGCGGCGAGCTCGGCAGCACCTTCGCCGCGCTTGTTGCCGCCGGCAGGATCAAGGTCGAGACCGAATTCGGCGTCACGCATCTGTCGGAGTCCGAAGGTCGCCTCAGGATCGCGTCCGGCGGCTGCTGCGGCGCGCGGAGCGTGGTCGCGGACGAGCTGATCGTGTCGACCGGCTTTCGTCCCGATCTGTCGTTCCTGTCCGAGCTGCGGCTGCGGCTCGATCCCGCCATCGAGGCACCGGTTGCCCTCGCGCCTCTCATCGATCCCAACGAGCACAGCTGCGGCACGGTCCGCCCGCACGGCGCGCGCGAGCTCGCGCATGACGAGCCCGGATTCTACCTCGCCGGCATGAAGTCGTATGGCCGCGCGCCGACCTTCCTCATGATGACCGGCTATGAGCAGGTTCGCTCGATCGCGGCCGAGCTCGCCGGCGACAGGGAGGCCGCTGCGAGGGTCGAGCTCGTGCTGCCGGAGACCGGCGTCTGCACGCGCGGCGGCGTCGAGTCCGCCGGGGCGGCGTCAGGATGTTGCGGCGGTCCGGCCAAGGAAGAGGCGTCGGCCTGCTGCGCCGCCGATGAAACGGCAAAGAAGGCCGGCGCGTCGGGGTGCGGCTGTTCATGAGCCCAGTCCCCGCGGGCCGGGCCCGAGGTCCGTTCGCCATCGTGCTCGCGCTCGGCACCGCGCAGACCATCGCGTGGGCGTCGAGCTACTATCTGCCGGCCATCCTGGCGGCGCCGATCGCGCGCGATCTCGGTCTTTCGCCGACCTGGGTTTTCGCTGCGCTGTCGGGCGCGCTCGTCATCTCCGGCCTGCTCGGCCCGCGCGTCGGCCATGCCATCGATATGTTCGGAGGGCGGAGCCAGCTTGCGATCTCGAACCTGGTGTTCGCGGCAGGCTTGCTCCTGCTGTCGGTGGCTCATGGCGCGGCGGTGCTGATCGCAGCCTGGGTGTTGCTCGGGATCGGCATGGGCATGGGTCTCTACGAGGCGGCCTTCGCGACGCTGGCGCGCATCTACGGCACTCATGCGCGACGGGCCATCACCGGCATCACGCTGATCGCCGGTTTCGCCAGCACGCTCGGATGGCCGCTCACGACCTGGCTGGACTCCGAATACGGCTGGCGGGTTGCCTGCCAGGTCTGGGCCGCGATCCACATCGTCTTGGCGTTGCCGCTCAATCTGTCGCTGCCACGCGCGGTCCCATTGGATCAGATGCCTCAACCGGATGCGCGGGCGAGCCCGCAACCCGGAGCCCAGAGCGAGACCTTCGCGATGGTGCTGCTGGCTTACATGTTCGCGGCGGCAAGCTTCGTCAGCTCGGGCATCTCGGCCATTCTGCCGACCATGCTGGTTGCCTTCGGCGCGACGCCGGCGCAGGCCTTGCTCGCGGGCGCGTTGGTCGGGCCGGCGCAGGTCGGCGCGCGCCTTCTGGAGGCAGGGTGGCTCGGCCGGTTTCATCCGCTGCTCTCGGCGCGGCTGGCCATGCTCATGAATCCGATCGGTGTCGTTGCGCTGGTTCTGGGCGGACCCTTGCTCGCGTCGACCTTCACCGTGCTGTATGGCGCGGGCAACGGCATCATCACCATTGCCCGCGGCACGCTTCCCCTGGTGCTGTTCGGGCCGGCGGGATTCGGCAGGCGTGTCGGCATGATCTCGCTGCCTTCCAGGGTCACGGGGGCGGCTGCGCCGCTCGCACTGGGGCTGATGGTGGAGCACATCGGCAGCAATGCGCTGTGGATCAGCGCACTCGTTTCGGTCTCGGCCTTCCTTGCGCTCTTGCTGCTTCGCACTGGACAGGCAACATCGGCTCCGATTCAGGCGGGAGGACAGAATTCGTAAGCTCGGCGGCCGTTCCCTGATCGCGGTGATGTGCATCGGCCAGGTCGGCAATCTGCTGCCGCATGTGACGCTGTCGGCCAACCTCGCGCAGCATCTGATGCCGGCGTGGGGCCTCTCCGCCGCCGAAGGCGGCCTGATGGCGAGCGGCTATGCGTTCGGCTACATGCTCGCGGTGCCCGTGCTGACGACGTTGACCGACCGGATCGACGCGCGGCTCGTCCTGCTCTGGGGCTCGATCGTCAGCGGCCTTGCGACCGCGGCGTTCGGCATCTTCGCGCAAGGATTCTGGTCGGCGACCGCGATCTGGTCGCTCGCGGGCCTCGGCTTCGCCGGCGCCTACATGCCGGGCCTCAAGGCGCTGACCGACCGGCTTCCTCCCGGCGACACCTCGCGTGCCGTGACGCTGTACACGTCGAGCTTCTCGGTCGGTGTCGGCCTCTCGTTCCTGGCGGCGCAGCTCATCGCCGACCATTGGGGATGGCGGACCGCCTTCCTCGTCACCGGCTTCGGACCGATCGCCATGGTCGTCGCGTGCCTTCTGATGCAGGGGCAGCGGCCGGCGCCGAAGGCCGGACGCCTGCTCAACTTCGTCCCCGTCTTCGCCAACCGCGAGGCGCTCGGCTACATCCTCGGTTACGGCGCCCACTGCTTCGAGCTCTACGGCATCCGCACCTGGCTGGTCGGGTTCTGGACTTTCGTCGTCGCCCATCAGGGTGCGCCGTCGTGGTTGAGTCCCGTCGTGCTGAGCTTCTGCTTTGCGGTGATCTCGATGCCCGCGAGCATCCTCGGCAACGAGGCCGCGCTGAAATTCGGCCGCCATCGCGCGATCACGATCGTCATGATCGCATCGGCCTGCGTTGCGCTAATCATCGGCCTCAACGCCACGGCGCCGGCATGGGCGCTCGCGCTGCTGCTGCTCGTCTATGGCCTGACCGTGCCGGCCGATTCCGGCGCGTTGACCGCGGGCATGTCGGCCGCCGCCGTCTCCGAACATCGCGGCGCGACCCTGGCCCTGCACTCGACGGTCGGCTTCGGCCTGTCGGCGCTCGGCGCCTGGGGCACCGGCGCCGCCCTCGACGCAGCCGGCGGCCCGCAGAGCGCGGGCGGCTGGCTGCTGGTGTTCGTCGTGCTTGCGGCGGGGATTGCGGTGGGGCCGCTGGCACTGCTGTGGGCGCGGACCTCGTCATTGCGGTAATCGACTTGCGTCTTCGGGGACGGAGCGTCCCCGAATTCGCGGAGATGAGGCGCCGGTTTTTTTTCGGTGGTCCTCTTGAACCGGAAAAATTCCGCTCCTAGGTCGTTTTCCGCCCGGGGGCCGGTTCCGGCCCCGGGATTTGGACATCGCTGAACCTGTTAGGAGGATGTGCATGCACTTTCGTCCGTTGCACGACCGTGTGCTCGTGCGCCGTATCGATGCCGAGGCCAAGACCGCCGGCGGCATCATCATTCCCGATACCGCCAAGGAGAAACCGCAGCAGGGTGAGATCATCGCCGCGGGTCCCGGCGCGCGCAACGAGCAGGGCCAGCTCGTGCCGCTCGACGTCAAGGCGGGCGACCGCGTTCTGTTCGGCAAATGGTCGGGCACCGAGGTCAAGATCGACGGCGAGGAACTGCTGATCATGAAGGAGAGCGATCTTCTCGGCGTGGTCGAGACGGCCGGCACGTTGAAGAAGGCCGCGTAAGGCTGACAGTCATCGAACGGAAAGGAGATTTCAACATGGCTGCCAAGGACGTGAAATTTGCGACCGAAGCCCGCGAGCGCATGCTGCGGGGTGTCGACACGCTGGCGAACGCGGTGAAGGTCACGCTCGGTCCCAAGGGGCGCAACGTCGTCATCGAGAAGAGCTTCGGCGCGCCGCGCATCACCAAGGACGGCGTCACCGTCGCCAAGGAGATCGAGCTGGAGGACAAGTTTGAGAACATGGGCGCGCAAATGGTGCGCGAGGTCGCGTCGAAGACCAATGATCTCGCCGGCGACGGCACCACGACGGCGACCGTGCTCGCGCAGGCCATCGTCAAGGAGGGTGCCAAGGCGGTCGCGGCCGGCATGAACCCGATGGACCTCAAGCGCGGCATCGATCTCGCCGTCGAGGCGGTCGTTGGCGATCTCAAGAGCCACGCCAGGAAGGTCACCTCCAACGCCGAGATCGCCCAGGTCGGCACCATCTCCGCCAATGGCGATAGCGAGATCGGCCGCTTCCTCGCCGAGGCAATGCAGAAGGTCGGCAACGAGGGGGTGATCACCGTCGAGGAGGCGAAGAGCCTGCACACCGAGCTCGACGTGGTCGAGGGTATGCAGTTCGACCGCGGCTACGTCTCGCCTTACTTCGTCACCAATGCGGAGAAGATGCGGGTCGAGCTCGAGGATCCCTTCGTGCTGATCCACGAGAAGAAGCTCTCGGGTCTGCAGACCGTGCTGCCGTTGCTCGAGCAGGTGGTGCAGTCCGGCAAGCCGCTCCTGATCATCGCCGAAGAGGTCGAGGGCGAGGCGCTGGCGACGCTGGTCGTCAACCGGTTGCGCGGCGGGCTGAAGGTCGCCGCGGTCAAGGCGCCCGGCTTCGGTGATCGCCGCAAGGCGATGCTGGAAGACATCGCGATCCTCACCGGCGGCACTGTGATCTCCGAGGATCTCGGCATCAAGCTCGAGAACGTCACGGTCAAGATGCTCGGCCGCGCCAGGAAGGTCGTGATCGACAAGGAGAACACCACCATCGTCGATGGCGCCGGTGCGAAGAAGGACATCGAGGCGCGTAGCCAGCAGATCAGGGCGCAGATCGAGGAAACCACCTCGGACTACGATCGCGAGAAGCTGCAGGAGCGCCTGGCCAAGCTCGCCGGCGGTGTCGCGGTGGTCCGCGTCGGCGGCGCTACCGAGGTCGAGGTCAAGGAGCGCAAGGACCGCGTCGACGACGCACTGCATGCGACCCGCGCTGCGGTCGAGGAGGGCATCCTGCCGGGCGGAGGCGTGGCCCTGCTGCGTTCCCTGAAAGCCCTCGACGGCGTCAAGACCGGGAATGCCGATCAGAAGGCCGGCGTCGACATCGTGCGCCGGGCCATCCAGGTGCCGGCGCGCCAGATCGTGCAGAATGCCGGCGAGGACGGCTCGGTTGTGGTCGGCAAGCTGCTCGAGCACCAGGACTACAATTGGGGCTTCAATGCCGCGACCGGCGAGTACCAGGACATGGTCAAGGCCGGCGTGATCGATCCCGCCAAAGTGGTTCGCACCGCCTTGCAGGATGCGGCCTCGGTCGCTGCGCTGCTGATCACCACGGAGGCGCTGGTGGCGGACAAGCCGAAGAAGGCCGAGGCTGCACCGGCACCCGCCATGGACTTCTGACGAAGCACACGAGCCGGGCGCCACGCCGGGCTCGACGTTCACAACAGGAGTCGCCGGGACCTCGCGCGCGGACCAGGGCCGCGCGCGAGGTCGTGGCACAGGAATGCCATGCGCCATCAACACGTCTCACGCGGGGCCCTCGCGGGCGAAGTACTCGCTTTCGTGTTCGAGAGCGAGCAGCGCGTCGTCGCGCATTGCGACCGGCTGCTCGGTGCGGCCGATCTTCCGGAGCAGGATCGCAACCGCCTGTCGAGGCTGCGCCAGGAGGCCGAGGCGCGTCTTGGCGAACTTGCTTTCGCTGCGGCGGCGTGAGCCGACGCAGGCGGACCGCCGGAACGTCAACGTGGCGCGCTGGCCGAAAAAATTTCCATCCCCCTCTTGAAGTCGTTTTTCCGTTTTCTAAGTCGTCTTCCGCCGCGACAGCGGTGTGCCGGATGCCAGATCGGGTCCGGCACGGGCGCCGGACCGGTCGTTCGCCGTCTTGCGCTCCTTCGTATCCATCTTGCTCTCAGGAGGACTTGGCTATGAGGACATTCGACTTTGCGCCGCCGTGGCGCCCCACCATCGGCTTTGATCATGTGGCCGATCTCGCCTCTTCAGAGCTCCGTCATGCGACCGGCGACAACCATCCCCCCGGCAACATCGGACGCTTCGAAGCAACGCGCGTCGGTGCTCGTTTCCCATGAACGAAGAGGTGGAACAATGGCTATTCGTGATCTGATTCCGTGGTCCAAACCCCAGCAGCTTGCGCCTGCGCGCGACAGCTTCGATCCGTTCCTGACCCTGCACCGTGAAATGAACCGTCTGTTCGACGATGTGTTTCGCGGCTTCGGCAGCCCGGGTCTGGTGCCGGCGCAGGAAGGTCGCTTCGCCTGGCCGAAGGTCGAGCTCAGCGAAACCGACAAGGCCTTGACCGTCCTGGCCGACCTGCCGGGGATGACCGAAAAGGACGTTCAGGTGGAGATCGCCAATGGCGTCCTGACCATCCGCGGGGAGAAGAAGGCCGAGCGCAATGGCGAGGGCCGATACTTCAGCGAGCGCTACTACGGTGCCTTCGAGCGTCAGATTCCGGTCGAAGACGTGTTGGAGGACAAGATCGAGGCGTCGTTCAAGAACGGCGTCCTGACCGTCTCGCTGCCGAAATCGGACAAGCCGCGAGAAGGAACCAGACGTATCGCGATCAACACCCAGTAATCCGCAACGCAGCGCGGCGGCGCTTGCGCCGCCGCCTGCTTCGACACCTGTCCCTTGGAAAGGAGAGATAAGGGAGGCACGACGATGACGAACATCAACGCAAATGCTCGCAATCTTCAACCGGTATTTCACCCCGCCGCGTGCTATGAGTCCCCGGCGAGCGTCCTGACCGACAGCGAACTCTCGACGCCGGAGAAGCGCATCATCCTGTCGTCCTGGGCGTCCGACATGTATGCGGTCGAATCCTGTCCGGCGCTGCGCGAAGTTCCCGGCATGAGTCACACCATCCGGCTCTCCGACATTCTCGCAGCACTACGCGAGCTCGATGGCGACAATGACAACGATGAGCCGCCGCGAGGCGGCGGCGTTGCGATGCGGTTGCGGCGGCCCTGGGCCGCCGTGCAAGGGAGAGCGGCGTGATGTTCACCCCCGCCGTGATGACGCTCGTGCTGCTGGGACATGCCTCGGCGGCGTTCGCCGCTCCCTTCTTCGCCTTGCAGAGTGCCTGGCTCGGAGAAGTGACCCCGCGCACCTCCGGCGCTGCGCACGGAGAGGCGCAATGACGATCCGCACCCTGCGTCTGCTTCTGCTGACGATCCTGATGCTCGCGTTCACCGCCTCGCAGGCCGGTGCGCAGGTTGCAGATCTCAAGCTCGGCGGAGCCATCCCCACGCTGGCACCGCTGGTGCGCCAGCTGACGCCGGCGGTCGTGAACATTTCCGTGCACGGGCGCGTCCGCGAGGACAATCCGCTCTACCGTGATCCGATCTTCCGCGAGTTCTTCGACGTGCCCCGGCAGATCGAGAAGAAGGTCAACGCCACCGGCTCCGGTGTCATCGTGGACGCCGTGCGGGGCTACGTCCTGACCAACAATCACGTCGTCGAAGCCACGCCCGCGGTGCAGATCACCACCAAGGACGGCCGGCAATTCTCTGCCAGGGTGGTCGGCCGCGACCCGCCGACAGACCTTGCGGTGCTTCAGATCCGCAACCCCGAGGGTCTCAAGGCATTGTCGCTCGGCGACAGCGATGCTCTGGAGGTCGGCGATTTCGTGCTGGCGATCGGCAATCCGTTCGGGCTCGGCCAGACCGTCACGTCGGGCCTCGTCAGCGCGCTCGGCCGCACCGGCCTCGGCAAGCAGGGCTATGAGGATTTCATCCAGACGGACGCCGCGATCAATCCCGGCAATTCCGGCGGTGCGCTGGTCAGCCTGCGCGGCGAACTGATCGGCATCAATTCGGCGATCATCTCCCCCGCCGGTGGCAATGTCGGCATCGGCTGCGCGATTCCTGTCAACATGGCGCGGCGGGTCATGGAGCAGATCATCGCAACCGGTCATGTCGAGCGCGGCCGCATCGGCGTCTCCCTGCAGGACATCACGCCGGCCCAGAAAAAGGGACGCAACGAGGGCGCTGTCATCGCCGAGGTCGCGCCCGACTCGGCTGCGGAAAAGGCGGGCCTGCGCAAGGGCGACATCGTCGTCATGGCCGACGACCGGCCCATCCGCACCTCCGCGCAGCTCCGTAACAAAATCGGCCTCGCCCGCATCGGCCAGGAGGTCAGGCTCACGGTGCAACGCGACGGCGCGCCTGCCACCGTCGTCGTCACGGTGGCGCCGCCGGCGGAGCCGAGCACGGCCGCGGTCACCGGCAATCGCCGTCTTCGGTGAGGCGGGCGAGGATTGAGACCTTGCGGCTCGAAGCATCACTGCCGGGTGCTTCGAGCATGGGGTGTCACACACGGCAAACGCAAAGAGGTTGCCCCGTGACATATTGCGTCGTCAGAAGCTGACCCCCAGCCGGGCATTAAGGGAGCGCCTTGGTCCCTCCACGTTGTAGCCATACGCCAGGTGCCAGCAGCGGCCGTTGATCATCCATCGTCGCAGGACTCAGTTTCCTGAATCCTTCAACCAGGAGGACACCGTCTGGTTGAGATCGTCGGGCACTTCATGCTGAATGAAGTGGCCAACGCCAGGAACGATCTTGATCGTGAGATCGCGCGGACTTCTCATCCAGGATTTTTCCAGATCAAGCGTGCTCAGCAAGGCATGGCTCTCCTCGATTCCGTGCAGATGCAGGACGGGGCAGTTGATCGTGGCGCCGTAGATCGTCTTCATCGTGGGATCGAAGAGGTTGAGCGCAAACTGGGAGAGAGTGTAGTTGGCCTTGTAGTAATTCATCATGGCCGGGATGGACGATTTCGAGAAGGCCTCGATGTAACGGCTTTTGACCTCGGGTTTGACGACCCAGTAGGCCAAATCTTCCGCAGTCAAATCGTCGCCTTTGCCGCGCGCGAAGAATTTTGTTGCGTATGCGCTGGCGCTGGACTGCGCGACGGGATGGTTCCAGGGGAGCAATTCCTTCGTGATGGCGCCGGGATGAGGAACGCTGAGGACGACAAGCCTCTCGATCAGGTCCGGATTTTGCCCGGTGAAGAGCCAGGACAGAGCGGCGCCCCAGTCGTGTCCGATCAGGATGACCTTGCGGCCCTTTCTCTCCGCATCGATCACGGCGCGGATGTCACGGAGAAGGACCGGCGTCTTGTAGTTCTCGACACCATCAGGCCGATCGCTCAGATCGTATCCGCGCAGATCGAGAGCGACCACTTGATAGTCTGCCGAAAAGACCTGGATCTGGTTTCGCCAAGAGTACCAGAAGTCCGGAAATCCATGCACGAACACCATGAGCGGATTCGTGTCGGAGCCCACAGTGACGTAGTGGATCTTCGTCCCGGCATTGTCAGCATACTTGTGCAAGAGGTTCGGATTCTTGTCGATATCGGCGGCAGGCTCGCTCAGAGCGGCCGGGATTTTATTGTGCCAGACGGCATCGGCTGTCGTCTCCCCGCGGGCAATTGGGGTGAACATCGCACTGAACATGACGGCTCCTGAAAGCACCATCGAGCAGGTTCTGAGGGCCATCTCATTTGCCCCTTTCGTCAGAACATTTGACGAAATCGCAATCGCTCGAATTCATTTGAGTTTTCCTGCAACAATCTGGGCGAGATATGTTTGCCTTTAACAACTTTAGAGATCGGTTGGGTCTGACGGGACTGACGTTCTATGGTGATCGCCATACTATGGCGGTCACCATAGAACTGTCAAGCGAACCGTGCTAGGTTTGCTGGATGCCCCGTAAGACCGACGCCCGCGCCCGCGCGATTGCCGCTGCCGAACGACTGTTTCGCATCCAAGGCTACACGGCGACCGGATTGACTGAGATCATCGAAGAGAGCGGTGCCCCGAAAGGATCGTTCTATTTTCACTTTCCGCGCGGCAAGGCGCAGCTCGCCGAAGAAGCCATCGACCACTACGTCGCGAGCAGAATCTCCCTGTTGCGGACGATCTCGGCGAACACGGCGGGTGATGCGCTCAATTTCGTTCGTCAGATCTTTGCAGCATTCGCGGCCGAAATGGTCGCCTCCGATTTCCAGTATGGATGCTTGATGCAAAATCTGGCGAATGAGCTGCCCGCGCTCGACGCCGAGCTGACCAAGCGGGTCGCGCGCGGATTTGTCGATTCGACTGAGATCGTTGCGGAGCATTTCAGAGGCTGCGGTTTCGCATCCGCGCGCGCATCCTCGAGCGCAGCCGCGTTGGTCGCCGCCGTCGAAGGCGCGCGAACCATCGCCCGCCTGGAGCGCACGCCGGCGGTCTTTCAGGCGCTGGCGGATGTCAGTGTTCGGGGCTGGGCCGAGCCCAAGAAGTGATCCAGATTCAGTATTGGCAAAGGGCCGCGCGGATGGTCGCAGCGCTCCTGGATATTCTTTCCCCGCTGCAATTGTTGTCACCGGCCGTCTGCGGCCATTGCGTGCTGCGGGAACGATGGCAATCCCGTGATCAGGGCAACTGCTGGTCAGCCATCAAAAAACCCGCGGCGGATTGCTCCGCGCGGGTGGTACGAACTTTCGATGATGCCATTCTGCCAGTGTTTTGCCCGACGTGTCAAAGCCGAACGACGCGTCGGGCAGGGCGGCCTTGGTCCGGCAAATGCCGGCCTGGCGCGATCTCAAGAAAACGCGAATGATCTCAACGCCCCCGCTACTGTGCATGGGGTTGTTTTCGCGGTCTTGTCTTGAGCAGACAAACGCCCGTGCGTCAGCGCCGGCCGCGCGGCGCTTCTGCCTTGGCCGGCACTTCGGTCTGCGGCGCGCAGGTCGCAGCCTGAAGCGAGGCCTGTGCCTGCGGCATCAGGCCGGGCTCGGCGGCGAGCGCCTTCATCACGATCAGGCCAGTGGCGGTCGGGGAATCGATGATCAGGCGGTCGGCCGCGGTGATCTCTTCGTCCTCGGGCAACTCGCTGTGCTGCGCTTCCGTCATCAAATCGAGCTCGATCACCTTGCGGCCGGCGGAGCGGTCGTTGATGGCGTAATAGGCGATCTCGTTGCGGGTGTAGAACGACACCGAGGTGTAGGACTGGCTCACCGGCACCATCAGCTTGATCGGCCCGTTCGACAGGTCGTAGCGGCAGATCGCCAGCGCAAAGGCCGGGTCCATGAACGGCATCGGCGAAGTATTGGGATCGGCGAGGGGAAGCTGGGTGACGCCGTTAAGCTTCGTCATCGGCGTCAACCGCGAATAGGCGTCCTGCGTCGCGATCCGCGGCAGCGCCAGCACGCTGACGAGATGGACCACGAGGCCCAGCACCACGCCCGCGACGATGGTGAAGAGCAGGCGGATCATGAGCAGCCCACCGTCGAGATCGTCGGCATCGGCGCATCGCGCTGGGTGCGGGTCGCAACCCCGACCGGCGTGTCGTAGAGGCGCAGCATCAGCGCGTAGCGCTCGATGCCGCCGGTCGGCAGCCAGTTGCCGGCGCGCGAGCGCGAGGCGATGCGGATCTCGAACGAGCCGTCGGACTGCCGCACGATCTCCTGGCTGGTGAAGCCGTAGCGCTGCAGCGAGTTGGCGACGAGGTGGCCCTTGCGGTCGTACAGCGTCAGCGTCCAGAACCGCGCCGGCGGCGTCACGCCCGAGACGACGACGTCGCAGCGGCCGTCGAGCGCCTTCTTCTTGTCATCAGCGGTCGCGGTGAAGGCGACGCCGTCGCCGGTGCCGATCGGCAGCTCGCCGTTGCGCACGATGGTGGCGCGCGAATAGGGATCGACGTCGGCGGTACCGGTGCGCGGGCGCGCGGTCCAGGGGCCGATGGTGAGCGCGCCGATCTCGGTGCCGCGCGTCGTCGTCATCCAGGTCGCGCCGACGCCGACCGCGGTCGCGAGCAGGAGGGCCGTCAATGTGGTCAGGATCAGCCGCACTTGTTTCGATCAGTTCTTGCGCGGGGCGGACGCGTTCGCATTCTCTTCCGCATAGTTCTGCGGGAAGGCGAGCGCGCTGGTCGATGAAGCCGGCTTGGGCTGTTTGCCGTCGTCGGCCGTGGATTTGTTCGCGGTCCTGGCGGCGTCATCGAGCAGCTTCTCGACGCGCACCAGGATGTCGGCGCCGCGCTTGGTCAGCACCGGCGGCGGGCCGGGCTTGGTCTCCAGCACCTTCGGCGCCGCATTGGCCTGCGCATTGGCAACGCGTTCCGGCGGCAGCTTCTGGCCCATGCCGACGCCGGGAATTTCCCGGACCTCGACGCCCTGATGCGCCGCGAGCATGATGTCGTGCCAGGTCTGCGCCGGCAGCGAGCCGCCGGTCATGCGGTTGGTCGGCGAGTAGTCGTCGTTGCCGTACCAGACCGCGCAGCTGAAATTGCCGGTGTAGCCGACGAACCAGGCGTCGCGATACGCGTTGGTCGTGCCGGTCTTGCCCGCGGTCGGAATGCCGTCGAGCGCGGCGCGGCGCGCGGTGCCTTCGCTGACGACGTGGCTCATCATGCCCGCCATGTCGGCGGCGATGTTCGGCGGAATGGCCTGCCGCGGCTTCGGCCCGTCGCGGTCCCAGCGCCAGACCAGATCGCCGGCGCCGGTGCGAACCTCCAGCACGGAATGCGGCGTCACCGACTTGCCGCGGTTCGGGAAGGTCGCGTAGGCGACCGCGTGCTCGAGCACGGTGACTTCGTCGGAGCCGATCGGCATCGACGGCGTGTCGGGCAGCGGCGCCTTGAGGCCGAAGCGGCGCGCGACCTCGACGATCTTGGCGCGGCCGACCTTGGCCGGATTGGGCGCCTTGGGCTCGTTCTTCTGGCCGATCGCGATCGACAGCTTGACCGGCACCACGTTGATCGAGCGCGTGATCGCCTGCGTCAGCGTCACCGCGCCGGAATAGGAATGGCCGTAATTCTGCGGACACCAATTGCCGATGCAGACCGGGCCGTCGACCACGATCGAGTTCGGCGTGAAGCCGTTCAGCAGCGCGGTGGTGTAGACGTAAGGCTTGAACGACGAGCCGGGCTGGCGATAGGCGTCGACGGCGCGGTTGAACTGGCTGGCGCCATAGTCGCGGCCGCCGACCATGGCGCGGATGCCGCCGTCGAGATCGGAGACGACGGTTGCCGCCTGCGTCGCGTGATAGTCGCGGCCGAACTGGCGCAGCTGGTTCTCGATCGCGTCTTCCGCCGCCTTCTGCACGTTGGTGTCGATCGCGAGGCGCACCACGAAGACGCGCTCGGTGTAGGATTTCGGAAAGGTGTCGACCAGCTTGCGCATCTCGTCGAAGGCGTAGTCGAGATAGTAGTTCGGCGACGCCTCGTCGCGGCGGTCGACGGCGAAGGCCGGGTTGCGGCGGGCGCCGAACACCTGGCCCTCGGTCATGAAGCCGGCATCCACGAGGTTGTCGAGCACGACGTTGGCGCGGGCACGCGCCGCGGGCAGGTTGATGTGGGGCGCGTACTTGGTCGGCGCCTTGAACAGGCCGGCGAGCATCGCGGCTTCCGACAAGGTCACGTCGCGTGCGGACTTGTTGAAGTAGAAATGCGCCGCGCCGTCGACGCCGAAGGTGCCGCCGCCCATATAGGCGCGGTCGAGGTAGAGCTTGAGGATCTCATTCTTGGTCAGGCGCCATTCCAGCCAGACCGCGAGGAAGGCCTCGTTGACTTTGCGCTCGATGGTGCGCTCGTTGCTCAGGAACAGGTTCTTGGCGAGCTGCTGGGTGATCGAGGAGCCGCCCTGGCGGACGCCGCCGGCCTGGGCGTTGGTGACGAGCGCGCGCGCGGTGCCGGCGATGTCGATGCCGAAATGCTCGTAGAAGCGGCGGTCTTCGGTCGCCAGCGTCGCCTTGATCAGGACGTCCGGGAAATCTTCCAGCGGGATCGAATCATTGTGCTTGATGCCGCGGCTGCCGATCGGGTTGCCGTAGCGGTCGAGGAAGCTCACCGCCAGATCGGACTTCTTCAGCCAGTCCTCGTCCGCGGTCTCGCGGAAGGCCGGGATGGCGAGCGTGAGCATCAGGACCAGGCCGCCGAGCCCGAGGGTCGCGGCCTCCGACAGCGGCTCGATGAACACCCAGCGCTTCCACCGCCCGACATAGAACCGGTCCATGAAGGTCGAGTAGCGCTCATAGAGCTCGCGGATGCCCTTGGCCGAGGAGAACAGCGAGGAGTCGATGCGCGCGTCGAGGTCCAGAAAGAAATTCCGGATCCGGCTCTTCCAATTGGATGGTGTGTTCTGGACCACCTGGAACCCTTGAGGCTCGCTGCGTCAGCGTTCAAGCACCCGGCCGGGGCGGCAGCGAGACGTCTTGCGGGAATGTTGCGGCAAACCCAAGGCGCCCGGTTCGCGTCCGAGGGGACTTGCCGTTCCTTCTAGCCGAGCAGGGTCCATAAACCAATGGTCAGGCTCGCGATTTTGAACAACAGACCTAATTGAACCCCGGTTCATTACGGGCTTCACGGCGGCGTTGCTTGCAGCATCGCGGCCGCTCGCCCTAGATAGCGCCAGCCGTAGCTCTTTCGAATTTGTTGAGGCGCATGACCGCAGCTCCCAAACGACCTTCAGGCCAGGAAGGATTCTTCTGGAAAACCAAGACGTTGGAAGAGATGTCGGGGCCCGAATGGGAAAGCCTGTGCGACGGCTGCGGTCGCTGCTGCCTGAACAAACTCGAAGAAGAGGATACCGGGGAGATCTATTACACCCATGTCGGCTGCAAGCTGCTCGACGCCGGGACCTGCGGCTGCAAGGACTATCCGAATCGGTCCGACAAGGTTCCCGACTGTGTCCGCCTGACCCCTGCCAACGTCCGCACCTTGAATTGGCTGCCGCCGAGTTGCGGCTACAAGCTCGTCGCCGAGGGCCGCGACCTCTATTGGTGGCACCCGCTGGTCTCGGGCGATCCCGATACCGTGCATGAGGCCGGCGTCTCCGTCCGCGGGCGGGTCGAGGGCAGCGAGGAGGAGATCCCGGATGCGGATCTCGAGGACCACATCGTGCAATGGCCGGCGCAGCTGCCGAAACGGGCACGCCTGAAGCGACGCCCGAAGGACTGATCCGTCGCGCCGCCTGGATCACTTGTGCGGGATGGCCCGGGGGTGGGATGCTCCCATGCGCCGCGGTGCCTGCCTGAGAAGAACTTTGCTGTCTACATTGTCTCGATAGAACGAATCCTTCGCGGCGTTGCGCCGCCTCATGGCTTCCGATCGAGATGAATAAGTTCGACCGGCAGAGCAGTTCTGCCGACCTCCAGACGTTGCCCGACGAGATCGCCGAAGAGCTGTCCCGCCTTCCGGGCGAGGTGCTGAGCATCGACGACGCTCCCTCGCTCGCGCCGCCGGCGCCGCTGTCGCAGGACGAAGTCCGCACCATCGTGATCAGCCTGATGCTGACGATGTTCCTGGCAGCCCTCGACCAGACTATCGTCGCCACCGCGCTTCCGACCATCGGCCGCCAGTTCAACGACGTCTCCAATCTCTCCTGGGTCATCACCGCCTATCTGCTCGCCTCGACCGCGGTCGCGCCGGTGTTCGGGACGCTCAGCGACATCTACGGCCGCAAGGCCATGATCATCATCTCGCTCAGCCTGTTCGTGGCGGGCTCGGTGCTGTGCGCGATCGCGCCGAACATGCCGATGCTGATCCTGGCGCGCGGCCTCCAGGGGCTCGGCGGCGGCGGCATCATGCCGGTGGTGCAGACGGTGATCTCCGACGTCGTGAGCCCGCGCGAGCGCGGGCAGTACCAGGCTTATTTCTCCAGCGTCTGGATGGTCGGCGGCATCCTCGGTCCGGTCATCGGCGGGGTGTTCGCCGAGCATCTGCATTGGTCGATGATCTTCTGGATCAACCTGCCGCTCGCGGCCGCAGCGATCGTGATGTTGCTGCCTAAGATGAAGAAGATCCCGGTGTTCCACCGCAAGCGCAAGGTCGACTGGGTCGGCGGCGTGCTGCTGATGGCCTCCGCCGTCGTCTTTATGCTGGTGCTGACCTGGGGCGGCACGCGCTATCCATGGCTCTCGCCGACCGTGCTCGCGATGGTCGGCGGCGCCGTCGCGCTCGCGGTCAGCTTCGTGTGGCACGCGCGCCGCGCCGACGAGCCGTTCCTGCCGTTGAAGCTGCTGACCGGAAAGGTGGCGCCGTTCGCGCTGACGGCCGGCGGCTGCGGCCTCGGCGCGATCACCGGCCTCACCGTGCAGCTGCCGCTTTATTACGAGTCGGTCTACCATCTGAGCGCCAGCGAGGCGGGCCTTGCGCTGATCCCGCTTGCGGCGGTCTCGACCGTTGGCGCGGCCGTCGCCGGCCGCACCATGGCCCGTGCCAAACACTACAAGCGCGTCGCCATCATCGGCACGTCGTGGGCCGCGATTTGCGCGCTGGGCCTCACGCTCACCACCTTGCCGCTGTGGGGATTGCTGACGCTGATGGCCGCGTTTGCGCTCGGCCTCGGCACGACGTTTCCGGTCTGCGTGGTCTCGCTGCAGAACTCCGTCGCGCGTCCGCAGGTCGGCACCATCACCGGCGCGATGAACTTCTTTCGCTCGCTGATGTCCTCGTTCACGGTGGCGGCCTTCGCGGCGATCCTACTGATCGCGCTCGGCACCGACATTCCGCTCGCCGGCGAGCATCACGCCGCGGGCGGCCTGCCTGCGATCCCCGCCGACGACATGCGGCACGCGTTCCGCTACGTCTTCGGCGCCGCCACCGCGCTGATGGCCACCGCCTCGCTCTGCCTGATCATGATGGAGGAACGGCCGCTGGCCGGTCCCGCCACCGCGACCGCTCAGGTGGAGATGGCGGAATAGGGGCTATCCTGCTCATGTTCCCGGGCGCGATACCTCGGTCTCCTTGCTGGTGATGAACTCCAGCAGCACCGGCACGCCTTCCTTCGTTTTCTGAATGCCGCGCTTGATCGCGGGGATGATGTCCTCGGGGCGGCTCACGCGTTCGCCGTAGCCGCCGAAGGCGCGCGCCATCGCGGCATAGTCACCGGATATGTCGGTCGAGCGATATTTCTCGGTCGAGATCGGCATCACCTTCAGTTCGATCGCCATCGAGAAATTGTTAAGCAGGATCGACATGATCGGGATGCGCTCGCGCACCGCCGTCTCGAAATCCATGCCCGTGAAGCCGATCGCCGCGTCGCCCCAGACATTGATGCAGAGCTTGTCGGGTCTGGCGAGCTTTGCGCCCATCGCGAGGCCCAGGCCGTAGCCGAGCTGTGTGGTCTTGCCCCAGCCGAGATAGGAGAGGGGTGTGACCGCCTTCCAGAACGGCGAGAGCTGGTCGCGCGGGCTGCCGGCATCATGGGTGATGATGGTGTTGTTGATATCGACGGTGTGCTGCAGGTCCCACAGCACGCGATAGGGGCTCAGCGGCGCATCGTTACTGGTCAGCTTCGGCATCCATTTCTCCAGCCACTCCTTGTGCGAGGCCGCGATCTCGGCCGCGATGGTCGAAGCATCGCGGTCCGCGGTGACGGTCTTGCCGATCTCCTCCAGCAGCGCATCGAGCACGAGGCCGGCATCGCCGACGAGACCGATCTTCGCCTCGACATCCTTGTTGAGATGGTTGGGATCGAGCGTGGAGTGGATGATCGTCTTGCCCTTCGGCATCGCGATGCCGAAGCTTGTCTCGGTGAAGGAGCAGCCGATGCCGAAGATGACGTCGGCCTCGGCGAGGAATTTCGGCACCGCGCGCGGCACCGCGAGGCCGCCGGAGCCGAGCGAGAGCGGATGGGTTTCCGGGAACGACGATTTGCCGCCGAGGCTGGTGGTGACGGGAATGGACAGCCGCTCCGCAAGCCGTTTCAATTGCGGCCAGGCCTGCGCGTAATGCACGCCCTGTCCGGCATAGATCACCGGCCGCCTGGCGTTGACCAGCAGGTTAGCTGCTTCTTTCACATGGAGGGGGTCGGCACCGTAGCGGGTGCGCAGCACCGGTGTGTAGTCCAGCGGCTCCGGCACCTCCTCGTTCCACATGTCGGCGGGGATCTCGACGATGACAGGCCCGCCGCGGCCGTTCTTCAGCCTGGTGAAGGCGCGGCGGAAGATGTTGGTGACTTCAGCCGCGAGGATGATCGGCTCGGACGATTTCGAGAACGGCTTCATCGCCTCGCTGGAATTGAAGTTCGGCTCGATATGCGCCAGCCTGCGCTGATAGCCCATCGGCAGCACCAGCACAGGCACGGATTCGCCGAAGCACTGCGCGACGCCACCCATCGCATTCTCCGCGCCGGGCCCATGCTGCATGCAGAAAGCGCCGATCGTGCGCCCCGACGTCACCCGCGAGATCGCGTCCGCCATGTGCACGCCGACGCGTTCCTGCCGCACCATGACGGGCCGGATCTCGGCCTTCGCCGCGTGCTCGATCAGATGGTTGACGGGATAGCCGCAGAGGATCTCGATCCCCTCGCGCTTCATGATTTCCGCAATGGCGGTGCCGAGCTTCATAGCGTCTCTCTCCCTGGCGAGGCCGGTTGATCCGGCTGGTTGGGGAGAGAGGATCAGGAAATTGGAGGGGCGTAAAGCGCGGGCATGTGAGGGCGGCCGTTGGTCAGCTATGCCCTGCGAACGTTTAGCCGCTACTTGCAGCTCTTGCAGATCGTCAGCTTCCGCTTCAGCGCCTCATCCTCTTGATCGATCGATTGCCGCGCCGCCGGACCACTTGTGCCCAGACCGGATCTCCTGGGGCCGGTCGACTGATTGGGCGTGTCATTGTCTTCGGCGTTGTCGAAGCTCAAGCCATCATAGTCGACGGCTGGATTCGGCGCCGCTGGACGCCCGCCGATCGCCGGTGTCGACGACACCCGGTCGGACGCAGCAGGGGAATTCCTGGCGCCCGCTTGTGGCGATGCTTTGGGCGGAGTAAGCGAAACCGGCGGCGCAACTGAAGTCTGTCCTCTCGCGCTGTGCTGCGACCAGACGCCGACAACCACGAAGCCAAAAGCCAACAGCGTCGTGCGTCTCATCGGCGTCCTTCAATTAGCTCTGGTTGATCGATTGACAGCTTGGCTCGTCGCACCATGCGATGTTGAAGACTATCAGGACTCACATGGCCGTCAAAGGCCGTAGCCCCCATGGACCGAAGCGTAATCCGTGCGCGCGATGACAGCTTCGTTCGTCCGCAATCAAAGTCACCAAGAAAGAGGAACGATGTTCCATGTGGGATGTTGAGTTGGTGATCCCCCAAATCGCAGGGATCGCCAAGTGTCAGCAGCTTAATTCCAAGGGTTAAGCCAGTGAGGCTCTTTCTCTCGCCAAGGGAGATCGACCCCAGGTGCGTTCCTCCCTTGTTGAGTTGTTCGCAACAGGTCTGGCCTGACGTGCCTGCCCTGCTTGAAGGGAAGTGACCTGGCATCGCTCTTCAGTCGGCACGTATGCTGACGCTGCTCCGCTAGCTGCGATTATCGGTTCAGTTTCCCTCAATCAAGATTTTGGCAGGCAGCGCGCTATGAAGATGTTCAAGACCTTGCTCATAGCTGCCGTGATAGGCACCATCGGAGCCACTCAGGCGGCGGCTGAATGCGAGATCGCCGATGCCAGGCTTGAAGAGGCAATTCAGCAGAATCCACGGTTTCGCGGCCCGGCGAATAGTCAGTCCGTGCGCGATCTTCGCAGCCTGAGGGATGCCGCTTTGACGCTTCGGTCTTATGGACGTCATGAGGACTGCGAGCGCCTTCTCGCCAACATACGGGAATTGATCGCTGGACCGCCCATGGGGTCTTTGGGCGACAACGATGAAGAAGAGGCCGACAAGCAGATTGCTGCAACTGAACCAAAAATCAGGCGCGGAGCATCCTCGGGCAACCGGAGCAAGAAAGATGCGAAACCGTTGATCAGGATCGACGAGCTGACACCCGGTTTGAGGACCGATGAAATGATTGGGGCGGAAGTCCGCAGTTCCGACGACAAGATTGTCGGCGAGGTCCGGAACATTGTTTTTGGCACTAAGGACGGGCGCGACTACGCCATTATCGCATCGGGTGGCTTCTTCACCACCGGAAAAGACAGCATCGTGGTGCCGATCCGATTTCTGAAGGTCACTCAGGATCGATCGAGTTTCTTTCTTCCGATCGTGAAGGACGTCATGAAGACGGTTCCGGTCATGCCGGATCAGGACTACAAATGGCTCGCGGATCCAGCTTGGCGCGCCCGCAACGACGCCTTGTTTGACAAGCGCTAGGTTTTACTTGGTAGGTATGACTTGGCGTGACCTCCGGGTATTGCCGTGTTGACCAGTCCGTTGGACGCGGCGCAAGCTGGGCTACAATTCGTTGCGTTGCCTCGGGCGAAACACGCCAGCTCTGGGTCAATATCGCCTTCATAAAATATTCGCATTTACAGAAATTCGGTTTTATCGTATGTATCGCGCCATCCCGCCCGCCACAAGGGCGTTTCGCGATCGTCACGAGACGCGGGCAGGGATGCGGTGGCCGCGACGGCGTCGGCGCGCGAGGTCGGTTGCAGGGCGGACATCCCGTGAGCAGCCGCCTGCGCGGTACGACACGGCGCTGACAGCGTTCTTGTTCGGCCTCGACGGCGAGCGCACGCCAGCCGTCGGGGATTGCGGGCGGGAATGTGCGCGGACGGAGAAGTCGTGTGGTCCTGACGCCCGGGGTCTGTGCGTCAAGTCCTGCGGTGATGTGGCGGCCAACCGGCGCGCGCATCAGTCATCCGTAAGGGCGACGGGGGCAATAGTGCATCGCTCCCCGAGGAGAGCGCGAAGGACACCGTTCAAACCATCGCGCAGGGAAAGACCGGGCGACCCGCACACCTGTCGTCCATCCCGTGCGCGTTCTCCAGCACACGCGGGACTGTGGGTGCCAGCCGGCGCCCGGCCTTCCCTGCGCCCTTGTTCTCATGAGGGCGACGCAACGAAGCAAAGCCCGGGCGAAACAAGCCGCGAGGTCGCGAAGGTGCGTCTGCAAGTGAAAACGCGTTTTGGTGAGCGATGTCGTCCGTTCCAACCTCCGTCATTGCGAGAGGCTATGCCTTCTCCTCCAGCGCGCGCCGCAGCCTCCGGATGATGACGCCGCGGGCGCGATCGTCGGCGGCTGCTGCGACCCTATCGCTGATGTCGAGCACGAGTTCGGACATTTCATTGTGCCAGTCGAGATGGGTGACGGCCTCCGGCGCCAGCCGCCGGCGATGGTCGACGTCGAGCACGCGCGGTTCGGGCGCGGCGAGTTCATAGATGTCGTCCAGCATCGGCTGGTAGACCTTGGCCGCGGGAACGATGCGTTCGGCGACGCGCTCGGCGAGCCCCGCGATGGCGTCCTCCTCGCCGTGGACCAGGAACAGGCCGCGGGCGATCGGGCGGCGTGCCGCGATCCAGCTGGCCATTCCGGCGCCGTCGGCGTGGCCGGAATATTCGTCGATCATGCGAATCCGCGCCGCGACCCTGATTTCCTCGCCCTGGATCCGCACGGCCTTGGTGCCGTTCTGGAGGAAGCGGCCGAGCGTGCCGTTGGCCTGGAAGCCGGCGAGCAGCACGGTCGCACGTTCGTTCCACAGCCAGCGCTTCAGATGATGGCGGATGCGGCCGGCGTCGCACATGCCGCTCGCCGCGATGATGATGTGAAATCCGGACAGGCGCATGATCGCCTTGCTCTCCTCCGGCGTCTCGGTGAATTTGAGATGCGGCGAGTTGAGCAGGCGTTCGGCATCGACGGTCGGGTCGAGGCTCGCGGCATGTCGGCGGAACACTTCGGTGGCACGGATCGCGAGCGGCGAGTCGAGGAATATCGGGGCCGTCGGAATCTCGCCATGCTCCATCAGCTCGACCAGATCGACGATCAGCTCCTGGGTGCGCTCCACCGCGAAGGCGGGGATCAGCAGCGCGCCCCCGGCGGCGGCCGCATCGCGCACCTCGGCAGCGAGATGCTGCCTGCGGAGCGCAGGTGTCGTGGCGGCACGCAGCCGGTCGCCATAGGTCGATTCCGAGATGACGTAGTCGAGGTCGGAAGGCGCCTCGGGGTCGGGCTGGAGCAGCTTGGCTTCCGGCCCGACGTCGCCGGACAGCAGCACGCGCAGCGGACGCGGCGAACCCGGCTCGGCGATCTCGAGCTCGATCGAGGCGGAGCCGAGCAGGTGGCCGGCATTCCAGTAGCGGGCGCGGACGCCCGGGATCACGTCGGTCCAGCGTTCGTAGTCGACGGCACGGAACGATTGCAGCGTGGCGATCGCGTCCGCCTGCGTGTAGATCGGCTGCACTTCCTTGCGGCCGCGCGCCGCGTTGCGGCGGTTGAGCTGCGCGACTTCCGATTCCTGGATGCTGCCGGCATCGGGCAGCATGTAGGAGCAGAGGTCGATGGTGCCGCGCGTGGCCAGGATCCGTCCCTCGAATCCCGCGCGCACGAGCTTCGGCAGCAACCCGCTGTGGTCGATATGCGCGTGCGTCAGCAGCACGGCGTCGATGTCGGCGGGGCGGAACGGGAAGGCGCCGTAGTTGAGCTCCTTGAGCGTCTTCTGTCCCTGGAACAGGCCGCAATCGACCAGGAAACGGCCGGATGCCGTCTGAAACAGATAGCTCGAGCCGGTCACGGTGCGGGCGGCGCCGCAAAATCGGACGGTGATGCTCATGGTGTCGTCTCCGGCGAAGGGGTCTTGCTCAGTTCGGACCGCAGGGCGGCCGCGAGGGTCTCGTCGAGCGCGATTGCGTTGGTCGGATGCGGCACGCTGTCGGTCGAACGAACAGACCGGATGCCGGCATCGGCGAATGCAGCGACCATCGCAGGCGGAAACAGCGCGTGGGTGATGACCGCGTCGATGCTGGTCGCGCCCAGCGCTCTAAGCGCCTTCACCGCGACCATCAGCGTCGTTCCGGAGGAGACGATATCATCGGTCATCAGCGCCGGCCGCCCCGCCAGTATCGCGGCATCGGCAAAATGGATCTCGACGGAGCGATCGCCGCGCCGGAACTTTCGCGCGACCGTATGCTGCAGGCCGAGCCGCCCCGCGAGGTCTTTCACCCAGGGTTCGGATTCGGCATCGGGGCCGATGATGATTGTTGCGGGATCGATGCCGGCTGCCGCCAGCGCGTCGGCAATCGCCGGCATTGCGGACAGGTTCGCGGCCTCGATGCCGGGAAATACGGCGCCGATGTCGGGGGTGCGATGCAGGTGCGCATCCACGGTGACGATTCGGTCCACGATCGTCGCAAGCAGCGTACCGATGGCGTGTTGGCTGATGGCCTCGCCGGCATGAAACGCGATGTCCTGGCGCATGTAGCAGAGATAGGGCGCGACCAGCACCAGCCGCTTCGCGCCGCCGCGTCGCAGCGCCTCCGCGGCGAACAACAGGGCGATCAGCTTGTCGTTCGGCTGATCGAGCGGGGCATAGAGGATGGTGGTGTCTGCAACTGGGGCGACCGCGACGCGCAGTTCGCCGTCCGGAAAGCGGTGCAGCGCGATCTCGTCGCAGGCAAGGCCAAGCCCTGCCGCGAGGCGCCTGGCCGCATCGGTGCCGAAAGGCAGGGTCTGAAACGAGATCGTGGTCACGGCGCCTTGCTCTGGAGGGTCTCGTGACCGTTGACGATGTAGCCGGTCTGCTCTGCGGCCGCAGAGGCAGCCAGATCATGCTCGGGGCGGTCGAACGTGTAGACGCGATAGAGCGGCTCGCCTTGCTCGACCCGGTCGCCGATCTTCTTGAACAGGCGGATGCCGGCGCCCTTGTCGAGCGGTGCGCCGGCGGTCCGGGCGAGGCGATTGAGGCGCAGGCAATCGATCGCGGACACCACGCCGTCGCTCGCAGCCTTGACGTCGAAGCTGAGCGAGCCCAGCTCGGTGCTGCAGGTCGAGGGGCCCTGCGCATCGATGATCTTCTGCATCTGCTTCAACGCCGCGCCGCTGTCCAGCAGTTCGCGCGCCCGCGCATAGCCGGCGCCGCCACGCAGCTTCGGATCGTATTCCAGCAGGTGCGCGGCGAGCCGCAGCGATTTCTCGCGCAGATCGCGCGGTGCGTCCGGATCGTTGCCAAGCACCGCCATTACGTCATTGGCCTCGAGCACGGGCCCGATGCCGTTGCCGATCGGCTGGCGGCCGTCGGTCGTGATCACCTCGACCGTGCGCCCGAACCGGTCGCCGACGAATTCGAACAGCTTTCGCAGCCGCATCGCCTCGACGGCGCTGCTGACCTTCGCGGTCGGCCCGACCGGAATGTCGATCAACAGATGGGTCGAGCCCGCCGCGATCTTCTTCGACATGATGGAGGCGACCATCTGCTCGCGGGTATCGAGGCTCAGGGGGCGCTCGACCGAGATCAGGACGTCGTCGGCCGGCGACAAATTCACGTGCCCGCCCCAGATCAGGCAGCCGTTGCACGCCGAGACGATCGCCTTCATCTCCTCGACGCCGACATTGACGCGCGCCAGAACTTCCATCGTGTCGGCGGTGCCGGCGGGCGAGGTGATGGCGCGCGAGGAGGTCTTGGGGATGGGCAGGCCATGGGCGGCGACGATCGGCACCACCACCATCGAGGTGCGATTGCCCGGAATGCCGCCAATGCAGTGCTTGTCGACGACGATCGGATCCGGCCATGTCAATTGCGTGCCGACCTGGGCCATCGCACCGGTGAGGGCCAGGAGCTCGTCGCTGGTGATGAAGCTCGCCGAACCGATCAGGAAGGCGGCGATCTCCATGTCGGAGTAGCGGTAATGCGCGAGGTCGTCGATGATCGCGCGGATCTCGGCCTCGCTCAATGTGCGGCCGCGGATCTTCGCGCGTACCGCCTCGAGGCTCTCGGGAGGAGAGGCGGGTGTGACCGCGACCAGCGTGCCGGCCGGTTCGGCGAAACGGCGGAATGCAGGTTCGGACAGGCCGATCTCGTCGTGGGCCGCCAGCGTGTCGTCATCGGTGATCAGCAGCGTCGCCAGCAGCACCTTGCCGTTGAGGCGGAGCTCGACGCGGCTGAAGCCGCGAAAGATCTCGGCGCGCAGCGCCTTGGATCGCCTCGAAATGACGACGACGTTCTCGCGGCCGGTGTCGAGGCGAACACGGCGAATCTTCAGTTGGGGACGGTGGGGATCAGGTTGCATGGACAGCGCCGGCGGGGAGGGCTGAGCCAATGCTAAACCGCCGCAGTCGCGATGCGCTTGACGCAGATCATGGTCGCGCGGTCGGCGCGACTGGACGGCGCGCACGATCAGGTTCGCTTCGAACCTCGGCTGCCGCTACTTCAGCGACGTACTGATCGAGTTGAATTTGTTGTTGAGGAGCGCGCTGCCCGTGTTGTTCACGACGGTCACGATGGCAAGCGCAATGCCGGCGGCGATCAGGCCGTACTCGATGGCGGTGGCGCCAGCCTCATCGGCAAGGAAAGACCTAATCAAACGCATTGCCAACTCCTGTTCATCCGGCCCAAATCCATGGCCGCGTCGTTTTCGGACCGATAAATTGATCGAATAGAGTTTTATGGCGCGCCAAAACAATCGAGCCCGCAGATGCGCGCCTTCGCCTCATACGATGGCACTCATTAAATTTGGGTTCCATCGATGGATCTAAATGGATTCAAATTGGCCGGCCATCGCGGAGCGGGCATGCTGACGTGCTTTGTGAGCCCGTCAACGACGGATCGTGGGGCTCGCCGCGCCATGGAGGCGTCGCTTCAGCGCGCCTGCCAGGCGATCGACCAGATCCTTCACAGCGCCCGGCCGCGACCGCGCCAGCGAGTCCGCGGCCTGCTCGTTCGCCGGCGCGTCGTTCACGATGCTGATGTAGTTCTTTCTGACGTCCTGCTGCACGGAGTGCAAACCCTGGTTCGATCGACGAGTTCGACCATGTTCTGCGCAACGGCAATCGGCGGTTAATTTTGTCTCCCGTAGGAATACCCTTGCCGGGGCCGCTTAACCGATTGTTGAGCCTATTGATCACCGTGCCGTCCGTCCGCGTTCAGCGCCCGCAACATCGCAATGCGGGCGAACATCAGCCAGCCGCCGCCGGTCTCGGCCGCATGGATCAGGGTCTCGATCGCGGTCTGCCAGTGGGCTTCGTGCTGCGCGTCCTCGGGCAGCTGCATGATGTAGTCCGCCGCCTGCTGCAGCGTCAGCAGTCTGCGCCTGCCGCCGATCTGAACGGGATCGTCGAATGCCGTCGACCACGGCATGTCATTCCGGCCGATCGGCGAGGGGAGACATCACGGCCCGATGGCAGACGCGATGCGTCTACCCGGCCTTCTTCGCCCGTGCCGCGGTGCGCACCGGCTTGTCGGCCTTCCTCGAAGCTTCCTTGGGCGCCGCTTCCTTGGCGGCTGCCGTCTTGCCGCCCTTGCCTGCGATCGGGAGCAGCATCTCGCGCTGGCCCTCGACGCGCTTCTTCGGCTTCTTGCCTTTGGCGACCTTGGCCGCGGGAGCTGCGTCCTTCTCGCTCGCGAGGCTCTTCTTCAGCGCGTCCATCAGGTTGATGACGTTGCCGCTGCTCTTCGGCGTCACCTTGGCTGCGATCGGTGCGCCCGCGCGCTTCTTGTTGATGAGATCGATCAGCGCCGTCTCGTAATGGTCCTCGAACAGCTCGGGCTCGAACGTGCCGGACTTCTTCTCGACGATATGCTTGGCGAGGTCGAGCATGTCCTTGGTCAGCTTCACGTCCTGGATGTCGTCGAAATATTCCTTCTCGCTGCGCACTTCGTAGGGATAGCGCAGCAGCGTGCCCATCAGGCCGCTCTCCAGCGGCTCCAGCGCGATGATGTGCTCGCGGTTGGTCAGCACCACGCGGCCGATCGCGACCTTGTTCATGCTGCGGATGGTCTCGCGGATGACCGCGAAGGCGTCGTGGCCGACCTTGCCATCCGGTACGAGATAATAGGGACGGATCAGGTAACGGCTGTCGATGTCGGTCTTCGGCACGAATTCGTCGATCTCGATCGTGTGCGTCGAGTCCAGCGCGATATCGTCGAGCTCGTCCTTGGTGACTTCGATATAGGTGTCGGTGTCGACCTTGTAGCCCTTGACGATGTCCTCGGAGGTCACCTCGTCGCCGGTCTCGGCGTCGACCTTGAGGTACTTGATCCGGTGGCCGGTCTTGCGGTTGATCTGGTTGAACGACACTTTCTCCGTATCCGAAGTGGCCGGATACAGCGCGACCGGGCAGGTCACGAGCGAGAGACGCAGAAAACCCTTCCAATTGGCGCGGGGGGCCATGGGCTACTCCAAACGCAACAGGGACACAGACCTATAAGGATACCATCGAGGAACGGCGAATCATAGCAAGGCACGCTGCGGAATCTTGCAACTGCGTTAACCCGCCGCCCGGCCTCCGGTTGCTGCCTGATCCAACGGCAAAGATCGGAACATCGCATCAGATCGGGCGTTGCCACCGTGACAGCCAGAGATTGAGGTCACCATGGCAACCACGCGAGACCAGCATCAGATCGTCGAGACCGCGACCGAAGCGCGCGCGGGCGAGCCCGGGCCGTCGGTCGCAGCCCTGCTCGCCATCTCGACCGGGCTGGCCATCCTGATCCTTGCCGTCATCTGGTTCGTGTTCTTCCGGACCTGACGGCCCGCATCGACGGGAAGGGCGGACTTTCCGACTCGCCGCGGCACGCGGCACATTGCGCCCGCCAGCCGGTTCGTCCGCCGGCCTGGCGGGCGCAGTCGCGTCGGCGCCCCAGAGGTCGTATATGACCAAAAAGTAACGCCGCCGGTTCCCCGCGTTCATATTCAGTTCACGCCGGAATTGCTCATCTCTGCCGGAGTTGATGCGGTCTAATTCTGGAGAGAAGCGTGCGCCTGCTCGTCGTTGAGGATGACCCCGATCTCAATCGCCAGCTCACCAAGGCGCTGAGCGACGCCGGTTACGTCGTCGATCGCGCCTTCGACGGGGAGGAAGGGCATTTTCTCGGTGACAACGAGCCCTACGATGCCGTGGTGCTCGACATCGGCCTGCCCAAGAAGGATGGCATCTCGGTGCTGGAAGCCTGGCGCCGCAATGGCCGTACCATGCCGGTCCTGATCCTCACCGCGCGCGACCGCTGGAGCGACAAGGTGCAGGGCTTCGATGCCGGCGCCGACGATTACGTCGCCAAGCCGTTCCATCTGGAGGAGGTGCTGGCGCGCATCCGCGCCCTGCTGCGCCGCTCGACCGGCCATGCCCAGAGCGAACTCAGCTGCGGTCCTGTCACGCTCGACACCAGGACCGGGCGGGTCAGTGTCTCCGGCAATCCCGTGAAGATGACCTCGCACGAATATCGGCTTCTGGCCTACCTAATGCATCATTCGGGGCGCGTCGTGTCCCGCACCGAGCTGGTCGAGCATCTCTACGACCAGGATTTCGACCGCGACTCCAATACGATTGAGGTCTTCGTCGGCCGCATCCGCAAGAAGCTCGATGTCGATATCATCCAGACCGTCCGTGGTCTCGGCTATCTGCTGACCCCGCCGGCCGCGCCGGGCGCCTGAAGCGTCCGGACTTGACGGGCGATCGAACAGGGGCCTTGGTCGCGTCATGACCACCGACGCCCTGCCGCCTCGCGCCCCCGGGATCATTCCGATGCCCGCCAGCTCGCTCGCCAATCGCCTGTTCCTGTCGGCGACGGCCTGGCTCGTGGTGATCCTGGCCATTACCGGCGTGGTGCTGTCGTCGGTCTACAGGAATGCCACCGAGCGCGCGTTCGACCGCCGGCTCAATCTCTATCTGCGCACACTCATCGCCGAAGTCGCCACCCCCGACGAGCCACCGGACCGTCAGTTCCAGTCGCTCGGCGAGCCGCTGTTCGAGCTGCCGCTGTCCGGCTGGTACTGGCAGATCACGCGGACCGATACGGAGAAGCCGGAGGTGCGCTCCTCGCGCTCGCTCTGGGACAAGAAGCTGCCGAAGCTGGAGGAGCAGGGCAGCGAGCTCACTGCGGCCGGCATTCGCCTTGCCTATGTCGACGGGCCCGAGGGGCAGAATCTGCGCATGGTCGAGCGTCCCGTCGATCTTGGTGCCGACGGCAAATATCTGGTCAGTGTTGCCGGCGACGACACCGAGATTTTCGACGAGACGCGGAGTTTTGATTACTATCTCGGCGGCACCTTCACCGCGCTCGGCATCGTGCTGCTGCTGACCACGGTGTTCCAGGTCCGCTTCGGCCTTGCGCCGCTCAAGCGCATCTCGGAATCCATCGCCGACATCCGCTCCGGGCGGGCGGAGCGGCTCGAAGGCGAATTCCCGGTCGAGATCGCGCCGCTGGCGCGCGAGACAAATGCGTTGATCGACGCCAATCGCGAGATCGTCGAGCGTGCCCGCACCCATGTCGGCAATCTCGCCCATGCGATCAAGACGCCGCTCTCGGTGATCGTCAACGAGGCCGCCGCCCATGGCGCCGATCCCTTCGCGGCCAAGGTCATGGAGCAGGCGGACGTGATGCGCAGCCAGCTTGCCCATCATCTCGAGCGCGCCCGCATCGCGGCGCGCGTCTCGGTGGTCGGAACCGTGACGGAGGTTGCGCCCGCCATCGAGGCCCTGCGGCGGACCATGGAGAAGATCCACCGTGACCGCGGCATCATGGTCGAGGCGAACGCCGATCCGTCGGCCAAATTCCGCGGCGAGCGGCAGGATCTGGAAGAGATGGTCGGCAATCTCGTCGACAACGCCTGCAAATGGGCGGCCACGCGGGTCTTCATCGAGGTTTTGGTGGAGGCGACGCAGCACGCGGGTGCCGGCCTGCGCCTGCGGATCATCGTCGACGACGACGGGCGCGGCCTGTCGGAGGCGGAACGCGCCCAGGTTTCGCGCCGCGGCCAGCGGCTCGACGAGTCGAAGCCCGGCTCGGGGCTGGGGCTGTCGATCGTGACTGACCTTGCCGCGCTCTATGGCGGCAGCCTCTCGCTCAGTGGCGCGCCGATCGGGGGGCTGCGGGCGGAGCTGGTGCTGCCCGGAGTATAATCCTTTGTTCCGACGTGACTATTTCGCCTGCGTGAGTCCGATTAGCGCGAAACTGGAGGCATTCGCGGCAACTTCCTAAACGGCTTCTTAAGTGGGTCCCACCTATGATCGCGCAGGACGCACCTACGTCTGCCATTTTACCATGCATTATCCGGGCGCATGAGCCAGACATCGACCGAGCGGCTGAGGGAATATCTCGCGCAGCTCCCGCCGCAGGCGCAGGCGCTGCTGCTGCGGGAGTTCGAGCGCGCGCTCGAACGCGGCCAGGACACGGCTGTTGCGACCCTCGTACTCGAGCAATTACGCAAGATCGTCCGCAAGACCGAGGCCGAGGACGCCCCGCCGCCGCGCACTGACGATCTGTCGCGGCTGCTGTTCCAGGTGCTGGAACCGTTCCTGGTCGAGGCAGGCGCCCCGATCCGGGTCGGCCAGATCCGCCGCTCATCGCTGCACCCGATCTGGCAATGGCTTGGCCGCGACGGCGCCCCGGACAAGGTCAGCGAATTCGAGGCGGCGCTGGCGCGCATGCCGGCTGCCGACAGTGCCGGCCAGGTCGAGGCCCTCGCGCTGAAACTCCAGGCGGTAGCCGCCGACGCCATCTTCCAACTGACGGGACCGGGCGGCGGCGATAAGTCGCGCGCGCTCGCCCGTGTCGGTCCGCCCAATGTGATCGAGGATCTCTATTCGATCGGAGCGGTGCTTCAGGTCCGGGAAGCCATCGCCACCCTGAACGAGAAGCTGCCACGCTCACTGCGCGTTTTCGGCGATGCCCAGATCGCGTCGGTGACGGCCACGCTCAATATTCCCGTGCTCCAGACGCCGCAAATGCTGCCATTCGCGCTGTCGATGGTGGTGCAGCGCATGACCGCGCCGTGGCAGATCATCCGCCTTGCCATCAAGATTGCGGCGTCCGACGACGAGATCCGCGTCGCGGCAACGCCCTATGGCGCCGCCGTCACGATCGCCCTGCACGATCTGTCCTGCGTGGCCGCGACCCTGCGCATGGACATCAAACGCGGCCATTTCGACAACGTTGCCGACAACCTCAAGACGCTGCACGACGGTGTGCGCGGCCTGCGCACGGAACTCGATCTGCGCAATGATTCCCCCTGGGGCAAGCAGTTGACCTCGATCCGCGCCGACATTTCCAACGCGCTGCAGTCGGAGATCGACAGTGTTCCCGGCCGCGTGCGCCGCATCCTGCGCCAGCGCCCCGAGAAAGAGATTCCGCCGGGAGCGCGGATCGACAGCACCGAGGTCGAGGAAACCGTGGCGCTGATCGATTTCGTCGCAACTTGCCGCAACTACGCGAGCGAGCTTGCGATCAACGAGGTGACGCTCCGCACCTATTCCGACCTCCAGCAATATGTGGAACGGTCGACCGAGCAGCTGGTGCAGTCGCTGCGCGCCGCCGATCTCAAGATCCGCACCTATCGGCAGCAGCAGGTGCAGGCTGCGATCCGATTCTGCCAAGTGCTGTTCGGCGACGATTACGCCTCGCTGATGAGCCGTGCCGCGGAGAACGCGGCGACGGGCGAGCGCAAATCGTCGCGCGCCGGTTGATTTAAGAGCATATTTTCGTGATCACAATTTCTGGTTGACGGTGCCGGTGGCGGGCCCTACGGTCTCCATGCAAGTCTTGGAATTTCTATCTGTGGGCGCATGAAACCCCTTATCAGCTCCATCGAAATTGAAAACCGCGTCATTGTTGCCAAATATCGAAGGCTGATGACCGGCGCGAAGGTGGTGCTGGTCGAGAAGGCAAGCGGTCGGCAGCTGCCTGAGACGATCACCAGGGTTGCATCCCCTGTTCCGGTCGGGGCGCTGCGCATCAGATTGCCGGACGCAATCACGCCAGGGACGTACTTCCTGAAGGCCATCAATGGTCACGGCGAGGACGCCGCGCAAAGTGCGGACTTCGAGATCGGCTAAGCCGTTGGATTTTCACCGTTTCGGGACTGTGCGCGGTCGCGGTGAATTGACAATTGTCAATTGCCGCATCATCCGGCCGTGGTGTAAAGCCACCTGTGGGCGCGGGTGGCGCGCTGCCGGAAGCTTGCCAGATGACGCTATGGTTCGTGTTCGCGCTGATGACGGTCGCGGCGATTTTTGCCGTGCTCTTGCCGCTCGGCCGCAGCGGACGCGCGCAAAAGCAGGGCAGCGAGGTTGCGGTCTACAAGGACCAACTGGCCGAGGTCGAGCGTGATCTCGCCGCCGGGTTGATCGCCGCGCCCGAAGCCGAGGCCGCGCGCGTCGAGATCAGCCGCAGGCTGCTTGCCGCAGCCGGCACAGAGGCCGCGCAAACGCCGACGTCGAGCCTCAAATGGCGCCGTGCGGCGGCTGTGCTGGCGCTCGCAGGCCTGCCGCTCGTTGCGGTCGGTGTCTACATGCCGCTTGGCTCGCCCAGGCTTCAGGACTTTCCGCTAGCGCAGCGGGAGCGCGGATCAGGATCGGGCATGGCGCAGTCGCTCGAGAACCTCGTCGTGCAGGTCGAGCAACATCTGGAAAAGAATCCGACCGACGGACGCGGCTGGAACGTGCTCGCGCCGGTATTGCAACGGCTCGGCCGCTTCGACGATGCGGTGCGCGCCTATCGCAACTCGCTCACCTACAATGGCGAGAGCGCCGAGCGCCGCTCCGATCTCGGCGAAGCCATCGCAGCCGCCGCAAATGGCGTGGTGACCGCCGAAGCCAAGGGCGAATTCGAGCGTGCACATGCGCTCAACGCCGACGATCCCAAGGCAAACTATTTCCTCGGTCTCGCCGCCGAGCAGGACGGCCGCAAGGACGATGCCGCCAACATCTGGCGCGCGCTGCTGGCGAAGGCGCCGGAGGATGCGCCGTGGCGTTCCCTGGTGCAGTCTTCGCTGGCGCGGGTCGGTGGCGGCACGATGCCGGCGCTGTCGGACGAGACCCTCGCCGCGTCCAGGGACATGAACGAGGGCGATCGCAACGCGATGGTGCGCGGCATGGTCGAGCGCCTCGCCACGCGTCTCAAGCAGAATGGCGACGACGTCGAGGGTTGGCTGCGCCTGGTGCGCGCCTATCTCGTGATGGGCGATCGCGACAAGGCGGTGGGCGCATCGGGCGATGCCCGCCAGGCCGTTGCCAACGACGCCGCGCGGCTGCGCCAACTCAACGAAGGCCTCAAGACGCTCGGGCTCGACGGATGACGATGCTGCGACGAGATCAGCAGGGAACGGATACGCCATGACGCGCAAGCAGCGACGGATGACCATCATCGGCGGCTCGCTCGCCGTGCTCGCCCTCGCGGCCGCGCTGGTGCTCAACGCGCTTAGGGATTCGATCGTGTTCTTCTCGACCCCGACCATGGTCGCCGAGAAGCACGTCGAACCGGGCAAACGATTTCGCCTCGGCGGGCTGGTGCAGCCCGGCTCGCTCCACCGCGGCGACAATCTTGCGGTGACATTCGAGGTCGCCGATGGCGGCGCAAAGCTGCCCGTCGCCTACAAGGGCATCCTGCCGGATCTGTTCCGCGAAGGGCAGGGCGTGGTCGCCGAAGGCGCGCTCGACGCTAACGGCGTGTTCAAGGCCGATACCGTGCTCGCCAAGCATGACGAGACCTACATGCCCAAGGACGTCGCCGACGCCCTGAAGAAGCAGGGGCACTGGAAGGACGACTACGGCGCCAAAGCTTCCGATAGTGTCAAGCCGGCGGCAACGACGGCGCAGGGCAATTCGCAGGGAGCAGTGCGGTGATCGCTGAATCCGGACATTACGCGCTGGTGCTGGCGCTTGCCCTGGCGCTGATCCAGTCGGTCGTGCCGCTGATCGGCGCCCGCCTGCGCGATGCCGCGCTGATGAACGTGGCGCGCTCGACCGCGCTGGCGCAGCTGCTGTTCGTCGGCGCCTCGTTCATCGCGCTCGTGATGTTGCACGTCAGCTCGGATTTCTCCGTCGCCAACGTCTACGAGAACTCCCACTCGATGAAGCCGCTGCTCTACAAGATCACCGGCGTGTGGGGAAACCATGAAGGGTCGATGCTGCTGTGGGTGGCGATTCTGGCGCTGTTCGGCGGCCTGGTTGCGGCCTTCGGCAACAATCTGCCGCTGTCGCTGCGCGCGCATGTGCTGGCCGTGCAGGCCTGGATCGCCAGCGCCTTCTATCTCTTCATCCTGGTGACCTCCAATCCGTTCCTGCGCATCGTCAACCCGCCGGTCGAGGGACGCGATCTCAATCCGGTGCTCCAGGACATCGGCCTCGCCGTGCATCCGCCGATGCTCTATCTCGGCTATGTCGGCTTCTCGATCTCGTTCTCCTTCGCCATCGCGGCGCTGATGGAAGGCCGCATCGATGCGGCCTGGGCGCGCTGGGTGCGACCGTGGACGCTGGTGGCCTGGATATTCCTCACCCTCGGAATCGCGATGGGCTCCTACTGGGCTTATTATGAGCTCGGCTGGGGCGGCTGGTGGTTCTGGGATCCCGTCGAGAACGCCTCGCTGATGCCGTGGCTGGCCGGCACGGCGCTGCTGCACTCGGCGCTGGTGATGGAGAAACGCAATGCGTTGAAGGTCTGGACCATCCTGCTGTCGATCCTAACCTTCTCGCTGTCGCTGCTCGGCACTTTCCTGGTGCGCTCGGGCGTCATCACGTCCGTGCACGCCTTCGCCACCGATCCCACTCGCGGCGTGTTCATCCTGTTGATCCTGTGCCTGTTCATCGGCGGCAGCCTGTCGCTGTTCGCGGGCCGCGCGACCTCGTTGAAGCAGGGGGGCCTGTTCGCGCCGATCTCGCGCGAAGGCGCGCTGGTCCTGAACAATCTGCTGCTCACGGTGGCCTGCGCGGTCGTGCTGTTCGGCACGCTCTATCCGTTGGCGATGGAACTGCTGGCCGATTTCAAGATGTCGGTCGGCGCGCCCTTCTACAATCTCACCTTCGCCCCGCTGTTCACGTTGCTGCTGCTGGCGGTGCCGTTCGGGCCGATGCTGGCGTGGAAGCGCGGCGATCTGCTCGGCGTCACCCAGCGCCTGCTCGCGGCCGGCGTTGCCGGCCTCGTCGTCATCGCCATTGTCTGGGCCTGGACGCGCGGCGGCAGCGCGCTCGCGCCGCTCGCGATCGGGCTTGGCGTCTTCGTCATCGCCGGCGCCGTCACCGACATCGTCGAGCGGACCGGTCTCATGCGACTTCCGTTCGGAACGGCGCTGCACCGCGCGCGCGGCCTGCCGCGCTCGGCCTGGGGCACGGCGTTCGCGCATGCCGGCCTCGGCGTCGCGCTGATCGGGATCGTCTGCGAGACCACGTGGAACAGCGAATATATCGCGACGATGAAGCAGAACGACGTCGCCCATGTCGCCGGCTACGATCTCAAGCTGGACGGCCTGTTTCAGCGTCAGGGGCCAAACTTCCGCGAGATGATCGCCGAGTTCAATGTCAGTCGTGACGGCCAGACGGTCAGCGTCATGACGCCCTCCAAGCGCAGCTTCACCACGCGCGGCTCATCGACGACCGAGGCCGCGCTGCTGACGCGCGGCGCAAGCCAGCTCTACGTCTCGCTCGGCGATGCAAACGCGGAGGGCGCCATTGCGGTGCGCATCTATCACAAGCCGCTGGTGCTGCTGATCTGGTGGGGACCGGTGCTGATGGCGTTCGGCGGCGTACTGTCGCTGTCCGACCGGCGCTTGCGGGTCGGCGCGCCGAAACCGGCGCGGGCCAAGCAACGCCTCCAGCCGGCGGAGTGATCCGATGCGGCGGATGATGCTTGCGATCGTCGCGCTGATGCTGCTGGCCATGCCGGTGGCGTACGCCGTGCAGCCCGACGAGATCATGTCGGATCCCGCCAAGGAAGTCCGCGCGCGCGACCTGTCGCGCGAGCTGCGCTGCATGGTCTGCCAGAACCAATCGATCGACGATTCCGACGCGCCGCTCGCGCGCGATCTGCGCCTGCTGGTGCGCGAGCGCATCGCGGCCGGCGACAGCAATTCGCAGGTACTCGACTTCCTTGTCGCGCGCTATGGCGAGTTCGTACTGCTCAAGCCGCGCTTCGAGCGCCAGACTGTGCTGCTGTGGCTGCTCGCGCCGCTGCTGCTGATCGGCGGCGGCCTGGCGCTCTGGCTGCAGATCCGTCGCCGTTCGAGAAGCGGTGCAGACGTACCAGCGCCGCCGCTTTCGCCGGAGGAGGAGACGCGGCTCGCCGCGTTGATGTCGGACGAAGCCAAATCCTCCTAGCTGCGTGACGCCGTCCGCGGCTACGTAATGATACGTAGACCGCCTGCGATGGCCTGTTTTCACGCTATGTTGACCTTTATCTGGAAGCTTGGCGGAAGATTCGATCCCTGACTCTGAGTCTCCCCGATGTTCACGAACAGCAATCTGACGATCCGCTTCCTGGTCGGCGCCGTCGTCGCAGCATTATTGTTCCTGCTGGGCATCGGCGGCGGCACCGGCTTCGTCGCGGTGCTCTATCTCAATAACGAGATCACCAGCCTGTCGTCGGATTTCGCAGCACTGAGCGGCCCCGCGCGCGACCACGCGATGCAGATCTACCAGCAGGCGCAGGCAGCGTTCTCCTATTTCCTGATAGCCTGCGGCGTGATCGCGGTCGTCGCCGTCGCGATCTGCCTCACCACCTGGTTCGCCGTTCGCAACGGCATCCTCAGCCCGCTGGCGGCGATCGTGCATGCCATGCGCGAGGTCGCCGACCAGAAGTTCGAGACATCCGTTCCTGGCCTCGGTGGCACCAACGAAATCGGCCTGCTCGCCGGAGCGCTGGAGGTGTTCAAGACCAACGGGATCGAGCGGCGCCGGCTCACCGAGCAGCAACTGCGCGAAGCGCAGCATCAGTCCGAGCGCTCGCAATTTCTCGACGACCGCATCAAGCGCTTCAACGATCTCGTCGCCGGTGTCGTCGACAGCGTGGCGTCGTCGGCCGTGCATCTGAAGAGCAACGCGGAGACATTGTCGCGGACGGCCAACGACACCAGCACAAAGGCCAGTGCCGTCGCGAGCGCGGCGAGCCAGGCCAGCGTCAGCGTCCAGACGGTCGCGGGCTCGGCCGAGGCGATGACGAATTCGATCGGCACGATCAGCCGCCGCGTCACCGACGCGACACAGCGCGCCGAAGGCGCAGCGTCCCAGGCCGAGAAGAGCCGTGACACCATCCATACGCTGTCGGACGCCGCCGACAAGATCGGCGAGGTCGTGCAGCTCGTGCAGGCGATCGCCTCGCAGACCAACCTGCTGGCGCTCAACGCAACCATCGAGGCGGCACGGGCTGGGGAGGCCGGCAAGGGTTTTGCCGTGGTCGCCTCCGAGGTGAAGAGCCTCGCGCACCAGACCAGCAAGGCGACGGAAGAGATCACCTCGCACGTCGCCAGCATCCAGGGGATCACCGCGGAGACGCGCGGCGCGATCGACGGGATCTCGAAGACCCTGTCGGAGATCTCGTCGATCATGTCCGGCATCGAGGTCGACACCGCCGAGCAGCGCAATGCCACACAGGACATCACGAGCAGCGCGCAGGACGCCGCACACGGAACGCTCGACGTCTCCAATCACATCGTCCAGATCACCTCGACCTCGGCGGAGACCGGGCGCATGGCTGCCGAAGCGCGCGATTCCGCCGTCGACCTGTCGCAGCAGGCCGCGACCCTGAAACGCGAAGTGGACGAATTCATCGTCAGCGTCAGGGCGAGCTGAGGCCGCGAAATACACGGCTATGCGCCGATCTCCGGAACTCGATTAAGTTCCTGACACGCCACGATTTTCGGGCTGCGATAAACGGCCGCATCCGCGTCGCCGTTCATTACAAAAGTTTAACCCCGCCGCCAGCGCGCGGTAAGGCGGGAGCCCCCATCTTCAGGACCGTAAGGTGCTGCCATCCGGCACCAAATGGATTTCAAGGCCCTTGGAGATCTCTGCATGACCGACCGTCCCGACCTCACCAACCTTCCGTCCTATCGGCAGCCGCGCCGCTCGGTTTTCTCCGCGCGCAGGATCGCGCTGATGGCCTCGGTCGTCGCAGGCCTCGGCATCGCCGTCCACGGCTTCAGCCCATCGACCTCGCCGAGCGACCTGTTGTCGAGCCCGGCGCATGCGCAGGTCAACAACGAGGTCCGCAAGGTCGAGCGTCCAATCGGCTTCGCCGACATCGTCGAGCGCGTGAAGCCGTCGGTGATCTCGGTGAAGGTGAACATCAAGGAAAAGATCGCGAGCAACGATGACGGCGATGATTCCTCCTCGCCGTTCCAGCCGGGCTCGCCGATGGAGCGCTTCTTCCGCCGCTTCGGCGGTCCGGATGGCTTCCCGGGCCAGAAGGGTGGCGGTGGTCGTGGCCGCGTCGTGCAGGGCCAGGGCTCCGGCTTCTTCATCTCGGCTGACGGCTTTGCCGTGACCAACAACCACGTGGTCGACGGCGCCGACAAGGTCGAGGTCACCACCGACGACGGCAAAACCTACACAGCCAAGGTGATCGGAACCGATCAGCGCACCGACCTTGCCCTGATCAAGGTCGAGGGCAGCTCCAACTTCCCATTCGCAAAGCTTGCCGACGGCAAGCCGCGGATCGGCGACTGGGTGCTCGCGGTTGGCAATCCGTTCGGCCTCGGCGGCACCGTGACCGCGGGCATCGTCTCGGCCAGCGGTCGCGATATCGGCAACGGCCCCTATGACGATTTCATCCAGATCGACGCGCCCGTGAACAAGGGCAATTCCGGCGGTCCGGCTTTCGACACCAACGGTGAAGTGATGGGCGTCAACACCGCGATCTACTCGCCCTCCGGCGGCAGCGTCGGCATCGCGTTCTCGATCCCGGCCTCCACCGTGAAGACGGTGGTTGCTCAACTCAAGGACAAGGGCTCCGTCAGCCGCGGCTGGATCGGCGTGCAGATCCAGCCGGTGACGTCCGACATCGCCGACAGCCTCGGCATGAAGAAGGCCGAAGGCGCGCTGGTGGCGGAGCCGCAGGCGAACGGTCCGGCTGCCAAGGCCGGCATCGAGTCCGGTGACGTGATCACCTCGGTCAACGGCGAAGCCGTCAAGGACGCCCGCGAGCTCGCCCGCACCATCGGCGGACTGGCGCCCGGAGCCACCGTGAAGCTCAACGTGCTGCACAAGGGCCAGGATAAGGTCGTGAACCTTACGCTCGGCCAATTGCCGAACACGGTCGAGGCCAAGGCCGACACCGACAAGGACAGCGGCAAGGGTGCAAGCCGTGGCACCGACGTGCCCAAGCTCGGCATGACCGTTGCGCCCGCCGACTCCGTGGCCGGCGCCGGCAAGGAAGGCGTCGTGGTCACCGAAGTCGATCCGAAGAGTGCCGCGGCCGAACGCGGCTTCAAGGAAGGCGACGTGATTCTGGAAGTCGGCGGCAAGAGCGTGAGCACCGCCGGCGACGTCCGCGAAGCCATCAACACGGCGCGGACCGACAACAAGAACAGCGTCCTGATGCGTGTGAAGAGCGGCGGTCAGTCGCGCTTCGTCGCCGTGCCCATCGCCAAGGGCTGAGCCTTCAGGAGGCTTACGAGATGAGGGGTGTCGCCGGCATCAGTCGCCCCCGCCGCCGACGCCCTTCGGGGGAGCAGCGTAACGTTCGCTTCCCCAGTCTACCTTCCGGTGGAATACGCCCCCCTCCGTCGGAAGGCCTAGGGCGGTGAGGTCCCCCCAGCTTCACCGCCCGCCTTTTTGCCTACCCATGTCCCATTTGCCCGGCTTGCATGCGATTGCCGCTCGCGCCATGTTCAGAGAAGGTTGACCCCTTGACCGCCGCCGAACGCACGATGCGCCTCCTCATCATCGAAGACGACCGCGAATCCGCCGACTATCTCGTGAAGGCGTTTCGCGAGGTCGGACATATTGCCGACCACGCCGCAGACGGCGAGGAAGGCCTCGCCATGGCCGAGAACGGCGAATACGACGTGTTGGTGGTCGATCGCATGCTGCCCAAGCGCGACGGCCTGTCGCTGATCGGTGTCTTGCGCGACAAGGGCAACACCACCCCGGTGTTGATTCTCTCGGCGCTCGGCCAGGTCGACGACCGCATCAAGGGCCTGCGCGCCGGCGGCGACGACTATCTGCCGAAGCCCTATTCCTTCGCCGAGCTGCTGGCCCGCGTCGAGGTGCTGTCGCGCCGCCGCGGCGGCCCGGCCGAGGACACGCTCTATCGCGTCGGCGACCTCGAGCTTGACCGGCTGTCCCATCGCGTCGCCCGCGGCAAGGACGAGCTGACGCTGCAGCCGCGCGAATTCCGTCTGCTCGAATATCTGATGAAGCATGCCGGCCAGGTGGTGACACGCACCATGCTGCTGGAAAATGTCTGGGACTATCACTTCGATCCGCAGACCAACGTGATCGACGTGCACATTTCGCGGCTGCGCTCCAAGATCGACAAGGGTTTTGAGCGGCCGCTGCTGCACACGATCCGCGGCGCCGGGTACATGATCCGTGACGGCATTCGGTAAACTCATCCGCACGACGGCATTCCGGCTGACGCTGGTCTACCTGTTCCTGTTCGGGATCTTCGCGGCGTCGCTGCTGGGCTATTTCGCGTGGAATACGCGGCGGCTGATCACCGAAGAGATCACGCAGACGGTCAATTCCGAGACCTCTGAAATCAACGAGATCTACGGGAGGCGCGGCCTGTTCGGCCTCGTGCGCGCGATCGAGTATCGCGCGCTGCGGCCGGGCGCCAACCTCTACCTCGTGACCACGCCGACCGGGCAGGCGGTTGCCGGCAATGTCGGCTCGCTGGCACCGGGCGTGATGGCAACGCGCGGCTGGACGGAGACGGCCTACCGGCGGATCGAGGACGGCAACGAACGCGATCATCGCGCGCTGGTGCGCGTCACCGAACTGGAGAACGGCTTCCGGCTGCTGATCGGCCGCGATCTCGACGAGCGGCGGCGCCTGTTCGGCATCGTCGCGAAGGCCGCGCAATGGTCGATCCTGATCGTCGTGGTGCTCGGCCTCGGCGGCGGCGTCTTCGTCGCGCGCAGGGTTCTGAGGCGCATCGACGCCATGACCGGCACCGCGCAGCGCATCATGACCGGCGATCTCAGCGGGCGCCTGCCGGTGGGACGCAGCGGCGACGAGCTCGACCGTCTCGCCGAAAACCTCAACGCCATGCTGGAGCGGATCGAGGCGCTGATGGCGGGATTGAAGGAAGTCTCCGACAACATCGCCCACGACCTCAAGACGCCGCTGACGCGCCTGCGCAACCGAGCGGAGGAGGCGCTGGCGAAATCTGGCAGCGAAGCCGATTACCGTGCCGCGCTGGAGCGGACCATCGAGGAATCCGACGGCCTGATCCGCACCTTCAACGCGCTGCTGATGATCGCGCGTGCCGAGTCCGGCCAGGCGCGCGGCAACATGGATGATTTCGACGCCGCCGATGTCGCGGGCGGCATCCACGAGCTTTACGAGCCGCTCGCCGAGGATGACGGCATGACCCTCAAGGTCAAAGCCGATCCGACGCCGGTTCATGCCAACCGCGAGTTGATCAGCCAGGCGCTCGCCAATCTGGTCGAGAACGCGATCAAATACGGCAAGCCGGCTGCGCAGCCGGCGGGAACCGTGGTCAGTATGGACAGCAGGCAGATCACGATCGAGGCCAGGCGCGAGGGCGATCAGGTGCTGCTCAGCGTCACCGATCGCGGCCCCGGCATCCCCGAAGGCGACCGCAAGCATGCCGTCGAGCGATTCGTGCGGCTTGAGGCCAGCCGCACGCTGCCGGGCTCTGGCCTCGGCCTCAGCCTCGCCTCCGCGGTGGCGACGCTGCATGGCGGAGAATTGCGGCTGGGCGATGCCCATCCGGGTCTCGTCGCCACGCTGGTGCTGCCGGCGCGCGCCGGCGCCGGCGACAGGGTTGCTCCTCCAATACCGGATGTGCCACAGAAGGTGGCATGAACCACTCCGCGCCGGGAAACGCGGACAAGCATGGTGAGGGCCTGGCCGCGCGTTTCGCGGAGGCTCCCCATATTGCCGCTTCCACAACCGACGACCGACGCTTTGAAAGCTGGCTGGCCGAGCTCGAGCCGGCACAGTCAGCGCGTCTCGACGCGCTGCTGGTGCATCCCTTCGCGCGGGATATTCTGGCCGGCATAGCGGAATTCTCGCCGTATCTGTTCGATCTGGCGCGCGCTGATGCGCCGCGCCTGATCCGGCTGCTTGCATGCGATCCGGATGCGCATCTCGCCGCGTTGATCGCGGAGGCGAGGGACGCGGTGCTTGCAGCTGGCGACGAAGCCGAGGTGATGCGTCTGCTTCGCCGCATGAAGGCGGAGGCCGCGCTGTTGATCGCGCTATGCGACATCGGCGGGGTCTGGCCGGTGATGCGGGTGACGGCGGCGCTGACCGATGTCGCGGTGTCCTCGGTGCAGGCGGCGCTGCGGTACCAACTGCGGCAGGAAGCCGCACGTGGAAAAATCCTGCCGCCCGATCCCGAGGCGCCGGAAGCGGGTTGCGGCCTGATCGTGCTCGCGATGGGCAAGATGGGCGCCGGCGAGCTGAACTATTCCAGCGACATCGACCTCATCGTGTTCTTCGATCCCGACAACACGACGCTCGCACCCGATCTCGAGCCGCAGCCGTTCTTCGTCCGGGTGACGCAAGGCATGGCGCGCATCCTCCAGCAGCGCACCTATGACGGTTACGTCTTCCGCGTCGATCTGCGTCTGCGTCCAGATCCGTCCTCGACCCAGGTGGCGATCTCCCGCGACGCCGCGCTACATTACTACGAGCGCGAAGGGCGCACCTGGGAGCGTGCGGCGATGATCAAGGCACGCGCCTGCGCCGGCGATCCCAGGGCGGGCGAGGCGCTGCTTGCCGAGATCGCCCCCTTCGTCTGGCGCAAGCATCTCGACTTCGCCGCGCTCGCCGACGTGCACGACATGAAGCGGCAGATGCAGACCTATCGCGGCCAGAGCGAGATCGCGGTGGAGGGCCATAACGTCAAGGTCGGCCGCGGCGGCATTCGTGAGATCGAGTTTTTCGCGCAGACGCAGCAGCTGATTGCCGGCGGCCGCCATCCGGAATTGCGGGTGCGGCCGACACTCGCCGCACTCAATATTCTTGCCGCGAGCAACTGGATCACCTCAGCCGCGCGCGACGAGCTGACCATCGCCTATGAATTCCTGCGCCGGGTCGAGCATCGCCTGCAGATGATTGCCGACGAGCAGACCCATGCGCTGCCCGACGACAAGGAAGCGGTCGAGCGTTTTGCGCGCTTCTTCGGCTATCCGGATCGCGAAGCCTTCGCGCGCGATCTGTTGCGGCAACTCGAGGTCGTCCAGGGCCATTATGAGAAGCTGTTCGAGGGCGATGATCCGACCGGCACGGCAAAGCTGCCGGCGCTCGACTACAGTGCAGGCCCGGATGATCCGCGCCTGCTGCAATATCTGACGACGCTCGGCTTCAAGAAGCCGGCCGCAGTGGCCCAGACCTTGCGCGACTGGATCACCGGCGACTACCGGGCGTTCCGCAACGAGGCGACGCGAAGCGCCTTCGTCGACTTCGTGCCGGCCCTGATCGACGGCCTCGCGCATGCCGAGGAGCCGGATCGCGCCGTCGTGACGTTCGATCATTTCCTCGGGGCGCTCCAGCTTGGCGGCCGGCTGATCACGCTGCTCGCCCAGAACCGCGATCTCGTCGCGCTGGTGGCGCTGGTGCTTGGCGCGGCGCCACGGCTCGGCGAAATGCTGGCGCGGAAGCCGCAGCTCATGGACGGCCTGATCGATCCGCGCTTCTTCGGCGCGATGCCGGACAAGCAGGAATTGTCGGCGCGATTGGCCGCGACGGTGCGCGACGCCGGCTCATACGAGGAATTCCTCGATCGCCTGCGCCTGTTCGGGCAGGAGAGCCTGTTCCTGATCGGCACGCGCATCCTCTCCGGCACCGTCTCGGCGCAACAGGCGAGCACGGCCTTTGCGGACGTCGCCGAGGGCACCGTCCATACCGTGCATGGTCTCGTCGCCGAGCGCTTTGCCGCCCAGCACGGCCGCATCAAGGGGCAGGAGACCGCGATCATCGCGATGGGCCGGCTCGGCAGCCGCGAGATGACGGCGTCGTCCGATCTCGATCTGATCCTGCTCTACGATTTCGACAGCGAGGCCCCGGACTCGGACGGGCCAAAATCGCTGCACGGCGCGCATTACTTCGCACGCTTCACCCAGCGCCTGATCAGCGCCTTCACCACGCGCACCAATTACGGCGTGCTCTACGAGATCGACATGCGGCTGCGTCCCTCCGGGCGCGCCGGCCCGGTGGCGTCGAGTCTTGCCTCCTTTGCGGACTACCAGGCCAACGAGGCCTGGACCTGGGAGCATATGGCGCTGACCCGCGCGCGCGTGGTGTCTTCATCGGATGCATTCCGGGAGCGGATCGAGCGCATCATCCGCGATGTCCTGACGCGCCGCCGCGACCGCGCCGTCGTCGCCAACGATGTCGTCGACATGCGGCGTGCCATCGCGCAGGAAAAGGGCGAGAGCGACCATTGGGATCTCAAATACGCCGCCGGCGGCATGGTCGATATCGACTTCATCGCGCAATATCTCCAGCTCGTGCACGCCCACGACAAGCCGGATATTCTCGACGTCGGTACGATGCAGGTGCTGGACAACGCCGCCAGGCTTGGCGTGCTCCCGCAGTCGGAGGCGGAGATCCTGCGTGCCGCCGCACGCCTCTATCATGACCTGACGCAGATCCTGCGGCTCTGTGTCAGCGATCGATTCAAGCCGGAGACCGCCGGCACCGACCTTCAGCGCGTGATGGCGCGCGCCGGCGACGCGCCGGATTTCTCGTCGCTCGAGGCCCGCGTCAAGGAAACGCAGGGCGAGGTGCGGCGCGTGTTCAGCGCGCTCCTGGAAGGGAAGCAGTCCGTTTCAGCGACGTGAGGGCATCGCGCACGTTCGGCTCCAGGCCCGCGCCGCCCGCGTCGAGATGCGCGAAGATCGCGCGCTTCATCCGGGGGTCCCAGAATTTCTTGATGTGCTCGGCGATCCCCGGCACGGCCTTGTCGTGACCCTGGCTGCGGAAGAACGTGCCGATCTGGTTGGCCATGTAGACGAGGCGGTCAGGCGACGACATCGATGATCTCCTGAGCACGACGAGCCGCGACGCGGCCCTGGTGCGTGAACACTTCGAACCCGTCGCTGCGGGCAATCGCAATCAGCGTGATGCCGGCGGCTTCCGCGGTGCGTACGGCGAGCGCGGTGGGTGCGGAGACTGCGACCAGCACGGGCACGCCAATGGCGGCCGTCTTCTGCACCATCTCGACCGAGACGCGGCTCGTCAGCAGCACCAGGCCGCCGCTCGCCTCCGTCCGACTGCGCTCCAGCGCGCCGGCGAGCTTGTCGAGCGCGTTGTGGCGGCCGACATCCTCGCGCAGGGCGACGATGCCGTTCGACGGCGACCAGAAGGCCGCGGCGTGGACCGCGCGGGTCTGTATGTTGATCGATTGCAGGGGAGCGATGGTCTGCATCGCCGCCATGACCTGCTGCGGCGTGAAAGTCTGTCCCAGCGGCACCACGGCCGCAGGCCGCACGGCCTCCGCGATGGAGTCGATGCCGCAAATGCCGCAACCGGTCGGGCCGGCAATGTGCCGTCGGCGCTCGCTGATGCGCGCGGCTTTTTCTTCGTAGAGCCACATGCGCAGCTCGATGCCGTCGTCGAGGCGAACCACTTCGAGCGATTTGAAGTCGTCGACCGATTCGATGATGCCCTCGTCGAGGCTGAAGCCGACGGCGAAGTCTTCGAGGTTCTGCGGCGTGCCCATCATGACGGCATAGGTGCCGCCGTTGTAGGTCAGCGCCAGCGGCGTCTCCTCCGGGATCAGCCGCGTTCCTTCCGACGCGACACCGTCGCGCCAGATTTCGCGGTCGATGGCCTGGACCGGCACGTGCATGCCGTTACTCCGCCGCCTCGGCCGGGGCGATGCGGCGGGAGTGCCGCGCCTGCGCGTCATAGGTCTTCTGCCAGTCGGACGGACCGTTCGACGGCGAGATCTGCACCGCCGTGACCTTGTATTCGGGGCAGTTGGTCGCCCAGTCCGAATAGTCGGTGGTGATCACGTTCGCCTGCGTATCCGGGTGATGGAAGGTCGTGTAGACGACGCCGGGCGAGACGCGGTCGGTGATCTCCGCACGCAGCGTGGTCTCGCCCGCGCGACTCGTCAGCCGCACCCAGTCGCCGTCGCGCACACCGCGCAACTCGGCGTCGTGGGGGTGGATCTCCAGCCGGTCCTCGGCATGCCAGACCACGTTCTCGGTGCGCCTGGTCTGCGCGCCGACATTGTACTGGCTGAGGATGCGGCCGGTGGTGAGCAGCAGCGGGAAGCGGGGACCGGTGCGTTCGTCGGTTGCGACATATTCGGTGACGATGAACTTGCCCTTGCCGCGGACGAAGCCGTCGATATGCATCACCGGCGTGCCCTCCGGCGCCTTCTCGTTGCATGGCCACTGCACCGAGCCAAGCTCGTCGAGCTTGGCGTAGGAGACCCCGGTGAAGGTCGGCGTCAGCGCGGCGATCTCGTCCATGATCTCGGACGGGTGATTGTAGGGCATGTCATAGCCCATCGCCTTGGCGAGGCCGATCGTGACCTCCCAGTCGGCCATGCCGTTCTTCGGCGACATCACCTTGCGCACCCGCTGGATGCGGCGTTCGGCGTTGGTGAACGTGCCGTCCTTTTCCAGGAAGCTCGAGCCGGGCAGGAACACATGGGCGTAGTTCGCGGTCTCGTTCAGGAAGAGGTCGTGGACGATCACGCATTCCATCGCGGACAGCGCGGCCACCACGTGCTTGGTGTTGGGATCGGATTGCAGGATGTCCTCGCCCTGCACATAGATGCCCATGAACGAGCCTTCGATCGCGGCGTCGAACATGTTGGGAATGCGCAGGCCCGGTTCCGGGTTGAGCTTGACGTTCCACAGCGCCTCGAACTGGTCGCGCACGGCATCGCCGGAGATGTGGCGATAGCCCGGCAGCTCGTGCGGGAACGAGCCCATGTCGCACGAGCCCTGCACGTTGTTCTGGCCGCGCAGCGGGTTCACGCCGACGCCGGAACGGCCGATATTGCCGGTCGCCATCGCGAGGTTGGCGATCGCGATCACCGTGGTCGAGCCCTGGCTGTGCTCGGTGACACCGAGGCCGTAATAGATCGCGCCGTTGCCGCCGGTGGCGTAGATCCGGGCGGCTTCGCGCAAATCCTTGGGATCGACACCGGTCAGGATCGCGGTCGCTTCCGGGCTGTGCTTCGGCTGCGCAACGAACGCCGCCCATTCCTCGAACTCGCTCCAGTCGCAGCGCTCGCGCACAAAGGCTTCGTTGACGAGCCCCTCGGTGACGATGACATGCGCCAGCGCGGTCACGACGGCAACGTTGGTGCCGGGCATCAGAGGCAGGTGCAGCGCTTTCACATGCGGCGATTCCACCATTTCGGTGCGGCGCGGATCGATCACGATCAGTTTGGCGCCCTGGCGCAGCCGCTTCTTCAGGCGTGAGGCGAAGACCGGATGGGCGGAGGCTGGATTGGCGCCTATGATGACGGCGACGTCGGTGTCCTCCACCGAGTCGAAATCCTGCGTGCCGGCCGACGTGCCGAAGGTCTGCGAGAGGCCATAGCCGGTCGGCGAGTGGCAGACGCGAGCGCAGGTGTCGACATTGTTGTTGCCGAAGCCGGCGCGGATCAGCTTCTGCACCAGATAGGTTTCCTCGTTGGTGCAGCGGGACGAGGTGATGCCGCCGATGGCGTCGCGGCCGTATTTCTTCTGGATGCCGCGCATCCTGGCGGCGGCAAACGAGAACGCCTCGTCCCACGACACTTCGCGCCAGGGATCCTCGATCCGGTCGCGGATCATCGGCTTGAGGATGCGTTCCTTGTGATTGGTGTAGCCCCAGGCGAAGCGGCCCTTGACGCAGGAATGGCCGCGATTGGCCTTGCCGTCCTTGTACGGCACCATGCGCACGACTTCCTCGCCGCGCATCTCGGCCTTGAAGGCGCAGCCGACACCGCAATAGGCGCAGGTGGTGACGACGGAGTGCTCGGGCTGGCCGATCTCGATCACGGACTTTTCCGTCAGCGTCGCGGTCGGACAGGCCTGCACGCAGGCGCCGCAGGAGACGCATTCGGACCCGAGGAAGCTTTCGCTCATGCCGGGCGAGACGCGGCTGTCGAAGCCGCGGCCAGAGATGGTCAGCGCGAATGTGCCTTGCACCTCCTCGCAGGCGCGGACGCAGCGCGAGCAGACGATGCACTTGGAGGGATCGTAAGTGAAGTAGGGATTGGACTCGTCCTTCGGCATCCAGGCAGCGTTGATCTCGCCGCTGGATTTGGCGAAGACGTGGTTCTCGCCCTCGTAGCCGTAGCGCACCTCGCGCAGGCCGACGGCACCGGCCATGTCCTGCAGTTCGCAGTCGCCGTTGGCGCCGCAGGTGAGACAGTCGAGCGGATGGTCGGAGATGTAGAGCTCCATCACGCCCTTGCGCAGCTTCTTCAGTCGCTCGCTCTGGGTATGCACGATGAGGCCGGGCATCACGGGCGTGGTGCACGAGGCTGGCGTGCCGGCGCGGCCCTCGATCTCGACCACGCAGAGCCGGCAGGAGCCGAAGGCGTCGACCATATCGGTCGCGCAGAGTTTTGGGATCTGGTGGCCCGCGTCCATCGCGGCCCGCATGATCGAGGTGCCTTCCGGCACCGTGATCTCGTTGCCGTCGATGGTCAGCGTGACCATCGTCGTTGATTTTGAGCGCGGCGTGCCGTAGTCGATTTCTTCGATCAGAGACATCGTCGTTCTCCTATTCCGCGGCCTGAAGCGTGGTTGGCGCCGGGACGAAATCCTCCCGGAAGTGCCTCAATGCGCTGAGCACGGGGTAGGGCGTGAAGCCGCCGAGTGCGCAGAGCGAGCCGAATTTCATGGTGTTGCAGAGGTCCTCGACGAGCGCGAGGTTTTCGCTGACGCGCTCGCCGCGGATGATCTTCTCGATCGTCTCGACGCCGCGGGTCGAACCGATCCGGCAGGGCGTGCACTTGCCGCAGGATTCGATGGCGCAGAACTCCATGGCGAAGCGCGCCTGCTTGCGCATGTCGACGCTGTCGTCGAACACGACGATGCCGCCATGGCCGATCAGGCCGTCGCGTGCGGTGAAGGCTTCGTAGTCGAACGGCGTGTCAAATAGCGCGCGTGGAAAATAGGCGCCGAGCGGGCCGCCGACCTGAACCGCGCGAACGGGGCGGCCCGTGAACGTGCCGCCGCCGATATCGTCGACGAGTTCGCCAAGCGTGACGCCGAACGCCGTCTCGAACAGCCCGCCGTAGCGGAGATTGCCGGCGAGCTGGATCGGCATCGTGCCGCGCGAACGGCCCATGCCGTATTCGGCATAGGCCTTGGCGCCCTCGGCTAGGATGAAGGGGATCGCGGCCAGCGACAGGATGTTGTTGATCGCGGTTGGCTTGCCGAACAGGCCGTGATGGGCCGGGAGCGGCGGCTTGGCGCGCACGATGCCGCGGCGGCCTTCGAGGCTCTCAAGCAGCGACGTCTCCTCGCCGCAGACATAGGCGCCGGCGCCGACGCGCACTTCGAGATCGAAATCGTAGGTGGACCCGCCGATCTTGCTGCCGAGATAACCGCCGCGCCGGGCCGCCACAATGGCGGCTTTCATGGCCTCGACCGCGTGCGGATATTCGCTGCGGGTGTAGATGTAGCCTTTGGTGGCGCCGACGGTGATGCCCGCGATGGTCATGCCCTCGATGACCAGGAAGGGATCGCCCTCCATGATCATGCGGTCGGCGAAAGTGCCGCTGTCGCCCTCGTCGGCGTTGCAGACGATGAACTTGCGGTCGGCCTTGGCCTGCGCAACCGTCTTCCACTTGATGCCGGTCGGGAAGCCCGCGCCGCCACGACCGCGCAGGCCGGACGCCGTCACTTCGTTGAGGATCGCGTCGGAGCCGAGCGACAGCGCGCGCTCCAGGCCCTTGTAGCCGCCATGGGCGCGGTAGTCGTCGAGCGAGCGCGGGTCGATTACGCCGCAGCGGGCAAACGTGAGGCGGGTCTGGCGCTTCAGCCAGGGAATCTCGTCGGTTGCGCCGAGCCGCAGCAGATGCGGCGTGTTGCTGGCGAGCGCGTCGAGCAGGGAGGGGACATCGGCCTCGGTCACGGGGCCGAAGGCGATCCGCCCCTGCGGCGTCGCAATCTCGACCAGGGGCTCCAGCCAGTACAGGCCGCGCGAGCCGGTTCTGACGATCTCGATCGCAACGCCGCGCTTGGCCGCGGCCTGCTGCAGCGCAATCGCAACCTCGTCGGCTCCGACGGCAATTGCACCGGCGTCGCGTGAGACGAATAGACGCATACTCATCGCTGAGCCTCCGCAACCAGCGCATCGAGGCGCTTCTCGTCGAGCCGGCCAACGAGGCGGCCGTCGAGCATCGCCGATGGCGCGGTTGCGCACAGGCCGAGGCAGTAGATCGGCTCCAGTGTGACGCGATCGTCGGCGGTCGTGTTGCCGAGCGGCACGCCGAGCTTTGCTTCTGCGCGCGCTGCCAGCGCATCCCCGCCCGCGGCCTGACAGGCCTCCGCGCGGCAGAGTTTCAGCACGTGGCGGCCGGCCGGCTTGTGCCTGAAATCATGATAGAACGTGACCACGCCATGCACCTCGGCGCGGGACAGATTCAGCGCCTGCGCGACCATGGGAATGGCGGCCTCCGGCACATAGCCGAACGCCTCCTGAAGGGCGTGCAGAACGACCAGCGTTGCGCCTTCCTGTTTGGAATGTTCGGCGATGATCTCGGCGCCGCGCGTTTCGTCCCAAGGCTCGTGCGAAGTCTCGTGCGAAGGCTCGTAAACCGTTGTCATTCTTCGTTCTCAGATTGAGCGTGCCTTCCTCGCAAACTATTTGGAATCGTTCGAAGATCAATAAAGCTGTCTCATGCGGCGATTGCGAATTCAGATCGATTTGCGATCACAATCGAACGATATGAAACTGCAATGGACGCCATTCTGCGGTGCGGTTTTCGCGTGTTGGCCGGGATAGGTCGTGCTAGCTTGCATGCCAGGACAAAACACGAGGGGACGTCCGGTTGCTCGACAAGCTTGAACTGCTGCTGGCGCTCGCGAAGGAGCGGCATTTCGGACGCGCGGCCGAGGCCTGCGGCGTGACGCAGCCGACCATGTCGACCGGGCTGAAGCAGCTCGAGGAGATCCTCGGCGTGATGCTGGTTCAGCGCGGCTCACGCTTTCAGGGCTTTACGCCCGAAGGCGAGCGGGCGCTGGACTGGGCGCGGCGGATCGTGGGCGATGCCCGCGCGATGCGTGACGAGATCAACGGGCTGAAGCATCAGCTTTCCGGCGAGATCCGCATCGCCGCGATCCCGACCGTGCTCGGGATGGTCGCCGCGCTGACGACGCCATTCCGCGCCCGCCACCCCGAGGTGCGCTTCCGCATCCAGTCCACCACCTCATCGGAGGTGCTGGGGCTGCTCGAAAATCTCGAGGTAGATGCGGGGCTGACCTATATCGAGAATGAACCGATCGGGAAGGTGCGCACCATCCCGCTCTACAACGAGAGCTATCGCCTCCTGACCGCGCCCGACGGGATGTTCGGCGATCGCGAGACGGTGACGTGGCAGGAGGTCGGGCAGGTGCCGCTGTGCCTGCTCACGCCCGACATGCAGAACCGCCGCATCATCGACCGCGCGTTGCGCTCGGTCGGCGCGGAGGCGACGCCGACCTTGACCTCGAATTCCCTGCTCGTGCTGTTCACGCATGTGAAGACGGGACGCTGGGCGAGCGTGATGCCGGCGAAGCTGGCCGAAACGCTCGGCCTGTCCGATACGGTGCGTTCGATCCCGATCACCGATCCCGATGTCAATTACAGCATCGGCATGGTGATCCCGCAGCGCGACCCGATGACGCCGCTGATCGCCGCGTTGGTCAATGTCGCGCGTGAGGTCGCGCCGTCGCTGCAAATGTAGGGTTCAGGCCGCGGCCGATATCCCGGACGCCGCCTTGATCGCATCGCGGGGCAGCGTCACGCGCACGACGGTGCCCACGTTGATCTTCGAGCGCAGCCGCATCGAACCGCCGTGGAGCTGCGCCAGCGAACGGGCGATCGCGAGCCCGAGGCCGGAGCCGTGATAGGTCTTGGTGAGCTGGCTCTCGACCTGCTCGAACGGGCGGCCGAGCCGTGCCAGCGAATGCTGCGCGATCCCGATGCCGGTATCGGCGATCATCAGCACGATCCTGTCGTCGAGCTGCCGGCTGCGAACCACGATGCGGCCGCCGTCGGGGGTGAATTTCACCGCGTTGGAGAGCAGGTTGACGATGATCTGCTTGGTGGCGCGGCGGTCCGCGACGACCGAGATGGACGTCTCGATATCGGCATCGAGCGTCAGATTCTTGTCCTGGGCACGGCCGGTGACGACCCGCAGGGATTCCGCCAGCGTCTGTGCGAGGTCGAGCTCTTCCATGTCGAGCTTCATGCGGCCGGCTTCGATCTTGGACATGTCGAGGATGTCGTTGATGACCTCGAGCAGGTAGTGGCCGCTGGTTAGGATGTCGTGGCAGTATTCCTGGTACTTCTCGCTGCCGAGCTCACCGAACATGCCCGAGCCCATGATCTCGGAGAAGCCGATGATGGCGTTGAGCGGCGTGCGCAGCTCGTGGCTCATATTGGCGAGGAATTTCGACTTGGTCTGGTTGGCTTCCTCGGCGCGGGTCTTCTCGCGCTGGTATTTCTCGGCGAGATCGGCCAGCTCATTGGTCTGCCGCTCCAGGGCCGCCTGCGAGCGCTTCAGGTCGATGACGGTGGCACGCAGGCGCAGATCGTTGTCGACCAGCTTCTGCTCGTGCTCCTTGATCCGGGTGATGTCGGTGCCGACCGAGACGTAGCCGCCGTCCTTGGTGCGGCGCTCGCTGATGTGCAGCCAGCTGCTGTCGTCGAGCTGGGCCTCGAAGGTGCGCGCGCCCGGACCCTGGCTCGCGGTCTCGTTGTGGCGGGTGCGCACCTCCGGCATGCGGCCGACTTCCAGAACGGTCTCGTAGGAGGTGCCGGGGATGACGGCGCTGTCAGGCAGCTTGTGCAGGCGCTGGAAGTGCGAGTTGCAGAGCACCAGGCGGTCGCTCGCGTCCCACAGCACGAACGCTTCCGGAATGGTCTCGATGGCGTCGCGCAGGCGGAGGTCGGCTTCGACGGTCCGTTCGGCGAGGCTCTTCTGCTCTGTGATGTCGACGGCGATGCCGATCAGGTGCACGCTGGAATCGGTCGCCCCGCTCGTCTTCTCGCAGCGGACGCGCAGCCAGATCCAGTGGCCGTCGACATGCTGCATGCGGAAGGTCTGGTCGATGTGAGCGATCTGACCCGAAATGAGCTGGTCGGCGATCTCGAACAGGTCGATGTCGTCGGACTTCACCAGCGCATTGACCTCGCCGAAGGTCAGGAGCTCGTTGCGGCCGTCGAGGCCGAGCATCGAGAACATCGATTGCGACCAGAAGATCCGGCCGCGCGACAGGTCCCAGTCCCACAATCCGCAGCGGCCGCGGTTGAGCGCGGTATCGATGCGGCCGCGCACGGCGTCGTTGATGAGGTCGCCCTCGCGGGCGCGGGTCGACTGCCAGTGGAAGGCGAAGCCGAGGATCAGCACGACGAAGCCGGTAGTCGCCGACAGCGTCACCGAGAGCGCGGCGTCCGAGCCCCAGATTGGCTCGTTGCGCTCCTGGATCACGGTGACGAGCCCCGGCATCGACTTGATCTGCCGCGAGGTCGCCATCGCGGCGTTGCCGTTCGGCAGCGTCATGTCGGAGATGGTGTTGTCGCGAGGAGGCGCCGCCAGCATTTGCGCCGTCGTGATCGCGTCGAGCAGGCGGTCGTTGCCCGAAGGATCGTTGTCGACGGGAATGCGGGCGAGGATGCGGCGGTCGATGCCGGCCGAGGTGACGATGACGTGGCGGCCGGAGGCCGTGCCCCAGGTCGGGATGAGATCGGGCAGCAGGGCCGGCAGGCTCTCGATGTTCCTCAGGCGCTCTTGGCGTGACGACGTCAGGCGGTCGAGGCGCTCGGCGAGCAGGTCGGCGAGGGCCGAGATGTCGTGGCGGATCACCAGCCGCTTCTGGCGCGTCTGGTCGACGACTTGCACGAATGCGCCGAGGCAGATCGTGATCAGGAAGGCGATGATGAGCGTCGGCACGGCGCGGCGCAGCGCCGGCTCCGCGATCAGGAGCCGATGATAGGCAGGTTTCGCGATCGATTGCGCCAATCCCTTGATCGAATCGGATTGGACGCACGCGTTCGCGGCGTCTGCACGCGCCATGCCTGTAGCCCCCGGGAAACTTGCTGCGACTCGATTCGAAAGCAGCCCCACATCACTTTCGAATCAAAGCGATTTGAATCCACTTTCCGCAGGCTGTCGAGAGTCAACGAAACGTTAACGCGAAATTATTCTTATCCAACGGAGAGTTCGCGCGTCCTGCGTCCGTAAATCGGCGTGCGCGATGAGTCCGAAACGAGAACGTGTGACTTTCGATCGTTCCGCATCACGCGCGCGGCGGCTCGGCGTGGCTGATGACCCGCTTCACGCTCGGGAAGGCACGGCGCAGCTTGCGCTCGATCGCGTCGACATGCTCGTGCACCTTGATCACGCTCATCGACGGCGCCGCGCGGCAGTGGAAGTTGACGATCTCGCCGCCCTCGGTGTCGCGCACGCGCACGTTATGAATGTCGTGGATCTCGCCGCCGGCGGCATATTCAATGAGGGCGGCGGCAATAGTCTGCACCCGTTCCGGCGCGGCATCGACCCCGAACGGCAGTTCCGGTTCCAGCGGCTCGATGTGGACGTCGACCTCGACGTCGGCGCCGAACTCCTCCTGGATGTTCCGCTCCAGCGTGTTGGCGACGTCATGGGCGGCATCGAGCTGCATCCGGGCGTCGACCTCCAGGTCGATGCTGACGATCAGCTTGCCGCCCAGGTCGTGCACCGTGACGTGGTGGACGGCCAGGCCCGAATTGTGCGCGATCACCATGATGCGGTCGCGCACGGTCTCGTTGTCGCGCGCGACGGGGACCGCGGTGAAGGTGAGGTCGGTATCGCCGAATGCCGTCTCGACGGCGGCCTGCGCCTTGCGCTTGATCTCCTCGACGCGGTCGATCGGATAGGTCCGCGGCACCTTTGCGATGGTGTCGATGAAGGTGGTCGCCCCGACCATGCGCACCCGCAGCCGCTCGACGTCGATCACGCCGGGAACGCTGCGGATCGCGGCCGTGGCCTTTTCATGCGCGCCTTCCGGCGCACGGTCGACCAGCGTCTGTACGGTCGAGCCGGCCATGCGCAGGCCGAGCAGGGCGATCATCACGGCAACCGCGGCGGCGGCGGCCGCGTCGCCCCACCAGAAACCGAGGGCGGCGAGGATCAGGCCCGCGATCACGGCGAACGAGCCCATGACATCCGAGGCGAAATGGAGCGCATCGGCCGCGAGCGCCTGGCTCCCGGTCTCGCGCGCGGCGCGGTGCAGCGCGCGGGCACGCCAGAAATTGACGACGATGTCGATCACCAGCACCACGAACGGCACGGCCGAAATGCTCGGCGGCGGGGTTCCCTCGCGCAGCCGGCTATAGGACTCCACCAGGATGCCGCCGGCCAGCACGTAGAGCAAGGCGGTGACTCCGAGCGCGGAAATGCTCTCCAGCTTGCCGTGGCCGTAATGGTGCTCGTCGTCCGCCGGCTTGTCGGAGACCCGCACCACCGCCCAGGTGATGATGGTCGCGATCAGGTCGACCGAGGAGTGCAGGGCTTCGGAGATCAGCGCGAGCGAGCCGATCGCGATTCCGACTGCGAACTTGGCCGCCGCCATGCCGCCGCTGACGAAGATCGAGATCGCGGCGACCGAGGTTTTGCTGTGCTGGGAGGTCATGGCGGGGATTTAGCAGCCCATGGCCGAACATCAAGCGATGATCCCAGTCGTAGTCGCTAGTGAGTTGCAGGAGCGAAACTATTGCGAATACTTCCGAACTGAATGCTCGCCTACGCCACTTACTCCGTCATGCCCGGGCTTGTCCCGGGCATCCACGTTCTTCGTATCGTGCGGCAAAGACGTGGATGGCTGAGTCAAGCCCGGCCATGACAAGCGGAGGGAGGGCAATGCCCATCTCGCTCCGCCGCCCCCCTCACACCGTCACGACGATCTTCCCCAGGTGCTTGTTCGCCTCCATGTGCGCAAAGGCCTGGTCGATGTCGTCGAACGCGTACACCTTGTCGATCGGCAGTTGCAGCTTGCGCGACTCCACCGCGCCCCAGATGTCCTTGCGGACTTCGTCGAAGATCTCGCGGACCTCCTCGATGGTGCGGGTGCGGAAGGTGACGCCGATATAGCTGATGCGGCGGGCGGCATGCAGGTCGAAGTTGAAGTCGGCATGGGTGCCGCCGAGCCGGCCGACATTGACGATCCGGCCCTTGATCCGGGTCGCGGCCAGGTTCTGGTTGGCGACCTGGCCGGAGACCTGGTCGACGATGAGGTCGACGCCTTCGCCGCCGGTCGCCTTCAGGACCTCGTCGACCCATTTGGGGTCGGAGGAGTCGACCGCGAGGTCGGCGCCGTAGTCCGTCAGCCGGCCGCGCCGATAGGCATCTGTCGACGAGCCGATCACGAGCCGGGCGCCCTTGAGCTTGGCGATCTGCATCGCCATCAGGCCGACGCCGGAGCTGGCGCCCTGGATCAGCACGCTCTGGCCCGGCTGCACGCCGCCGACGGTGACGACGGCGTTGTGCATGGTCGCGAGCGCGACGGGGAGGGTGGCAGCCTCTTCGAAATTCATGTTCGAGGGGGCGCGGAACAGCCGGCCGTGATCGGCCAGCGTGTATTCGGCGAATGCCGCGCCGCCCGAGCCCATGATGCGGTCGCCGACCTTCACGCCCTTCGCATCGGGTCCGAGTTCGGCAACCTCGCCGGCCCATTCCATGCCGAGCACGGTGCCGACGCCGCCGGCCGCGCCGTGGGCGTGGCCCTTGCGCATGCCGGTGTCGGCGCGGTTCAGCCCGCACGCACGGACACGCACCAGCACTTGCGTGCCCTTTGGTTTTGGTTGAGCGACGTCGGAAATCCGAGCGCCGTCAGCGCCATAGACGTAAGCCTTCATGAATTACTCTCGCTTCTTGCAGTAATTATTCCGCAGCTTGCGCCGTCGGATGAACGATCATGCCTTCGAGCCGGCCGCGGATGATGGCCTCCGCCTCACGCACGATGCGGGAGACGAGCTCGGCACAGCTCGGAATATCCTGGATCAGGCCCTGCACCTGGCCAGCCGACCAGATGCCCTCGTCGGAATCGCCGGTGGCATAGACCATCTTGCCGCGGGCGCCCGCAACGAGCTCGCGGATGTCCTCGAACTTGGCGCCTTCCTTCTCCATCGCCACGACCTTGGTCGAGATCGCGTTCCTGGCGACGCGCGAGGTGTTGCGCATGGTGCGGAAGATCAGCTCGGTCTCGCGCTCGTCGTTGGCGACGATCTTCTCCTTGATGAGCTGGTGGATCGGGCTCTCTTTGGTGGCCATGAAGCGGGTGCCCATGTTGATGCCCTCGGCTCCCAGCGCCAATGCGGCGACCAGGCCGCGGGCGTCGGCAAAGCCGCCCGAGGCGATCATCGGAATCTTGATCTTGTTGGCCGCTGCCGGGATCAGGATCAGGCCGGGGGTGTCATCCTCGCCGGGATGGCCGGCGCATTCGAACCCGTCGATCGAGATGGCATCGACGCCCATGCGCTCGGCCGAGAGGGCATGGCGGACGCTGGTGCATTTGTGCACGACCTTGACGCCGTGCTTCTTGAACTCGTCGACATGCTCCTGTGGCTTGTTGCCGGCGGTCTCGACCACGGTGATGCCGCTCTCGATGATGGCGGCACGGTATTCGGCGTAGGGCGGCGGCTTGATCGCGGGCAGGATCGTGAGGTTGACGCCGAACGGCTTGTCGGTGAGGTCGCGGCAGCGCGCGATCTCCTTCCTCAGATCCTCCGGGGTCGGCTGGGTCAGCGCCGTGATGAAGCCGAGCGCGCCGGCATTGGCAACGGCGGCGACCAGCTCGGCGCGCCCGACCCATTGCATGCCGCCCTGGACGATGGGGTGCTCGACGCCGACGAGCCTGGTGAACCGTGTCTGCAACATGATCTGTTTCCCCCGCCTGCGTGGCGTTCTCTTATCGGTTGATGGCGCGAGGATGCCGCCGGGGTCGGGAAATGTCTATTGCGGGGATGCGCGGTGGAGGCGGGGCCATCATGCGGGCGATGCGGGTGATTCCGTGGGGCGGATAATTGGGTTTCCAATCCGTCATCCGAGGTGCGAGCTGCGCGGTGCGTAGCACCGGGCAGGGAGCCTCGAAGGATGAATGGCCGCGCTGCGAGAGCCGGGCTGTCGCCCTTCGAGGCTTGCCCTGCGGCGCGATTGCGCCACAGGGCAAGCACCTCCAGCGACAACGGCTACGCCGTTGCGCGGGGGTGACGGTCATAGGTTACGCTCGCTGCAATACCGAACTCGCATCCTCGCAAGACACACCTTCGCGTCCTCGCGGCGTGTTTCGCCCGAGCTTTGCCTGGTGGTCTCACCCTCAAATGAAAGAGGGCGCAGGGAAGGCCGGGTGCCGGCCGGGCACCCACGGTCCACTGTGCGAAGGTTGCGCTACAAGGGACAGCACAGCGGCATACAGGTGAAGCCAAACATCCGGCCTTCCCTGCGCAGTGGTTTGACGGCTTATGTCGCGCTCTCCTCGGGGAGCGATGCACTCTTGCCCCCGTCGCCTTGCGGCTGACGATGCGCGCGCCCGGTCGGGCCACCGCATCACCGCAACGCTTGACGCCAGCCTGCGGGCGCCAGGACCACGCGATTTTGCCGTACGCAGATCACACCGGTCGTGCGTGCGATGCGCCTCGCTCACGGTTTCCCGCCCTGCGATCACCGTCGCACCAGTGTGGCCCGCGTCCACCGCCGTCCGGCCCGCGTTCGTGACGATCGCGATACGCCCCTCTTCCTTGGGCCGGAGTGCGCACAATATCCGCCGATTCCGAATTTCTGTAAAGGCGAATATTTTTGGCCGCGCGGATTAACGGACGGCTTGGGTGTTTTGCCCGTCGGGCAACGCAAGGGCTTGTAGCCCGGATTGCGCTGCGCTCCATCCAGGCTACCGGCTACCGGCTACCGGCTACGGGCCAGGCCGCTACTCCGCCGACAGCCGGACCATCTGGCGGCCGCCGTTCATGTCCTTGAGGCTGTTGACGAAGTTTTCCGGGCGTTGCCAGCGGTAGGGGACCTTCAATCCCATGTACTCGGCGATGTCGCCGATGAAGCCGGTGCAGTTGGTGGTCTCGGCGTTCCAGACCGGCGAGCTCGCCTGCAATTTCTTGATATAGGCGAACACGCGCTTGGCGTCGGCTTCGTTCAGATAGACCCGGTAGCTCGCGGTGAGATAGTCCGGATCGAGATCGCCATAGCTCGCGCCGGTCTCGGAGGGGACCCAGGTGAGGTGGCCGAGCACGTAGGCCCAGGTGTCGCCGGCGGGCGTGAGCCCCGCGACCTCGACGGCGCGCTCGCTGGTCTTGCCGTACCAGACGAAGGCGTGGCCCCAGCTCGCTGCCGTCCGCGCGCGGAAGTCGACGTAATAGGGACCTTTCTCCGCGCGTGCGACGGGGCGCCGGGTCGATTGCGGCGCGCCTCGTGACGCGGAGTCGATCGTGGCAAGCGCGTTGGCATCGGCAACGCGCTTGTTCGCTTCGTGAGCCGACGCCGAGGGCAGCGTGCACGCGGTCATCGCCGCGAGGGCGAGCCCCGCAAGGATGCAGGATCCCGATCGATCACGTTTGTTGGTCACGCTGTGCCCCTCGACTGTCGGCCGTTGACGCTGAGCGCTGCGCGTCAGTAGCGCGAGACGACCGGGCCAGGCGCCTTGCCGATCGGGGCCTTTCCAATCGGGCTCTTGCCAATCGGCATCTTGCCGATCGGCGCCTGCTCCCCATAGACCGGAACGGGCTGCCGGCGCGGCAAATCCGCGGCGTTCGCAACCGTCACCAGAGCAAGCGTGGCACCCAGAACAAATACAATCTTCTTCACGTTCATACCCCTGAAGGTTTGGTCCAAACACGGCAGCGCCGTGCCCCCAGACACGCCTGACAAAAGGGCGGCGGAATACGTCCAAGTTGCGGCACCCGCGCGACATGTTGGCGGCATCTGGCGGGCGCGCGCAAATGTGATGTGTCCAGATGTTTCGGGCGGTGCGGAGGCGATTTCGCAGCCCGCATGGAACGAAGCGGAATGCGGGGGCCCACCAACGGTCCCGGATTGCGCGCAGCGCAATCCGGGCTTCAGCGCGATACCGTCGTCGTTCTCAGCCGATCCGGTTCAGGCTGTTGCGGATGGTCGAGAAGATGCCGCCGATGTCCTTGCGCAAGGCATCGAGCGCATTGAAATTGTCGAAGATGCGGGCGAGCCGGTCTTCGACCTCGCGCTTGCTTTTGGTCAGCGCGTCGACGCGCGAGGCGAGGGTGACGTCGCCGCTCGCCTCGATCTCGCCGACGGTCCTGGCGAGGAGGTCGCGGGTGGTGCTGACGTCCGCGATCATGGCCTCGATGCCGAACACCGGCGCCTTGAGCGGAACGAGATCGGCCTGCGACTTCGACAGCTCCGTCTTGAAGGCGTTGAGCGTCGTCAGTGTCTCCTGGAGGGCGCCGAGGCGCTGGCGCGACTGCAGGACAAAATCGTTCAGCGCGTTCTGGCGGTCCGCAAGAGACTTGCCGTCGGAATCGTTTTCGACATCGGCGAGCGAGCGTTCGAGCTGAGCCCGGCGCTGGGCGAGCTCCTCGAAGTCGAGGCTGACAGCCTTGAGGATGTTGAAGCTGTCGTCGATGCGCGCGAGCCGCTGCTCGATCTCGATCTTGTTCTTCGACAGTGTCTCGACGCGGGTGCCGAGCGGCGCTTCGCCGCCGGTCTCGAGCTCGTCGATGCTCTTGGTGAGGCGATCATGATTGAGGCCGAGCTCGCCGATCAGCGCATTGATGCCGACGTCGGCCGAGCGCAGCGGCACCAGCTCGGCATGGGATTTGGCCAGATCTTCCTTGTACTGGTTCAGGGTCGCGAAGGTCTCCTGCACGGAGTTCACCCGTGACAGCAGCGTGGACATGTCGCGCGTGATGTCCTTGAGCCGGTCGGCCAGGCTGTTCTTGCGATCGTCGGTCTCGAGGTCGTGCAGGGCGCGCTCGAGCTGGTTCTGGCGGTCGCGGATCTCGGTGAACACAGGCTCGACCGCGCGGCGCTGATCTGCGACCTTGCCGACCATCTCGCGCAGCGCCTGCTGGCGGCGGCGGATTTCGGCGAGCTGGTCGTGCATGTCGGTGGATTCGTTACGGCCCTGCTGGAGCAGGGCGCGCTGCTCGATCTCGCCCAGCTTGTCGTGAAGGGCAGAGACGGCCTCCCTGGGGTCGCTCTCGATCAGGTACTGGACGGTGGCGTCGAGGTGGTTCTGCAGGGCGTTGGCGACGACCACGTCTTCCCGGGTCTTCCTGAGGCGGTCGCGCAGCGTGTTGAGCCGCCGGTCCTGGCGCGACGTCCGCCAGACCGAGGCGCCGATCAGCGCGAGCGCGACGGCGAGGATCGCGCCGGTCGCGATGCGCTGCGGCATCGGCAGGCCCGCGAACCAGGCGGGCAGGTGGGCAACGTCGTAGCCAAACGCCTGCTGGGCGAGGAACGCGATGGCGGCTAGCAGGACAAACCAGGCAACCAGGAAAAACAGCCACATCGTGAATTCCTCACGCCGGCACATTATCGCCATAGTTGCTATTGGAGAGCGGAACCGAGATCAAGGGTGGGTGGGGTGCCGGACGTGCCAATAGCGCGATTGGCGACGGGGCGCGTCGGCCGATCGGTGGAGGGGCGTGGGAAGTTGCCGGGTTTTCCCGACAGCCCAGGTTACAGCCGTCGTCATCCCGGGCTCGGCGCTCTACGCCGCCCCGGAATGACAGCGAGAGCTACAGCCGAAACTCGTTGGTCAGCTCGCCGATGCCGTCGATCGCGACGGTGACGATATTCACCGGCTCCTTCATCACGCCGACACCGACAGAGGTGCCGACGGCGATGAGGTCGCCCGGAAGCAGGGTCATATCGTGGGAGATCCTGCTGACCAGATCCTGGGCACTGAAGATCATGTCCGCGATCGGATAGTTCTGCCGCTCGGCGCCGTTGAGAATGGTGCGGACCGTGAGCCTTGCGGGATCAAGGCCGGTCGCGATGACAGGGCCGAACGGGCCGTAATCGTCGATGCCCTTGGCGCGGGCCCATTGCGGGAAGGTGGGATCGCGCGTGAGGATGTCGTTGGCGGTGATGTCGTTGACGCAGGTGTAGCCGAAGATGAAGCTGTCCGCCTCATCAGGCGAGACGCGCGCGCAGGCCTTGCCGATGACGATGCCGAGCTCGCCCTCGTAGGTGGTCTTGCCGTCGTAGTACGAGGGGCGGCGGATCACGGCGCCCGGCGTCGTGACGCTGGTGGTGGCCTTGAGCAGATAAAGCGGCTCCGGCGGCTCGGGCTGGTTCAGCTTGGTGGCGAGTGCGTGGAAATTATTCCAGAGCGCGACGATCTTGCTGGGCGCGCACGGGGCCAGTAACTCGACTTCCGACAATGCCAGCGTCTTTCCGGCGGACGCCTTGCGGCCGAACATCTCGCCTTCATGCACGCTGATGCCTGACGAGGTCAGCGTGCCGAAACCGGTCGCGCCGGCGTGGCGGAAGCGAAGCCATTTGCTGACGTCCGCCATCATGCCACCGCCAGTGCATGCGGATCGGTCGGCGTCGAGACGCCATCATAGAGGCCGGCGATGCGGGCGCGCTGCGTCACCATCGCCAGCACCGAGTCGAGCGCGGGCGTCGGAATTCCGGTCAGCCGGCCCATCTCCTGCACCACGGTGACGAGCGGGTCGATCTCCATCGGGCGGCCGCGTTCGAGATCCTGCAGCATCGAGGTCTTGTGCGCGCCGACCTTGCGGGCGCCCTCGATGCGGCGCTCGACGTCGACGCGGAACTTGACGCCGAACGTCTCTGCGATGGCCTGCGTCTCCACCATGATCGCGCGCGACAGCGCGCGCGTGGACGGATCGGTGCAGATCACGTCGAGCGTTGCATGGGTGAGCGCGCTGATCGGGTTGAAGCAGACATTGCCCCACAGCTTCAGCCAGATCTCGTCGCGGATGCGGTCGAGCACCGGCGCTTTCAGTCCGGCCGAGACGAACAGATCGGCAAGACGTTGCACGTCCGGCGTGATCTCGCCGGAGGGCTCGCCGAGCGGAAAATTATTGCCGTAGACGTGGCGGATCACGCCGGGCGCCTCGATCTCGGTGGCGGGATAGACGATGCAGCCGATGGCGCGCTCGGCGCCGATCTCGCGCCACTGCCGTCCGCCGGGGTCGATGCTTTCCAGCGTCGCATTCTCGTAAGCGCCGCCGTGCCTGTAGAAGTACCAATAGGGGATGCCGTTGACGGCAGTGACGATGCGGGTGTGGGGCCCGAGCAGCGGCTGCATTGTCTCGATCACGCCGGTGATCGAATGCGCCTTCAGCGTGATGATGATGAAATCCTGCACGCCGAGCTCGGCGGGTTTGTCGGTGCAGCGCGGATGCACCGTGTGCGTCTCCTCGCCCGTGAGCAGCGTCAGGCCGCGCTCGCGCATCGCGGCGAGATGGGCGCCGCGTGCGACCAGGCTGATATCGGCGCCCGCGCGCGCGAGCTGAACCCCGAGATATCCGCCGATCGCGCCGGCGCCGTAGATGCAGATCTTCATGAAATCCTCGCGGGTGGCCGGAATTTGGGACGAAGGATCCTGTCCGGCTCGGATGCATCCGAGCCGGGGCTGGTCGTCGCGGCAGAAGGGGCGTGCCGCTTTAGGCTGCTGCCTGCGGCGTGCCGTTGATCGCTTCGTCGACGGCAGCGGCGATGTCGCGCATGCTGATGACGGAGACGAGGCTGTAATCGTCGATCACGGGCAGGTGCCGGATGTGATTGCGGTTCATCAGGTGGCGGACGTGCTCGATCGTGTCCGAGGAGGTGCAGGAGACGAGCTGCTGCACCGAGACGAGCTGGGAGATCTTGACGTTGACGCCGCCCGCGCCGTGCTCGGCGATGGCGCGCACCACGTCGCGCTCGGTGAACATGCCGACGGCGGTGTTGCCCTCGGAGCGGACCACGTCCTTGACCACCAGCGCGCTGATATTGTTGGCGCGCATCAGCTTGGCGGCGATACCCACCGTTTCGTTCATTCGCACCGTGACAACGCGCGGTGTCTTCTTGCGCAGAATGTCTCCGACCAGCATTGCAACCTCCCTGGGGTGAATGGCGGGTCAAGTGTGGTATACATAATGCCAATGGTCAAGCGCTCGATTTGGCTGATCCGAAAATTCTTGCGGCAGGATTGCTGACGTTTCTCGTAGCGACAAAAAGAAGGGGCGCATCGCTGCGCCCCTTTTCGCGATCGTGCATGGTCGTGCGGCGGCTTACGCCGTCTTGGCGTTGCCGGTTGCGGAGGTGGCGCTCTCGGCTTCCTTGCCGAGGATGAAGGAGCGGCGCAGCGGCTTGATCACGAACAGCGCCATCAGCGCTGCCGTCGCGTTCAGGGCCACCGCGACCACGAACACAGCCTTCCAGCCATAGGCGGTCGAGATCACGCTGGCGAGCGGGACGAGCAGGGATGCCGTGCCCTTCGCGGTGTAGAGCATGCCGTTGTTGGTGGTCGCGTATTTCGAGCCGAAAGTGTCGCCGCAGGTGGCGGGAAACAGCGAGTAGATCTCGCCGAACACGCCGAAATACACCGCCGTCGCGAGCACGAACACGATCGGAACGTGGCCGTAGGCCGACAGCGTCAGCAGCATCACCGCCGCGGTGCCGAAGGCGATGAACATCGTGTGCTCGCGACCGATCGTGTCGGAGACCCAGCCGAAGAACGGACGGCCGAAGCCGTCGAAGATACGATCGAGCGAGATCGCGAACGTCAGCGCCGCCATCTGGAATCCGGCGAGCGTCACCGGCGTGTCGGCGATCTTGAAGTCGTGCGCGATCGGAGCGATCTGCGCCGCGGTCATCAGGCCGCCGGAAGCGACCATGACGAAAACGAGGTACATCACCCAGAAAATAGGGGCGCGCAGCACTTGCGGCGGGGTGAAGTCGATCTTGGTCTGCGGCAGATTGAGCTGCTTCTTCTTCGGCGGGATCGAGATCCGCGGCGGCTGGATGAAGAAGGCGAGCACGAACACGATCAGGCCCTGGCCGATGCCAAAGGTGAGGAATGCGTGCTGGTAGCCGCTCGATGCGATCATGGTCGCGATCGGCACCACGGTGAGCGCGGCGCCGGCACCGAAGCCGGCGGCGGTTGCGCCGGCAGCAAGACCACGGCGATCGGGAAACCATTTCAGCGCGTTGCCGACGCAGGTGCCGTACACCGCGCCCGCGCCCATGCCGCCGATGATCGCGGCCGCGTAGAGCAGGGTCAGCGAGTCAGCGTAGGAGTTGAGCACCCAGGACAGCGTGATCATGACGCCGCCGAACATGATGACGACGCGCGGACCGTATTTATCGACGAACCACGCCTCGACCGGCACCAGCCAGGTCTCGGTGACGACGAAGATGGTGAAAGCGAGCTGGATCGCGGCGCGGCCCCAATGGTGGGCCGCATCGATCGGATCGACGAACAGCGTCCAGCCGTATTGCAGGTTCGCGATCATCGCCATGCAGACGATGCCCATGGCGAGTTGAAACCAACGGAAACCGGTGCGAAGCGGCGCAGCTGTGACGGCGCCATCCGTGCTGGACATCATCAAGAACCTCCCAAGCGCCCGACTTGTCACGACCTGGGATTACAAGATGACCCAGTGTCGCAAATGTTGTGGCTTATCGTCGCAAGCGCGGCGGGGAGATTGGTATACCATATTCCAGAAGGCAAGTCCTATCTTGGGGCGCGACGCGAGAAAATCGCTGGTTCCGTTCGGATCATCGGAATCGAGGAGGCTTCGCGCAAAACGAAAACGCCCGGCCGCAATGCCGGGCGTCGCGCTCGAAGGAGCTATGGTGAGGCGTGTCAGGCGGCAGTCGATTTCGCGACCACGATCTTGCGCCAGGGCTTGAGCACCGCGATCGCCAGTGCCGAGGCCAGGATGTTGGCGCCGGCCGCGATGATGAACACGCTGTCCCAGGTGCCCGACGACTGCTGCATGTAGTTCGCGATCGGCACCAGCAGCGCAGCCGTGCCCTTCGCGGTGTAGAGCAGGCCGGCATTGGTGGTCGCGAACTTGGCGCCGAACGTGTCGGTGCAGGTCGAGGGGAACAGCGAGTAGATCTCACCCCAGGCGAAGAACACGAAGCCCGAGAGCAGCACGAACCAGATCGGATCGTGGCCCCAGAGATAGAGCATCCAGATGCCGAACCCTTCCATGCCGAAGGCGATGAACATCGTGTTCTCGCGGCCGATCATGTCGGAGATCCAGCCGAAGAACGGACGCGTCAGGCCGTTGAGCACGCGGTCGATGGTGGCCGCGAAGGTCACCGCCGTCATGGTCACCGCCATCAGCGTGACCGGCACGTTGTCGACCTTCCAGTCGGCCGCGATCGGCTTCAGATTGGCCGTCACCATCAGGCCGCCGGCGCCGACGATCACGAACATGAAGTACATCAGCCAGAAGATCGGCTGACGCAGCACCTCGGTCGGCTGATAGTTGCGGCGGGTCTGCAGCAGATTGGCGTTCGCTACGACGTTCGGCACCTGACCTGCTTTCGGCGCCAGCAGGAAGAAGGCGAGGACGCAGATGATGATGCCTTGTCCGAGACCGAAATAGAGGAAGGTGGTCTGGAAGCCACTGTCCTTGATCATCGCCTGGATCGGCGCGACGGTCAGCGCGGAGCCCGCACCGAAGCCCGCTGCGGTGATGCCCGCGGCGAGACCGCGCTTGTCCGGAAACCATTTCAGCGCATTGCCGACGCAGGTACCGTAGACGCCGCCGGCGCCGATGCCCGCGATGATCATGCCGAGATAGTAGCCGTTGAGCGTGGTGGCCTGCGCGTTGATTGCCCAGCCGATGGCGCAAAGCACGCCGCCGACCAGCACGACGAGGCGCGGGCCGTATTTGTCGACGAACCAGCCTTCGATCGGCACCAGCCAGGTCTCGAACAGGACGAAGAGCGTGAAGGCCCACTGGATCGAGGCGCGATCCCAGCCGAACTTCTTCTGGATGTCGGGGACGAAGAACGTCCAGCCGTATTGATAATTGGCGATCATCACCATCGCCGCTACACCGACCGCCAATTGCGCCCAGCGATACGTGTCGCTTACGCGCGCGGCTGTAGGGGCCGTTGCCTGCACCATGTCCGTCATAAAGCCTCCCGTGGCGCCTCTATTTCTTCTGCGAGCGCTGGAGCGGCATTCTTGTATTCATTATGCCAAGGTTCAAGCGCTGGTCCGGTCCCCGTGCGCAAATGCCGCAGGACCTTTCCGGCCCAGCTGTGAATCGGACAACGCAAATAGAAATGGCCCCGTGTTGCGGGGCCATTCATCAAAAGTAGTATGTTGATGGTTCTGAAACCGACGCGCCGCGCTCCCGGCTCAGGCGCTGCTTACAGGCCGAAACGGGGCAGGTCGCCGTTGTGATTGGAGATCTCGGCGCTCGCCATCAGGAAGCGGTCCACCGCGGCCATGAAGCGCGCGAACAGCGAGGAGGACGGGGCGAGGGCGACGGAAGCGGTCTTGGACATCGGAATTCCTTTCTCGAGACAGTCAGTATTGCTGCCTCATTTCGAAGGGCAATTTACGTATGCCAGATGCCAGTGTCCATGCATGCCGTTGCATGGCAGTATGCTCACTCCCGCATTGCAGCATAACCGTCCGTTAAAGCGGCCGTTTCGGACTTAAGATTAGCGGGAAACATTCCAAAAGAGGTGGATCCGGTGCCGAACCGCCCGGAAATCGCGTTGCGCTGGCGGCTCCCGTTGCCCAGATCCGCAACACTTTCGGGAGTTCCGCGACCGCGCTGCAACATCTGCGGCCTTGGCAGAGCAGGTCAAAGCCGTTAGTGGTCTGCCCCCTTTTCCAATCAAGCGTCAGAGTGGTTCATGTCGAGCGCTTCGTCCGCTGTCTCGATCGGCATCGATTTCGGGACCAGCAATACGGTCGTCGCGATCGCGGCGGATGACCGCCGGGTCGAGGCCATCCGCTTCGACCATGGCGGCCAGCGGCACAGCGTCTATGTGTCGGCCCTGTGCTTCTGGGAGGACCGGCCGGGAGCCGGCGCCCAGGCCGAAGGCGGCCCGTGGGCGATCGAGACGTTCCTGGAAGGACGCCACGTCTACCGCTTCCTCCAGTCGTTCAAGACCTTTGCCGCGAGCAGCAGCTTCAACACAACGCAGGTGTTCCGGCAGCGCTTCAAGTTCGAGGACATCCTGGCGGCGTTCCTGCGAACACTGGCGCGCCATGGCGGCGACAAATTCGGCTTCGAGACCTCCACCATCACGGTCGGCCGTCCGGTGCGCTTCGCCGGCGGAAATCCCGACGAAGCGCTGGCGATGCAGCGCTACCGGGCCGCGTTCGAGCGTCTCGGCGCCGGCCACGCGCGTTATGTCTACGAACCCGTGGGTGCCGCGTTCTCCTTCGCCCGCCGGCTCGAGCGCGATGCGACCGTGCTGGTCGCGGATTTCGGCGGCGGCACCAGCGACTTCTCGGTGATGCGTTTCTCGCGCACGGGAGGTACCTTGCGCGCCGAGCCGCTCGGCCATGCCGGCATCGGCATTGCGGGCGACACGTTCGACTACCGCATCGTCGACCACGTCGTCTCGCCGCGGCTGGGCAAGGGCTCCAGCTTCCGTTCGTTCGACAAGGTGCTACCGGTTCCCAGCGGCCACTACACCAACCTTGCACGCTGGCATCAGCTCGCGATGATGAAGAGCAACGGCGATCTGCGCGAGCTTCGGGAGCTTGCGCGCAGCGCGCTGAAACCGGAGTTGCTCGAGGATTTCATCACCATCGTCGATCTCGATCTCGGGTTCTCACTTTATCGAGCGGTGTCGGATGCCAAGGTCGCGCTTTCGGCAAAGGACGAAGTCGACTTCCGCTTCAAGGGCGGCGGCGTCGACATCGGTTCCACCATCACGCGGAAGAACTTCGATTCCTGGATTGCCGACGACGTCGCGCGGCTCGGCGCCACCGTCGACAAGGTGCTGGCCGAGGCCGGCATCACCGCACGCGAAATCGAGAAAGTGTTCCTGACCGGCGGGACATCGTTCGTGCCAGCCGTCCGGAAGCTGTTCGCCGACCGGTTCGGCAACGAACGGCTGATGTCGGGCGACCAGTTCGAGTCGATCGCTTACGGGCTCGCGCTGATCGGGCACAGTCCCGATCCGGACCGCTGGACTGCGAGCGGCGGGCTCGAACCGAAGGCGGGCGCGTAGCCTCGGCCGTCCCGACGCTCGCGGCGTCTGGATGTTATTGATTGATCTCGGGCTCGACGAGCCTTGCCAGATTGCGCAGCGATTCCTGCCAGCCGAGATAGCAGGCCTCCGGAGGAATGACGTCCGGGATACCCGCCTGGGTAATATCAAGCTCGGTGCCGACCGAGACCTTCTTCAGGATCACGGTCACCTCGATCTCGCCGGACAGGTTGGGATCGTCGAACCTGTCGGTGTAGCGGAGACGTTCGCCGGGGACGAGCTCGAGATATTCACCGCCGAATGAATGACCGGCGCCCGTCGTGAAGTTGCGGAACGACATCTTGAACGTGCCGCCGACCTTCGGCTCGAGATGATGCACGGTGCAGGTGAAGCCGTTCGGCGGCAGCCATTTCGCCAGCGCGTCCGCCTCGACGAAGGCGCGATAGAGTTTCTCCGGGCTGGTCGAGAGAGCGCGGTGCAGGCGGACAGTGTTCGGCATGGTGGTCATCCCTATGACTTGATGGGCCCGACATTGGCGTCTACGGCCCGTTCATGTCCCGAGGACGATCGAGACGCTGCCGATCCGACAGGGCGTCTCAGGTTATGCGAAAGGCTGCGTCAGGTCGGCGCTCTCAGGCCCGGGGAGCCGATCCATGCATCGATCTGGATGGCGGTCTCGTCCTGTCGGACCTTTCGCAGCAGCAGATCGCGGCGACGACCTGGCGGAAGCGTCCGCATCTCCTGGCGCAAGCGTTCGACTTCCTGCGTGAGCCTCTGGCTGAGAGTTTCAGTCTGCTTGAAACGACGCCGTTCCATGGCGCATCTCCCTTGCTGATGAGGCGGGAGCGCAATTAGCGTTCTCATCACCGGTAAAAGCCACGTGCCGGCCGGTGATAGCAAACCTTAACATGAAACCGGCGTCAGGTCTGTCCACAAGGATACGTTGCCGGCCCGGTACCGGCGCGCAGATTCCGCCCCGACAAGACTGCATTAAACCTGCTCGACCGAGCCCCTGCGGCAATTAAGTCTCGGCAAGCCTTGCAAGCAACGCCGGGGAGGTATACCTTAGGGTTGTTCGTTCAGCCGCTGTGCCTTGTTGAATGCGCCCGCGGGCTCCTTTTCCATCGACATCGACGAATTGAATCGGTTTCGCGTGAGTGTCACGCGGAATGCACGCGTGTGCGCTTTGGAGAAGAAAAATGCCGACAGGTACAGTGAAGTGGTTTAACGGCCAGAAGGGCTTCGGATTCATTCAGCCCGACGACGGCGGCAACGATGTGTTCGTTCATATCAGCGCGGTCGAACGTGCTGGTCTGGCGGGTCTCGCCGAGGGCCAGAAGGTCAACTTCGAGGCCAAGACCGACAAGATGCGGGGCAAGGTCAGCGCTGAGAATCTCTCGCTGGCCTAAGCTCTCCAGTGCCGTTTCACGGATGTACTGAAACGGCCATGCGACCCGCTCGATCGTAAGGATTGAGCGGGTTTTGTCCGTTGCCGAACAGGGTGGAAGATGAGCACCAAGAGATCGGCCGGCCCGTCACCCGAAGGCATAGCGCGTTCCGAGCGTCAACGCGCGGCAGCCGAAGAGGGCGCGCGGGCGATGGCGGATGCCGAGCGGCAGTCCTTCGATGTCCGCAAGAACATGGCGCGGCTTCGCGAGTTGCGTGAGGCCAAGGAAATCGCCGATGCAAATCTTCGCGCATCGTTGCCGGCCCCTGTGCCGAAGAAGCGTGCGAAGAAATCGCCGCGATAGTCGCGCTTCATAGCGCCGACGATCATTCCAGAAAGGCCGGTCACATGCCAGAGATTGCGGATCGTGCCTAGGATCAAGCCGGATGGCGGCGGCACGATCACCTTTTTTCTCGCGCTGGGTGCGGGTCGACAGACGTGCCGGCTGGCCACCACGTTCCGGACCCAGAAGCAGGCCTTCAGCTATCTTCAGAAATACCGGACGGAGTTCGAGCGCATCGCGCGGATAAGGCTCGCTTCAGGCGACCTCGAAGACGGGATCGTCGTGCTCTCGATGCTCTAAGCCTCAATCTTGAGGCAACGCCTCCGTAACGCGTCTATTTGGAGCCGCTTTCCGGCTTGGCCTCGCGGGCCAATCGCTCCGCCTTCAGGCGCTCGCGGTTCTCGTTGAAGGAGTGCTGATCCCTGGCATAGTCATTGACCGGCTTATGCGTCTCGACAGGTTTGAACACCTTATTGGCTTCACGCTTGGCTCGATCGGGGGATTGATCTCTCGACATGTCGTCCTCGACTTGATCAACGAGCGGCGCCTCGACTCTTGCCGGGCAACGCCTCTCGCTATGGACCGGCCTGTCTTCATCAAGAAGACAAGGCTGAGAATTTCTTCATTGCTGGGTAGGTTTTTTGCGAGGCCGGGTCGCTCGCTGCGTGTGCGGTACGCATTTAGGACAGCGCGCCGGCGAAACGATAACGGTCACCGCCAGCTTTTGTTCCCAGGGATCAGCTCTCAATTCACTCTTGCCGGAGATAAAAAGGCCGCCGAAACCGGCGGCCTTTCGTCGTCTCTGACAGATCCGCTTACTCAGCGGCCTGCTTCTGCGGCGGGTCGAGTGCGCCGGACTTGTGGATCTCGGCGACCTGGTGGTCGCTGAAGCCGAGGACCGAGCGAAGGATCTCGTCGGTGTGCTCGCCGAGCAGCGGGGAGCGCTCGACATCGCTCGGTGAGTCCGACAGCTTGATCGGGTTGCCGACGGAGAGATACTTGCCGCGGGTGGGGTGGTCGACTTCGACCACCGTGCCGGTCGCGCGCAGCGACTGGTCTTCGGCAAGCTCCTTCATCGACAGGATCGGGCCGCAGGGGATGTCGTCCTTGTTGAGGATCTCCATCGCCTCGAACTTCGTCTTCGTCATCGTCCACTGCTCGATGCGGGCGAAGATCTCGTTCAGGCGCGGCAGGCGCGCCGCCGGTTTGGCGTAGTTCGGATCGGTCTTCCAGGTCGGCTCGCCGATCACGTCGCAGATCTTCTCCCAGACCGGGGCCTGGGTGATGAAGTAGATGTAGGCGTTGGGATCGGTTTCCCAGCCCTTGCACTTCAGGATGCGGCCGGGCTGGCCACCGCCAGAGTCGTTGCCGGCGCGCGGCACGGCGTCGCCGAACGGAATGCCTTCGCCGAACTGGCTGTACTCCTTGAGCGGACCGTGGGCGAGGCGCTGCTGGTCACGCAGTTTGACGCGGGCGAGATTCAGGACGCCGTCCTGCATCGCTGCCGTGACGCGCTGGCCCTTGCCCGAGTGGGTACGGTGATAGAGCGCGGTGACGATGCCCAGCGCCAGATGCAGGCCGGTGCCGCTGTCGCCGATCTGCGCGCCGGTGACGAGTGGGAGACCGTCACGGAAGCCGGTGGTGGAGGCGGCGCCGCCGGTGCACTGCGCGACGTTCTCATAAACCTTGCAGTCTTCGTAGGGGCCGGGGCCAAAGCCCTTGATCGAGGCGACGATCATCTTGGGATTGATCGCCTGGATCTTCTCCCAGGGGAAGCCCATGCGGTCGAGCACGCCGGGGCCGAAATTCTCGACCAGCACGTCGCACTTCTTGATCAGCTCGGTCAGAACCTCCTTGCCCTTGGGGTTCTTGGTGTCGAGCGTGATCGAGCGCTTGTTGTGGTTGAGCATGGTGAAATACAGGCTGTCCACGTTCGGGATGTCCTGCAACTGGCCACGGGTGATGTCACCCACGCCCGGACGCTCCACCTTGATCACGTCGGCGCCGAACCAGGCGAGCAGCTGCGTGCAGGTCGGTCCGGACTGAACGTGGGTGAAATCGAGAATGCGAACGCCCTCGAGCGCTTTGGTCATCGTGTTGCTCCTGTTACCACTTTTGTTTTGTCATGCCCGCGAAGGCGGGCATCCAGTACTCGCTGTCGTTCAGTTGGGTCAGTGCTCGCCATTCATATGGTCCGGCGAATACTGGATTCCCCGCCGGCGCGGGGAATGACCCGGCGGTCGGTTACTTCTTCTTCTGCAGAACGCTCTGCGGATTGAGGTTGCCGATGCGACCGCTCTCCGAGCCCGCGGCCGGATCGATCACCGCGTTGATGAGCGTCGGCTTGCGTGAAGCCATCGCGTCGTTGACGGCGCGCTTGAGCTCGTCGGGCGAGGTCGCATTCACGCCGACGCCGCCGAAGGCTTCCATCATCTTGTCGTAGCGCGCGCCCTTGACGAACACGGTCGTGGCCGGATCGGCATTGGCGCCGTTGACGTCGGTGCCGCGATAGATGCCGTCATTGTTGAAGATGACGACGCAGATCGGAAGGTTGTAGCGGCAGATGGTCTCGACCTCCATGCCGGAGAAGCCGAACGCGCTGTCGCCTTCCACCGCAAGCACGGGGTGGCCGGTCTCGAGCGTAGCGGCAATCGCCTGGCCCATGCCGATCCCCATCACGCCCCAGGTGCCGACGTCGAGACGCTTGCGAGGGCGGTACATGTCGATGACGCCGCGGGCGAGGTCGAGCGTGTTGGCGCCTTCGTTGACGAGGATCGCCTCGGGATGATCCTTGATGACGGTCTTCAGCACGCCGAGCGCGCCGTGATAGTCCATCGGCGATTTGTTGTTCATCAGCTTCGGCGCCATCTTGGCAACGTTCTCGTCGCGCTTGGACGCGATGGCCTTGGTCCAGTCGGCGGGCGGGGCGGTCCAGCCCGTCGCGATGGCCTGGTTGAAGGCCGAGACGACCGAGCCGATGTCGCCGACGACGGGCGCGACGATCTCGACGTTGGAGTCCATCTCGCGCGGTTCGATGTCGACCTGGATGAACTTCTTCGGGGTCTCGCCCCAGCTCTTGCCCTTGCCGTGCGAGAGCAGCCAATTCAGCCGCGCGCCGATCAGCATGACGACGTCGGAGTCCTTCAGCACGGTCGAGCGGGCAGCACCGGCGCACTGCGGATGCGTGTCGGGCAGGAGGCCCTTGGCCATGCTCATGGGCAGGAACGGCACGCCGCTCTTTTCGACGAAGGTCTTGATCTCCTCGTCGGCCTGCGCGTAGGCCGCGCCCTTGCCGAGGATGATCAGCGGGCGCTTGGCGCTCTTCAGCACGTCGAGCGCGCGTTTCACCGAAGCGGGCGAGGGGATTTGCGCGGGCGCAGCATCGATCACCTTGACCAGCGATTTCCGGCCGGCCTCGGCGTTCATCACCTGGCCGAACAGCTTTGCTGGCAGGTCGAGATAGACGCCGCCCGGACGTCCCGACACGGCTGCGCGGATGGCGCGGGCGAAGCCGATGCCGATATCCTGGGCGTGCAGCACGCGATAGGCCGCCTTGCACAGGGGCTTCGCGATCGCGAGCTGATCCATCTCTTCATAGTCGCCCTGCTGGAGGTCGACGATCTCGCGCTCGGACGAGCCCGAGACCAGGATCATCGGGTAGCAGTTGGTGGTGGCGTGCGCGAGCGCGGTGAGACCGTTGAGGAAGCCGGGCGCGGACACAGTGAGGCAGACGCCGGGCTTCTTGGTGAGATAGCCGGCGATGCCCGCGGCGTAACCGGCGTTCTGCTCGTGGCGGAAGGAGATCACACGAATGCCGGCGGCCTGCGCCATGCGGCCCAAATCCGTGATCGGGATGCCCGGCACATTATAGATGGTGTTGATGCCGTTCAGCTTGAGCGCGTCGATGACGAGATGAAAACCATCCGTCAGTTCCTGCTCGGTGCCCGGTGCTTCGGACTTGGTCGCGGTGTTCAGCATGGGCCTTGTCTCCCTGGTCTCTCAGTACTGGGGCGAGTTTTTCGCCCTTCTGGTGAACGGTGCTAGAAGAGTTCCTGTCCGTGTGCTTCGACGTAAGCGGCAAGGCCAAGGGTGTGGTCGCGGGCCCGCTTCTCGGCGAGTTCGGTGTCGCGCGCTTCCAGCGCTTCGATCATGCCGAGATGCTCGGGCAGGGAGGTCGCGGTGCGGTCCTTGCGGCCGATGGTCAATTGCCGGTAGCCGCGCACGTGCAGCAGCAAATCGTTGGTGAGATCGACCAGCACGGGCGATTCCGACAGGGAGATCAGCGCCTGATGGAAGGCGATGTTGGCGCGCGAATATTCCTCGACGTGATCCTCGGGCAGGCGATCCTTGCTGAAGTCCTTGAAATAGTCTCGCAGCGCCGTGATGTCCTTCTTGCGCGCCGTGGTGGTGATGAGGCGCGCCGCCATGCTTTCCAGCGCCGCCCAGGCGCGGATCATGTCGACGATCTCGCTCTTGGTCCGGCGCACCACCATGATGCCGCGGCGCGGAACGGTCTTCACGAAGCCGTCCTGCTCGAGCATCGCGATCGCTTCGCGGATCGGTGTGCGGCTGACACCCAGGCGCTCGGACAGCGCGCGCTCGTCGAGCATCACCGGCTCGGGCGTCGAGTAGATGTCCATCTTGAGGATGGCTTCCTTCAAGGCGTCATACGCCTTGTTCTTGAAGCTGCTCTCCGGGGCAATACGAACGATTGCGATATCTGCCTCGGCCATGTTCGGCAACGCCTTGGTTGGTTTCCGCAGTGACACGACGAATCTCCTCCAGTGGGAGTCGTCTTTTACAGGATTATTAACGGGAAAGTTTTTGGCATACCAAATGCCAGAATGTCAAGCTGCCTATTTTTTGCAGCCTTCTAGGGTGCTCCGCAGCTTGACAAGTTGGCTTCTGGCATACCAAATGCCATCGCCAGCCATTTTCGATCCAAGGCGGCGGAGTAATCTCATGCTTTATGCCACTCCGTTCCGCGACATGGAACAGAGGACGGCGAATGGCAAGCATGACGGGCGGCCGCGACACGCGCGCGCTTTGAAAAGAACGAACTGAGGTCAAGGGAGAAGCCACATGTCCAATTCCAAAGATGCCGTCCGCAAGGTGCTTGACCAGGTCAAGGCGGACAACCGCAGCAGCCTGACGGCGCCGGAAGGCAAGCTGGTCTGCGACGCCTACGGCATTCCGGTGCCGAAGGAGGGCGTGGCGAGGTCGGCGGGCGAGGCCGGCAAGATGGCCTCCGCGATGGGCTTCCCTGTGGTGATGAAGATCGTCTCACCGGACATTCTCCACAAGACCGAAGCGGGCGGCGTCATCGTTGGCCTCAAGACGGCCGAGGATGCAGAGAAGGCGTACGAGACCATTCTCGGGAACGCCCGGAAATATAAGTCCGATGCCAAGATCGAGGGCGTCCAGGTGCAGCAGATGCTGGCCGGCGGCACCGAAGTCATCGTCGGCTCGATCACCGACGGCTCGTTCGGCAAGCTGGTTGCCTTCGGCCTCGGCGGCGTGCTGGTCGAAGTCCTGAAGGACATCACCTTCCGCCTCGCGCCCGCGACCAGGGAAGATGCGCTGTCGATGCTCGACGGCATCCAGGCGCATGAGATCCTCAAGGGCGTTCGCGGCGGTGAGCCGGTGAACCGCAACGCGCTCGCCGACGTCATCGTCAAGGTCTCCCAGCTCGTGACCGATTTCCCCGAAATCGTCGAGCTCGACCTCAACCCGGTGTTCGCGACCGCGAAGGACGCGATCGCCGCCGACGTGCGCATCGTGGTGGACTTCGCCTATGTGCCGAAGCCCAAGCCGCGCCCGACCGAAGAGATCGTCGCGGCCATGAGCCGCATCATGCAGCCGAAGGGCGTCGCCGTGATCGGCGCCTCCGCCGAGGACGGCAAGATCGGCAACTCCGTGATGAAGAACCTCGTCAACGGCGGCTACAAGGGCGAGATCTATCCGATCCACCCGAAGGCGCCGGAGATTCTGGGGTACAAGGCCTACAAGAGCGTCAAGGACGTGCCGGGCGTGATCGACACCGCGGTGTTCGCGATCCCCGCCAAGTTCGTCGCCGGCGCGCTCGTCGAATGCGGCGAGAAGAAAATTCCGGGCGCCGTGCTGATCCCCTCGGGCTTTGCCGAAGCCGGCGCGCCGGAGTTGCAGGCCGAGATCGTCGAAATCGGCAAGAAGTACGACATCCGCCTGATGGGGCCGAACATCTATGGCTTCTATTATACGCCGGCAAATCTCTGCGCGACCTTCTGCACCGCCTATGACGTCAAGGGCCACGCGGCGCTGTCGTCGCAGTCGGGCGGCATCGGCATGGCCATCATCGGCTTCTCGCGCTCGGCCAAGATGGGCGTCTCGGCGATCGTCGGCCTCGGCAACAAATCCGACATCGACGAGGACGATCTGCTCGCCTTCTTCGAGCAGGATCCGAATACGAATCTGATCGCGCAGCACTGCGAAGACCTCAAGGACGGCCGAGCCTTCGCGGAAGCCGCCAAGCGCGTCTCCAAGAAGAAGCCGGTCGTCGTGCTCAAGGCTGGCCGCACCTCGGCTGGCGCCAAGGCGGCGTCCTCGCACACCGGCGCACTCGCCGGTAACGACAAGATCTACGAGGACGTGCTGGCGCAGTCGGGAGTGATCCGCGCCCGCAGCTTGCGGCAGCTGCTCGAATTCGCCCGCGGCGTGCCGGTTCTGCCGACGCCGAAGGGCGAGAACGTGCTGATCATCACCGGTGCCGGCGGCTCGGGCGTGCTGCTGTCGGACTCCTGTGTCGACAACGGCCTGTCGCTGATGTCGATGCCGCCGGATCTGGACGCGGCCTTCCGCAAGTTCATCCCGCCGTTCGGCGCGGCAGGAAATCCTGTGGATATCACCGGCGGCGAGCCGCCGATCACCTACGTCAACACGGTCAAGCTCGGCCTGTCGGACGAGCGCATCCATTCGCTGATCCTCGGCTACTGGCACACCATCGTCACGCCGCCGATGGTGTTCGCCCGCAACATGGTCGAGGTGAAGAAGGAGATGGAGGCCAAGGGCTTCGTGAAGCCGATCGTCGCCTCGCTCGCCGGCGACGTCGAGGTCGAGGAAGCCGCCGAATATCTCTACCAGAACGGCATCCCGGCCTATGCCTACTCGACCGAGCTTCCGGTCGAGGTGCTCGGCGCCAAGTATAAGTGGGCGCGCGGGGCAGGGCTGCTCTGAGTACGGTGACGTCCATTCACCTCTCCCTGTTCGCAGGGAGAGGTGAGAACAGTCAGGTCGCGATGAGCAAGAACGTGATCCGGCGCAAATCGCTCGAGCCTCGATCGCCTGCGGAGGCCGACCACGAGGCCCGTGATGGCGGCGTTCAATCTGTCGACCGCGCGTTGTCGATCCTCGAAACGCTCGCCGAAGACGACGAAGGCTATCGCCTCAGCGACCTCGCCGTCCGCACCGGCCTGTCGGCCTCCACCGTGCACCGCCTGCTGGCGACGCTGGAGAGCCGCCGCTTCGTCCAGTTCGACCGCGCCGAATCCAAATGGCATGTCGGGGTACGCAGTTTTACCGTGGGCGCGAGCTTCGCGCGGCGGCGCAATTTCTCGGCGCAGGCGATTCCCTACCTTCGCAAGCTGCGCGACCTCACCCGCGAAACCGCCAACCTCGCCATGGTCGACGATGAATTCATCATCATGCTGACCCGGATGGAGAGCCGCGAGATCATGCGCTCGCTGACTCAGGTCGGCGGCCGCGTCGCCATGGTGACGTCGGGGGTCGGCAAGGCGGTGCTGGCGACCTATTCCGACGAGGACGTCGGCGCCGTGATCCGTCATCACGGCATGCCCCGCCTGACCGAGAAATCGATCGTACGCCCGAGCGACCTGTTCAAGGAGCTCGAGAGAATCCGCAAGCAGGGCTATGCGCTCGACGATGAAGAGGCTTGCATGGGCCTGCGCTGTATTGCCGCAGTGGTCTACAACGACTGCGCCGAGCCGCTCGCGGCCATTTCCGTCTCGGGCATGACCAGCCGCATGACCGAGGACAGATTGCCGGAAATCGGCCAGATCGTGCGCGAAGTCGCCGGCGAGCTGACGGTCGCGCTTGGCGGGAGGATGCCGGCTTCCGGCTAACTGGGAACACGGGCCCTGTCGCTGGACAGCATCGGCCATTTTGGCTGATATGCGACCAAACGACACAATGCGGCAAACGTCCGCATGAGCCTGGAGATGCCCTCATGTTCCAACTTCCCGCGCGCCTTGTCGGCGCAGCCGTCGCGCTGACCCTTGCCGCAGCGACGCCTGCCTTCGCCCAGCAGCTCGAGCTGAAGCTGATGGCGCCAGCGGCACCGGGCGGTGGCTGGGACCAGACCGCGCGCTCGATGCAGCAGGCGCTGGTTGCCGCGGGTGTCGCGCGCAGCGTGCAGGTCATCAACGTTCCCGGTGCCGGCGGCAGCGTCGGCATCGCGCAGTTCGTCAACGGCGCCAAGGGTGACGGCAACCAGCTGATGGTCAACGGCTTCGTCATGGTGGGCGCGCTCGCCATGAACAAATCACCGGTGACGCTCGAGCAGGTGACGCCGATCGCGCGCCTGACCGAGGAAATCCAGGTGATCGTGGTCCCCGCGAATTCACCGATCAAGACCGCACAGGATCTGGCGGCCGCGGTGAAGGCCGATATCGCCAAGGTGACCTTCGCCGGCGGCTCGGCTGGCGGTGTCGACCACGTGATGGCGGCGTTGTTCGCCGGCGCCGTGGGCGCCGACGCCAAGAAGATCAACTACATCCCGTTCTCTGGCGGCGGCGAATCGCTCGCCGCGATCCTTGGCGGCAAGGTCACCGCGGGTATTTCCGGGCTGAGCGAATATGACGGGCAGATCAAGTCCGGCAAGCTGCGCGCGATCGGCGTGACCTCGGAGAAGCGCATCCCGGGCAGCGACATCCCGACCTTCAAGGAGCAGGGCATCGACCTCGTGATCGCCAACTGGCGCTCGGTGGTCGCGCCTCCCGGCATCACGCCGGAGCAGCGCAAGACCTTGAGCGATGCGGTCGAGAAGATGGTGAAGTCGGACGCCTGGAAGGAAATCCTCAAGCAGAAAGGCTGGGAGGACGCCTATCTCGGCGGGGACGCCTTCGCCGACTTCCTGAAGAAGGAAACGGTGCGCGTCACCGACGTGCTGAAGTCTGTCGGCCTGGTCAAGTCATGACCTCAGGCGATCCGGCCCAGCCGCCGCGGCGCGTCGATCGCGCCGGCATCGTCATTGCTGCATTGCTCGCAGGCCTTGCCGCGGTGCTGGTCTGGGATGCGCGCGGTCTGCAATCCACGACGATGTACGGGATGGGGCCGGAGGCGATGCCGGTCGTGATTGCTTGTGGGCTCGCACTGCTCGCGATCGGCAACTTCGTCGACGCGCTGCGCGGCAATTTGCCGCCGCGCGAGAGCGCCGATCCCGTGCCGGTGGTTTTGATCCTCGTCGGCCTTGCGCTGTTGATCGCCATCATCGGCTTCGGCGGCGGCTTCATCCTGGCGACGTCGGCGCTGTTCGTGACGACGTCGGCGGCGTTCGGGCGCCGCGCCATCCTGGTCGACGGCGTCATTGCCCTCGTGATGTCCACCCTCATCTATCTCGCGTTCGACCGGCTGTTGACGCTGAGCCTTCCGACCGGCCCGCTGGAGCGACTGCTGTGATGGACACTTTTGCGGCGCTGGCGCATGGCATGGCGGTTGCCGTCCAGCCGATGAACCTGCTCTATGCGCTGATCGGCGTGTTCCTCGGCACTGCCGTGGGCGTGCTGCCCGGCATCGGCCCGGCACTCACGGTCGCGCTGCTGCTGCCAGTGACCTACAAGCTCGACCCCGGCGGCTCGCTGATCATGTTCGCCGGCATCTATTATGGCGGCATGTATGGCGGGTCGACGACTGCGATCCTGATCAACACGCCCGGCGAGAGCGCCTCGATGGCGACCGCGCTCGAAGGCAACAAGATGGCCAAGGCCGGCCGCGGCGGGCCGGCGCTCGCGACCTCGGCGATCGGCTCCTTCGTCGCCGGCACCATCGCCACCATCGGTCTTGCTTTCCTCGCGCCCTGGCTGGTCGATTTCGCCGTGCGCTTCGGACCCGAGGATTATTTTGCGCTGATGTGCGTCGCCTTCGTCACGGTGTCGGCGACCTTTGGCGATTCCCCGGTCCGCGGCCTCACCAGCCTGTTCATCGGCCTGACGCTCGGCCTCGTCGGTATCGACAAGCTGACCGGTCAGGCGCGGCTTGCGTTCGGCGTCCCTGAATTGCTCGACGGCGTCGAGGTGACGACGCTCGCGGTCGGCCTGTTCGCGCTGGGGGAGGCGCTCTATGTCGCATCACGCCGGCACCATACCGAGGAGAAGCTCGAGCCGGTGCGCGGCTCGCTGTGGATGACCAAGGAAGACTGGAAGCGGTCGTGGAAGCCGTGGCTGCGCGGCACCATGTTTGGTTTCCCGATCGGCGCGTTGCCGGCGGGCGGCGCGGAGATCCCGACCTTCCTGTCCTATTCCTGCGAGAAACGGCTGACCAAGTACCCGGAAGAATTTGGCAAGGGTGCGATCGAAGGTGTCGCTGGGCCCGAAGCCGCAAATAACGCCTCCGCCGCCGGCACCTTGGTGCCGCTCTTAACGCTGGGATTACCGACCTCGGCGACCGCCGCGATGATGCTGGCGGGCTTCCAGCAATACGGCCTCAACCCGGGGCCGCTGCTGTTCGCCGAGCGGCCCGATCTGGTGTGGGGCCTGATCGCGAGCCTGTTCATCGCCAATTGCATGCTGCTCGTGCTCAACCTGCCGCTGGTGGGACTATGGGTGCGGCTGCTCGCGATCCCGCAGCCCTGGCTCTATGCCGGCATCCTCGTCTTCGCGACCATGGGCACCATCGCGGCCAAGCCGTCGGTGGTCGAATTGTCCATGCTGGCCGGCTTCGGCGTGCTCGGCTTCCTGATGCGCCGGTTCGATTTTCCGATCGCGCCCGTCGTGGTCGGCCTGATCCTCGGCCCGATCGCCGAGAGCCAGTTGCGACGTGCGCTCGCGATCAGCCTCGGCGATCCCATGACGCTGCTGCAGAGCCCGATCTCGGCGACGCTGCTCGGCCTCGCACTGATTGCGCTGCTGGCCCCATTCGTGCTGAAGGGGATGGGACGCTTCAAGGCGAACGAGGACTAGCCGTCCCGGCGCTCGCGTCGTCTAATGCTGCGTCTATCTCCTGGGGAAACGCCATGCCGTCGGAACTTCGCTCGCCCCGTCTCGCCGTCCTGATCGATGCCGACAATGCTTCCGCGAAGATCGCGGATGGGCTGTTCGAGGAGATCGCCAAGATCGGCGAGGCCAGCGTTCGCCGCATCTACGGCGACTTCTCCAATGCGCGATCGAGGGGCTGGGCCGACATCCTGTCGAAACACGCCATCATCCCGCAGCAGCAGTTCGCCTATACGACGGGAAAGAATGCGTCCGACATAACCCTGGTCATTGACGCCATGGACCTGCTTCACAGCGGCCGCTTCGATGGCTTCTGCCTGGTGTCGTCCGACAGCGACTTCACCCGTCTCGCCGCCCGCATCCGGGAACAGGGCGTCGACGTCTTCGGGTTCGGCGAGCAGAAGACGCCGGAAAGCTTCCGACAGGCCTGCCGAAGGTTCGTCTACACCGAGAACCTGCTTGCCGTTCCGGCGACCACGCAGGACGCCGCCGCGAAATCGACGTCGCTGCAGCCGCCCGATGCAGCCACTCCCATCATCAAGAAGGTCATTACCCAGATGGAGAGCGAGGACGGCTGGGTCGCGCTCGGCGAAGTCGGGCGGCAGCTCGCCAATCTGGCGTCCGATTTCGATCCGAGAACGTTCGGCTTCCGCAAGCTCAGCGACCTCGTGCGCAAGACGAATTCGTTCGAGATAGATGAATCCAAGGGCCGGGCGATGCGAATACGGGTCAAGCCCACTGCCGCACCATCGCCGAGACGGCGGAACCCGCGCAGACCCGCAAGAGCCGGAGCGACGGGCGGTTCAGCGCCTAAGGCCTGAGCAGCGGGTGCCGTTACATTTGCGCTTGCCCGGTTAAGCGCAGGGCGTAACCATCGCCTGGCCGTAACGCCACGCGAGGATCCCGATGACAAGACTTACCCGCTTCGCCGTCGCACCGCTGCATGCGATGACCCGGCGCCTCGCCGATGTCGCGTCCGCGCGCGTTGCGCCGGATCTCGTCGTCACCGGTGCCCGGGTGCTATCAACCTATTCGGAGCGCATCCACGTCAACCGAGAGATCTGGATCTCCGGCGGCCGTATCGCCGCGGTCAAGCCAACGGGGACAGCGAAGAAAGTCTGGAGCGACATGTCGCTGTTCGACGCGGCCGGTGGCATCATCGCGCCGGGTCTGGTCGACCCTCACATTCACATCGAGTCCTCGATGGTGACGGCCTGCGCTTACGCAGAGGCGGCACTCCTCAACGGCACCACCACGATCTTCTGCGACAGCCACGAGATCGGCAACGTCATGGATGTCGCCGGCGTCGAGGCGATGCTGGAGGACGCGCGCGAGGCGCCGCTCTCGATCTTCCTGACGGTGCCGTCGACGGTGCCTGCGACCTCGGCCGAACTGGAGACGGCGGGCGGCGATCTCACGCCGGACAAGATCGCTGGCCTGTTCGACCGCTGGCCTGAGGCGGTGGCGCTCGGCGAGAAGATGGATTTCGTGCCTGTCACGATGGGCGATGAGCGCAGCCATGCCATCCTCGCCGCCGCCCTGAAGCGCGGTCGCCCGGTGTCCGGCCATGTCTATGGCCGCGAGTTTGTCGCAGCCTACGCGGCATCAGGCGTCACCGACACGCACGAGGCGATCGACCGCGACATCGCCGACGATCTGCTCGATGCCGGCGTCTGGGTATTTCTGCGCGGCGGGCCGCCGACCACGCCCTGGCACTCGCTGCCACAGGCGATCCGCACCATCACCGAACTCGGTGCCTCGCACAAGCGCACGGCCGTGTGCACCGATGACCGCGATGCCGACGACCTCCTGCTGTTCGGCCTCGACTGGGTGGTGCGCGAAGCGGTGAAGGCGGGAATGTCGCCGGAGCAGGCCTGGTCGATGGGCTCGTTGCATGCTGCGACGCGCTTCGGCATGGATGGCGATATCGGCGGGCTCGGCGGCGGCCGCCGCGCCGATCTCGTGCTGATGGACGACCAGCTCAGGCCGCACTGCACTTGGTACGGCGGCGAGCTCGTGGTCGAGCACGGCAAGATCACGCCGCGTCTCGATCAGGCGCTGTCGCAGCGCTATCAATACCCGAAGGCAGCCTACGCGACGGTGAAGCTGCCGGACAAGTTGAAGCTGACGCCCGAATTGCCGGCGAAGGCCTGCACGGTCAACGCCATCAGGACCGCGCTGCCAGGCATCACGCTGATCCACGAGAAAGTCGCGATCGAACCGGCCAAGGACTGGCCGTCGCTGTTCGCGCGTTACGGCCTGTGCTTTGTTACGGTGGTCGAGCGGCACGGCAAATCGGCGGGCAACGTCGCCTATGGTCTCCTGAATGATTTTGGCCTGAAGCGCGGCGCGGTCGCCTCCAGCGTCGGGCACGACAGCCATAACATCATCGTTGCCGGAACCAACGAGCCGGATATGCATGTTGCGATCGCTGCCATCAAGCAGCATCAGGGCGCCGTCTGCGTCGTCGCCGACGGCAAGGTGCGGGCGTTGGTGCCGCTGCCGATTGCCGGCCTGCTCTCTGACAAGCGCGTCACGGAGGTCGCCGAAGAGGTCAAGGTACTGAAGAAGGAATGGGCTGAGGCCGGCTGCACCATCCCCTACATGGGCTTCAATTTGATTCCGCTATCGGTCATTCCGGAAATTCGCATCACCGACAAGGGTCTGGTGCTGGTGCCGCAAATGGAGCTGGCGCCGTTGTTCGAGTGAGCGGCTTTCACGTCCTTCTCGATCTAACCGCCTGAGACGCCCACGATTTTTCCACGGCTGCCGCATCGTGGAAAATAAAATCGTTCTCGTTGAGATCGCATCTCGCACGCCTGATGATCTCGCTCGCTGACGCAACCCGAGCGAGGTCCGATATGGCGAAGATGCGAGCTATCGATGCGGCCGTCCGAATCCTGGAGAAGGAGGGCATCTCGACGGCCTTCGGTGTTCCCGGGGCCGCGATCAATCCGCTTTACTCGGCGCTGAAGAAGCGCGGCTCGATTCGCCACATCCTGGCGCGCCATGTCGAGGGCGCCTCGCACATGGCCGAGGGCTATACGCGGGCGAAAGCGGGCAATATCGGCGTCTGCATCGGCACTTCGGGACCAGCCGGCACAGATATGATCACAGGGCTCTATTCGGCGATTGCAGACTCCATTCCGATCCTCTGCATCACCGGGCAGGCGCCGCGGGCGCGGCTCTACAAGGAAGATTTTCAGGCCGTCGACATCGAATCGATCGCAAAGCCCGTGACGAAGTGGGCGGTGACCGTGCGTGAGCCCGCGCTGGTGCCGCGGGTGTTCAGCCAAGCCTTTCACGTCATGCGTTCGAGCCGGCCGGGGCCGGTGCTGATCGACCTGCCGCTCGACGTGCAGCTCGCCGAGATCGAGTTCGACGACGAGACCTATGAGCCGCTGCCGGTCTACAAGCCGGCCGCGACGCGCAAACAGGTCGAGAAGGCGCTCGAGATGCTGAATGCGGCCGAGCGGCCGCTGATCGTGGCGGGCGGCGGCGTCATCAACGCGGATGCTTCCGATCTGCTGGTGGAATTCGCCGAGATCGCCAACGTCCCGGTGGTGCCGACGCTGATGGGGTGGGGCGCGATCCCCGACGATCACGTGCTGATGGCAGGCATGGTGGGTCTTCAGACCAGTCACCGCTACGGCAACGCCACCATGCTCGAATCCGATTTCGTGCTCGGCATCGGCAATCGCTGGGCCAACCGGCACACCGGCTCGGTCGAGACTTACACCAAGGGCCGTACCTTCGTACATGTCGATATCGAGCCGACCCAGATCGGCCGCGTGTTCAATCCCGACCTCGGCATCGTCTCGGACGCGAAGGCTGCGCTCGAACTGTTCGTCACCGTCGCCAGGGAGTGGCGCCGGTCGGGCAGGCTCCGCGAGCGCCAGGCGTGGCCCGCGTCCTGCCGCGATCGCAAGAAGACGATGCTGCGCAAGAGCCATTTCGATAACGTTCCGATCAAGCCGCAGCGTGTCTACGAGGAGATGAACAAGGCGTTCGGCCGCGACACCACCTATGTCACCGTGATCGGCCTGTCGCAGATTGCCGGCGCGCAATTCCTCGGCGTCTACAAGCCGCGCAACTGGATCAATGCCGGGCAGGCAGGTCCGCTGGGCTGGACGCTGCCCGCGGCGCTCGGCGTGCGCGCGGCGTGTCCTGAGCGTGAGCTCGTCGCGCTGTCCGGCGATTACGACTTCCAGTTTTTGATCGAGGAGCTGGCGGTTGGGGCGCAGTTCAATCTGCCCTACATCCACGTCGTCGTGAACAATTCCTATCTCGGCCTGATCCGCCAGGCCCAGCGCGGTTTTGACATGGACTATCACGTCCAGCTTTCCTTCGAGAACATCAATGCGCCCGAGCTGGGTGGCTACGGCGTCGACCACGTAGCGGTCGCCGAAGGCCTCGGATGCAAGGCGATCCGCGTCACCGACCCCAAAGACTCCCAGGCCGCGTTCGCGACCGCGCGCGAATTGATGGCCAAGCACCGTGTGCCCGTGGTGGTCGAGTTCATCCTCGAGCGTGTCACCAACATCGCGATGGGCACGGAGATCGACAACATCGTCGAGTTCGAGGAGGTGCTGGACCTGGCTCTCGACGAGGTCGGGACCATCAGGCCCGGCGTGCTTCAGCCGGCGGAATAGGGGACAGCATCATGCCGAAATTCGCCGCCAACCTCACCATGCTCTTCAACGAGATGCCGTTCATCGACCGCTTTGCCGCGGCGAAAGCGGCGGGCTTTGCCGGGGTCGAGTATCTCTTTCCCTATGATTTCGACAAGGCGCAGCTGCGCGAGCAGCTCAAATCCCACGGGCTGACGCAGGTCCTGCACAATCTGCCCGCCGGCAATTGGGCCAAGGGCGAGCGCGGCATTGCGATCCTCCCGGATCGCGCCCCCGAATTCCGCGATGGCGTGTTCCTCGCCATCGATTACGCCAAGGCGCTCGAATGCGAGCAGCTCAATTGCCTCGTCGGCATCGCGCCTGTCGATGCCGATCCGCGCGAGCTACAGGAGACGCTGGTTGGCAATTTGCGCTTTGCGGCCTCGACGCTGGCGCGCGAAAACATCAGGCTCTTGGTCGAGCCGATCAACACGCTCGACATTCCCGGCTTCTACCTGAGCGGTACCGAGCAGGCCGTGCAGCTGATCTCCGAGGTGCGATCGAACAATCTGTTTATCCAGTACGACATCTATCACATGCAGATCATGGAGGGCGATCTCGCCCGTACCATGCAGGAATATCTGCCGCAGATTGCGCACATCCAGCTTGCCGACAATCCCGGGCGCAACGAGCCTGGCACCGGCGAGATCAACTATCCCTTTCTGTTCCGTCACCTCGACGCGATCGGTTATCGCGGCTGGGTCGGCTGCGAATACAAGCCGCGCACCGCGACGCTGGAAGGCCTGTCCTGGCACGCGGCGCAGACTTTCGAGACGTGAGATACAGCGTCGGTGCACTACCTCTTCTCCTTGCGGGAGAGGGTTGGGGAGAGGGTGTCTCCGCGATGGGACAGCGAGAAAATCCCCCAGTGGATAGAATCCTCACCCGGCGTGTTGCGCCGACCTCTCCGCAAGCGGGAGAGGTGCACCGATTTCGTCTATTCAACTGAGAGAAAGCTAAACCCATGATCGACGTCGGCTTCATCGGACTTGGCACCATGGGACGGCCGATGGCCGGCCATCTCCTGGCCGCGGGCCATCGCGTTCTCCTGTATGACGTCGCAGCTGTTGCCCCCGAGCTGATCGCAGCCGGCGGTGTCCCCTGCAAGTCGGCTAGGGAGGTCGCGGAGGAGGTGGATGCCGTCATCATCATGGTACCGGATACGCCACATGTGGAGGCGGTGCTGTTCGGCAAGGACGGGGTCGCAAGCGGCGTTTCCAAGGGCAAGATCGTCGTCGATATGAGTTCGATATCGCCGCTGGCGACCAAGGAGTTCGCCGGGAAGATCGAGGCGCTCGGGGCCGACTATCTCGACGCGCCGGTGTCCGGCGGAGAGGTCGGCGCCAAGGCTGCAAGCCTCACCATCATGGTCGGCGGGCCGGAGCGGGCTTTCGACACCATGAAGCCGATCTTCGACAGAATGGGCAAGAACGTCACCCGCGTCGGTGCCAATGGTGACGGCCAGACCACGAAGGTCGCCAACCAGATCATCGTCGCGCTGACGATCGAGGCGGTCGGCGAAGCGCTGTTGTTTGCATCCAAAGCCGGGGCCGACCCCGCGCTGGTGCGCAAGGCGCTAATGGGAGGGTTTGCGTCCTCTCGCATCCTCGAGGTGCATGGCGAGCGCATGGTGAAGCGCAATTTCGAGCCCGGCTTCCGCATCGAGCTGCACCAGAAGGATCTCAACCTCGCGCTCGAAGGCGCTCGCGCGCTCGGCTTGTCGTTGCCGAGCACGGCGGTGGCGCAGCAATTGTTCTCGTCCTGCACAGCCCATGGCGGTAAGGGCTGGGATCACTCCGCGATGGTACGGGCGCTGGAACTGATGGCGGGTCACGAGGTTGCCGTCGCCTGAACTGTTACGCGGTAACACTCTCAGCAACGATGCATTTTTCGTGGCGATGGAACCGGAACAATGGTCCGGCGCCGCGGTTGAAGGCGCATCAACAAACACTGGAGAGTGTGGACATGAAGACCCGTCTTGCAATTTCGTTGGCTGCCGTATCGCTGCTGGCATCGAGCGCGGCCTTTGCCCAGTCGACGACCGAACAGGGCGCCCGGAACGGCGCACGCGCGGGTGGCGACATCGGCGGTCCGGTCGGGGCGATGGTCGGCGGCACCGTGGGTGCGGCCGTCGGCGCTGGCCTGGAAATCCCGAACGCGATCCTGGGTGGTATCCCGCGCTCCGACTCTGTCGTGGTCGAGGAGCGCGTCGTGGTCGGCGAGCCTTTGCCCCCGACTGTGGTGTTGCGTCCCGTGCCGAACTACACCGAGTACCGCTATGCGGTCGTGAACGATCGTCGTGTGATCGTCGAGCCGCGCACGCGCCGGGTCGTCAAGATCATCGATTGACCGGCCAGAGCACAGGCGTTTAGAGAAGACAGGCCCTGCGGAGCGTCACTCCGCGGGGCCTTCGCTTGTGACCGCAGAACTGGCACGAAGGCGCGCCATGGCCCAATCAGCGGCGGCCGCGAGCACAAAGCCCGCGCAGGCCGTAGCTGCATCGACGAGAAAATCTTCCAGGCGCGCGTGGCGTCCGGGCGCCCAGAATTGCATCAGTTCGAGCACGCCGATCAGGACCACCGCGACGGCGGCGACGACCCAGCGGCGATTCCGGTAGGCGAGGCCGAAGGCCAACCCTACCAGGACGAAGGCCAGTGCATGCTCGCCATCCTGGCCGAGGTCGGAATGGGGCCGCAGGCCGGGCGGGCCGAGGGTCGCGAAAGTGACGGCGGCTGCCAGCAGCCAGGCAAAACAGCGAACAAAAATGGACATCCGGTCCGGATAGCACGGATTTGCAACAGCCGGCTACGCGGCCGGGATCAGATCGTCGTGTAGTTAATGACGAAACGTTAAAGTGGCTCGCGCACACCGAGGCCGTGCATGAAGCGTTCCCGGATCTGCACGGGATCGCGCCGGGTGGTGCCGACGCCCGGCTTGTCGTCGATGCGGACGGCAATCAAGCTCGGCTCGGAAGCTGACATCGCCGTGTCGACCAGTCGCTCGAAATCCTCCTCGTCCGCGGCCCAGGCGCTGTTGGCGAGCCCCGAAGCTGTGGCGATGCCGACGATGTCGGCCACACTTGCGGCCGGCGTCGGCTGTGCGCCGGTGATCTGGTAGATGCCGTTGTCCATCACGATCATGATGAGGTTCTTCGGCTTCAACGTCGCGATCGTCGAGAGGGCACCAAGCTGCATTAGAAGCGAGCCGTCGCCCTCGAGTGCGAAGACGCGGCGGGCGGGCTGCGCGAGTGCGACGCCCAGTGCGATCGGGAAGGCGAGGCCCATGCTGCCGAGCATGTAGAAATTCTGCGGGCGGTGACCCGCGGCCCAAAGGTCGAAATTGGTGTTGCCGATGCCGCCGATCACGGCTTCCTCGTGCTTGAGTTTTGTGATCAGGCGCGAGGTCACGTCGAAACGGTTCATCACCTTGGTATTGCGCGTGTTCATGGCGGCGCTCACTTGTCGAACGTCTTGCCGCCGGTGAGCAGCGGGTTGAGGATCAGCGCCACCGGCGCCTGTGTCGTGACGGCCTGCTTGATCGAGCGGTCGGCGATGAATTCGAGCTCGTCTAGCCGGGTGATGGTGTGATGCTCCAGCGCCAGCGAGTCCAGCACCGGGCGCATGGTGCGGCAGACCAGCGACTGGCCGTAGTTGAACTCGCCGAGCGTGCCGCGCTCGGACACGAACATGATCAGCGGGATCTGGTAGGGCACTGCCAGCGAGGCCAGCACGTTGGCAAGCGTTGCAAAGCCCGAGGTCTGCATCAGCACGGCGCCGCGCCGTCCGCCCATCCAGGCGCCCGAGACGATGCCGACGGCCTCTTCCTCGCGGGCGGTGGCAAAGGTCGTGAAGAAGGGGTCAGCGTGCAGGTTCTGGATCAGCGGCGTCAGCACGCGGTCGGGCACGTAAGGGATGAGGCTGATCTCGTTTCGCTTCAGGGTTTGCAGGACGATGCCATGCCAGCTCTTGTCGCTGGACCCCTGCGTCACCTGGGGCGAGGTCTGCTGCTCCGCAATCGCCATTGCGCTCTCCCTTGAGCCGCGCATGCTTCTTCGTTCTGGCCGTCGCGGCGATCTCCCGAACTTGACGCGGGCAGCGGGATTGTCAACATGTCCGGGCCGGCACCGTGATCTGCGCCAGAAGGCCTGCCGTGGCCAGCCCCGCCATGTCATAAGCGGCGACAACGAGAAAACGGGAGGGACGCATGGACGGAGCGCGCATCGCGCTGACCTTGCGGGTCTCCTCGATAGAGCCGGAAGGGTCCTGATGTCCGTCAACAGCAAGCGCGTCTTCTACGTCAAATACCTGGCCAACCCGATCTATATCGACATCCTGAAGGCGCGGCCCGACGTCCGGCTCGATCGCATCGAGAACGAGAGTCCCGAGGATTTCTACGCGCCGATCATCAGCGCCGCCCATGTCTACCAGATCGGCGCCGCCCGCGACGAGCTCGCGCCGCATTTCCATGTCGATGCCGGCTTCCTGAAGCGAACGCCGAACCTGTTGCTCGTGTCGAGCAACGGCGCCGGCTTTGATCCTGTTGACGTCGAGGCCTGCACCGATGCGGGCGTTCTGGTCGTCAACCAGTCCGGCGGCAACGCCCATTCGGTTGCCGAACACGCGCTGGCGATGATGCTGACACTGTCCAAGCGCATCATCCAGTCCGACCGCAAGCTCCGCAGGGAGTCCAACGTCAACCGCAACGAGCTCGTCGGCAACGAGGTCGAGCACAAGACCGTCGGCATCATCGGTCTCGGCAATGTCGGCCGCCGGATCGCGGCACTCTGCAAGGGTCTGTTCGGCATGAAGGTGCTGGCCTACGATCCGTACCTCACTGCCGAGGTGATGGCCGAGCGGGGCGGCGAGAAGGTCGAGCTCGACGAGCTCTTGCGCCGTGCCGATTTCGTTTCGATCTCCTGTCCGCTCGACAAAAAGAGCCGCAATATGATCAGCACGCGCGAGTTCGCGCTGATGCAGCCGCATGCCTATTTCATTACCACCGCGCGCGGCTTTATCCACGACGAGGACGCGCTGCTCCAGGCGTTGCGCGACAAGCGCATTGCCGGTGCCGGCATCGACGTCTGGTCCAAGGAGCCGCCGCCGCCGGAGCATCCGCTGCTCCAGTTCGACAACGTGCTGGCCAGCCCGCACACCGCCGGTGTCACCATCGAGGCGCGCCAGAACATGGGCCGCATCGCCGCCGAGCAGGTGCTGGACACGCTCGACGGCAAGCGCCCGCCGCGCATCATCAATCCCGAGGTCTGGCCTCGCTATGCCGAGCGCTTCAAGCAGGCCTTCGGCGTGGCGCCGGGGTAGCGGCGCGCGAGAGGTCTGATTGCGCTCTGGCCGTGGTTACGAGGGTGCAAATAGAATGCGGCCGATTTTACTGATGGCGTGAGGGAACGCGTATGACTTGTCCTCTAGATCAGGGGGCATGAGCATATTCTCGATTGCGACATCCGGACTTTCTGCGGCGAGCCTGCGCGTGAACGTGGCCGCGAGCAACATCGCCAACGCCAACACGACCGGGCCGCTGCCTGCGACAGGCGGGTCGAGCCCGTCGCCTGCTGCCGGCAGTCCGGGCATCGCGCCGACGTTTCCTGCGGCCTACGTGCCGCTGCGGGTCGATCAGGTCTCCCAATCCAGCGGCTCGACGCCGGGCGGTACGGTCGCGACCGTGTCGACGGTTTCGCCGAGCTATACCGCGCAATCCGACCCGAGCGCTCCCTTTGCAAACCAGGACGGCCTGGTCGCCGCGCCGAACGTCGATCTTGCCAACGAGTTCGCTCAGCTGGCGACCGCGAAGTACAGCTTCATTGCCAATGCGAAGGTCATTCAGGCTTACGCCGAAACGACGGATTCGCTCCTCGACATCACCACGTGACGACGCCGGGGTAGGGCGTCTACCCCAGCTTTGCGCCGAGCTGCTTGAACACGGCCTCGCAAGTCATGAGGTCGAGATGGCCGCCGCCTGCGTTCTTGAAGAACGTGATGTCGGAGGGTGACACGCGCCCCTGCACGCGGCCACTGGCGAGATCGTAGAGATCGCCGAGAACATCCTTTTCACTGATCGCGCCGCTCGCGATTGGCTGCAGGATGTCGCCGACGCCATGGAAGGCGGATTCTTGCCGGTCCACGAAGACACGCGACATCCTCGCTGCCTCGTCATCGGCCTCGCGGGTTTGCGGTGTATAGCCGCCGACAAGGTCCAGATGCGTGCCCGGCCGCAAATTGCGGCCCTTGATCAGCGGTTGATGCGCGCGGGTGCAGGCGGTGATGACGTTGGCTTCGCGCGTCGCGGCATCGAGGTCCGTGATCGTCTCCGTCTTCACGCCGTCCGCGGCCAGTCGCCTGGCGAGATCATCGGCCCGTTCCGCGCTCCTGTTCCAGATCAGCACGCGTTGCAGCGACGGTCGCACCGTTCGATGCCCCCGGATCAGCCATTCCGACATCTCACCGGCCCCGACGCAAAGCAGCGTTTCGGGATTGGGTGGCGCGAGCAGTTTCGTGCCCAGCGCGGAGTCGGCGGCGGTGCGCCAATGCGTGATCTCGGTGCCGTCCATCGCCGCCAGCGGCCGCCCGTTGGTGCCGTCGAACAGCACGCAAACGGCCTGCACCGCCGGCATCTTTCCTTCCGCCAGATTGGCCGGAAAGCTGGTGAACATCTTGCTCGCCATGTACCGGCCGGGATCGACGGCGCTGCGGATGACGTATTGCCCTTTCTCGTCGCCGAGGAAGGCGTCCAGAACCTCCATCTTCGGTCGGCGATGCGCCTCTTCCAGGGCCGCAATGAGGATCGGAAACGTCAGGGCATTCGTGACTTCGGTATCGGAGACAGAGTGCAAGGGAAGATCCTCTTCGGTGGCCGGCAGTTGGCCTTAAACCCGCGCGGAAAGTTCCGCAATGAATCTTGGGCCAGAGATCATCAACCTTGATCCGCGTCAAAATCTCCTTCCCCTGTTTGGTCCAAATGAGATTAGATTGGCTGCCGGGGCAGCAGGAGGTCCCATGTCCATCTATGTCGTCAGGTTCATGAAGGACGTGCTCGGGGAGTACGGTCGGCAGAGCGAGATTTGCCAGGGTACGCTGGAGATCGACGCGGCTGACGAGAACGAAGCCACGGAGCGGGCCAAGGCGAAGTTCTGCCGGGATCAGGCGTTGCAGCACTGGTCGCTGCATGCCGACCGCATCCATGTGAAGCCGGCTGACTTTCCTTCGTGAGGCTTATCGTCCCGGCGCGGTTCCCGGGGGCGGCGCGGTCGCGCCGGTTCCGAGCGACCGCTGCACCATGACGGTGTCGGACCAGCGGCCATGGCGATAGGCGACACCGCAAAGCAGGCCGGCGCGTGCGAAGCCGAATTTCTCGTGGAGCGCCAGCGAGGGGGCGTTGTCGGCATCGATATAGCCGATCATCTGGCGGAAGCCGGCCGCCGCACAGGCATCGATCAATTCCTGAAGCAGCAAACGTCCGACACCGCGGCCGAGATGGGCGTGGTGGACATAGATCGAGTGCTTGGCCGTGTAGCGATAGGCCGGACGCTTGCGGAACAGCACCGCATAGGCATAGCCGACGACCTCGCCGCGAAAGGTCGCGACCAGATGCGGCAGCCGGGTCTGCTTCAGATTCTTGCGCCGGTCGCGTAGATCATCCGGCTCCGGCGCGCCTGTTCCCTCGACGTCGCGCGGCACCCCATTGCGGACGTGGTGGCGATAGATCGCCAGCATCGCCTCGATATCGCTCTCGCGTGATGGCCGGACCAGCACCAGCTCGCCGTCTGGACGCGCAATCGCTGTTTCGGTCATCGTCACCTACTCGACGGCGACGTAAGTGTAGAGCCCGATGCGGCCATGGGCATCGACCTCCTTGTAGACGCCCTGGATTTCCACATCGAAGCCCGGAAATGTATTGAAGCAGCTTTCGAACATCTTGAGATAATCGACCATGGGCTTGGCCCGTTCCGTCAGCCGCTCGCCGGGAACGATGGTAGCGATGCCGGGCGGATAGACCACGAAGGGCGTGGTCGCGATGCGGCCCGCGATTGCCTCGATCGGCAGATAGTCGACATCGTTGCGGATCAGGCGGCGCGCTGCATCGCGCGGCGACATCGCGATCTCCGGCATGTGCTCCGGCATGAACTGCCGGGCCTGGAGCGCGCTGACATTGGCATCACCGAAGAAGCGGTGCATCTCGCCGCAGAGATCGCGTAGCCGGACTCCGGCATAGCGCGTCTGTCGCCGCTGATAGAACTCCGGGATCGCGTCGGCCAGCAGCGCATTGTCGTCGTGCAGCCTCTTGAACGCGACGAGGCCGGAGATCAGCGTGCCGGCCTTGCTCGCCTCGACGCCGGGAGTGAGCAGGAAGAGCAGGGAGTTGAGGTCGTTCTTTTCGGGGACGATGCGGTTCTCGCGCAGATATTGCGCGACGATCGGCGCCGGGATGCCGTGCTCGGCATAGGCGCCGGTGGCGCGGTCGAAGCCGGGTGTCAGCAGTGTCAGCTTGTTCGGATCGGTCATGGCAAAACCTTCCGCGAGGTCGGGAAAGCCGTGCCAGCTGGTGTCGGGCGAGAGCTGCCACAGCGCGGGATTGGTGGCGAGCTCGTCGGTGGAGAGTGTCTCCCAGGCGACGTTGTGCGCGGCACCGGGGCGGCTGACGTCGGGAATGGCGACGCGATCGGGCACGAAGGGCTCGAAGAACCAGCGGCGATCCGGATTCTGCTCCTTCTCTTCGAACTCCCGGCGCATCGCACGGATCTTCTTGCGGAGCTCGATGCCGAGCCGGATCGTGTCGTCCCACAGCACCTCGCCGGACCGGCCCTTCATCATCTGGGCGCCGACATCGAGCGAGGCGAACAATGGATAGAAAGGAGACGTGGAAGCGTGCTGCATGAAGCTTTCGTTGAAGCGGCGGTGCTCGACGCGGCGCTTCTGGCCGCGGATATGGCGGTCCTTGATGTGGATTTGCGAGGCCTGCGAAAAGCTCGCGAGCTGCTTGTGGGTTGACTGCGTCGCGATGATGCCGGGCGCATCCGGAGGAAGGTTGGCCAGCCCCATCGCAAAGCGGCCGGCATAGAGCGGGTGGAACTTCATGAAGCCGGCCCAGGCCTCGTCGAACAGGATGTATTCGCAGAGATGGCCGATACGCTTCAAAATCATCTCGGCGCTATGGATCGATCCGTCATAGGTGCATTGCTCGACGACGGCGACGCGGAACGGCCGCTCCTTGCGCCAGGCGTCCTTATCCTCGACCAGCGGGTGGTTGCGGATGGCGTCGCGCAGTGCCTGTTCGTCGAGGGCGTCCCAACGCATCGGCCCGATCAGGCCCCAGGCGTTACGGACGGTCGGCACGTAGATCGGGATGCCGCCATTGATCATCAATGCGCCGTGATGGGCGGCCTTGTGGTTGTTGCGGTCGAACAGCACGAGGTCGCCGTCGGTGACAAGCGCGCCGAGCGCGATCTTGTTGGAGGTCGAGGTGCCATTGAGCACGAAATAGGTCTTTTCCGCACCGAAGATCGCTGCTGCTTCCTTCTGCGCCTTCAGCGCCGGGCCCTCATGGGTGAGGAGGTCGCCTAGGTCGAGCACGGAATTGTCGAGATCGTCCCGGAACACGGACTCGCCGAGATGCTCGACGAAGACCCGGCCGATCGGACTGCGGTTGTAGAAAACGCCGCCGTTGTGACCGGGGCAGGTCCAGAGCTGGTTGCCTTCCTCGGCATAGTCGACCAGTGCGCCGAAGAACGGCGTCTTCAGCGTTTCGGCATATTGCTTGAGCCGGCTGATCAGGTTCTTGGCGATGAAGGTCGGCGTCTCCTCGGACAGGAAGACATAGCCGTCGATGAAGTCGAGCACCTCGACCGGCAAATCCTCGAACCGCTTGCGCCGGATCAGGAGGATGATCGGGAAGTCGAGGCCTCGGCGGCGCATCAAATTGATCAGCGCGGAGGTCTTGCCCTCCAGCCCCTTTTTACCCCAGTCCACCACCATGCAGCCGATCGCGGCATCGGTCTGCACCGCCATCTCGGCGTCTTCCAGCTTGCGAGCCCGGACCACCTCGAATCCGGAGCGCTGGATCTCCTCAATGATCTGGTTGAAGCGGTTGCCTTCGAGGTCGTCGGCGTCGAAAACTGGTGCTGCGAACAGGAAGTTGAAGCGCTTGAAATAATCCATGTGCGGTCCCGAATATGCCCCGCTACACGTCTCGGTGTATTTGATGACGGTTCTATGACAGCGGTCACGTCGGCTTGCGATGCCGGCTGCCGAGCGCGGCTTCGATCGTCTCGGGCTTCTCGATGCGCTCGATCAGCAGATCGATGCGGTCGCCGCCCCAGAACAGCTCGCCGTTGAACACCATGGTGGGCACGCCGAACACGCCGAGTGCCTCGGCCTCGTCGATGATGCGGTCATGCTCGGCGCGGGCTGGGCCGTGGACATAGGCTTCGAACTCGCTGGCCGAGCCGCCGCAGGCGGTGATGACGCCGCTGATGTCGGCGAGATCGTCGATCTCCAGTTCATGGCTCCAGAACTTGCGGAACACCGCGTCGTGGTAGGGGTGGAAGAAGCCGTGGCGTTGCGCGAACAGCATGCCGACGCTGGCATGGAAGGCATCGTAGATTCGCCGAGGCCCCTTCATGACGAGCCCCTGCGCGTTGGCATAGCGGCGCGCGTCCATATAGGCGTAGCGCACCTTGCGCCAGAAATGCGGCGTGCGCTCTTCCACCGTGCCCATGAATTCGGCGACGCGCAGGGTATAGGGGAGCCATTCCAGCTCGACGCCGTGCGTTTCTTCGAGCTCGAACAGCCGCTTGTTGGCAACGAATGCGTAGGGGCTCTTGTAGTCGGTGTAGATGCGCACAGATGGCTTGGGCATTGCGAGCCTCCCTAAGCTTCTGCCTTCGTCAGCCTGTATTGCCCCAAATCGGGGTCATGCGTCATGCGCCAGTAATCCACGAACCGCCAGGGCATCGCGGAGAACACGCGGCCACTCGCATTGCGGTAGTAGGTGCTCATGCCCGGATGGGTCCAGATCATGGTCTCGTGCTCGGCATCGACCTTGCGGACGTAGTCGTCGAGCACGTCCTGGCGCACGTCGACGGCGGCGACGTCCTGCTCGATCATGTCGGCGAGGCAGGCGGAGATGTAGCGGCTCTGGCACTCCGACTGGAAAATGACGCTGCCGCCGTGTGCCGGGCCCGAGTTCGGTCCGAGCATGCAGAAGAAGTTCGGAAAGCCCGGCACGGTGAGGCCGAGGAACGCGGTCGGGTTGTCATTGGCCCAGGCCTGCCGCAAATCCTTGCCGTCGCGGCCGCTGATGTTGAGGCGCGCCGCCATCTCCGTGACCTTGAAGCCGGTTGCGACCACGACGATGTCGGCGGGACGGCGCTCGCCGTCGGCGGTGACGATGCCGCCCTCGTCGAAATGATCGATCGTGTCGGTGACGAGTTGGACATTGTCCCGAGTCAGAGTCTTGAACCAGTTGTTGTCGAGCAGGATGCGCTTGCCGTAGGGCGGATAGGTCGGCACGCACTTTGCGATCAGGTCGGGCCGGTCCTTCAGCTCGGCGAGGATGAATTCGGTCAATTCCTGGCGGTGCCGGTCATTACCCTTGTTGACGGCACGCTTGGGATGCGGCCACGCCGGGTCCTTGCGAAGGAAGGGCAGCAGGCCGTCGCCGTAGCGCCAGAACATGTTGAAGCGATACCACTGCACGTAGAACGGCAGATGCGCCAGCAGCCAGCGTGCGCCTTCGCTGATCGGGTCGGCGTAGCCCTTCACCGGCCGCGCCCATTGTGCGCTCCTCTGATAGACCGTCACCGAGGCGACGCGGCCGGCGATGGTCGGCACGAGTTGCATCGATGTCGCGCCCGTGCCGATCACGGCGACATGCTTGCCGTCAAGCTTGATGTCATCCGACCACAGCGCCGAGTGCAGGATCGTTCCCTTGAAATTTTCCTCGCCCTTGAAGCGCGCGCGCGAGGGATCGTTTAGCTGGCCGATGGCAGAGACCAGCGCGGTGGACTCGAACGTCTCTTCGCCATTCTCGGTCTTGAGCGTAGAGATCCAGCGCCGCTTCTCCTCATCCCAGCGCGATGATGTCAGCTCGGTGTTGACACGCAGATGCTTGCGGATGCCGTATTCCTCGGCGACCTTCTGAAGATAGCCGAGCAACTCCTCGCGTTGACAGAAGTAACGCGTCCATTCGTTGTGCGAACCGAAGGAATAGGAGTAGGAGTGGTTCGGCGTGTCGACGCCGCAGCCGGGATAGCGGTTGATCCACCAGGTGCCGCCGAGCTCGCCGTTCTTTTCGATGATGGTGTAGGGAATGCCGAGATGGCCGAGCGCGACGCCAAGCGCGATGGCGCAGACGCCGGCGCCGACGATGAGGACATGCTGTTCCGCGAGCTTTTCGTCGGAGGGACGCTTGGTCCAACGCGGCTCGCGCGGCACGAATCCCATCTCCTCGCGCATCAAGGGCGCGTATTCCGGCGCGACGTTCTCGCCGAGGCAGCTGCGCATCATCTTCAGCAGCAGTTCTTCGCCGGGATCGATGATGACGGGCCTGGGCGTGCCGTCGGCAAAGAGCTCGACCACGGCGGCGCGGATCTCGTCCTGGATCTCCTTGGGCACCCCGGCTTCGGGATCGGGAATGAGGCGGATGTCGCGCTTGGGCAAGTACGGCGGCTCGAGCCAGCGCATATCGCCGGTCATGTGTACCAGCACCATCAGGAGGCACCGGATGTCGCCTTCGGCGATCGCCGAGGCGAGGTCGAGCGGCTGGCGTGGAGATCCGATGTTCATGGCGTTTCCTGATCTCCGGATGAACTGAACAGTCCACGCGTCATCAGCTTGCGGTAGGCGGAGATGACGTGGTCGGGAACGGCGGTTACGCCGCCTTCCGAGTAGGAGTAGCGGCGGCTGAGATAGCCGCGCGAGCCCATCAGCATGTGGACGATGGCCTCGAATTCCTCGTCGCTGTAATCCTCGATGGCGCCGGCCCCGCGGGCGCGACGCAGGATGCGGACATAGGCGACCGAGATGTTGTCGAGATGCTTCTGGTAGCCGATCGGTGCAAAGAATTCGGCTTCGTTGAGGATGCGCAGGAATTCCGGCACCTCGCGGATGAAGTCGAAGAAGGCGGAGAAGCGCGCGATCTCCTGCCGCGCCGCATCCGCCGTGCCGGTGCGGGCGCGGATGAACTCGACCATGTCGAGGCCGATCTTCGGCAGGAGCTGGTCGAGCAACTCCTGCCGGTTCTCGAAATGATTGTAAAAGGTGCCTTGCGCGACGCCGGCCTCTTCGGTGATGCGGGCGACGGAGGCTTCGGCATAGCCATGCTTTCCGACGACCTTGGTGGCGGCCTCAAAGATCTTCTGCTTGGTCCAGGCGTTGCGCTCGACGCGATTGAGCTTTGCGACCTTGGCATTCGCTTGCGTCATTCAGACGTCTCCAGCTCGGTGCGCAGCACGCGCTTGAGAATCTTTCCGCTCGGATTGCGCGGAAGGCTGTCGCGGATGACGAGCTGCTTCGGCACCTTGAAGCTCGCCAGCCGGGCGCGGCAATGTTCGGTGAGGGCGGGGAGCTCGAGGCTCGCGCCTTCGGCCAGCACGACGATCGCGACCGGCCGCTCGCCCCAGCGCGGATCGCGCAGGCCGATCACGGCGACCTCGCGCACCTCTGAAAGTTCGTAGATGACACGTTCGACCTCGGAGGAGGCGATATTCTCGCCGCCGGAGATGATCATGTCCTTCTTGCGGTCGGTGAGGTACAGGAAGCCTTCGTCGTCGAGATAGCCGACATCGCCGCTGCGGAACCAGTCGCGGAAGAAGGCGGCCGCCGTCTTGTCCGGATCCTTCCAGTAGCCGCGCGTGATCTTGGGGCCGCGCAGGCAGATCTCGCCGTTGACGTTCGACGGCAGCGTCCTGCCATCCTCATCGCGAATCTCGATCTCGACATGGGCGATGGCCCGCCCCGTCGAGCCGATCTTCTCGATCTCGCGGCCGGCGTCCATGAAGGTGTCGCCGCCGACGGTTTCAGTGAGGCCGTAGGCGTCGATGTAGCGCGCATTGCGGAAGTATTCGGAGAAGGCGCGGATGCGCGCCTCCGGCGTCTTCTCGCCGCCGCCGATGGCCCATGCCAGGCTGGAGACGTCGTAGCTGTCGCGGGTTGGGCAGGTCAGCATCGCGGTGGTCATCACGGGGGCGAACCAGGCCGCGTTAAGCTTGTCTTCCGCTATGGCGGCAAGCGCGCTTTCCGGCTCGAAATTACGTTCGATGTGGATGAAGCCGCCGTGCCAGAGCACGGCGATGCCGGGCAGGTCGAGCGCGCCGACGTGATAGAGCGGGCCGACGACGAGCAGTCGCGTGCCGGCGTCGAGGCCGAGCGCGATGGTCTGGTCGGCGGACTTCCAGTAGAAATTATCGTAGGAGAGCATCACGCCCTTGGGGCGGTCGGTCGTCCCCGACGTGTACATCAGCCGCATCAGGTCGGACGGCGCGCGCACATGCATCGGGGCGGGCGGCGTGTTGCCGGCGAGGCGTGTGACGCTCTGCTGGGCGGCCTGGTCGAGCACGACAACCCTTGCGCCAGCGGCATTCGCAGCCAATTCATCATCAACGATCAGGAGGCGCGCACCGGCATTGCCTGTGATGTAACCGACCTCGTCGCGTGAAAGGCGGAAGTTGATCGGCAAGAACACCGCACCAAGATGGCTGGTGGCAAACACCAGTTCCAGAAACGCCGCGCTGTTCTTCATCAGCACCGCCACAACATCATCGGCACCGATGCCCTGCGCGGCGAGCCAGCCGGCGGCCTTGCGGATGCGCGCATCGAAGACGGCATAGGAGATCTCCTCGCCGCGATATTTCAGCGCAGGCTGGTCCGGCGTGCGCCGGGCATGAAAGGCGATGAAGCTCGACAGGTTGATCATTGCGCGGATTTTGGGCCAGTTGCGGCCTCGTTGCCTCCATCGATGAATTCTGACTCGTAATTCATCTTTGGCTTGACGTCACCCCCCTACCTCTGAAATCCTTGAACCCACGGAGACGAGACGATCTCCGACAGGGATCAGGAAACGCCGACCCGAAAGAGGGAGGGGAAAATGACGAGAACCCGCACGCCGGGCATCAGCCGCCGTTCAACGCTGGCGCTGATGGGCGCCGGTGCGATGAGTGTTGCCGCGCCGTGGGTGGCGCGGGCCCAAGCCAAGACCATCAAGATCGGCATGCCGACAATTCTGTCGGGCCGCGTCGCGCAGCTCGGCACGTCGTCGCGAAATGCGGTGATGCTCGAGGTCGAGAAGGTCAACGCGGCCGGCGGCCTCGCCGGCCGGCAGATCGAGATGGTGATCCGCGATTCCAAAGGCCAACCGCAGGAAGCCGCCCGCGTCGCGCGCGAGCTCGTCAACACCGATGGTTGCGAGTGGCTGATCGATGGTGAGGCCTCGTCCGGATCGTTCGCGGTCCACGAGGTAGCGCGCGATCTCGGCGTGCTCTGCGTTCACACCTGCTCGGAAGCGTCCTCACTCACCGCCGATCCCAAGCAGCACATCCCGAACGCGTTCCGCTGCGTGCGCCAGGGCATTCACGATTCCATCGTCGGCGGCAGCTACGCCGCCGCGATCTCCAAGGCCAAGGGCCTGAAGAAATGGGCGACCTGTTCGCCGGACTATGCCTATGGCCGCGATACCACCGGCGAGTTCACGCTGTACCTGAAGCGCTTCGCGCCCGATGTCGAGATCATCAGCGAGTCCTGGCCGAAGCTGTTCCAGCCCGACTACACCGAGGTGGTGACCAAGATTCTGCAGGCCAAACCGCAGGCGCTGTACTCCTGCCTGTGGGGTGGCGATCTCACCTCCTACATCGACCAGGCCAACATCTACGCGATGTTCGGCCAGATGGAGGTGTTCGCGGTCAACATGGCGGACTACACCGCGCTCACCGTCGTGAAGAACCTGCCCAAGGGCATCCACTCCGGCAACCGCTACATCAAGACCTTCCCGGCCACGCCAGAGAACGCGGCCTGGGGCGACGCCTACAAGGCGAAGTACAACGAGTACCCGACCAACTGGTCGTGGCAGAACGCGACCGCCGTGATGTTCCTCGCCGAAGCCGCGAAGAAGGCGAATTCCACCGACGGCAAGAAGATTGCGGAGACATTGAAGGGTCTCACCATCAAGTGCCCGTTCGGCGCCGACGGCACCGTGACGATGCGCGGCGACGACCACACGCTGGTCGGCTACGCGATCGGCTGGGGCACCACGATCCCGCAGGAACCTTATGTGCCAGAGGTCAAGGCCGGCGACTGGAAGACGATCTTCGAGTTAGAGGCCGAGTGGAAGAAGAGCAAGGGTTACACCTGAACCGACACGCGGCGGAGACGGGCGACCGTCTCCGCCGTTTTCGTTTGGCTCTCCGCGCCGCTTCGGGCGCGCTGCAATGAAAGTGTTCCCGTGGATCTCGACGCGCTTGCCGGCTGCCTCACCAGTTCCTCCTGCCTGGTGACGCAAACCACCAGCGGCCTCATCATCGGCATGCTGCTGTTCCTGGTCGCGGTCGGGCTGACGCTGATCTTCGGCGTGCTCAAGGTCGTCAATTTCAGCCACGGCGCCTTCTATATGTTCGGCGCCTATTTTGCGATGACGGCCTATCAGCTCACCGGGAGCTTTGCGCTGGCGATGCTGGCGGGCGCAGCGGGCACCGCGATCCTCGGCCTGATCTTCGAGCGCGTCTTCATGAGCCGCGTCTACGGCGCCGACGTGCTGATGCAGCTTCTCGTCTGCTATGCGTTCGTGCTGATCTTCGACGACGTCGTGCGCCTGATCTGGGGCCCGGAATTCAGGTCGATGGGCATGCCGGCGGCGTTCCAGGTGATGCCGCTGTTCATCGCCGGGGGCGTCGTGCCGCCTTATTATCTGCTGCTGATCGGCGTCGCGCTGGTGGCGGCCATCGTGCTCGGCATCGGATTGTCGCGCAGCCGCATCGGCAAGGTGATCCGCGCGGCCGCGCACAATCCCGGCATGGTGTCGGCGCTCGGTATCAATACCGGCCTGATCTATGGCGGCGTGTTCGCACTCGGCGGTATGCTGGCAGGCTTGGCCGGCGCGCTTGCCGCACCGGTGCGGTCGCTGACGCCCGGGATGGGATTTTCGGTGCTGATCGAATCCTTCATCGTCACGGTGATCGGCGGCATGGGCTCGATCCTGGGTGCGCTGATCGGCGCGTTGCTGCTCGGCCTCATCAGGTCTTACGGCTCGCTCGGCTTTCCCCTGTTCACGGAAGGCTTGATGTACCTGTTCATGGTGATCGTGCTGGTCTCAAAGCCCACCGGCCTGTTCGGCAAGGAGGCGGCATGACCGAGCTCGAGGCCGGACGCGCCGAGACGCTGGCGCCGGTGCGCGATGGCGCGGCATTGTATCGCTATCGCGACGTCCTGATCGCGCTGGTCGCCTTCGCGGTTCTCGCGAGCCTGCCGCTGTTGTCAGGCAGCAAGGCGCTGCTCGATTTCGTCATCCGCTGCTCTGCCTACGGCCTGTTCGCGACCTCGCTCAACCTGCTGGTCGGCTATACCGGGCTGACCTCGTTCGGCCACGGCATGTTTTTCGGCCTTGGCGCCTACAGCTTCGGCCTGATCATGCAGAAGCTAGGCGTGCCGATTCCCGTGGCTTTCGTCGCGACGCTGGCGATCACGGCCGTGATCGCAGCCGTCATCGGCGCGATCTGCGTACGACTGAAGGAGATCTATTTTGCCTTTGTGACGCTCGCCTTCCAGATGCTGATCCACTCGACAATTTTGTCATGGGCCTCCTTTACCGGCGGCGATCAAGGCCTGCGCGGCGGTATTCCGCGTCCCGCATTCCTCGGCATCAATCTCGCCAACCACGTCCATCTCTACATCGCGAGCTGCGCGCTGCTGATCCTCGGCCTGCTCGCGATGCGCCAGATTGCGCAATCGCCGTTCGGCTACACCCTGCGCATGATCCGCGACAACGCCGCGCGCGCGAGCTTCCTCGGCATCGACGTCTGGCGCGCCAAGCTCACCGTCTTCGTGCTGGCGGCGCTGTTCGCCTCGATGGGCGGCATGGTGATGGCGTTGTTCGTCTCCGGTGCCTATCCGGAGTTCGCCTACTGGACGATCTCGGGCGAGGGCATTTTCATCAACATGCTCGGCGGCGTCTCGACCTTCCTCGGACCGATGGTCGGCACGGTGTTGCTGCTGCTGCTCAATGACACCGTGACGCGCTTCACCGAATATCACGGCATCGTGCTCGGCGTGGTCATCCTGTTCTTCGCGCTCGGCCTGCGCAAAGGCCTGCTCGATTTCGTCGCCGAATGGTTCGCGCATCGGCGCGATGCGAGCGAGGGGCGCTAGCTATGCTTGAGATTCGCAACCTCGCAAAATCCTTCGGCGGCGTGAAGGCCACCAACGACGTCTCGCTCGACTTTCCCGACGGCTCGCTCACGGCCGTGATCGGCCCCAACGGTGCGGGCAAGAGCACCTTCTTCAATCTCATCACCGGCGCGCTGAAGCCGGATTCCGGCCAGGTGCTGCTCGACGGCGTCGATCTCGCCGGCCGCTCGCCGCCGGAGATCGTGCGCCACGGCATCGGGCGTGCCTTCCAGGTCGCCAGTATCTTCAAATCGCTGACGGTGCAGGAGACCATGCTGGCTGCCGTCAGCGCCGACCAGCGGACGTCAGCGGTGCTGCACAAGCGCTTTCCGCTGCCGGAAACGCGCGACCGCGCCGAGCATGTGATGGAGCTGCTTGGCCTCGCGAGCAAACGCCATCGCACGGCTGCGACGCTGTCGCACGGCGACCAGAAGCTGCTCGATATTGCCCTTGCGCTGGTGCTCGAACCCAAGGTGCTGCTGCTGGACGAGCCGACCGCAGGCATGGGTCCGGAAGAGCGCTGGCGCATGATCGACAAGGTGCGCGAGCTCTGGGAGACGCAGAAGATCACCGTCGTCTTCATCGAGCACGACATGGACATTGTGTTCAAGATCGCGCCCAAGATCGTCGTGCTCTGCTATGGCCGTATTCTGGCAACCGGGACACCCGACGAGATCCGCAACAACAGTGCGGTGATCGAGGCCTATCTCGGCACCGAGCATGCGGGAGCCGCCGCATGAGCGCAGCCATCATCGAAGTCTCCGATCTCGACGTCTATTACGGCACCAGCCAGATCCTGTTCGGTGTCGGCCTGTCGGTGCGGCAGGGCGAGACGATGGCGCTGCTTGGCCGCAATGGCGCCGGCAAATCCACCACCATGAAGGCGATCATGGGGCTGGCGCCGCCGCGTCGCGGCAGAGTGAGCCTTCGCGGCGCGGTGATCTCCGGCCAGAGGCCACACCATATCGCGCGCGCCGGCCTCGGCTTCGTGCCGGAGGATCGCCAGATCTTTCCCGAGCACACGGTCGAGGACAACCTCGCCATCGGTCGCAAGAAGGGGCCGGAGGGCCAGGACGAATGGCCGATCAAACGCATCTATGAGGTCTTTCCGCTGCTCGAGCCGCTGCGCCACCGCATCGCGGGGCGGCTGTCCGGCGGCGAGCAGCAGATGCTCGCGATCGCCCGCACGCTGATGGGCAATCCCGCGCTGTTACTCCTGGACGAGCCGAGCGAGGGGCTTGCCCCGATCATTGTGCAGCGGATCGGGGAGCTGCTGCGGCAGCTTCGCCAACTCGGGTCGACTGTGCTGATCGCGGAGCAGAACATGCATTTCTGCCTGGGGCTGGCGAGCCATGCCACCGTCATCGACAAGGGCCAGATTGTCTACGCCGCCGGAATCGACGAGCTGAAGGCCAACGACGCGATCCGGCGCCGCTATCTGGCCCTGTAAGCCGCCGGCCGGTGCCCGAATAGGCCGAAAGAAGAAAGCCATCGTCCCGGGACTGTCCTGAGGAAAGAGTTTCCCCTTCGGAGGTAAAAAACGCCAATCGCTTCCATTGCCGTTTGAGGCCGAAACGACGACATTCCGTTCAGAAATTGATGGATTGGCGGCCATGGAACGCACTGGATTTGAACCCTTCGGCGAGGAGCTGGTGTCCGCAACGGACACCCAGCCGCGGTCGCGTGCGTCCAAGCTCCTGCTGCGGGTCGGCACCGGCCTGTTCTGGTCGCTTGTCGCCGGCATCGTATTTGCGCGTGCGGCCTTCTTCGAGCCCGGCGTGTATGACGGCTTCAGCCGCGTCGCCTCGCTCGCGAAAAGCCTGATCTTCTGAGCTGGAATATTCCAGCTCAAGCACAGAACTTCCCTCGGCCCTGATATGCCGAAAACTTATTCCCCTATCGAGCGGCGCTGCGTATAAATCCTTCTCCTGTTGGAGAGATTTGTGTCGCAGAATCAAGCATCCACGCCGGCTGACGCCAAGCCGGCCACCGCCGCGAGCCGCATTGCGGCGCTGATTCCGGGCATTCTCCTGTGCGTTCTGGTCGCCGGCGTCTCGGCCTTGCTCGAGCGGGCGGAACTGGGCGTTTTCGAGCATTCCTATGTCGAGGCGCTGGTGATGGCGATCCTGCTCGGAATGGCACTCCGCAGCTTCTGGAAGCCGGCGCCGCGTTGGCAGTCCGGCATCGCTTTCAGCGCCAAACAGCTGCTCGAAGTCGCGGTCATGCTGCTTGGGGCCTCGATCAGCTTTGCCGCCATCGCGGCGTCGGGCATCGCGCTGCTGGCATCGATCGCCGCGGTCGTCGTGGTCGCGCTTTGCACGTCCTTCGGTCTCGGCCGGCTGCTCGGGCTGTCGACGCGGCTGTCGATCCTGATTGCCTGCGGCAATTCGATCTGCGGCAATTCGGCGATCGCGGCCGTGGCACCGATCATTGGCGCCAACAACGACGAGATCGCCTCATCGATTTCATTCACCGCGATCCTCGGCGTGATGATTGTGCTGGGGCTGCCGCTGTTGATTCCGCTGTTGCAGTTGACAGCTACACAATACGGCATCCTGGCAGGTCTGACCGTTTACGCGGTGCCGCAAGTGCTGGCGGCGACGGTGCCGGCGGGGCTCGTCGCCACGCAGATTGGCACGCTCGTGAAGTTGATGCGGGTGCTGATGCTCGGCCCGGTCGTCGTCGGCCTCTCGCTCGCCGCCTCGCGCTGGCAGACCGGCGCGAAGAAGACCAATGTCGGGTTTTTCCGTCTCGTCCCCTGGTTCATCCTCGGCTTCCTCGCGCTTGCGACCCTGCGATCGCTGGAGATCGTGCCTGGTACGGTGGTGGGGCCGGTGACGAAGATCACGAGTTTCCTGACCGTGGTGTCGATGGCTGCACTCGGCCTCGGCGTGGACGTGCGCGTGCTTGCCAATGTTGGCGGAAGGGTGACGGCTGCGGTCACGCTGTCACTGATGCTGCTGCTCGGCATCAGCATCGCGCTGGTGCATTGGTTTAAGTAAGCAGGACAAAACTGCCGTAAGGTGGGCAAAGGCGCGAAAGCGCCGTGCCCACCATGTATCAGCATTCGTGACAAAAATGGTGGGCGTGCTTCGCTTCGCCCACCCTGCGAGTCGTCATCCGCGTAGGCGGGGCGCGGTAACCTAAATCACGTCCGCCAGCGAATGCCCCTGCAGCTCGATGTTCAGCCCCTGCATGCCCAGATCGGTGATCTCACCGCCCATCGCCTTGATGCTTTCCTCGCGGATCAGTGACATCAGTCCGCGGCGTAGTGCCAGGAACTCCGACGACATCATCATCGCTTGCTGCCGTGGTCGCTCCAGCGGGATCGGGATCTCTGCTTTGATCGAGCCGGGGCGGGCGGTCATGCAGTAGACGCGGTCGGAGAGGAAGATCGCTTCATCGATGTCGTGGGTCACGAACAGCACCGAGATCTTCAGTCGCTGCCACATGTTGGTGAGAATCTGCTGCATGATGACGCGCGTCTGCGCGTCGAGCGCGCCGAAAGGCTCGTCCAGCAGCAGCACTTTGGGCCCCGTCGCGAGCGCGCGGACGATGCCGACGCGCTGCTTCATGCCGCCGGAGAGTTTTTCCGGATAATGCTTCTCGAAGGCCTCGAGCCCTGCGAGCCCCAGCAGCGTGCGCGCAGCGCGTTCGCGCTGCGAGCGCGGCATGCCGCGCATCTTCAGGCCAAACTCGACATTCTCCCGCACCGTCTTCCAGGGAAACAGCGAATATTGCTGGAACACCATGCCGCGCTCGGCACTGGGGCCGTTCACACGCTCGCCGTCGACGGTAACGACGCCGGTCGTCGGCTTGAGGAAGCCCGCGACCGCATTGAGCAACGTCGACTTTCCGCAGCCGGAAGGTCCGACGATCGAAACGAACTCGCCCGGCCTCACATGGATTTGCGTATCGGTGACGGCCTGGACCGGTCCCTCGATACTGTCATAGCTGAGGGAAAAATTCCTGACCTCGATGTGGCCCTTCGGCGGGTTTGCAAGCATCTCGCTCATGTCGACCTCCACGGCATCACCAATTGTCCCGCGCCCCTGATGAGCAGGCTCGATCCGAGGCCCAATACGCCGATCGCGATCATGCCGAGTGCGATGTCGGCGTACTGGACCAGCGAATAGGCCTCCCAGGTGAAGTAACCGATGCCGTACTGACCGGAGATCATCTCGGCGGCGATAAGCGATACCCAGGCCACGCCCATGCCGACGGTGAGACCGGTAAAGATATGCGGCAGCGAGGCCGGAAAATACACGTCGCGGAAGATCGATCGCTCGCGCGCGCCGAGGCATTGCGCGGCACGCACCAGAACGGGGTCGACCAGCGACATGCCGTGCAGAGTATTGATCAGGATCGGGAAGAACGAGCCTAGGAAGGTGATGAAGACGATGCTCTGCTCGTTGGTCGGCCACAGCATGATCGCCATCGGCACCCAGGCGATCGCCGGGATCGGCCGCAGCACCTCCGCAACCGGAAAGACGATCTCATGTACGAGCTTGAAGCGGCCCATGATGAGGCCAAGCGGCACGCCGATGATCGCCGCGAGCGAGAAGCCGACCAGGATACGCCGGCAGCTCAAGGCGATGTGCAGCAGGAATTTTGGATCGTGGATCGCCTTGGTGAAGCTCGCATAGACCGCCAGCGGCGAGGGTACGTTGGTGAAGCGTACGAAGAACACGACGCGATAGGTCGTGAGCAGGTGCCAGGCCAGCAGGAAAGCGAGCAGCGAGATGATGCCGATTGCGGTCGCGCGCAGCCCCGCCCGGTTGAGCCGGTACCAGCGCAGCGCAAGCGTACCGAACGAGGGCGGTGTCGCTTGTGGTGTGGTGGCGGGCACGGAGCCCGCCTCGGCGATTGCTGTTGCCGGCATGCTGTCCTCGGAATGTCTGAGGATGGCGGAGCTGCTCACGTTTTGCCTCCGCCGACTGCTGCCTTCACCGCGTCGTCGAAGCCGAGCACCTTGCCGCTGATCCTGGCGGCGTGGGCTTCGGCGTCCTTCTTCAGCAGGAACGGCGCAACCTCGCCATTGCCGACCGCGAAGAACGCCTGGTCGGCGAACAGCTTGATGCCGCGGGTGGTATCGAAGACATAGGCGACGTTAATCTTCTTGCCCTTGGCTTTGAAGTCGGCATAGGCCCCCAAGGTGCAGCTCGCCGACGAGAACGGCAGGATGCCGGCGTCCTCGACCCAGACCTCACCGGCCTTGCGCGCATCGGTGATCGGCTTCTTGCAGAAAGCGTCTTCGCCTTTGATTTCGTAATTGCTGGTGCTCGCAAGCTGAGCATCGTAGTCGAGCTTCATCTCGGCATAGGCCTTGCGGATGTAGCTGTCGTCGACCCACTTTTTCGGATCGAATTCCTTCATGCGGCCGAGGTTCTGGAGGACCTTGACGTCGGTCGCGGCTGCATCGACCAACGCTGGTTTGACCGTTGGATCTGTCGTCATGTTGCCGCTAGGTCCAAGGAAGATGTAGACGACTTCCTTGTTGATTCCGGTCCATTCCTGGATCTTTTCGGCGGCGAGCTTGGGATCGTCGCGCAGCCACTGGTTAGCGGCGATCAGCGCCTTGAAGTAGGCAACGACGACCTCGGGATATTTCTCGGCAAAATCGGTGCGCACCACGATGCCGTGGAAGGTCGGCAGATTGGTCTCGACGCCGTCGAAGATCTTTCGCGCGAAGCCGCGGAACGGCAAGAGCTCGGCGAAAGGAACGAAGTCGGCATGCGCGTCGATCTTCTTCTCCTGGAGGTTGGTCGAACCAACCTCCGGGCTCTGGCTGACGAGCTGGAAGAAATCGGCGGGGTAGCCGCGATCCTGCATCGCCTTCAGCACCATGCCGTGCGCGGCGGAGCCGAAGGGCACGCTGACGAGCTTGCCCTTGAGATCGGCGAGATCGTAGTATGGCGAGTCCTTGTGAACCACCATGCCGTTGCCGGAGCCCGACAGGCTGTAGGCGGCAATGCCGACCAGGCGGCTCTTGCTCTCGGGATTACTGTCGAAGGTGAAGCCGTTCACGATCAGCGGATAGTCGCCCATCATGCCGATCTGCAGCTTGTTCGCCATCATGGCATTGGTGACGGGCGGGCCGGACGTAAAGTTCTGCCACTCCAGCTCGAACTTGATGCTGGAATATTTGCCGTCCTTCGGCAGATATTTCTCGAGAAGATGAAGCTGCCGGATGACGACGCCGGCCGTCACCGTGTTGGTCGTGGTGTCCTGCGTTCCGATACCGAGCGTGACGGTTTCCGCCGTAGCCGGCTGCGCGAGCAGGAGCGCCAGCGACGTCACCGACATCGCGATCGAGAGCGTGGGAAGATGGCGGACCATTCTCATCCTCATTCGGTTGGATGTGCTGTGGTTGCCATGATTGGGTGAGGGCTCGGGCAGGGCAAATCCGGAATGACCGCCGCAGTCGATTAGTTGCCGGGAAAAGCTGATTGCATACTCCTTGGGCAGTCTTGCACTATAAAGCCGCTTGCCTGTGCACCAACCCTAATCGCCGCTCTGGCCGCGCATCTCTTCCAGCACGTCGGTCCGGCACACCACGATCTGCGAGCGCTTGGTCACGACGATTCCCTTCTCCTGCATCCGCTTCAGGCTGATCGTGACCCATTGCCGGGTAGCGCCGACCATGTGGGCGATGTCGGCATGGGTGAAGGCGGCAGCAATCACCCGGCCGTCAGCGTCCTCGACACCGTAGAGCTCGACGAGATGCAGCAGCAGATGCGCGAGGCGTTGCGTGATCGAGCGCGTTCCCAGCATCTGCGCCAGCGCCGAATAGCATTTGCCCTTGAAGGTGAGGCCCTCGATCAGGCCGATGGCAAGACTCGGGATCTCCACAGCAAGCGACCGCAGCTCCTTCCCTGGCAGGTGCACGACGCTGCAATTGCTGGATGCGACGCCGGACCATTGATGCACGGTGCCTTCAAACACCTCGGGGCCGCCGACGAAATTTCCGACATGCCAGTAGGCCAGGGTGATCTCGCGCCCGAGCGGCGAGGTGTAGAACACACGGATGCGGCCGCTTTCGATTAGCCAGATGCCGTCATGCTTGCCGCCCTGGCTGAACAGCGTCTGGCCGCGGTTGAGCACCTTTCGGCGGCCCTGCTTCAACACCTGCTCCCGCTCGCGCGGCGTCAGCTTGTCCATCAGCGGCGGGGGCCCGCCGATCCATTGCTGGTTCTCGGTGAGCAGCAGCGAGGAACCACCTGCAGGGCGAACTATCGGGGGAACAGCCCCGCGAACCACATTGGCCGCCTGCAACATCATCCGCCTCCGGAACGTTTAAATCGTTCTAAAGAGGAGCAATGTCCGTGCCAGCTTACTCCACTGTCGTCGTCCGGCTTGACCGGGCGACCCAGTATTCCAGCGGCAGCAAGGGGGTACGGAGAGGCCGCGGCGTACTGGATTCCCGGCTTTCGCGGGGAATGACAGCGAATTGTGGGTAGATGGAAGCCTACCGCCTCGCCAAACTCAACAGATACGGCTTCGGATAGATCCCCCGGTTATGCCCATCCGAAAACGAGATGTTCAGCCCATAACCGAGATCGCCGATCTCGGTTATGGCGATGCCCGGAAACGCATCAGGGAAGCGGCCGTCGAAGCGGGCCCGTATGCAGTGGGCGCATTTGCAGGAGAGGCGAAGCTGCTCGGCCGGCAGGCTCAGCGTATCGTCCTGTGCGGTGCGGACGAGCAGCGTCGCGAGATCGGCGCTGGCTTCGTAATCGGCCACGGTCGGTGCCACCAGGGTCATGGACATGCTCGCTTCTACGTCATCGCAGGCGAGCGCGAATAGCAACTAATTGCCGGCGCCGGCGCAGCGGCACTGCCATCTCGCCGGTCATGGCCGCTGAAATGTGAAACTAATCGACCGGAAATCCCACTTCCGCATTGCCCGATTCCTCCTGCTCCGAAACCTTGCGCCGACGCAGGCAAGGAGAGATGACGGATGAGCGCTTTTCAGAAGGAAACGGTTTTGTCGGTCAGGCATTGGACCGATTCCCTGTTCAGCTTCACCGCGACGCGTGACCCCGGCTTCCGCTTTCAGAACGGCCAATTCGCGATGATCGGGCTCGAGGTCGAGGGCAAACCCCTGATGCGGGCCTATAGCATGGCGAGCGCCAATCACGAGGAGGCGCTCGAATTCTTCTCGATCAAGGTACAGGACGGCCCGCTGACATCGCGTCTCCAGAAGATCAGGGAAGGCGACATCATCCTGGTCGGCCGCAAGGCGACGGGCACGCTGATCACCGGCAATCTCATTCCGGGAAAACGCCTGCTGCTGCTCTCGACCGGCACCGGGCTCGCGCCCTTTGCCAGCCTGATCAAGGACCCCGACGTCTACGAGAACTTCGAGACCATCGTGCTCGCCCATGGCTGCCGCCAGGTCTCGGAGCTCGCCTATGGCGAGCACCTCGTCGAAGGCTTGCGCAACCACGAGTTCTTCGGCCCCCTGATCCGTGACAAGCTGGTGTATTACCCGACCGTCACCCGCGAGCCGTTCAGGAATCGCGGCCGGATCACCGACCTGATCGCCTCGAACCAGATGTTCGATGATATCGGACAAGGCGGCCTCGATCTCGGGACGGACCGCATCATGCTGTGCGGCAGCCCGGCGATGCTCGAGGAACTGCCGGCGATGTTTTCCGCGCGGGGCTTCGTCGAAGGGAACCACAGCCAGCCCGGCCATTTCGTGATCGAAAAGGCTTTCGTCGAGCGCTGAGGCCCAAATCGGTCTCCGGCGACAACTAATTGCTATCGCCGGAAGGCCCCCTGAACAAATCTGATGCAAAGGCGCCGGACCTTCCGGCGGACCAGGAGCAAGCGATGGCACTAGATCAGATCGTCGACGGACTTTCGGAGGTTTCCTGCGATGTGTTGGTGATCGGCGGCGGCACGGCTGGCCCGATGGCGGCGCTGAAGGCGAAGCTGAAGAACCCGAAGGCGAATGTCGTTCTGCTCGAAAAGGCCAACGTCAAGCGCTCCGGCGCGATCTCGATGGGCATGGACGGGCTGAACAACGCCGTCATCCCCGGATATGCGACGCCGGAGCAGTACACCAAGGAAATCACCATCGCCAACGACGGCATCGTCGACCAGAAGGCGGTCTATAAATACGCGCAGAACTGCTACAGCATCATCGAGGAGCTTGACAGTTTCGGTATCCGCTTTCTGAAAAACGAGAACGGCGACTACGCCGTCAAGAAGGTACACCACATCGGCACCTATGTGCTGCCGATGCCGAACGGCGAGACTGTGAAGAAGGCGCTCTACCGCCAGCTCCGCCGCGCCCGCATCCTGATCTCCAACCGCTACATGGCAACGCGTCTGCTCAAATCCGCCGATGGCCGCATCGCCGGCGCGATAAGCGTCAACACCCGCACCGCCGAGCTCCTGGTGATCAAGGCCAAGGCCGTGATCCTCTGCATGGGCGCCGCCGGCCGCCTCGGCCTGCCGACCTCCGGCTACATGTTCGGCACCTACGAGAATGCCGCCAATTCCGGCGACGGCTACGCAATGGCCTATCACGCCGGTGCGGCGCTTGCGAACCTCGAATGCTACCAGATCAATCCGCTGATCAAGGACTATAACGGCCCGGCCTGCGCCTATGTCGCCGGACCCTTCGGCGCCTTCACTGCGAACAACGAGGGATCGCGTTTCATCGAATGCGACTACTGGTCCGGCCAGATGATGCTGGAGTTCTACAACGAGCTGCTGTCAGGCAAGGGTCCGGTGTTCCTCCAGCTCAAGCATCTCCATCCCGACACGATCTCCGAGATCGAGTCCACGCTTCACAAGGTGGAGCGCCCGACGCGCGGCCTGTTCCAGCAGGGGCGCGGGGTGGACTACCGCAACGAGTCGATCGAGATGCACATCTCCGAGATCGGATTCTGCTCCGGCCACAGCGCCTCCGGTGTGTTCGTCGACGACAATGCCCGCACCACCGTCCCGGGCCTCTACGCTGCTGGCGACATGGCGAGCGTGCCGCACAACTACATGCTGGGTGCCTTCACTAACGGGGCGGTTGCCGGCATCGATGCGATGGAGTTCGCCGACAGCCACGACTTTGCGGAGTTCGACGCCGCTGACGTCGCCAAGGAACGTGACCGCGTGCTGGCGCCGACCAAGCGCGAGGACGGCATTCCGCCGAACCAGGTCGAGTACAAGACCCGGCGTCTCGTCAACGACTACCTCCAGCCGCCGAAGGTCACGCGCAAATACGAGCTCGGCATGCGCCGCCTCGCCGAGACGCGGCAAGACATGCAGGAACATATGATCGCGCGCAACGCGCACGAATTGCTCCGCGCCCTCGAAGTGCAGTCGATCATGGATTGCGCCGACATGGCGGTGCATGCCTCGCTCTATCGCGAGGAGAGCCGCTGGGGCCTTTATCACTGGCGCACGGACTTCCCGGAGAAGGACAACGAAAACTGGTTCTGCCACACGCTGCTCTCCAAGCAGGACGGCAAGATGACCAGCGAGAAGCGTGCGGTGGAGCCGTACGTCGTCCCGATCGCCGACGACGAGAAGGACCTCTACGACAAGCAGCGCATCCGCGCCTCCGCCTGATCCGCCGCAACCTAGTAACAGGAGATCAACGATGCCTCTCGCTTCCTATCAGACATCGGTTCCGGTGGTCGTCGACGACGCCAAATGCATCGCCGACAAGGGCTGCACCGTGTGCGTGGACGTCTGCCCGCTCGACGTGCTGCGCATCAGCGACATGACCGGAAAGGCCTACATGGCCTATGACGAATGCTGGTACTGCATGCCATGCGAAGCGGATTGCCCGACTGGCGCCGTCACCGTCAACATTCCCTATCTCCTGAGGTAGTCATGTCGAGCCCGTTCGAATCCTACGACGACCTCGAGGACGCTGACGAGCGGCTCCAGGCCGCCGATCCCGCGGAGCGCCGTGTCGCGATCATCGCGCTCGGTCATTCCGGCGATCCAGCCGCGGTTCCGCATCTCGCCAATATGGTCGCCGATCCCGACGCGGGCGTGCGCCAGCAGGTCGCGATGGCGCTTGGCGAGTTCGACGGGCCGGAGGCTGCGAGCGCGCTGGTAAAGCTGCTGGTCGACCCTGAAAGAATCGTCGCTGCCGCCGCAGCCGACAGCATGGCCGAATTCAAGAATCCAGCTTGTGCGGAAATCATCCTGCCGCTGGTCAAGCATGCTCACGCGTTCGTCCGCATGGGCGCGCTGCGTGCGCTGAAGGAGCTGCGCTGCAAGGACACGCTGAAGCCGGCGCTGGAAGCGCTTCTGGATACGGACGCTGCCGTGCGCGTGCAGGCGATCGGCGTGATCGGATTCCTCAAGCTGGAGGAATCCATCCCCGCTCTGACTGCATTGATCAACGATCCCGATGCGCATGTGCGCCGGGCCGCCGTGAGCGCGCTGGCGTTCTCGCAGATGAAGCCCGCTGCCGAGACGATCACGCGCGCGCTGAAGGACGCCGACTGGATGGTCCGCGAGATGGCGGCGGAAACGCTGGGTCTCAACGTCAACGGTTCGATCGCGGCAGACCAGCTCGTCGGTGCGCTGGCTGACGAATTCTGGCAGGTGCGGCTGAAAGCAATCCGCAGTCTCGGCAGAATGAAGATCGAGCGTGCGGTACGCCCGATCGGAAACTGCATCAATCACGATCAGGCCAATTTGCGGAAGGAAGCGGCCGCCGCGCTCGGCGAGATCGCCCATCCCGACGGCGAGGCGTTCCTGGCGGTCATCGCCGACGATGCTGATCCCGATGTCCGCAAGAACGCGCGCTGGGCACTTCAACAGATCGCGGCCCGAAAGGCGCGGGCAGGGGCGTAGAAGCCGGGCATCCCGCCGCTCTGGACTTCCGGAGCCAGACGTTTATTGGTCTTCGCCGGGAAACAGCGAGGACGCGGCTATGACGACACTGACAACCAAGGATCTTCTTCCCGAGGACGGCACGCGGGGAACGTTGGTCGGCCGTGTCTGGCTGCCTCAGGCGAACGGCCCGGCCGTGGTCGCCGTGCGCAGCGACGGCGTGTTCGACGTCACCGCGAAGTTTCCGACCGTCAGCGCGCTTTGCGAAGAGGATGCTCCGGCGAAGGCGCTTGCCGCTACCAAGGGCGAGCGCATCGGCGATCTCGATGCGATCGTCGCCAACACGCCGCCCGACCTGCGCGACCCGACAAAGCCGTGGCTGCTCGCGCCGGTCGATCTCCAGACCCTGAAGGCCGCCGGCGTCACTTTCGCCATCTCGATGCTGGAGCGCGTCATCGAAGAACGCGCGAAGGGCAATCCGGCCTCGGCCGAAGCGATCCGCAAAGAGGTGACGCGGCTGATCGGTGACGATCTGTCGAAGCTCAAGCCGGGCTCGGACCAGGCGATGCACCTGAAACAGGTGTTGATCGATCAGAACGCCTGGAGCCAATATCTAGAGGTCGGCATCGGTCCCGATGCCGAGGTCTTCACCAAGGCCCCCACGCTATCGTCGGTCGGCACCGGCATGGATGCCGGGTTGCATCCGAAATCGACCTGGAACAATCCGGAGCCCGAGCTCGTGCTGTTCGTGTCGAGCCGCGGCAGGATCGTCGGTGGCGCGCTCGGCAACGACGTCAATTTGCGCGACTTCGAGGGCCGCTCGGCGCTGCTGCTGTCGAAGGCCAAGGACAACAACGCCTCCTGCTCGATCGGCCCGCTGCTGCGCCTGTTCGACGACACTTTCACGCTTGATGACGCGCGCAAGCTGGACATCAGCCTGAACGTGAAGGGGGCGGATGGTTTCGTCCTCGACGGCCATTCCTCGATCAGCATGATCAGCCGCGATCCCACCGACCTCGTCGCGCAGACCATCGGCAAGGTGCATCAATATCCCGACGGTTTTGTGCTTTTCCTCGGCACGATGTTCGCGCCGGTGAAGGATCGTGATGCACCGGGGCAGGGGTTCACCCACAAGCGCGACGACATCGTCACGATCGCCGCGCCCCAGCTCGGCAAGCTCGTCAACCGCATGCGGACCAGCGACGAATGCGAGCCCTGGACCTTCGGCATCGGCGCCCTGATGAAGAACCTCGCGCAGCGGAAGCTGATTTAGCTTTTTCGCCTCTCTGTGTGCGGCCGTCATGCCCGGGCTTGTCCCGGGCATCCGCGTTCTTCGTGCATGGCAACGCGTGGATGCCGGGACATAGGCGAGCGGAAGCGACGCCGCCCATGACGGTGTCACGCTCGCCGAGTCTCACAATCTTCCTTCATCTCCTCGTTGCATCCTTGGAACAAAATCGTGTTGGGTGTGTCATTTGATCACCCATCGCCCAACCTACATTTCTGAACGAATAGTCAAATAATATGACTAGTCGGAACTCATCTTCCGTGAAATAGTGCCTTCCGCCGCCCAAAAGGGCGCCTTCGGGGTGCCATGCTACCAACTGGCGCCCGAGATAAACACTTGGGAGACACGCTCGATGACCCTCAAAGCCCTCTTTGCGGCCAGCGCCACCGCCGCGTTGCTGCTCGCGCTGCCGGCGAACGCCGCCGAGCTCACCATCGGCTTCTCGCAGATCGGATCGGAATCAGGCTGGCGCGCGGCCGAGACTTCCGTCTCCAAGCAGGAAGCCGCCAAGCGCAGGGTCAATCTCAAGATCGCCGATGCTCAGCAGAAGCAGGAGAACCAGATCAAGGCGATCCGGTCCTTCATCGCGCAGAACGTCGATGCGATTTTCCTCGCGCCCGTCGTCTCGACCGGGTGGGACTCGGTGCTGAAGGAAGCCAAGGAGGCCAAGATTCCGGTCGTGTTGCTCGACCGCGACATCGATCCCTCCGGCAAAGAGCTCTATCTCACCGCCGTCACATCCGACAGCGTGCACGAGGGCGAGGTCGCCGGCGACTGGCTGGCCAAGACCGTCGGCGCCAAGGCCTGCAACATCGTCGAATTGCAGGGAACGGTCGGCGCCAGCGTCGCCGCTAATCGCAAGAAGGGCTTTGATACCGCCATCGCCAAGCATGCGAACCTGAAAGTGGTGCGCAGCCAGACCGGCGACTTCACCCGCGCCAAGGGCAAGGAAGTGATGGAGAGCTTCATCAAGGCCGAAGGCGGCGGTAAGTCGATCTGCGCCGTCTACGCGCACAACGACGACATGATGGTCGGTGCGATCCAGGCGATGAAGGAAGCCGGGCTCAAGCCTGGCAAGGAGATACTGACCGTCTCGATCGATGCCGTCCCCGACATCTTCAAGGCGATGGCCGCCGGGGAGGCAAATGCGACCGTCGAGCTGACGCCGAACATGGCCGGCCCTGCGCTCGATGCGATCGCGGCCTTCAAGGGCAAGGGAACCGTTCCGCCGAAGTGGATCCAGACCGAATCCAAGCTCTATACTGCGGCCGACGATCCTCAGAAGATCTACGACAGCAAGAAGGGCCTCGGTTACTGAGGCGGGTGCCGCGCCGGATCGCCTGCTGCGGTCCGGAGCCTCTCTTCGAAACAGCCGTAAGAGCGGCTAGGCTGGGTGCTCGCATGACGAAGCGGGCGCCGGTGGGAGTGAATTTGCCATGGAGACCAGCTCCGATCCTGTTGCTTCACTGCTGGAGGTGCGCGGGATCAGCAAGAGTTTTGGCGCGGTGCGTGCGTTGCAGGAGGTCGACTTCACGCTTCGCGCGGGCGAAATTCATGCGCTGCTCGGCGAGAACGGGGCCGGCAAGTCCACGCTGATTAAGGTCATCACCGGCGTCTTCCCGCGCGATGCCGGCATTGTCCGCCTCGGTGGCGATGAAGTCGCGCCGCGCTCGGCCAAGGCCGCGCTCAAGGCCGGCATCGCCACCGTCTATCAGGAGGTCAACCTGCTGCCGAACCTGTCGGTGGCGCAGAACCTGTTCCTCGACCGGCAGCCGATGCGTTTTGGCATCGTCCGCGAAGGAGAGATGCGCCGCCGCGCCAAGGCGCTGCTCGCGGACTTCGGCCTCGACATCGACGTCGCAGCGCCGCTCGGCAACTATTCGGTGGCCATCCAGCACGTCACCGCAATCGCCCGCGCCGTCGATCTCTCTGCGCGCGTGCTGATTCTGGACGAGCCGACCGCGAGCCTTGACCGTCATGAGGTCGAGATCCTCTTCGGCATCATGCGCCAGCTTGCGGGGCGCGGAATCGGCATCGTCTTCGTCAGCCATTTCCTCGACCAGGTCTATGAGATCTCCGACCGCATCACGGTCTTGCGCAACGGCCGCCTGGTCGGCGAGCGAGAGACCGCCTCGCTGCCGCGGCTCGACTTGATCCGCATGATGCTCGGCCGCGAGCTGGCAGAGACCACCAGCACGCGGGCGGCGACGCGAAAACATCATGCGCGCGATGTCTGCGCGAGCTTTGAGAATTACGGCAAGGTCGGCTATGTCACGCCGTTCAATCTCGAACTGCGCCATGGCGAGGTCGTCGGCCTCGCCGGCCTGCTCGGCTCGGGCCGCACCGAGACGGCGCGGCTGGTGTTCGGTGCCGAGCGCACCGATGGCGGGCAGGCGAGGATGGAGGGCACCCCGGTGCGGCTTCAATCGCCGCGCGATGGTGTGCGCCACGGCTTTGGCTATTGCCCGGAGGAGCGCAAGACCGAAGGTATCGTCGCCGAGCTCAGTGTGCGCGAGAACATCGTTCTGGCGCTTCAGGCCAAGCGCGGCCTGCATCGCCCGCTGGCGCGCCGCGAGCAGGACGAGATCGCGCGGCGTTACGTCAGGATGCTCGACATCCGCCCGCCCGATCCCGAACGCCCCGTGGGCCTGCTCTCCGGCGGCAACCAGCAAAAGGTGCTGCTGGCGCGATGGCTCGCGACATCGCCTCGGCTGCTGGTGCTGGACGAGCCAACCCGCGGCATCGACGTCGGCGCGCATGCCGAGATCATCCGCCTGATCCGCGAGCTCTGCGACGACGGGCTGGCACTGCTCGTGATTTCGTCCGAGCTTGACGAGATCGTGACGTATTCGGATCGGATCGTGGTGCTGCGCGACCGCGCGCATGTCGAGGAACTCGCGGGCGAGGCGATCGACGTTACCAACATTCTCGCGGCCATTGCGGCCGACGGCGGTGCGGCAGCGCGTGAGGGGCGGGCATGACAGCGCTGTTGCCGCGCCGCGGCCTTGCCCAGATCCTTGCACTAATCGTCATCCTGGCGGTCGATCGCATCGTGTCGCCGCAGTTCTTCGACCTGCGCCTCCAGGACGGCCGCCTGTTCGGCAGCTTGATCGACGTGCTCAACCGCGGCACGCCGGTGGCCCTACTTTCGCTCGGCATGGTGCTGGTGATCGCAACGCGCGGGATCGACCTCTCGGTCGGTGCAATCATGGCCATCTCTGGCGCGATCGCGGCGAGCCTCGCTGACAGTCATGGGCTTCCGATCGTGCTGGCGGCCGCGCTTGGTGCCGGCTTGATGTGCGGATTGTGGAACGGCTTTCTTGTCGCCGTGCTCGGCATGCAGCCGATTGTGGCGACGCTGATCCTGATGGTGGCGGGGCGAGGCATCGCGCAGCTCATCACCGAAGGACGGATTGTGACTTTCTCCTCGCCGGACCTGGTCTGGCTCGGTAACGGCGCTATCCTCGGTTTGCCGGTGCCGGTCGCGATCGCACTCGGCATGCTGATCCTTACCGGCGCGGTGGTGCGCGGCTCCGCGCTCGGGCTCCTGATCGAGGCGACCGGCGGCAATGCGCGGGCGAGCGAGCTTGCCGGCGTCGGCACGCGGGCTATGATCCTGGCCGTCTATGTCTGGAGCGGCGTCTGCGCCGCGCTTGCCGGCGTAATCGCGGCCGCGGACATCATGGGCGCCGATGCCAACAATGCCGGCCTATGGCTCGAACTCGACGCGATTCTCGCGGTGGTGATCGGCGGCACCTCGCTGTTCGGCGGGCGTTTCAGTCTTGTGCTCGCGGTATTTGGGGCGCTGATCATCCAGACCATGAATACCGGAATCCTGCTGTCGGGCTATCCACCGGAATTCAACCTGCTGGTCAAGGCAGGGGTGGTGCTCGCGGTGCTGCTATTGCAATCGCCGAAATTCTCAGGGCTTGCCGGTATGGCCATGCGGTTGCGGGGGACGAAAGCATGAAAGGCCTGCCGCCTGTCCTGATCACGGCGATCGTACTCGTTGCGGGCTTTGCACTCTGCGCCGTGCAATTCCCCAACATCGCCTCCACCCGCGTGGTCGGCAATCTCCTCACCGACAACGCGTTCCTCGGCATCGTGGCGACGGGGATGACCTTCGTAATCATCTCCGGCGGCATTGACCTCTCGGTCGGCTCGGTGATCGGCTTTACCACCGTTTTCGTCGCGCTGGCGATCGAGCGTTGGGGCGTGCCGCCGCTGGTCGCCTTCGTCGCCATCCTCGCGCTATCGGCCGCTTTCGGGGCGGCGATGGGCGCCATCATCCATGTCTTCGATCTGCCGCCTTTCATCGTAACACTCGCCGGGATGTTCCTGGCGCGTGGCGCAAGCTTCCTGCTCTCGACGGAATCGGTGCCGATCACCGCACCGGTCTATTCCACCGTGTCGGACTTCGCACTGCGCGTGCCCGGGGGCGGGCGGCTGACGGCAATTGCCATGATCATGCTCATTGTCGTGATCGGAGGCGCCTTGCTGCTGAAGCTCACGCGGTTCGGCGCCAACGTCTACGCGATCGGCGGCAGCCGAACCACCGCAAGCCTGATGGGCGTCGCCGTCGGCGCGATGACGGTAAAGATCTACATGCTGTCGAGTCTGCTCGCGGGGATCGCCGGCATCGTCTTCTCGTTCTACACCAGCGCGGGCTATTCCCTATCGGCCGTCGGCGTCGAGCTCGACACCATCGCCGCCGTCGTGATCGGCGGCACGCTGCTCGCGGGCGGGCAGGGATCGGTAATCGGCACATTTCTCGGCGTGCTGATTCAGGGCCTGATCCAGACCTACATCAATTTCGACGGGACGCTGTCGAGCTGGTGGACCAAGATCGCGACCGGCATGCTACTTTTCGCCTTCATCGCCCTGCAGCAGGGGTTGGTCGCGCTTGCGCGCCGGCCTGTCGCCATGCGCGCGGGGGCAGCCTCATGACCTCGCGCATCGTCGTCATCCCGACGCGGCGGGCCCATTCCAACCACGCGGAAGTCGCCCGCTCGATCGGCATCGACATCATCGCCGGCCGCTACGCGGAGGGGATGCGGCTGCCGGGCGATGCCGAGATGATCGCGATGTTCGGCGTGTCGCGACCGGTGCTGCGTGAGAGCGTGAAGACGCTGGTCGCCAAAGGCCTGCTCACCACCAAGGCGCGGGTCGGCACCGTCGTGCGCGAGCGCACGGCCTGGAACATGTTCGATGCCGATGTGCTGGCCTGGCATCTGGATGCGGGCATCGACAAGCGCTTCCTCAACGACCTCGCCGAGATCCGTCTCGCGGTCGAGCCGCGCGCGGCCGCGCTCGCAGCGGCGCATCGGTCGGACGCGGATCTCGCGGAGCTGCACCGCAGCATGGAACGGATGCGGCGCGAAGCCTCCGACTCCGTCGGCTTCGCCGATGCCGATCTTGCGCTGCATGTTGCCGTGGCGAGGGCCTCCGGCAATTTGTTCATGCGCTCGATCGGGCATGTCATCGAGGCCGCGCTGCGCGCCTCGTTCCTGCTCAGTGCACCGGTCGAGACAGAGGACCGCGACACCGTGCTGCTCTGGCATCAGAAGATCGTCGATGCCATTGCGGCCGGCGATGCCGAAACGGCGTCGGAGGCGATGGTCTACGTCATTCACAACGGCATGCGCCGTCACGAGGGCACGGTGATGGAGACTCCCCCGGCCGAGGCGTTTCCGTCAGCGGATACTGGAGAATGAGCGTGACAGAGCTTCGCATCGCCATCGTCGGCTTCGGCAAGATCGCGCGGGACCAGCATGTGGGTGCGATCGCCGCGACACCGGGCGCGAGGCTCGCGGCCGTGGCGAGCCGCAACGCCTCGCTGCCGGACCTGCTGCATTTCGCCACCATCGAGGATTTGCTGGAGAAGGGACCGCCGATCGACGCTGTCTCGCTCTGCACGCCGCCGCAGGTGCGCCGCGCCCAGGCCGCCGCGGCGCTCGCCGCCGGCAAGCATGTCATGCTGGAGAAGCCGCCAGGCACCGGGGTCGCCGAGCTCGATCCGCTGATCGCGATGGCGGCGGAGGCCAAGCACACGCTGTTTGCGACCTGGCATTCGCGCTGCGCCCCGGCGGTCGAACCGGCGCGCGAATGGCTGGCGACGCGCCGGATCAAATCCGTGCACATCAACTGGAAGGAAGATGTCCGTGTCTGGCATCCCGGGCAGGCCTGGATCTGGGAGCCGGGCGGGCTTGGCGTATTTGATCCCGGCATCAATGCGCTATCGATCCTGACCCGCATCCTGCCGAGGCCAGTGTTTGTCACCGCGGCGGAGCTTGCCTTTCCCGCCAATTGCCAGGCGCCGATCGCCGCGAACCTGACGCTGACCGACATCGGCGGCCTGCCTGTCTCCGCCGAGTTCGATTTCCGCCAGACCGGGCCGCAGAGCTGGGATATCGTCGCGGAAACCGATCAGGGCCAAATGACGTTGTCAGGCGGCGGCCGGCGGATGGCCGTTGACGGCAAGGCCATTGCCGAGGCGCCCGATCAGGAATATCGCGAATTGTACGCCCGCTTCGTCAAACTGGCGGCATCAGGCGAGAGCGATGTCGATCTCGCCCCGCTGCGTCTCGTCGCCGACGCCTTCCTGCTCGGCAAGCGCACGATCGTTGAACCGTTTGTGGACTGAATATGGCTGGCGCAAAAATAGAGAAAGACATCTTCGGGACGCTGTCTGACGGCCGCAAGGTCGAGCGCATCGTGCTGCGCGGGGAGGGCGGCTTCGAAGTCCGCATCATCACCCATGGCGCGGTGCTGCAGGCCCTGATCGCGCCGGACGCCAATGGAAACTGCGACGACGTCGTGCTCGGCCATGATGCATTTGCCGGATATCTCGCCGAACGAAAGTTTCTGGGCGCTACCGTCGGCCGCTACGCTAACCGTATTGCCAAGGGACAGTTCTCGCTGGACGGTGAGACGTTTCAGCTTCCCGTCAACAACGGCCCGAATGCGCTGCATGGGGGGCTGGACGGTTTTGACCGTAAGCTCTGGGAGATTGCCGGGGTCGACGACGGTACCGAGCCGGCGGTGACGCTCACCTATGTCAGCCCGCATGGCGAGGAGAATTATCCAGGCCGGCTCGATGTGCGCCTGACCTACCGCATCACCGGCGCGACCGAACTCTCGCTCATCATGGAGGCGCGAACGGATCGCTCGACCATCGTCAACCTGACCAATCACAGCTTCTTCAATCTGGAAGGCGCTACGTCCGGCGCGCCCATTCTCGACCACAAGCTGACAGTCGCCGCCGATCATTTCCTCGCCATTGACCCCACCGCGATCCCGTTGCCGGAGCCGCCGCGCGCGGTCGCCGGCACGCCGTTCGATTTCCGCGATGCGCACCCCGTCGGCGAGCGCATCCGCGAGAGCGATCAGCAATTGCGTCACGGCAAGGGTTACGACCACACCTATTGTCTCGGGCGCGACGGCAAGCTCGCATTCGCGGCGCGGCTGGAGGCGCCGTGCTCGGGGCGCATCATGGAGCTCTTCACCGATCAGCCCGGCCTGCAGGTCTATTCCGGCAACTATCTCGACGGCACGATCTCGGGGAAGGGCGGCAAGCTGATCCGGCAGTCGGACGCGATGTGCCTGGAGCCGCACATCTGGCCAAACGCGCCAAACCGGCCGGATTTTCCAAGCCCGCGGCTCGATCCCGGCGGGGTCTATCGCCATCACACCGTCTATCGCTTTGGGGTAAGGGCGTCATGATGGAGCAGGTGCCGACCTCCGTCCTCTCGGCCGAGCCGTGCCATCTCGGCGAAGGTCCGACCTATGACGTTGCGACCGATACCGCATGGTGGTTCGACATTCGCGAGGGACGTCTGTTCGAGGCACATCTCGGCAGCCGCAGCATTCGCGTCCACGCGCTCGGCCGGATGGCGAGCGCGCTCGGGCGTATCGATGCCGAACGGCAGCTGATCGTCGCGGAGGACGGTCTCTACATCCGCAACATAGGCGATGGCGCAATGGCGCTGTTCTGTCCGCTCGAAGCCGACAATCCCGTGACCCGATCCAACGATGCCCGCGTGCACCAGTCCGGCACGTTCTGGATCGGGACCATGGGGAAGCAGGCCGAGCGCGGCGCAGGCGCGATCTATGCGTTCCATCGCGGCAAGATCTCGACGCTGTTTCCCGGGATCAGCATTCCAAATTCGATCTGCTTCTCGCCTGATGGCGCCACCGGCTACTTCACCGACACCGCCCGCGCCGTGCTCTACGCGGTGCGGCTCAATCCCGCGACCGGCCTGCCGCGCGACGAGCCGGAGGTGCTGCTGCGCCACACCGGCATCGGCGGGCTCGACGGCTCGGTGTGCGACGCCGACGGCCAGATCTGGAACGCCTGCTGGGGCGCGAGCCGTATCGACGTCTATTCGCCGCAAGGCGAGTGCCTGCGCTCACTCAGCGTGCCGGCGAAGCAGGCGAGCTGCCCGGCCTTCGTCGGTCCCGATCTGTCGCGCCTGCTCGTCACCTCGGCCTGGCAGGACATGGACGCTGCAGCGCGCGCCGACGATCCGCAAGCCGGCTGCACTTTTCTACTGGAGGCATCCGCGCGAGGTCGCGCGGAGCCCGACGTCAAGCTCGCATAGGAGACCCGAGGCCGCCCACGACCAACGTTCGCGACGAAACCAAGAAACAGTCTGACACCCAAGGGAGTGAAACATGCTGAAACTGAAGACGACATTCCTGGCACTGGCACTGGCCGGCGCCGCGACGATGGCCGCAGGCGTCACTGCGTCCGCCCAGGACAAGGCGACCGTCGGCATCGCCATGCCGACAAAATCCTCGGCGCGCTGGATCGACGACGGCAACAACATGGTCAAGGTGCTGAAGGAGCGCGGCTACAACACCGATCTGCAATATGCCGAAGATGACATCCCGAACCAGCTCTCGCAGGTCGAGAACATGGTGACCAAGGGCGCCAAAGCGCTGGTGATCGCCGCGATCGATGGCACGACGCTGTCCGACGTGCTCAAGCAGGCCAAGGCCAAGGGCATTATCGTCATTGCTTATGACCGCTTGATCCGCGGCACGCCGAACGTCGATTACTACGCGACCTTCGACAATTTCCAGGTCGGCGTGCTCCAGGCGCAGTCGATCGAGCAAGGGCTCGGTCTGAAGGACGGCAAGGGCCCGTTCAACATCGAGCTGTTCGGCGGCTCGCCCGACGACAACAATGCCTACTTCTTCTACAACGGCGCGATGAGCGTGCTGAAGCCGTACATCGACAGCGGCAAGCTCGTCGTCGCTTCCGGCCAGATGGGCATGGACAAGGTTGCGACCTTGCGCTGGGACGGCGCCACAGCCCAGTCCCGCATGGACAATTTGCTCAGCGCCTACTACGGCAACAAGAAGATCAATGCGGTGCTGTCGCCCTATGATGGTATTTCGATCGGCATCATCTCCTCGCTGAAGGGCGTCGGCTATGGTAGCGCAGGGCAGCCGATGCCCATCATCTCGGGCCAGGATGCCGAGGTACCCTCGATCAAGGCGATGCTGCGCGGTGACCAGTATTCGACCATCTTCAAGGACACCCGCGACCTCGCCAAGGTGACCGCCGACATGGTCGACGCCGCGCTCGCCGGCAAGCAGGTCACGGTGAACGACACCAAGACCTATGAGAACGGTGTCAAGACCGTGCCGTCCTACCTGCTCAAGCCGGTCGTAGTTTACAAGGACAATTGGGAGAAGGTGCTGGTCGACAGCGGTTACTACAAGAAGTCACAGTTTCAGTAAGCTCTCTTCCTCTCCCTCTCCCCGCTCTTGCGGGGGGAGGGTTAGGGTGAGGGGCTCTCTCAAAACTGGCAGTAGCGGTTATGCACTCCGTCATGCTCGCAATGACGATGCCGCGATATCCTGAGGACATGATCCAATGACCGCCATGCTGGAGATGCGCAACGTCAGCAAGAGCTTTGCTGGCGTTCAGGCGCTGCGTGACGTGAATTTCTCTGTCGAGGCTGGACAGATCCACGCCCTCGTCGGCGAGAACGGCGCTGGCAAGTCCACCCTGATGAAGGTGCTCAGCGGCGTCTACCCCCATGGCAGCTACGATGGCACCATCGTCTTTGATGGCGAGGAACGCCGCTTCCGAGATATCAACGATTCCGAGGCGCTCGGTATCATCATCATTCACCAGGAGCTGGCGCTGATCCCGCTGATGTCGATCGCGGAAAACATTTTCCTGTCGCACCCACCGTCGAAATTCGGCGTGATCGATCGCGACGAGGTCTACCGTCGCACGCGGGAGCTTCTGGTGCAGGTCGGCCTGAAGGAATCGCCGGATACGCTGATCACCGATCTCGGTGTCGGCAAGCAGCAACTGGTCGAGATCGCGAAAGCCCTCTCCAAGCGGGTGCGGATGCTGATCCTGGACGAGCCGACCGCGAGCCTCAACGAGGCCGACAGCGCCGCGCTGCTGGAGCGCCTCATGGCATTCCGCGAACAGGGCATCGGCTCGATCCTGATCTCGCACAAGCTCAATGAGGTCGCCCGCGTCGCTGACCACATCACGGTGCTGCGCGACGGCCGCACCGTCGACAGCATCGACTGCCATGCCGAGCCGATCCAGGAAGACCGCATCATCCGGAGCATGGTCAACCGCGATCTCGCCCATCGCTTTCCCGAGCGCAGCGCGACCATCGGCGAACCCGTGCTCGAGGTCGCGAATTGGTCGGTCTATCACCCCATTCATCCCGAACGGCAGGTGATCAAGGCCGTCAATTTCAGTGTTAGGCGCGGCGAGGTCGTGGGCATCGCGGGGCTGATGGGCGCCGGCCGCACCGAATTCGCCATGAGCCTGTTCGGCCGTTGCTGGGGCACCAATATCAGCGGCCGTATCTGGCTCGAAGGCCATGAGATCGCGCTGCCGAACGTGGCTGCTGCGATCGACGCCGGCCTTGCCTATGTCACCGAGGACCGCAAGCAGCTTGGTCTGATCCTCGCCGACGACGTCCGCAAGAACATCACGCTCGCGAGCCTCGACCAGGTTGCGCCGAACAGGGTGATCGACGACATCGCCGAGCTGAAGGTTGCAAGCGACTATCGGAGCCGGATGCGGATCCGCTGCTCCGACGTCTACCAGGAGACCGGCCAGCTCTCCGGCGGTAACCAGCAGAAGGTCGTGCTGTCGAAATGGCTGATGACCGATCCCAGGGTCCTGATCCTGGACGAGCCGACGCGGGGCATCGACGTCGGTGCCAAATACGAGATTTACGGTATCATCAACGAGCTTGCTGAGGCCGGCCGAGGTGTGGTGGTGATCTCCTCGGAGATGCCCGAGCTGCTCGGAATCTGCGACCGCATCTGCGTCATGAACGACGGTGCTTTTGTCGGGGAATTCAAGGGTGCGGAGGCGACGCAGGAAAAGATCATGCGCGCCATCATGCGCAATGAACGAAGCAACGGAAACACGGCGCCTGTGGCCGCAGAGATGGGAGGATCGCAGCCATGACCGACAAGACGGTTACGCTGCCCGAGGAGCGCCGGCACGGCAGCTTCATCAAGAACAACTTACGCAATTACGGCATGCTGCTGTCGCTGCTCGCGATCATGCTGTTCTTCCAGGTCATGACCGGCGGCACGCTGCTGCAGCCGCTCAACCTCACCAACCTGGTGCTGCAGAACAGCTACATCGTCATCATGGCGCTGGGCATGCTGCTGGTGATCGTCACCGGACACATCGATCTTTCGGTCGGCTCTGTCGCGGGCTTCGTCGGTGCCGTGGCCGCTCTGCTCATGGTGACCTACAAGGTCGACTATACGCTCGCCTTCATCGCGTGCCTCGTGGTCGGCGCCGCCATCGGCGCGGCGCAGGGCTATTGGGTCGCCTATTTCAAGATCCCGTCATTCATCGTCACCCTGGCCGGCATGCTGGTGTTCAAGGGCCTGGCGCTGGCGGTGTTGCAGGGCCAGTCGCTCGGGCCGTTCCCGCCGACCTTCCAGAAACTGTCGTCTGGCTTCATCCCGGAGCTGCTGCCCGAAGCCGGCACGCTGCATCCCACCTCGATGCTCGTTGGGGCTCTGCTGGCGCTGGGGCTGGTCTATGCGAGCGCCAGGAGCCGCGCGCGCGAGCTCTCGCACGGCATCGAAGTCGAGCCTTACGCGTTTTTCCTCGGCAAGAGTATCTTGCTGGCCTGCGCGGTGCTCTATTTCACCTATTTGATCGCGACCTATCGGGGCCTGCCGAACGTACTGGTGATCATGGGCGCGCTGATCGCGCTCTACGGCTTCGTCACCCGCCGCACGGTGATCGGCCGTCAGATCTATGCTGTCGGCGGCAACGCCAAGGCAGCTAGCCTGTCGGGCATCAAGACCGAGCGGCTGACGTTTCTCACCTTCGTCAACATGGGCGTGCTGGCCGCACTGGCCGGCCTCGTCTTTGCCGCGCGCCTCAACACCGCGACGCCCAAGGCAGGTCTGGGTTTCGAGCTCGACGTCATCGCTGCCTGCTTCATCGGTGGCGCCTCGGCCTATGGCGGCGTCGGGCGCGTCGGTGGCGCCGTGGTCGGCGCGATGATCATGGGTGTGATGAACAACGGCATGTCGATCCTCGGTATCGGTATCGACTACCAGCAGGTCATCAAGGGCCTGGTGCTGCTTGGTGCGGTGTGCATCGACGTGTACAATCAGCGGCGGTGAGGCGGGTTACGGCAGCTATCACTGCGTCGTGAACAGCACCGTCGCGATCGCGACGGAGAGGCTCACGGCCGATACGGTCGCCACGGTCGACAGCACCCCCATTCGTCGCAGCGCGATGGCGAAGGCGATGATGATAGGGGTGGCGGTCATCAGTCCGATTTGTGCATCGCTCATGTCGTCGTGCTCCGTGGAACCCTGAGCCGGGTTCGTACCCGGATCCGGCCGGTTGGACGTTGCGTCCGCGCAAACTCGGCGACGTCCATCCAATTTGTTCGACGACAAACTCGGACCTGAACGGCCGGGCTAAGTCTGCCCGGTGTCTTGGGTCCAGAGAGCAGATGTCGGCGGCCGATTGCGAACAAGAAGGTACCGGCTGGGGAATGCTGGAAGATCTCCCCGGCGATCCCATGATCTGGGTGCTGATCTTCAGCGAACTCGTCGCCTTCGGCCTGTTCCTCGGCGCATTCACGGTCGCCCGCGCAATCCATCCGGCAGTGTTTGCGGCAGGGCAGGCGACACTCGATTCGAATCTCGCAGGCCTCAACACCCTCGTGCTGGTGACCAGCGGCTGGGCTGCCGCCCGGGCTACGAATTCCGCTCGGGCCAGTAAGAAGCGGACGTCGCGCCGCTGGCTCCTGATCGCCATGGCGCTCGGCGGCTTCTTCATCGCGATCAAGCTCGCCGAGTATGGCGGGGAGATCGGTCGCGGCGTTGGTCTGGAAACCAGCCCGTTCTTCACGCTCTACTTCCTCCTGACCGGATTCCATCTCCTGCATGTCGGTCTCGGCATCATCATCCTCGCCGTGGTCTGTCGGCGCGCCGACATATCCGGCGTCGAGACCGGGACCGCGTTCTGGCACATGGTCGATCTGGTCTGGATCGTCATGTTCCCGATTCTGTACCTGGTGCGGTGACGATGCCGGATCGCCTGAACGTCACCTGGATCGTGCTGATCGGCCTCGCGCTCGCGACCATACTGCTGCCTCCGCTGATGCCGCGACCACTGCTCGGCAACGCTCTGTTGCTGGCCCTGGCCGCCATCAAGGGCCGCAGGATTGCACTCGATTTCATGGATCTTCGGACCGCTCCCGCGCTGTGGCGCGGTCTCGTCGTCGCATGGATTCTCATCGTGGTGCTGTTTGCCTGGGTGGCATCCGCCGTGGTCGCCCTGATCTGACGCGCTCATTGCGCCCTGACAAAGAACGGTCGGCGCGAAGCGGCAATAAATCGCAGCATCGTGTTTCCCGATAGGAATCAAACGGAAAGGATTGGCAATGGCTGAACGCCTGACCAAGTCGGCCGCTCGAAACGTCTTCTACGGCGGCTCGGCCTTTTTCTTCGCCATCTTCTTAGGGCTGACGGCGCACAGCCACTACTACATGGTCACGACATCGACGGACGCCTCGACGCTGACGTCGTCGGTGGCCCGCGGCAAGCATGTCTGGGAGAAGAACTCCTGCATCAACTGCCACACGCTGCTGGGTGAGGGCGCCTATTTCGCGCCCGAAGTCGGCAACGTCTGGGATCGCTGGGGCGGCAACGAGGATCCGGCCGGCGCGCGCGAGACGCTGAAAGCCTGGATGCAGTCGCAGCCTTCGGGCGCGGAAGGGCGGCGGCAGATGCCGCAGTTCAACCTCACCGATCAGGAACTCAACGATCTCGCCGACTTCCTGCAATGGACCAGCAAGATCAAGCGCCAGGAATGGCCACCGAACAAGGCCGGCTGAGCACCTGTCTCTTTCGAGACCTTGCCTCTTTCAAGACAGAGAGAACCCGAGATGAAATACCAAACCCAGAAAGTCGCGATGCTGTACTTCTACGGCGCGCTGACCCTGTTCCTGGCCCAGGTCCTGTTCGGCCTGCTCGCCGGGACCATCTACGTCCTGCCCAATACGCTGTCAGTGCTGCTTCCGTTCAACATCGTCCGGATGATCCACACCAACGCGCTGATCGTGTGGTCGCTGATCGGCTTCATGGGGGCCACCTACTTCCTGCTGCCCGAGGAAACCGAGACCGAGCTGTATAGCCCGCTGCTGGCGAAGATCCAGTTCTGGATGTTCTTCGGCGCCGCGGGTGTGGCCGTGGTCGGCTATCTCTTCCACTACCACGAGGGCCGCGAGTTCCTAGAACAGCCCTTCATCATCAAGGTCGGCATCGTCGTCGTCTGCCTGATGTTCCTGTTCAACGTCACCATGACGGCGCTCAAGGGTCGCAAGACCACGGTCACCAACATCCTGCTGTTCGGCCTGTGGGGTGTCGCGATCTTCTTCCTGTTCGCCTTCTACAATCCGGCGAACCTCGCTGTCGACAAGATGTATTGGTGGTATGTCGTCCATCTCTGGGTCGAGGGCGTCTGGGAGCTGATCATGGCCTCCGTGCTCGCCTATCTCATGATCAAGCTCAACGGCATCGACCGCGAGGTCGTCGAGAAGTGGCTCTATGTGATCATCGGCCTTGCGCTGTTCTCGGGCATCCTCGGCACCGGCCATCATTTCTACTGGATCGGCGCGCCGGGCTACTGGCAGTGGATTGGCTCGCTGTTCTCCACTCTCGAGGTCGCGCCGTTCTTCACCATGGTGATTTTCACGGTGCAGATGACCTGGAAGGCCGGCCGCAAGCATCCGAACCGTGCTGCGCTGCTGTGGTCGGTCGGCTGCTCGGTGATGGCGTTCCTGGGCGCGGGGATCTGGGGCTTCCTGCACACGCTGTCCTCGGTGAACTACTACACCCATGGCACCCAGGTCACTGCGGCGCACGGCCATCTCGCCTTCTTCGGCGCCTATGTGATGCTGAACCTGGCGGTGATGGCCTATGCGATCCCGCAGCTCAAGGGACGCGCGCCCTATAATCAGTGGCTCTCGATGGCGAGCTTCTGGATCATGTGCACGGCCATGATGACCATGACGTTCGCGCTGACATTCGCCGGCGTAGTCCAGGTCCACCTCCAGCGCGTGCTTGGCCAGAGCTACATGGACGTGCAGGACCAGCTCGCGATGTTCTACTGGGTCCGGCTCGGCTCCGGCGTGTTCGTCGCGATCTCCGCGCTGATGTTCGTCTGGGCGGTGCTGGTGCCGGGCCGCGAGAAGCGGGTGACGATCCCTGCTGCATTGCAGCCTGCCGAGTGAACGCGAAGGCGGCCGCGAACGTCGCGGCCGCCTTTCAAACCGATCTTTCGGAGAATGATCATGAACGCAACACTTCACGCTTTGGCGGCGCCCGCGCCCACGCTGCCGGCCTATGTCGCAAGCGGCAACGAATGCGCGCTGTTCGAGCACGCATGGCGGCATCAATTGCCGGTCCTGCTCAAGGGGCCGACCGGTTGCGGCAAGACGCGCTTCGTCGCACACATGGCGGCGCGGCTGGGATTGCCACTGCACACTGTCGCCTGCCACGACGATCTCACTGCCGCCGATCTCACCGGCCGCTATCTGCTGAAGGGCGGCGACACCGTGTGGGCCGACGGCCCGCTGACGCGTGCGGTGAGGGAAGGCGGCATCTGCTATCTCGATGAAGTCGTGGAGGCACGCAAGGACGTCACGGTGGTGCTGCATCCGCTCACCGACGACCGCCGCATCCTGCCGCTGGAGCGCACCGGCGAGGAACTCGCCGCGCCGGAGCGATTCATGCTCGTGGTCTCCTACAATCCCGGCTATCAGACGCTGCTCAAGGCGCTGAAGCCGTCGACCCGGCAACGCTTCGTCGCCATCGAGTTTGGCTTCCTGCCGCCGGAGCAGGAGATCGCCGTGGTCGCGGCTGAAAGCGGACTTGCGCCCGACTATGTGCGGCCGCTGGTCCTGCTGGCCGGTCGCCTGCGGGCGCTGAAGGGGCACGATCTCGAGGAGGGCGTTTCGACCCGTCTCGTCGTCTATTGCGCAACCCTGATCGCCGCCGGCGCCTCGATTGGCGATGCCGTGCTCGCGGGCATGATCGAGCCGCTGACGGATGACGCCGACGTCAAGGCGGCGCTGCTTGACGTCGCGCGTGCCGTGATCTCCTGAGGGTGGTGTGATGCTCGATTTCCTCGAGCTTGAAGAAACCGTCGGTCGCGCCTGGCATCGCCTGGTCGGGGTCACCGCCAGCTATCCGGTCCATGCCGAGCACGCGGTGTCGCTTGCGGACGTACGCAACCGGATCGCGATCATGTTCCGCGCGTTCGGTGGTGAGAGCGGCGTCCAGATCGTCAGCGCCAGCGCTCGCCAGACCGGCCACCGGCTCGGATGGCGGCAGCGGATCGGGCTCGGCGACGAGCGCGTCGATCAGCCGGGGCGGGATGCGGCGACGATCTTCCTGCCTGATAGCATCGCGATCTTTCCCGATCGCGAGCTGAACGCCGCGCTGTACAGGTGGCTCGCCGCGTGGTTCGCATTTGCGCCCGCTGAGGCGATCGAGGAGTCCGATCCGCTGCGGCGCGATCTGTCGATGCTGCGGCGAGCCAGCGAGATCGCAGTGCTCGTGCTGACCCAATGCCCAGGTCTCGCCGATGACTACGCACGGCTGTCGGCGGCGACCGCCATGGCGCGGCCGCACCGCCCGTTGCCGCGCATCGAGCAGGATGTGGAGCAGATCGTGCTCGCTCTGCTCGGTGCCGATACGCCGCCTGCGGGCCAGCTGTGGCCGGCCATGATGGGGACGGGGCCGCTGCCGGACAAGGCGCCGCCAGGCTATCGTTCGATCCTGCCGTGCCCGCTCTGGGGCGACTGCTGGACCCGCGAACTCTCGCCGGGACATGCGGGGGACGATGAGTGTGCCCCGGCCGCAGCGCCTGCGGTCTCGGACGATCGCAAACGTTTCGCCGTCCGCGAGCGCGAGGACGGTGCCAATCGCCGCGATCCGTTCGTGCTCAACCGCTTCGAAAAGATCCTGGCAATGGCCGAGATGGTCAATGTCGACCGTCCCGCTGACGACAGCGACGACGAGGACGCGCGGAAGGCGGCCGACGATCTCGAGGAGATCACGCTCGGCCGCCGCAGCGGCAAGCCGGCGAGCCGGCTCAAATTCGACCTCGATCTGCCGCCTCAAGCGCTCGATGCCTCGCGATTGAACGCGGACCTGACCTATCCCGAATGGGATTATCGCACCGGCTCCTATCTGCGCGATCATTGCCGCGTCCTCGCAGCTCCAGCCTCCGAACTGGGCGAGAGCTGGACGCCGGACGAGGCCATGCGCCGGCACATCCGCCATGTGCGCCGCCGCTTCGAGATCCTGCGGCCGCGTCACGAATTGATGCGCGCCCAGGCCGACGGGCATGACCTCGACCTCGATGCCCTGGTGCGCGCGCGCTGCGATCTTCGCGCCGGGGGCAATGGCGCGGGTCTCGATCGCGTCCACATGGCGATGCGGCCGCAGGGGCACGATCTAGCTGTGACGCTGCTCGTCGACGTCTCGCTCTCGACCGACGCCTGGGTCGATGGCTATCGCGTGCTCGATGTCGAGAAGGAGGCGCTGCTCGTGCTCGCGCACGGGCTCTCGGCCTGCGGCGATCACCATAGCATCCTGACCTTCACCTCGCGTCGGCGCTCCTGGGTACGGCTCGAGACCGTCAAGGCGTTTGGCGAGCCGATGAGCGGAGCGGTCGAGCGGCGGATCGGCGCGCTCGGGCCAGGCTATTACACGCGGATCGGCGCGGCAGTGCGCCACGCGACGGCCGAGCTTGCGCGCCAGCCGCAGCGCAAGAAATTGCTGCTGGTTCTCACCGACGGCAAGCCGAACGATGTCGACCACTACGAGGGGCGCTTTGCCGTCGAGGACACCCGCAAATCCATTCAGGACGCGCGACGGCTCGGAATCGCGGTTTTCGGCGTCACCGTCGATGCAACCGCGCAGTCTTATTTCCCAACGCTGTTCGGCCGCAGCGGCTACGCCATCGTCGGCAACATCCGCCGCTTGCCGGCTGCGCTGCCCGCGATCTACCGGCTGGTGGCCCATTGAAAAGCCCGCGCCGTCGTGTTCCCGCGTGAGCTATTGCTCATAGTTTGGGTATATGATCGAATGGCCGGATGGACCAAAGCCGGGCCAGACCCGATCTGATCATCTTCGACTGCGACGGCGTGCTTGTCGACAGCGAGTTGTTGAGCTGCCGTTGCCTGTCCGACGTGCTGGCCGAATTCGGCATCATGCTCAGCGAGGAGCAGGCGCTCGAGCTCTTTCTCGGTCGCAGCACGAAGGCGATCGAGCAGCACTATCGTGAACTAGGGCAAGTCGTGCCGGACGGCTTTCTGCCGCGCTTGAAGTCACATGTGCTCGAGACCTTCGCGCGGGCACTCGAGCCGATTCCGGGCATTGCCGACGTGGTGTCCGGATTGCGCGCGCCGTTTTGCGTGGCGTCATCCAGCGACATCGACCGCGTCTCGCTCTCGCTCGATGTCACCGGTCTCCGGGTGCATTTCGGCGACCGGCTCTACACTGCGCAGATGGTCGAGCACGGCAAGCCGGCGCCGGATCTTTTTCTCTATGCGGCTGGCAAGATGGGTATGCAACCTCCGCGCACGCTGGTGATCGAGGACAGCGTCAGCGGCGTGCTAGCCGCCAAGGCTGCCGGCATGATCGTCTGGGGATTTGTCGGCGGTAGCCATTATCGCGGGCGTGACGGCCGCGCTACACTGTCCGCCGCCGGGGCCGATCGGGTCTTTTCGCGCATGACCGATTTCTGGAAGGACATTTGAAGCCGCCATGGCTGCCGAGAACGAAAAATCCAGGCTCGACGACGCCGCGCGCGCCGGCTGGCTCTATTTCATTGCCGGCCACACCCAGGACGAGATCGCAAAGATGCTCCAGGTGTCGCGGGCGTCGGCGCAGCGGCTGGTCTCGCTGTGCCTCGCCGAGCGGTTGATCACCTTCCGGCTCGAACATCCCATCGCCGCCTGCATGGAGTTGGCCGGGCGCCTGAAGCAGCGTTATGATCTCGCCCATTGCGAGGTGGTTCCTGCAGATCCAGCTGCGCCGCAGGCCACGGCCGGCATCGCCGAGCGCTGTGCCAATCTGCTCGATGCGACGTTGCGCTCCGAGACGCCTGTCATCGTCGCGCTCGGTACGGGGCGGGCGGTGCGCGCTGCCGTCGAGCGCGTCACGCCGATCGATCGGCCAAATCATCAGATCGTCTCGCTGGTCGGCAATATCTCCGCCGATGGTTCGGCGAGCTTCTACGATACTGTCGGCCGGCTCGCGGACCGCACCGGCGCGCGCCACTATCCGATGCCGCTGCCGTTCCTGATGTCGTCGGAGGACGAACGCAACAAGATGGTGCAGATCGAGCCGATCGCGAAGGTGAAGGCGGTTGCGGCCAAGGCGGACTTGCGCCTCGTCGGCATCGGCCAGATGGACCAGAAGGCGCAGGTGCATGTCGACGGCTTCGTCACCCGCGACGAACTGTTCGAGATGATGCGGCAGGGCGCCATCGGCGAAATCACCGGCTGGGCCTATGATTTCAAGGGCCGCCTGCTCAAAGCCGGCACCAACAAGCGCCTGACCAGCATTCCGCCGGAAGTGCCGGCGAAGACGACGACGATCGGCGCCGCGGTCGGCTCGGCCAAGGTGCCGGCGATCACGGCGGCGCTGAACGGGCGGCTGATCAACGGCCTGATCACGGACGAGGCCACCGCGCGGGCAATATTGGAGCGTTGAGGCGGGCGATCTCGCCGCTCGCTCTGCTGTCATCGTCCGCGAGAGCGGACGATCCAGTACGCCGCGGCTCAGCTTGGGGCAAACCAATAGACGTCACGCAGTACCGGGTGCCCCGCTTTTGCGGGGCACGACAGTGTGGGTGGGGCGCCACCCTCCCGCACCGCAGCACTCATAAGTTGCGCGAACTTCCTCGCGCCTGCTTGACAAGCACCGCCCCTCATTCGAACATACGCCCAACGCGTGGGCATATGCTCAAAAACGCGAGTTGAGGGAGGTCACCGTGAAACATGTCCTCGGCGCCGTCTGCGGCGCGTCTTGCTTGTTGCTGGCCGTCCCCGCGATGGCTGAAACGACCCTGACGATCGCCACCGTAAACAACGGTGACATGATCCGCATGCAGGGGCTGACCAGCGAATTCACCAAGAAGAATCCAGACATCACCGTCAAATGGGTGACGCTGGAGGAAAACGTGCTGCGCCAGCGCGTCACCACCGACATCGCCACCAAGGGCGGTCAGTTCGACGTGCTGACCATTGGCACCTATGAGGTGCCGATCTGGGCCAAGAAGGGCTGGCTGGTGCCGCTCGCCAATCTCGGCGCCGACTACGACGTCGCCGACCTCCTGCCGAAGATCAGGGACGCGGTCTCCGTCGATGGCAAGCTCTACGCCGCGCCGTTTTACGGCGAGAGCTCGATGATCATGTATCGCACCGATCTGTTCGAGAAGGCCGGCCTGAAGATGCCGGAAAAGCCGACCTGGGATTTCGTGATCGACGCCGCCAAGAAGCTCACCGACAAGAGCGCCGGCGTCTACGGCATCTGCCTGCGCGGCAAGGCCGGCTGGGGCGAGAACATGGCGTTCCTCTCCGCCATGGCCAATTCCTATGGTGCGCGCTGGTTCGACGAGAAATGGGAGCCGCAGTTCAACACGCCGGAATGGAAGGCGACGCTCACGACCTACGTCAACCTGATGAAGGACGCGGGCCCTCCCGGCGCCAGCTCCAACGGCTTCAACGAGAATCTCGCGCTGTTCAACGCCGGCAAGTGCGGCATGTGGATCGATGCGACGGTGGCGGCATCGTTCGTCACCAATCCGAAGGATTCAAAGGTCGCCGACAAGGTCGGCTTCGCGCTCGCACCGAACACCGGACTCGGCAAGAATGCCAATTGGCTGTGGGCCTGGAATCTGGCTATCCCCGCAGGCTCCAAGAAGACCGAAGCCGCCGAAAAGTTCATCGCCTGGGCGACGAGTAAGGACTACACGAAACTCGTGGCCTCCAAGGACGGTTGGGCCAACGTGCCTCCGGGCACACGGATCTCGCTCTACCAGAATGCTGAGTATCTGAAGGTCGCGCCGTTTGCGAAGCTGACGCTGGCCTCGATCGACGCGGCCGATCCGAACAAGCCGACCGTGAAGCCGGTGCCTTATGTCGGCGTGCAATACGCCGCGATTCCTGAGTTCCAGGGCATCGGCACGCAGGTGGGGCAGCAATTCTCCGCGGCGCTGGCCGGATCGATGACGGTCGATGCCGCGCTCAATGCGGCGCAATCCGCCACCGAGCGCGAGATGAAGCGCGCTGGCTACATCAAGTGAACCCGAGCTCTCCCTGAGCAAACTTGCGGCCATCCACCGTCCCTGATGGATGGCCGCCTTCTTCCCGCAAGCGGAGAAGCGTGAATGGCAACCCGGCAGACGCAAATTCTTGCGCGCGCGCTCCTGACGCCTGCGGTGGGGCTGCTATTCATCTGGATGATCGTCCCGCTCGCGCTGACGATCTATTTCTCCACGCTGCACTACAGCCTGCTCGATCCCGGCTCGGAGTCGTTCGTTGGGCTCGAGAATTTCCGCTACTTCCTGACCGATCCCGCCTTCCTAGCCTCGCTCCAGAATACGCTGGTGCTGGTCGGCTCGGTGCTGGCGCTGACCATCCTGCTCGGCATCCCCCTGGCGCTGCTGATGGACCAGCCGGTGATCGGCCGCAACGTCGTGCGGTTGATGGTAATCGCGCCGTTCTTCGTGATGCCGACGGTGAGCGCGCTGGTCTGGAAGAATCTCCTGATGCATCCGGTGTCCGGCTTGTTCGCCTGGCTCGCCAAGCTGATCGGGCTGACGCCGATCGACTGGTTCACCGATGCGCCGCTGCTCGCGGTGATTCTGATCGTTGCCTGGCAATGGCTGCCGTTCGCGACGCTCATTCTGCTCACCGCGCTGCAATCGCTCGACGAGGAGCAGAAGGAGGCCGCCGAGATGGATGGCGCCAGCGCGGTCTCGGCCTTCATCTACATTACGCTGCCGCATCTTGCGCGGCCCGTTACCGTGGTGATCCTGATCGAGACCATCTTCCTGCTCACGGTGTTCGCCGAGATCTTCGTCACCACCGGCGGCGGGCCGGGCCTTCAGACCACCAACATCGCCTTCCTGATCTATTCGCAGGCGCTGATCCAGTATGACGTCGGCACCGCGTCGGCGGGCGGCCTCGTTGCTGTCGTGATCGCCAACGTCGTGGCCTTCTTTCTCGTCCGCATCGTCGGCCGCAATCTGGAGACCTGAAGAATGGCGCGGATGGCAACGACGCAACGAGTGGTGATTTCGACGATCGGGGCGTGGTTCTTCGGCTTCCTGATCTTCTTTCCGATCCTGTGGATGGTGTTGGCGAGCTTCAAGACCGAGCTGGAGGCCTTCGCCATCCCGCCGTCCTTCCTGTTCTTCCACTGGACCACGGAAAATTACGTGACCGTGCAGGAGCGCAGCGATTATCTGCACCACGCGATGAACTCGACCATCATCGCCGGCGGCTCGACGCTGATTGCGCTCCTGATCGCGATCCCCGCGGCGTGGTCGATGGCGTTCTCGCCGACCAAGCGGACCAAGGATATCCTGCTCTGGATGCTCTCGACCAAGATGATGCCGCCGGTCGGCGTGCTGGTGCCGATCTACCTCATTTACAAGAGCTTCGGCCTGCTGGATTCCCGCATCGGCCTCGTCTTCATCCTGTGCCTCGGCAATCTGCCGATCGTGATCTGGATGCTCTTCACCTATTTCAAGGAGATCCCGCGCGACATCCTTGAAGCCGCGCGCATGGACGGCGCCACCATCGGCCGCGAGCTCGTCTACGTCCTCACGCCGATGGCGATCCCGGGCCTGGCTTCGACCATGCTGCTCAATTTGATCCTGGCCTGGAACGAGGCGTTCTGGACGCTCAATCTGTCGACCTCGAACGCCGCGCCGCTCACCACGTTCATCGCGTCCTATTCGAGCCCGGAAGGGCTGTTCTGGGCCAAGCTGTCGGCGGCATCGACGCTGGCGATCGCGCCCATTCTCGTCCTCGGTTGGTTCAGCCAGAAGCAGCTCGTTCGCGGGCTTACCTTTGGCGCGGTAAAGTAAGAAGGGCTGCCGGATCATGGGTCAGATCACACTTCAGGACGTGCAGAAATCCTTCGGCCCGGTGCACATCATCAAGGGCGCCGATCTCGACGTCGCCGACGGCTCCTTCGTGGTGTTCGTCGGACCGTCGGGCTGCGGCAAGACCACGCTCTTGCGCTTGATCGCGGGGCTTGAGGACGTCAGCGGCGGAAAGATCCTGATCGACGGCAAGAACGTGGTCGACACGCCGCCCGCCAAGCGCGGGCTATCCATGGTGTTCCAGTCCTACGCGCTCTATCCGCATATGAGCGTGCGCGGCAACATCGGCTTTGGCCTGAAGATGGCGGGCCTTTCCAAGGACGAGACCAACCGCAAGGTGGAGGCGGCGGCCGCCACGCTGAACCTGACGCCCTATCTCGACCGCAAGCCGCGCGAACTCTCCGGCGGCCAGCGCCAGCGCGTCGCGATCGGCCGGGCCATCGTCCGCGAGCCCAAGGCGTTCCTGTTCGACGAGCCGCTCTCCAATCTCGACGCGGCGCTGCGCGTGCAGATGCGCATCGAAGTCACGCGGCTCCAGAAGCAGCTCGGTACCACCGCGATCTACGTCACCCACGACCAAGTCGAGGCCATGACCATGGCCGACAAGATCGTCGTGCTCAACGGCGGCAAGATCGAGCAGTATGGCTCACCGCTGGAGCTCTACGAGAAGCCGGCCAATCTCTTCGTCGCCGGCTTCATCGGCTCGCCGAAGATGAATTTTGTCACCGGAGAGCTCGCCGGGCAGCAAGGGGCGACCACCATCGGCGTGAGGCCGGAGCATCTCAAGATCGAGCGCGACGGCGCAGGCGGCTGGCTGGGGACGATCGCGGTCGCCGAGCATCTCGGTAGCGACACCTTCCTCTACGTCGATGCCGGTCCGCTCGGAATGCTGACGGCGCGCTACATCGGCGAATTGAGCCTGCATGCCGGCGACCGCGTGTCGCTGGTGCCGGACCCCGCCCGCATCCACCGCTTCGACGAGCGCGGCAACGCGCTTCGCGGCTAACAAGAACCGGCGAGAGAACGGGAAGACAAAAATGTACCTGGAAAAATTCAAGCTGAACGGCAAGACCGCGTTCATCACCGGCGGCGGGCAGGGCATTGGCCTCGGCTGCGCCGAGGCGCTGGCGGAAGCCGGCGCGAAGGTCATCATCGGCGACCGCGACGGCAAGGTCGCCGATAGCGCGCAAGCCGACCTGAAAGCAAAGGGCTACGACATCGAAACCGCGATCATGGACGTCACCGACACCAAGCGAGTCGCGGAAGTCGCCAACGACCTCGTTGCCCGCCACGGCAAAGTCGACATCCTCGTCAACAATGCCGGCATAGCACGCAGCGAGACGCCGGCCGAGACCGTCACCGATGAGCATTGGCTCAACGTCATCGACGTCAATCTCAACGGCACCTTCTGGTGCTGCCGCGAGTTCGGCAAGCACATGCTGAACGCCAAACGCGGCGCCATCGTCAATGTCGGCTCGATGTCCGGCTTCATCGTCAACAAGCCGCAGGAGCAGTGCTTCTACAACGCCTCCAAGGCCGGCGTGCACCATCTGACCAAGTCGCTCGCCGCCGAATGGGGCGCGCGCGGCATCCGTGTCAATGCGGTGGCGCCGACATACATCGAAACGCCGCTCAACGCCTTCGTGAAGAGCAACGCCAAGATGTACGACGCCTGGATCGGTGGAACCCCGATGGCGCGGATGGGGCAGGTCGAGGAGATCGCCTCCGTCGTGCTGTTCCTCAGCTCGGATGCCGCGAGCCTGATGACCGGCAGCATCGTGCTGGTGGATGGCGGCTACACTTGCTGGTAGGCTTGCGTCAAAACTGACGAGAGCGACCGGGAGCGACAATGCCGCGAGCGTATATCGGCGTCGACGTGGGGACCACGAGCACGCGGGCAGGGGTGTTCGACGAGGCCGGCACGCTGCTGGCGAGCGCCCGCCATCCAATCAGGATCTGGCACGAGGCCGGCGATATCGTCGAGCAGTCGTCGTCCGACATCTGGGACGCCTGCGCGAAATCGGTGCGGACCGCGATGGCGGAGGCCGGGATCGCGCCGGACAGCGTCGGCGGCATCGGTTTCGACGCGACCTGTTCGCTGGTGGTGCTCGATCCCCACGGCGAGCCGGTCACCGTCAGCGCCTCCGGCGACCGGCAGCGCAACGTCATCGTCTGGATGGATCATCGCGCCATTGCCGAGGCGCGGCTGATCGACGAGACTGGAGATGGCGTGCTGCGCTATGTCGGTGGCTCGATCTCGCCCGAGATGGAGATGCCAAAGCTGTTGTGGTTGAAGCGCCATTTGCGCACGAGCTTCGACGCGGCCGGTCATTTCTTCGATCTGGCAGATTACCTGACCTGGCGCGCAACGGGCTCGCCGCAGCGCTCGACCTGTACGGTCACGTGCAAGTGGAACTATCTCGCGCATGGCGGCGGCGGCTGGAGCGAGCCGTTCTTCCAACGCATTGGCCTCTCGGACTTCGTCAGTGAGAAGTACGCCCGTATCGGTACCGAAATCGTCGCACCCGGTACACGGCTCAGCGCTGGTCTCACGCAAGGGGCGGCCGCCGCTCTCGGCCTCTCTCCGGGCACACCGGTCGGCGCGTCGCTGATCGACGCCCATGCTGGCGGTATCGGCGCCATCGGCGGCCGGGACGGATCGGGCGGCGCGACCGATGTGAGCGACCGCCTCGCCTACATCATGGGAACGTCGGCCTGCATCATGGCAACGACCAAGGAGCCGTGCTTCGTGCCTGGTGTCTGGGGCCCCTATTATTCCGGCATGGTGCCGGACTTCTGGCTCAACGAGGGCGGGCAGTCCGCGGCAGGCGCGGCGATCGATCATCTTCTCAAGTCGCATCCCGGTTTCACCGAGGCGAGCGCGGCGGCGCGGAAAGACGGCCTCGACATCATCGAGTTTCTGGAGCGCCGCATCGTCGCGCGTGCCGGTGACGCCAGCCGCGCCGCGCTGCTCGCCCGCGACGTCCATGTCCTGCCCGAATTCATCGGCAATCGCTCGCCTTATGCCGATCCAGATACGCGCGCGGTGATCGCGGGCCTCGATCTCGATACCGATATCGGTGCGATGGAACGGCTGTTCGTTGCCGGCCTGTGCGGGCTTGCTTATGGTCTCGCGGAGGTGATCGAAGCCTTTGCCGCGCACGGCGTCCATTCCAGCATCATGATCATGGGCGGCGGCGCGAGCCGAAGCCCGTTGGTGCGGCAGATCATGGCAGATACCACGGGCCTCACCGTCGCTCTGCCGCAGACAAAGGAGCCTGTGCTGCTGGGCGCCGCGATGTTAGGGGCGGTCGCCAGTGGCGCCTACGCCTCGATCGGCGAGACCATGGCAAAGATGTCTGCGCTGGGCCAGAAGAGCGAGCCGACGGCGCCCGACATGGCTGCCTTTCACGCCCGCAAGCGCGACGCTTACAAGCTGCTGCGCGAGGTCGATCGCGGCAGCCGCGCGGCGATGCGTGATATCGTTAGGGGTTGAGACGGATGCTGATTGCCTGCGGCGATGCGCTGATCGATTTCGTGCCGACGCGGAACGCGGATGGCCGCGAGGCGTTGATGCCCGCTGTCGGCGGCTCCTGCCTCAACGTCGCGATCGGTATGGCGCGGCTGGGCGCGCCCACCGGCTTCGTCGGCGGCATCTCGACCGACCTGTTCGGGCGGATGATCGCAGACCACGCCGCAGCCTCCAACGTGGAGCTCGGTCTCGCCGTCCGCAGCGACCGCCAGACCACGCTGGCTTTCGTGCGCATCGCCGCGGGCGAGTCGAGCTACGCGTTCTACGATGAGGGGACCGCGACACGGAGCTGGGCGTACCAGCGAGGGTCGATTCCATTTGCAGAGGTCGAAGCCCTGCACGTCGGTTCGACCACGCTGGTCAACGATCAAGGCGCCGCTGAGACGAAGGCGCTGATCGCGGACGCGCGGGCATCATCGACGATCTGCTTCGATCCGAATTGCCGCCCCAATCTGGTCAAGGGCAAGCCGGCTTATCTCGCGCGCATGACCGAGTTCGCCGAGGGCGCCGATCTCGTCAAGATGTCGGACGTCGACTTCGCCTATCTCTTTGGAGCCGAGCCTTACGAGCAACGTGCCAGCACGCTGCTCGGGCAGGGCACCAGCCTGGTCGTCATCACCCGCGGCAGCGACGGTGCGATCGCGTGGCACGCCAAGGCAGGGCAGGTCGAAGTCCCCGCGCCGAAGGTCGCGGTCGCCGATACCATCGGCGCCGGCGACAGTTTTCAGGCGGCTTTGGTGTTTGCCCTGAAAAAGCAGGGGCGGCTCGCCCGGCAGCAGCTGAAGGACATCGGCGCCGACGAACTCCTCCGCGCGCTGACTTTTGCCGTCAATTGCGCCGGCATCACCTGCACCCGTCCGGGGGCCGATCCGCCCTGGAGCCACGAGGTCAGCTGGAGCTGGTAGCAGCGGGTCCAGACATCCTCCGAGACAGGTATCCTCCGAGATGTCCCGGCGGACTGCGGCCATGCGCCAGCCGAAATGGACAGGTGAGGTGCGCGCTGGCAAGGTCCGCGCGTCCTGACGCGAGCCTGTCCATCCATGAGCAACGATCTCTGTTTCCTCTCCGCCGTCGAGCTGCGCGAACGGATCCACGGCAAGAAGATCTCCCCGGTCGAAGTCACGCGGGCCGTGCTCGCACGCGCCGAGGCGCTCCAGCTCGAGCTGAACTGTTTCATCACGCTCTGCGGCGAGGAGGCGATGGAGGAGGCGCGCGCCGCCGAGCGCAAGGTAATGGCGGGAGAGCCGCTGGGCCTGTTGCACGGCATTCCCGTCACGGTGAAGGACATCGTCAACACACGCGGCGTGAAGACCACTTTCGGCGCCGTTCCTTACAGGGACAATGTGCCGACCGAGGACGCCGTCGCGGTCGCCAAGCTGCGCGCGGCAGGCGCGATCCTGATCGGCAAGACCACGACGCCTGAGTTCGGCAGCAAGTGCCTGACCGACTCGCCGCTGTTTGGCCGCACCCGCAATGCGTGGGATGCACGGCGCTCTTCCGGCGGCTCTAGCGGCGGTGCGGCGGTGGCCGTTGCAAGCGGCATCGCACCGCTGGCGGTCGCGACCGACGGCGGCGGCTCGACCCGCATTCCAGCCGCCTGCAACGGGGTGGTCGGGCTGAAGCAGAGCAACGGCGTGATCGCTCACAGCCAGGCGCTCGATGCGTTCGGCAACCAGACCTATGTCACGCCGATGACGCGTGATGTCGCCGACACCGCCCTGATGATGCAGGCCATGGCCGGCGAGGACTCCTGCGACCCCTGGTCGATCGGGGTCCCCGTGCCCGACTTCATCGTCACCGCCGCCCCGCGCGGCGATCTGCGGGGGCAAAAGATCCTGTTCTGCGCCTCGCCGCCCGGACGGCCGGTGTCCGCCGATGTCGCAGCCAGCTTCAAGGCGAGCCTCGATCGGCTGGCAAGCCTCGGTGCCGAGCTCGAGGAATTTTCCGGCGAGGGGTTCGACGTCGAGCCGATCTGGCGCGCGATCAATCACACCGTCTGGCGCACGCGCTTCGCCAAACTGGTCGCCGAGCATGGCGACGTCCTCAGCGAAGCCTTCGTCAAGCAGGTTGCGCTCGCGACCAATGTCAGCGGCGTTGCTTATCAGGAGGCGATGTTCGCGCGCACCGCGCTGTTCCGCCGCGTGCAATCCCTGCTTGCGCGTGGGCATCTTCTGGCGATGCCGACCATCACCCGCACTGCGCTGCCGATCGACCAGGACCTGTTCGGCACCATCGAGATCGACGGGGCGCATTTCGACAGCGTCCGGCCGCACTGGTTCCCCTGGACCATGCCGTTCAACATGACCGGGCACCCCGCGATCAGTCTGCCCTGCGGCTTCGGCAGCGACGGCCTGCCGATCGGACTTCAGCTCGTCGGACGCTTCCGTGCCGACGCGGAATTGCTGCACGCCAGCGCACTGTTCGAGGCTTCGCACGATCTTCTGTCCCGCCGGCCCGGCTGAACGGATGCGCGTGCTGCAAAGGGCTTGCCTTGGGCGTCCGGACATGTTGATCGTGCCGCGGATGAGCCCTGAACCCGATCGCGCATGAGCGTCTTTGTCCTCCGACGTGTCCTGACCTTGCTGGCGACGCTGGTCGGCGCATCCGTGATCATTTTCCTGGTGCTGGACGCGCTTCCGGGCAATGCCGCGCAGATGCTGATGGGCGCCGACGCGTCGGCGGATGCGGTCCGTGCGCTCACGGTCAAGCTCGGGCTCGATCAGCCGCTGGCGGTTCGCTATCTGCAATGGATCAAGGGACTGCTGATCGGCGATCTCGGCAACAGCTATGTCTATGGCACGCCGGTCGGGAGCCTGATCGCGGAACGGCTGGTGCTGACCATTCCGCTCGCGATCATGTCCATGCTGATCACGGTGACGCTGGCGCTGTCGGCCGGCATCTACACCGCCGCCAACCACAACAAGCTGGGCGACGTCGGCGTGATGTCGCTGACGCAAATCGGCATCGCGCTGCCTAACTTCTGGTTCGCGATTCTCCTGGTGCTGCTGTTCTCGGTGCGGCTGCAATGGCTGTCCGCGGGCGGTTTTCCCGGCTGGGAGGACGGCATCTGGCCGGGGATCAAATCGCTGCTGTTGCCGGCGGTCTCGCTCGCGGTGGTGCAGGCTGCGATCCTCGCGCGCGTCACGCGCTCGGCGGTGCTGGAAGTGCTGCGCGAGGATTTCGTTCGCACCGCGCGCGCGAAAGGGCTCGGCAAGCGCGAGGTGTTGTGGAGCCACGTGCTGCGCAACGCCATGATCCCCGTGATGACGGTGATGGGGCTGCAATTCGCCAATCTGCTGGCCGGCACCATCGTGATCGAGAACGTGTTCTACCTGCCGGGGCTCGGCCGCCTGATCTTCCAGTCGATCGCCAATCGCGACCTCATCGTGGTGCGCAACTGCGTGATGTTGCTGGCCGCCATGGTGGTCATCGTCAATTTCGTGGTCGACGTGCTCTATGCATTCATCGATCCCCGCATCAAGGTCTACGATTTGTGAGCGCGCCCCTGACCAGTTCGGTTGATGCGCCGGTCGTGGCGCGCCGGTTGCCGGCCCGGACCTTCTGGGCCCGCGCGCTGCGCCATCGCAGCTTTGTGCTGGGCGGTGCGCTCAGCCTCATCGTGCTTGCCTCGGCGCTGCTGTCGCTGGTGTGGACGCCGTGGTCGCCCTACGAGATCGACATCGCCTCGAAACTGCGGCCGCCGTCGGCAGCGCACTGGCTCGGCACCGATTCCTTCGGTCGCGACATCGTCTCGCTGCTGCTCGCGGGTGCGCGCTCGACCATCCTGGTCGGAGTCATCGCCGTGAGCATCGGTCTCACCTTCGGCGTCTGCCTCGGCCTGATCGCGTCGGCGAGGCGCGGCTGGACCGAAGAGATCATCATGCGGTTCTCCGATTTTGCCTTCGCGTTTCCGGCCGTGCTCTCTGCCATCATGCTCGCCGCGGTCGTGGGTCCGGGGATGGTAACCTCGATCGTCGCGATCGGCATTTTCCAGATCCCGACGCTGACCCGGCTGACGCGCGGCTCGGCCAATGCGATCTGGGCACGCGAGTTCGTGCTGGCTGCGCGCGCCTCGGGAAAGGGCAAGTTCCGCATCACCATCGAGCATGTGCTACCCAACATTCTGTCGATCCTGATCGTGCAGGCTACCATCCAGTTCGCGCTCGCCATCCTGGCCGAAGCCGCGCTGTCTTACCTCGGCCTCGGTACGCAGCCGCCGCAACCGTCCTGGGGCCGGATGCTGAACGACGCGCAAACGCTGCTGTTCCAGTCGCCGATGCTCGCGGTCTATCCGGGTGCGGCCATCGCCATCGCGGTGCTCGGCCTCAATCTGCTCGGCGATGGCCTGCGCGATCTGCTTGATCCCAGGCTGGCGCGGGAGCGGTGACGATGGGCGAGCGCGCCACCACACCGCTGATCGCTGTCGACAATCTCGGCGTGCGCCTCAACACCAGCCGCGGGCCGGCCCAGGCCGTGCGCGGCGTCAGCTTTGCGCTGAAGCGCGGCGAGACGCTCGGTCTCGTCGGCGAATCCGGTTGCGGCAAGTCGGTCACGGCGCTGTCGCTGATGGGGTTGTTGCCTGACAGCGCGGTCGTCACCGGCAGCATCAAGCTGGACGGCGGCGAGCTCGCCGGTTTGCCCGATGCGGATTATTGCAAGCTGCGCGGCAATCGCATCAGCATGATCTTCCAGGAGCCGATGACGGCGCTCAATCCGATGCACACGATCGGCCATCAGGTCGCCGAGCCGCTGCGGCGTCACAAGAAATATTCGGCATCGCAGGCGCGGCGGGAGGCGATCGCCTTGCTTGACCGCGTCGGACTGCCCGATCCGGCCAGGCGGATCGATGCCTATCCGCACCAGTTTTCCGGCGGCCAGCGCCAGCGCGTCACCATCGCCATGGCACTCGCCTGCGAGCCGGACCTTCTGATCGCGGACGAGCCGACCACGGCGCTCGACGTCACCATCCAGGGCCAGATCCTCGATCTCATCGCCGATCTCGTCGAGGAGCGCGGCATGTCGATGATCCTGATCTCGCACGATCTCGGCGTTATCGCCGAGAACGTGCAGCGCATGATGGTGATGTATGGCGGCACGGTGGTCGAGAGCGGTCCGACCGACGAAGTGTTCCGCCGCATGGGTCATCCCTATACGCAAGGCCTGTTCCGCGCTCGGCCGAAGCTCGGCGCGCGCAAGGGGACGCGGCTGACCACCATCTCGGGAACGGTGCCGGAGCTTGCCGATTTGCCGGCCGGCTGCACTTTCTCCGAACGATGTCCGCTTGTGATTGATCAATGCCGGGCGGCGCTGCCGCCGGTGGTCGAAGTCGGACCCGGGCACGGCGTGCGCTGCGTGCGCACCGATGTTTCGTTGGCCGCGAATGTCGGGGCGCCCGCATGACGGCGGCTCCGCTTCTCGACGTGAAAGATCTCGAGCAACGCTACACGCTGCCGCGCGAAAGTCTGTTTCGTCCGCCAGGGCAGGTACGCGCACTCAACGGCGTCAGCGTACAGGTCGCGGCGGGCAAGAGCCTCGGCATCGTCGGCGAGTCCGGTTCGGGCAAGTCGACCTTTGCGCGGGTGGTGATGGCGCTGGAGCGACCGACGTCGGGGCAGGTTGCGCTGCTCGGGCGCGATCTCCACCGCATCTCGGCCGACGAGCTGCGCCGCGCCCGCCGCAATTTTCAGATGGTGTTCCAGGACCCCTACGGCTCGCTCGACCCACGCCAGACCATCGCGCGTATCGTCGCAGAGCCCTTGACCGTGCTTGATGGCGCCGACCGCGCCACCTTCGGCGCCCGCGTCGCCGCGGTGCTGAAGCAGGTCGGCCTGCGCGAGGCGGACATGGACAAATATCCGCACGAATTCTCCGGCGGCCAGCGCCAGCGCATCGCGATCGCGCGTGCGCTGATCACGCAGCCTAAGCTGATCGTCGCCGACGAGCCGGTGTCCGCGCTCGACGTCTCGGTGCAGGCGCAGGTGCTGAACTTGATGCAGGACCTGCAGGAGCAGTTCGGCCTGAGCTATATCCTGATCAGTCACGACCTCGCCGTGGTCGACTATCTCTGCGACGAGGTCGCTGTGATGTATCTCGGCCGGATCGTCGAGCAGGGACGGCCGGAGGACCTGTTCGAGCGCTGCGCCCATCCCTATACGCGGGCGCTATTGGACGCCGTGCCGCGCGCGCGCGCCGGCGGGGGAAGGCGGCGGCGCGGGGCCCAGGCGATCGCCTCGCAATCGGCCGTGACGAGCGGGTGTCCTTATGTCGCGCGCTGTACGCTCGCCGACCGGCATTGCCGCGAGGTTCCGCCCTTGCTACGCAAGGTCGGCGAGGGCCATCTCGCCGCCTGCCACAAGGCGGAGGCGGTGATGGCGTTGCCGCAAGTCGCCATGGAAGGTTAGTATCCCCATGGAATTGGCGTAGGCTGGGAAGCAGAGAAGGCCGGGGAGTTACGAGATGTTCAGGAAACTATCGATCGTCGCATTCGCCGCCGCGCTGGCCGTGGCACCGCTGCCGGTGCTGGCTCAGAGCAAGAAGGACAGCGTCGTCATGGCGATGGCGCTGGAGCCGCCGGGGCTCGACCCCACCATTGCGGCCGCGGCTGCGATCGCCGAAGTCACGCTCTACAACATCTATGAGACGCTGACCAAGATCAACGAGGACGGCTCGGTCTCGCCGCTGCTGGCGGAGAGCTGGACCGCATCGCCCGACCTGAAGACCTATACGTTCAAGCTGCGCAAGGGCGTCAAATTCCAGAACGGCGAGGCATTCGATTCCGCTGCCGTGAAGTTCTCGTTCGAGCGCAACGCGATTGCCTCCAGCACCAACAAGGACAAGAGCCTGTTCCAGGCGTTCGAGAAGGTCGACGCGCCCGACGCCGATACGGTCGTGATCTCGGTGAAATATTCCGAGCCGAACCTGCCGTTCCTGCTCGGACAGGCGAGCGGCTCGATCGTCGAGCCGAAGAGCGCGGCCACCAACGGCACGCAGCCGGTCGGCACCGGGCCCTATCAACTGGGCGCGTGGGCCAAGGGCTCCTCGATCACGCTGAACAAATGGGCCGACTATCGCAACGCCGCCGCAATCAAGCTGTCGAAGGTGACGATCCGCTTCATCTCGGATCCCGCGGCGCAGACTGCGGCGCTGCTCTCGGGCGACGTCGACGCGTTCCCGCGCGTTGCGGCGGCGCGCGCCATCGGCCAGTTCAAGGCCGATCCGCGCTTCAACGTCATGGTCGGCGGCTCCCGCGCCAAGACCATCGTCGGCATCAACGAGCGCAAGAAGCCGCTCGACGACGTCCGCGTGCGCCGCGCCATCCTCGCCGCGATCGACCGCAAGGCGATGATCGACGGCGCTGCCGATGGTTTCGGCACGCCGATCGGCAGCTTCTACGTGCCCGGCGCGCTCGGCTATGTCGACACCACCGGCATCAACCCCTACGACCCCGAGAAGGCCAAGAAGCTGCTCAGCGAGGCCGGCGTCACCACGCCGCTCGAACTGTCGCTCAAGCTGCCGCCGCCGTCCTATGCGCGGCAGGGCGGCGAGATCCTGGCGGCGCAGCTCGCCAAGGTCGGCATCATCGCCAAGATCGAGAACGTCGAATGGGCGCAGTGGCTGTCGCAGGTGTTTGCCGGCAACGGCCCGCACAATTTCGACCTCACCATCGTCAGCCATGTCGAGCCGATCGACCTCGTCAAGATCACCGAGCCGGACTACTACCTCGGCTACAACAACGAGGCCTTCAACGCGCTCTACAAGCAGATCGTGGCGACGCCCGACGAGGCCGGCCGCGCCAAGCTGCTCGGTGATGCCCAGCGCATGCTGGCCACCGACGCGGTCGCCGGCTTCCTCTACCAGCCGCAGCTGATCACCATCACCAACAAGAAGCTGAAGGGCGTCTGGAAGGACGTCCCGCAATACGAGAACGACTTTTCGACCTGGTCCTGGGAGTAGGAGCCGCTCGATCCAGTTGACCGTGTCGCTTCGACAATGGCCTCTCTCCATCGGAGCGAGGCCATTTTTTTTAGGGTCCAGAACAGAAACACGAAAACAACCCCATGCACAGTAGACGGGGTTAGTGATTTCAATGGCTTGCGCGATCCGCTCGGCGGCTTGCGCGAGTCGGCGCTGTCGTTGACCCGTCGGGCAAAACACTGGCAATATAGCATCATCGCGGCGTCATGGTTCGGACGCGCCGTCAGGCGAGGCACGCCATGAAGAAGCCATCCCGTCGCGAGGCTCGCGTCGCCGCGACTGTTGCCAGCGCCGGGGCGCCGGCCAAGCTGCAGCTCGACAATGCATCCATGAGCGAGATCGCTCAGGCGCTGACCAGCGGGCAAGTGACTGCCACGGCGCTGACCAAGGCTTACCTCGCGCGCATCACAGCCTATGATCGCGGCGGGCCCGCGCTCAACGCCGTGCGCGCGCTCAATCCGGATGCGCTGTCGATTGCGGACAAGCTCGACGCGACAAAGCCGTCGGCCAGGCGGCCGTTGGCCGGCATCCCGATCCTGGTGAAGGACAACATCGCGACCTCCGACAAGCAGCCGACCACGGCGGGCTCGCTGGCGCTGGAGGGGGCGCGCGCCAAGCGAGACGCCACCGTCGTCAAACTGCTGCGCAAGGCCGGCGCGGTGATCCTGGGCAAGGCAAACCTGACCGAGTTCGCCAATATCCTCGCGGCCGACATGCCCGCGGGCTACTCCTCGCTGGGTGGGCAGGTGAAGAATCCCTACGCACCGGATTTGATGGACGATCGCGGCATTCCGGTCGTGCTGCCGGGCGGTTCGAGCGCGGGCTCGGCGGCCGCCGTGGCGGCCGGCCTGTGCGCGGCCTCGATCGGCACCGAGACCTCGGGCTCGCTGCTGTATCCCGCCAGCATGAACGGCCTCGTCACCGTGAAGCCGACCGTCGGGCTGGTCAGCTGCGCCGGCATCGTGCCGATCTCGCACAGCCAGGACACCGCCGGGCCGATGACGCGCACCGTGCGCGACGCGGCGATGCTGCTCAACGTGCTGGCGGCGAAGGACCCGCTCGATGCCGCGACCGAGCGGCAGCGGCGGCCGGCCGATTACACCGCCGATCTCTCGAACGACGCGATGAAGGGCGCGCGCATCGGCGTGCCGAGCGACGCCAACGATCCGCTCAACGACCGCTATTACGGCAAGCTGCCGCCTCGAGCGGCCAAGGTGATGGCCGATGCGATCAAGGTGCTGGAGGATCTCGGCGCAATCACCGTGCGTGCCAACATGCCGACACCGGGCTGGATCGGCGGGCCGGGGACGACAATGAACGTGCTCAACCGCAATCCGCTGAGCCGCAACAGGGGCAATCTGGCGACGCCGCCGATCGTCTTCCTTTATGAGCTGAAGCGCGATCTCAACCTTTACCTCAAGGATTGGGCGACCAATACCGACATGAAGACCATGGCGGATATTGTGGCCTTCAACGAAGCGCATGCAGACAAGGCGCTGCGTTTCGGCCAGGACCTGTTTCTCGCCGCCGAGATGACGAGAGGCGATCTCAGCGAGCGCGAGTACAAATCGGCTCGGGCCATGGACCTGCTCTCCGCCAGGACGCGCGGCATGGACGCCTACATGAACCAGCACAAGCTCGACGCGGTGCTGTTTCCCGGCGCGAGCGGCTGCGTGATCGCCGCGAAGGCGGGTTATCCCAGCGTCATGGTGCCGGGCGGCTTCATCTCGGGAGCCGACGACAAGGACACGCCCGACTATCCGCTCGGAATCACCCTTGCGGGCCGCGCCTGGAGCGAGCACAAGCTGCTGCGTCTGGCCTACGCCTATGAGCAGGCCGCGAACATGCGTAACCCGCCGCCGGGATTGTCCGCGCTTTAGAGGTCAATGCTCGCGTCGCGTGTTTGTTGGTGAGCAGGTGCCCATGGGCACGCACCAATGAACTCGGGAGGTCTGCTTTCCCAGGTAAAGCGGACACCCAGCCTTGCCCTTCGGACATTGAGCTTGACCTGTTGATCTGGGTCAACGCCAAGGTCGATTTTATTGGAATTAATTGTTCTAAACGAAGGAGGCGAAAGTGAAGCTCTCATTCGCAATAGCGACTACGCTGCTGATAACCGGGTTCGTAGCCGCGAGCACCGAGAAAGCCAGCGCTGTGGTGTACTGCACATACGTTGGTTATCCAGCCAATTGCGTCGTACGGCCGGGCGTAGTGCTGAGGCCGCGACCCGTTGCACGACAAGCGGTGGTGGGTGCTGGCACTGTAAACCGCGGCGGTCCGGTCAATCGCGCCGGCAGACGTTGACCCGTCAATTTGCGAGATTCGTAGCCTCCCCCGAACCCCCAAGATCGGATTTCCGCAGAGCTGCTTATAAACTCAACATCTTTCAAGGCGGGCCGTATCATGAAATTGGTGGCATCAGTGATTTCTGCGCTGTCTTTCGTGGCGCTCTCGGCAATTCCGCTCAACGCTCAGCAATACAAAATGCAAACGCCGATACCGCCGGGCGTTGCAATCTCGGACAAGGTAGAGACCCGCCTTGGGACACTGAACTTCTTCGACGGCTTTCCCGACGATGCGACCGTTGAAAAGCTCTACGACAATCTGGACTTCCAACACGCCGTCCAAGCTTACCTGTTGGCCTTAGCTCCAGTGAACCAATTGGCAAATCGAAAGGGAATGGCGGAGCTAGGTCCATTCAATCTAACGGTGCCGATCTTCGAGGATAGGATGGACTCGAAGTCGCTTTTTCTCACGCCGAACAACAACACGCCGTACACTTGGTTTTGGCTCGACCTGCGTGACGGGCCTCTGGTGCTCGAAGTGCCACCCAATGTGCTCGGCCTCATCAACGACATGTGGTATAATTTTGTTACTGATGTTGGACTCGTCGGCCCGGACAAGGGTCAGGGCGGCAAGTACCTGATCTTGCCGCCCGGTTACAACGGCGAGGTGCCGACCGGCTACTTTGTCGTGAAGCCGGCGACGTTCAGCGTCTGGGTTCCGTGGCGCTCGTTCTTGGTCAACGGCGATCCGAAGCCCGGCGTCGACGCGGTCGAAAAGCACACGCGCATCTATCGCCTGAAAGATGCTGCCAATCCCCCGAAACTCAATTTCGTGCATGTTTCCGGTAAGGCATTCAGCACGCTGGCGCCGGGAGATTATCCCTTTTGGGAGTATCTGAATCAGGTTGTGCAGGAGGAGCCGACCGATACAGTTGACCCGGTCACACTCGGGCTCTACGCATCGATCGGCATCCAGAAGGGGAAGTCCTTCGCGCCCGACGCACGGATGAAAAAAATTCTGACCGAAGCCGCCTTAATAGGTGACGCCACCGCGCGTACAATCAATGGCCGGTTCCGGATCGAGGAAAGCTACTATTATCCCAACAGCGCGTGGCGCACGGGCTTCTTCGGCGGCTACAAATTCGAGGAAAACGGCGCGCGTATCCTCGATGCCTACTCGGCATTCTTCTTCTACGCGACCGGTGTGACGCCGGCGATGGATTCGAAGTCAGTTGGCGAGGGATCGCAGTACATGGCCGCGTTCGTTGATAGCCAAAACAAGCCGCTCGACGGCGGAAAAAACTACAAGCTGCACCTGCCACCGAATATCCCGGTCAAGCAATTTTGGTCGGTCATCCTCTACGACAATCAGACCCGCTCCATGCTGCAGACCGACCAGCGTTGGCCAGCCGCAACCAGCCAGAACCCGAAACTCTTGCCGAACGCCGACGGGTCAGTGGACATCTATTTCGGGCCCAAGGCGCCGGCTGGGAAGGAGAACAACTGGGTGCAGACCATCCCCGGCAAAGGATGGAACACGCTCCTGCGCCTCTACGGCCCGCTCCAGCCGTGGTTCGACAAAACTTGGCGTCCCGGCGAGATTGAGCCGATATAGCAAGAAGGAGGTCCGAGCTTCGACTCGCCTCTTCATCTCCGCTGTTGGCCCTGGAAGCCGACTTTGGTGTTGCAACTGACTTGTTATGGACGCGTTTTGCGTTCGTCAGCTTGATCTCTTAGCCTTTGGTGAAAGGCGCGAGCCTCGCCAGTGAAGTCGTAATAGGCTCCTACTTGCGTCATCTTCAATGCACCATCGGCGGCTTGGTCGGCGTTGTAGGAGGGAGGGACAGGATTTAGTATCCGGCGGACGGTTTCTATGAGCTTGGGTCTGACGCTGAGGCGCAAGTCTGCGCACGCTTTCTGAACGATAAGTTGAGCTTGCTCCTTAGATGTCGCTTTGGCGACCTCCGCCTTGAGGCAATCCCTGTAAGGTTTGAGCTGCTCGGTCATCGCTTTGCCGACTTCAACAGCCTCTTGTTGAGCTAATGCCGTCCCGCTCAGGCCAGCAAGGAACACGACAGGCAAGAGCTTCATACGAACGTCCTCGCGTACAAATCCAATCTGGAGCAGCGTGCTCGTGGGCGAACGGTTATCGTTCCCGGTTGGCACGTTTTAGTTGTGATGTACTAAGCCTTAACCGCCCCGCACATAGTTGGCTTCTGGTCCATTGTCGACTTTGCCAAGCTCACTCATCGGCCCCGATTGTGGCCCGCAGCTAAGCGTTTTGTGCGCTGCTTGACGTCTTAACTTCAATCTATCTAAGATTGCAATGCTCTGAAAGAGGTTGGAGGGCAGCGGCATGGCGCGCATAGCGAGTTGCCATTGCGGACAGCTAAGTCTAAGCGTCGAGGGCGAACCCGCTCTAGTTTCTGCTTGCAACTGCACCCGGTGTCAAAGACGCTCGGGAAGCGCATTCGCTCTTACGTCCCGATGGAGCAAGAACCAAATAACGGGACGCTCTGGCGAGAGCGTCACGTATGCTCGCAAGGGGGCGTCAGGCGGGAAGGTCGAATGCGTTTTTTGCCCCCAATGCGGCTCGACGGTGAGCACAGTTCCTGAGCTTTTGCCTGACCTAATTGGTATCCCGGTTGGATGTTTCGCTGATCCAACTTTTCCTGAGCCAAAGGTCGCAGCTTGGTGCGATTCGAAGCTTGAATGGGTTCGATTTCCTCAGGAAGTGCTCCTGCTGCGCGATCAGAGTCGACCCCTGGAAGCCGAGTAGGTATTTAGGACAACTACACGTGGTTGCTGTCCGCTTTTGCCCCGAACGTGAAGTCTAGGCAGCGTCCCGGATCGTCAGTTCATGGGGCTGGATCAGAAGCAGCCGGCCGGCGCTTCAAAGGGCGATCATGACCGAAGCCGATCTTCAAGGGGCAGAGCATTAGCCACCCGCATTGCATTGCAATAACGATAAACCTTGAGCGGAATGCTGCACCTCTGGCTAAATCAGCCGTCTACCAGATCCGGAGATTTCGTGAAGTAGGGAGGATACCGATGAAGTTCTTACTCGGAATTCTGTTTGCGTCACTTTTCACATTCGCAGCAAGCGCCCAAGACTCGCCGTTCCGAAAGGAATTAAAGCGAGCGGATTTGACCGGTACAAATATGGAGGTCATCACCAGCATCTCCGAGATCAAGCCGGGCGACACCTCAAAGCTCCATATCCACCACGGCGAAGAGTCCTTTTACGTTTTGGAAGGCGGCACGATCGAGTTACCAGACGGCAAGCAAGTGCCATTTCCAACGGGGATAGCCGCTGTGAATGTTCGAGATGTTCCGCACGGCGCTTTCAAGGTCATTGGCGATAAGGCAGTAAAGCTTTTGACGGTACACATCGTCGATAAAGGCAAGCCGCTCTACGATACTCCACCATCCAAGTAGGATGAGCTAACTCCAGCGCTCATTGCGACTTCTCTTTCCAATGGCGTCCCTCAAGTCCGCGGGAATGTCGCCTTCTGGCCCCTTAGCGGACATTAGCGATCTCGGAATCGACGTCCGCTCGTGGTCTCAGGTCAGGCCTCAATCCCGATTGGCTCTCTGCAGTGTTGGCCAATCCAAACGCCGCTTCGGCCGGGATTGGTGGCACGGGCCGGCTCTTGTTCCGATGTCCGTTGGCGAGGCGATGCCGAAGTCGATCCAGCGGCCTGTCAAGGCCGACGACGAGGAGGCAAGACACCAGCAGGCTGATTGCAACCACCACGACATAGTCGTTGCTCAGAAACTGAATGATCGGGAAATGCACGAGATAGATCGGGTAGGAAAGATCCCCGACAAATCGATCGATGCTGACGTCCTTGAAGGCCGTGAAGGCAACCGGTGCGACTGCCGCGGCAAGTGCGGCTGCAACGAAGCCGTACTGCTCGGGCACATTCAAAACAAAATGCTGTCCGAGCACGATCAGCCCGGCGATGGCGACGAGCGCTACGGCTTTGGACTTCAGGAGCGGAAGCACTTCGATCTGGCGGAGCAACCGGAAGCTGAGCATTCCGAGCACAAATAGCGGGAGCTCGAATGGAAAGAAGCGATAGAACCAGGGATCGTGATCCAGTCCAGCGCCATAGGCTGCAAGCCTCGCTCCGGTGAGCATGAGGGCCATCGCACCCAGATAGACGCATCGAAGCCGGGCCAGGAAGGGCGCCAACAGGTAAAAATACAGCTCCAGCGCCAGCGTCCACGATGGGCGCACGATCAGGTACGAGGACAGTTGAGGCGCGGTGGAATGAAAATCCGCGGTGAAGAACAGCTCGCCGTGATCCACTCCGAGAAACAGCAGGGTGTCCTGGAGAACGATCAAGATGTTGGACGCGAACACCAGAATCGCCGGTTGCCAACCGAGGATGGCAATGTCGCGGAAACCGTTCGCGGGCCAAAACGCGAGAGCGAGTGCAGCGACGATCCAGTATGTCGGGAAGATTCGAAATGCGCGACTAAGATAGAATGCTGCTGCGGACGCGTATCGCTGCGACAGCACCATCTGCATGTAGAATCCGGAAATGACAAAGAAGACCTCGACCGCCATGATTCCCGTCGTGAGACGAAGCCAGGGAAATGGCGGCAAGACGTGGTCGCCGACAACCGCCAGTGCCAGGAGGAGTCGCAAAAGTCCCATCAGTTCACGCGATCAGGCGCGGGACGGCGTCAGGCGCGATGGAGCATTGGAACCAATGGCCGGTTCAACCGGAGCCGACGCAGGAGGGGTGACTTTCTCCGTCAGCCCGCTCCTCCTTTGGGGCGTTCGTGACGGACTCGAACAGAACCTCGTGGCCATTTGCGGCTACTCCCTGCATCACGGGAGTTGATGTGCCATAACAACTCTTAATAGAGTCGCAATATGGGCGTGTGTTTTGAATGTGGAACACGCGGTTGACTTATGGGAACCTTTGCGAGGTCAGGAGGCGGCGCACCGCGGTCTCGGCGGTGCGCCGCTTCTCGGGTTATGCCGCCTTGGCGTCGACGTTGCCGATCCAGTTGCGGGCCAGCGTCACATCGGCTTGCGACAATTGATGACCTGATGGCAGCACCTTGTGCTCGACACGCGCGCCGGCTTCCGACAACAGCGCCGCAAGTTTTGCCGAGTTGCTCGCGGGCACGATCGGATCGGCTTGGCCGGACAGCAACAGGATGGGCTTGCCACCAAGCTCCGCCTTCGGTGGATCCGACAGCGGCACCATCGCACGCATCAGAATCGCGCCTGCGAGTGCGTCCGGATTCAGCAACAGCAGTGCGGCGGCGATGTTGGCGCCGTTGGAGAAACCGACGGCCACAGGCGCGGCGATGCCGTACTGCTTCCGTGCCTCCGTGACGAAGTCGCCGAGCTCGAGCGCGCGCCGGCGCACATCGTCCTCGTCGAACACGCCTTCCGCGAGGCGGCGGAAGAAGCGCGGCATGCCGTGCTCGAGCACGCGGCCGCGCGGGGAGAGCAGGGCCGAGCCGGGCGAGATCATCTTGCCGAGACCCAGCAGGTCGTTCTCGTCGCCGCCGGTGCCGTGCAGCAGCAGGAGCGGGGGAGAGCCCGCGCTGGTCGCGGGCTCGTAACGATGGATGAATGCACTCTCGGTCATGCCACGGTCTCCTCCAGGCTCGGCAGCACGTCCTCGATCTGCTTGCGGTGCTGCTCGAGGAAGCTTGGCAGCTTCAGGTCTCGCCCCAGCGTCGCGACGGGCTCGTCCACGGCGAAGCCGGGGATGTCGGTCGCGATCTCGAACAGCACGCCGCCGGGCTCGCGGAAGTAGATCGAGCGGAAGTAGTTGCGGTCCCGCTGCTCGGTCGGATGCAGGCCGTGATTGCTCACGAGCCTCGTGGCCATCTTGCCCTGCTCGGCATCGTCAACGGCGCGGAAGGCGATGTGGTGCACCGAGCCGCCGCCCTGATGTCCGCGCAGGAAGCCCTTGGCCTCGTAGATGTCGACGACGCTGCCTTCGACATCGCCCGCTGCCTTGAAGCGAATCACGGAGCCTTCGCGGCCCACCTCCTTGAAGCCGAACACGTCGGTGAGGACGGCAGCCGTCTTCGCCGCGCTGTCGAGCAGCAGGGTCACGCCGTGGAAGCCGCGGATCGCGTGCTCGGCCGGCACGTCGCCATTGCTCCAGCCCGGCTCGTTCTCGGCGCCGGGAACGCCGACCAGCGCGAGCGCCATGCCATCAGGGTCGGTGAACGGCAGCACGGATTCGCCGAAGCGCTTCTCCAGCGCCTCGTAGGCGATGCCCTTCTCGGTGAAGCGCTGGGTCCAGTAACCCAGCGAACGCTGCGGCACGCGGAAGGCGGTTTGATGGGTCTCGCCGACGCCGCGGCGCCCCGAGGGTGCGCCGGCCCAGGGGAAGAAGGTCAGGATGGTGCCGGGGCGGCCGGTCTCGTCGCCGTAATAGAAGTGATAGGTGCCGGGATCGTCGAAATTGACCGTCTTCTTGACGAAGCGCAGGCCGAGATCGCGGGTGTAAAAGCGGAAATTGCGGATGGGGTCGCCGGCAATCGCGGTGACGTGGTGCAGTCCAGACATTGTCGTCCTCCAGAATTCGTACGAGCGGTATCGCTCTCTGGGCAGAAATATCGTTCCGGTTTGGATTGGAGACAATCCGTGCAAATATGACGTCTATGTCTACGATTTGGAAACAATCGCCGGGGACCGCCCATGGATAAGGTCGGCAGCCTCCGGGCCTTCGTGAAGGTGGTCGAAAGCGGCAGCTTTGCCGAAGCCGGCCGCCAGCTGCGGCTCTCGCGCTCGGCGATCAGCAAATACATCGCCGACCTCGAGGGCAGCCTCGGCGTCCAGCTCCTGAACCGCACCACGCGGCACGCCAGCCCGACCGAGATCGGCCAGCGCTATTTCGAGCGCGCGGTCGTGATCCTCTCGGAGATCGAGGCCGCCGACCAGGCGGTGACGCAGGCCCAGTCGGCGCCGCGCGGGCTGCTTCGCGTCAACGCACCGATGTCGTTCGGCACCATGCGGCTCGGTCCCGTGCTCGCCGATTTCATGGCGGCGTATCCGGAGCTTCAGCTCCAACTCGTGCTCAGCGACGATCTGCTCGATCCCGTCCAGGACGGCTTTGACGTGACGCTGCGGATCGCGGAATTGGAATCCTCCAGTTTGATCGCGCGAAAAATCATGCCGGTAGGGCGGATGATCTGCGCGTCGCCGGATTATCTCGCGCGCCACGGCACGCCAAAACATCCGCAGGATCTGCGCGAGCATGCGTCGCTGACCTACGGCTTCCTGCTCACCGGCAATCAGTGGAAGCTGTCCGGCGCCGACGGCGATCACTGGATCCAGCCGGCCTGGTCTCTCTGCGTCAACAACGCCGAGGTGCTGCGCGACGCCGCAATCAAGGGCAGGGGGCTCGCGCTGCTGCCGGACTTCATCGCTGCCGATGCTTTGAAGAAAGGCGAGCTGCGCACGGTGCTGGACGATTATTCCGCGCCGCCGCTCGCGCTCTACGCGGTCTATCCGCCGACGCGGCATCTGTCGGTGAAGGTGCGGCTGTTCATCGATTTTCTGGTGGAGCGGTTTGGGCGGGAGGAGGAGGCGGGGGCGAAGACGCGCAAAGGCCGGGCATGAACTCATCGAGCGTCCGCGACGTGCAATCTTTGTCTTGTCGCACGCGATGTTCAGCCCACCGGGCCCGGGGTCCAATTGTCCCCTGCAAGTGGGCTTACCCGGACGTCATCAATGACTCCCTGCTCCAAACCTGGATCGAAATGGCGCATCGTCCGCTCGTTGAGGTCGATGATGCGGCCCGGCCTTAGCGGGCCCACGTCATTGATCTTGACGATGACCTTTTTGCCGTCGGCCTCCACGAGCGCATATTTCGGCTTTGCTCCAAACCGGACCCCACCAAATTTTCGACGCAAGTTCGTCTTGATGGCGGCCGTCCAGGCAGAGGGATCATAACGCTCGCCGGAGGCTGTGCTCGGGCCGCCTTCTTCCTTGCCGGGCTTGAACGGATTGTACATGGACGCTGCGCCGACAATCGCATCTCCAGAGGTGGCATCGACGACGGGACTTGAGCGAACTCCTCGCGGTTCACTTCGAGCAACGGTAACAGAAACGGCAAGCGCAACCAGGGCGCCGCAAATTGCGGCGCTCGAGCGAGACAGCATCATAAGTCCTGTGATTTTTTGGATTGCCGGTTCCAACACCGCAAACATGGTCAAGCGAACGCGGATGCGTTCATGAACTTGCGACCATCAATTTGCGGATTCGAGCCAACCTTGGCCGCGGAACCGTGTGGGAACCAGAGTGGTTCCTCACGCTGTGTTTACGTTCTGACTCACTAAGACAGAGATTGCGTCAGCAGCATGACTTCAGGGGAAGGGTATTCTTACGGAACGGGCAACGCCGTGTGAGCCTCTCTAGCTGACCGACCGCAGCTCTTCCGGCCGAAGCAATTCATCCAGCGCACTCATCGAGGCATCGCGAAGCGCGGCGAGTTCGCGTGCGGCACTCTCGCATTCTGGTGGAGACATCGAGGCCGCGGCCTCCTCGACCTCGCGGCAGCGCTCGAACAGGCGGACGAGGCCGAGCGCGCTGGCGGCGCTGCCGAGCTGGTGCGCGGAGCGCGCAAGCTGCTTGTGATCGCCGGCCGTTGCCGCATTCGCGATGTCTTCGACGAGCTGTTTGCTCGTCTCCACCAGCAATTGGTGCAGCTTCGCGACCTGTGTTGCGCCCAATAGCTCCATCTGGTCGTCGAGGAAATGCCGGTCGATCAACGCGCCTGCGGCGAGCGGTGCTGCGGCTGGCTCGTCCGGTGTGTCTTCGAGCGCTTCCCGCAGCGCATTGATCAGGATCGGCTTGCCGACGATCCTGATAATGCCGGCGCCGGCGAGCCGCTCGCGGGCGCTGCGCGATACGTCGGCGGTGACGGCGATGATGCGCGGCGTCTTCGGCAGGCCGAGCTTGCCGATCCGCGAGGCCGCCTCGACGCCGTCCATGTCGGGCATGTGCAGGTCCATCAGGATGACGTCGAACGGATGCGCGCGGGCGAGCGCTATGGCCGAGGCGCCGTTGCGTGCGATGGTGGGGCGATGTCCAAGCCGGTTCAGGATCGCTTCGCCGACCTCGCAATTGACGGGATCGTCGTCGACGAGCAGCACGCGGAGCTGCCGCGACGGCGGCGCAAGCGCGCCTTGCGCGATACCGCTCGCGGCATGGCCGAGCGGCACCTGAAGCGTGAAGGTGCTGCCCGCGCCCGGCGTACTCTCCACCGTCAACTCGCCGCGCATCAGGCCCGTGAGGCGCCGCGCGATCGCAAGGCCAAGGCCGGTGCCACCGAACCGCCGCGCGATGCTGTCGTCGGCCTGGACGAAATCCTCGAAGATGCGCTCGTGCATGTCGGGCGCGATGCCGATGCCGGTATCGCGAACGGTGATCCGGAGCAGGGCGTGATCGCCGCGCTGCTCGGCGGTCGCCTTCACGGCAATTCCGCCGCGCGGGGTGAACTTGATCGCGTTGCCGATCATGTTGAGCAGGATGCGGTTGAGCCTGACAGGATCGCCATGCACGGATGTGTTGATCGTTTCGTCGAAGGCGAGGTCGAAGGTCAGGCCCTTGCCGAAGGCCTGCGGCCGCATCAGGTCCACGGCGGTCTCGATCAGCTGGTGGAGGCGGAAGTCGCGTGTTTCCAGCGTCTCCGTGCTGGCCTCCAGGCGGGCATATTCCAGGATGGCGTCGACCAGCGCGATCAGCGTTTCGCCGGACGCAGCCGCGGTCGCCAGATGGCGGCGCTGGGCGTCGCCGAGGCTGCCGTCGTCGAGCAGTTGCAGCACGCCCATGACGCCGTTCAGCGGCGTGCGCAACTCGTGGCTGACGACGGCAAGAAAACGCGACTTGGTCTGGTTGGCCGCAACCGCGACGCTGCGGGCACGCTCGGCTGAATCATGCTCGGCAAGGGCGTGGTCGCGCGCCTTCTCGAGCTCGGAGGTCCGCTCGATCACCTTGCGCTCGAGCGTCGCGTAGGAGTCGCGCAGATGCGCGGCCATCCGGTTGAACTGATCGCCGAGCGCCTCCAGCTCGTCGCCGGTCTTGATCGCGAGCCGCAGGCCGAGATCGCCGCTGCCGATCCGTTTGGCTCCTTGCGTCAGCATCTGGATCGGCACGGTCATGCGGCGGCTGAGGAAGAGAGACACCAGAACCGCGATCGCGAGCAGGATGACCAGGAGAAACGTCGAGCGTCCGATCGATGCGTAGATCGGTGCATAGGCTTCCGTGAGCGGCAGCTCGACGAACACCACCCAGCCAAGCGAGGGGACCGTCGCATAGGTCGACAGCACGCGCTGGCCCGACAGGTCCTCCTTGACAAGGCCGTTCGAGGACGGCCCCACACCGTCGAGTGCTGCGCGCACGTCGGCGTGGCCGGAGAGATCGGAGCGGCGCAGCGCGGGCCACAGATCGGGATGCGCGATCAGCACGCCCTTGCGGTCGACCACATAGGCCTTGCCGGTGTTGCCGACCCTGATCCCCGCGACGAGGTCCCAGATGAAGCGCAGATTGACCTCGGCGACGACCACATTCGGCGCAGGGCCGCTCCCGCGCGTGGCGAGCGTCATGAACGGCTCGGTGTCGCCGAAGAAGTAGACCGGTCCGTAATAGGCCCGGCTTTCGTTGGCGCCGCGGAAAGCCGGCGAGTTGGAGAGGTCGACCTTGCTGCCGACCCGGTCCGCGACGCGGCGCGACACCCGCACCTGCTCGCGGCCTTGCGCGTCGAGTTCGGTAATCTCCGCGATCGCGGGTGAGAGGCGCAGCAGGCGGATGGCGTTGAGGCGATCGTCCTCGTTGGTCGACAGCTCCGCGGGCAGGCGCGAGAGCCATCGGATCTGGTTCTCGATCTGGCCGATGAACTGGCCGATCTGGATCGCCGCGGATGCGGCCTGTTCGCGCTGGGTCGCCGCGAGTAGCTGCTTCTGCTCCCGGTAGGAGAACCAGACGTCGAAGCCGGTGTTGATGGCGAGGGCGGCAAAGGCAAGTGCGACGATCGAGTAGAGATATTTTCGGAACAGCCGGCCCGGAGGCGTCCGCAGCTGCTCCTGGTCGACCGCTTCGTTCACTCGCGGATCTCGTCGGCGCGCGCGAGCAATGTGAAGGGGATGGTCAATCCGAGCGCGCGGGCGACCGTGCGGTTGATCAGCAGTTCGTACTTTCGTGGCGATTGCACGGGCAGATCGCCGGCCTTGGTGCCGCGCAGGATGAGGTCGACATAATCGGCCGAGCGCACTTCGAGCGTTGGGCCGTAGCTCATCAGGCCGCCCGCATCCATGAAATAGTGGAACGGATAGATCATGGGAACGCGGTACTTCGCGGCTGCCGCGACGATCGCCTGCCGGTTGACCACCAGGAAGCTGTCGACCAGCGAGATCATCGCGGCCTTCGGCGGCTCGGCAAAGCGGCCGATCGCGGCGTCGATGTCGGCGGGCGCGCTGACCGGGGCGGGGACTACGCCGACCCCGGCTGCCGCTGCCTCCTGCTCGACGGAATCGAGGAAGAAACGGCCGGCGCGCGGTGTGGTCGCCGGATTGTAGAGGACGCCGACGCGCGCGATGTCGGGGACGGCCTCCTTGATGAGCTGAAGCCATTTGCCGCCCATCTCGGCGGTGCTGCTGGTGAAGCCGGTGACGTTGCCGCCGGGCCGTGCGAGACTTGCCACGAAGCCGTTGCCGACGGGATCGTTTGCGGTCGCGAAAACAATTGGAATCGTCTTGGTGGCGCCCAGCATGGCCGCGGTTTCGATCGTCGAGCCGGTCAGGATGACGTCCGGCTTGAGGCCGATCAGCTCCTGCACAGCGGACTTCAGCTTGTCCGGTCCACCGAACGTCGAGCGAATCTCGAAGCGGTAGTTGACCCCTTCGACCCAGCCGCGCTGCTTCAACCCCGCGATGAGGCCGCCGAGGCGAGAGGTCGTGTTGCCGTCGGACATGTTCCTTCTGGTCAGCTCGTCATCGAGCGACAGGCTGGTCAGCGACGCCACGATTCGCATGCGATCCGATGTTGCGCCGAGCGCGAAAAATCCCGCGGTAGCTGTACCTGCGAGGCGAAGGAAATCGCGGCGGGCTGGCGCCGGCACGGTGTGGGCAGGAGCAGGCCGCTTGATCATGAAATGTTTCGCAAAACTCATTTCCGGCCGTGTGCATAACGCGAAAGGCTAACGGCCACAATTGATGAAAATCGACGCGTATGAATGTTCATTCGCAGCATTGGGCGGTTCGATACCGTATTCCTACGCGCCTTGGGAGTCGCTGTTTCGAGCCCTGTCTGCTCCGTGATGTTTGTAAGGCCTTGCGGCATTGCAACATTTCCGTCTCGGTTTCGACGACGGTTCGGGGAAGCCGATTTCGTGACTGCTGATTTTTGAGCCGTTGTTTCAAGCTGTTTCGAAGGTTTACGATGCGCAAGATCTACCTCATTCCGGCCCTCGTCGGCCTGCTCACCTTCGTTGCAGCCGGACCGCTTGCGGCCCAAGGCGCGGTGCCGAAGCAGAAGGCCGCACCCAGAGCCGCTGCGGCCGGCGCTGCGCCTGCCGGAGCTGGCGCACCAGCCGCCGGCGCGACGTCGACGGCTGCGGCCGAGACGCCCGCCGGCGAGGACAAGGCGGCCAAGGCGATCGATGGCTTCCGCTCCGCCAAGTTCGGCATGAACGAGGCCGACGTGCGCGCGGCGATGACGAAGGACTTCAACGCCAAGCCCGACGCCATCAAGATCCAGGACAACGCGTCCGAGCTGACGCGCAGCCTGCTGCTCTCGGTGCCGGAGCTGCTGCCGAACGGCGGCACCGCCGAGCTCTCATATGTGTTCGGCTACAAATCCAAGTCGCTGATCCAGGTCGGCGCGGTCTGGTCGAAGGGGACCGACACGGCGATGACGCCGGAGAAACTGTTCTCCAACGCCAACATCCTGCGCGCCCATTTCATGGGCGAAGGCTTCAAGCCCGACTCCATCGCGGTCAACATGCCGGTCGCCGGCGGCATCGTGATGTTCCGCGGCAGCGATGCCAAGGACCGCTCGGTGATCCTGCTGCTGCAGGGCACGTTCGAGAACAAGGAGAACAACCAGCGTGTGCTGACGCCCACCAGCCTGCTGCTGTTCTACGTGGCCGATGCCAAGAGCCCCGACATCTTCAAGCTGCCGCCCGGCCAGTTCTGACCGGCGCAAATGCCGATGACGAGGATCTGACATGCGCAGACCGTCTGCGACGCGAGACAATGACGAGCCGACGACGCTGCGGAGGCTTTCGCGCTTCCGTTCGATGTCGCTGCTCTGCGCGATGCAGATGGTCTTTCTGCCGGTGTACAGCGTCCGCCTTCAGGCGCAGACGGCGAACGTGATCACGCCGGACGGGCGCACCGGCACGAGCTTGCAGACCTCCGGCAGCGTCACCAATGTCACGACGTCGACGGTTTCGGGCAACAACGCCTTCAACTCGTTCTCGCAGTTCAGCGTCGGGCAGGGCAACACGGTCAACCTGCAACTGCCGATGGGGACGCAAAACCTCGTCAACATCGTTCGCGACGCGCCAGTCTACGTCAACGGCACCTTGAACTCCTACATGAACGGTGCGATCGGCGGTAACGTCTATTTCGCCGATCCGAAGGGGTTCGTGGTCGGCCGTTCCGGCACCGTGAACGTCGGCAGCCTCAACGTCTCGACGCCGACGCGCGAGTTCACCGACAGCCTGATCGGTGCGGGCGGGCAGATCAACCAGTCGGCGGTCGGCAATCTGATGGCGGGATCGTTCCCGGTCTCGCCGGACGGCAATATCCGGATCTATGGCCGGGTCAACGCAATCGACGGCGTGCGCCTGACCGGGCAGAACGTCTACGTCGGCGGCGCCACCCAGCGCGACATCGCCAATCTCGATCATGCCGCCAAGTTCGCAGCTTCCGTCAATGCGAAGGGCCTGCGCAGCGCCAGCGCGATCACCGTCAGCAACGGCTCGATCCATATCGGCGCGGTCAACAACGCTCGCGTCAACGGGCGGCTGACTGCGAAGAGCAAGACCTCGACGCCAAGCAATATCACGGTCCAGGCCGGCAACAATATCGATGTCGGCAAGAACGCGAGGCTGGACATCGCGAGCACGACCGGCGGTGCCGGCGAGATCCGGCTCAAGGCGGCGCAGAACCTGACCGTGGCGGGCGGCGCCACATTCGACGCCAGTGCGAAGACGGGCAATGCGGGCCTGGTCGATTTCAGCGCGAACGGGACCATCGACATCGGCCAGGGCATCAAGGTCGACCTCGGCGCGGACAACGGCAAGGCCGGCACGCTGCTGTTCGACCCGACCGACGTGGTCGTCGGCGATGCCGCGCAAGGTGACAACGGCGTGACGCTGTCGAACACCTCGATCGCGAATGCGCTCGCCGGGCTCAGCGCCGGTGCCGACTACCTCATCCAGGCCGATCATTCCGTGACGCTCGCCGCCCACGCGGTGATCGATGCCCGCCGTCTCGATGGCTCCGGCCATTCGACCGGCAACGCCAATAACGTCATCATCGACGCGCCGAACATCGCGATCATGAACGGCGCACAGATCCTCGCCCAGTCGGTCAATTTCGGCGGAACAACCTACGCCGACGGCAATGTGACGCTGCGGGCGACTGCGAGCGACATCAAGCTGTCGGGCCAGGCCACCGCCGCGACGGCCATCACGGTCGATGGCAGGATCACCGGCGGCAACATCACGATCGCATCGACCTCGACGGCGACGTCGAGCTTCACGAGCTCGGTCCCCGGCCTCTTCACGCTGGTGGGCACCACGCTAGCGGCCTCGATGCTCGGCATCAACGGCGGCTACGTGGCCGCGAGCGCCACTGCCTCGGTCAGTATCAACGGCCACGCCAACATCAACGGCACCGGCAACGTCTCCATCGCCTCGCACGGCTCGGAGACGGCGCAGGATCCGGCAATTGCGAGCACCTTGCTCGGCGGCTCGCCGATCGGCGCTTCGGCCGTCGTCGGCAAGATCGATGGCAACGTCACCACCAACGTTGCCTCCGGCGCCACGATCAGCGCGGGCGGCAACCTCGGCATCCACGCCATCAACGACGGTACGCTGAGCGTTGCTGCGGTCGCGGCGACCTCCAGCGCGCAATTCGTCGAGACGGTGGCCTACTCGACCGGCTCGGTCTCGACCACGGCCGATGTCGCGACTGGCGCGAACCTTTCCGTCGGCAATGTGAACGCATCCGGCAATCTGCTGACGGTGCGTGCGATCAACAACAATTCGTTCGCCACCAGTGCGACCTCGGTCGCGCTGAGCACGCCGACCGCCAGCGGCGGTGTTGGCGGGGCGCTCGCGATCAGCGACGTCACCACATCCGCTACCGCGAAGCTCGGCTCGTCGCTGGGCACCAGCGCGGCGTCGCGGATGAACGGCTCCGTCCTGGTCGAGGCGACCTCGAATACGACGAGCAACTCGACCATGGCGTCGACCATTGTCGGTACCCCGGCCTTGGTCGGCGCGATCCAGGAATTCTTGGTCTCCAGCCCCAGCCTGACGGGGATGATGGCTCAGCAGATGGTCTCGCTGATGCCGGTGAACTTCAATTTCAAGGCCGCCGGTGCGCTGTCGCTGGCCAACAGCACTGAAAACGCGACGGCATCGATCGGCCAGAATCCGAGCGGCGGCGCGCCCAGCCTTTATGTCAGCGGCAACGTCGCAGTCGTCAGCACCCTCATCGATCGGGGCGTGCGCAGCAATGCAACGGCTTCCGCGATCACCAAGGACGCCACCAGCGGTGAGGGCGTCGCGATCAGCGCCGCCGTCGCCTGGGGCAATTTCAATCACAATTCGAACGCCTATATCGGCGGCGGCACCACCATCAACGCGGCCAACATCGCCGTCGATGCCAACACCTCGATGCCGATTACCAATACCTGGTTGAAGTGGGATGGTCTGACCGAGGTCCTCGGCCACCTCAACGGCAATCTCGGCGTCGGCGGCAACATTCTGACGAGCTATGCCAACGCCACGGCCGACGCCGGCGATACGATCGGCGTTGCCGGTTCGATGAACCATTTCGTCGTGAACAACAACACGACGGCGTGGGTGGCCGGCAGCGCCAGTCTGATCGCGACATGCACGACCGCCTGCGGCAGCAGCGCGACGGTGAACAACGGCGACGTCCACACCTACGACACCAGCATCCAGATCGCGGCGACGACGACGACGGCGTCGATCGATGCCGCCGGCAATGTCGGTACACTCGGCTTCCTGTTCGGCAACACGTCGGGCGGCTCCTCGATCGGCGGTGCGCTCAATCTCGTCCAGTTCAACTCCAGCACCATCGCCGGTGTTTCGGACCGCGCGACGGTGCGGGCGGCGGACGACATTGCCGTCAACGCGACCACTTCGGATCAGTTCATCGCCGTCGCGCCGTCGTCCGGCAAGGCTGCCGGCGCGCTGGCATTGAATGGGATCACCTCGCTCGGTTTCCTGAACAACACGACGCATGCGTCGATCTCGAGCCAGGCCACCGTCTATGCCCCGAATGTGAATGTTCTGGCGCAGCAGGATCTGTCGGTCGTGACGCTGTCCGGTGCGATGAATTTCAACGGCAGCGGCGGTTCGGCGGTCGGATTGTCGGTGGCCTATCTCGGAGCGAATGCCGACACCTCCGCCTATATCGGCGACAACCATTCCGATATCCGCCCCGGCGTGTTCAGTGCGAATGATCCGTTTGCGGGCACCAGCGGTGGAAGCGGGTCGGTCAATGTCGACAACCTCACGCTCAGCGCGACCACTTCCGGGCGCATGACCGCTGCCGCCGTTGCGGCATCGGTCTCCGATCCGGCGTCGTCCAGCTTCTCCGACAAGGCGGGCGCCGCCGGCGCGGCCTCGACCGGAGGTGCCGCCGGCGTGGCGACGGCCGCAAGCAAGATCGCTTCGACCTCGGGATCGAGCACCGACGGCTTCAGCCTCGATCTCGCCGGCAGCTCGTCGGTGAGCGACGTCTCGCTCGGCACCAGCGCCTATATCAGGAATACGAGCGTCAACAAGTACACCACGGCCAGCGCCGTCACGACCAACACAATCGTTCAGGCCCTCAACGACACCATTCTCAGCAACGGGTCCGGCTCCGCGGCGTTCAATCTGGCCGGAGCATCCGCGCAGGGAGCTGCGATCGGCGGCGCGATCGCGGCCGCGATGTCGAGTAACGCCACGCTCGCCTATATCTACGGCACCACGATGAACAACCAGAGTTCGGTGACGGTGCAGGCGCTCAACGGCGGCTCGGAGACCGTCGTCGCCCTCGGCGTGGCGGGATCGAAATCCAATTCAGCATCGTTGTCGGCCTCCGTCGGCATCATGACGGACAGCGCCAACGCCTATATCGAGAGCTCGACGATCACGGGGCAGGCGAGCGGCGTCAATCGCGCGCTCGAGGTGGATGCCTACCAGACCACGAACATCGCGATCGGCGGCGGTTCTCTCTATATGTCGGGTGGCCAGGTCGGGGTCGGTATCGGGCTGACCTATGCGTCGATTGCCGATCCCACGGGGGGCAACGCCACCGACGCGCACATCCGCAGCTCCGCGCTGTCGAACTACGACACCCTGCTGGTGATGGCCGACAGCGCCAGCGTGATTGCGGCCGGTGCGGCCTCGGGCGGGGGCGGGGCCAGCGCCAACGGACTGGCCGGCGCGATCGTCGTCAACGAGATCTCGCCGACCACGACCGCCTATATCAATAGCGGCGCGACGGTGAGCATCAACGTCGGACGCGTGACGGTGCTGGCGGACAGCGGCGCCGTGTCGGCGCTGGACACGGCGCTCGGCAACCTCGTCAAGAGGTCGAACAACAACCATCTCGCCTCGGACACCTGCACGGTCGCTGGCGGCACGGGCGGACAGAATTGTATCGACTTCAGCGCGGCCGCGCTCAACGACGGTGCGGCCAACGGTCCGGGGGCCAGCATCATCTCCGTCGCGGGCACCATCCAGGCCGGCAAGAACAATGTCGGCGCGTCGCTGGTGTACGACACCATCGCGACGACGCATTCGGCTTATATCGCCAACGTGCTGCTGACGGCGGGCGTCAACGGCAATGTCAGCGTGAGCGCGGTCGATTCCTCGAAGATCCAGGCGGTCACGATCGGCTTTGGTCTGGCAACCGGGCAGTTTGCCGGCGTCGGCGGCACGACCATCAGCTCGATCGCAAATACCGTTTCGGCCGCCATCGGCAACAGCTTGTCCAGCGCGTCGCAATCCTCCGTGACGGCATCCAATATCTCCGTGAGCGCCACCGACAATTCCAGCATCACAGGAACCGCCGCCGTCGCGGGCGCCTCGACACAAGGAAGCGCCGCGGGCCTCGCGCTGGTCAACAGCAGCATCGCCAACTCTGTCAGCGCCGGTGTCACCGGCTCGAAGCTGACCGTCTCCGGCAACGTCACGATCGGAGCGAACTCGAACGCCAGCATTTCGACGGTTGCCGTGGGTATCGCGATGTCGTCCCAGGTCGGGTTGGCCGGCTCGGTCGCGACCAACCTGATGGGAACCAACGTTACGGCGAGCATCACCGCGGCCGGCATTAACGGCATCAATGGCGCCGACGTCACCGCCACCAACAATGTCGGCGTGGTCGCCGGCAACAACGACAAGGCGGCGGTGTTCGCCGGCGCGGTGTCGATCAGCAAGGGCGCGGCGGGAGGCGCGGGCTCGCTGGTGACCAACCGGATCACCGGGACCACGGCAGCCTATATCAGCGGGGCGAACACCAGGGTCGACGCGCTCGGAACGAACTCGACCAGTACACTGTCGGTCAACAATGGCACGCTGGTCCATGCCTTCGATCTCGGCACCGCCCATGCGCCGAGCGACGCGACGCCCGACCTCTCCGAGAACCAGGACAGTGTCCGCGGCCTTGCCGTCGTCGCGAGCTCGCACCAGGCCGTCGTGACAAATGTTGCATCGGTCGCCGCGAGCAGCGGCGTCGCCATCATGATCAACCCGATCACCAATGTGATGAGCGGGGCGACCCGGGCCTATATCGACAGCGCAGCGATCGACACGCGTCTGACGTCTTCGACTTTGACGCCGCAGATCGAAGTCGCGGCGTCGAGCTTCTCCTACTCCGGCGCGTTCGGCGCCGGCATCGCCTATGGCAGCAGCGGCGGCGGTGGCGCGACGATCGTCTCGACGACAATGTCGCGCGATACCTTTGCCACGATCACCAATGCGATCATCGGCGGCGTCCAGTCATCGAGCCCGACGGTCGGCGCCGTCACCGTGAAGGCCCATGCCGAGCAGGATGCGTCCTCGATCGCGATCGGGTTCAACACCGGCTCGGTCGGGCTGAACGTCTTCCAGGCGACGACGGAGGCCTATGTCGACGGCGGCGCGCTGACTGCCGCGTCGCTCACGGTGAACGCCACCAACAACACCGGCATCTTCTCCGCGAACGGTTCCGGCGCCTATGGCAGCCAGGCCGCGATCGGCGCCGCCTTCCTGGTCCAGGTCTCATCGAACCGGACCGAGGCCTATGTCGGCGACGAGTTCGCCTATCACGGCGGCACCGCAACCCACACCACGGCGATCAACCTGACCGGCGCGCTCGACGTGGAGGCCAAGACCAAGAACCGCTTCGAGGCCTATTCGGTGGGCGGCGCGCTCGCGACGGGATCGGCCGCGATCGCGGGCATGGCGAACATCGAGATCGCCAGCAACACCACGATCGCGGGCGTCTACGACGTCACGCTTCAGTCGCCGACGGGGGGCACGGCCGGCGCCGTCACCATCAACGCGACCGAGGACGTCGCGATCAAGGAAATCGCCGGCGCGCTCGCGGTCGGCGCCAGCGGGGGAGGCGTCGGCATCGGCGCCGCCGCCAACGTCATCGTCTTCAAGAGCCAGACCACGGCCGAGAGCATCAACAGCAACCTGAATTCGTCAGGCGCGATCAGCGTCAACGCGCTCAGCACCAAGGAGGTGCTGTCCTATGCCGTGACCGCCGGGATCGGCGGCAGCGTCGGCATCGGTGCCACCGTCGGCGTCATCATCATCGGCGCCAATCTCGGCGATACGCACGAGCAGTCGCAGCTCGACGGCACCATCGGCGCCGCGAACTCCGGAACCAACAGCTCGCACGGCAGCGATGCGGTCGCGAGCGGCACCGCCGGCGATCCGAGCGGTGCGAACGTGACGTCGACCTATAACGTCAGCGGCGTGCTCACAGACGCTGGCCGAGACGGCGTCACCGCGCAGGTGCTGGGCGGCAACGTCACGGGCACGCAGGTCAATGTCGCCGCCATCAGCGCCAACGCCGCCAAGATGTACCTGCTCGGCGCCGGCTTCGGCAAGAATGTCGGCATCGGGGCCGGCATCGGCTACACCAGCGTCAAGAGCTACGTGCTCGCGGACCTGACCGCGAACGTCACTGCGCCCTCCGTGGCGGTGGCGGCGGTGGTCAAGGACGCCACCACCGGACCCTATGCCGGCAAGACCATCGACACCGAGGCGATCGCCGGCGGCGCGGCGCTGTACTTCGGGGCGGATGCCGCCGTGGCGATCGGCAATGTGGCCAACGACGTGACGGCCCGGCTCGGCGGCCATGTCACCGGCACGGGCGGCACCGGCGTCGCCGTCATGGCGACGGATTCCACGACCCAGGTCGTCTTCACGGGCGGCGTCACCGCCGGTGCCGCGGCGGTCGGCGCTTCCGTCGCCACGGCAGGACGATCGAGCACGGTTGCCGCGCGAATTCTGGATAACGCCGTCATCGGTGCCTCGGCAGTGGCGGTCGGTGCATCGGGCGCGGGCACCTTGACCACGACGGCAACTGCGCTCGGAGGCGGTATCGTCGCCGGCATCGGTGCGGATGCGGAAGCCCACGAAAGTTCGACCGTGACGGCCGAGATCGGTAGCGGTGCCTCGATAACCACGTCGGCATCTGATGTCGGCACGCTGGTGTCGGCGTCGATCACCCCCAATCTGTCGAGCGAGGCGATCGGCGTTTCGGTCGGCGGCGGTGCCGTCGGCATCGCCATCGCGAGGTCCACGGTCGAAGCCAGTGTTACGGCCGATGTCGGCGACAACGTCGCTTTCTCGGGCGGAGCACTCGCCGTGACCGCGATGGCGCTGGTCCCGACGGGCGGCACCACGACCTGGACCAAGGCACTCGCCGGTGGTGGCGGCTCGCTGATTGGTGCGCAGGGAAGTTTGGCCCAGTCCTCAGAGAACGCGACGGTCAGCGCCTATGGCGGGACGGGCATCGCACTACCCAACAGCGACGTAACGATCGCAGCGCAGAACGACAGCGCCCAATACGCCGAGGCGACCGGCCTTTCGAGCGGCTTCCTGGCGCTCGGCGCCACCGTCGCGCAGACCTCGTCGAGCGCGCACACTTACGCCTATCTGGGCGCGCCTGCCGATATGGACGCCACCCATCTGAATCACACCGGCTACACCGGCATCCTCGAGATAACCGCGACCGGCACGGACTCCAATGTCTCCAACGCGACGGTCGGAGCGGGCGGCACCTATGCCGGCGCGGCGGCGGTCGCAACGACCAGCTCGACCGCGGTGACCAATGCGCGGTTCGACGGCGGAGCCACCGACGACACGCTCTATTTCGGCGGCCTCAGCGTCAAGGCCAAGCACACCACGAACTATGCAGCCAGCGGCGACGCCTATCTGGCCGCGACGGCCGGCGTGTCCGGCGGCCAGGCGAAGAATGACGTCGCTTCCACCACCACCGCCGAGATCGGAACGCATCTGATCATCAACACGGACGGCGGCAACATCGTCGTCATCTCGAACGACATCGTCAATCAGGCCGGCGGCGGCGCGCGTTCGGGCTCGGGCGGCATGTTCTCGGGTGCGGCCGCGCTGAGCGAGTCCACCGTCACCCAGACCGTCACCACCAATATCGGCGCCGGCACGATCCTGAGTCTCAACGGTGATCCCAGGACCGCAACGGGCGTGATCGACATCGAGGCGTACAACACGCTGAACACCACCGATACGGTGAGCTTGGCCACTGCGGCCCTCTTCGCCGGCGGCGGCGCAGAATCCAACATGACGGCAAATGCCGCGCTCGCAGTCAACATCAATGCACGCGAGTTGTTCAGCGTCGGTAAGATCTATGTCGGCACCGCGGCGAAGATGGCGGCGTCCAACAACGCCAATGCCAGCCTCTACGGCGCGATCGCCGGTGTCGGCGCCAGCACCAACAGCTGGGTCCACGCCGACCAGAGCGTCAACGTCTTCGGCGGCACGACGATCCAGGCCTGGCGCGACATCAACATCTCTGCCGGCATGTCCGGCGATACCATCACCTTCAGCAGCGTGCAGGCGACCGCGACGACGGTCGTCTACAACAACACGGTCATTCCGATCTCCACCCTCTATCGCGGCACGGCGAATGCCAGCGACAACAGCAGCCTGACGTTGGCCGACGGCTCGCGCGTGCTCGGCGTGCGCGACATCTATCTCGGCGCCACGCAGGGGCAGGTGACGGCGACCGGCAACGGCAGCAACTACAATCCCTATCTGGACATCTTCAGCGCCAAGAACAGCGATAACCACAGCCATACCAGCGGAACGGGCGACGTCGCGCTCAACGGCATGGTGGTGGCGGGCATCAACAACGACGTGACCATCACGATCGATCTCGGTGCGAGCGCACCGGTCTTGAGCACGTCGAGCCCGCACTCGTCGATTTCATCCACCCTCGAATACGTCGCCGACGTCGATCATTTCAGCCCGGTGAAGAGCTGGGACCACCAGACGATCCAGTACACCATCGTCGGCGGCTTCAATCCCTATGACAACATCGTCAACCAGCTGGCCACGCTGACCGGCCTGACCGCGACGCAGATCCGGACCCAGCTCTCGACCTCGACGTCCGCACATCCCGCCACGATGGCGCCCTCCGGCGCCGATCCGACGGGCGACGCGCAGCGCCAGATCAACGCACTTATCCAGCAGGCGCCGTATACCTCCGACGCCCCCGGCAACGCTTTCGCGTTCGGCGACATCCTGGTGTCCGCCGGCAACGTCTCGATCCTGGCGCAGAAGCTGACCGGAAACAGCCTGTCCGGCCACACGGCGCCATCGGTCACCGCGCAGAGTTCGCCGAAGATCAAGGTCGAGAACCGCGGTCTCGACTTCATGGACTTCGCGAATCTCACCGTTACCAATGTGACCGGCGGAAACATCAGCTACCGCCAGATCGACCATGTCGACCCGGACTCGCATTCCAACGTCACCTTCACCGCCACGCCGAGCGCGACGCCGATCATCGACATCTCGGCCACCTACAACCGCGTCGATCCCAGCACCGGGCTCGGCGTCGACGACAACGGCAACCAGCTGACCCGCAAGCCCGACATTTATTTCGACGGTATCGTCACCAACGAGAACGGCCTGCTCAAGATCACCAGCCAGCTCGGCAGCGTCGTCGCGTCACAATCTCTCAATGCCGCGACCATCCAGATGGTGGCGCCCAACGGCTCGTTCATCTTCCTTGGTGGCGTCGGCAGCTTCTACAACTCCAACCACGATGTCACCTCGCAATGGGCCGGGGTCGAGTACAAGCCGGCAGACAACGACACGCTGACGGCGGTGATGGCGGCGGCGACCTATCTCGGCGCCTATGGCGATTACGCGACCAGCCCGCATATCGGCGACGGCGGCCAGCACCCGTATTTTTATTATTGCTGCGTCGACGGCCATGGCGGCGTCCAGCAGACCGCCGCCAACAGCACCGTCTTCACCGCGCGCATGCTGATGACGTATTATGACGGCCTCTCGCTCTATTCGGCGATCTTCCTGCCGATGGGCAACGGCTCGCCCAACGGAGGCGGCGGCAGCGTGGGAAGCACCTCCACGCTTGCGGCGATGGAAGGCCCGACGGTCCAGACCATCTCGACCGCGCCGTGGGAGCGGAATACCTATACCGGCCAAGGCGTCTACAGCAACACGACCTACGACTATACGACGACCTCGACAGACGCCCAGGGTCACACCACCACCACCAACCACACGTCCACGTTCTACTCGCCGTTCAATTGCTCGGGATGTTCGGCCTATTTCCAGGTCGTCAATATCCAGAACGACGTGATCACGCCGAGGACCGCGAACACGAACGCGTCTTCGAACTGGGCCTCGACCACGCCCTCGGGGTACCAGAACCCCGAGGACCGGCCCTTCATTCTCGGCCAGGCGATCATCATTTCGGCGGGGGTCATCAACGTCAACGGCCTCATCCAGAGCGGAACGAGCAGCAACTACTCGGTCGATATCGGCAGCGGCGTGCTGTCCGCCATCAACGGCCTCAAGACCAGCAACAATGGCGCGGATTTCGCCCAGGCCCAGGCCAATGCGCGGAACGGCAGCTATTACGACATCACGGCGGCTGCGACGACGCAGTTCTCCAGCGATATCAAGATCGGGGTGAAGTACAACGCGCTCACCGACCAGATCATGGTGAACGGCGTGGTGCAGGGCTCGGGCGGCTACGTCTACCTGAACGGCAAGATCATCTCGACCTCGACCGACGGCACCTCCCAGGGCACGATCGCGGTCAAGGGTGGTGCCGGTACGATCAATGTCAACAACACGACCGGGCTCCAGCTCGTCACTAACACGATCAATACGGGCGTTAGCGCGCCCAGCGTGATCCAGATCGTCGATCAGCTCCAGCAGCAGACGACGTGGTACGTCTACAATCCGTCCGCGTCGGGCGGCCAGCAGGTGTCGACGTATCGGACCAATGGCGTCAATGCGAGCCAGTACACGGGCTCGATGCTGACCGGCCTCAGCGGCACGGCAGGCATCCAGTACGCCGTGAAGCCCAACATGTACTATCAATGGGTCGACACGGCGACGCTGGATCGTCCGACGACCAGCACGCAGTTCGACTATGGCTGGCACTACACGCCGAACGCGTCCGGAGACAACTGGACCCGCACCGTCAGCCTGGTCGAGAACGTGATGCAGGCCACGGGCGGTGGCGGCAACACCGGCCAGTTACAGACCGCGAACTTCCAGGAAGTCGTCACCGCGACCGGCAGCTATCACGGGGGTGGCTACAACACGTCAGCTGGCCTGTGTTGCGGTGCGGATGGTCATTACGAGTGGTACCAGCAGATCTACGATCACCTGACCCTGACGCTGACCAACACGGTCAAGGCGTCGAACCCGATCAACATCCAGTTCAGCGGCGGCGGCGTGAGTACGGTCAACGTCAGCTCGAACTCCGGCATCGTCATCAACGGCCCGATCAACAACCTCTCGGGTGATACGACGGTCATCGCCACCGGCGCCAATTCGGCCATCACATCAGGCGCGGGTGCCAACAACCCGATGATATCGGGCAAGAACGCGACTCTGTCGGCGGATGGTGGCATCGGCACGCGCGGCACGAACGGTGTTCCCGTCCAGGTGCAGGTCTACGGCGGCAGCCTGAAGGCCGATACGATCGACCGCGACATAGCGATCGCGGCCACCGGCTCATTGTCGATCGACCACGTGAGGGCGAACGCGTCAGGCGCCACGCCGCAAGGCAGCGTCTTCATCTCGGCGACGGGCGACATCAACTCGGCGGCCCCCTACAACGTCGCCAATCCCGTCGTGGTCGGCAAGAACATCGAGATCAATTCCTCCGGCGGCGCGATCGGCGCGACCAGCAGCGTCGTCAATGGCGCGACGACCCTCACCAATATCAATCCGCTGGTGATCCAGGCGACGGGCACGGTTCAGGCCGGCGGCACCGTCGATGGCGGCGTTCTCGACAGCGCTTCGGCCACCGGCACCTACATCGTCCAGTCCAAGGGTGATTTGCGGCTCGGCACGATCCAGTCAAGCGGTGGCCCGGTCTTCCTCGAGGCGGCCGGCTCCGACAACAACCCGGCCAGCATCCTGAACGGCCGCCCGGCCGCCGGTATCAGCGCGGCGGAGAGCGCCCATCTCCAGGCGGTGTGGGACAATCTCGGCCTGCTCAACGGCAATCCCGCCACCGCTGCCGTCAACAGCTACCAGTCCATGGTCACGGCGGCCTACAACGACTACTTCCAGCTCAAGAACATCGCCTTCGCGAACGGCACCTACAATCCGACCTCGGTGGGCCTGACGGTGCTGCGCGCGCAGGTGGCCGCCAAGCTCGGCATCGATCCCGCCAACGTCTCGACGACGGATATGAAGGTCGAGGCGACGACGCGGTTCCTGAGGGACCAGTTCCTGCTCGGCAAGATCTCCACCGCCGAGCTCAAGAGCTCGCTGACGGCGCTGCTCGGAAACGCGCCCACCGACGCGCTCGCGACGGTGTTTGGCACCACGCTCTCGTCGGGCCTGTTCACGAACCTGTTCCAGGGCGTCGCCGCCGCCGACCAGCGCCTGCCCACCAATACCGCGCTGCAGGCCGCGCTGACCACCTACAGCGCGAATTACAGCTACACGCTGGCATCGACCGAGCGGGTCTACGGCATCATCACCTCGGGTTCGCAGTGGACGCATGACCAGCTCGCCTACACGGTCTCGTCGTCCGCCGTCGGCGCAGCGCCGCCGCCGATCGATCCGAATGTCGCGGCCAATGTCAGCGCGAGCCAGATCATGCTCTACGCGCCGAAGGGTTCGGTCGGCAATTCGGCAGCGCCCCAGACGTTCACCTTCACCAGCGTCGATTCCTCGGCGCTGTCGACGGAGCAGAAGGCGTTGCTCTCGTCGGCCGGCCCCGGCCAGCTCACGGTCGGCGCGACCACTGATACGACCACCCATGTCACGACCTATACGGTCAGCCTGTCGCAGCAGAACCTCGTCGTCCTGGACAACCCGATCGCCATCTCGGCCAAGGCGCTGACGAACATCTATCTCGGCAGCAAGAACAGCCTCACGCTCGGCGGCATCACCGCGAGCTACGGCCCGATCGCGGCGGCGCAGGCCAACGGCATCGCTGTGACCGGCCGCGGCGATGTCAAGCTCGACGCCGTGACCGGCATCACCGCCGCAGCCGGCGTGACCGGCGTGCCCGTGATCACAGGCGATATCGCCAACCTGACCCTGATCGCCGAACACGGCAATATCGGTGCCCCCTCGGGAGCCGCCGGAAGCAATCCCGCGAGCAACGCGAACGCGATCCAGATCGCTTTCGCCGACGCCGCCAACGATCAGCTCGACCAGGTCTCCTCCGGGCAGGGCATCTATGTGAAGCAGACCACCGGCGATCTCATTCTCGGCAATATCTCGGCCGGCAGCGACATCCAGATCGCCGCGGCCGGCAGCATCTACGCCGAAGCCGGCTTCACGGACCGTACGGCGATCCACATTCTCGGCGCCGACCTCGACCTGCGCGCCGGCGGCAGCATCGGCTTCAATGGCGCGTCCTTCCAGCCGCTGCAGGTGAATATCTCGGGCGCCGTGACGGGCTCGGCGGTCGGCGATCTCAGCATCCTTGCGGTGACCGGCGATCTCGCGGTCGGTGCGAGCGGCGCCTATGGGACGCTGAGCGCCGGTGGCGCGCTGACGCTGAACGCGGCGCGCGGCGCGCTCACCATCAACACCAGCCTCACCAGCTACGGGCTGATGCAGCTGCTCGCCAACCGCGCCATCACCATTCCGGACGGCACCAGCGCGGCGCCGGTGCTGGTGACCAGCAGCACGGAGGGCGTGACGCTGGCCGCCGCGACGCTGTCGATGGGCGCCTATTCCGCGATCGATGCGGCCAAGGTCATCACGATCGCCACGACGGGCGACGCGATCCTTGGCCAGCTCAACACGCCGCTGTCCTATGCCGCGGCCGGCAATGCCCCGTCGATCGTCGTCAGCGCCGGCGGCGTGGCGTCACTTGGTGCGATCCTCGGCAATGGCGACGGCCAGACCACCTTCATGACCTCAGGAGCCGGCGCCAGCCTCGACCTCACGGCGTCGAACGGCATCGGCAGCGCGACGCGGCGGCTCGCCTTCAATGCGTCGCTGCTCTCGGCAAGCACGACCGATGGCGGTATCTACCTCCAGGCCTTGACCGGCACCGAAGCGACGCTGCTGTCGGCGCTGAAGGGCAACGTCGATATCATCGGCACCCAGGCGCTCACGCTCGACCGGGTGCTGGCGGGCACGGCAACCGGCGCCAGCGGCAAGTTCAGCGCCGTCATCGACAGTGGCAGCATCGTCATCGGCACGGTCGACAGCAGCGGCTCGCAGACGGTCCATGCCAGCCAGAATGTGACGTTCAAATCGCTCACGGCCACCGGCTCTGCCAGTGATGCCGGCAACATCGACGTCACCGCGGACACCGGCTTCATCCTGGCGCAGACGGTGGTGTCGGGCGGCGTGACCACGCTCGGCTCGGTCTCGGCCCACGGCTCGGCCAGGCTGATCGCGGCGGGAACCAACACCGGTCATAACCTTGCGGCGGCGACCGGCAACGCGGTCCTGAGCGGCACGGTCGTTCACTGGGATAATCTCATGGCCGGCGGCACGCTCGACGTCACCGCGACGGCCGGAGGGATCACCGTCGGCACCGCCATCAGCGGCGGCACGCAGAACTTGCATGCTGTGAACGACATCGTCTTCAGCCAGCTCACCACGACCGGCATCCCGAGCGATGCCGGCGACCTCAACGTCAAGTCGGACACGGGCTCGCTCCATGGCGGATCGATCACCGCCAACGGCGAGACACGTTTCGATGTGGCCGGATCGGTCTCGTTCGACCGGATCAGCGGCGACACCGTCAAGATGACCTCGTCGGGTGACCTGACGATCAACTGGGTCAGCGTCGTCAGGGAACTCGACCTCGCGGCCGATACGATCAACGTCAAGGGCGAACAGGTCCGCTCGAACCCGGCGATCCCGCTGATCCTGAATATCACCGGCTACAACGGCGGCGTCGCCAAGTCCGCCAACGTCTCGATCGATCCTGACAGCATCATCATCAACCAGCTCAGGGTGGTGGATGCCAACGTCTTCACCGACGCGCATGCGGTCACGATCCTGAACGGCTACGTTCCGGGTCAGCTGATGCTGACCACGGCCACCCAGCAGGTGCTGCTCGACAACCGCGCGCCGGCGCCGTCGAACTGGCCGACACTGCAGCTCTACCAGCCGGGCGGCGTGTTCACGATGACCCAGATCGGCAACGCCAATGTCACCAATGCCTATGTGGTGTTCTACAGCGGCGACGTCTCGGCGACCGTGACCAATTACGGGCCGGGCCACACCTGCTGCGACGATTTCACCGGCGCCAGCATGGTGCGCAACATCCCGGTCGACGGCGAGGGCAGGGAGAGCATCGAGACCTGGATCGCCAGGAAGGACGGGGCAGGGTCGTTCTATCTGCTCGGCCTCTCCGGCAAGGCGCGGCTCGATGCGCTGATGACGCCGCGGCCGGTCGAGACGATCGGCTCCGGTCCCGCCGTCAACATCGAGGGGCTGAGCGACCTGCGCAAGCTGCGCCGTCAGGGACAGCGCGCCGGTCGCCCGGGCTGGAAGGACGCTTCTGTCGAAACGACGCGGCCGGCCGTCGGCCGCCTCGCACAGGCATGGTAGCGGGATTCGGGATGCGGATTTGGAGGGCAGCGTTGGGGGTGGGGCTTGCAGCTTGCTGCATCGCATCCGCGCGCGCCCAGTCGATCAATCCCGGCGTGATCCAGAACGACGTCGACCGGCAACGCCGCCAGCTTGAACAGCAGAGCGCGCCACCCAAACTCACCGGTCCCGCGGTGATCGGCGGCGAGCGGGAGAAATCCCAGTTGCTGAAGCCGGGAGGGCCAAAATTCCGCCTGCGCAAGGTCGAATTCGACCCGTCCAAGTTCATCACGCCGGCGGAGCTCGAAGAGATCGCGAAGAAGTATGTCGGCAAGAACGTCGACATCGCCTCGCTGCTGCAGCTCGTCGCCGACATCAACGCCATCTACACCGAGCGCGGCATCGTCACGGGCATCGCGACGCTGCCTGACCAGGATGCCAAGGGCGGCATCGTCCGGATCAAGCTGACCGAGGGCCGGCTGCAGAAGACGACCATCGAGGGCAACAAGCAGACCCGTACCGACTACATTCTGCAGCGCGTGAAGGAGCCGGAAGGCGAGGTCCTCGACGTTCCAAAACTCAACCGCGACGTGACCTGGTTCAACCGCACCAACGACGTGCAGATCAAGGCGCTGCTGCAGCCCGGCACGAGCTTCGGCCTGACCGACCTGCAGTTCGCGGTGATCGAGCCGCCGGTCGACACCTTGCAGCTCTTCACCGACAACCAGGGCCCGGAGAACACCGGGCGTTGGGAGGGCGGGGCCTTCTACAAGCGCCACGGACTGTTCGGCGTCGACGATCGCCTGACCTTCTACGGCGTCCGCTCCGACGGCAATCTCAACGGCAACGTCGCCTACAGCATTCCGGTCAATCCGTGGGGCGGCCGCGTCGGCGTCAGCTACACCGAAGGCAAGATCAAGATCGTCAACGGACCGTTCGTCGCGCTCGACGTCACCGGACGTTCGAGCCAGGCCGCGATCAACTTCAGCCAGCCGGTCTGGGTGTCGCAGAACTGGCTGGTGCTGCTCAATGCCGCCGAGACCGAGGGCAAGACGGTGAGCCGCTTCGCCACGGTCGACGTCACCAACGACCACTACGACAAGGCCACGGCCGGCGTCTCGGTGACGAATTCAGGCAACACCTATTCGATCACGGTCTCGCCGGCGGTGAACTACATCGAGTGGCAGGACCACGTGCTCGGCAACAACCGCACGTTCAATACCTATACCGGCTCGCTGATCGCGACCAGCGCCGCAGGGCCGGCGAATTTCAGCACCAACGTGCTGGCGAGCTGGCAATACACGCAGGAAAAGCTGCTGCCGGGCGACCAGATTTTCTCGATCGGCGGCCCCACCACCGTGCGCGGCTATCCCTCCAACGCGGCATCCGGCGACAGCGGCTATTATTTCAACGCCGAGCTGCACTACAACTGGTCGCAATGGCTCAGGGGATTTGACACCTACATCTTCACCGACTGGGGTGCGGTGTATTCGACATTCCCCGGTGTCACCGAGATGGGTTCGGTCGGCGTCGGCTTCTCCTGGACCTACGCGTCGTTCATGACGTTCGAGGCGAATTACGCGACGCCGCTGAAGATGGCGGTGTCGACCCAGAACCACTATGAGGCCTACGGCCGCGTCATTTTCCGGCCGTTGCTGATGTTCCAGAAGCAGGAAAGCCCCCCGCCCATGGCGGCGGTTGCGGGCAAAAGCAGGTCGTAGCGGCATGTCACCGCTCTCTCCACGTCATTGCGAGCGCAGCGAAGCAATCCAGAGTCCCTCCGCGGAAAGACTCTGGATTGCTTCGCTGCGCTCGCAATGACGGAGGATGGTGCGGCGCTCAGCGCCGCAGCGTGAATTCGTCCGCGCTGCGCCGGTGTTCCCACTTCGCCTGCTCCAGCTCGGGCTGGTCGCATTCGGCCTCGGGATAACCGATGCAGAGATAGGCGATGAACTTCCAGGTATCAGGCACGTCGAGAACGGCGTGAATGCGCGCCGGGTTCAGGATCGAGACCCAGCCAAGTCCGATACCCTCGGCGCGCGCGGCAAGCCACATCGCGGTGATCGCCGCGACCACGGAATATTCCGTCGTCTCCGGCATGGTGGCGCGGCCGAGGCCGTGGCCGATGTCGCTGGCCTTGTCGGCGAACACAGCGAGGTGGCCGGGCGCCTGTTCCAGGCCCGACAGCTTCAGCGCGGCATAGCGTTCGGCGCGTTCACCGGCGTAACAGTTCAGCGCGTCGGTGTTGCAGACCTTGAAGTCGTCGATGACGGCGCGGCGTCTAGCAACGTCATCGACGACGACGAAGCGCCAGGGCTGGCTGAGGCCGACCGAGGGCGAAAGGCAGGCGGTCTCGATCAGGCGATCGATAGCACCATCCGGCAACGGATCGCCGCGAAAGCGGCGCACGTCGCGGCGCCACACGAACAGCTCGCGCAATTGTCGGCGGAAGGTGTCGTCGAATTCGACCATGAGGTCAGTGTCCCCCCAACAAGGCCGCGGCGACCAGCAGGATCAGGATCTCGCCGAGCTGCTCGAACGCACCGAGGATGTCGCCGGTCTGCCCGCCGATCTGGCGGATCGCAAGCCGCGCCAGCAGCAGGCCGGCGAGAGACAGCAGGATCAGGCCGGCGAGGGCCTTGCCCGGACCAAGCGCGAGAGCGAGCACGAGCGTGCCGAGCGCAAACGCAATGGCAACGCTGCGGCCCGGCGGTGATCCCGCGCTCGCCGACAGACCATCGGGCCGCGCTGGCGGCACCAGCGACATGAAGGCCGGCACGCCCGCGCGCGCGCCTGCGTGCGCGGCGCATAGCGCGAGCGTGACCAGCCACGGATTGGCGATTGTTGCGAGCGCGCTCCAGCGCAGGCCGAACGACAGGATCAGCGCGCAGGTGCCATAGGTGCCAATCCGGCTGTCGCGCATGATCTCGAGCTTGCGTGCACGGGTGCGGCCGCCGCCGAGCCCATCGGCGGTGTCGGCAAGCCCGTCCTCGTGCAGCGCGCCGGTGATGAGCGTGGTCGTCGCGAGTGCGAGGAGGGCGGCAAGGTTCGGTGTCAATCCGCACCGGCTGGCGATCTTGTAGACCAACGCGCCGGCAAGGCCGACCAGCAGTCCGGCGACGGGCAGTGCCCAGGTCGCGCGCGCGACGGCGCCGTCGGCCGCAGGCTTCGATGATGCGACGGGGAGGATCGTCACGAACGAAGCCGCCATCCTGAGATCGGCGACGACGTCTTTCAAGAACTCGGCGCGCGGCGTCATTTTAACTTCATCGGCAAGCCGGCGACAACGAATTCGACTTCGTCGGCAATTGCCGCGATGGTCTGGTTCATGATCCCGGCGGCGTCGCGATAGCTGCGCGCCAGTGCGTTGTCGGGCACGATGCCGAGGCCGACTTCGTTGGTCACGAGGACGACGGGACTCTTGAGGCGCGGCAGGGCACCTGCGAGCTCGCTCACCTCGCGCTCCCAGTCGCGCTCCGCATGCATCAGGTTGGAAAGCCATAATGTCAGGCAATCGACCAGCCTGGCGCCGCCGCCATCGCTTGTGGCCAGAACTGGCACGAGATCGAGCGGCTCCTCGTGCTCGACCCAACCGGTTCCGCGTCGCGTGCGATGCCGGGCAATGCGTGCTTCCATCTCGGCATCGAGCGCCTCGGCCGTCGCGATGTAGATCGGCGGCTGGTCCGGAAAGCTGCGCGCAAGCGCTTCCGCGCGGGCGCTCTTGCCCGATCGCGCTCCGCCCGTGATCAAGATGACAGCCATGAAGGTCTCCTGCGGGCCTGACTAATCACCAAACGCGGCCAAAGACAAAGCCGAAATCAGACGGGCAGGGGCTTGCGCTCCGCCGTCGCTTTGCGCAACAGGGGCGGGACAGGAGGCAGCCTTGGGAGTGGGTGTGGGCTTTGCGGGCGCGATGGTGGTGGCGATGGCGGTGGATGCCCTGTTGGGCTGGCCAGCATGGCTGTTCGCGCGGATCGGCCATCCCGTAACCTGGCTCGGCCAGCTGATCAGCGCCATCGACGCAACGTCGAATCGCCCATCCGATCCGCCGGCATTTCGCCGCGCTGCCGGCGTCGCTGGCGCGCTCCTGGTGATCGCGCTCGCCGTCGCGCTCGGCTGGGCACTTCAGTCCCTGTTCAAGTCATTGCTGCCTTGGGGATGGGGGCAGGCCGTTCTGGTGGGCGTGCTGGCCTGGCCGCTGGTCGCGCTGCGCTCGCTTCATGATCATGTGGCTGCAGTCGCAAAGCCATTGCGCGCCGGGGACATCGCCGCTGCGCGCGACGCGGTCTCGCGTATCGTCGGCCGCGATCCTGCGGCGCTCGATGAAGCCGGTATCGCGCGTGCGGCGATCGAGAGTCTTGCCGAAAACGCTTCCGACGGCATCGTGGCGCCGGTGTTCTGGGGCGCTCTGTTCGGCTTGCCGGGGATTTTCGGCTACAAGGCCATCAACACGCTGGACTCCATGATCGGCCATCGCAGCGAACGGCACGAAGCCTTCGGCTGGGCGGCGGCCCGCATCGACGATGTCACCAATTTCATTCCGGCGCGCCTGACCGGGCTTCTGTTCGTGCTGCTGGCGCCAAGGCGATCCGAGGCGCTGTCGTGCATGACGCGCGATGCGCGCCGTCATCGCTCGCCCAATGCCGGCTGGCCGGAAGCGGCGATGGCGGGCGCGCTCGGCGTGCGGCTCAGCGGCCCCCGCATCTATCACGGCAGCACCACCAACGAGCCCTGGCTCAACGAAGCCGCACGCGATCCGCTCGCCGCCGATATCGGCGAGGGACTGACGGTCTACCGCCGTGCCATGCTGCTGCTCGCCGGCGTGCTTGCGATCCTCGCCTTCGCGTGAAAGAACGGGGCATGCGCGAGCACGGTGGAAATCTCGATCTGGCCCAGCAGCGTTTTGACGGACGCGCCGAGCACTGGATCGATCTCTCGACGGGGATCAACCGGCTGCCTTATCCGGTGGGCGAGGTGAGCGCGCATCATTGGCAGGCTTTGCCGTCGCGGTCCGAGATCGAAGCCCTGCACCACGCGGCGCATCATGCTTATCGCACTAGCGCGCCGGTCGTCGCGATGGGCGGTGCGCAGGCTGCCATTCAACTGTTGCCGCAACTGGCGCCATCCGGCCGTGCCCGTATCCTGGCGCCGACCTACAACGAATACGCGGGTGTGCTGTCGGCCGCTGGCTGGGACGTGCAGGAGGTCGGCGAACTCGACGCGCTGGCGGGAGCGGATGTTGCTATCGTCGTCAATCCCAACAATCCCGACGGCCGGTGTCATCTGCCAAAGGATTTGCTCGCCCTGCTGCCGCGCGTCGGCCGTCTCGTGATCGACGAGAGTTTTGCCGACACGGTTCCGCAATTGTCGCTCGCGCCCGAAGCGGCTCGGCCTGGACTGCTGATCCTGCGCTCGTTCGGAAAGTTTTACGGCCTCGCCGGCCTGCGGCTTGGCTTCGCCATCGGCAATGCGGCCGACATCGAGAAGCTCGCTGCGATGTCGGGTCCATGGCCGGTCTCGGGAGCTGCGATCTCGATCGGCTGCCGCGCCTTGCGAGATGATGCCTGGGCCGAGACGACGTCGGCGCGACTTGCGCGCGACTGTGTTCGCCTCGACGGCATGGCGCAGTCGCAAGGCTGGCGTCTCGTCGGCGGCACGCCGCTGTTTCGTCTCTACGAGACGCCCGACGCGGTTGCCGCGCAGGACAGGCTGGCGCAGAGCCAGATCTGGTCGCGCGTGTTTGCGCAAAAGCCGGGATGGCTGCGCCTCGGGCTTCCCGGAAGCGAAGCCGAGTGGACGCGCCTTGCCGAGGTGCTAGCGTGCTAGCGCAAGCAGGCCTTCGACGTCGAGATGCTGTTCGATGTGATCGGCCAGCGCCTCGAGCGCGCTCTCGACCCTGTCGTGATAAGGCTCGTCGCCGGCGGGAATGTCGAGCTTGGTGAGATACGCCTTGCGGAAGTCGTCCGACGTGAACAGGCCGTGCAGATAGCTGCCCTGCACGCGCCCGTCGCGCGAGGTCGCGCCTTCGGGCTCGTCATTCAGTTTCGCGAAGGCGTGGGCGCGATCGGGCCCGTCGGTGCGGCCGATGTGGATCTCGTAGGCCTCGATCGGCTGATCCGTGGCGGCATGCACGGCCGCGACACGCGTCAGCGTCTTTTGCGGGGTCATCACCGTATCCACGTCCAGAAGCCCGAGGCCCGGCGTGGCGCCTGCGGGGCCCTCGATGCCATCGGGGTCGGCGACGCTGCGGCCGAGCATCTGATAGCCGCCGCAGAGGCCGAGCACATGGCCGCCGCGACGGTGGTGCGCGAGCAGATCGATGTCCCAGCCCTGCGCGCGCAGGAAGGCGAGATCGCCGCGGGTGGATTTTGAGCCCGGGATGATGACGAGCCTGACGTCGCCGGGGATCGCTTCGCCCGGACGCACCATGATGAGATCGACGCCGGGCTCGAGCTTGAGCGGATCGAGATCGTCGAAATTGGCGATCCGCGACAGCGCGAGGCAGGCGATCTTGCATTGGCCCGGCTTGCGCGCGTCGCTGAGGCCGAGTGCGTCCTCGGCCGGCAACTCGCCGGCGCGGGCGAACCAGGGCAATACGCCAAGCCCGCGCCAGGCCGTCGACTGTTCGATCAGCTTGTAGCCGTCGTCGAACAGCGTGGGATCGCCGCGAAACTTGTTGATGACAAAGCCCTGGATCATCGCGGCGTCGTCCGGATCGATCACCGTCTTGATGCCGACGAGCTGAGCGATGACGCCGCCGCGATCGATATCGCCGACCAGCACGACGGGAACGTCGACCCTGCGGGCAAAGCCCATATTGGCGATGTCGGCCTTTCGCAGGTTCACCTCGGCGGGACTGCCGGCACCTTCCACCAGCACGAGATCGGCGCGCGCCTTCAGGCGCTCGAAGCTTTCCAGCACGGCGCCCATCAGCGAAGGCTTCATCGCCGCGTAGTCGCGCGCACGCGCCGTCGCGACGCGCTTTCCGTGGACGATGATTTGCGCGCCGACATCGGTCTCGGGCTTCAAGAGCACCGGGTTCATGTCGGTGTGCGGCTCGACCCCGGCGGCGAGCGCCTGCAGCGCCTGGGCGCGGCCGATCTCGCCGCCATCGACGGTGACGGCGGCGTTGTTCGACATGTTCTGCGGCTTGAACGGCAGAACGCGCAAACCGCGCCGCGTGAAAGCGCGCGCAAGGCCGGCGACGATGAGCGATTTGCCCACGTCCGAGCCGGCCCCCTGGATCATCAATGCGCGCGCCATTGGAAGCGTCTTCAGAACTCGACGCCGGCTTGTGCCTTGATGCCGGAGCGGAAGGGGTGCTTGACCAGTGTCATCTCGGTGACGAGATCGGCGATCTCGATCAGCTCGTCCTTGGCGTTGCGTCCGGTGAGCACGACATGCGTCATCTCAGGCTTCTGCGTCGTCAGGAATTCGACGACCTCGGCGATGTCGAGATAGTCGTAGCGCAGCGCGATGTTGATCTCGTCGAGGACGACCATGCGCAAATTGGCATCGAGGATCAGCTCCTTGGCCTTCTCCCAGCCGGCCCGCGCCGCCGCGATGTCGCGGGCGCGGTCCTGCGTCTCCCAGGTGAAGCCTTCGCCCATGGCGTGGAACTGGCAGAGGTCGCCGAAATGGCCGGTGAGCAGGCGCCGTTCGCCGGTGTCCCAGGCCCCCTTGATGAACTGCACGACCGCACAGGGGAAGCCATGGGCAACGCAGCGGACGATCATGCCGAAGGCCGAGGAGGACTTGCCCTTGCCGGCGCCGGTGTGGACGATGATGAGGCCTTTTTCGCCGCTCTTGGTCGCCATAATCTTGTCGCGGGCGGCCTTCTTCTTCGCCATTTTCTGGGCGTGGCGGACGTCGGTTTGCTCACCCGTCTGGGTATCCGGTTCAGGCGTCATCATACCGGTCCTTCGGCTTGACAAGAGGCGGCCGGGGGCAAATGGTGACCCGGCGTTGGTTCCTGTCCTATGACAGGCGAAGAGGGAATGCGATAGGGTCCGAATCTGCAAGATTCGGGTTCAAACTGCAGCCGCCCCCGCGACCGTGACCGGAGAGATGCCCAAAGCCACTGATCCCCCAGGGGATCGGGAAGGCGGGGATCGAAGGGCCAAAAGCCCTGCTCCGCAAGCCGGGAGACCTGCCAGCGCGGACGATTTTTGGACCGGCGGACGGGGTGTTCCGCGACGGGGAAAACGGGCCTTTCGGGGGAATGGTCCGTGTGCCTCTTCGCCTCCCGCTGACTATCCTGGAGAGGCGATGACCGTCACACTTCACGTCTGCATTACCTGCCGCGCCGGCGAAACGCCCAGCGAGGGCGAGGCCACGCCCGGCAAACGCCTGCATGGTGCGATCCTCGACGCAGGCGTGCCCGCCGGTGTCGCGGTGGTTCCCGTCGAATGCCTATCTGCATGCAGCCAGGGCTGTTCGGTCGCACTCAGCGCGCCCGGCCGTTGGTCCTACGTCTATGGCCGCCTCTCGGAAGCCCATGCGAACGACGTGGTCGCCGGTGCCGCTGCCTATGCGGCCGCGCCCGACGGTCTCGTGCCCTGGCGCAGCCGACCTGAAATCTTTCGCAAGCAGTCGCTTGCGCGCATTCCCCCCATTGCCGTCGTGCCGGAGGCAGCCGAATGAATTCGCTCGCAAAGGTTCCGGTGACGGTTGTCACGGGTTTCCTCGGCTCAGGCAAGACGACGCTGATACAGCACCTGCTCGCAAACCCTGACGGCAGGAAGCTCGCCGTGCTCGTCAACGAGTTCGGCAGCGAGGGCGTCGACGGCGAGATCCTGAAGTCCTGTGCAGACGCCAATTGCCCGGAAGACAACATCATCGAGCTTGCCAATGGCTGCATCTGCTGCACCGTCGCCGACGATTTCATTCCGACCATGGAGAAGCTGCTGGCCCGGCCGGTACGGCCCGATCACATCCTGATCGAGACCTCGGGCCTGGCGCTGCCAAAGCCGCTGCTGAAGGCGTTCGACTGGCCAGAGATCCGCTCGCGCATCACCGTCGACGGCGTGATTGCGCTCGCCGATGCCGAAGCCGTGGCTGCGGGTCGTTTTGCACCGGATCCGGATGCGGTCGAAGCGCAGCGCGCGGCGGACGAGAATCTCGATCACGAGACGCCGCTGTCGGAGGTGTTCGAGGACCAGATCGCCTGTGCGGACATCGTGCTGCTGACCAAGGCCGATCTTGCCGGCGCGGCGGGACTTGAAGCCGCCAGGGCATTAATCACGGCGGAGATGCCGCGCCGCGTGCCGATGCTCTCCGTCACCGATGGCGCGATCGATGCCCGCGTGATCCTCGGTCTCGGCGCTGCCGCGGAGAATGATCTTTCCGCACGCCCCTCGCATCATGACGGCGAGGAGGATCACGAGCATGATGATTTCGCCTCCGTCGTGATCGATCTTCCTGAAGTCACCGACATCGACGCACTGGTCGCCTCGGTGCAGCGTCTGTCGCGCGAGCAGAACGTGCTGCGCGTCAAGGGTTATATCGCCGTGCAAGGCAAGCCGATGCGCCTTTTGCTGCAAGCGGTCGGCGAGCGCGTGCGCCACCAGTTCGACAAGCCGTGGGGCGCGGGCAGCAGGCAGTCGAAGCTCGTGGTGATCGGCGAGCACGGCGATATCGACGAGGCCGCGATCAAAGCGGGACTTGGTGTCTGATGCACGTCGTCTTCCGCGAGAGCCGCGGTCTCGAGGAGACTGCGACGCCAAGGGACATCGGCCAGGACGCGGCCGATCTCGTGGTGCTCTCGTATTCGGATTCCGATCTGGCCGCGTTCGCGGCCGGCTGGCGGCGCGGCCGTGACAGCCTGCCGTCGCTGCGGCTCGCCAATCTTTCGGAGCTGCGTCATCCGCTGTCGGTCGACACCTATGTCGAGCGCACGCTGGCGCAGGCGCGCGGGATTCTGGTCCGTCTGATCGGCGGCGAGTCCTATTGGTCGTATGGGCTCGCGGCTCTTCAGCAACTCGCGAAGGATCGCGGGATCGTGCTCGCCGTGCTGCCGGCCGATGGCCGCGACGATGCGCGGCTCGATGAATATTCGACCGTGCCGGTCTCGACGGTGCGGCGGCTCAAGGTGCTCTGCGACACCGGCGGTCCCGTAGCTGCCCAAGCCGCGATCGCGCAGCTCGCGCTGGCCTCGGGGCTCTATGCCGGACCGGTCGTCGGCGAGACGACCGTTCCCGAGATGGGTTTCTATGATCCCTCGCGCGGCGTCATTGCTGCGCCGGCCGTGGGCGAGGGGAAGCCACGCGCGTTCGTGACGTTCTATCGCTCCTATCTGACCGCGGCGGACACCGGCCCCGTCGATGTCCTGATCGCCGCGCTGCGCGGGAAGGGGTTCGATGCCTATGGCGTGTTCGTCACCTCGCTGAAGGCTCCGGGCGTTGCGGATTGGCTGCGGGCGCATCTTGCGCAAAACCCGCCGGCCGCGATCGTCAATGCGACGGCGTTCTCGGCGCTGGGCGATGACGGTACGACGCCGTTCGATGCCGCATCCTGTCCCGTCTTCCAGGTCGCGCTCTCGACGGCGCGGCGCGAGGACTGGGCGAACTCGCTTCGCGGTCTGTCGCCGGGCGATCTTGCGATGCATGTGGTGCTGCCCGAGGTTGACGGCCGCCTGTTCGCGGGCGTGGTCAGCTTCAAATCGGCCGGGATGCGCGATCCCGATCTGCAATTCTCGCACCTGGCCCATCGCGCCGATGACGAGCGCGTGGAAGCTGTCGCCGCGCGCGTCGCGGCCTGGCGACGTCTTGCGGAAACACCCGCCGGCGACAAGCGGCTGGCGATCGTGCTGTCAAACTATCCGGGACGCCCGCACCAGATCGCGCATGCGGTTGGTCTGGATGCGCTGGCGTCGGTCGAGGCGTTGCTGTCCGATCTCGCTGCGGCCGGATTCGGTGTCGCGCCGGTCGATGCACTCGGCGAGACGCTGTTGAAGCGGAGCTTGACCTGGAGCGTTGCCGACTACCACGCAGCGCTCTCGCGCCTGCCGCAATCCTTGCAGGATGACCTCGTGCAAGCCTGGGGCGTTGCGGAGAACGATCCGAGCTGCCGCGATGGCGCATTCCATTTCGCCGCGATCCCGTGTGGCCGATCCATTATCGCGGTCCAGCCCGAGCGCGGCGATGCCGCCACGCGGGATGGCGACTATCACGATCTCGCCCGCACGCCGCGCCACGCCTATGTCGCGTTCTATCTCTGGCTCCGCGAACAGCGCTGCGACGCGATCGTCCACATTGGCGCGCATGGCACGCTGGAATGGCTGCCCGGGAAATCCGTGGCGCTTTCGTCGGCCTGCTGGCCGGAAGCCCTGATCGGCGACGTGCCGGTCATCTATCCCTTCATCGTCAACGATCCCGGTGAGGCAGCGCAGGCCAAGCGGCGCATCGGCGCTATCACCATCGGCCATCTGCCGCCGCCGCTCGCAGCGTCTGCGGTGCCGGAGGGCCTGCGCCGTCTCGAACAGCTGCTCGACGAATATTCGACGGCCGATGGTCTCGATCCAGCGCGTCGTCAGCGATTGATCGCGGCGATCCGCGACGAGGCGCGTGCGGCGGGCCTCGAAGACGATCTTGGTCTGGATGCCTCGGCCGCGCCGGCCGAAGCGATCCCGCGGATCGATCGCTTCGTCTGCGATCTCAAGGAAAGCCAGTACGGCGACGGCCTGCACGTGTTTGGCCGCGGCGCTTGCGGCGACGCGGAGCGGGACGCGCTGCGGGCCGCGCTTGCCGGCCAGCGCGTCGCGCCGGGACCGTCGGGCTCGCCCTATCGCGGGCGCCTAGACGTGCTGCCGACCGGGCGTAATCTCTTTGCCGTTGACCCGCGCGCCGTGCCGACGCCGTCGGCGCACGCGCAGGGCATCAAGCTCGCGGAAGAACTGCTCCGCCGTCATCTGCAGGATCACGGTGACTGGCCGAAAGGGCTCGTCGTCGATCTCTGGGGCTCGGCGACGATGCGCACCGCGGGCGAGGAATTCGCCATGGCGTTGCATCTGGCTGGCCTTGCGCCGCGCTGGGACCACGCCTCCGGCCGCGTCACCGGTTACCACATCATCGCGCCGGCCGAGCTCGGCCGTCCCCGCATCGACGTCACGCTGCGCGTGTCGGGCCTGTTCCGCGATGTCTTCTCCGGCCTTGCCCAATTGTTCGAAGCCGCCGCCGAGGCGCTCGCGGGCCGCGAGGACGAGGGCGATGAAAATCCCTATCGCCACCGCGCCTCCCGCGTGTTCGCCCCGCGGCCGGGACAATACGGCGTGGGTCTCTCGGCGATCCCCGATGCTTTCACGCCCGAGACGCGCGACGCAGCCGGCGAGGCCTGGCTGTCGGCATCGTCCTGGGCGTTCTCCGCCGACGGTGAGATCAAGTCCGATCGCGCCGGCATCGAACAGCGGCTCGCGTCTGCCGACGCCTTCGTGCACGTCCAGGACTTGCCGGAGACCGATCTGCTGCTTGCCGCCGACTATGCCGCGCATGAAGCCGGCATTGCGGCGGCAGCGGTGCATCTCGGCGGGCCAACGCCGTCGCTCTATCACCTCGATACGACGCGGCCCGAGCAGCCGCATGCACGGACGCTGACCGAGGAAATCTCCCGTGTCGTTCGCGCGCGCGCGGTCAATCCGGGCTGGATCGCCGGCATGATGCGCCACGGTTTTCGCGGCGCCGCCGAGATCACGGCAACGCTGGAGCACATGGCCGCCTTCGCTCACCTGGCCGATGCCGTGCCGCCGCATCTGTTCGATCTCTATTACGATGCGACAATTGGCGATGCCGATGTTCGCGCCTTCATGGCCCGTGAAAATCCGGCGGCGCTCGCCGCAATGGAGAGCTGCTTCGCGCGCCTGCACGACGCCTCGCTCTGGCGAACGCGGCGCAATTCGATCGCGGCTGCCCTGCGGGAGGCCTCATGAGTGCAGCATCGGTGAAGGGCTGGTGTCCCGGCGCGCTGCGCCCTATGCTATCGGGCGACGGGCTCGTGGTCCGCGTGCGCCCGTTCGGCGGTCGTCTCGAAGCCGGGCAGGTCGCCGGTCTTGCCGAGCTCGCCGAGCGTTACGGCAACGGTCTGATCGACGTGACCAGCCGCGCCAACCTACAGATCAGGGGCGTCACCGAACAGGGCCACCGCCGGCTGCTCGATGGACTTGCGTTGCTGCGGCTGCTCGATCCCGACACTGACATCGAGGCCCGCCGCAACATTCTGGTGACACCGTTCTGGAATGTTGGTGACGAGACGCAGGCGCTCGCTGCCGAGCTTGAAGAAGCGCTCGCGGACAGTTCGCTTGAACTCCCCACCAAATTCGGTTTCGCCATCGATGACGGAGAATCGCGCGTACTCGCCGGCGATTCCGCCGACGTGCGGATCGAACGCGACCGCGACGGCCGCCTGCTGGTGCGGGCCGACGGCGCAAAGCTTGGCCGTTTTGTCGGGCGTGGAGAGGTCGTGAGCACCGCGCTCGCATTCGCATCCTGGTTCATCGCCTCCGGCGGCGCGCAGGGCGGGCGAGGGCGCATGGCAGCCCACATTGCGGCCGGCGCGGCGTTGCCCCAAGCATTGAACGGCGAGACTGAACCGGCACCGGTGATGGCCGCGTCGCGGCCCGGGCATTATCCGCACGGCGCCCTGGTCGGCGTTGCGTTCGGACAGATGCTGCACACGACGCTGCATCAATTCTCCGGCTGCGGTCATGCGTTGCGCATGACGCCGTGGCGGATGGTGCTGAGCGAGGGCAAGCGGGAGATGCCGAGCGGGGCGGGCCTCATCACCGAGCCTCACGACCCCGCATTGCGCGTCATTGCCTGCAGCGGCGCGCCGCGCTGCCGCGAGGCCCACGCCGACACGCGTGCGCTGGCCGCCGCGCTCGCGCCGCGCATCGCGCTCGACACGCGGCTGCACGTCTCCGGCTGCGCCAAGGGCTGCGCCCGTTCCGGCGCGTCCGCGGTGACGCTGGTCGCGACCAGCGCCGGCTTCGACCTCGTTCGCGGCGGCTCGACGCGCGACGAGCCGGTCCTGCGCGGGTTGAATGGCGCCGACATCGTCAGCGATCCCTCCATCCTGGTCGGAGGGCACTGATGCCGCACGTCTACGAAACCGATGGTGCGGCGATCTACCGGCAATCCTTCGCGACCATCCGGGCCGAGGCCGATCTTGCTCGCTTCACGCCGGACGAGGAGCAGGTCGCGGTGCGGATGATCCACGCCGCCGGCATGGTCGGCCTCGAGGCACATATCCGCTTCACATCAGGCATGGCGACCATTGCGCGAGCGGCCTTGCAGAAGGGCGCGCCGATCCTGTGCGACGCGCGCATGGTCTCGGAAGGAATTACACGCGCGAGATTGCCTGCGGCCAACGCCGTCATCTGTACGCTCGGCGACGAAGCCGTTCCTGCGCTGGCGCAATCCATGCGCAACACCCGCTCGGCGGCAGCGCTGGAGTTGTGGCGGCCGCACCTGCATGGCGCGATCGTCGCGATCGGCAACGCGCCGACCGCGCTGTTTCACCTGCTCAACATGCTGGAGGACCGGGATTGCCCGCGGCCCGCGGCGATCATCGGCTGCCCGGTCGGCTTCGTCGGCGCAGCCGAATCCAAGGCGGCGCTGATGGCCGATCCGCCGGTGCCGGCGCTGACGGTCGAGGGCCGCCTCGGCGGCTCGGCGATTACCGTTGCCGCCGTGAACGCGCTGGCGAGCCGGAGCGAGTAGCCATGGGACGCATCATCTGTTGCGGTCTCGGCCCTGGCGACCCGGATCTGATGAGCGTCCGCGCGGACCGCACGGTGCGCGGCGCGCAGCATGTCGCCTATTTCCGCAAGAAGGGTCGGCCCGGGCAGGCGCGGCGCATCGTCGAGGGCATGCTGGCGGCCGACGTCACCGAATATCCCATGGAATATCCTGTTACGACAGAGATCGCCTTCGACAGCGCGGAGTACGTGCAGCTGCTGGCCGGCTTCCACGACGAATGGGCCGAGCGCCTTGCGAGATTGTCCCGTGCGGTCGACGTCGTCGTGCTCTGTGAAGGCGATCCTTACTTCTACGGCTCCTTCATGCATCTGCACACGCGACTGCAAGGCCGGGTCGAGATCGAGGTGATCGCCGGCATTCCCGGCATGGTCGGCTGCTGGAATGGCGTCGGCCAGCCGATCGCGCTCGGCGACGACGTGACGACGGTGCTGATGGGCACGCTGGCTGAAGACGAGCTCGAACGGCGCATGCGCGATTCCGATGCGCTCGTGATCATGAAGACCGGGCGCAACCTGGCAAAGGTGCGCCGCGCGCTAGCCTCCGCCGGCCGGCTCGATGATTCCTGGCTGGTCGAGCGCGGCACCATGCCGGGCGAGCGCGTGGTGCGGCTCGCCGAGATCGATGCCGCCGATTGTCCTTACTTTGCGATCGTGCTCGTGCACGGCAAGGGCCGGCATCCGGACGCCGCCGAATGACGGGCACGCTGACCATCGCGGGCCTCGGGCCGGGCAGCGATGGCCTGGTGACGCCCGAGGTTTCCGCCGCACTCGCGGCTGCCACCGACATTCTGGGTTATGCGCCCTATGTCGCGCGCGTGCCACCGCGGGCCGGCCTCAACTTGCGCCCATCTGACAATCGCGAAGAGCTGCAACGCGCGAGCGAGGCGCTGCGGCTTGCCGCCGAAGGCGGACAGGTCGTGGTCGTGTCCTCCGGCGACCCCGGGGTCTTTGCAATGGCCTCGGCCGTGTTCGAGGCGCTCGAACAGGCGCCGCAATGGCGGGAGCTTCCCATTCGCGTGCTGCCGGGCATCACCGCGATGCTGGCGGCGGCCGCCCGCGCCGGGGCGCCGCTTGGGCATGATTTCTGCGCGATCAATCTCTCCGACAATCTCAAGCCGTGGACGGTGATCGAGAAGCGTCTGCGGCTGGCCGCCGAAGCCGATTTTGCCATCGCGATGTACAATCCGCGCTCGGCCAGCCGGCCGGAAGGATTTGTCCGCGCGCTCGCCGTGCTGAAGGAAGCCGGCTGCGGCGAGCAACTGGTGATCTTCGCCCGCGCGGTCAGTGCCGCTGACGAGACAATCGAGACCGTGAGGCTGAACGACGCAACGCCAGAGATGGCCGACATGCGTACGCTCGTGATTGTCTGCAATTCGCGGACGCGCCGTGTCGGCCGCTGGGTCTATGCGCCGAGGCAGGTCCGATGACCGAGCCACTGCATGACCTCCGCCACGCTCTCGACCCGCAACCGTTCGGGCAATCGCGGCCGCGAGATCATGATCACGGGCAGGCCGAGCATGCGGGCCGCGTCGATCTTGGCGCGCGCACCGTTGCCGCCGGAATTGCGGGCGACGATCCAGGCGATGCCGCGTGCGCGCATCATCCCCAACTCGCCGTCGAAGGTGAATGGTCCGCGCGACACGATCACGTCTGCTGGAAACGGCAGGGAAGCTTCGGGCGGATCGACGAACCGCAGCGTGTAGGCGTGCTGCGGCTTCGCCGCGAACGGAGCGATGTGCTGGCGGCCGATGGCCAAGAATACTTTTGCCGGCGCGTTGGGCAACGCGGCGACTGCCGCATTGACGTCAGCGACCTCGATCCAGTTGTCGTCAGACGCCTTGACCCATGGCGCGCGTTCCAACGCGATGAGCGGCGTGCCGGTTTCCGCGCATGCGGCGACCGCGTTTCGGCTCATCTCGGCAGCGAAGGGATGCGTCGCGTCGATCACATGCGTGATGCCTTCGCGGCGAATGTAGTCGGCAAGCCCGCTCACGCCGCCAAAGCCGCCGATGCGGGTCGGCAGCGGCTGATCGGCAGGCGCGCGGGTGCGGCCGCCGTAGGAATAGACGGCATCGATGCCGGCGCGCGCGATCTCCGCGGCGAGCAGGCTCGCATCGGCAATTCCGCCCAGAATGAGGGCGCGCATTATGGCTGATCCCTGGCTGACCATCATCGGTATCGGCGAAGATGGCCTTGCCGGGCTGTCCGAGGCAAGCCGAAAGGCGCTCGAGGATGCCGAAACCGTGTTTGGTGGTGAGCGGCATCTGGCGCTTGCCGGCGTGACGGGGCGTGGTCGTCCGTGGCCGGTGCCGTTCGATGCGGAAATCGTGCTGAGCTGCCGTGGCCGGCCGACCGCGGTGCTCGCCTCGGGCGATCCGTTCTGGTACGGCGCCGGCGCGAGTCTTGCCGAGAAGCTCCATAGTGACGAATGGATCGCGTATCCCGGTCCCTCGACATTCTCGCTCGCTGCCGCCCGGCTTGGCTGGCGTCTCGAATCGGTCGCGTGCCTTGGGCTTCATGCCGCCCCGTTCGAGCGGCTGGTGCCGCATCTCGCAAAAGACGCACGCATCATCTGTCTGGTGCGCGACGCAGCGGCGATCGGCGATCTCGCGAAATGGCTGACGGAGCGCGGATGGGGCCCTTCACTCCTGTGGACTCTTGCGGCCCTTGGCGGTCCACGCGAACGCATCGACCAGCATCGCGTCGACCTCTTTGCAGATGATCTCTCGGAGAAACTGGTTGCGGTCGCGCTGCTGGCGAGGGGAACTCAGGGCATTCCTCGCAGCTCGGGACTGCCGGACGATCTCTTCGTCCACGACGGCCAGATCTCCAAGCGGCCGGTGCGCGCCCTCGCGCTCTCGGCGCTGGCGCCGCGCCCGGGTGAACGGCTGTGGGACATCGGCGCCGGCTCGGGCTCGATCTCGGTGGAGTGGGCGCTGTGCGGCGGGTCAGCGACCGCCATCGAGGCGCGCGAGGATCGTGTCGCGAATATCCGTAGCAATGCGGCGGCGTTCGGATTGGCGCATCGTGTCAGCGTCATCCCCGGAAAAGCGCCCGAGGCCCTTGCAGCGCTGGAGGCACCGGATGCCGTCTTCATTGGCGGTGGCCTCGATGGCGCAATGTTCGATGCCGTCTGGTCGCTGCTCGCGCCCGGTACGCGCCTCGTCGCTCATTCAGTGACGCTGGAAACGGAAGCGCTGCTCGGCGAGTTGCATCAGCGCCATGGCGGCGAGCTGATGCGGGTCGAGATTGCGCATGCCGCGCCGCTCGGCCGCTTCCGGTCGTGGGAGGCGGCACGGCCGGTGGTGCAGTGGAGTGCGGTTCGATGAAGGTCGCCGGACTCGGGTTCAAGCGGAATGTCACGCTGGCTTCGCTGCGCGAGGCTCTTCTGGCGGCCGGCGGCCCTGAAGGCCTTGCGGCGGTGGCGACCGTCAGCGACAAGGCTGATGCGGAGGTGCTCAAGCAGCTCGCGCGTGAATGCGGCGTACCGATCAAGGCGGTATCAGCCGATGTCTTGGCCGGTGTCGATACGCCGACGCAGTCAAGTCTCGTCGTTGAAAAGTTCGGCACGGGCTCGGTCGCCGAAGCCGCGGCGCTCGCGGCCGCTGGCCCTCGCGCGAGGCTGATCGCGACGCGCGTGGTCTCGCAGGACCGCACCGCCACCGCCGCGATCGCCGAAGGAGACGGCGCATGACTGTACATTTCATCGGCGCTGGGCCGGGCGCCCCCGATCTGTTGACGCTGCGGGGCCGCGATCTGATCGCCGCCTGTCCGGTCTGCCTCTATGCGGGCTCGTTGGTGCCCGAAGGTGTGCTGGCGCATTGCCCGCCCGGTGCGCGCATCGTCAACACCGCGCCGCTGTCGCTCGACGACATCATCGCGGAGATCGCTGCCGCGCATGCGGACGGCAAGGATGTCGCGCGGCTGCATTCCGGCGATCTCTCGATCTGGTCGGCGATGGGCGAGCAGCTTCGTCGCCTGCGGTCCCTCGGGATTCCCTATACGGTCACGCCGGGCGTGCCGTCCTTCTCGGCCGCTGCGGCCGCACTGGAGACTGAGCTCACGCTGCCCGGCCTTGCACAGACGGTGGTGCTGACGCGCACGCCGGGCCGCGCCAGCGCGATGCCCGAGGGCGAGAAGCTCGCCGCATTCGCCGCGACCGGTGCGGTGCTCGCAATCCATCTATCGATCCATCTGCTCGACACGATCATCGCCGAGCTGACGCCGCATTACGGCGCGGACTGTCCCGTCGCGATCGTCTGGCGCGCGAGCTGGCCGGACCAGCGCATCGTCCGCGCCACGCTGGCGACGCTCGATCGCGCCGTCGGAAGCGAGATGGAACGCATCGCGCTCATCCTGGTCGGCAAGACGCTCGGCGCTGCCAATTTTGACGAGAGCCGTCTCTATGCCGCCGACTACGACCGCCGCTATCGGCCTGTCGGCGCCGAGCCGCGCTTTCCGGAGGCGTCGTGATGGCGGCCGGCCTCGTCATCTCCGCGCCGGCCTCCGGCGTCGGCAAGACGACGCTGACGCTGGCGCTCGCGCGCGCCTGGCGCAATCGCGGTTTGAACGTGCAGTGCTTCAAGAGCGGTCCGGACTATATCGACCCCGCCTTCCATGCCGCTGCGACGGGACGGGCCTCGGTCAATGTCGACAGTTGGGCGATGGACCGGGCAACGATCGCGCATCTCGTTAGCCGCGGTGCGGACGCCGATGTCGTGCTTGCCGAAGGCTCGATGGGTCTGTTCGACGGCGTTGCTGCGCGCGGTGTCTCAGGCACCGGCGCCACCGCCGATATCGCGCAGATGTTGGGCTGGCCCGTGCTGCTGGTGATCGACCCTTCCGGGCAGGCTCAGACGGCGGCAGCGATCGCCGCAGGTCTTCGCGACTATCGCCCCGGCGTGCGCCTTGCCGGCGTCGTGCTCAATCGCATCGCCAGCCCGCGCCACGAAAACCTCGTGCGGCATGCGCTGATCGAGGCCGGCATCAACGTGTTCGGCGCGCTGCCCCGCCATGCCGAGATCAGCCTGCCGAAGCGGCATCTCGGCCTGGTGCAGGCCGAGGAGCAGGCGGAGATCGGCACGTTGATCGACGAGGCGGCGCGCTTCGTCGCCGAGCATGTCGATCTCGACGCGGTGCTGCGATCGGCCGCGGCATGGTCGCCGCAGCCCGCCGCGAATGGTTTGAACGTAACACCGCCCGGCCAGCGCATCGCAATCGCGCGCGACGCGGCGTTCTCCTTCGTCTATCCGCACATGCTGGAAGCCTGGCGCGCGGCGGGCGCCGAAATCCAGCCGTTCTCGCCGCTGGCCGATGAGGCGCCAGACGCGAGCGCCGATGTGTGCTGGCTGCCCGGCGGCTATCCCGAGCTTCATGCGGGAACGATCGCGGCCAATGCGCGCTTTCGCAGCAGCTTGCGCGCGTTCGCCGAGACGCGGCCGGTGCACGGCGAATGCGGAGGCTATATGGTGCTAGGCGAGGGCCTCACCGATGCCGACGGCATCCGCCATGAGATGACGGGCCTGCTCGGCCTGGAGACGAGCTTTGCCAAACGCCGCATGCATCTGGGCTATCGTCTCGCCGCGCTCGCTGGCCCGATGCCGGGGCATCAGGTCGGCGCGCGGCTGCGCGGCCACGAGTTCCACTATTCGACGATTCTCGCGCAGCCGGACACGCCGCTCGCGGTCGTGCACGATGCTACCGGCGCCGTCATCGCCGAGACCGGCTCGCGGCGGGGGCACGCCACCGGCACGTTCTTCCATCTGATCGCGGAGGACCGGTGAGCGGATTCGTCACTTTCATTTCCGCCGGCCCCGGCGATCCGGAGCTGCTCACGCTGAAGGGTGTTGCGCGGCTGCGCGAGGCGGACGTCGTGCTCTATGACGATCTCGCTTCCGGCGCGATCCTCGATCTCGCCCGTCCCGGCGCCAATCTCGTCGCGGTGGGCAAACGGGCAGGGCGGGCCTCGACCAAGCAGCACCACGTCAACCGGCTGCTGGTCGACTATGCGGCGACCGGCGTCCGCGTGGCGCGGCTGAAATCGGGCGATGCCGGCATTTTCGGCCGGCTCGAGGAGGAGATCGAGACGCTGCGCGAGGCCGGCATCGGCTACGAGATCATTCCCGGCGTCACCACCGCCTGCGTCGCTGCGGCGCAAGCCGGAATTCCGCTGACCCGGCGCCACACCTCGCGCCGGGTGCAGTTCGTCACCGGGGCCGACGTCACCGGTGAGCTGCCCCAGAACCTGAACTGGGCGGCGCTGGCCGATCCCGAAGCGACCACCGTGGTCTATATGGGCCGCCGCACCTTTCCGGCGCTTGTCGCGAAATTGATCGAGCACGGTCTGGCGCCAGGCACTCCGGCGCTGTTCGCTGAATCTCTCGGGCGCCCCGATGAGCGGCTGGTCCGCACCACAATTGCCGAACTGGCGGAGCAGCTTGCGCGCGGCGGCGCGGCGTCGACGGCGGCCGTGATTCTGTTCGGTGCGCTCGCAGGGGATTATCCGTCATGATCGCCCCGGCCGCCGCTCGCCCCTTGACGCCGGCTCCGCGAAAGGGGCACACAGGAGATGCATGGTGCTCGACGCGGCGCAAAGCGCCGGAGCATAATCGGGAATGGGGATGGGCGGACCCAGTTGCGGCGCCCCAAACCCCAGCCGCCCCCGCGACTGTAAGCGGTAAGGGACTCCGAACCGCCACTGGGCCGCAAGGCTCGGGAAGGCCGGAGAACCCAGTGAGCCGCGAGCCAGGAGACCGGCCGTGCGTGTTTTGAGGCCAACGCCGTCGGGTGTGACGGCAGGAAGGATCTGAGCCATGCATATCGAACCCGGGATCGTGACGGGCGCCAAGCTCGTGTTGAGTTACGCAACAGGCATCGCCGCCTGCGGTGTTGCGCTGAAGCTCGCGGTCGAGACCGCGCGCGAGCAGGGCGTCGGCTCGCTTGCGTTGCGCACCCTCGCCACCACCGCGCTTGTCTTCACCTTCTTCGAGATCCTGCCGCACTTCCCGGTCGGCGTCTCCGAGGTGCACTTCATTCTCGGCTCGACCTTGTTCCTGTTGTTCGGGGCGGCCCCCGCAGCTCTCGGCCTCGCCTTCGGTCTGCTGTTCCAGGGCATCTTCTTCGAGCCGCCGGATTTGCCGCAATTCGGCATGAACGTCACCACGCTGCTGGTGCCGCTGTTTGGGATCCAGGCGATTGCAGCGCGGATCATTTCGCGCAACACCGCCTATGTCGATCTCAGCTATCGCCAGGCGCTGGCGCTTTCGACGACCTACCAGGCCGGCGTGATCGGCTGGGTCGCGTTCTGGGCGCTCTATGGCTCCGGCTTTGCCATGAGCAATCTCGCCAACATCGCGACCTTCGCCGCCTCCTATGCGCTCGTCATCGTGATCGAGCCGCTGGCTGATCTGGCGGTGCTGGCGCTGGCGAAGTCGCTGCGCGGCGTCACCGCGCCCGGCCTCGTCACCCCGCGCCTGCACAACGCGGCCTGAGAGACAAGCGAACGGGCGGCCATCGCGGTCGCCCTTCGCACTCGCGATGCTCACGCTCTCCCTGATAGGCATCGGTTGCGGCGATCCCGAGCAGCTCACGCGCGCCGCGATCCGTGCCATCAACGCGGCTGATCTCGTCCTGATCCCGCGCAAGGGGAGCGCGAAATCCGATCTCGCCGATCTCAGGCGGACGATCTGCACGAACGTTCTGACCAACGACCAGACGCGCATCGCCGAGTTCGATCTGCCCGTGCGCGACGCCGGTGAAGCGGACTACCGCAAGGGCGTGGACGATTGGCACGATGCGGTTGCAGCGATCTGGTCGCGGACGATCGCGAGTCATCTCGAAGGCGATGGCAAGGTCGCGCTGCTGATCTGGGGCGATCCCTCGCTCTACGATTCCTCGTTGCGCATCGCACGGCGACTCACTCCCTTGCCGACAATTGAGGTCGTGCCCGGCATCACCTCGATCCAGGCGCTGTGCGCAGCCCATGCGCTGCCGCTCAACGACATCGGCGAACCGTTTCTGGTCACGACGGGGCGCCGCTTGCGCGAGGGTGGCTGGCCGCAGGGCGTCGATACCGTGGTGGTGATGCTCGACGGCGGCACCGCATTCCAGTCGCTTGATCCCGAAGGCCTGCAGATCTGGTGGGGCGCCTATCTCGGCATGCCCGACCAGGTCGTTCTATCCGGCGCGCTGGTTGAGGTCGGCCCGCGCATCGTGGCCGCGCGCCAGGAGGCGCGCGAGCGGCATGGCTGGATCATGGACAGCTACATTCTCAAGCGCAGGGCGTAAGCCAAGCGAGGCAGCATGCTTCCCGAATGGGTCTATCAGACGTGCCCCGATGTCTCCGCCGTTCACCGCGAGGCGGCGATCGCGCGGCAGGCGCAACTGACAAAGCCCACCGGTGCGCTCGGCCGGCTGGAACAGCTCGCGATCGAGCTTGCGGGCCTGCAGGCGACCGAGCAGCCGCGTGCGGCGCGGGTGCCGATCATCGTCTTCGCCGGCGATCACGGCATCGTCGCGCAGGGCGTGTCGGCCTATCCGCAAGCCGTCACCATCGCGATGATGGCGAATTTCGCCTCCGGCGGCGCCGCGATCTCCGTGCTGGCGCGCGAGCTTGGCGCGAGCCTCGAGGTGGTCGATGCCGGCACGCTGGCGCAGGGGGAGATGACGGGCGTCGTCACCGACAAGCCGCGCCATGGTACCTGCGATTTCAGCGTCCAAGCCGCGCTGACGCCTGCCGAACTGGCGTTCGCCTTCGAAGCCGGCCAGCGCGCGGTGGCGCGCGCCGGGGTCAGCCAGCCTGATCTGCTGATCTTCGGCGAGATGGGCATCGGCAACACCACGACATCGGCGGCGATTGCCGCGAGCCTTCTCGGCGTGAGCGCTGAGGAGATCGCGGGCAGCGGTACCGGCATCGATGCGGCCGGCCGCGCGCACAAGGCGCGCGTGATCGACGCTGCGATTGCGCGCCATGGCGTTGCCGGGGCCTCGCCCGAAAAAATCCTGTGCGCGGTCGGCGGCCTCGAGATCGCAGCGATCTGCGGCGCGATCATTGCGGCAGCGCAACGCCGCATCCCAGTATTGATCGACGGATTCATCGTCTCGGTCGCGGCGCTTGCGGCGGCGCGGCTCAATCCGTCGTGCCAGCCATACCTGTTGCCGTCGCATCAATCGGCGGAGCAGGGGCATCGGCTGGTGCTGTGCGCGCTCGACGTGCAGCCGCTGATCAGCCTCGATCTCAGGCTCGGCGAGGGATCGGGCGCCGCCATCGCGCTGCCGCTGGTGCGGTCGGCGTGTGCGCTTCACAACGGCATGGCGACGTTTGCCCAAGCCAACGTGCCGGATCGTCCCGCCTGAACCGCCTCAGGTCATGCGCTGGTTGACCGAGACGACGCGCCAGCCGGCGGCGAGTCGGTCGATCCGGGTCAGCGACAGCGGATCGACCACGAAGCGCAACGCCGCTTCCGGCGTCAGATCCAGCGCGATGCAGAGCACGGAGCGGATGGTGCCGGAATGTACGACAAGTGTCGCTGGGCCGGAGCCGATCCGCGAAAGTCCCTGCCGCACGCGCGCGACCTGATCCTCGAAGCTTTCGCCGCCCGGCGGTCTCTTGTGGGCGGGATCGCTCCAGAATTCCGTGTAGGTCTCCCCACCGGTCGCGGCGAGTTCGTCGTGCTTCCGGCCGGTCCAGTCGCCAAAATGCTGCTCGCTGAATTCGGTCATCAATGACGGTTCGAGCCGAAGGGCGCCCGCGGTCTCGACCGTGCGCCGCGACGGGCTGGCATAGCTCGCCGCATCGCGCGGCAGGCGTTGCCGCAGCGTCTCCAGTTGCGCGCGATCGCCGAGATCCGCCGGCGCGTCGGACGCGTGGATCGTCCCCGCGACGCCGGCGACGGGCGCATGTCGTATCAGCCAGAGCAAGGTCTCGCCCTCCATGCTCGTCTCCCAGGAAGTTGGTCGCTGTGGCAATATCGCCGCACGCTGCACATTGACTCTGTCTTGCTCCTAATCCTAGATGGCCGTGACGGTTTCCCCGCGAGGGGATGAAAAGGGAATGCGGTGCGGAGACCTTGTCTCCAATGCCGTGGCTGCCCCCGCAACTGTAAGCGGCGAATCTTGCGTCACGAGCCACTGGGTATCTCGGTCCCGGGAAGGCGACGCAAGGTGACGACCCGCGAGCCAGGAGACCTGCCGTCAGCCGTGGTCACACGCGAAGATGTCGGTCGGGGAGTACAGACATTCGGCTTCATCGGAAGGCGGGAAGCCGGAAGATGGGACCTTAATTCGCTGTGACGTGCCACTGACGTCACACCGAGGTCCAAAACCGTGTTGTCCATCCGTATTGCACGACCGCGCCGCGTCCTGCTCGCGTCCGCCGCTCTCACATCGTTTGCCGTTATCGATCTGCCCTCAGCGTCGGCGCAGCAGGTCCGCGATCCCCTGCCGCCCATCGAAGTGTCCCCGGCCCAGTCCCGCAAGCAGGCGAGCCCCGCCGGCCGGGAAGGGCAGAGCCCGCGCCGCGCGGCGGCGCGCAGGTCCTCGACTGCAGCAGCCGCGCCAAAGCCCGCCGCGCCGGTCGCTTCGGCGCAGACCCAAGCGCAAACACCGCTCAACAGCAACGCTGTCGCCGAAAGCGCCTCGCGCCTTGGCCTGACGGTGCGCGAAACGCCTGCGACCGTCGAGGTCATCTCCGCAGCGACCATGCGCGAGCAGGGCTATCGCACCGTGTCCGAAGTCGCGGCAGGCGCGGTCGGCGTCACCTCCGGCGACAACCCGGCCGAGCCCGCGGCCTTCTCGATGCGCGGCTTCACCAACAGCCAGATCAACACCCTCTACAACGGCATCAAGATCGGCCCGCAGAACATGACCTCGCGGATCACCGACACGGCCAATCTGGAAGCCGTGGAATTCCTGAAGGGTCCGGCCTCGCTGATCTCGGGCGAGGGCGCCGCAGGCGGCGCGATCAATTTCGTCACCAAGCAGCCGCACACAGGCCCGATCCGGAACGAGGCGGATTTTTCCTGGGATTCGCTGAACTCCTTCCGTGCCCATTACGGGTCGGGCGGCAGCACCAATTTGCAGGGGCTCGACTATCGTTTCGACGTCAGCCGTTCCTCCCTCAATGGCTTTGCCGACGATACCAACACCAAGACGCTGGATGTGTCGGGTCAGCTCAACTACCGCATCTCGGACAGCCTCAAGGTCTGGGGCGCGATCGAGTATCGCGAGGACCGCTCGAAGGCCTATTGGGGTGCGCCGCTGGTGCCGGTGGCCTATAGCGGTTCGCACGCCACGAGCGGCATCGTCTCCGGCAATTACGTCTCGAACTATAACGGAACCAATCTCGGCGCGGTCACCATCGACGACCGTACCTTCAACACCAACTACAACGTCCTCGACAATCGCAACGTCGCGCAGGAGGTTTGGCTCCGCGGCGGGTTTGAGCTGAAGCTCGCGCCAGACCTGACCTTGAAGAGCCAGGCTTATGGCTATGGGGCCGAGCGCACCTGGTTCAACAACGAGATCGAGGCGTTCAACGCCGGAACGAACCTGGTCGATCGTGAGCGATTCTATGTCGCGCACAGCCAGCGGCTGGTCGGCAACATCACCGACCTGATCTGGGATGCGAACATCGCAGGTTTCGACAACCGGCTGGTCACGACACTGTCGTCGAGCTACCTCGACTTTGTCAGGCCGGGCGCGGCAAACTTCCCTGGCGACTCCGTCTCGCTGGTCGATCCTGTCAGAGGCTATTACGGCCTGCTTACGACGCAGCAGCAAACTGCGCGCATCGACAACGAGGCGCTGTCGTTCGAGGACCGGCTGAAGCTCACGCGGACCTTCTCGCTGATCGGCGGCCTCCGGGTCGAGCATATCGGGCTCGACCGCAACTCGACTGACAAGAACGGGCTGGAGAAGGCCGGCTTTCCGTTCACGAAGGACTGGGCGCCGGTGACGGGCCGCATCGGCTACACTTGGGAGGCCGTGCCCGGCCTGACTTTCTTCAGCCAGTACGCGACCGGCGCCGACGTTGCCGCAAACACCAGCTTCCTGCTGTTGCCGACCCAGCCGCTGGACTTGACGACCTCGCGAACCTACGAGACCGGGGTCAAGCACCTGTTCTGGGACAACAGGGCGGAGTGGTCGTTCTCGGCCTACGACATCCTGCGCAAGAACGTCTACGCCGCGGCGGGTGGGATGCAGCTCAACATCGCCGGGCGGCAGGAATCCAAGGGCGTGGAGCTCGCCGCCGCGGTGCGTCCGATCGAATCGCTGCGCCTGTGGGGCAACATCGCCTATGTCGATGCGCGCTACGCCGACTACGATTTCGTCGGCGGCTCGTTCTCGGGCAACACGCCGCCGAACGTGCCGCGCATCGTTGCCAACGCCGGCGCGTCATGGCGGTTCTTCACGCCCTGGCCGGTTGAGCTCGGAATCACCGGACGTCATGTCGGCGACCGCTACAACACCGATGCCAACGTCGTGACGATGAAGGCGTACACGGTGGCCGACGTCTATGCCTTCGTCGATATCCCGAAGACGGTGTTCAACGCGGTCGATCAGGCCCGCCTGACCTTCCGCGTCCGGAACATCGCCGACAAGCGCTATGCGATCTGGGGCGATCCGTTCTATCCCGACCAGATCCTGCTCGGCGCACCGCGCACCTACGAGCTTTCGGCCGCGTTCAAATGGTAGGGCGCTGACCACATGATGGGCGCGATCGTCCTGCTGCACCGCTGGCTCGGGATCGCGTTCTGCCTGCTGTTCGCGATGTGGTTCGCAACCGGAATTGTGATGCATTTCATTCCGTTTCCGTCGCTGACGGAAGCAGAGCGATTTGCCGGACTGGCACCGGTGGGCGGCGCGCAGGTGACCATGTCGGCCCAAGACGCCGTGGTCGCCAGCGGGATCACCGATGCCAGGCGGGTTCGCCTGATCCGGCGAAGCGACGGACCGGTCTACATCGTCTCGGGGCCGTCGCGTATTCGCGCGGTTCGTGCCCTGGATGGGGCTGACGCGCCGGTGATGTCGTCCGATGTCGCACTCGCCATCGCGCGGGAGCACGCTCGACGGCGCGGACTCGATGTTACCGGCGCCGCAATTCTCGCGCGTGCGGATTACGATCAATGGAGCGTGCCGAACGGCTTTGACCGCCACCGGCCCCTGTTCCGCGTCGCGCTGGGCGATGCCGCCGGGACGGAGGTTTACGTTTCATCACGGACCGGCGAAGTCGTTCTGGATACGACGCGAAGCGAGCGCGGGTGGAATTGGGCTGGGAGTGTCCTGCACTGGATCTATCCGACAGTGCTGCGAAGCAACTGGGCGCTATGGGATGGCGTGGTCTGGACGCTGTCGCTGCTGGCCTTGATTGCGGCATTGCTCGGCGCGGTGATCGGGCTCGCGCGGCTCAGGCTTCGCGGTCGGCAACTGTCATCGCCTTATCGCGGCTGGCACGCCCTGCATCACGTCATCGGCCTCGTCGCGACAGCTTTCGTGCTGACCTGGATCTTCAGCGGCTGGCTCTCGATGGATCACGGCCGGCTGTTCTCGCGCGGGGAGTTGACCCCGGCTGAAGCCGGCGTGATCGATGTTTCGCCGGCCTGGACGACAGCCGCGTCGCTCGATCGGACGCCGGTATCGTCGGCGGCCCGCGAGGTCGAATGGTTTGTTTTCAACGGCAAGCTCCATCGACGCGAGCGGGTTGGTCTCGACAAGCAGGTTCTGATCGGACCCGATGGCGGAGAGTCTGATTTCCTCAGCGCGCCGGAAGTCGAAAACCTGGTGAGGCGTGTCGTAGCTGGCTGCGGCGCTACGTCCATTCTCCCCGATGATGATGCCTATCCCGCACAGTCCATCGTCGCGCGTGCGCCGGTCTATCGCTCCCGCTGCGGCGACCTCTGGTTCGATATCGACGGGGCCGACGGCCGCGTGCTGCAGAGGCTCGATGCGTCGCGGCGGGCCTATCGCTGGGTCTATAGCGCGCTGCACACGCTCGATTTCCCGGTCCTGCTCGCGCATCCGCGTTTGCGCGATGTTCTGATCGTCGGGCTCTGCGTGCTCGGGCTGGTGTTCTCCATCACCGGCATCGTCATCGGCTGGCGCCGCCTGCGATCAACGTTTGCAGCCTGATCTACGCCCTGAGCACTGACTCGAGGCGTTGGGCGGCTCGCAGCAGCGTGCGGTCCTGTCCGCGACGGGAAATGATCTGCAGGCCGAAAGGAAGTCCGCGCTCATCGGTCCCGCAAGGGATCGAAATCGCCGGCAGCCGGGCATGATTGACGAACGGCGTGAATACGGCGTGCGCGCGGGGACTCGCCGGGCGGCCGCCGATCGTGTCGGGGCCGAGCTGGGTCAACGGCCACGCAACGCAGGGCACCGTCGGAGCCAGTAGCAGGTCGGCCTCGCTGAAGAAGGCAGCAAAGGCATTGGCGATCGCAGTGCTGGCGACGAGGGCTCCGGCAACTTCTGCCCCCGACCACGACAGCCCTCGCTCGATCTGCCTGGCGATATCAGGATCGAAGACATTCGGGTCCTTACGAAAGGTGTTGCCATAGAGAGCGGCGAGGCCGGCATGCTGAAGCGGCATGATGGCCTCTTCCGTGGCGCCCGCCGGCCAGACCGGATCGCGAGTTGCGATACGCAAGCCTGTGGCGGCGATGCGTTCAACTGCGGAAACGAGCCCGTTCGCAACGACGTCGTCAACGGCGACGTCAAGCCCGAGCCGGGGCGAAAACGCGATGCGCAAGTCCGCGATGTCTTCAGCCTCTCTCGCGACAACTGCCGAGTCCGGATCGCGCGGATCGATTCCGGCCATGACCTCGAACGCCAGCGCGATATCCGCGACGTCGGCGGCGATCGGTGCGATGAGGGAGAGGCCGAAGAACGGCTCGGCGAAACCCGGCCCATACGGAATCGCGCCATAGGACGGCTTGAAGCCGGCGACACCGACATGGGCGGGCGGCCTGCGGCTGGAGCCGCCGGCATCGGTACCGATCGCGAGCGGCACGAGGCCGGCGGCGACGGCGGCGGCCGGACCGCCCGATGAACCACCCGGTGTCAGCGTGGGATCGAGCGGATGGCGTGTGGGTCCGAACAGCTGTGAGGTCGTCACGCCCTTGCTGGCGAATTCGGATGTGGCGCCGATGCCGACAATGACGGCGCCGGCCTGGCGCAGGCGCGCGATCGCAATGGCGTCCTTTGGCGCGACGAAATCGGCGAACAGGCGCGAGCCCTGTGTGATGCGCCAGCCTGCGGCCCAGATGTTGTCCTTGACGATTACGGGGACGCCGGCGAGCGGCATCGCTTCGCCGGAGTGCAGGCGTGCATCGACCGCTGCCGCGTCGGCAAGCGTGCGGGTGGGATCGATCGTCACCACCGCGTTCAGCGCCCTGGCTGCCTCGATGCGCGCAAGCGCTGCCTCGGCAATTTTGACCGCGCTGGTTCGCCCGGCCGTCACATCGGCCGCGATCTCGCGCGCGCTATTGTTTCGCTCTGTCATGGCCTCCCCAGATCAGCGCCAATGTGCCGCACAGCGCAAGGCAAGCCAAGGCGAAGAGCGCCGCGCCGAGACCGGCAACACCATCCAGCACCGAAACCAGCGCCGGCGCGGCGAGCAGGCCGGCATAGGATGCGGTCAGCACGGCGCCCGTTGTCTCGCCGATCCTGTCCTGCGGGGCGAGGCGCGCGATCTCGGCGATGAAGACGCCGTTCCAGCCCGATGCCGTCAGGCCGAACAGGCCTGCAATGGCAAATTGCCCGGTGCGACCGAGCGATGCGCCATCGAGGCCGAGCAGCGCGGCGCAGAAGGCCATGCCGAGGCCGATGACGACGAGTACCATGCGCGAGGCATCGAGGCGCATGGCGACATAGCCCCAGCCGAGCCGGCCGACGAGGCCGCCGGCCTGCGCGCAGGCGAGCGCCATGCCGGCCTCGATATGGCTCAGGCCAAGCTCGCGTGTGCCCAGCATGACGAAGACGGTGTTGAGCGACACCTGCATCGCGCTGAACGGCATCGAGGCCAGCGCCAGCATCGCGATGCGCCGGTCCCCGGTGACCAGTGCCAGCCGCGCGCGGAGATCAAGTTGCGGAAGCGGGGCGGACTTGCCGGCATAGGCCGGCCGCAGGCGCTCGAACAGCAGGATCGCGACGAGCGCGCAGGCACCGACGGCTGCGTAGCACCAGGCCGGTCCCAACCAGATCGCGATCGCGGGCAGGGCCAGCGAGCCGCAGACGGCACCGATCTGGTTGCCGGTCTGGCGCACCGAGAACACGAAGGCGCGTCGCTCCGACGTCACCAGCCGCGACAGCAGTGCCGCGCTCGCGGGCGTCTCCGGTCCGAAGGCAAGGCCGAGGCAGAGGCCGGCGGCGAGCAGGGCCGCGGTCGATCCGAGTGAAGCCAGTGCCATGCTGATGACGATCGCCGCCGCGCACAGGCTCGCGATCCGGAGCGAGCCCATCCGCGCGATGAAGCCGCCGCCCCAGAACGAGGCGGGGATGCCGACGGCGAACACCGCGCAGGAGAACATCGAGAGCTGCCAGACCTCGATATGGGCGCGCGGCGCGACCACGCCCGGGGCAAACAAGGCGAGCGCCACCAGGGCCTGAAGCGAGGTCATCGCGCCGAGGGCCGGCAGCAACGGCGGCGCTGGCCGAACGGCGGTGTTTGCGTCTACCATGGCGCGGCGCTAGCAGGAGGAACGGCACGATGGCAGGCGGTATTTCCATTCACGCGGTCGACGTGGCCGGCGGACGACCGGCGCAGGGGCTGCGCGTCGAGATCTGGCGGATCGATCCTGACTCCTCGCGCGTCGCCGACGGCCGGCTCGGCGCCAACGGTGTGCTCGATCACCCCATTGCGCAGGGCGCGGGCGTGACGGCAGGCGAGTACGAGGTCCTGTTTCATCTCGGCGAGTTCTTTGCTGACAGCGACGGCTTTCTCACGGTGACGCCGTTCCGCTTCCGCATCAAGCATGTCGACGAGCATTTTCATCTGCCGCTGAAATTCACGCGCTGGGGCTATTCGCTGTTCCGCGGCGCCTGATCAGTTGGTCAGCCGCCGCGACAGGCCCGTGACGCGCTCCATCACCGCGACCATCGCAACGGTGGCGATGATCAGCACGCTCGATAGCGCGGCAATGGTGACGTCGAGCTTGCCCTCGAGGTCCTGCCACATCCGGATCGGCAGCATGTCGGTTGCGGCGTCGCGCAGGAACAGCGAGACCGGCACGTTGTCGAACGACGACATGAAGGCGATGAAGGCGCCCGCGATGATGCCCGGCCGGATCAGCGGCAGCACGATCCGCCGGAACGTGTAGAGCCGGCTCGCGCCCAGCACCGCGGAACTCTCCAGCAGGGTTGGCTCGAGCTGGGCGAGCGCTGCGACCGTGTTGCGCACGACGTAGGGTACGCAAACGACCGTGTGGCCGATCACCAGCGTCAGTAACGACACCTGCATCCCGACCAGCGAGAACAGCATCAGCGCAGCCAGACCAAAAGCCAGCGCCGGCAGCACCAGCGGCGACATGAAGAGGGAGTCGAGCAGCCGTGCCGACAGCGTCCGCGAGCGCGAGATCGCGAGCGCCGCCCCAACACCGAGCACGACCGACAGGACTGTCGCCCACAGCGCGACGATGAGGCTGTTCTTGGCCGCGAAGTGCAGCTGCCAGGCGTTCCACAGCTCGGCGTACCAGCGCAGCGAATAGCCCGGCGGCGGGAAGCGCAGCGAGAACCCGCTGGTAAAGGAGACAATCAGCACCACAAGCGAAGGCGCGATGATGATGATCAGTGCGATCACCGCGATTGCCGTCATCACGAACTCGAAGCTGATGGCTTCCAGGGTGCGCTTGCGTCCGCTCATGACGCGCCTCCGTAGCCGCGCGACAGGCGGCCGAGCGTGGTGAAGACCGAGCCGACCGCGAGCACGGCCAGCAGGAAGATGATCGAGATCGCGGAGGCAAAGGGCCAGTTCTGCAGCGTCGAGGCTTGCTGATAGAGATACATCGGCATGAACAGCATCTGCCCGCCGCCGATCAGCGACTGGGTGATGAAGGCGGTGATCGCCGCGGCATAGGTCAGCGTGCAGCCGGCGATCACGCCGGGCAGCGACAGCGGCAGCACGACCCTGAAAAAGGTCCGCCAGCTTCCGGCACCGAGCGAGCAGGAGGCATCGTCGAGATTGGGATCGATGCGGCCGAGCGCGGTGATCAGCGGCAGCGTCATCAGCGGCATCTGCACCTGCGCCAGCGCGATCACCACGCCGAACTGGGTGTAGAGCAGCTTTATGGGTGTATCGATCATCCCAAGGGATTGCAGCGTCGCATTGATGATACCCTGGCGGCCCAGGATGACGATCCAGGCGAAGGTGCGGACCACGACGCTGGTCAGGAGCGGCAGCAGCACGATCAGGATGATGATGGTCTGAAGCTTCGGTCCGACCCGCTGGTAGAGACAGGCGATGGGAAAGCCGAGCACGAGGCACACGGCCGTCACTTCGGCGCCGAGCAGCAGGGTCGAGCCGAGCACGCTCAGGCTGAAGGGATCGGTGAGGAAGTGCAGGTACTGGCCGAGCCCCCAATGGAGCGCGGCCGTGTCGTTGTGCAGCGAGAGCCAGAGCAATTGCAGCAGCGGTGCCACGAAGAAGACCAGGAAGAACAGCGCCAGCGGCGCTGCCAATCCCATCCCGTAGGAGGTGACGTCTCGTGAAGCCGGTGCTGAGCCCATGACAAATCCTCGGAAATGCCTCTAGATCTTGATCTCGCGGTTGAAGCGCTCGATCCAGGCCGAGCGCTGCTCGTTGATCTTCTTCCAGTCCTGGAACACGAATTTCTGCTTCAGCTCGGCGGTGTCCTTGGCGAGCACGCGCGCGATTTCACCGCCCATCTTGACCTTGGAATTGGTCGGCACGATCAGATAGGGCGGGTTCATCAGCGTGGTCTGTACCTCCGGCGTCAGCGACGCTTCGATCAGCTTGAAGGCGAGCTCGCGGTTGGGCGAGTTCTTGACGATGTGGATCGTGGTCTTGAAGGCGATGGCGCCTTCCTTCGGCGCCACGAACTCGACCGGGACGCCGCGCGCCTTGAGGATCTGGATGGCGTTGAAATTACCGGGCGAGATGTCGATCTGGCCCTGCTGGAACAGGGTCGCGAGCGCGCCAGGATTGGCGGCCACCGCGGCGAGATTGGGCTTCAGCTCCTCGATCGCCTTGAAGCCGGGATCGACATTGGCTTCCGAGCCGCCGCGCATCTTGGCGATCTCGACCAGCCAGCCGGTGCCGAGCGTCGAGTTGAGGTTGGTGATGCCGACGCGGCCCTTGAACTCCGGCTTCCACAGATCGGCCCAGGAGGTGGGCGGCGTCTTGACCGCTTCCGGATTGTAGGTGAGGCCGACGACCTGGAAGAACGGGGCAGGGCCCATCGGCTCCTGCGCCTCGGAGATCAGGTCTTTGTAATAGGCGCTCTTCTCGACCGGATAGGGCTCGACGAGGTCCTGCCCGATCGCGACGAGGGCCGGGCCGGGATCGTGCAGCATCACGTCGATCGGCGGATTGGCCTTGGCGGCATTGACCTTCGCGATCTGGTCGACCGAGAGCATGGGGTCGAGCACGATTGCGGCGTCGGCGTTTGCCTTGCGGAAGGCCGGCACCAGTACCGCCTTGTGCGCCTCCTCCCAGCTGCCGGTGAAGGTCGCAAACACCAGCGGGCGGGCCTGGGCGTAGCTTAAGCCAGGAAACGCCTTCATGGCGCCGAGTGTGAGCGCGGTCGTCATCAGGCTGCGGCGGTTCATGATCATGGTCGAACTCCCTCTGGACAAAGATTGAATCTAAAGTGTTGCGGGAAAGGCGTTGGCGAGCGATGGGGCGAGCGGTGCGAGGCGCACCGCGGCGCCGCTCTCCAGCGCGCGCGTCTCGCCGATGCGCGCCTGGGAGACCTTGACGCCGGAGCCGTCGGCGGTGGTGACTTCGTGGACGACGGTCGCGCCCAGCGGCAACGACATGCCGACCACGCCGGCAAAGCCGGTCTCGTCACCGACGAAGTGCAGATGCTCGGGTCGGATGCAGACGGTGACGCGGCCGCCCTCGGTGAGGGTGCCGCCCGCGGGCCGCGCAATGATCTCCGCGCCGGCATCGAGGCGAACTTTTGCAGCCGTGCGGTCCGCCGAGACGACCACGCCGGGCATGCGGTTGCTGGAGCCGACGAAGGTGTTGACGAACAGGGTTTGCGGACGGTCGTAGACGTCGGACGGCGATCCGAACTGTTCGAGCTTGCCATGGCTGAGCACGGCGACGCGGTCGGCCATCGACAGCGCTTCTTCCTGGTCGTGCGTCACGATCAGCGTGGTGATGCCGGAGACGCGCTGCAGCCGCTTGACCTCGATCTGCATGTCGAGCCGCAAATTCTTGTCGAGCGCAGCAAAGGGCTCGTCGAGCAGCAGGATCGACGGCTTGATCGCGAGCGCGCGGGCCAGCGCAACGCGCTGCTGCTGGCCGCCGGAGAGCTGCCGCGGCAGCCGTTCCGCCATGGCAGGCAATTGCACAAGGTCCAAGAGGCGCTGCGCCTCGCGCTGGCGCGTCGCCTTGTCGATGCCGCGCGCGGCAAGTCCGTAAGCGACGTTCTCGCTGATCGACAGATGCGGAAACAGCGCATAGTTCTGGAACACGATGCCGACGGCACGGCGGTTCGGCGGCAGCGCATCGACGATGTCGTCGCCGATGATGATCCGCCCCTGCGTCTGTGCGATGAAGCCGGCGATGATCCGCAGCAGGGTGGTCTTGCCACAGCCGGAGGGGCCGAGCAGGGCGATGATCTCGCCGCCCTTGATGTCGAGATTGATATTCTCGACCGCGAGCGCACCGCTTGGGTAGCGATGGGTAACGGCGTCGACGACGAGTGAGCGACCGCCTTGCGCTTCAGCCATGGTGTTGCCTCCCGTTCTCCCGAAGAAGAAAGCAAATCTCGTGCCCGGCGCGGTCGCTTTTTGCGGCGCGTTTTGGCATTGTCGTTTGATGACCTCGGATCAATCCATTTGCGACCTCACGGCCACAACCCTTGCGCGCGCCATTGCCAAGCGCGAGCTGTCCTCGCGCGACGCCGTTGAGGCACATCTCGCGCGGATAGCGCACAGCAACGTGCAATTGGCGGCATTCGTGACCGTCGACGCGGAGGGCGCCCGCCGTGCGGCGCAAATCTGCGACGCGGCGCCCGCGCCGATCGGCCCGCTGCATGGGGTGCCGGTTGCGATCAAGGACCTCACCGACACCGCGGGACTTGCGACCACCTATGGATCGGTTTTGTTTCGCGATCACGTCCCGGCTGAGGATGATCTCGTGGTGGCGCGGCTGCGACGCGCCGGCGCGATCATCTTGGGAAAGACCAACACCCCGGAATTCGGCTTCGGTGCGGTCTGCACCAACAAGCTTTGCGGGCCAACGCGTAATCCGTTCGATCCCGCGTTGACCTCCGGCGGATCGTCCGGCGGCTCCGCCGTCGCGGTCGCGGCCGGCATGGTGCCGCTGGCGCACGGCACCGATTTCGGCGGCTCCGTCCGCACGCCCGCCAGCTTCTGCGACGTCGCCTCGATCCGGCCGACGCCCGGCCGCATCCCGTCGCGGCGCCGTCCACTCGGCTGGGACATGCTCGCCACCCACGGCTTCCTCGCCCGCGATGTCAACGATCTCGAACTCGCGCTGTCGGTCTGTGGGGGAGGCGATACCAGCGATCCGCTCTCGACCGGCGTCGTCAATGACGACCGGCCGTTTGCGAGACGTCCCAGAATCGCAATGACGCCCGATTTCGGCGTCGCGCCGGTCGCGCGCGATGTTCGCGCCCGTTTTGCTGCCGCCTGCGATGCGCTCGCCGGCGTCGCCGATGTCGTTCCATCCTCGCCCGATTGCGGCGGTGCGATCGAGACTTTTCGCACGTTGCGCGCCGCGCACATTGCCAACAGTTACGGCGAATTGTTGAGGACGCGCCGCCCCGAACTCACGCCCACCGTGATCTGGAACATCGAGGCGGGCGCGAAGCTCTCGGCCGAAGATTACCTCAACGCCGAACGTCGCCGCACCGCGGTCTATCGCAGTTTTCGCGAGCTGTTCACCCGTACCGATTTCCTGGTTGCGCCGGCGGCGTCCGTCTTGCCCTGGCCGAACGAGATCAGTGACGTCACCGCCATCGACGGCGCGTCGCTGGAGACGCCGATCGACTATCTCGCGGTGACCTTCATCGTCTCGCTGGTTGGATTTCCGGTACTGACTCTGCCAGTGCGGCGAGAAGACAACGAGCTGCCCTTCGGCATCCAGATCATCGCGCCGCCGGGATGCGAATCCCGCCTGTTTGCCTTCGGCCGTACCCTCGAACACGAACTGGGTTTTTCGCATCGCCGGCCAAAGCTCCCCTAGCTATCGCGATGCTCGAGCCGGGCAGCGAGTGCCCCGGCAAGACCAAGGGTGGGTTTGGCGGCGGGTCGGCGGAACGTGCCCGCGGTTGCCTTGCGCAGCCGCAGCGCGACCAGTGCTTCGGCCTGCTTCACGGCGGCGACGACCTGGTCGACGACAGGAACGGGGATTCGGTCGGCGACGCGCTCGGCGAGGCCGGAGAGCGGGGCGCCCGCGAAGATCAGCACGTCAGCCTCGTCCTCGACGATCGCGCGCTGCGCGAGTTCGACCAGCAGATCCTCCTTCTCGGTGCCGACCTCGGAGATCGCCTTGAAGGGCGTGTCGAGCATGCGAATGCCGGCGCAGCGCTCCCGCAGCCCGTGGTCGCGGACGCATTCCTCGTACCAGGGCCCCAGCGCCTGGGCGAAGGTGACGATGGCAAAGCGCCGTCCGGCCATGCAGGCGGTCAGCATCGCGGCTTCCGCCATGCCGACCACGGGAATGTCGAAGGTTTCGCGCGCGGCGAACAGGCCGGGATCGCCGAAGGCGGCGATGATCGCTGCATCCACCTTGGTGTGCTGCTCGGCCAGCATCTCCAGCGCAATGGCCCCGCCGATCTGCGCCTCGGTCCGGGTGGCGATGTAGGGCACGCCGCGCGTCGCGGTGCAGGGGATCAGCTCGGTGCCGGGCGCGGCGGCGCGCTGCCCGACATCCGTCATCAACTGGGTGACCCCCGCGCTGGTGTTGGGGTTGAGCAGCAACAGCTTCATGGTCATGCCGCCGTCAGCTTGGGTTTGGGTGCGAGAGTCTCGAGCAGCGCGGTGCCGGTCTGGCGGACATGGGCGCCGAGCAGGCGTCCTGCGGCTTCGCTGTCGCGCGCCTCCAGAGCCGCGAGGATGCCGGCATGCTCGTCGACCGAATTGCTCCAGCGGCGGTCGGCACCAAGGGCGAGGTAGCGCGCGCGTTCGGCGCGGGAGATCAGCGTCTCGTGCGCCTCCCGCAGCGGCGTATTGCGGGCCATGCGGACGATGGTGTTGTGGATCTCGCCGTTGATGGCGAAGTAATCGTCGAGCTTGCCGTTGCGGTGGTGGCCCTCCATGCGGGTCTGGAGCGTGCGCAGGCGAGCGAGATCGCGTTCGGTTGCGCGCTCGGCGGCAAGCTCCGCGGCAATCCGCTCGATCCCGGCCAGCGCCTCGAACAACTCCGTGATGCCCTCGACCGCGAGGCCGGCGATGCGGGGGCTGCGGTTGGGGCGCAGCTCGACCAACCCTTCCGCCGCCAGCACCTTCATCGCCTCGCGCAGCGGCGTTCGCGACACGCCGAGCTCCTTCGACAGCCTGGTCTCCTGGGTCTGCGATCCCGGCGGCAGCTCGCCGCGAATGATCATCGTCCGCATCCGCGCAGCGGCGCGCTCATGCAGGCCCATCCTCTTGAGTTTGGGCGACTTTCGGCCCTTCGGGGTTTCCGACTTCTGCTGCACGCGCGCCTCGTTGCTTCGGTTCATCCTAGCCGTTTCCGGCCTTTTGGCTTGCCCAAAATACCGACGCATGTAGCTGAAAACAATGGCATAGCGCGCAAATTGTATGCAGCATGCAAAAACCGGATTGCGCTGCCGCAAAGGCCGGTCGATGATTGTGCGCGACGCGCGAGATCTCGCGCCTTCCGAAACGGAGTGAGCGATGCGGACGAGTTTGCGACTGGGCCTCGTGGTGATGGCGGCGATGTTCGGCGGAGGCGATTTCGCCAACGCGCAAGCCCCCAAGATCAAGCTCGGCTATGCCAAATGCGCGCACTGCCTGCCGATGTCGCTGATTTCAGGCATGGCGAAGGGTGTCGAGGTCGAGGCCACCGGCTTCAACTCGGGCAATGACGTGCTGACCGCGCTGATCTCGAAGAGCATCGACGTCGCGCAGGTCACCTACCTCCATTACATCACCGCGCTCGACAAGGGCTTTGACGTCGTTGCCGTCTCGGGTCAGATCAACGGCGGCTCGGAATGCCTCTCCTCCACGAAGCTGAACCTGCCGCCGGATGACTGGACCGCGTTCAAGGCCATCGTTGCCAAGGGCAAGAGTGACGGTCAGCTGTTGAAGGTCGCGGCTTCCCGCGGCAACGCGCAGGACATCCACATGCGCGGCGCGTTCCTCAAGCAGGGCGTCGATCCCAACAAGGACGTGCAGTTCATCAACATTCCCAACCCGTCCGACCATCTGGCGGCTCTGCAGCGCGGCGAGGTCGACATGATCTGCTCGGTCGAGCCGTTCGCCTCGCAGATCCGACTTGCCGGCGCCGGCAAGCACTTTGTGCTGCCGTACGACCAGGCGGCCGGCAATCTCACCAACCTGATCGTGACGCGCTCTGACGTCATTGCCAGCCAGCGCGCCGGTGTTCAGGGCGTCGTCAGCGCCGTGGTCGAGCTCGACAACAAGCTGATCGCCGACAAGACGCCGTGGATCGAGGTCATCAACAAGCTGACTGGCCTCGACAAGAGTGTGGCGACCGAGGCCTTGAAGAACGCTTCGCCAGATCCCGCCATCCATCGGTCGCAGACGCTTGCGATCGCCGCGATGATGCGCGATCTCAAATACATCCAGAAGGATGTCTCTGCGGAAGCCGAGAAGAACATGGACTATTCGTTCCTGGAGAAGGCCACCGGAAAGGCCAAGAATGACCTCGGTTACTGACACGGCGCCTGCAAGGCCGGCGTTTCGGTTGACGCGGGCATTGCAGGGGCTCGAACGCCTGATCGTGCCTGCGCTGCTGATCGCGGGCTGGGAAGTCTTTGCCCGCAGCGGCGTGCTGCCGCCGGCGCTGCTGCCGGCCCCGAGTGCCGTTTTGCATGCGCTCGGCGACTGGGTGCTCGGCTTCGACGAGACTACGCAGACCTATTCCGGGCATTGGCTACGCGATGCGCTCGCCAGCGCGCTTCGCGTGTTCGGCGGCTTTGCGCTGGCAAGCCTGCTCGGCATTCTCGCCGGTGTCGCCATCGGCTGGTCGCGCCTGTTCGAGAAGACGCTGGAGCCGACGCTGCAGATGCTGCGGCCGATCCCGCCGGTGTCCTGGATTCCGCTCGCGATCATCTGGTTCGGCATTGCCGACAAGCCGGCGATCTTCCTGGTCTTCCTCGGCGCCTTCTTTCCGGTGCTGATGAACACCATCCATGGGGTGAAGACCGTGGACCACAATCTGGTGCGGGCCGGTGCGATGATGGGCGCAAGCCAGCGGCAGATGCTGACCGACATCGTGCTGCCGGCGGCGCTGCCCTCGATCTTCGCCGGCCTGCGCATCGCGGTCGGGTCGGCCTGGATGCTGACGGTCACCGCCGAGATGGTCGCGGTCAAGAGCGGCCTCGGCTACGTGCTGTGGGATTCCTATTACTTCCTGCGCTACGACATCGTGCTCGCGGCAATGATCTCGATCGGGCTGCTTGGCTATCTCTCCGACCTCGGTCTCAAGGCGATCATGGCGCGCACGCTGCGCTGGCAGCAGACAACCACGGTGCAGGGCAGGGCGGGCTGATGGCGGCAATCGAGCTTCGCAACATCGTCAAGGTGTTCTCCGACAAGCGGCGCGGCCGCGACCTGCTGACGCTGGACAACATCAATCTCGACATCGAGGCCAATGATTTCGTCTGCCTGCTCGGCCCGTCCGGCTGCGGCAAGTCGACCCTGCTGAACATCATTGCCGGCTTCGAACAAGCCACGTCCGGGCGCACGCTGGTCGACGGCAAGCAGGTGGAGCGGCCGGGCTCGGATCGCGGCGTGGTGTTCCAGCAGCCGACCCTGATGCCGTGGCTGACGGCGATCGACAACATCGCCTTCCACCTCAAGCTCAAGGGCGTCGCCAAGGCGGAACGCTACGACCGCGCCATGGAGTTCATTGATCTCGTCGGCCTGCGCGGCTTCGAGCACCACCATCCCTCCGAGATGTCGGGCGGCATGAACCAGCGCGTCGGCATCGCCCGTGCGCTACTGATGAATCCCAGCGTCATCCTGATGGACGAACCGTTCGCGGCGCTGGATGCCCAGACCAAGCTCGAGATGCAGGAAGAACTGGTGGCGATCTGGCAGAAGCGCCGCTGCACCATCGTGTTCGTCACCCACAGCGTCGACGAGGCGCTGGTGCTCGGCAACAAGATTGTGGTGATGACGAAGCGGCCCGGCCGCATCCGCGAGGCCGTCAATTTCGACCTGCCGCGCCCGCGCGACATCACCAGTCCCGAATTCAATGATGCCAAGCGCCGCATCCTCTCCCTGATCCGGGAGGAGTCGACGCGCCTTGCGCAGGCGTCGTAAGGTATGGCCATGCGCAGACGCCTCGGCATGATCACGCCGTCCTCCAACTCGGTGCTCGAGCCCGTCACCAGCGCCATGCTGCATGGCGTGGTCGATGTCACGGCGCACTTCTCGCGCTTCCGCGTCACCGAGATCGCGCTGGATGCCGCTGCGCTGAACCAGTTCGACGCCTCGGTGATGCTGCCGGCGGCCGATCTGCTGGCGGATGCCAAGGTCGACGCCATCGCTTGGAACGGTACCTCCGCGAGCTGGCTTGGCATCGGCCGCGACAGGAGCTTGTGCGAGGCGATCACGGCGCGCAACGGCATCCCCGCGACGACATCGACGCTCGCCTGCATCGAGGCGGCCCGCGCGCTCGGGGCCCGGCGCGTCGGCCTGGTCTCGCCCTATACCGACGACGTGCAGCGGCGGATCGGCGATGTCTGGGCCGAGGAGGGCATCGCGCCGCATGCCGAGCGGCACCTGGGCCTGCGGGACAATTTCTCCTTCGGCGAGGTCGCGCCTGCGACGATCGCGGACATGATCCGCGCCGTGGCAGCCGACGGCGCCGACGCCGTCGTCATCCTCTGCACCAATCTCGACGGCGCGGCGCTTGCGGCCTCGCTCGAACGGGAATTGAATGTCGCGGTGCTCGACTCGGTCGCGGTCACACTGTGGCGGACGCTGGAGCTTGCCGGCGGCGACATCGCGGCCCTTGCGCAGTGGGGCCGGATCTTCCAGACATCGGCGGTCATCAAGTGATGGAGACTTCTGTGACGCAGCTCGATCTCGCCATTCGCGGCGGCACCATCGTGACGGCCAGCGACGAGTTCCGCGCCGATATCGGCATTCGCGACGGCCGGATCGTCAGCATCGCCGACCATCTCGAGGGAGCGGCGCGCGAGATCGATGCGACGGGCCTGCTCGCGCTGCCGGGCGGCATCGACAGCCACGTCCACATCTCGCAGCCGTCAGGGCCCGATGTGGTCATGGCCGACGACTTTGCCTCGGCGACGCGCGCGGCTGCTGCAGGCGGCAACACCATGGTGCTGCCCTTCGCGCTCCAGGAGAAGGGAACGTCGCTCCGGACCTGCGTCGAGAACTACCGCAAGCTCGCCGAGGGCGAGTGCTACATCGACACCGCCTTCCACCTCATCATCTCCGATCCGACCGCGGTCGTGCTCGGGCAGGAGCTGCCGGCGCTGGTGAAGGACGGCTACACCTCGTTCAAGGTGTTCATGACCTATGACGACCTCGTGCTCAGCGACAAGCAGCTGCTCGAGGTGTTCGACGTAGCGCGCCGCGAGGAGGCGCTGGTGATGGTCCATTGCGAGGGCTACGATGCGATCCGCTTCCTGACCAGCAAGCTGGAGCGCGAGGGCCATATCGCGCCCTACTACCACGGCACCTCGCGGCCCCAGGCCGTCGAGCGCGAGGCGACGCATCGCGCCATCAGCCATGCCGAGGTGATCGGCGTTCCCATCATGATCGTTCACGTCTCCGGGCGCGAGGCCATGGAGCAGGTGCGATGGGCGCAACAGCGCGGATTGCCGGTGCATGCGGAGACCTGCCCGCAATACATCACGCTGACGGCCGACGACATGAAGGGCCTCAACATGGACATCACGGGCGCGAAATATGTCTGTTCGCCGCCGCCGCGCGATGCCGAGAGCCAGCAGGCGATCTGGGAAGGCATCACGACAGGTGTGTTCCAGACCTTCTCGTCCGATCACTGCCCGTTCCGCTACGACGATCCCAAGGGCAAGCTGACGCCGAATTCGCGCACCTCGTTCCGCTGGGTGCCGAACGGCATTCCCGGCGTCGAGACCCGGCTGCCGATCCTGTTCTCGGAAGGCGTGTCGAAGGGACGGATCAGCTTGCAGAAATTCGTCGAACTGACCGCGACCAATCATGCGCGCATCTACGGTCTCTATCCGCGCAAGGGCTCGATCGGCGTCGGCTTCGATGCCGATATCGCGTTGTGGGACCCGAAGCTGACGAAGAAGATCCAGCAGACCGATCTGCACCACGGCTCAGACTACACGCCCTGGGAAGGCTTCGACGTCACCGGCTGGCCCGTCACCACCATCGCGCGCGGCCGTGTGGTATACGAGCAGGGCAGGATCGTCGGCGACAAGGGCGCGGGCGAGGTGCTGAGCCGCGGCAAGTCGAGCCTGGTGTGAGGCGGGCTGCAATTTCCTGTCTGACAGGCGAGACATGGACAACAGCCGTCACCCGAGCAAGCGCGTGTCCCTTGCCGGCATCCATATTGACCGGACGTCGACTGTGCCGCTGCATCTGCAGATCGCGGCCCACATCCGCGACGGCATCCTGCGCGGCGTCTTTCCGGCCGGAACGCAATTCCTGGGATCGCGCGAGATCGCGCGGGAATTGGGCTGTTCACGCACGGTGGTGCTGACCGCGTGGGATCTGCTCTACGCCGAGGGCTACCTCGTATCAACGCCGCGCGGCAGCGTCATGGTCGCCTCCGTCGCGGCCCCGCATGCGCAACCTCCGTCCACCGCGTCGCCTGCGACCCGGCCCGCCCGGATGTCGGAGCGCTGGCGATCGCTGCTTGGATTGGACTACGAGACCAACTGGCCGTCGGCGTTCGCGCCCGGAGCGCCCGATATCTCGACTTTCCCGTTCAAGGACTGGTCGCGCCTGCTGCGTCAGGCCTGGCAGAATCCGAAGGAGCAGGAGTGCCTCGATCTTCCGCCCGAAGGCCATCCGCGTCTGCGAGCAGAGATCGCGAACTTCCTCGGCTCGGTGCGCGGGCTGGTCTGCTCTCCGGACGAAGTCGTCGTCACTTCAGGTACATCAGGCGCGCTGGATTTTTGCAGCCGGATGATCCTCGATCCCGGCGACGAGGTCTGGGTCGAGGAGCCCGGCTTCATCGAGGCGCGCTGGGCGCTCACGGCGGCGGGTGCGAAGCTGGTGCCGATTCCGGTCGATGACAAGGGTCTCGTCGTCTCCGAGGGAATCCGCCGCGCACCGCGCGCGAAGCTGATTGTCGTCACGCCGTCGCACCAATATCCGCTCGGCGTCAGCATGGGGCTGGAGCGGCGGCTCGAGCTGCTCGACTGGGCCAACAAGAATGACGTCCGGGTCATCGAGGACGATTACAATTCGGAGTTCAGGCATCAGGACAGCATGATTGCGTCGCTCCGCTCGCTCGATCGCGAGGGGCGGGTGATCTATTTCGGCACCTTCTCGAAGATCATGATGCCGAACCTGCGGCTCGGCTACCTCGTGGCCAACAGGCATTTCATCGAAGGGTTTTCCAGGGGCCGGGCACGGATTGACGTGCACACCTCCGGCATCGGCCAGCTCGCGCTCGCCGAGTTCATGCGGGAAGGACATTTGTTGCGGCATCTGCGCGGAATGCGACGGGTCTATGCCAGCAGGCGGAAGGCGCTGATCGATGCCATCGTGGCGCTGATGCCGGACGATCTGACCGTGTCCTCCGCCGTCACCGGACTGCATCTGGTGGCGCTGTTCACCGAGGCGATGCAGGCGCGGATGAGCGACCGCGAAGCGGCAGCAAGCCTGAAGCAGGCGGGTATCCACGTGCAGCCTTTGTCACAGAATTTTCTGGAGCAGCCGACGCGGCAGGGATTGGTGTTCGGCTACGGGCGGCTGCATGTCGAAGATGCTGCGCCGCTGCTTGCAAGAATCGCGGTCTGCATCGGCAGCGGCCCCCGCAATGCGCCACCCAGCCCGGTGAAATCCTCGCTTACTGTTCGTACAATAAAGAGAAGCTGAGCCGACCGCTATGCATAGCTCATAGGCATCCGAATATCCGGCGATGCCAGTCAATCGCCTGCAAATTAGACAGGCGATAGGGGATCCTGAATTGCAGTGCAGCGGACTTGCGATTTGCGCCCGAGAATCCGTGGTGCGTCGCACTATTTCCACGAACGAGCGGCTCGCCCCCATGTGCTTGCTGCGCAGGCATGGCTGCACCAAAACGTGCAGAGGGTGCCGCGGCGCGCGGCGGCGCCCGTACGCTGGTCTAGTGATTTGCCGCAACTCTGGCCCTGTTCCGAGCCAGCCGCTCTGTCGCACGCTCGCCGGCGATGGCATGACAGGGGATGATGATGAGCGCTCTCGGTTTGGCATTGGACGTTATGACGGACGGCAAGAACCCGGCGTCCGGTTCGGACGTCATCGGCAGCTGACCCCGCACATGAATGATTTCGACAGTCACTGGGAAGTCGGCACCGATATCGGTGGCACCTTCACCGATATCATCGCGATCCGGCGCGATTCCAGCGAAGCGCGGATCGCGAAAGTCCCGTCGCGCCCCGACGCGCCGGTTCAGGCGATGCTCGAGGCGATCGAGGCGGTGGGCCTGCGCAAGAGCGAGGTGAAGCGTTTCGTCCACGGCACCACGCGCGTGACCAACGCCATCGTCGAGAACCGGCTGCCGAAGGTGGCGCTGGTTGCGACCGAAGGCTTTGCCGATGTGCTGGAGATCGCGCGCTATCGCCGCCGCGATCTCTACCGTCTCGATGTCCCGCCGAAATCACCGCCGCTGGTGCCGCCCGAACGATGTTTTGGACTCGCCGAACGCCTCGACCACGAAGGGAATGTGCTGAAGGCGCTGGATGAAACGGAGATCGAGCGGCTGGTGGCGTGGCTGAAAGAGACTGGCGTGCAGAGCGTCGCCGTCGCTCTGCTGCACGCCTATGCCAATCCCGTCCACGAGAAAATGCTGGGCGAGCGCCTCAAGGACGTCGTCTCCCATGTGTCGTTGTCGCATGAGGTCAATCCGGAGGCACGCGAATACGAGCGAACCTCGGCCACCGTGTTCAACGCAGCCGCAATGCCGATCGCGGTGGAATATCTCAGCGAGCTGGAACAGCGCCTGCCGATCGGGCCAGGCCTGCAGGTGTTTCATTCGGCCGGCGCCATGATCCCGATCTCGGCGGTGAAGCGGCGGCCATTGGTGATGGCGATGTCGGGCCCGGCCGCCGGTGTCTCGGCCTCCGTCAGCATCGCGCGCCAGCTTGGCACCTCGCGCATGCTGACCTTCGACATGGGCGGCACTACGACCGACGTCTGCCTGATCGTCGACGGCCAGGCCGAGATGACCGACGGCCGCATGCTCGGCGACAAGCCGCTGCGCCAGCCCATGCTTGCGGTTCATTCGATCGGGGCGGGCGGCGGATCGATCGTGCGCAACGGTCCCGGCGGCCTGACGGTCGGCCCGGAGAGCGCCGGTTCCGAACCGGGGCCGGCCTGCTACGGCCGCGGCGGCACCGAACCCACGATCACCGACGCCAATGCCGTGCTCGGCTATCTCAATCCCGAAACGAAACTCGGCGACCGCATCGGCATCGACGTCGAGGCCGCCAAGCGCGTCATCGCGCCGATCGCGCGCGCTCTTGACCTCAGCCTCACCGAAACGGCGCTCGGCATTATCAAGGTCGCGAACGCTACGATGGCCCGCGCGCTCCGCCGCGTCACGGTCGAGCGCGGCATCGACGGACGCGATTGCGCGCTGCTCGCCTTCGGCGGCGGTGGTCCGATGCATGCGGCGGGTCTTGCCGATCTCTACGGGATCGCCGAGGTCGTCGTGCCGAGCGCATCGAGCGCGTTTTCGGCGCTGGGCTGTCTCACCGCCGATTTCAGCTTCCTGCAGCAGCAGACCTTGCGCGCCGCCCTCGACGGCATCGACCTTGTGCGCACCTCGGAGCGGATCGGGACGCTGATCGACGATGCATCGGCGCCACTGATCGCCAACGGCGTTGCGCAGGCGGAGATCCAGGTCGAGCTGGTCGCCTTGATGCGCTACGCGGCGCAGAACGACGCCATTCCGGTGTCATTCACGCTGCCGCTCGATGTTGCCAGGCTGAAGACGGATTTCCTGACGCGGCATCACGAGCTGTTCGGCTACGCGACGGGCGAGCCCTGCGTCATCGAATCCGTGCGGGTGCAAGCGCGCCGCCCCTCGACGACGACAGTGAGCCGTCCGGCGACGGCGGCGCGGGCCGTGTCCACCGGCAAGCGCATTTGCTCGTTCGACGGCTTGCATGAGATCGAAACCGCGATCATCGACCGCGCCGCGCTGACCGACATCGTCAGCGGCCCCGCGATCATCGAGGACGCCTGGTCGACCGTGGTGGTGCCGCCGGGCTGGCAGGCGAAGCCCGATATATCAGGCAATCTGTTCCTGACCCGGAGGGCGGCATGAAGCTCGATCCGTTTGTCGTCGAGGTCATCAGGCACGGCCTCTCGGCCGCCGCCGAGGAAATGAGCCTGGTGATGACGCGCTCGGCGCGCTCGCCACTGCTGCGTGAAGCCGGCGATCTGTCGTCCGCAATCACCGACGGCCATGGCGGCCTGGTCGGGCAGGGCCGCGATATCCCGATCCATCTCGGCGCGATGGCCTATACCATCCCCGAACTGCTGAAGGTCATCCCGCGCGACAGCCTGAATGACGGCGATGTGCTGATCTACAATGTCGGCGCGCTCGGCGGCAATCACCTCAACGACGTCAAGGTCGTGCGGCCCGTCTTCGTCGACGGCGAGATCGTGGCCTTCGCCATCAGCCTGGCGCACTGGCCCGACATCGGCGGCACCTGGCCCGGCAGCTATTTTGCCAAGGCCATCGACACGTTCCAGGAAGCGATGCGGATTCCGCCGGTGCTGATTGCGACCGCGGCCGGCGTCAATACGCCGATCGTGCAGCTGCTCAAGGCCAACGTCCGCGACCCCGAATCCTGCGAGGGCGATCTGCTCGCCCAGATCGCGGCGACCAAGGCCGGCGAGAAGCGCCTCGTCGAGCTCTGCCGCGAGCACGGCAAGGCCGTCTTCACAGCGACGCAGTCGCGCCTGCACGATCTCTCCGAGATCGAGATGCGTGAGGCGATCCGCGACTTGCCGGATGGCTTCTATGAAGGCGAGGATCATCTCGACGATGGCAGCGCCGACAATGCGCCCGCGCGTATCCATGTGAAAATCACCATAGCGGGAGACGAGGCGACGTTCGACCTCTCCGGGAGCTGCGATCGCGTTTCCAATTTCTGCAACACGACGCCGTTCATGGCGCGCTCGGCGGTCGCCTACGCCGCGCGCATCATGAGCGGTCGCGACATGCACCAGAATGCCGGCGCGCTGCGGCCGCTCACCATCATCACGCGTCCGGGCTCGATCCTGGAGCCGGGCTGGAATGCCTCTGTTGCCGCCGGCAACCACGAGACCTCGATGCGCATCGTCGATGCGATCTTCCGTGCCATGCAGCACACGATCCCCGAGCGGCTTTCGGCTGGCGGGGCGACCACGGCGGGCGTTCTGTTCTTTGCTGAGCCGCGTCCAAACGGCTCATGGAAGATGCTCTACGAGGTCCACGGCGGCGGCGAGGGCGCCCGGCACAATCGCGCCGGCATGTCGGCGACCCGGGTGCATCTGTCCAACACGTCCAACACGCCGGTCGAGGTCATCGAGGCGAGCTACGCGATCCGCCTCGAGCAGCAGGCCATTCGCTGGAACTCGGGCGGTGCGGGCGCTCATCGTGGCGGTGACGGCTCCGTTCGCACCTATCGCATCCTCGCACCCTCGATGCACCTGACCACCTGCATCGAACGGATGGTGATTGCGCCCTTCGGCATGCAGGGCGGCGAGTCAGGGAAGGCTTGCCGCATCTCGCTGGTCCGGCAAGGCGAGAACGTCGCCATCGACGGCAAATCGAACCTGGTGTTGCAGCAAGACGATCTCGTCACGATCGAGATGTGCGGCGGCGGCGGCTACGGCGCCGCGGCGGCAGAGTGAGGAGACCCGCGATGAGCAAATTGTTGCGAACTGGACTGAACGCGGGCGAGGCCGCGCCGATGGCCGTCGTCGGCGGCGAAGGCGTCTACTTCCACTTGTCGGACGGCCGCAAGCTGATTGACGGCAGCAACACCGGCGGCGGTCTTGGCCATCGCCATCCCGCGATGGTGGAAGCGATCCGCAATGCGGCGGACACGCCCGTCGTGAACGAGGGCTGGACCTGGGTCGGCCGGGAGCAGGCTGCTGACGATCTGATGAACACCGCCTTCAAGGGCGAGGAAGATTGGGTCGGCGCGGTGCGCTTCTGCATCAGCGGCAGCGAGGCCAACGATATGGCGCTGTCGCTGTGCCAGGCACTGACGCAGCGCTCGGCGCTGGCGACGCGCGAGCGCGCCTATCACGGCATCACCGGCCTGTCGCGCAGCATGACGGTGCAACCGCAATGGCACGGCGGCCTCGCGGTGCATGCCGGCGGCTCGAAGCTGCCGGCGACGATGGCACCGGTGCGGGTCCTGCCGGCGCCCGACGGCGCGATCTATGGCGCGCCGGCCAACAACACCCCGCCGAGCGAATATCTCGCGGATGCCGCTGGCCTGCTCTCGGATACCGCGGCAACGATCATCGACTACACGCAGGGCGGCATCTATTACGACGGCGCTTATCAGGATGAGGTGGCGCGTCTTGCGCGGCAGGCCGGCTCTTACTGGATCGCCGACGAGGTCGTCACCGGCGCAGGGCGAGCGGGGCGCTGGTTCGCATTCCAGGGCGCCCAGAGCCGCCCCGATATCGTGACGCTCGGCAAATCGCTCGGCGGCGGTGCCGCCGCGGTTGCCGCGGTCGTGGTATCGAAGGACATCGTCGAGCGGCTCAAGGGCTCGAGCTGGCAGAATTACGGCACGCTGCGTGGCCATCCGATCAGCATGGCCGCCGTCAGCGCCTATCTGAAGGTCGTCAGCGAGGAGAAAATCCTGGAGCACGTGAAGAGCCTCGAAAAGCTGTTCACCCGCCGCCTGCTCGCGATCGCGCAGAAACATCCGAGCGTGCAGCGTGTGGCCGGGCAGGGGTTGCACTGGACAGTGGAGCTGCATGGCCCGGACTGGCGCAACTGGCATGCCGACACCACCGAAGTGCCGATCGCCTCGCGCGTGGCTGCGCGGGCACTCGAGGCTGGCGCCGTCATCGGCACCAGCGGCGAGCAGACCTCGCTGTTCCTGGCGCCGCCGCTGGTGATCTCCGAGCATGAGGCCGAGTGGCTGCTGGATGCGCTCGACCACGGCCTCGATATCGCCGACGAGGAGCACGGATGAGCGCGGACCACGCAACACTTCTGCGATCGCCGGCCTGGCCGGCGGACGAGCCTTGGCATCTCGCGATGCCGGAGGGGACGCTGTACGACGCGCTGGCACGAGCCGCTCAAAATCGCCCCTCGCATCCGGCGGCGGTGTTTTACGGCGCAAGCTTGAGCTATGCCGAGCTGCGCGATCGCGTCGATGCCATGGCCGGGTTCCTGCAGAAGGTCTGCGGCGTCGCGCGTGGCGACCGCGTCATGATCGCGCTGCAGAACTCGCCGCAATATGTCATCGCCTATTATGCGGTGATGCGGGCGGACGCCGTGATTGTTCCCGTCAATCCCATGAACAAGACGGGCGAGATCGCATATCTCGCCGAAGACAGCGGCGCCAGGGTCGCGATAACAGGCAGCGAGCTGAGCGATGTCTTTGCGCCGCTGGTGGGCGAGGCCATCGCGCATGCCATCGTCGCGCAGTACCGCGACGAGGTGCCCAGCGCGACGCCTTATACGCTACCGTCATGCGTCACTGAAGCGCCATCGGAGGTGCCATCCTCGCCGGGCTGGCATGCCTGGTCGTCCGCGATCGCGCAAGGCTTGCAACCCGGTGCGATGGCCGCCGGTCCGGACGATCTGATGATCCTGCCCTACACGTCGGGGACGACGGGCAAGCCCAAGGCCTGCATGCATACCCACCGCAGCGCGTTGTTCACCGCGGTCCTGCAGGCGCGCTGGTATGGAATGGGCGCCGATGACGTGATGACCGGATTCATGCCACTGTTCCATGTCGCGGGCATGCAGGGCTCCATGAATGCGGCGATGGTGGCGGGCGCGACGCTGCTGTTGATGGCGCGCTGGGACAAGGATCTGCTGCCGGATCTGTTCGAGACTTACGGCGTGTCGTTCTGGAACGCGGCGCCGACCATGATCGTCGACGTGCTCGCCAGCGCGCGGTTTCGTGATCGATGCTTTGCCAAGCTGAAAGTGCTGACCGGCGGTGGCGCGGCGATGCCGACCGCGGTGGCTGAGCGGTTGAAGGGCCGGTTCGGCCTCGATTTCGTCGAGGGCTACGGCATGACCGAGACGATGTCACCGACGCACATCAATCCGATGGCCGCGCCGAAGCGCCAGTGTCTCGGCATTGCGGTGCACGAGACCGATGCGAGGATCATCGACCCCGAAAGCCTGATCGAGCTCGACGACAATGTCGTCGGCGAGATCGTGGTGCACGGGCCGCAGGTGTTGCAGGGCTATTGGAACAGGCCGCAGGCCAATGCGGAGTCCTTCATCGAGCTCCAGGGAAAGCGGTTCCTGCGTACGGGCGATCTCGGCTATCGCGATGCCGAAGGTTATTTCTTCGCGGTGGATCGCCTCAAGCGGATGATCAATGTCAGCGGCTTCAAGGTCTGGCCGGCCGAGGTGGAGGCGGCGATGTACCAGAACCGGGCGATCCGGGAATGCTGTATCATCTCGGCGCCTGACAGCTACCGCGGCGAGACGGTCAAGGCGCTGGTCGTGCTGGACGAGGCGGCGCGCGCCAGCACGTCGCCGGACGATGTCGTGAGCTGGGCGCGCGGCGCGATGGCGAGCTACAAGGCGCCGCGCGCGGTCGTCTTCGTCGACGAGCTGCCGCGGACCGCGAGCAACAAGATCAACTGGCGGCTTTTGCAGGATGCCGAATGGGGGCGAACGGCATGAAAACTGCTTGGCTGGGAACCCGGCGCACGACCGCGCTATGCTGCGCGCGCCGATACCCGCTTGAAGCTGCAATCCGCAGCCTCGCCAGGACATTCATGAAGAGATCAGGAATTCGCTGATGCGTATCGTCACCGTCGCCGCCGCCCAGATGGGCGCGATCCAGAAAGCCGATAGCCGCGAGGCCGTGGTCAAGCGCATGATTGCGCTGATGGACGAGGCCAAGGCAAAGGGCGCCGACCTGATCGTCTATCCGGAACTGGCGTTGACGACGTTCTTTCCGCGCTGGTATTCGGAGGACCGCGCGGAGGCCGACATCTGGTTCGAGCGCGAAATGCCGAACGCGGCGACCAAGCCGCTATTCGAACGTGCGGCGCAGCACCAGATGGCGATGAATTTCGGCTACGCGGAGCTCACGCCCGACGGACATCATTTCAACGCCGCCATCCTGACCGACAAGTCCGGCAAGATCGTCGGCAAATATCGCAAGGTCCATTTGCCGGGCCATGTGGAGTACGACACCAGGCGTTCGCACCAGCATCTGGAGAAGCGCTATTTCGAGCCGGGCGATCTCGGCTTCAAGGTCTGGCGCGAGCTCGGCGGCATCATCGGCATGGCGATCTGCAACGACCGCCGCTGGCCCGAGACCTATCGCGTCATGGGTCTGCAGGGTGTCGAGATGGTGCTGATCGGCTACAACACGCCATCCGTGAACGCGGAGAAGAGCGAAGAGGGCGTCGAGAAACGGCTGTTTCACAATCGACTCTCGGTGCAGGCCGGCGCCTACCAGAACGCGACCTGGGTGGTCGCGGTGGCCAAGGCCGGCAATGAGGATGGTCACCCGCTGTTCGGCGGCAGCCTGATCGTCGACCCCAACGGCGAGATCGTCGCCGAGGCCAGGACGGAAGAGGATGAGCTTCTGGTTCATCCCTGCGACCTCGACGCGACGACGTTCGGCAAGACCACGATCTTCAACTTCGCGCAGCATCGCCGCATCGAGCACTATGGCCTGATCACCAGCCAGACCGGCGCTGTGCCGCCGCCGGAGAAGTGATGCGGATGGCAGACGAGGGCATATCGCTGCGCGAGCTCGATCCGCGCGATCGCTACAAGCTGCTGTGCGGCGTGATCGTGCCGCGGCCGATCGCGCTGGTGACGACGCTGGACGAGAACGGAGCGGTCAATGCGGCGCCGTTCAGCTTCTTCAACGTGTTCTCCGAGAGCCCGGCTCTGGTTGTGCTTGGGCTGCAGCACAGGCCGGATCACAGCCCGAAAGACACCACCCGCAACATCCATCGTGACGGTGAGTTCGTCGTGCACATGGTGGACGAGGCGCTGTCCGGGGCGATGAACGATTGCGCGGTCGACTTCCCGTCCGGTGACAGCGAGGTCGCCGCGACCGGGCTTGCGACGCTTCCCTCCGTCGATGTGAAGGTGCCGCGCCTTGCCGCTGCACCCTTCGCGCTGGAATGCCGGCGCCACGTCGTGATGACCTTCTCGCCGGATCGCGAGTTGCTGGTCGGCGAGGTGCTTCGCGTTCACGCCCGCGAGGGCTTGGTCGACGAAGCCAACATGTATGTCGATCTCGACGCCTACCGGCCGATCGGCCGCATGTTCGGCAATCTCTACACGACGCAGCGGGACACGTTTGCGCTTGCCCGCGAGAGCCATGCGCAATGGCTCGCGCGGCAGGACGCCAAAGAGCTGAAGGACGCCTAGTGAGCCGAGAACTGCACCGTACCCAGCGCCATGGTGACGGCCGCCTGTGTCGGGTCGATCACGGCAATGCCGAGCGCGTCTTCCAGCGGGCGGCGGTGGCGCGCCATGCCGGCGCAGCCCATCACGATGGCGCGGGCGCCGTCCTCGTCGCGCAGCGCGCGGCCGATTTCGATCATCCTGCCGAGCGTGTCTTCGCCCGACGCGGTTTCCGCAACGCTCATGTTGAGCGGCCGCTCGCCGGCAAGGCGCTCCGTCAGTCCCATCTGCCTGAGATAGCGCATGTGGCGCGGGATCGAGCGCTGGGCAATCGCGATGACGCCGAAGGTTTCGGCGCGGGCCAGCGCCGTCAGCACGCCGCACTCGGCGATGCCGAACACGGGCCGGCTCGTACCTTCCCGGCAGACCTGAAGCCCGGGATCGCTGTAGCAGGCGATGACGAACGCAGCCGAGCTGTTGTCGCCCTCGACCAGCTTTCGCAGCGGCATCGCGACGCCGTCGACATCGGCCTGGCTTTCGATGCCGAACGGCCCCTCGGCCAGCGATTGGCAGACGACTTCCGGTCCGCCGTCGAAGCCGAGCGGCTTCAAGGCTTCCTCGAGCCCTTGCGTGACCGCGGGGTTGGAGTTCGGATTGATGACGAGAATGCGCGGCCGGGCCATGGTGGTCTTCCCTCGAGATGGCGATCACTTGCCTCAGGCATATCATGGAGTGCCTCATGACTGAACCAGTTTACGACCTGATCATCCGCGGCGGCCGCGTTGCCACCACGACCGATGTATTCGAAGCCGATGTCGCCATCTCCGGCGAGACCATCGCAGCGATCGGCAAGCGCCTTCCGGCGGCCAAGCGTGAGATCGATGCGCGCGGCAAGCTGGTGCTGCCGGGCGGCGTCGACAGTCACGCGCATATCGAGCAATTGTCCGCGGCCGGCATCATGAATGCCGACACGTTCGAGAGCGCGACCGTCTCTGCCGCCTTCGGCGGCACCACCACGGTGATTCCGTTCGCCGCCCAGCATGTTGGCATGAAGCTGCCGCAGGTGGTGGAAGACTATCACGCGCTCGCCAAGAAGGGCGCCGTGATCGACTACGCCTTTCACATGATCATCGCGGATGCGACCAGGGAGACCGTCGAGGAGCACATTCCGGCGCTGGTGAAGCAGGGCCATGCGTCGATCAAGATCTTCATGACCTATGACCGGCTCAAGGTCGACGACGAGCCGCTGCTCGACATCCTGCTGGCCGCGCGCCAGTCCGGCGCGATGTTGTGCGCCCATGCCGAAAATCATGGCATCATCGCCTGGATGGTGAAGCGGCTGCTCTCGCGCGGCTACACCATGCCGAAATACCACGCCGTCAGCCATGCCCGCGTCTCGGAAGCCGAAGCCTTCACGCGGCTGATCGGCATGGCGGCGCTGATCGACCAGCCCATCATGATCTTCCATGTCTCGACCGCCGAAGGCGCCAAGGTGATCCGCGATTCGCGCGGGCAGGGCCTGAAGGTGTTCGCCGAGACCTGTCCGCAATACCTGTTCCTCACCGCCAATGATCTCGACAAGCCGGGCGCCGAGGGCGCCAAGTGGATGTGCAGCCCGCCGCCGCGCACGCATTCGGACCAGGAGGCGTTGTGGCAGGCGCTGTCGCTCGGCGATCTCCAGACCATCTCGTCGGATCATGCGCCGTATCGCTATGACGAGACCGGCAAGCTGCGCGCTGGTCCCAACCCGAACTTCAAGCAGGTCGCCAACGGCCTGCCAGGATTGGAACTGCGGCTGCCGCTGCTGTTCGACGCGATGGTGTCGAAGGGCCGGCTGGGCCTGGAGAAGTTCGTCGAGCTGACGTCGACCGCGCCGGCCAAGATCTACAATCTGCGTCCGCGCAAGGGCTCGATCGCGGTGGGCGCCGACGCCGATATCGCGATCTGGGATCCCAATCGCGAGGTCACGATCGCCGACGCGATGATGCACGATCTCGCCGGCTACACGCCGTTCGCGGGACGCACGCTGAAGGGCTGGCCGGTGTCGGTGCTCTCGCGCGGCCGCGTCGTCATCGACGGCGACAAGTGCCTCGCGTCCGCCGGCAGCGGAAAATTCCTCGCGCGCAGCGGCGGCGAGGCGGCCAGGCCGACCGGCCGGCTCGTGGCCGACATGGACCCGGAACGGAATTTTGGAGCAAACCTGCTGTGACGGTGGATTGCGTGCGATGAAGATCGTCATCTTCGGCGGCACCGGCTTTGTCGGCCTCAATGTTGCGGAGGCGCTGCTCGCGCGCGGCCATGACGTGACGCTGTACGACCGTGCTGAATTGCCGCCGTCGGCCCGGCGCGCGTTGGCGGATTACGGGGAGCGGCTCACTGTCGTGCAGGGCGACATTACGGACGCAACAGCCATCGACGCCCTCATCGCCGAGGGCGTCGATGCAATCGTGCTCGGCGCGGCGATCACCGCCGGCGATGATCTCGAGAGGGCGTCGACCGCGCGCATTCTCGAGATCAACGTGATGGCTCAGATCCCGATCCTGCAAGCCGCGATCCGTCATGGCGTTCGCCGCGTCGTCAATCTGTCGTCGGCTGCGGCCTATGGCGCCGCGGGCGCGCGGGTCGAGAGCTTGGACGAGGACACGCCCTGCGATCCCGTCTCGTTCTACGCGATCAGCAAGTTCACCTCGGAGCGGTCAGTGGCGCGCCACGCCGAGCTCTTCGGCGGTGATTTCCTGAGCGTGCGGCTGAGCGCCGTGTTCGGTCCGTGGGAACGCGCCAATGCTGTGCGGGACACGCCAAGTCTCCAGTTCCAGATCCTCGCTGCTTTTGCGCGCGGCGAGCCGGCGATCCTGCCGGGTCCGGGAAGCAAGGACTGGACCTATGCTCCCGATGCGGCCGAGGCGGTTGCGCTGCTGATCGAAGCCGAGCGGCCGCGTCACCGGCTCTATAACATTTCCAGCGGCGCGGCTTGGTCGGCGCTGCAGTGGGGCGAGGCGTTTGCGGCGCTGCATCCTGGCCTGCAATGCCGGCTCGCCGCGCCCGGCGAGAAGACCGCAATCAAATTGCATGGCGGCGACCGCGCGCCGCTGTCGGTGGCGCGGATGGCGGACGAATTCGGCTGGCGCGCGCGGTTCGGCTGCGCCGAGTCTGCGGCCCACATGAGCGCCTGGTGGATGCAGCACAAGGAGGCGATCTGACATGCGGCTGCAGGGGCGCACGGCCATCATCACGGGCGCAGCTTCGGGCATCGGCTGCGCCAGTGCAAAGCTGTTTGCCGAGGAAGGCGCGCAGCTTGCTCTGGTCGATCGAGATGCCGCAGGACTTCAGGAAACGATGGGCTTGGTGGGGGAGGCGACGATGCATGTCGGCGACGTCGGCGATGCCGGTTTCGCCGAGGCCGTCGTCGGCGACGTCGTGGCTCGGCACGGCCGGCTCGATATCCTCATGACTGCCGCAGGCTTTTCCTGCGGCGGCACGGTGCTGACGACGAGCGTGGACGACTGGGACGCGGTGTTCCGCGCCAATGTCGGCGGCACCTGGCTGTGGGCGCGCGCCGCGGTGCCGCAGATGCAGCGGCAGAAGGGCGGCTCGATCATCACGCTGGCCTCGCAGCTCGCGATTGCCGGCGGCAAAGGCAACAGCGCCTATATCGCCGCCAAAGGCGCGATCATCAGCCTGACGCGGACCATGGCGGTGGATTTCGCCACCGACGGCATCCGCGTCAACGCGATTGCCCCCGGCGCGATCGACACGCCGATGCTTCGCCGCAGCTTTGCCCGTCATGCCAATTCGGACGAGGTACGCGAAGCCTCCCGCAACCGCCACGCCATGAAGCGCTTCGGCCAGGCGGAAGAAATCGCGCAGGCTGCGCTGCATCTGGCCAGCGATGCGTCCTCGTTCACGACCGGCACCGTCATGGTGGTCGACGGAGGCTGGCTCGCGGCATGAGTGATGGGTTGATCAAGCTTGAAGCCGAAATTCGCGCCGATCTCGCCATGATCGCGCATCCCGGCGCAGCGTGGCTCGAACCGAAGACGGGACCCGACGGCAAGCCAGCGCTGGACGTGCTGATCATCGGCGCCGGCCAGTCCGGCATTGCCATCGGCTTCGGCCTGATGCGGTCCCGTGTCAGCAACATCCTGCTGCTCGACAAAGCCGAGGAAGGCAAGGAGGGCCCGTGGCTCACCTATGCCCGCATGCCGACACTGCGCAGCCCGAAGGACTACACCGGACCTGACCTCGATATTCCGAGCCTGACCTACCAGTCCTGGCACGAAGCCCGCTTCGGCAAGGAGAGTTGGCAGGCGCTGAACCTGATCCTGAGAGAGCACTGGGCCGAGTATCTGCTCTGGCTGCGGCGCACGCTCGGCTTGCCGGTGCGTAACGGCTGCGAACTGCTGGAGCTTGCGCCTGCGTCGGACGGCCTGCTCGCCGCGCGCGTCAAGCGCGCCGATGGCATCGAGACGCTCTATGCCCGCAAGATCGTGCTGGCGACCGGGCAGGAGGGCATGGGCGATTGGATGATCCCGGAGCCGCTGCGCGGTCTGCCGAAAAATTCGGTCGCAACGGTTGCCGACGACATCGACTTCAATAACCTTCGCGGCAAGCGGGTTGCCGTGATCGGCGCGGGTGCCTCCGCCTTCGACAACGCGGCCACGGCTTTGGAATCGGGCGCAGCAGAGGTGCATCTGCTCTGCCGCCGCGCGCAGATCCAGGTGATCCAGCCCTATCGCTGGCTGACCTTTCGCGGCTTCCTGCGTCATCTCAGCGATCTCGACGATGCCTGGCGCTGGCGCTTCATGCGTACCATCCTGGAAATGCGCGAAGGCTTTCCGCAGCCGACCTACGATCGCTGCGCGCGTCATGCCAATTTTACATTGCACGAAGGCGCGCCGCTCGAGGCGGCCAGGCAGACCGCCAGCGGTGTTGAACTGCAAACGCCGCACGGCGCGATCGCTGCGGATTTCGTCATCTGCGGCACCGGCATCGACATGAACTATGCCAATCGCGGCGAGCTCGCGAGATTCGCCGGCAACATCGCGAGCTGGGCCGACCGCTACCAGCCGCCGGAGAACGAGCGCAACGCGCGGCTCGGCCGCTTTCCCTATCTCGCCGACGACTACGCCTTCACCGAGCGCGTGCCCGGAAAGACGCCGTGGATCTCGGACATCCATCTCTTCGCCGTCGCCTCCACCATGAGCTTTGGTGCGTCGGGATCGTCGATCAACGCGATGACGACCGCTGTACCGAAGCTGGTGAATGGCCTGACGCGCGGCCTGTTTCGCGCGGACGTGGAACGGCACTGGGCTTCGCTCAGCGCCTATGACGTGCCGCAGGCCGTGGTTACGCGGCCGGCGCGAAAAATGGAGGAATCGCGATGATGATCCATGCGCCGCCGCGGCGAAGTATGCGCGGACGTCTCATGAGATTGGCGCGCAACTTGCTTCTTTCTTGACCAGCCTTGCCGGCCTTCCTGTTCTAGAATTCAAGGGAAAACGAATGCGTTTTGTGTCTTTCAGGTCCGCGACCTCAGTTCTCGCTACCGCTGCGCTGTTGCTCGTCGCCACAGCGCCTTCACAGGCACAATCCAGGGCGGAAACGCTGCGCTATGTCACCGGCGCGTCTGTCAACACGCTCGATCCAAACATCCCCGGCGCGACCCGCGAATCCTTCGGGCTCAGCATGAGCACCTACGATCGGCTGGTGTCGTTCGGCCGCAAGCAACTCAACGGCAAATGGGTGTTCGATCTCGACACCATCACCGGTGAGCTCGCCGAGTCCTACGACGTCAGTCCCGACAAACTGAAGATCACCTTCCATCTGCGGAAGGACGCCAAGTTCCAGGACGGCTCGCCCGTGACGGCCGACGACGTGAAGTGGTCGCTCGACCGCTGCGTCACCGCGCCGATCCTCGGCAAGGCGCAATTGCTGACGGGATCGTTGACTTCGGCCGACCAGTTCAAGGTGATAGATCCCTTGACGATCGAGGTGACGTTGCCAAAGCCCGACAAGCTGGCGCTGCCGAATCTCGCCACCGTCTATCCGATGATCATCAACTCGAAACTCGCAAAGGAGCATGCGACCGCGGACGATCCGTGGGCGATGGCCTGGCTGAAGGAGCACGCCGCCGGCAGTGGCGCCTACGTCGTCGAGACCTTCAAGCCCGGCGAGCAGGTGACCCTCAAGCGCAACGAGGCCTGGAACCGCGGTTCTCCCGCCAGGCCGGCCTTCTTCAAGCGGATCATCGTGCAATCGGTGCCGGAGCCGGCGACCCGCGCCAATCTGGTCGAACGCGGCGATGCTGATATCGTACTCGATCTCCAGGCCAGCGACGTCCAGTCGCTCGAAGCCAAGGGCAAGCTGAAGGTGGTCTCGACGCCGCAATACAACGCGATCACCTTCGTCTCGATGAACAACCAGATCCCGCCCTTCGACAACGTCAACGTCCGCCGCGCTATCGCGTTCGCGCTGCCCTATGAGGACATGTTCAAGGCCGCCTTGTTCGGCCGCGGCGCGCCGCTTTACGGCGCGAGCTGGCCGGACGGCAAGCCGCTGAACGGGACCTATCCGTTCCAGCAGCCGGTCAAGCTCGACCTCGACAAGGCAAAGGAATATCTCAAGGCCGCCGGCTTCCCCGAGGGCTTCTCGACCACCTTCAGCTTCAATGTCGGATGGGCCTCTCAGGCGGAGCCGATGGCCGCGCTGATCAAGGAGTCGCTCGGCAAGATCGGCATCAAGGTCGACATCCAGAAGCTGCCGGATGCGCAGATGTCGACGCTGATCAACGAGAAGAAGCTGCCCTTCTTCACCGAAGGCATCGTCGCCTGGTTGCCGTCGACGGACTACTTCTACCGCAACTTCTACACCGGCAATCAGCGCTGGAACTACTCGTCGATCAACAACCCCGATCTGGCCGAGATTGCGCAGGGAGCCCGCTTCGAGCCGGATAAGGCGAAGTACGAGGAAGCCGGCCGCAAGCTCAACGCGATGCATTTCGACCTGATGCCGCAGATCATGCTGTGGCAGCCCAACCAGGATGCGGTCATGGCTCCGACCATCGAGGGCTATACCTACGAGTTCCATCGTCAGGTCGACTATCGCAACGTCAGCCGCAAGTGATGTTGGCGAAACCCAAGGAGCTCTGAAGAGTGAAGACCGGTCTTGGTGCGACATTGCTACGGGCGGGCAGGCGGCTGCTGTCGTCGCTGCCGGCGCTGTTCGGTGTGCTGGTCTTCACCTTCCTGCTGATGCGCGTCCTGCCCGGCGACCCCGCGGTGTTCTTCGCCTCGGGGCCCAATGCGGGCAAGGAGGAGATCGAGCAGATCCGCAAGCAGATGGGGCTCAACAAATCGGTGCCGGAGCAGCTCGTGTTCTATCTCTCCGACATCGGCCACGGCAATCTCGGCCGCTCCATGATGACGGGGCAGCCGGTGCTGAAGGATCTGCGCGAGCGGTTGCCGGCTTCGCTGGAGCTGACCTTCACCGCGCTCCTGATTGCGCTGATCGCGGCGGTGCCACTCGGCGTGGTCGCGGCGCTGCGGCCGGGGTCTGTCGTCGATCACGGCGTACGGATGTTCTGTGCGCTCGGCGTCTGCGTACCGACCTTCGTGTCGGGCCTGCTGCTGATCTATGTCTTCTACTACCTGCTCGGGCTGGCGCCCGATCCGACCGGGCGGATCGACGTTTTCACGTCGCTGCCGCCGCAGCGCACCGGATTCCTCTCGATCGACTTCCTGCTTGCTGGTGATGTCGAAGGCTGGTGGGCAGCCTGCAAGCAATTGATCCTGCCGGCGGTGAGCATGGCGCTGTTCGTGATCGCTCCGCTGGCGCGGATCACGCGCGCCTCGATGCTGGTGTCGCTCGGCAGCGATTTCGTACGCACCGCGCGCTCGGTCGGATTGTCCTGGCACAAGGTGGTCGTTACTTATGCCCTGAGGAATGCCATCCTGCCCGTCATCACCATCGCCGGCATCGTGTTCTCGACCATGCTGGGAGCCAACGTGCTGGTGGAGAAGGTTTTCTCCTGGCCGGGCGTTGCCTCCTACGCGCTCGATGCGCTGCTGTCCTCCGACTATGCGCCGGTGCAAGGCTTCGTGCTGCTGATGGCCAGCCTGTTCGTGCTGGTCAATCTGGTCGTCGATGTCTGCTACGGCATCGCCGATCCCAGGGTGTCGATCGAATGACCAGCGCAACCCTCCGTCATTCCGTCTGGATCCTGCGCGGCAACCCGCTCACGGCCGTCGCCGCGGCCGGCGTCGCGCTGTTCGTGCTGATCGCGATCTTCGGGCCGTGGATCGTGCCATATGATCCCGTGGTCTCTAACGTCTCCGAGGCCTTGCAGCCGCCGAGCGCGGCGCATCTGGCCGGCACGGACCAACTCGGCCGCGACGTGTTCAGCCGCCTCATTGTCGCCGCACGGCTCGATCTTGCCATCGCGGTCTCGGCGGTCGGCATCTCCTTCGTGATCGGCGCGGTCGTCGGCGCGTTCTGCGGTTATGCCGGCGGCAAGCTCGATCGCGGCGTCGGCCGCTTCGTGGACGTCATGATGGCGTTTCCGCTGTTCGTGCTGGCGATGGCAATGGTCGCAGCGCTGGGCAACCGGATCGAGAACATCGTGATCGCGACCGCGATCATCAACCTGCCGTTCTACATCCGCTTCGCGCGCGCCGAGGTGAACGTCCGCCGCAATGTCGGCTGGGTCGAGGCTGCGCGCGCCTGCGGCGAGAGCCATTTCTCCGTGGTGCTGCGCTTCCTGCTGCCGAACATCCTGCCGGCGATGGCGGTGCAGATCTCGCTCAACCTCGGTTGGGCCATTCTCAATGCAGCGGGCCTGTCCTTCATCGGCCTCGGCGTCCAGCCGCCGACGCCGGAATGGGGCATCATGGTCGCCGAAGGCGCGCGCTTCATCTCGACGGGGCGGTGGTGGCTGGTGGCGTTTCCGGGTCTTGCGCTGATGATGGCCGTACTGTGCTTCAATCTGCTCGGGGACGGGATGCGGGATATTCTCGATCCCCGGATGCGAACATGAGCGGGCAACTGCTAGGGATCAGCGACCTCCACGTCTCGTTCTCGACGCGGCGTGGCATGGTCGAGGCCGTGCGCGGCGTGACGCTCTCGGTCGACGAGGGCGAGATGCTCGGCCTCGTCGGCGAGAGTGGCTCGGGCAAGTCGGTGACCGGCTTTGCAACCACGCGGCTGCTGGATGCGGCCGGGCGCGTCACCGGCGGCAAGATCATGTTCCGCGGGCAGGACGTGACGAAGCTTGGGGGAGACGACCTCCGTCAGCTCCAGGGCGCCGCGATGTCGATGATCTTCCAGAACCCGCGGGCGGCGCTCAATCCGATCCGGGCGATCGGCCTGCAGATCGCGGACGCGATCCTCACGCACAAGAAGATATCGAAGGACGCGGCGCGCGCCGAGGCGCTGGAGCTGCTGCGTGCCGTCCAGATCCGCGACCCCGAGACGCGGATGAATGCCTATCCGCACGAGCTCTCCGGCGGCATGTGCCAGCGCGTGATGATCGCGATCGCGATCTCCTGCAATCCCTCGCTGTTGATCGCCGACGAGCCGACCACCGGGCTCGACGTCACCACCCAGAAGGTGGTGATGGATCTTCTGGCGGACATTGCCGCCGCGCGCGGCATGGCGACGATCCTGATCACGCACGATCTCGGCCTTGCGGCGCGCTATTGCCGCCGCATCGCCGTGATGGAACGCGGCCGCATTGTCGAGGAGGCAAGCCCCAAGGCGCTCTTCAGCGCGCCGCAGCATGCCTACACCAAGCGGCTGGTCGCGGCATCGCCTACCGCGAATTCGCGGATCGAAGACCTCGTGACGGAGGAGGAACGGGAAGGCTACGCGGCTGTGCTCGGCAAGCCGAGGCAGGAGCCTGCGTACGGGACGCCGCCGCTCCTTGAAGTGCGCAAGCTTGCAAAACGTTTCGACGAGGGTTCCGCGGCAGTCGCGGATTTCTCGATGACGATGGCCGGCGGCGAGAGCGTCGGGCTGGTCGGTGAATCCGGCTCCGGCAAGAGCACGACGTCGCGCATGATCTGCCGGCTGATCGATCCCAGCGAAGGCGACATCGTGTTCGACGGGCAGTCGATCGGGCATATCGCGTCGCGCGACTTTCATCGGTCACCGCTGCGCAAAGACATCCAGATGGTCTTCCAGGACCCGAACGAGAGCCTCAATCCGCGCTTCACGGCGTTCGACTGCATCGCTCATCCGCTGCTGCGGCTGGGCGGCATGCGTGCGGGCGACGCGTTGCGCAAGCGCGTGGAAGAATGTGCCGAGCGGGTCGGCTTGCCGCTGGATCTTCTGCCGCGCTTCCCGCATCAGCTCTCCGGCGGCCAGAAGGCGCGCGTCGGCATTGCCCGCGCCATCGCCTGCCGGCCACGGCTGCTGGTGCTGGACGAGCCGACTGCTGCGCTCGACGTCTCTGTGCAGGCGGTGGTGCTGCAACTGCTCGACCGCCTCAGGCGCGAGAACGACATCGCGCTGCTGTTCGTCAGCCACGATCTCAACGTGGTGCGCATGCTCTGTGACCGCACCATCGTGCTGCGCAACGGCGGCATCGTCGAGCAGGGCGACAGTCGGGCGCTGTTCGACAATCCCAAGACTGACTACACGCGCAAGCTGGTCGAGGCGATCCCCCATATCGACACCGGGCCGGCGCTGGCGGTTGCGCTTTGAAGCCTGAACCGGTCGAAATGCCGAGGAGATCCCGCTGGCGAAGGTCCGGTTAGTGGCATACCATTTGCACGCTAATGGGCTCTGGTTTCACCTGCTCTTGGCCAAAGACGGCCGGCATCACGGCACTATCGGGAGGATTTCATGGATCGCAGGACCGTATTGAAGGGACTGGCCGGCGCGGGCGGTCTGGCATTGACCGGCGTCTCGGCCCCGGCGATCGCACAAGGCGCCTCCGCCCGCACCCTGCGCTTCGTGCCGCAGGCAAACCTCGCCAATTTCGACCCGATCTGGGGTACGCAATATGTCGTGCGTAATGCCGCGGCGCTGGTCTGGGACACGCTTTACGGTGTCGATTCCTCGCTTCAGCCGCAACGTCAGATGGTCGAGTCCGAGCAGGTGAGTGACGACGGCACGACTTGGACGTTCAAGCTGCGGCCGGGCCTCAAGTTCCATGATGGCGAGCCGGTGCTGAGCAAGGACGTCATAGCCAGCCTGACGCGCTGGTCGGCGCGCGATCCAATGGGCCTGATGATCAAGGCGAGCCAGCAGGAGCTGACCGCGGTCGACGATCGCACCTTCAAATGGGTGCTGAAGCAGCCGTTCCCGAAAATGCTTTACGCGCTTGGCAAGGGCAATTCGCCTTGCGCCTTCATCATGCCGGAGCGCATCGCGCAGACCGATCCGTTCAAGCAAATCTCGGAGTATATCGGCTCAGGCCCGATGAAGTTCGCCAAGGGCGAGTGGGTCCCCGGCGCGAAAGCCGTGTTCGAGAAATTCGCCGACTATGCGCCGCGCCAGGAGAAATCGTCATGGCTTGCCGGCGGCAAGCAGATCCTGGTCGACCGTGTCGAGTGGGTTATCATGCCGGATCCGGCAACCGCGGCGGCCGCGTTGCAAAATGGCGAAATCGACTGGTGGGAGAACCCGATCGCCGATCTCGTTCCGGTCCTGAAGAAGAACAAGAACATCAGTGTCGATATCGGCGATCCGCTCGGCAATATCGGCTCGTTCCGTATGAACTTCCTGTACCCGCCGTTCAATGACGTGCGGGCGCGGCGCGCCGTGCTGATGGCGCTGAGCCAGGAAGACTACATGCGCGCGCTCGTCGGCGACGACAATTCGCTGTGGAAGCCGCTGCCCGGATTCTTCACGCCTGATACGCCGCTCTATACCGAGGCGGGTGGCGAGATTCTGAAGGGCAAGCGCGATTTCGATGCCGCCAAGAAGCTGCTCGCCGAGAGCGGCTATTCCGGCCAGCCGGTGACGTGCCTCGTGGCGCAGGACCAGCCGATCACAAAGGCGCAGGGCGACGTCACCGCCGACCTGCTGAAAAGGCTCGGCATGAATGTCGATTTCGTCGCCACCGATTGGGGTACCGTCGGCTCCCGCCGTGCGGCGAAGACGCCGCCGGGACAGGGCGGCTGGAACATGTTCCACACCTGGCACGCGGGCGCGGACTGCATCAACCCGGCGCCCTACACCGCCATTCGCGCCAACGGCGACAAGGCCTGGTTCGGCTGGCCCACCAGCGCCGGCACCGAGAAGGAAGTCACGTCGTGGTTCGAGGCCAAGAACCTCGACGAGGAGAAGGCTGCGATCGGCCGCCTCAACAAGGCGGCGCTCGACGACGTCGTCTACGCCCCGACCGGCTTCTTCCTGAGCTACACGGCGTGGCGCAAGAACGTCTCCGGCATCACCAAGGGGCCGCTGCCGTTCTTCTGGGGCGTTTCGAAATCCGCATGACCTTGCGCTGAAGCCAGATGCTCTCCTACATTCTCCGTCGCATCGTCTCGACTTTGCCGGTAATGGCGATCGTCGCGCTGTTCGTGTTCAGCCTGCTCTACATCGCGCCGGGGGATCCCGCCGTGGTGATTGCAGGCGATCAGGCGAGCCCGGAGGATGTGGAGCGCATTCGCCAGAGTCTCGGTCTCGACCGGCCGTTCCTGATCCAGTTCGGAAGCTGGGTCTGGCGCATCCTGCACGGCGATCTCGGCACCTCGATCTTCACCAACCTGCCGGTCTCCACGATGATCGGACAGCGTCTCGGGCCGACATTGTCGCTGATGATGGTGACGCTGCTGCTCACCATCGTGGTCGCGGTGCCGCTCGGCGTCGTGGCGGCATGGAAGGCGGGGAGCCTGATCGATCGTGTCATCATGGCGTTCGCCGTGTTCGGTTTCTCGCTGCCCGTCTTCGTCGTCGGCTACATCCTCGCCTACATCTTCGCGCTGGAGCTCGAATGGCTTCCGGTGCAGGGCTACACGCCGCTCTCGGAGGGGGTCTGGCCCTGGCTGCAAAACCTGATCCTGCCGGCGGTCGCGCTTGGCTGCGTCTACATCGCGCTGATCGCGCGCATCACCCGCGCCACCATGCTGGAAGTCTTGCAGCAGGACTATATCCGCACCGCCAAGGCGAAGGGCCTCGGGCAGGGCGGCATCCTGTTCGTTCATGCGCTGAAGAACGCAGCGGTGCCGATCGTCACCGTGATCGGGATCGGCATCGCACTGCTGATCGGCGGCGCGGTCGTCACGGAAAGCGTGTTCGCGATCCCCGGCCTCGGCCGTCTCACGATCGACGCGATCCTGCGCCGCGACTATCCCGTCATCCAGGGCATCGTTCTGCTGTTCAGCTTCGTCTACGTCCTCGTCAATCTGATGATCGACGTCGTCTATACTATCGTTGACCCGAGGATCCGCTATTGACCGACACGACCGTCAATCCGCAAGCGCTGCCGGCCGGCTTCGTCCTCGCACCGCAACTGCCGGAGATTCTTCGGCCCGTCGTGATCCGGCGCGGCTTCATCGGCCTCCTGCGCGGCCATCCCACCGTCGCGATCGGCGGCGCGCTGCTGCTCATCCTGGTCCTGATCGCAATCTTCGCGCCCTATCTCTGGACGGTCGATCCGACTGCGCTTGCGCCGGCAAAACGCACCCGCGCGCCGTCCGCTGCTTTCTGGTTTGGCTCCGATGTGCTTGGCCGCGACATCTATTCGCGCGTGCTCTACGGCGCGCGCGTCTCGCTCACGGTAGGTTTATCGGTCGCGATATTCGCGTCCGCGGCCGGTCTTGCCATCGGAATCGTCTCCGGCTTCGTCCGCTGGGCCGACGGCATCCTTATGCGCTTCATGGACGGATTGATGTCCATCCCGCCAATCCTGCTCGCGATCGCGCTGATGGCGCTGACGCGCGGCAGCGTCGGCAACGTCATTCTGGCCATCACCATCGCCGAGATCCCCCGTGTCTCGCGCCTCGTCCGCAGCGTGGTGCTGTCGCTGCGCGAGCAGCCCTATGTGGATGCTGCGGTCGCCTGCGGCACGCGCACGCCGATGATCATCCTGCGCCACATCCTGCCCAATACGCTGGCGCCGATGTTGGTGCAGGCAACTTACATTTGCGCCAGCGCCATGATCACCGAGGCCATCCTGTCCTTCATCGGCGCCGGCACGCCGCCGACCATTCCGTCCTGGGGCAACATCATGGCCGAAGGCCGCGCGCTGTGGCAGGTCAAGCCCTACATCGTGTTCTTCCCGGCGGCGTTCCTGTCCGTCACCGTGCTTGCCGTGAATCTGCTCGGCGACGGCCTCCGCGATGCGCTCGATCCGCGCATGGCCAAGAGCCTCTGATGATGCGGGGCTGATCGCGATGGCATTGCTCGAAGTCGAGAACCTGCAGACCCATTTTCGGACGCCCAGCGGCATCAACCGCGCGGTCGACGGGGTATCCTTCCACGTCAACGAGGGCGAGACGCTCGCCATCGTCGGCGAATCCGGCTGCGGCAAGTCGGTGACCTCGATGTCGCTGATGCGGCTGATCCCCGAGCCGCCGGGCAGGATCGCGGGTTCCATCCGCTTTGCGGGGAAGGACCTGTTGCAACTGTCCGACCGCGAGATGCGCGCCATCCGCGGCAACGATATCTCGATGATCTTCCAGGAACCGATGACGAGCCTCAATCCGGTCCTGACCGTCGGCCGTCAGATCCGGGAGACGCTGATGATCCATCAGGGCCTGGACAAGGTCGCCGCCGAAGCCCACGCGGTCGAGATGCTGACCCTGGTCGGCATTCCCGAGCCGAAGCGGCGGGTGCGCGAATATCCGCACCAGCTCTCCGGCGGCATGCGCCAGCGCGTGATGATCGCGATTGCGCTCGCCTGCAATCCAAAACTCCTGATCGCGGACGAGCCGACCACCGCGCTCGACGTGACCATCCAGGCGCAGATCCTGAAGCTGATGCTCGACCTCAAGAGCCGGGTCGGCGCCGCGATCATCCTGATCACCCACGATCTCGGCGTCGTGGCCGAGATCGCCGAGCGCGTCATGGTCATGTATGCCGGCCGCAAGGTCGAGGAGGCGCCGGTGGCCGAGCTGTTCCGCTCGCCGCGCCATCCCTACACGCAGGGTCTGCTCGGCGCCGTGCCGCGGCTCGGCTCGTCGCTGGCCGGCACCGCGCGACGTCTGGCCGAAATCCCCGGGCAAGTGCCGGATCTCAGGAAGCCGATCGTCGGGTGCGTCTTCGCCGGGCGCTGCGCGCTCGCGACCGACCTGTGCCGCCAATATGCTCCGGGCCTCGAAGAGAAGGCGCCTCGTCACGTCGCCGCCTGCCATTATTCCGCCAAGGGGGCCATCGCGGCATGAGTCCTCCGCTGCTCCAGGTCAACGACCTCAAGAAGCATTTTCCCGTCAACAAGGGCCTGTTCGGCCGCAAGTCCGAATGGGTCTATGCGGTGGACGGCGTGTCGTTCGAGATCGCGCGCGGCGAGACGCTGTCGCTGGTCGGCGAATCCGGCTGCGGAAAGTCGACAGTCGGCCGCGCGATCTTGCGGCTGTTCGACATCACCTCGGGTCAGGTCATTCTCGACGGCCAGCGGATCGACGACGCCGCGCCGAGCACGATGCGCCAGATGCGCCGCCGCGTGCAGGTCGTGTTCCAGGATCCGTTCTCCAGCCTCAACCCGCGCATGCGCGTGCGCGACATCCTGGCCGAGCCGATCCGCAATTTCGGCCTCGCCAAATCCGCCATCGATCTCGAAACGCGCGTGACGGCGCTGATGGACACCGTGCGCCTGCCGCGCGAGGCGCTCAACCGCCGGCCGCACGAATTCTCCGGCGGCCAACGCCAGCGCATCGGCATCGCGCGGGCGCTTGCGGCCGAGCCCGAGCTGATCGTCTGCGACGAGGCGGTCTCGGCGCTCGACGTTTCGGTCAAGGCGCAGATCGTCAATCTGTTGCAGGATCTCCAGCGCGAGTTCGGCCTGGCGCTGCTGTTCATCAGCCACGATCTCGCAATCGTCGAGCACATGACCCACCGCGTCGCGGTGATGTATCTCGGCAAGATCGTCGAGGTGGCGCCGCGCTTCGAAATCTTTGCCGCGCCAAAGCACCCCTACACCAAGGCGCTGCTCTCGGCGGTGCCGCTGCCGGAGCCCGGGGCCCAGCGCAATCCGATCATCCTCAAGGGCGACGTGCCGAGCCCGATCAACCCGCCGAGCGGGTGCCGTTTCCACACCCGTTGCCCCTACGTGTTCGATCGCTGCCGGACGGAGGAGCCGACGCTGCGCGCGGCTGCACCCGAGCAGTGGGTGGCCTGTCACCTCGAAGACGGTGTGCCGGCGACAGCTGCATAGCTGCTGCGCCAGCGGCCAAGAGGCCGGATGGAGGGGCGGGGCGACAATCGGGCGATGGTGCCAATATGCCCCTGTTTTGCCCGACGGGTCAAAGTCCGCGCGCAGCTAAAATTCGCAAGTCAAAGCAACCTCGTTCTACTGTGCATGGGGTTGTTTTCGCGTCTTGGCTTGAGCCGGCCTCAACCCTGGCGGCGCAGGAAGCCGGTGATCGTGACTTTTTCCCAGATACCCGCCGCCGCAAAGGGATCGGCACGGTTGAAGGCTTCGACTTCGCTGCGCCCGGGCGCTTCGATCAGGAACAGGCTGCCGATCATGGTCGCGCCGTCGTCGGAGACCAGCGGTCCCGACATCACGATCTTGACGCCGAAGCGCGAGGTGTCGCTCAGGAAAGCCTTGTGCGCGTCGTAATTGGCGAGCCGGGTCGGCAGCGCGCCGGCGCGGTCGAGGGCGTGAATGGCGAACAGCATGGTGGTCTCCGTTGATGTCTTTCGTTTTCTTGGGACGGCCGCCAAGGCGGCCGTCCGTACTTGCGTGACTGACTGGCTTACTTGCCGCCGAGCTTGCCGGCTTCTTCGAAGGTCGGGCAGATGCGCTGCTCCAGCGGCACGTCGAACGGTTGGTAGTTGTCCTTGGTGATGACGGTCGGCTTCAGCACGATCTCGCTGATGACAGGCTGGCCGCGCAAGGAGCGGATCGCCATCATGGTCCCGAGGCAGCCCTGCGCAAATCCGTTGTAGTCGCCGCTGGCGAGCAGCTTGCCGGACTTGATCGCGTCGATCGCCTCCTTGGTGCCGTTGATGCCGATCACCTGCGCCTTGCGATTGGCGCCGTCGAGCGCCTCGATCGCGCCGACTGCCATGGCGTCGTTGGCAGCTAACACGCCGTCGATCTGCGCGTTCGACTGCATCAGGTTCTCCATCACCTGGAGTGCCTGCAGCCGCTGGTAGTTGCCGGGCTGCGAGGCCAGCAGCTTGGCGCCCGCGTTTTCCTTCAGGGCGTCGTTGAAGCCGCGCACGCGGTCGACATTGGTCAGCGAGCCCTTGACGCCCTCGATGATGACGATGTTGCCCTTGTCGCCCAGCGTCTTGAGCAGGAAGCGCGCGGTCTCGAGCCCGAGGCTGTAATCGTCGGCGCCGATGAAGGAGAGGAACTTGCCGCCGGCGGAGCGGTCGGTGATGTTGACGACCGGGATCTTGGCTTCGTTGATCTTCTCGACGCCCGGCACCATCGCCTTGTAGTCGACCGGCGTGAAGACGATCGCGCTCGGCTTCTTCACCACCACGTCCTCGATCTGGCTAAGCTGCTCGGGAATCGAGTCCGGCTTGGTCGGGATGTATTGCAGCGTCTTGGCGTTCAGCACCTTCGCCATGTTGTCGGCGCCGACCCGCACCGTCTGGAAGAACGGATTGGTCTGGTTCTTGGTGAAGACGGCGATGGTCTCGCCGTCGGCGCGCGCCTGCGTGGTGAACGCGGCCGCCATCAACAGCGGTAGCGCCAGATAACCCAGTTTATGTTTCATGTTGCCTCCATCCCTCGTTTTGCTTGTTGGTCGTCCAGGAACTCATTGCGCGCGGCGGCGGGTCTTCATGTCGAGCCAGACCGCGAGAATGACGATGATGCCGGTCACCAGCGGCTGCCAGTTGGCGCTGACTGAGAGCAAATTCATGCCGTTCAGCACCAGTGTCAGGATCAGCGCGCCGATGAAGGTGCCGAACACCGTGCCGACGCCGCCGAACAGCGAGGTGCCGCCGATCAGCACGGCCGCGATCGCCGGCAGCGTCAGGCTCTCGCCGATGTCGGCCTCCGCGGAATTGAGCCGCGACAGGAAGATGATCGAGGCGAGCCCCGCCATCGTGCCGGAGACGGCATAGACCAGCAGCAGGCGGCGCGCGACCGGGATGCCGGAGAGCCGCGCCGCGACCGGATTGGCGCCGATCGCATAGATCTCCTGGCCCCAGATCGTGCGCTGGGCAAACAGCGTCCCGATGCCCAAAAACACCAGCAGCAGATAGACCGGGATCGGCAGGCCGAACAGATAGCCGCTGCCGATCTGGCGGAATCCGGCGGGGAAACCGTGGAGGGTTTCGCCCGCCATGTACCAGTAGGTGAGGCCGTTCAGCACCCAGAGCATGCCATAGGTGGCGATGAAGGAGGGGATGCGCAGGGCCGTGACCATCACCCCGTTGAGCAGCCCGACGATGCCGCCGCAGGCAAGCCCGGCGAGGATGCCGAGCGCCGGCGAGCCGGTCTTGTGGATCACGGTGCCGGCGATGCAGGCGGACAGGGCGACATTGGCGCCGACCGAGAGATCGAGGCCAGCGGTCAGCACCACCAGCGTCAGGCCGGAGGCGATGAAGAAGGTCAGGCTCGCCTGCCTGAGCACGTTGAGGATGTTGCCGAGGCTCAGGAAGGAATCGCTGAGCACGGCGAGCACCGCGCAGATCAAGAGCGCCGCGAGCAGGCGGTAGAACACCTGGATCGCGTCCTGCGACAGGAAGGAGCGGGGCGGCATCATCGCCTCTTTGGTGATGTCGGTCATGCGCGGCTCCGGAGGCCGTCGAGGAACAGCGCGACGATGACGAGGACGCCGACGCTTGCGACCTGCACCGAGGACGGCAGCGAGATCAGGTTCAGCCCGTTGCGCAACACCCCGACGGAAAGGACGCCGAGCAGGGTACCGAGCAGCCAGCCATTGCCGCGCTCGAACGAGGTGCCGCCGACCGCGACGGCCGCGATGGCGTCGAATTCGAGGCCGAGGCCGGCGGTGGGGTGGCCGGAATTCATCCGCGCGGTCATCAGCAGGCCGGCGATGCCTGCCATGGCACCGCCGATCGCATAGACCGCGATCAGCAGCCTGTTCGGCGAGAGGCCGGCATAGCGCAGCGCCTCGCGGTTGCCGCCCAGCGCAAAGATGTAGGTGCCGAAGCGGGTGTGATAGAGCAGGCCGTGAAATGCCGCGTAGGTCACCAGTGCCATCACGATCGGCACGGGAACACCGAGCAGCGTGGCCGAATAGATGTCGCGCACGCTGTGGGGGATGCCGACCACGCTCTGGCCGTCGCTGATGATCAGCGACAGGCCCTGCGCCATGCCGAGCGTGCCGAGCGTCGCCACGAAGGGCGGAATGCCGACGATGGCGACCAGCCAGCCGTTGGCGAAGCCGAAGGCCGTGCCGACCAGCAGGCCGGCGCCGAGGCCCAGCAGCATCGACTTGGTCGCGAGCGACACGATGGCGACGCAGAGCGAAGTCAGCGTCAGCACCGCGCCCATCGACAGGTCCAGCCCTTCGGTCATGATGATCAGCGTCATCGGCAGCGCCAGCATCGTCAGGATGGTCGACTGCACCAGCACGTTGGAGAGATTCGCGACCGACAGGAAGCCGGGTGCGATTGCGCCAAACAGCGCGATCAGGAGCACGAGCACGATGGCAACGCCGGGGATGCGCTGCAGCGGGTTGGGTTGCGAGACGATTGCGGCCTCACGCATGATGCATCCCCAGTCGCACGATGTTCTCCTCGGTCAGTTCGTTGCGCGTCAGGTGCCCGGCGATGCGGCCCTCGCGCATCACATAGGCGCGATCGCAGACATGGCAGATTTCGATCTGCTCGGATGAGATCATCAGGGCCGCGGCGCCTTCGGCGACGAGACGATCGATCAGGGCAAAAATCTCGGACTTGGCACCGATGTCGATGCCGCGGGTCGGCTCGTCGAAAATGAAGAGCTTCGAGCCGGCCGCCAGCCACTTGCCGATCACGACTTTCTGCTGGTTGCCGCCCGAGAGCAGGCCGACGGTCTGGCGCGCGCTGGGCGTCGCGATCCTGAGCTGCCGGATCAGGCCGTCGGCGGTGCGCTGGGCGCTGCGCTGGTCGAACAGGCCGCTCGGGAACAGCTTTCGCAGCGCCGAGACCACCAGATTGTCGCTCACCGACCGCAGCAGCGCGAGGCCCTCGCTCTTGCGGCTCTCCGGGATCAGGGCGATGCCGCGGCGCGCGGCCAGATCAGGCTCGCCGGACATGGTCTTGCCGTCGAAGATGATCTCGCCGGCGCTCACGGGATCGGCGCCGAAGATGGCGCGCGCGACCTCGCTGCGGCCGGAGCCGACCAAACCGCACAGGCCGACGATCTCGCCCCGTCGCACCTCGATGTTGATGTCGGAGATGCCGCTTGGGGAACTCAAGCCCTTGACCTCGAGCAGCAGCTCGCCGGGCTTGTCGGCAAAGTTGCGCGGATAGGTCATGTCGACGTTGCGGCCGACCATCATGCGGACGAGCTGGTCCGGGGTGACGTCGGCAGGTTTGACGCCGTCGATGCGGCGGCCATCGCGCAGCACCGTGATGCGGTCGCCGAGCGCGAACACCTCGGCCATGCGGTGCGAGATGTAGACGATGGACACGCCATCGGCCTTCAGCCGCGCGATCAGTGCGAACAGCAGCTCGGTCTCGCGGTCGGATAGCGCCGCGGTCGGCTCGTCCATCACGAGGATGCGCGCGTTCTGGCTGATCGCCTTGGCGATCTCGACCATCTGCTGCTGGGCGACGCCGAGCTTGTCGACGGTGGTGGAGGGATCGATCTCGAAGCCGATCGTATCAAGCACACGCCTGGCATCGGCCAGGATCTTGCGGCGGTCGATGGTGCCGGGGATGCGGCCTTTCGGCTCGCGGCCGAGGAAGATGTTCTGGGCGATATCGAGGTGGGGGACCAGCGAGAATTCCTGGAAGATCACGGCAATGCCGAGCTTCTGCGCATCCGCTGTCGATGAGATATCGACCTTATCGCCCCTGTAGTAGAACTCGCCGGAATCGGCGCGATAGGCGCCGCACAGCACCTTCATCAGGCTCGACTTGCCGGCGCCGTTCTCCCCGAGCAGCATGTGCACTTCGCCGGGAAAGACGGAAAAGGACACGTCATCCAGCGCCTTGACGCCGGGGAACTCCTTGCTGATGCCGCGCAGCTCCAGCAGCGGCGCAGGTAACGCGGTCTCGATGGCCAACGCAGCATTGCTCATGCGCGCGCTCCGCTCGCAAAGATCTTCCCGGGGTTCATCAGTCCATCGGGATCGAGTGCCGTCTTGATCGACCGCATCACGTCGACGGCCTCGCCGAGCTCGTCGGTGAGATAGTCGATCTTGCCGATCCCGATGCCGTGCTCGCCGGTGCAGGTGCCGTCCATCGCAATGGCGCGGGCGACCATGCGGGCCTGCAGGGCCTTGGCACCTTCGGTTTCCTCGGGCCTGGCCGGGTCGATCAGGATCAGCATGTGGAAATTGCCGTCGCCGACATGGCCCACGATCGGCGCGGTAAAGCCGTGCTCGTCCGCATCGCGCCGCGTCTCGGTCAGGCATTCGGCCAGCCGCGAGATCGGCACGCAGACATCGGTGATCACGGCGCGCGCGCCAGGTCGCAAGCCGAGGCCGGCATAGAGCGTATTGTCGCGGGCGTGCCAGAGCCGGCTGCGGTCTTCCGGTGCCTTGGCCCAGGCAAAGCCATGACCGCCATGGTCGGCGGCGATCGCCTGTGCGGCCTCGGCCTGCTCGGCGACGGAGCTCTCGGAGCCGTGGAATTCGAAGAACAGGGTTGGGGCCTCGCGATAGCCGAGCTTGGCGTAGGCGTTGATGCCGCGCATCATGACGTCGTCGAGCAACTCGATGCGCGCCACGGGGATCGCGGACTGGATCACGGAGATCGCGGTGTCGACCGCGTTGTGCAGCGTATCGAAGCTGCAGACCGCAGCCGAGATCGCCTGCGGCACGGGATGCACCTTCAGCGTGATCTCGGTGATGACACCGAGCGTTCCCTCCGCGCCCACGAACATGCGCGTCAGATCGTAGCCGGCAGCCGATTTGCGCGCGCGCCTCGCGGTGCGGATCACGCGGCCGTCGGCCAGCACCACCTCCAGCGCCATGACATTGTCCTTCATGGTGCCGTAGCGCACCGCCATGGTTCCGGATGCGCGCGTCGAGGCCATGCCGCCGATCGAGGCATCGGCGCCAGGATCGATCGGGAAGAACAGGCCGGTGCCGCGCAGCTCGGCATTGAGCTGCTTGCGCGTGATGCCGGGCTGCACCACGACGTCCATGTCGCTGTCGTGCAAATTGAGTACCTTGTTCATGCGCGCGAAGTCGAAGCAGACGCCGCCGGCAACCGCGGCTGCATTGCCTTCAAGCGACGTGCCTGCGCCGAACGGGACGATCGGCATGCCGGCGCCGGCGCACAGTTTGACGATCTCAGCGACTTCCTGAGTCGTCTCCGGGAAGACGACGATGTCGGGCGGCAAGTTGCGATAGTGCGACTCGCTCTGCCCATGCTGGTCGAGCAAGCCGCGCGCAACGCTCGCGCGCGGACCGATCATGCCGGTGAGGCGTTCGGCCAATGTGCTCGTGTTGACCCGCGGTCCCATCCCTAACTCCCGTCTGCTCCCTGTCGCCGGACTCTTGTTCGGTCCGTCGCCGTCCAGTCTAGGCGGCTCTTGCGTTGCTCGCGAGCTGCTTCAGGCCGAAATCGTAATTGAGGTGAAAATAGTCGCGCTCCACCATGCGACCATCCGGCGCACGGCCGGCAGAATGCCGGACGAATTCGCGGATCAGGCTGTCCTTGACGCCGAACACCACGTCGCTGTCGAGATATTGGTCGCCGGCGACGAACACGTGCGTGACGAGTTGCTCGAAGCCTGGCGCCGAGATCATGAAGTGGACATGCGCAGGGCGCCAGGGATGACGGCCCTGAACCTCCAGCATCTCGCCGACCGGGCCGTCATGCGGGATCGGATAAGCGGCAGGCTTGATCGACCAGAAATGGAAGCGGCCGTTGCCATCGGTGTGGAAGCGGGCGCGCATCGCGAGATCGCCGATGTCGTCGAGCTGCTGTACGTCGTAATAGCCGTCGTCGTCGGAATGCCAGACGTCGACGGTGGCGCCTACGAGCGGTTGGCCGTCGACGGTCGAGACGGAGCCAGTGACCAGCATCGGATCACCTTCCATCGGGCCCGAGATATCGGCGCCGCTATCCTTCTCGGGCGCGGCCTGGACGAAGAACGGGCCAAGCACCGTGGTCTCGGTCGCGCCCTCCGGCACGGGATGGTTGATCGCATCCACCAGCATGGAGACACCCAGCGCATCCGACAGCAGGATGAACTCCTGGCGCTTGTCGTCGCACATGTGGCCGGTGCGGGTCAGGAAGTCGATGCCGTATTCCCATTCCTTCTGGGTCGGCCGCACCTCGCGGACGAAGGCATGGAGATGGCGCACCAGTGCCTCGCTTACCTGCTTGATGCGCGGATCGGTTGCGTCCTTGATCCTCTCCAGCACCGCGTCGGTAATCGTGTTTTCGTCGAAGTTGCGCATCTATGTCTCCGCGATCAGAATTTGGGTTCGCCAAGCCCGGACAGCCGTTCCAGGTGCTTGACGGTCGCGATGAAGTCGGCGTCGCCGTCGCCCTGCGCCACCAGCGAGCCGTAGGTCTCGCGCACTTGGGCGGCGAGCTGGAGCGGCACGCCAACGGCATGGCCAGCGCCGAGAATGAGGTCGAGATCCTTGGCCATCTGCTTGCAGGAGAAGGTCGACTCGAAATCGCGGTTGCGCAGCGGTGCGGTCTTGTATTTCACCATGGGCGAGGCCACGGCGCTGTCGTCGAGCACCTTCAGAATATCCTGCCAGGCGATGCCGCCCTTGCGCGCGAGCGCCAGGCTCTCCGCCATCATCGCGGCGGATACCGCGATCATCAGATTGACCGAGAGTTTTGCGTAGCGCGCTTCCTCGGCGGGCCCGAGATAAGTCTGGGCGCGGGTGAAGGCTGCGAACAGCGGCTTCGCGTTCTCGAAGGCGTCCTTCGGCCCTGACACGAAGCAGGTCAGCGCGCCGGTGTGGACGATGCTGGCGTTCCCGGAGACCGGCGAGCGCAGATAGGCAATTCCGCGCGCCTGCCCGGCGGCCGCAACTTCGGCGGACGCCTCGACGCTCACGGTGCTGGTCTCGATCAAGACGGCTCCGGGCGCCATCGCGGCGATCAGCCCGGTCGGGCCGAGTAGGGCGCCGCGCAAGGCCGCGTCATCGGGCAGGGACGTGATGACCGCAGCCTTGCCGCTGACAGCTTCCGCCGGCGATGCTGCGATTGAGATGCCTTGCGCCCGCGCTTCGCTGATCCGCGCCGCGTTCTGATCGAACGCGGTGACGGCATAGCCGGCCTTGGCGACGAGGGCCGACATCGGCAGGCCCATCTTGCCGATCCCGATGAAAGCGACGTTCGTTGATGCGTCTGTCATTGCTGTTGTCCGTTGGCCGCTCAGGCGGCGCGTCCCTGTCGTTCGATGTCCTGCACCAACCGCCGGCCGGATTGCGCCAGCAGCTCTTTCTTCGCTTCCAGCCCCTCGACCAGCAACCGGCTGTTCCGCTTCTTCCAGGCGCCGCCGATCATGACGGCCTCGATATTGGCAAGGCCCGTCTGCATCACGACGGTCGCGACGGGATCGTGCACCGGGACAAGGTTGAGATCGGACGCATTGATGACGACGAGGTCGGCGAGCTTGCCCGGCGTCAGAGATCCGATCTGGTCCTCGCGGCCGAGCATGCGGGCGCCTTCCGTCGTGATCCAGCGTAGCGCTTCCCGAACGGGGATCGTGGTCGTCGCCGGAATGGTGCCGCTCTCTTTACGCGACTCCGCATTGTCGAGTGCCCGCTGCATCGACAGTGCGATGCGGGCAACGCCGAAGAGGTCGCCGGCCAGCACGGACTCCAGATCAATGCCGATCGTCGGCCGCACGCCGCGCTTGAGCAGCCGCCCGGTGATCGGAAAACCATGCCCCTGGATCATCTCATTCTCAGGCGTCACCGAGAACGACACGCCGAGATCGACCAGCCTGTCGAGGAGATCGTCGGGCAGGTCGTTGCCATGGACGATGTTGGCGCCGGGGCCGACCAGGCCGGCCTCGATCAGCTTCTCCCAGCCCCCCGGCGTCTTGGCCGGACCGCCGCCCTGATGCATCGATGCGATCAGCTTCAGCTCCCGCGCCAGGCGGAAATCGTGCATGGCGACGTCGAGCGTCGAATAATGCGGGCCAAGGATGGCAAGCCCGAGCGTGACGAGGCCATCGCGGTCGGCGAGGGGGCCCGCCAGCAGCCGTTCGATCTCGCGGCGCGGATGCGGAACCTCGGAGAAATGCGGCTCGCCTGGCTTCGGCTCGGGCTTCGGCGAGCCGTGGAAGAAGGCGCCGCGGATGCCGCTTTCGATCAGGCCGCGCACGGCCGCGTCGGTGTGATCGGGTGTCGGATTGTTGTGGCACCAGTCGACCAGCGTGGTCGTGCCGCAATTGATCTGGTTGAGCGCGCCGACCAGCGTCGCAATGTGGATGTCCTCCGGTCGGAACACGGTCGCGAGCCCGGCATGCATGTGGCGGAAATATTCCAGCAACGTCCAGTTGGCGGCATAGCCGCGCAAGCCGGTCTGCCAGGTGTGCATATGCGCATTGATCAGGCCGGGGATGACGATGCGGCCTTTGCCGTCGACGATCTCGGTCTCGCTCGCACCGCTCCCGAGCTCGATCGACGGACGCACGTCGACGATGCGGCTGCCCTCGATCAGCACATCGCCGGTATTGAGATCGCCGATCGCGTCATCCATGCTGATGACCGTGGCGGATTTGATCAGCGTGCGCTGCATCTCTTCATGCCGCCGCTTTGATGGCAACCGGCGGCTCGCCGGCCCAGGCGCGCGCAATAAGGTCGCGGATGGCGCCCCGCTCGAGCGGGCGCGGATTCCAGTAGGCATTGGTGACGGCGAGATCGGCTGCCTTGTCGATGCCGCTCTCGGGCATGCCGATGTCGCGCAGGGCCAGCCTGGCGCCCAGCCGTTTCGCGAGGTCGAAGAGTCCCTGCGAGGCATCGGCCGCGCCGATCGCACGCGAGATCCGCGCCATCGCATCGGGCACGGCCGGTGCGTTGTACGCCAGCGCATGCGGCAGCACGATGGTGTGGGTTTCCGCATGCGGCAGATCGAACGTGCCGCCGAGTGTATGGCAGAGCTTGTGATGCAGCGCCATGCCGACCGTGCCGAGGCAGACCCCGCACAGCCAGGCCCCATAGAGCGCCTCGGTGCGGGCCTCGCGGTCGTCACTCTTTAAGGCAATGGCGGGCAGGGCGCGGGCCAAGGCCCGGATGCCTTCTTCCGCCATCAGCGATGTCACGGGATTGGTGTCGCGCGCGTAAAGCGCTTCCACCGCATGGGCTATCGCGTTGATGCCGGACGTTGCGGCGAGGCTGGCCGGCAGCGTCAGGGTGAGATCGACATCGTAGATCACGGTCTCCGGAAGCACGGCCGCGTCGCGCACCGTGGTCTTCAGGCCGTTATCGGTCTGGCCGAGGATCGGCGTCATCTCCGAGCCGGCATAGGTGGTGGGAATGCAGAGCTGGTTGACGCCGGTGCGCAAGGCGAGCGCCTTGCCGAGGCCGGTCGTGGAGCCGCCGCCGAGCGAGACCACGCAGTCGACCTCGCACCCCTTCATCGCCGCGAGCGCGCGCTCCGTGACCTCGACCGGGGTGTGCATGGTCGCGCCGGGAAAAATGCCGGCATAGAGCGGGCCGAGCGCGGCTCCCAGGCTCTTGCCTTGTGCCTCCTGCTGCGGCGTCGTCAGCACCAGGGCGCGCTTGCCGCCGAGCCGCTCCACCTCGGCCCTAGCCGAGGCCAGCGTTCCGCTGCCGAACACGACACGGCAGGGCAGGTTTTCGAAGGTGAACGAACCGATCATGCGCCGGTCTCTTTGATGGGATAATCGACCTGGAAGCGTCCGATCCGCAAGTCGCCCAGCGCCTCGCGGACACGCAAATGCTCAGGGTGGGTGGCGTAGGCCGCCAGCGCGGCGTGGTCGGTGAATTCGGAGAACAGAACGACATCGCAGGCGTAGTCGACATCGCTGACGTCGACACCGACTTCAATATGGGTGAGGCCGTCGATCCGGCCGCGCAGGCCTTCGAACAGGGTCTTGACCTTGACCCGGGCCGCGGCGCGCTCATCCGGGGTCTCCCCGCGTAGCCGCCACATCACGATGTGCCTGATCGGGCCCGACATTTCCTGATTTCCTCGCCTGCCATTGTGCTTTGTTGGCGCTATTTTGCCTTGCGGAAAGTGGAAATAAAGACCAAAATTTGTAAGTCTCTTTTCCGATTTGTGAAAAAATGGACCGACTGCTCCAACTCGAAGTCTTCTCCAGAACCGCTGAGCTCGGCAGCCTGTCCAAGGCCGCCGATACGCTGCGGATGTCGAACGCGGCTGCCAGCCGCCATCTCAGCGCGCTGGAGGAGCGGCTTGCGGTCCGGCTGATCGAGCGCAACACGCGCCGGCAATGGCTGACCGAAGCGGGGCAGGAGCTGTTGCAGCGCTGCAGCCCGCTCCTGAACGAGCTGGCCGAAGCCGAAGACGCCGTCTCCGACCGAGCGCTGTCGCCGAAGGGCATGCTGCGGGTGACGAGCTCGCTGTCCTTCGCGATGATCTATCTCGCGCCGATGCTGCCGGCCTTCCGCGCGCTCTATCCTGATCTCAGCGTGCAGATCACCAGCGCAAACCGCTATCTGGACTTCATCGAAGCCGGCATCGACGTGGCGATCCGCACGCGCGAGCAGGAACCGGATTCCAACATCATCGTCCGCCGCATCGGCCAGATGCATCGCGTGCTCGCGGCTGCCCCGTCCTATCTGGAGAAGCACGGACGGCCGGAGCATCCCGCCGATCTCGCCCGCCACAACATGCTGATCTACAATCTCGCCAACGATCCCTATTCGCTGCGCCTGAGCCAGGGGGGTGCAACGCAGACGATCCGGATCGCACCGACGCTCGACAGCAATGACGGTCAGATCATCTGCGGCGCTGCGCGTGCCGGTCTCGGCATCCTGATCCAGCCGCTCTACATTGTGCAGAGCGATATCGCGGCCGGCCGTCTGGTGCCCGTGCTGATGGGTTGGGAGCTGCCGCTGCTCACCATGAACATCGCCTATCAGAACCGCGTCCGGCTGCCCGCCAAGATCAGGGTGTTTTCCGATTTTCTCGTCAGCCACATCCGGGAGCATTCAGAGCCGGGAATATGGATCGACGCGACAAAGTGATGGGCAGACGGAGTTCCGGGTGCCCCTGACCGCACTGCACAGTTTTGCTACACGTCGGCACGAATTGCGGCAATCTTCGCTGCAACAACGCGCTTGACATAATAACCGATCTCAACGACCGTAATGCACGAGCGTCGGGCAAGGCAGCCCGTCAACGCGAACAAGTTCAAACCATTTCCAACGCCACGCAAATGCGTGTTTGGTTGGCGGCGAGCGCGCCCTCGGCTTTACAGCCGGCGGGCGCTTTTTTGTTTTGGATCGAGTGATGACGCGAAGACATTATCGAATTGGCGTGATGTTCTCGACGACTGGCTCCTACAGCGTCGTCGCGCGGTCGATCCTCAATGGCGCGTTGCTCGCGTTTGAGGAGGTCAACGCAACTAGCCAAGATATCGAGCTGGAGCCAGTGGTGGTCAATCCGTCGGGCGACCTCGCGCGCTATCGTTCGCTCAGCCTCGAGCTGCTCGGCTCCGGCATCCGCCAAGTGGTCGGCTGCTACACCTCGTCGAGCCGCAAGGAGGTGATCCCGTGTTTCGAGAAGTTCGACGGGCTGCTCTGGTATCCCTCGCACTACGAGGGTTTCGAGAGTTCCGATAACGTCATCTATACCGGCGCGGCGCCCAACCAGCACGTGCTGCCGCTGGTCGACTATCTGGCGTCCCGGGTCGGCTCGCGCGCCTTCTGCATCGGCTCGAATTACATCTGGGCCTGGGAGAACAACCGCATCTTCCGCGAGGCGCTGATCGCGCGCGGCGGTACCGTGCTCGCCGAGCGCTATCTCTCGATGGGCGATACCGAGGTCGACCAGGTCATTGCCGCGATCATCGAGCAACGCCCGGACGTCGTCTTCAACAATCTGATCGGCACCAGCGCCTATGCCTTCTTCCGCGCGTTCCGTGCCGCCTGCCGCGCACGCGGGATCGATCAGGCCGCGGAAATTCCTGTCGCGAGCTGCACGCTGTCCGAACCGGAATTGCCGGAGATCGGGCCCGATGCCATCGACGGACATCTGTCGTCGAGCGTCTATTTCTCGTCTCTGAATTCGCCGGAGAATGCCGCCTTCATCAATGCGTATGCGCAATCCTTTCCGGATGGACCGGTCTCTTCGGCCGACGCCGAGTCGTCCTATATCGCGGTCAAGCTGCTCGCGGCCGCATTGTCGCAGGCCGGCACCGACGATGCGCGCAAGGTGCGCGCCGCCGTGGCCGATCAGCGGCTGCGTGCGCCGCAAGGCGAGGTCCGTATCGACCGGCAGACCTTTCACGCCTGGCTCACGCCGCGGATCGGCCGCTCGTCCGTCAACGGGCAATTCGAGGTGCTGCTGGAATCCCGCGAGCCGATCGCGCCCGATCCCTATCTCGTCCAGTCGTCGCCGCGCTTTGCCAGCGCAATGCGCTCTCCGCTGTTGAAGGTGGTGTAATCATGAGCTCTCGACTGCTACAGAACTTCAAGGGCGGCCGCGCCATCGTCGTGACACGGCGAGGCGGATGGGAGAGCACGCTCGAAACGACGCTCGCCAAGCTTGGCGTCTCCACCGAATACCCCGAAATCATCGACGGCCGCGCGCAGATCGACGTGACGACCCTGCAGGCCGACCGCGACATTCTGTTCGTCGACGGCGATCTCGAAGGCGCCGTCGCCATCGAGGTCCATCCCGCCTCGCGGCTGCCGCCGGTGCCGGTGATCGGCCTTGTCGGCGTCGAGGCGCCGAGCCGGCTGAAGGCGCTCGTCAATCTCGGTGCGACCTCGTTCCTGCGCAAGCCGGTGCATGGCGGTGCGGTCTACACATCCCTGTTCATGGGCATCAACCAGTTCCTGCTGCGCGCCGAAATGAGCGAACGCCTGCAGGACCTCGAGGAACGCCGCCGCGGTCGTCGCGCGGTGATCCGGGCCGTGGTCCTGCTGATGCAGCAGGGCGGCCTCGACGAGGAAGGTGCCTATTCCCAGCTCCGTCGCGAAAGCATGCGCGCGCGGCAGAACATGGAACTCTATTGCGAGGAGTTCCTGAGCAAGCGGGCGAAGCCGCCCGATACGTCCGGCCGCACGACCGGCATCATGCTGCAAGGCGGCAACAAGCAAGCCATCTAGGAGAAGCAAAATGAGCAAGTCTGTATTGCGGGGGCTGCGTGCCGCAGCCCTCACGGGGACGCTTGTCCTCGGATCAGTCCCGGCATACGCGGCGGAGAACCCGATCAAGCTCGGTGTGCTGGAGGATCAGTCCGGCGACTTCGCCGCGGCCACGATCGGCAAGGTCCACGCCATCCAGCTCGCCGCCGAGGAGATCAACAAGGCGGGCGGCATCATGGGCCGGCCGCTGGAGCTCGTTCCTTACGACACGCAGTCCGACAACACCCGCTACCAGGAATTCATGCGACGCGTGCTCCAGCGTGACAAGGTCGACGTGGTGTTCGCAGGCTTCTCCTCGGCCTCGCGCGAGGCTTACCGGCCGATCGTCGATCAGTTCAACGGCTTTGCCTTCTACAACAACCAGTACGAAGGCGGGGTCTGCGACGGCCACATGATCGTAACGGGCGCGGTACCGGAGCAGCAGTTCTCCACGCTCATTCCCTACATGATGGAGAAGTACGGCAAGAACGTCTACACGCTCGCCGCCGACTACAATTTCGGTCAGATCTCGGCGGAATGGGTGCGCAAGATCGTCAAGGAGAACGGCGGCAAGATGGCCGGCGAGGAGTTCATCCCGCTTGGCGTCTCGCAGTTCTCCCAGAGCATCCAGAACATCCAGAAGGCCAAGCCGGACTTCGTGGTCACGCTGCTGGTCGGCACCGCGCAGGCTTCCTACTATGAGCAGGCGGCCTCCGCCAACGTCAACCTGCCGATGGCCTCCTCGGTCAACGTCGGCCAGGGCTACGAGCACAAGCGCTTCAAGCCGCCGAGCCTGAAGGACATGTACGTCACCACCAACTACATCGAGGAGATCGACTCGCCGAAGAGCAAGGAGTTCTACGCCAAGTTCAAGGCCAAATTCCCGAGCGAGCCCTACGTGAATCAGGAGGCGGAAAACTCCTATCTCGCCGTCTATCTCTACAAGCAGATGGTGGAGCGGGCGAAGTCGACCAAGCGCGAGGATATCCGCAAGGTGATCGCGTTGGGCGACGTCTGCATGGACGCGCCGGAAGGCAAGGTCTGCATCGACCCGAAGAGCCAGCACATGTCGCACACGATCTATCTCGCCAAGGTTGGTGCTGATCATTCGATCTCCTTCCCGAAGACCTGGGAGGACATCAAGCCGTACTGGCTGGGTGAAGCCGGCTGCGATCTGACCAAGAAAGATCCGATGGCGCAGTACACGCCGTCGAATCCTCCGCCGAAACCCTGACCGGCGGCTGGTCGCCCCGGCGTACCTGCGCGCCGGGGCGACCACGGTTACCCGCGACGGCAACGTCGTCCCTCTTATCGATTTGGTTGGTTCATGGACATCGCGACCCACGTCTTTTCGGCACTTTATCAATTCGGTGACGCCTTCGCGTTCCTGGTGCTCTCGGCCTGCGGGCTCGCGGTGATCTTCGGCATGATGGGTGTAATCAATCTGGCCCATGGCGAGTTCATCATGTGCGGTGCCTATGTCACCGCGGCGACCGTGCATGCCGGTTTGCCGCTCCCGCTCGGTATCCTGGCGGGGACGATCGTGTCCGCACTGGTCGGCGTGCTTGTCGAGCTCGCGGTGATCCGCCATCTCTACGATCGGCCGCTCGACACCATCGTCGCAACCTGGGGGCTCAGCCTGATCGCGACGCAGGGCACGCTGATCATGGTCGGCTCGACGATGGCGGGGGTCGGCACGCCGTTCGGCAGTTTCCAGGTCGGCGACTACTCCTATTCGATTTACCGCATCGTGCTGTTTTGCTCCGCGCTCGGCGTGCTCGCCGCGCTCTATGCGCTGTTCAACTGGACCCGCTTCGGCGTGCTGGCGCGCGCCACCATCCAGGTGCCGCACATGGCGGCGGCCCTCGGCGTCGATACGCGGCTGATCTACAGCCTGACCTTCGCCTGCGGCGCGGGGCTCGCCGGCCTTGCCGGCGGCCTCTATGCGCCGACCATGACGCTGGTGCCGACCATGGGGGCGACCTTCATCATGGAGGCGTTCGTCACGGTCGTGATCGGCGGCGCCGACGTTTTCCTCGGTACCGCGCCTGCCGGCGGCCTGCTCGCGATCGTGAAGTCGGGGATGACGTCCTGGCAGGGACAGTTGTTCGGCCAGATCGGCCTGCTGGTCGCCGTCATCATCGTGGTCCGGGTGCTGCCGAAGGGCATCTCCGGCTTCGTGCTGCGCGAACGCACCTGACGGAGTGATGGCGTCGTGACTGCTCTCGTTTCCTTTTTTCGCCGTCTTGAAGGCCCGCAGACCGTCGGTCGTGGTCGGGCCTTCTGGGGCCTGTTTGCCATCGTGCTTGCGATCGCGCTCGCCTATCCGCTGTTCAGCGACGGCTACACGGTCGGCAATACCGTCTACTTCTTTGTCTGGGTCTTCATCGCTCTCAGCCTGTGCCTGATCTGGGGCTATGGCGGCTCGCTGTCGTTCGGCCAGACCGCGTTCTTCGGCATCGCCGGCTATGGCTACGGGGTTCTCACCCTCAATTTCGGCTCGGCCTATGGCTTCACGCTGGTCGCGTTTGTCGCTGCAATCGCAATCGCGGCGCTGTTCGCGGTCCTGCTCGGCTATTTCATGTTCTTCGGCCGCATCGCTGGTGTGTTTCTCGGCATCGTCACGCTCGCCGTGACGCTGATGCTGGAGCGCTTCATGGCGCAGACCGCGGGGCCGGAATGGCACATCGGCAGCGCGAGGCTCAACGGCTTCAACGGCATGAGCGCCATGCCGCCGCTCACCATCCCCTGGCCGGGGGAGCCGATCGTGCTGTTCGCCGATGTCGGGCTCTACTATTTCGTACTCGGGCTCCTGGTCTTCGTCTATCTGGCCCTGCGCATCCTGATGAACTCGTCGTTCGGCAACGTCATCGTCGCCATCCGCGAGAACCCTGAAAGGGCGGAGATGCTGGGCTACGACATCCGCAAATACCAGCTCATCACCTTCGTCATCGGCGCCGCGCTCGCGGGGATATCGGGCGTGCTCTACACGGCGTGGGGCCAATACATCACGCCGTCGAGCATGGGCATGACGGCGGCGGCGCTGCCGCTGATCTGGGTCGCGGTCGGCGGCCGCAGCGACCTGACCTCGACCGTGGTGGGCACGCTGGTGGTGCTCGCGGCGTTCCAGGCGCTGACGATCTATGGCAGCCAGTACGCGCTCGTCTTCATGGGCGTCCTGCTCGTGCTCACAGTCCTGATCGCTCCGAACGGCCTCGTGCTCGGCGCGATGAACTGGCTCGGGCGGCTCGCAGCGCGCCTCACGCAGAGGGCCGGCTGATGTCGCTGCTCGAGCTGCGCGAACTGAACAAGCATTTTGGCGGCCTGCACGTCACCAACGGCGTGAACCTGACGCTCGAGCCCGGCGAGATCCATTGCCTGATCGGGCCGAACGGTGCCGGCAAGAGCACGCTGTTTCGCCTGATCCTCGGTGAGTATCACCCCGGCAGCGGCGAGATCGTCTTTGCGGGAGAGAACATCACCGCGCTGAAATCCTTTGCGCGGATTCACCGCGGCCTGTCGGTCAAGTTCCAGGTGCCGGGCGTCTTCAAGGGCCTGTCCGTCCGCCAGAACCTCGAGATCGCCCTGCAGATCCGGCATCGCGGCGCCGAGCTCGAAGCTGAGATCGATCGGCTGCTCGGCTTCCTCGGCCTTGAATCCGAGCAGGCGCAGACCGCGGGCAATCTCAGCCACGGCCAGAAACAATGGCTGGAGATCGGCATGGCGATCAGCCTGAAGCCGCGCCTCCTGCTGCTCGACGAGCCCACCGCGGGCATGTCGCCGGAGGAAACCCACATGACCGGCGAAATGGTGCAGCGGCTCAATGCCGGCGGCATGACCGTGCTGGCGATCGAGCACGACATGGCGTTCGTGCGGCAGGTCGCCCAGCGCGTAACGGTGCTGCATCTCGGCCAAGTGTTCGCGCAGGGCTCGATCGACGAGATCGTGGCCGATGAGCGCGTGGCAGCGATCTATCTGGGGCAGGCCCATGCTTGATATGCCGCGCAAGGAAGTGATCCTCTCGACGCTGGGCTTGCGGGCCGGCTATGGCGGCAAGCCGGTGCTCCAGGGCCTCGAGATCGAGGTGCGGGAAGGCGAGATCGTCGCCGTCATCGGGCGCAACGGCGTCGGCAAATCGACGTTAATGAAGAGCCTGATCGGGCTCGTGCCGGCGATGAGCGGCTCGATTGTCTATCGCGGCGAGGCCGTGGAATCGCTGCCGGCGCACAAGCGGGCGCGGCTCGGCATGGGCTATGTGCCGCAGGGCCGCGACGTCTTTCCGCGCCTGACCGTCGGCGAGAACGTCGCCGTCGGTGCCGCAATCAAGGGCGGCGGCATCCCCGAGGCGGGCCGGCGCAAGATCGTGGAGGCCTTTCCCATTCTCGAAGAGCGCTGGCAACAGCGTGCCGGCACCATGTCCGGAGGCCAGCAGCAGCAGCTGGCGATCGGACGGGTCCTGATAGCCGATCCGAGCCTGATCCTGCTGGACGAGCCGTCCGAGGGCATTCAGCCCAACATCGTCCAGGACATCGCGCGCAACATGGTCGAGCTCAACCGCAAGACCGGCGTGACCATCATCCTGGTCGAGCAGAATCTCGACATGATCCGCGCTATGGCGCAGCGCTGCTACGTCATGGACAAGGGCCGCATCGTCGCAAGTCTCGACCGTTCGGCGCTCGACGACGTGGCGGAGATGCGCCGGCACCTCGCGGTCTAGACAGTCCAACCAAGGAGAACAGCAATGGCCTGGCAAAACGAGTCGATCATGGCACGCAAAGGCGTCGCCAAGGGCGCGCGCGGCAAGGAATACACGATCACGGAAAGCGAGCAGGGCAAGTACCACTATGTGTACGGGCCCTATGTGGATTCGGTGCTGACCGTCGATCCCGGCGCGGTCGTCTCCGCTGAGACCCACGACGCGTTCGAAGGCGCGATCAAGCACGAGACCGACAGCCCGTCGAAAATTCTCAACTTCCCGTTCCTCAATCCGCAGAACGGTCCGATCCACGTCAACGGCGCGGAGAAGGGCGACACGCTCGCGGTCTACATCGAGAGCATCGTGCCGCGAGGGCCGCAGCCGCGCGGCACCACCGTGATCATGCCGGATTTCGGCGGCCTGGTCAGCACGGGGAATACGGCGCTGCTCAATCCCGCACTGCCCGAGCGCGTCAAGAAGCTCGAGATCGACGCCAAGACGGGCACGAAGTGGAACGACAAGATCACGCTGCCCTATGAGCCCTTCATCGGCACCATCGGCACCTCGCCGGAGATCGAGGCGATCTCATCGCTCGTTCCCGACTATTACGGCGGCAACATGGACCTTCCGGATGTCGGCGTCGGCGCCGTCATCTACCTGCCGGTCAACACCAAGGGCGCGCTGCTCTATCTTGGCGACTGCCACGCCGCGCAGGGTGACGGCGAGCTCTGCGGCGTCGCCATCGAGCATCCGACCGTGACCACGGTGCAGATCGACCTGATCAAGAACTGGACCATCGCCTGGCCGCGGCTCGAGACCAAGGATTTCATCATGACGATCGGTTCGGCACGGCCGATGGAGGATGCGGCACGCATCGCCTATCGCGAACTCTGCCGCTGGATGGCGGCCGATTACGGCTTCGATGAGATCGACGCCTATATGCTGCTGACCCAGGCCGGACGGATGCGGGTCGGCAACATGGTGGACCCGAAATATACGCTCGGTGCCTCCATCAAGAAGTCCTATCTCGTTTGAGGCCAGCCGGATCATGTCCACCAAGCACAAGGTCGCCGCCATCCAGTTCGAGCCGACCATGTTCGAGAAGGAGCGCAACATCGCGCGCCTGCTCGAGCTCTGCGAGCAGGCGGCGGCGGCCGGTGCCAGGCTGATCGTCACGCCGGAAATGGGAACGACCGGCTATTGCTGGTTCGACCGTGCAGAGGTCGCCCCCTTTGTCGAGACGATCCCGGGGCCGACCACGAATAGCTTTGCGGCGCTGGCGCGCAAGCACGGCTGTTACATCGTGGTCGGCATGCCGGAGGTCGACGAAGACGGTATCTACTTCAACTCGGCCGTCCTGATCGGGCCCGACGGCATCGTCGGCTGCCATCGCAAGACGCATCCCTATATCTCCGAGCCGAAATGGGCGGCGGCGGGCGATCTGCACAACCAGGTGTTCGAGACGCCGATCGGGCGGATCGCGCTGCTGATCTGCATGGATATCCATTTCGTCGAGACCGCGCGGTTAATGGCGCTCGGCGGCGCGGACGTCATCTGCCACATCTCGAACTGGCTGGCGGAGCGCACGCCGGCGCCATACTGGATCAGCCGCGCCTTCGAGAACGGCTGCTACGTCATCGAGAGCAATCGATGGGGTCTGGAGCGCTCCGTGCAGTTCAGCGGCGGCAGCTGCGTGATCGCGCCGGATGGGCAGGTGACGGCCGTGCTCGACAAGGGCGACGGTGTGCTGATGTCGGAGATCGATCTTGACGCAGCCCGCGCGCGCCGCGTGCTCGGCGAGACGGTGTTCGCACAGCGTCGGCCGGAGCTTTATCCTGAACTGCTCACCGATACGTTCAGCTGGAATCCGCGTGATTTCTTTGGGCTCTATGGCCGCGAGCCGTGGCCGACGGGCAAGACATCGCAAGTCAGCGTCGCGCAATTTTCACCTCGCGATGACGTCAGCCAAAACCTTGGCGAGATCGCAGCGCTCGCGCGCAAGGCCAGGGACGAGGGCGCGGAGCTGGTGGTCTTTCCGGAACTCGCGCTGACGGGACTGGCCGATCCCGCGAGATCGGCGCAACCGATCCCGGGGCCGGCGACCGACAGCCTCGGCAGGATTGCAGGCGAGCTCGGGCTCTACCTCGTCTGCGGCCTCGCCGAGCGTGACGGCGATCTGTTCTACAACAGCGCCTGCCTCGTCGCGCCCGACAGTAGCATCTCGGTGTATCGCAAGACGCATCTCACCGCCGACGAGCGCAGCTGGGCCACCGCCGGTGACGGCTGGACCGTCGTCGACACCCCGATCGGCCGGATTGGGCTGCTGATCGGTCATGATGCGTCGTTCCCGGAGGCGGGGCGGGTGCTGGCGTTGCGCGGCTGCGATCTCATCGCGTGCCCCGCCGCGATCAAGGGGCGCTTCAGTTCGTCGCATGCCGGCACGCAGGTCGATCAGCCGGCACCGATTCCGACCGGGCCGGATCCACATCACTGGCATCATTTCCGGGTTCGCGCCGGCGAAAACAACCTGTTCTTCGCCTTCGCCAATGTCGTCGATCCCGAGCGCGGTTATCCCGGGCTGAGCGGGGTGTTCGGCCCCGACACGTTCGCGTTCCCGCGGCGGGAGGCGATCGCGGCCGGCGGCACGGGCCTTGCAACCGAGCTGGTTGACACCACCAATCTCGACAGCGTCTATCCGACCAACGTCGTGCGGCGAAAGGATCTGGTGTCGATGCGCATGCCGCACAGCTATCGTGGATTGGTCAAGGCGGTCGCGAACAATTACTGAATCAGGAAAAGGAATTCAGCCATGGATCTGGGACTCAAGGGCGCCAAGGTTCTCGTCACGGGAAGCACCAAGGGAATCGGCCGGGCGATCGCCGAGACGTTCGCCGCCGAAGGCGCCGATGTCGGCGTGTGCTCCCGCAATCTGGCCGAGGTCGAGAGCACGGTCGCTGCGCTCAAGGCCAAGGGCGTCGCGGCCTATGGCGGCGCGGTCGACGTCGCCGACGCGGCTGTGCTGAAGGCCTGGGTGGGCGATATGGCCTCGAAGCTCGGCGGCATCGATGTCGTCGTGGCCAATGTCAGCGCGCTCGCGATCGGCCAGGACGACGAAAGCTGGGAGAAGGAGTTTGCGACCGACATGATGGGCACGGTCCGGCTGGTGAACGCAGCCATGCCCTATCTGGAGAAGAGCGCCGCCGGCGCGATCGTCACCATATCGAGCGTCTCGGGGCGCGAGGTCGATTTCGCCGCCGGTCCCTACGGCACCTTCAAGGCGGCCATCATCCATTACACGCAAGGTCTCGCCAATCAGCTCGCCGGCAAGGGTATTCGCGCCAACTCGGTTTCGCCGGGCAACACCTATTTCGAGGGCGGGGTCTGGAACATGATCAAGGACAACAACCCCGAGCTTTACAAGACCGCGCTGGCGCTCAATCCGACCGGGCGAATGGGCACGCCGCAGGAAATGGCCAACGCCGCCGTCTTCCTCGCCAGCCGCGCCGCGAGCTTCATTACGGGGACGAACCTCGTCGTCGACGGCGCCCTGACGCGCGGGGTGCAGTTCTAGAACGAGAGGCCAGTGCCGTTCAGGCCGTGTGCGGGCTGGTCCGCGGGGGCAAGACCGCCGATGGGAATCTGGCTGCGAAGGCGCGGGTCTTGGGCTGAACGCGCGATCCGTCGATCACCTCGAGCCGGCCGCAGCGGTTCAGTGTGTGCAGCTTTCGTCCGGGCCACAGCGGTCCGGGCTTGAGCGAGTGGCGGACGATCTGCTTGAACGTCGTCGGCGACAGTTCGACAATCTCCGCCAGAGCGAGCGCCGCGCCATATCCATCGGCGCAATCCTGCACCGGCCGCCACAATTTGCCGTCCATGGTGACGAAATTCCCCGCCGGCCGCGTGCTCGCGCGGTCGATCATGACCGGGTTGCTGGCATGGGGCGTCCAGGGGCCGAGCAGGTGGTCAGCGTAGTAGATCGCCAGCGAATCCGAATAGCCGCCGGTTCCGTCGCGCCAGGCTCCGAACAGATAGTTCAGCCCGTTGTGCCGCGTGATCGTCGCGTCGGCGATCTCGAGGCCGGAGAGCAGCGTCGCGTGCCGCTCCCATTTGTCCGGGAACCGGACGCATTTGTAGAGCGCGACGTCGCCATGGAGCGAGCTCTCCGGGATCATCCACAACTCGCCG